>NZ_QMKS01000009.1:0-1242801 GCF_003290055.1 Ralstonia sp. GX3-BWBA | reverse complement strand
CCCCCACCCCACCCAAGATGTTTCAGGCAATCGGATTTTTTATCCGAAGCCGAAAAAGCGAAGCCCGATACGGTTACCAGGATTGGTGCGATTATTTTAGTGAGATGCATCATAAACGCCGGTTGTGAAAAGTCGTGCCTCCGAAGCGCGCCTTGCGCGGACTCGAGTGTTGCTCCCGACGCGATAGGTCGGCAAGAACGCCCCTCTTGTCACGCAGTCAGCCGTGGATGCGGCCGCTACATGCAGGAGCGCGGAGGAGAGGAGCTTGTGCATTGAGGACAGCCAATGTCGCTTATCTCTTGGTAGGCATGTCGCCTTCAGAGCAGCACGGATTGGGGCACGCAGGCAAGATCGAGATCTCGACTCGCCGTCCGTTTCCTACATCATCTGACCGGTAGACGCCGTAGTGTTCATCCACCGGCACTTGGTTGAAGTGTTGGGTTTTCAGGATGGACACGACGGCTTGTAAGCGTGCTTTTGCCAACGCACGCGCGTTACGCTCATGGTCTTCTGCCCGCCCATCGACCTGAAGCACCTCTTGCGTCGGATACTTGATGCGCTGATCTACCATCCAATTCGCTAGGCGAAGTATTTCCGACGAAGATACCGCAGCGGAATCCGAAGAAAAGTACACATCAAAATTCTGACCCGGCATGCAGGCATACGTGACGCCGGCACTCAAGAGCAGAAACGCCGCCAGCGTATTTCTAATCTTCATAGATGACATAACCGGCGATGCTATCGGCGTTATGGAGCGTGATCTCCGGGTTGGATTTCGCAAGGTCTCGGCACTTCCTCATGAAGTAAACAGGATCTCCGGTGTTCATGGTGTCGTGGAAGTGCGATACCTCATGAATTAGCGTAGATACCTGCGAGTCCATGCTGTAGGCGAAGTCTCGTAGCTCGCAGAAATCCAAATGAATGGCGATCGTATGCGTTGCCGTATCTGGTGCGCATACCTCTGCGACAACCCCGAGTTTTTTCTTTGAGGCTGAAACGCAGCCGACATGCGTCATGGCTGTCTCGGAATAGCGAACAAAACTGCTCGGAGTTAGCCCAGACAGGACGTGACGTATGCGGGAAAGTCCGCCAGCTAGATAGTCCCGCGTTGCATTGCCGCTATTACCGAACCACTGTGCGACGCGAACCTGAGCGGCGGGAGACCATTCTGTTAATTCAGTTACGCGCTTATCGATAAGCGAAACAGCTTTGTCTCGTCGCAGCATGACCATTCGAGCGAACTCCGCGTTGCTCATGTTGGGGCAGATCAATTGGGGATCGTCTTCAAGCGTCGATTTCTGATCTGTCTCTTTGAGCGACGATGAGGGCAACGGCACCCGGTTATGGCCTCCCAGCGGCGCGGTGAAGGCTGATTTCGCACTGACCGAAACAGGCATTCCACTGCCCGCTCGATTCACCGCAACCCGAAACTGATCCGTCGAAGCAATCGCGCGAGGGGGACTGGCGCATTTGCAGAAGATCCACGCACCTTGAATGGCGAGCTGACGGCCGCCCGGAAGCCCAAACGCTGGGTAGGCGTCGTTGACTAGGTAGCCCACGGATTTGCAGGCTGGGCAAGTTGCCAGATCACCTTCCGCAGCCACCTCTTTGCCGTGGAACCGCATTCTGCCGGTGGCAATGATGGCGCCACCCGTCGTTGTTAAGTCACCATGTCTGAGGCCGGGGCGCATGTCTTCCATGATCGACCCCCTCAGATCACGCTGTCGGTCGCCGGCTCCGGACGGTACGCCGGGTCAAGCAGGCCGATGATGGGGGTGTCCGCCGGTTCATCGAAAGTCAGGGCCGTGATTGGTGACGAAACAATGGTGTCGCCGTTGCTCAGTGGGCTCCCAATGATGGCAGCAGGCCGGTTATCGTCCACTAGTGCAATGCCTGCACCCGCAGTAATGACGGCCGTGCTGCCGTCTGGGTAGACAGCTTCATCGCCTACAAGCAAGAGCGTGTGTCCGCTATCACGAATGCTGCTGGAGCCCTGAGCGATTTCGCCGCCGTTGGCTGTCTTCGCGCCGTTGAACGCCGCAACGTAGACCTTGCCGGATTGTGTGTCTTGCATCTGCCATCTCCACATGAGAGCACTTCGCTGAAGTGCTCCATTGGAGCAGCGCCAAGCACTGAATCTCAATCAGACAATTCCAATTCGGTGGGTGTTTGAAATCAGCGCAGGGGGCATGCTGATCGGAGGGCTACCAGTTGAGCCTTAATACACGCGATGTGCTGGTAAATGCTGAGCACCGATAAGTTCGACCGCAAATAGAAACGCCCTGAGCAATTCAGGGCGTTTCTGTGTAACAAGGTTTCGCAGGACGTTATCCCAACAACGCGTCAGCAAATTCCCGCGCAGAGAACGGCTGCAGGTCTTCAACCTGCTCACCCACGCCGATGAAGTACACCGGCACCGGACGCTGCCGTGCGATGGCGGCCAGGATGCCGCCCTTGGCAGTGCCATCCAGCTTGGTGACGATCAGGCCCGTGAGGCCCAGCGCTTCATCAAAGGCTTTGACTTGCGCGAGGGCGTTCTGCCCCGTGTTGCCATCGATCACCAGCAGCGTTTCGTGCGGCGCCGTGGCCATCGCCTTGGCGGTCACGCGGCGCACCTTCTTGAGTTCTTCCATCAGGTGCAACTGCGTCGGCAGGCGGCCGGCGGTGTCGGCCATGACGATGTCGATGCCGCGTGCGCGTGCGGCGTTCACCGCATCGAAGATCACGGCGGCCGGGTCGCCCGATTCCTGCGCCACCACCGTGACGTTGTTGCGCTGACCCCAGATCACGAGTTGCTCTCGCGCGGCGGCGCGGAACGTGTCACCCGCGGCCAGCAGCACCGATTGGCCGTAGGTCTGGAAGTGCTTGCACAGCTTGCCGATGCTGGTCGTCTTGCCGGCGCCGTTGACGCCCGCGATCATGATCACCATCGGCTGTTCGCGGCCGAGCACCATGGTTTTTTCCAAGGGGTGCAGTAGCTCGACCAGCAAGTCGCGCAGGGCGGTCTTCACGCCTTCGGCGGTTTCGATGCGCTGAGCTTTGATGCGGCGGCGCAGTTCGCCCAGCAGGTATTCGGTGGCGTCGACACCAGCGTCGGCCATCAGCAGCGCGGTCTCCAGTTCTTCGAACAGCGCTTCGTCCACCTTCACGCCAACGAACAGCGTGGTCAGGCCCTTGCTCGTCTTCGACAGGCCGGAGCGCAGGCGCGACATCCAGCCCTTGCGGGCCTGTTCGATCACGGCGGGCGTGGGCACGGTCTCGACATCGTCGGCTTGCACGTCGAGTGCAGGCTGCACGGCAGGTGCGTCCGGCACGGCAATGTGAGCCGGGAGGGCGACAGGTACGGGAGCAGGCGCAGCGACGGGCTGGGGGGCTGCAACCGGGGCGGGTACGGGCGCGGGGGCAGGGATGGCAGCCGGGGCAGGTGCCTGCGCGGCTTCAGGCGCCGCTGCGGGCGTGGGTTCGGCGGCCGGTTGGGGCTCTGCCTTGCGCTTCTTCCAGAAACTAAACATCGTAAAAGGCAGTCTATTTCGCCGTTAGAATCAAGCGTCGAATTTTATCAGACAGCCCTTATGCGCTCTTCCATGCGAATCGTTTCAAACCGGGCTCGGTCGCGAGTCTGGCAATTGGCTGCGACGGCCCTGGCGGCAGGCCTGCTGGCCGGCCATGTTGGCGCGCAGGAACTTGCTGCTGCGCCCGGGCGCCCGGTGGCCACCGCCAGCGGCGCCAAGGTGGGTGCCAGCCAGTCCGACACGCACGAATACAAGCTGCCCAACGGGCTCCAACTGATCGTCAAGGAAGACCACCGAGCCCCCACCGTGGCGCACATGGTCTGGTATCACGCCGGCAGCATCGACGAGCACAACGGCACCACGGGTGTCGCCCACATGCTTGAGCACATGATGTTCAAGGGCACCAAGGCTGTCGGCGCCGGCGAGTTCTCTCGCCGCGTGGCAGCCCTGGGCGGCCGTGAAAACGCCATGACCACGCGCGACTTCACGATGTATTTCCAGCAGATCGAGAAGTCGCACTTGGCCGATGTGATGGGGCTTGAAGCCGATCGCATGGCCAATCTCCAGCTGACCGACAAGGAGTTCAAGCCGGAGATGAACGTGGTGAAGGAGGAGCGCCGCATGCGCATCGACGACTCCGCCCGTTCCACCGTCTACGAGCAGATGCTCGCCACGCTGTTCAACGCCGCGCCGTACCGGAACCCGACCATTGGCTGGCCGGGCGATCTCGACACGATGACGGTGCAGGACGCGCAGAACTGGTACCACGCCTGGTACACGCCTAACAACGTCACCGTGATCGTCGCGGGCGATGTCAACCCCGATGAAGTCTTCCGCCTCGCACAGCGCACCTACGGCAAGCTCAAGCCGCATGCGCTGCCGCGCCGCTACGCGCAGGAAGAGCCCAAGCAGATTGGCGTGAAGCGCATCTGGGTGAAGGCGCCTGCCGAGAACCCGTATGTTGTGCTGGCATACAAGGTGCCGCGTTTGATCGATGTGGAAAAGGACGTCGACCCGTACGCGCTGGAAGTCCTGTCGGCCGTGCTCGATGGCTATGACAACGCGCGCCTATCGAGCCAGCTCGTCAAGGGTGAAAAGCGTATCGCCGACGACGTCAACGCCGGCTACGACGGCCTGAACCGCGGCCCCTCGATCTTCCTGATGGACGGCACGCCCGCCGACGGCCACACCACCGCCGAGATCGAACAGGCCCTGCGCGCGCAGATCGAGCGCATCGCCAAGGAGGGCGTGACCGATGCCGAACTGAAGCGCGTCAAGGCGCAGGTTGTG
The DNA here is from genome assembly GCF_003290055.1 of Ralstonia sp. GX3-BWBA. Classification (NCBI taxonomy): domain Bacteria; kingdom Pseudomonadati; phylum Pseudomonadota; class Betaproteobacteria; order Burkholderiales; family Burkholderiaceae; genus Ralstonia; species Ralstonia sp. GX3-BWBA. The sequence goes on along the minus strand of NZ_QMKS01000009.1, from coordinate 1,237,999 downwards.
GCCGCCCAGATCTACAAGCGCGACTCGGTGTTCGGCCAGGGCATGGAGATCGGGATGAACGAGATGAGCGGTCTGTCGTGGCGGTCCATTGATCGCCAGCTTGAGAAGATCAAGGCCGTGACGTCGGCGCAGATCCAGCACGTGGCGCAGACGTATTTCAGCGAAGACAACCTCGTCGTCGCCACGCTGCTGCCGCAACCGATCGATCCCAACAAACCGGCGCGCAAGCCTGTTCCTGGCATGCGCGAAGAAGGAGGGCTGCGTTGATGCGCGCCATGTCTCTGACCCTGAAGACGGCGCTGGTCGCCATTGTTGCCGCGGCGGCGCAGAGTGCTCTGGCCGCGCTGCCCATCGAACACTGGACGGCCCCGACCGGCGCGCGCGTGTTTTTCGTGCCGAGCCCGTCGATCCCGATGCTCGACATCAATCTCGACGTGGATGCGGGTTCGCGCTACGAGCCAGCGGCGAAGGTTGGCCTCGCCTCGCTGACGGCCGGCATGCTCGACAAGGGCGTCGCCGCGCAGGGCAACGCGCCCGCGCGCGATGAAGCGGCAATTGCCGATGCGTTTGCCGATGTGGGTGCGAGCTTTGGTGGCGGTGCGGGCGGCGATCGCACAAGCCTGCGTCTGCGCACGCTGTCCGACCCGAACGAGCGAGGCCCGGCCATCGCGCTGATGACGCAGATCATCTCGGCGCCGACCTTCCCCGACGCCGTGCTCGCGCGGGACAAGCAGCGCCTTGTGGCGGCCATCCGCGAATCGCTGACCAAGCCGTCGGTGCTGGCCGAGCGCGCGTTCGGCAAAGCCATCTACGGCACGCATCCGTACGGGCAGACCGCTTCGCCGGAAACGGTGGAGAGCATCACGCGTGACGACATCGTGCACTACTACCAGGCCAACTACACGGCCAAGCGCGCAGTGGTGACGCTGATCGGTGCGATCAGCCGTAAGGAAGCCGAGGCCATCGCCGAGCAGATCACGCGCGGCCTGCCTGCTGACGGCGCCACGCCGCCGGTGCTGCCCGATGTGAAGATGCCACTGGCGAAGGCCGAGACGATCCGCATTCCGCATCCGGCGCAGCAGGCGACCATCATCCTCGGCCAACCGGGCATTGCGCGCGGCGATAAGGATTATTTTCCGCTGCTGGTCGGTAATTACGTGCTCGGTGGTGGCGGTTTCAGTGCGCGCCTGACCAACGAAGTGCGCGAGAAGCGCGGCCTGACGTACAGCATCGGCAGCTACTTTGCGCCCGCCGCGCAGCCCGGTCCGTTCGAGTTGGCGCTGCAGACGCGCAAGGACCAGACCGAAGAAGCGTTGGGCGTCGTGCGTGACACCGTTGCCAAGTTCGTCGCCGATGGCCCGACCGACGCGGAACTGAAGGCCGCCAAGGACAACCTCGTCAACGGTTTCCCGCTACGCCTGGACAGCAACCGCAAGCTGCTGGACAACGTGGCCAACATCGGCTGGTACAACCTGCCGCTCGACTACTTGGACACGTGGACGCAGCGCATCGCGGCTGTCACGCGTGACCAGGTGCGTGCGGCATTCCAGCGCGCGCTGCAACCGCAGACCATGGCGACGATCGTGGTGGGCGGTCCGGGGAAAGTCGCTGCGAACTGACGCACGGCGGCTGAATCCGAAAAACCGGCGGCATCTCCCGCCGGTTTTTGTTTGCGCTGGCACTACAATCGCGCCCATGGCACCTCGTACCTCAAAAGGCCCTAAGGCCAAGACCACCACGTCGCATGCGCGCGCACCGCAGCAGGTTCGCATCATCGGCGGGCAATACAAGCGCACGCCGCTCCCGGTGGTCGACGCCGACGGCTTGCGCCCGACCAGCGACCGCGTCCGCGAAACCGTTTTCAACTGGCTCGGTCAAGACCTGACCGGCTGGCGCTGCGCAGATATCTTTGCCGGCACTGGCGCGCTCGGCTTTGAGGCGGCTTCGCGCGGCGCTGCGCACGTGACGCTCATCGAAAACCACGCCCCGGCCGTGCGCGCGTTGCACGCCATCCGCGACAAGCTGGGCGCACGTATGGTCGACATCGTCTCCGGCGACGCCTTTGCCTGGCTCGCTCGCCAGCCCGATGCTGCGCTCGATGCGGTGTTCATCGATCCGCCGTTTGCACAGGACTGGACGTTACGGGCATTGGAAGCCGCAACCCGGGTGGTCAAGCCAGGAGGCGTGATCTACGTTGAAGCGGCACAGGCGTTGGTGGATGTGAGTACTGATTCACATGGCGACGAGCCGACCGCCGGTATCGCGTTGCCTGCCGATCTGGTGCTTCACAAACACCTGCGCGCCGGTGCGGTGCATGCACATTTGCTGCTCCGCAAAAACGGTTAAACTACGCCGCTCGCAACCGATGCATGAGCATCGAGCGGCACCCGCAACGCCGGTGCCCTCGGTCGGTATCGGTGGCCCAGGCGGCAGGCTCGGGACCTGCCGCGCTCGATAACGCAATGGTGTCCGAATGCAGTACCGGCGCGGCCATGTCCCACGCCGACGCTTGCGGATGCTCTTTTCCCCTTGGTGGAGGAACCATGGTGATCGCGGTTTATCCCGGCACTTTCGATCCGTTCACGCGCGGCCACGAAGACCTCGTGCGGCGTGCGTCCAATATCTTCGACGAGCTGATCGTCGGGGTGGCGCAGAGCCCGAACAAGCGGCCGTTCTTCGCGCTGGAAGAGCGCATCGAGATCGCCCGTGAAGTGCTCGGCCATTACCCCAACGTGCGGGTGGAAGGGTTTTCCGGCCTCTTGAAGGATTTCGTGCGCAAGAACGGCGCACGCGTCATCGTGCGGGGCCTGCGTGCCGTGTCGGATTTCGAGTACGAATTCCAGATGGCCGGCATGAACCGCTACCTGCTGCCGGACGTGGAAACCATGTTCCTCACGCCGTCGGATCAGTACCAGTTCATCTCGGGCACGTTTGTGCGCGAAATCGCCGTGCTTGGCGGTGATGTGAGCAAGTTCGTGTTCCCGTCGGTCGAAAAGTGGCTCAAGGAAAAGACCGGCAAGACGGAAGGGTCGGGGAAATCGGAATAAAATGACGCTTTGGCGAGCGCTGGCTCGCCGGCCATTTCAAGGAAGGCATCATGGCGCTCATAATCACCGATGAGTGCATCAATTGCGACGTATGCGAGCCTGAGTGCCCCAACGGCGCGATTTCGATGGGCCCGGAGATCTACGTGATCGACCCGGGCAAATGTACCGAATGCGTCGGCCACTTTGACGAGCCTCAGTGCCAGCAGGTCTGTCCGGTGGATTGCATTCCCAAGGACCCGGCCCATGAGGAAACGCACGAGCAGTTGATGCAGAAGTACACTCAGCTCACCTCAGCACCACCACGCGCAGCGTGAGCACACAAAAAAGAGACGGCTTTGGCCGTCTCTTTTCATTGGTACCTACCGTTCGTGGGCATTACGTTTACTGGATCGGCAGCAGATCTTCCGGCCCTTCGTACGCATAGCCCGGTTCGCAGACGATGCGGTAATGCGGGTAATGCGGATGCAGTGGGCGCGGCACGATGGGTGTGGGCGCCAACGGTGCTTGCGCGAACGGCTTCGGGCCATTGCCAGGTTGGCGTAGCGCGCCAGCAGCCGGCGCGGGAGGTTGGCGGATCACCGGCATCGGCGTCGGATAGGGTTGCGGGTATGGCGCCGGGTACGGTAACGGCCCCACGTAGACGCGATGGCAGTAGCGAACGCCTTCCTGCGCAACCACCACTTTCTGTCCTTGCTCGCGGCGCGCCTGTTCGGCAGCCTGTGCGGCCATCTGGGCTTGGCGGGCATCTTCCGCTGCCTGCGCTTTTCGGCGTGCCGATTCCATCTGCTGCACTTCGGCGGCTTCGGCGCTAGCGCGTTCGCGGGCAGCCTTTTGATCGGCGGCGCTGGGCGTGTTGTCGATCATCGGCACGGGCTGCGCGCGCGTACCGCAGGGGTGGTCGGAATAGGTCGTCTGGCCGTTTTCGCTGCAGCGATACACCTGCGCTTGCGCCGGCAGACTAGCCGCCAGGCCGAGCGCCAGACCCGCCAGCACGGCGGCGCGTGAGGTCAGTATGGCGAACCGTGTCATGGCGGTGTCCTCGGTGTTGGCGGATCAGCGTGCGGTGTGCAGGCGCATCATGGCTTTCTCGGCGTTGCCGGCAATCAGCTCGGGCAGCGCATCCAGGCTCTGATCGATGGCGCGATCGATTAGGTCCTGCTCTTCCTTGCGAGGCGCCTTGAGCACGAAGTTGGCAACGTCATGCTGGCCGGACGCTGCGGTGCCCGGCGGCAACAGGTTGCGCGGGTGGCCGATGCCCAGCCGCAGCCGCCAGAACTGTTGCGTGGTCAGATGTGCCGCAATGTCCTTCAAGCCGTTATGGCCACCGGAACCGCCACCGAGCTTGAGCTTGACAGCGCCGGGTGGCAAATCCAGTTCGTCATGCACGACCAGGATTTCATCGGGCATCACTTTGTAGAAGCGGGCAAGCGCCACGGTGGCCAGGCCCGAGCGGTTCATGAAGGTTTGCGGCTGCAGCAGCCACACCTCGTTGCCCCAAAGGTTGGCGCGCGCTGCATAGCCGTGAAAGCGCGTCTCGTTGCGCAGCGTCACGTTGCCCATGCGCGCGAGTTGGTCGACCAGCCAGAAGCCGGCGTTGTGTCGCGTCGCCGCATATTCGGCCCCCGGATTGCCGAGGCCGACGATGAGTTTGATCATGCGATTCGTATCAGGTTGAGGTGCAGGAAGCGCCCCTTGATCGTACAAGCATAGCTGCTTTCCGCAGCCTGGAGGCGGTGCGGCGCGCGCCGCTCAGGCGGAAAAAAAGCCCGGCGAGACAGGCTCGGCGGGCTTCTTTCGCTCGCACCGAAGTGCGAGGTGCGGCAACTTAGGCTGCCGGCTTGTCTTCGCCTGCAGCAGCGCCTTCTTCGGCGGCAGCGGACTTCTCGCCGGCCGGCACGCTGATGTTGGCAACAGCCGGGTTCTCATCGCCACCGTGGGTGAGGATGGTCACGCCCTTCGGCAGCTTCAGGTCAGCGATGTGCAGGGTCTGGCCGATTTCCAGCGTACCCAGATCCACTTCGATGAACTCGGGCAGGTCGGCCGGCAGGCACGACACTTCAACGTCGTTCAGGATGTGGTTCACGATACCGTGGCCCAGCTTCACGCCAGGAGCAGTTTCCTGATTCATGAAGTGCAGGGGCACCTTGACGTGGATCTTTTCCTTGGCCGACACGCGCTGGAAGTCGACGTGCAGAACCAGTTGCTTGAACGGGTGCAGTTGGAAGTCACGCAGCAGCGCCTTTTCCACCTTGCCAGCCACTTCGATGTCGAGGATCGACGAGTGGAAGGCTTCCTTCTTCAGCGCGTGGTACAGCGCGTTGTGATCGAGTTCGATCAGCTTCGGCTCGGCGCCAGCGCCGTAAATGATGGCCGGCGTCTTGCCGGAATTGCGCAGGCGGCGGCTCGCACCAGTGCCCTGAACGCTACGCTCGAAAGCGACAACTTTCATGATTGCTCCAAACGAAAAAGACGACTCGCGACCAAGCCGTCTGGTGAACGGGGCGCCATATTGCGCCCCGCAGACACCGCAGAAGTGCCGTCTAGTCGACGTTTTCTGCAGTAAAGCCTTGAATTATAACAGTAAGCCGCTCGGGTGCTGAATCATTCCGCAAACAGCGACATGATCGAGTCACCGCGCACGATGCGGGTGAAGGTTTCGGCCAGCAGCGGCGCCGTCGAGAGCTGGCGGATCTTGCCGCACTTGATGGCGTCTTCGCGCAGCGGAATGGTATCGGTCACGACCACTTCGTCGAGCGCCGAGTCTGCGATGCGGGCAGCTGCGCCACCCGACAGCACCGGATGCGTGCAATACGAAAACACTTGCTTGGCGCCGCGCTCCTTGAGGACCTGCGCGGCCTTGCACAGCGTGCCGCCGGTATCGATCATGTCGTCCATGATCACGCAGTTGCGGCCGTCGACTTCACCGATGATGTTCATCACCTCAGCGACGTTGGCCTTCGGGCGACGCTTGTCGATGATCGCCAGATCCACGCCGAGTTGCTTGGCGAGTGCACGTGCGCGCACCACGCCACCGACGTCAGGCGACACCACCAGCAGGTCTTCGTAGTTCTTCTTGCGCAGGTCTTCGAGCAGGATCGGCGACGCGTAGATGTTGTCGACCGGGATATCGAAGAAGCCTTGAATTTGGTCAGCGTGGAGGTCCATCGTCAGTACGCGCTCGACGCCGGCGACTTCCAGCATGTTGGCCACGACCTTTGCCGTGATCGCCACACGCGCCGAACGCGGGCGACGGTCCTGGCGGGCATAGCCGAAATAGGGAATGGCGGCCGTGATGCGGCGGGCAGACGCGCGCTTGAGCGCATCGACCATCACCATCAGTTCCATCAGATTGTCGTTGGTCGGGGCGCAGGTGGATTGCAGGATGAACACGTGCTTGCCGCGCACGTTCTCCTGAATCTCGACCTGGACTTCACCATCGGAGAATCGGCCGACGAGGGCCTTGCCTAGGGGAATGCCTAGGTGCTTGACGACAGCTTCGGCGAGTTTCGGGTTGGCGTTGCCGGTAAAAACCATCAAGCCTTCGCTGCTCATCGGGGCACCTGTTTTTCGACTTCAGACGCGCCGGTTAGTTAAAGCACCAACCGGGCTATTGCTGGAAACATGAGGAAGAAAATGGCAGGGGCGGAAGGATTCGAACCTACGCATGCCGGAATCAAAATCCGGTGCCTTAACCAGCTTGGCGACGCCCCTACACAACCTATTGGTTACCGCCTCCATTGCAGAGGCGATAACTGCAAACCTTACACAGCAAATCCTGCGAGCGGGTGATGCGTCAGACCTGCCGCATACCGACCTTCCCATTCGGAAGGCACCTGATCCGCTACCGCTTGCGCATGCTCGACGTTGTCGAACGGAGCAAATACGCAGGCGCCGGATCCGGTCATTCTTGCCAGAGGGCTGAATTGACGCAGCCAGACAAGTGCTCGGGCGATTTCGCCGTATTTCCTTTCCGCCACCGCTTGTAGGTCGTTGCGACCGTAAGCGAAAACAATTTGTTGGTCAGGAAAGTCCGTAATTATGGTGAGTGGCGTATCGCGTGTCAACCCTTCATCGGAAAAAATTGCGGGGGTGGGCACATGCACGCGTGGGTGAATCACCACGAAGGCAGCCGGCGGCAGCGTGACGGGCGTGAGTTCTTCGCCGATGCCCTCGGCGAAGGCGTTCTGGCCGAACACAAAGAAGGGCACGTCGGCGCCGAGCTTGAGGCCGATCGCCATCAGTTGCGTGCGTGGCAGATCGAGGCCCCAGAGGCGATTGAGCGCGAGCAGCGTGGTGGCTGCATCGGACGAGCCACCGCCAATGCCACCACCCATCGGCAGACGTTTCTCGATGGCGATGTCGACGCCGTAGGTGCAGCCGGTTTCCGCTTGCAGCAGACGCGCGGCGCGGATGACGAGGTCATCATCGGCGGGCACGCCCGGAATATCGGTGATGCGCACGAGGCGGCCGTCGGTGCGGCGCGTGAAATGGAGCGTGTCGCACCAGTCGATCAACTGGAAGACAGTTTGCAGCAAATGGTAGCCATCGGGCCGGCGGCCGACCACGTGCAGGAAGAGGTTGAGCTTGGCGGGCGCTGGGCAATCACGCAGCTCGGCGGGTGCGGAAGACATGACGAGCGAGGCGTTACTGGTCGAGCACGAGCCGCACCGAGAGCGGGCCATTGGTGCCCTGCGGGCGATCAAGGTCGAGTCGGCGGATGCTGACCTTGGCGCCGTCGGAATTGTTTCCGTCGTCAGTCCAGGCGACGTAGTGGACAGTCCAGCCGTTCTGCTCGATGGTTTCGGGGCGCGATTGCGCATCACGTGCCACGCGTGCCGGTGTGCCGGGAGCGGGGCGGGCGCGCAGCCAGTCGCGCAGGCCGGAGACAGGCAGCGAAAAGCCGAGCGCATCCTGCATCAGCGTGTCGACTTCGGGGGCGCGGCGCGGCGGCTGGTTCGGCAGCTCAAGCGTGGCGCCCTGGTTGCTCTGGCTGACGATGGCCAGCGTCTGGCCCAGCGGCGACATCAGCTCAAGCTGCACGTCGGGTCCGCGCTCACGCCAGAGGAAGTTGCCGACGGCGCTTTGCTCGGCGTTGTTCTGCGTGTAACGGGCTGAGAAGCGACCCTGATAGCGCGTGATGGAGGCATCGGCGTCTTGCGTGCCGGCGAAGAGATCGTTAGCTGGCCGCAAGCTTGCGCAGCCGCTGAACAGCGCGCAGCCAGCGCCGAGCATCAGCGCGCCAAGCGCGCGCGTGAACCGCATCGCCATCAATTTGCACTCACGGGAACATTGGGCACCGGCTGACCGAAACGGCGCAGCGTGTCGCGCAGCGTGGTGTCGTTCACGTCGAGCTTGGACGCTTCAGTCCAGATCTGGCGCGCGTCGTCCTGCTTGCCCGATTGCCACAGCACTTCGCCCAGGTGCGCGCCGATTTCGGCTTGCGGGGCGGCAGCCCACGCCTTGCGCAGGATGTCTGTGGCGGCGGGCAGATCGCCGCGACGGTATTTGACCCAGCCCAGGCTGTCGGCGATGTAGGGATCATCCGGCGCCAGCGACACCGCTTTCTCCAGCAACTCCTGCGCTTCCTGCAGGCGCACGTTGCGATCGGCCAGCGAATAGCCGAGCGCGTTGTAGCCGATGGCCTGGCCGGGGCGCAGGTCGATCACCTTGCGCAGCAGCGTTTCCATGTTGTCGTAGTGCCCGTCGTGCTCTTCGAGCATCGCCAGTTGGTACGTGTACTCGACGTTGTCCGGGTCGCTCTTGAGCAGTTCGTTGACGCGGGCCCGGGCGCGGCCGTAAGCCTTGGCGTCCATCAGCATGCCAATTTCTGCCTGGCGGATGCCGTCCATCAGGGCCTGGCGGCGCGGGCCGTCGGGCACGTCTTCGGAATCGGCGACGAGCTCGTCGAAGGTCTGTTGTGCCTCGTCGATGCGGCGCAGCTTGCCGAGCAACTGGCCGCGCTTGATGCCGGCTGCCAGCGCGGTCTGGCCATCGGCGTCGCCGTTGGCGGAACCAGTGATCTTGTCGACCCAGCCCAGCGCGCCGGCGTAGTCGCGTTTTTCCTCGGCCAACTGGGCGAGGCCCTGGTAGCCAGGTTCGGGGCTCAGGGTGGGCGACTTGGCGGTGGCGGTGACGTATTCCTTCAGGTAACGCTCGGCGTCATCGTACTGGCGCTGCTGCAGGTTCAGCAGGCCCAGTGCAAGCGTGATGCGCGCATCGTTGGGCGCGATCTTCTTGAGCGTTTCGAATTCAGCGCGCGCCTTGTCCTGCTGATTGCGCACGAGGTACATGCGTGCGAGCGCCAGGTGGCCATCGATTGAGGCTGGCGCGGCTTTCAGGAAACTGCGCAGGCCGGCGATGGCGGCATCGGGGTCGCCGTCGGCACGCAGTTCGGCAGCGAGGATGGCGGCGTCTTCATAACCGGGGCGCAGCTTGAGCGCGGTGTCCAGTTCCGTCAGTGCGCCGGGAATATCCTTGGCGGCAACCTTCGCGCGGGCCAAGGCCAGATGCGTTTCGGGGCGCTGCATGTCATGCGAGGCGATGCGCTGCAGCGCGCCTACGGCACCCGCCGGATCGCTGCTCTTGGACATCTGCTGCTGCAACTGCAGTAGGGCATCGGCACGCTGGCCGGGCGAGACCTTGTTCAACTGCGCCTGCAGCATCGGCTCGACTTCCGACCACTGGCCCGTCGCCACCAGCAAGAGCTGCTGCACCTGGCGTGCCGGCATGGACGTTGGCGACAGTTCCACCCACAGGCGCGAGGCGGTCAGCGCTTGTGCGGGGGAGCGCGTCAGAAACGCGATTTCCGTGGCGCGCTGGGCAAAGCGGGGGTCGCGCGTGTCCTGTGCGAGCGCGAGGTAAGTGCGGTACGCCGGTTCGACCAGCCCACGCTGCAGCGACACTTCCGATGCCAGCACGCGGTACATGATGTCTTCAGTAAGCGCGACGCGCGGCAGATCGGTGCGCTCCGAACTCAGCACGCCCGTGCGCGGGCGGGAGCGTTCAATCTGGATGGCTGCGCGGCCGCCCGTACCGCCTTCCTGTGCCGCCTGGGCAAGGAGCGGGGCGCCAGCAACCGACTGCGACGACCAGGCCGGCAGGCTCGTCAGCCCTCCCGCCACCAGCGCGGCCAGAAGGGCCGTTCGGCTGCGCAGGAATCGCCGCGGGCGTTGCGTCGCGGGCGAACGGGAGAGGGCGTGAGGCATGGTCTCGAAGCTCCGGATGGGGGTTCGGGGCATTGTAGCCTGACCGCTACAATCGCCCGCATCGTAAAAAAGGTTGGAGCAGCACATGGGATGGAGGTTCGATGCCTGAGTTGCCGGAGGTCGAGGTCACTCGCCTGGGTTTGCTACCGCATATTACGGGGCGACGTATCGTGCGCGCCGTGGTGCGCCATCACAGCTTGCGCTGGCCCATCGATCCGGCGTTGCCGGAGTTGCTCGCGGGCTTGACTGTCACGCGCTTGCTGCGCCGGGGCAAATACCTGCTCATCGAATGCATGCCCGCGGTGGAGCAATCCGGCCGCCGCGCCGGCACCGCGGGCGGCTGGTTGCTCATCCATCTTGGTATGACGGGCACCTTGCGTGTGCTGGAGGTGCCCGTGCCGCCCGGCCCACACGATCACGTCGATATCGAACTCGCCGATGCAACCGGCGTATCCATCACACTGCGCTATCGAGACCCGCGCCGCTTTGGTGCCGTGCTCTGGCACGCTGGGGACGAAGCCGGGTTGGCCGAACACCCGCTGCTGCGCAATCTCGGCATTGAGCCGTTCGACGCGCGATTCGACGGCGACTGGATGTTCGCCCGCACGCGCGGGCGCCGGGTTGCCATCAAGTCGGCGCTGTTGGCCGGCGACATCGTGGTCGGTGTGGGCAATATCTATTGTTCGGAGAGCTTGTTTCGCGCCGGTATCCGGCCGACCACTGCGGCGGGCCGCATCAGCCGGTCACGCTATGCGGTGCTCGCCGAGGCCATTCGCGCTACGCTGGCCGATGCCATCGCGCGTGGCGGCAGCACGCTGCGCGACTTTGTCGGGTCAGACGGACAAAGCGGCTACTTCCAGCTCGAAGCCTTCGTGTACGACCGCGCTGGTCTGCCGTGCCGAGTGTGCGGCACGCCAATCCGGCAGATCGTGCAGGGGCAGCGCTCCACTTTCTACTGTCCGACCTGCCAGCGCTGATCGGTCTGCCAAGGGCATCGAAAGCCGCCTGAAAACGTGGCGCTGGAGCGATCTGGCCGCCATTTCGCAAGGTTTTTGAAGTGGGGTGTCCGGCCGCCGATGGCATCCCGCAACACTTGACTGCCCGGGCTGGGGAACCTTGTGGAAAGTTCGCCCGGAAGCTGGCGGTTCGCTGTATCGTTCCACCTAAATTTGTGCATTTCTGTGCCGTAATTGGGCGGAACAGCAATGTCGAGGGGCGCGCGCATTTTTCGCGGTCGGGTCGCGCACACAATAAGACAGAACGATGAACAACACACTGAGCACACAGTTCGAGCAGTACAGCGCCTGGCGCGCTTCGGTACTGCAGTCGGTGGGGGAATTCCAGGACTGGCTGCAAGCCCAGGAGCTGTACGACGCGCAAGCTGACATGCGCGCACAGCGCATCCGCGGCGTCCTGCGCAGCGACAAGCTCAAGGTCGCCTTTATTGCCGAGTTCTCGCGCGGCAAGAGTGAGCTGATCAACGCCATCTTCTTTGCGGACTTTGGCCGCCGCATCCTGCCATCGTCGGCGGGCCGGACCACGATGTGTCCGACCGAGCTGATGTACGACGAAAGCTATCCGCCGTCGATCCGCCTGCTGCCGATCGAGACGCGTCTGCATGACGCATCGACGGCCGATTTTCGCGATGCGGGCAGCCACTGGCTGTCGGTGCCGCTCGATCCGTCGTCGCCCGAGGGCATGCTCGAAGCATTCCGCCACGTGGTGGAAACCGTGCGCGTGCCCAAGGAAGAAGCCGAGCAGTTGGGTCTCTATAACGACGCCGATCCTGACGCCGCGTTCTCGGTGGATGCCGCCGGCACGGTCGAAGTGTCGAAGTGGCGTCACGCGATCATCAATTTCCCGCACCCGATGCTCAAGCAGGGACTGGTGATCCTGGATACGCCGGGCCTGAACGCCATCGGTACCGAGCCGGAACTGACGCTGCGCCTGATTCCGGATGCGCATGTCGTCGTGTTCGTGCTGGCAGCGGATGCCGGCGTGACCAAGAGCGACCTGGAACTGTGGCGCTCGCACGTGGGCGGTGGCCAGCGCAAGGGTTGCATCGCGGTGCTCAACAAGGTCGACGGCCTGTGGGATCCGCTCAAGTCCGAAGAGGAAGTCGAGAGCGAAGTCAGCCGCCAGATCATGACGACGGCGCAGGTGCTCGATATCGATGTCGAGCGCGTGTATCCGGTGTCGGCGCAGAAGGGGCTGGTGGCCAAGGTCAGCCATGACCATGAGCTGCTGGCCAAGAGCCGGTTGCCGGAGCTGGAGTCGGTGCTATCGGATCAGTTGATTCCGCAGCGTCGCGAGATCGTGACCGAGCAGGTTCAACTGGCCGTGAAGGACATGGCCACCGGCGCGCAGCAACTGCTGCAGATGCGCCGCCGCGACATCGTCGAGCAGTTGTTCGAGCTGCGCGGCCTGCGCGGCAAGAACCACACGATGGTCAAGCACATGCTGATGCGCGTGCAGGGCGAGAAGGAAGAGTTCGAGCAGAGCATCGCCAAGTTTCAGGCGCTGCGTACGGTGTTCGGCCGGCACAGCGCAGAGATCATCAAGAGTGTGCAGCTCAAGCAGATCCGCTCGACGATGCGCGAAGCACGCGAGAAGATGAAGGAGCGCGTGTTCTCGCGCGGTCTGCGCGACGACATGGACAAGCTCTTCGGCCACCTGACGGGCCTGGTGCGCGATGCCGCTAACCGCATCGACCAACTGCACCAGATGGTGGATGGCATGTACAAGAAGTTCAACGCCGAGCACGGCTTCACGCTGTCGCCGCCGCTGCGCTTCCTGGGCACGCGCTACGACGCCGATCTGAAAGAGACGCTGATGCTCGCGCACAACCACTTTGGCGCGTTCAGCTTCCTGACGCGTCCGAAGCCGCAACTCGTGCACGGCGCATTCTCGACGGTGGCCAGCCGCGTGTTGGATACCTTCCAGGACATGAACCGCGACATCGAGATCTGGCTGAAGTCGGTCATGACGCCGCTCGAAGCGCAGGTGCGCGATCATCAGAAGCAACTGCGCAAGCGCGTCGATTCGATCGAGCGCATTCATGAGGCGACCGATACGCTGGAAGCGCGCATCACCGAACTCGAAGCGCTGCTCAATACGCTGGATAAGCGCAGCGGCACGATCGCCCAATACACCGATCGCATTCTCGCGGCCGGAACGATTCTGGAGCGGCAGTCGTTCGCGGCTTGACGCATAGCGTTGTTCATGGAGAAAGCGCCTGTGGGCGCTTTTTTCGTTCTGGTAGGATCGCCGCCAGCGCGCATCTTCGGCTCGCCGTTTCCTCATCACACGCATGACCGCCACCCCTCGCCGCACGCGCCGCGCCGCGCAACCTGCTGCCGTATTGCCTTCGCTCCCCGATGATTTTGCCGTGCGCGTCATCGCATGGCAGCAGCGTCATGGCCGCCACCATTTGCCGTGGCAGAACACTGGCGACGCGTATCGCACGTGGCTGTCAGAGATCATGCTGCAGCAGACGCAGGTGAGCGCGGTGCTGGGCTACTACGCACGCTTCATCGAGCGCTTCCCCACCGTGCAGGCGCTGGCCGCTGCGCCTGCAGACGATGTGATGGCTGCGTGGGCCGGTCTCGGTTACTACACGCGTGCGCGAAACCTCCATCGCTGCGCGCAGATCGTGGTGGCGGAGCACGACGGCATCTTCCCGCGCGATCCCGACGTGTTGGCGACGCTGCCGGGCATCGGCCGCTCGACCGCGGCGGCCATCGCAGCGTTTTCGTACGGCGTGCGCGCGGCCATTCTGGACGGCAACGTCAAGCGCGTGTTTGCGCGTGTGTTTGGCATCGATGGCTTTCCTGGCGACAAGCGCGTGGAAGACACGATGTGGCGCATCGCCGAAGCCGTGCTGCCGCCGGCCGAAGGCATTCAGCCGTACACACAGGGTTTGATGGACCTGGGGGCCACCGTTTGCACGCGCGGCAAACCGGCATGCCTGACCGGCGAACGGCCCTGTCCGCTCGAATCGCTATGCGAAGCGCGCAGTACTGATCGCGTGATGGAACTGCCCGTGCCGCGTCCGCGCAAGACGATACCCGAGCGTGCCGCGACACTTGTTATCGCCCTACACGCCGACGCGGTCCTGCTGCAGCGTCGTCCGCAACGCGGCATCTGGGGTGGGTTGTGGTCTTTGCCGCTGGTGGGCGAGATGGACGACGTGCTCGACGCGCATCCGTTGGAGGTGGGCACCGTGCGTCGTGCCGCGCAGGCATATGGCGCGGTCTCGACCGTGGAAATGGCTGGCGCGCTCACGCACACCTTCACGCATTTCCGCCTGCATATGCACTTGCTGCGCGCGGAGATCGCCACACCCGACGCGCTCAATGACGACTGGCGTTGGGTACCGCTCGCGCAACTCAATTCAGTGGGATTGCCTGCGCCGGTGAAGTTGGCGCTGGAGACGCTGGTGCAGCCAAGTCTGATCTAGCCAGACTGATCTGGCTCGGCTGAAGCAGCATCACAGAATGTGATGCTGCTTCATGTAGCGATGGACGATCTCGATGCGCATGCCGGCGTCCATCAGTTCCATCAGCTTCTGCTTGGCCTTGAGCGGCACCGGCAGCAGTTCGCACAATCGATTCGCGACCCAGCTCGGGCTGGACCACTCATAGGGTTCCGCCATCGGGACGTTGCCATCTTCGCGTGATCCGAGTGTGGTGATGATGCGGCGCAGGGCACCCACGCAATCGTCGAAAAGTTCGCCCTTGCAGTCTTCCACGTCTGCGCCGATGGGCTCGACCGTGCCGCGCATGAGGCCGTCGGGCGTAGTCTCGAACGACAGCACCTTGAAGCGCTGCGTGCCGCGCACCTTGATCATCAGCAGGCCGAGCTGCTCCATGTCGCACTCGACGATGTGGGCGATGCAGCCCACGTCGACCGGTACGGTCGTGCCGTCTGTGGTGGCCACTTCGTTGCCGCGCTCGATCAGGCAGACGCCGAACGGCGTCTTGTCGCGCAGGCACGTGCGCACCATATCGATGTAGCGGGCTTCGAAAATGCGCAGCGGGAGAAGGCCGCCGGGAAACAGCACCGTATGCAACGGAAACAGCGACAGCTCGGTGGGCAGCGGCGGCAGCGGCGAGAACGGTGAGAGAGCGATGTCTTCTTGCATGGACGGACTTTGAGCAGGCGGCAAGATTTTCGCGTGGTGCCGCGCAAGAAGCCGCATCCAAATGAGGCTGGCCGGCGCGCGGGCTGTGTCTGGCGCGCGGTTCAGCCGTCTACGGCCAATTCGCGGTGGCGGACCAACACATTACCATGCGCGCGAAAGTACGTGGCAAGCCGTTCCGCGATGTACACGGAACGATGCTGGCCGCCCGTGCAGCCGATCGCGACGGTCAGGTAGCTGCGGTTGTCGGCGATGAAACTCGGCAGCCACTTTTCCACGTAGGCGCGAATGTCCTCTGCCATCGCAAGCACCATCGGCTGGCTTTGCAGGAAATCGATGACGGGCTGGTCGCGCCCGGTGAGTGGGCGCAGTTGCGTGTCGTAGTAAGGGTTGGGCAGCGAACGCACGTCGAAGACGAGATCAGCATCGGTCGGCACGCCATGCTTGAAGCCGAACGATTCGAACATCAACGTGATGTCATGCGGCTCGTCGCTGATGAACTCTTTGATGTACGCGCGCAGGGCGTTCGTGCGCAGCGTGCTGGTGTCGATGCGATGCGCCGGATCGGCCAGCGGGCTGAGCAGCTCGCGCTCCATTTCGATCGCTTCGATGAGCGAGGTGTCGAGGCCCTTGGCAGCCGCCTGCACATTGGCGGCGGTATCAGGGCGGCCGTTACGGATCGACAGCGGATGCCGACGGCGCGTCTCGGAATAGCGCTGCACCAGCGCGTTCGTACTCGCTGTCAGGAACAGCATGCGCACGTCGTGTTCCTTGCGCAGCACGGTGACCGTCTCAGGCACCTTGCGCAGCGATTCACGGCTGCGGATGTCAGTGGCCACACCCAGATGCGTATAACCCTGGTCCGACAGATAGCGCGCCAGTTCGGGGATGAACTGCGCGGGCAGGTTGTCGACGCAATAGTATCCTGCGTCTTCGAGCACGTTCAGGGCGACCGATTTCCCTGAACCCGACATACCGGTGATGAGAATGATCCGCATGCCGCGAGGATAGCATCCCTGTATTGCAAAGCAGCGACCAGTAAAAAAGGCGACCGATCTGGCCGCCTTTTTTAAACGAAGCTAAAGGGATGCTCAGCCCTTCGAGAGGCACTCCTTCTGGGCGTTCTTGTAGGCGTCACCCTTCTTGCCCTTGTTGGCCTTGGAGCAGGCGGCCATCTTTTCCTGCTGCGTCATCGGTTTGGCGGCGGCAGCCGGCTTGTCAGAGAGGCAGCCTTTCATGAAAGCCTTGCGCTCGTCGCCCTTCTTGCCGGCGGCGTCCATGTTGCATTGCTTCATCTTTTCTTGCTGCGAATTCTTGGCTGCCGGAGCGGCAGCAGGTGCGGCCGGCGCAGCTGCCGGTGCGCTGCCTTGGGCGAAAGCCTGGCCGGCCAGGAATGGGAGCGCCAGGGCGCAAGCGGCAATCAGTTGTTTCATCGTCGTGTTCTCCTTGGGTACCGTCAGAAGAGCGGGCGAAGACAGCCACCGCGCTCGCGATGAACGCCGCCGCGTGCGTGCTCGGCGCATTCCCTCCCACAACGGAGAGGCCGCATGTCGGGTTGACGTTTCGCACCAAAAACTAGGGTAAACCGGCCCGACGGCGAAACTTTGTGGCGACTTTGTTAAAGCAGGCGACCCTGAGGCGAGTGCGAGGCGGCTTCGGCCTGCATGGCGGCGCGCTGGCGGTCCATGAAGTCGCGCAACGTATCGATGCCGCGCAGGCGCAGGATCGTGTTGCGTACGGCGGCTTCGACCAGCACGGCCAAGTTGCGGCCGGCAGCCACCTGGATCTTCACCATGTGGATAGGCAAACCGAGCACATCGAGGTACTGCGAATCGAGCGGCAGGCGCTCGAACTCGCCATCGTTGCGGCGCACGAGCTGGACGATCAGCTTGATCTTCATCTTCCGGCGCACAGCCGTCTCACCGAAGATCGTCTTGATGTCGAGCAGGCCCAGACCGCGCACTTCCAGCAGATTCTGCAGCAGCGGCGGGCAGCGGCCTTCAATGAAATCCGGCCCTAGGCGCACGAAATCGACTGCGTCATCGGCCACCAGACCGTGACCGCGCGAGATCAGCTCCAGGCCCAGTTCGCTTTTGCCCAGGCCCGAATCGCCCATGATCAGCACGCCCATGCCGAGAATGTCGAGAAATACCCCGTGCATCGTCACGCGCGGCGCAGAGATGCGCGACAGATACAAACGCAGATGATCAATGACCGCGGCCGACGAAATCGGTGACGTGAACAGCGGCGTGGACGAGCGGGTGCAGCGCAGCTCCAGGTCCGGCGGCGGATCCACGCCATCGGCCACGACCAGAAAGGGCGGCTCCAGCAGGATCAGCTCGCCCATCTGGCGCTTGCGGTTTTCTTCCGATAGGCGCTGGTAGTAGGTGATCTCGGGTTTGCCGAGCACCTGGATGCGATTCGGGTGGATGAGGTTCAAGTGCCCGACCAGGTCCGCCGCAGATGTCGCTTCCTTGGCGAAATCCACGTCGAACGCGCGGTCCGCGCCCTCCAGGCCGGCGACCCACGACAGCTTCAGATCGGCTGCGTTGTCGTCAAAGATCGATTGGGCGATGACGCCGGTCAGTTCCATAGCAGGGCACAGTGGTGCCGACGGGGCATAGCGCGCTCGCAATCGGTTGCGCTTGCCACCGATTGCGCTGCGATCAGGGCCGCCACTCGGTCAGTAGCTGGTGAATCGCCTCGGGCGACGGCAGGGTGGCGAGGCCTTCGCGCATGTCACGGTCGGACAGCAGTTGGGCGATTTCAGAGAGGATTTCCAGATGCTGCTGGGTGGCCTGTTCGGGTACCAGCAGAAAGATCAGCAGCGAGACTGGTTTGCCGTCCGGTGACTCAAAAGGCACCGGCTCGGACAGACGCATGAATGCAGCCAGCGGTTGCTTGAGCCCCTTAATACGGCCATGCGGAATGGCCACGCCGGCTCCCAGGCCTGTGGAGCCAAGCGACTCGCGCGCAAACAGGTTGTCGGTGACGACTGCGCGCGTCATGCCGTGGTTGTTCTCGAACAGCAGGCCAGCCTGTTCAAATACCCGCTTTTTGCTGGTTACGCTGACGTCGAGGGCGATGTTCCCGGGCGGCAGCAGTTTGGCCAAGCGATTCATGTGCAATGCGTGAAATGAGCGGCATCCTTCTGCACCAAGATGGCGCGCGGACAATGAGATCATTATAGACCACGTGTCGCGCGGCTTTGTGCGGCGCACCAGCGGTGCACCACGCAGGGCAGAGAAGCGAATCCCCCAGGGCTGCAATCAGCCGGTGCCGGCAATGTGTGCACGGCATCGACCCTGTTTTTGCCAGCATCGCGTCAAAAGCCGCGCCACGCCAGCATTCATACTTTCGTCAGATTTTAGCCCGACTTAAATCCGTTGCAATCGGATTCGTCACGAATGCACCACGGCATAAAAAAACCGCGCCAACTCGGGGCGCGGTTTTTGCGGTGCCGTCCTGCTATTGCTGCATCTGCACGGCCTGGAGGGCTTGGTGCTTCATGCTGTCACGGTCGTGCCCCTGCACGCGGTCCTTGTACTTGATCACTTGCCTGTCCAGTTTATCGACGAGTAGGTCGATGGCCGCATAAAGATCTTCATGGTGTGATTCGACGAAGACATCCTTACCCTTGAGGTGCAGGTTGATTTCCGCGTACTGACGCCGATCCTTCTCCTTGTGGTTATCGACCGATAGCAACACGCTGACGCCAATCACCTGATCGAAGTGCCTGATCACACGCTCCAGTTTCGTTTCCACGTACTCACGCAAAGCGGGCGTGATGTCCAGGTGGTGTCCACTGAGTTTGAAGTTCATAGCGGTTCTCCTTCTCAAGATGAGCCGCACCGGAACTGCCCGCGATGCGGCTATAAAGACTTGCGCAAATTCACTGCAGGGATCTTGAGGGCTTCGCGGTATTTGGCCACCGTCCGACGGGCCACCACGAATCCTTGTTCGCCTAACAGCTCGGCAATTCTGCTATCGGACAGAGGATTCTTCGGGTCTTCGGCTCCTACAAGTTGCTTGATGAGCGCGCGTATCGCGGTGGATGACGCGGCCCCGCCGGTTTCCGTCGATACATGGCTGCCGAAGAAGTACTTCAACTCGAACGTCCCCATCGGGGTCGCCATGTATTTGTTGGTTGTCACACGGGAGATCGTGGACTCGTGTAGACCCAGTGTATCGGCTATTTCCCGCAAAACCAAGGGGCGCATGGCGATTTCGCCGTGCGTGAAGAAGCTCTTTTGACGCTCGACAATGGCTTGCGAGACACGCAGGATCGTATCGAAGCGCTGCTGAATGTTCTTGATCAGCCAACGGGCTTCCTGCAGCTTCTGCTGCAGATTGGCGGCGCCCGATTCACCGCGGCTGCTGCGCAGGATCTGCGCGTACATGTCGTTGATGCGCAGGCGCGGCATGACGTCGGGGTTCAGTTGCGCCATCCAGCCTGCGCTTGTCTTGCGCACGATCACGTCAGGCACCACGAAATCAGCTTCCGCGCGGCCGAATGCATGACCCGGGAACGGCGCCAGTGAACGAATCAGCTCATGCGCTGCCTTCAATGCTGGTTCGTCGACGGACAGTGCCTTCTTCAGACGCGTGTAGTCGCGCGCGGCCAGCAGTTCGAGATGCTGATTGACGATGATGAGCGCCAGCGCTTTCGCAGGCGAATCGAGCCGGTGCAATTGCAGTGACAGGCACTCGGCGGCTGAGCGCGCGCCGACACCGGGCGGATCAAAGCTCTGCAGCATGCGCAGCGCGGCTTGCAGTTCGTCCAGTTCGACTTCGAGTTCGGCGGGCAGATCCGCGAGGATTTCGTCGAGCGTGCCCGAGAGATAACCTTCGTCGTCGAGCGATTCGATCAGAAAGATGACGAGGCCTTTGTCGAGCATCGACAGCTTGAGCGGCGCGAGTTGTTCCATAAGGAATTCGCGCAGGCTTTGTTCGGCTTCGCGCAACTGCAGCGGGGCGCGGTCGTCTTCGTCGGATTGCGGTTTGCGGGCGAAGTCGTCAAGGCTCCAGTCGGAGCGGTCGGAGCCGTAATCGCTGTCGAAATCGGCGCCGCTGTCGTGACCGTTCTCGTAGCTGCTGTCCGAGCTGTCGCTGCTGTCGGCACCGTTGGGTGCGGGCGGGGGCGATTCGGTGGGCAGGGGCGTGGCGGTGTTGCTTTGCAGCGCGTTGACGGAACCGTCTGAGCCAATGCGAGCGGACGTGTCAAGCCACTCGTTTTCCCGCTCCAGCAGCGGGTTTTCGGTCAGGGCCTGCTCAACTTCTTGTTGCAGTTCGATGGTCGACAGCTGCAGCAGCCTGATCGATTGCTGCAACTGCGGCGTGAGCGCGAGATGCTGAGAGAGACGGAGCTGGAGCGACTGTTTCATGCGGGCTATTCTATGCCCAACACTCGGTCGATGGAACGGATTTTGCTTTAAGGTGCGGCTTTGCCACGTCCTTAAGGCGTAGGCGTGCGGTGTGGCTTACATCCGGAAGTTATCGCCCAGATACACCTTGCGTACATCCTCGTTCTCGATGATCTGTTCCGGCATGCCCGCAGCCAGCACGGTGCCTTCGCTGATGATATAGGCGTGATCGCAGATGCCCAGCGTTTCTCGCACGTTGTGATCGGTGATCAGCACGCCGATATTGCGGTCTTTCAGGAAGCTGACGATGCGTTGAATCTCGCCCACCGCGATCGGATCGACGCCGGCAAACGGTTCATCGAGCAGGATGAAGCGCGGCGATGAGGCCAGCGCGCGGGCAATCTCCACGCGGCGGCGTTCACCACCCGATAGGGACAGCGCAGGGTTGTCGCGCAGGTGGGCGATCTGCAAGTCGTCGAGCAGGCCGTCAAGGCGGCGGTTGACTTCGTCTTGCGAGAGCTTCTTGCCGTTCTGTTCCTGCAGCTCGAGCACCGCGCGGATGTTTTCCTGCACGTTGAGCTTGCGGAACACCGACGCTTCCTGCGGCAGATACGACAGGCCCATGCGCGCACGCTGGTGGATCGGCAGGCGGCTGATGTGTTCGCCGTCGAGCACGATGTCGCCGGCGTCCAGCGCCACCAGGCCGACGATCATGTAGAAAGAGGTCGTCTTGCCCGCGCCGTTGGGGCCGAGCAGGCCGACCACCTCGCCACTTTTCACGTCAAGCGACACGTCCTTGACCACCGTGCGCGTGCCGTAGCGCTTCTTCAGATGGCGGACGACCAGCGTGCTGGACGTCGTGGCCTGCGGCGCTGCAGTTTTGGGGGCGAGGGTGGTGGCAGACATAAGCGAAACAGAAAAGACAGGCAGTACAGATCAGGGCTTGGCGGCCGGGGTAGATGCCGGCGCGGCAGGTGTGCTTGTGCGCGGTGCGAGAACGGCGCGCACGCGGCCCGACGGATTGGCGGAGGTGGCGTTTTCCGCGCCGCCCGAGGCCGTGTAGAACTCCTTCTGTCCATCGTACGTGATGACCGCGCCGCGGATCTCGTCGAGCTGCGTCGCGCCTTGCAGGCGCTCCATGCGTGCGCGGGTGATCAGCTTGGAAATCTCTTGCTTGCCGTCGTATTCGATGCGCTCGCCCCAACCCTGGATGTATTCGTCGACGTTGTCCCGCTTCTGGCGAATGAAGGCGAGATTGCCGGGCTTGGATGTGGCGACGGCGTAGTTGTAGCCCTCGGGATCGGTCCGCAGATCGGCCTCGTCGGAGCGCAGCACCATGGTGCCCTTGGTCAGCACTACGTTGCCGGTCAAGTGATAGACCTGCTTCAGATCGTCGTAGCTGGCGTTGTCGGCCTCGAGCACGAGCGGCTTGTCGCGGTCGGCGCGCTCGGCGTGCGCGGGCAGGGCCGGTAACAGCAGCGCAGCGACGATGGCGAGGCCGGCAGCACGGAGGGAGTCAGTCATGGGGATCACGTCGGAGAAGGGCGCGGTCGGTGGGCGTTGTCAGGTTCGGGGGCAGAGTTTACTGCTTCGGCGCCCCCAGCCCTTCGATTCGGCCGCGCACGTTGCCCAGCAATTGTACTTGGCGCGTCACGTTGTTGAAGGTGAGGCCGTTGGCGTTCATGATCGACGGCCCTCGGTGCAGCTCGACCGGCTTGTCGGTACGCACGATGTCGTCGTTGAGCAGCACTTGGAAGTACGTCGAATCGGCCGTCATCAGCGGGTCCTGGCGGGCGTCGGGGCCCTGCGCGCGGATGACCTTGGCGTTGTTGTACAGATCAACGATGGTGCCGTCGCCGTTCATCTTGCCAAGGTCTGCACGGGCGGTGACCTGCGGGCGATCGGGCGCATAAACGCGCAGTGCGGGATACGTGACGTCGTAGGTCAGGTCGTCCTCATAGTGATTCATGTGGACGCCGGTGAAGCGGTATTTGGTCGTGCCGGTCTCGTCCAGGGCAGTGGCCGAGATGCCGTCCATGGTGTAGTCAGCGATGTGGCGCTTGGGCTGGGTGGCGGCTTCGTCGGTTTGTGGCGTATTGACCTGCACGAGCAGGAACGTGACGCCGCAGACGATCGCCATCAGCAGGATCGGCAGCCCGCGCAGCATGACCTGCAGCACGGTGGAGACGAGGCGTTGGGAGCGTTCGCTGGCCATGGAGTCAGAAGGATTGCGGGGCCTGCAGCAGTTGCGCAAGCAGGGCGTCATAGGCGCCTTGAGCCTTGAGGATCAGGTCGGCCACTTCCCGCACGGCGCCACGTCCTCCCGTAGCCTGGGCGACGTAGTGGGCGCGGCTGCGCAGTTCGGCATGGGCCTGGGCGGGGCAGGCGGTAAAGCCCATCATCGTCATTACCGGCAGGTCGGGCCAGTCGTCGCCCATGTAGCCGGCGTCGGTGGCCTGAAGTTGCGTGGCAGCCAGCAGGCGGGCAAATGCCTCGCGCTTGTCGGCTACGCCTTGGTACAGATGTTCGATGCCGAGTTCCCCGGCGCGCCAGGCCACGATTTCGGATTGCCGTCCGGAGATGATGGCCGTGGTGACGCCGGCC
Organism: Ralstonia sp. GX3-BWBA; assembly: GCF_003290055.1. NCBI lineage: Bacteria > Pseudomonadati > Pseudomonadota > Betaproteobacteria > Burkholderiales > Burkholderiaceae > Ralstonia > Ralstonia sp. GX3-BWBA. Next base: position 1,214,640 of record NZ_QMKS01000009.1, on the reverse strand, counting down.
TGTGCCAGCAGCTTGATGCCGTGGCCGTCGAGCGTGTCGAACGCCTTGCTGATTTCACCCTCAGGGCCGACAAGCAGGCGGCCGTCGGTCAGCACGCCATCCACATCGAACACCATCAGACGCACGCGCGCGGCGCGTTCCATTGCCTGCGGAAAGCGTGCGTCGATGTTGCTGTGGACGCTGTCGGTGGGAAATGGGGCCGGAGTGATCATCAGTGGCGTGGGCGGGTCAGATGACCTTGGCCCGCGTCAGGTCGTGGATGTGCAGCGCGCCGACCAGCAGGCCGGCGGCATCGACCACCAGCAACTGGTTGATGCGGTGCGTTTCCATGACTTCGACGGCTTCAACGGCGAGCTGGTCGGGGCCGACCGAGCGCGGGTTGCTGTGCATGACCTCGTGGATGGGCACGGTGCGCCAGTCGCGCGGGGTTTCGAGCAGGCGGCGCAGGTCGCCGTCGGTGAACACGCCCACGGCGCGGCCTTGGGCATCGACCACGGCGGTCATCGCCATGCCCTTGCGGGTGATTTCCATCAGCGCCTGCGACAGCGACGTGTCTTGGTCCACGCGGGGGATGGCGTCGCCGGCGCGCATGACGTCACGCACGTGCGTCAGCAGCTTGCGGCCGAGCGATCCGCCCGGATGCGAGCGTGCGAAGTCTTCTGCACCGAAGCCGCGTGCGTCGAGCACGGCCACGGCCAGCGCATCGCCCAGCGCGATCTGCGCGGTGGTGCTGGCGGTGGGAGCAAGGTTCAGCGGGCAGGCTTCGACATCGACATGCGAGTTGAGCACCACGTCGGCGTGCTTGCCGAGCGAGGACTCCGGGTTGCCCGTGATGGCGATCAGCTTGGCGCCCATCCGCTTGACCAGCGGCAGGATGACGTTCAGCTCCGACACTTCGCCGGAATTGGAAAAGCCGATGAAAACGTCGTCGTGGGTGACCATGCCGAGATCGCCATGGCTGGCTTCGGCCGGGTGCACGAAGAAGGCCGGCGTGCCGGTCGAGGCCAGCGTGGCGGCAATCTTGCGCGCCACGTGGCCCGATTTGCCCATGCCGGACACGACGACACGGCCGGTGCAGCCGAGCACCATTTCGACCGCGCGCGCAAAGTCGGCGGACACCTGGGTTTTGAGACCGAGTACGGCTTGCGCTTCGATGTCGAAGGTTTGCTGCGCCAGCGCAAGCGCTCGGTCCGGATTGAAATTCGCTATCATGGCGGCGAAGTATAACAACGATTGACACAGTCCTCGGCCGCTGGCGGCGCGTTGGGACTTGACTTGCGGGGAGTGGGCGGAGCGTGCGGGCGCTCCGTTTTGCTGCGCCGCGGCATTCGGCTTCCAAATCACTTTCTTCCCGTCGCCACGCCGTCATTTTTTGCTCTGCGGCGTCTCGCGTATCGCGTTCTTCGTTTATATCCTGGCATCGGTCTTGCAGCGCCTGCGTGCTCGCTTGCGCACGCACCGTCTTGATGCGCGGCATCCGGCCCTCCTGTCCAACCCCTTTCGATTGGTTTTTTCGCGTCGCATGCATTCGCCGCTGGAACTCACCCTCGTGTTGCTGGCCGCCGCCGTGATCGGCGTGGTGCTGTTCCGGATGCTGCAATTGCCGCCGATGCTGGCGTACCTCGTGGTGGGTGTCCTCATCGGGCCGAAGGCGACAGGGCTGGAATCCGATACGGCGCAGACGCGCTACCTGGCGGAATTCGGGGTGGTCTTCCTGATGTTCTCGATCGGGCTGGAGTTCAACCTCTCCAAGCTGCGTTCGATGCGGCGGCTGGTGCTGGGGCTCGGGGCGTCGCAGGTGGGACTGACCATCCTGCTCACGATTCCCGTTTCGATGGTGCTGTCCCACTGGTACCCGCTGTCCTGGCAGGCAGGCCTGGCACTGGGCGGCGCGTTGGCCATGTCGTCCACGGCCATCGTCTCAAAAATGCTGGCAGAGCGTCTGCAGCTCGAGACCGAGCACGGCCGCAACATCATCAGCGTGTTGCTGTTCCAGGATCTGGCGGTCGTGCTGTTGCTGATCGTGGTGCCGTCATTGGGCAAGAACCCAACGGACCTTGTGCTAGCGCTGTCCATTGCCGCGCTCAAGATCACCGTCGCGCTGGTGCTGATCCTGTTTCTGGGGCAGAAGCTGCTGTCGCGCTGGTTCCACCTCGTGGCGGCGCGGCGCTCGCAGGAGCTGTTCATGCTGAACCTGCTGCTGGTCACGCTGGGCATGGCGGCGCTGACGGAGCGGCTGGGCCTCTCGATGGCGCTAGGCGCATTCCTGGCCGGCATGCTGGTGTCGGAAACGCCGTACAAGCTGCAGGTGGAAGAAGACATCAAGCCGTTCCGCGACGTGCTGCTGGGGCTGTTCTTCGTGACGGTCGGTATGCTGCTGGACCCGCGCGTGGTCTTCGAGCACTGGGCGCTGGTGTTGGGGCTGGTGATGGCGCCGGTGCTGTTCAAGTTTGTGTTGATTGCGCTGCTGGCGCGGGCCTTCGGTTCAGGTGGCGGTGCGGCGATCCGTACGGCCCTGGGGCTGGCGCAGGCCGGTGAGTTCGGCTTCGTGCTGCTGAACCAGATTGACGGCATGAGACTGATCGACCCGCTGCTCGGCCAGGCGATCCTGGCGGCGATGCTTTTGTCGATGCTGCTGGCGCCGTTCCTGATCCAGTACAGCGACGTGATTGCCATGCGGCTGTCGCGCACGGACTGGCTGATGCAATCGCTGGCCATGACCAAGATTGCCGCGCAGAGCATTGCCACCGAGCGCCACGTCATCATCTGCGGCTACGGGCGCAGCGGCCAGAATCTGGCGCATATGGTGGAGCAGGAGGGCATCGGCTATGTCGCGCTCGATCTGGACCCCGACCGCGTGCGCGAGGCTGCGGCCGCGGGCGAGCACGTCGTCTATGGCGACGCGGCGCGGCGCGAGTCGCTGGTGGCCGCCGGTATCCACCGCGCAGCGGCGGTCGCCATTACCTATGCCGATACGGCTTCAGCATTGAAGGTGCTGCACCACGTGCAGGCGCTGGAGCCGACCCTGCCCGTGATCGTGCGCACCATCGACGATGCCGACCTGGATCGCCTGCAGCAAGCCGGCGCCACCGAGGTCGTCCCCGAGATCATCGAAGGGAGCCTGATGCTGGCCTCACACGCGCTGGTGCTGCTGGGCGTGCCGCTGCGCCGCGTGGTGCGCCGTGCGCAGGAGATGCGCGATGCACGCTACAGCCTGCTGCGCGGCTACTTCCATGGTCAGGATGACGAGGAGGACATGCTCGAGCGCGACGCCGTGCGCCTGCACTCGGTGCCGTTGGTCAAAGGCTCGCCTGCCATCGGCCATAAGCTCGGCACGATGGGGCTGGAAACGTTCAAGACGTCGGTCACGGCGATTCGGCGCCAGGGCATTCGCGCGCTCGATCCCGATCCAGATACGGTGCTGGAGCTGGGCGATATCGTTGTGCTGCGCGGCACACCCGAGGGGCTGCAGATGGCCGAGGAGCGGCTCTCGCCGCGTTGATGCCAGCGCTTACTTGATGAACGTTTCCAGTAGCGGCCCGCGCGAGCGGCGCGGCGGTGGGGCATCGGCCATGTTGGCCGGCAGGCCATCCAGCACCGCCGCGGCATCGAGCGAGCTGATCGACACCCGCGTATCGGCCGGAATGCGCCCCTCCTGCTTCAGCATGAGATAGCGCAGGCAGCAGACGCGTAGGAACGACGCGAAGTTCGCCACCTCGCCGCGACGCTCGAACAACTCGTCGTAAAGCTTGCTGATGAGCTGGTTGACCGTCAGGCCATCGCGCTGGCCAATCTCTTCGAGCACCTCCCAGAACAGGCACTCCAGCCGCACGCTGGTCGCCACGCCGTGCAGGCGTAGCGAACGCGCGAGGCTGTCGTAGGAATGGGGATTGGCGCGGATGAAGATTTCGCACATGGCCGGGGGCTCCTGGGGCGCCCGGCGTGCGGGCAACCGAATCAGTGTAGAACCCGCGTGCCCAGGACTTCAAGAAACTGTGCCAACCACGCCGGATGTGCCGGCCAGGCGGGCGCCGTGACCAGCTTGCCGTCGGTGTGGGCCTGGTCGACGGGGATGTCCTTGAAGGTGCCGCCCGCCGCCGTGACTTCGGGGCCACATGCCGGATATGCCGAGCACGCCTTGCCTTCCAGCACACCCGCCGCCGATAGCAGCTGTGCACCGTGGCAGATGGCCGCGATGGGTTTGTCCGCATGGGCGAAGTGCCGCACGACATCAAGCACGCCGGCGTTCAGTCGCAGGTATTCGGGCGCGCGGCCGCCGGGCACGACAAGTGCGTCATACGCTGCCGGGTCGATGTCGGCGAAGGTGGCGTTGACGGTGAAGCGATGGCCGGGTTTTTCGGAGTACGTCTGCGCGCCTTCGAAATCGTGAACGGCGGTCGCGACGGAATCGCCAGCGCGCTTGTCCGGACAGACGGCGTGCACCGTGTGGCCGACCATCTGCAGCGCCTGGAAGGGGACCATGACTTCGTAGTCCTCCACGTAGTCGCCGACCAGCATCAGAATTTTCTTTGCCATCGCCGCGTCTCCTGTATGGTTGGGGTTTGCCCATTGTGGTTCGGCGCCATTCGGCCCGGGTGGTAGCCCATTACCGCAGACCACGTTCCTGCTTTCCTGTTTTTGCCATGAACCAAGTTCCTCCTCACCAGGCGGCGCTGCTGACGCCGTCGTCCATTCCCGCTTCCACCGAATTGGGCGATGTATCGCGTTACCTGCGCGACCGCATCCGCACGGTGCCGGATTGGCCGCAGGCCGGGGTCATGTTTCGCGATATCACGCCGCTGCTGCAGGACCCGAAGAGCCTGCGCGTGCTGGTGGACGTGTTCGTCCATCGCTACATGGGGCAGGGGCTGAATCTGGTGGCGGGCATCGATGCGCGCGGATTCATCCTCGGCTCGATCGTGGCGTATGAGCTGAACCTCGGCTTTGTGCCGATCCGCAAGAAAGGCAAGCTGCCGTTCAACACGGTGGCCGAGGAGTACATGCTCGAATACGGAAGCGCGACGGTGGAAATCCACGCCGATGCCTGCAAGCCCGGCGATCGCGTCCTGTTGATCGACGACCTGATCGCCACCGGCGGCACCATGATGGCCGGCAAGCGCTTGCTTGAACGGCTGGGCGCGACGGTGGTAGAGGGCGCGGCGATTGTTGACCTGCCCGAATTGGGCGGCTCGCAATTGCTGATCGACGGCGGGCTGCCGCTCTTCACGGTCTGCCGCTTTGATGGGCACTGAGCAGTCACCCGCTGCCTTTGCGTGATGCGCCAGCCGCATACGCTCATGTGACAAAAATATGACGTTCTACTGCCGCGCGCAGTAGCATGATTCTTTTCATTCCCCCGCGCCCCGGGAGATGTCGATGCCCCACGTATTGCTGTTCCTGCTGACCTCGATTGCCATCACGGCGATGCCGGGGCCGGACAACCTGCAAGTCATTGCACGCGGCGCAAGCCAGGGCCGTCAGGCGGGTCTGTCGGCGGCAGCGGGGTTCGCGTCGGGCTGCCTGTTTCATACGACGCTGGCGGCGCTCGGGCTGGCCGCAGTGCTGCAATCGTCCCCGGTGGCGTTCCAGGCGATCCGCTGGCTGGGCGCGGCGTACCTGATCTGGCTAGGCATTCGGGCACTGCGCAGCAAGGGCGGCATCGGCCCGAATCATGCTGGACCGCAGGCGGTGCCAGACTTGTGGCAGGTGTATCGCCAGAGCGTCTTTGCCAATCTGCTCAACCCGAAGGTGACGTTGTTCTTCGTGGTGTTCCTGCCGCAGTTTGTGGATGCGCAGGCCGGCCATGCGGCGCTGCAGATGTTGCTGCTGGGCGGCGTGTTCATGGCGCAGACCATCGTTGTGTTCGGCATCTACGGCTGGTGCGCGGCCGCGCTGGGCGGTTGGATGCGCCGCACGCCGCGCGCCTCTCTGTGGCTCGACCGGGTGAGCGGCTGCATTTTCATCGGGCTGGGCCTGCGGGTCGCCCTGACCAAATAAGCAAGACTGCACGGCAACAATGATCACCCTGCTCAAGCTGCTTTCCGGCGTCGCCCTGTTGGTATGGGGCACGCAGACCGTCAAGGTCGGCATGTTGCGCCTCTACGGCGCGGACTTGCGCCGCCTGTTGTCGCGCAGCGTATCGAACCGATTCTCTGCGCTGCTGGCCGGCATTGGCGTGACGTGCCTGGTGCAGAGCAGTAACGCGACGGCCACCATCGTCGGGGCGTTTGTTGCTCAAGGACTGATGGGCGTGTCGTCGGCGCTGGCGATTCTGCTGGGTGCCAACGTGGGCACGGCCATCATGGCGCAGGTATTTGCGTTGGACTTGTCGTGGCTGTCGCCGCTGCTGATCTTCTTTGGCGTGATCCTGCATCTGTCGCGCAAGGGCAATGCAGTGGGGCACTTCGGGCGGGTGCTGATCGGCCTGGGGCTGATCATGATGGCGCTGGAGCTGATCTCGGTCGCGTCGAGCCCCATGGTGGAAGCCAATGCGCTGCGCGTGCTGCTGAGTTCCTTCTCGTCAGACACCGGCCTGAACATGCTGATTGGCGCAGTGCTCACGCTGCTGTGCTATTCGAGCCTGGCGGTGGTGCTGTTCTGCGCGACGCTGGCGACGTCGGCGGCGGTGTCGGTCAAGGTGGCATTTGCGATTGTGCTGGGCGCAAATATCGGGAGTGCCGTGGCGGCGTTGGCGACCACGCCGTCATCAAGCCAGGCCGCACGCCGCGCAACGCTCGGGAACCTGCTTTCGCGCATGCTTGGCGCCGCGCTGGCGCTGCCCTTTCTGGACAAGCTGGCGGAGTGGGCGCCGCACGCGGGCGTCGCGCCGCAGCACGTGGTCGTGGCGTTTCACGTGGTGTTCAACGTGGCGCTGGCGGTGCTGCTGATCGGCTTTACCGATACGATGGCGCGGCTGTGCGCGCGCATCCTGCCGGGCGGCGCGCATATCGACGATCTCGTTGCGCCGCGCTATCTCGATCCTTCCGCGCTGGCCACGCCAACGTTGGCGCTGGGCAACGCGGCGCGCGAAGTGCTGCGCATCGGAGATCGCGTTGAGCACATGCTCGACAACACCCTGCGCGTGCTCAAGACCAACGACGTGCGCCTGCTGCAAACCACCCGCGCCATCGATGACGAGGTGGATGCGCTCTACACCGCCATCAAGCTTTATCTCACGCAGCTGAGCCACGAAGCGCTGGACGCGCGCGAGGGCAAGCGCTGGGCAGACATCATCTCGCTCACCATCAACCTGGAGCACGCTGGCGATATTCTCGACCGCCTGCTCCAGGACGTACGCGAGAAGAAGATCGCACACAAGCTGGCCTTTTCCGAGGCCGGCATGGAAGAGTTGGAAGACATGCACGCACGCCTCGTCACGAACCTGAAGCTGTCGCTGTCGGTGTTCCTGACGGGCGACCTGCGCAGCGCGCAGAAGCTGATGCTGGAAAAGGCCCACTTCCGCGATCTGGAAAAGCGCTACTCGCGCAGTCACCTCACACGGGTGTCCGCCCAGACGGCCGAGAGCATCGAGACCAGCTCATTGCATCTGGACATCATCAGCGATTTCAAACGGTTGAATTCGTTGTTCTGCGCCGCCGCGTATTCCGTGCTGGACGAAGCAGGGGCGTTGAACCGCAGCCGTATGAAAGACGCGGATGAGGTGGTGACCGAGACGGCACCAGCCGGCCACTGACGCCCGGCATTGTCGAAAAAAAGCGCAGCCGAAGCTGCGCTTTTTTGTTGCCGGATGACCGCGCTTACTTTCGCTTGAGCAGCGGCGCGAGGTATTTGCCGGTAAAGCTCGCCTTGCTCTTCGCCACATCTTCGGGGGTGCCCTTGGCGATGATCTGCCCACCGCCCGCACCGCCTTCGGGCCCGAGATCGAGCAGCCAGTCCGCCGTTTTGATCACGTCGAGGTTGTGCTCAATGATCACGATCGTATTGCCGTGATCGCGCAGCTTGTAGATGACTTTGAGTAGCAGCTCGATATCGTGGAAGTGCAGGCCAGTGGTCGGCTCATCCAGGATGTAGAGCGTGCGGCCTGTGTCGCGCTTCGATAGCTCCAGCGACAGCTTCACACGCTGCGCCTCGCCGCCCGACAGCGTGGTCGCCGATTGACCCAGGCGGATGTAGCCCAGGCCCACATCCAGCAGCGTTTGCAGCTTGCGGCGCACCACGGGCACGGGCGCAAAGAATTCGTGCGCCTGCTCCACCGTCATCTCCAGCACTTCGGTGATGTTCTTGCCCTTGTAAAGCACTTCCAGTGTTTCACGGTTATAGCGCTTGCCGTGGCACACGTCGCACGGCACGTACACGTCGGGCAGGAAGTGCATCTCGACCTTCAGCACGCCGTCGCCCTGGCATGCCTCGCAGCGGCCGCCCTTGACGTTGAACGAGAAGCGGCCAGGGTCATACCCGCGCTCCTTGGCCGACGGCACGCCGGCAAACAGCTCGCGGATCGGCGTGAACAGGCCCGTGTAGGTGGCCGGGTTCGAGCGCGGCGTGCGGCCAATCGGCGACTGGTCGACGTTGATGACCTTGTCGAAATGCTCCAGCCCATCGATGCGATCGTGCGCTGCGGGCTCCGGCGTCGAGCCGTACAGATGGCGTGCCACCGCGTGGTAAAGCGTGTCGTTGATCAGCGTCGACTTGCCCGAACCCGACACGCCCGTGATGCACGTCAGCAGCCCCACCGGAATGTCCGCCGACACATTCTTCAAGTTGTTGCCGCTGGCGTTGATGATGCGCAGCCAGCGCTCTTCATCGGGCGCCGTGCGCTGCTTGGGCACCTCGATGCGGCGCTTGCCCGACAAGTAGTCGCCCGTCAGCGACGCCGGCGATTGCTCGACTTGCTGGGGCGTGCCCTCCGCGATGATCTGGCCACCGTGCACCCCGGCACCGGGGCCGATGTCGACCACGTAGTCCGACGCGCGGATCATGTCTTCATCGTGCTCTACCACCAGCACCGAGTTGCCGAGATCGCGCAGGTGCTTGAGCGTGCCGATCAGCCGATCGTTGTCGCGCTGGTGCAGTCCGATGGACGGCTCGTCCAGCACGTACATCACGCCGGTCAGCCCCGAGCCGATCTGCGACGCCAGCCGGATGCGCTGCGCTTCGCCGCCCGAGAGCGTATCGGCACTGCGCTCCAGCGACAGGTAATCGAGCCCGACGTTGTTCAGGAAGTTCAGCCGCGCGGTGATCTCCTGGACGATCTTGTCGGCAATCTCGCGCTTGGCGCCGTGCATGTTCAGCGTCAGGAAATACGTGAGCGCATCGCGCAGCGGCCAGCCGTTGATCTCGTAAATGCCGCGTGCCTGGTCGGCCTCGCCAATCTTGACGAAGCGCGCTTCGCGGCGCAGGCGGGTGCCGTGGCACTCCGGGCACGGCTGGTTGTTCTGGTACTTGGCCAATTCCTCGCGCACGGCGATGGAGTCGGTCTCTTTGTAGCGCCGCTCCAAGTTGGGGATGATCCCCTCGAACGCGTGCTCGCGCACCGTGGTCTTGCCGCGCTCGTTGATGTACGTGAACGGAATCTGTTGCTTGCCCGAGCCGTGCAGCACGATCTGCTGGGTCTCGGGCGGCAGGTCTTCAAACGCGACGTCGATGTCGACGTCGTAGAACGCCGCCAGGCTCTGCAGCATCTGGAAGTAGAACTGGTTGCGGCGGTCCCAACCTTTGATCGCGCCAGACGCCAGCGACAGATTCGGAAAGGCCACCACGCGCTTCGGATCGAAGAACGTGATCTGGCCCAGGCCGTCGCAGTGTGGGCAAGCGCCCATCGGGTTGTTGAACGAGAACAGCCGCGGCTCCAGCTCCTGCAGCGAATACGAGCAGATCGGGCAGGCGAACTTGGAGCTGAAGCCATGTTCCTTGCCCGTGTCCATTTCCAGCGCGATGGCGCGGCCGTCGGCCAGGCGCAGCGCGGTTTCGAACGACTCGGCCAAGCGCTGCTTGAGTTCCGGGTTCACTTTCACGCGGTCGACCACGACCTCGATCGAGTGCTTGTCGTTCTTCTTGAGCTTGGGCAGGTTGTCGACTTCGTAGACCTTGGCTTCAGCCTCGTGCGCGGTACCGCCGCCCGAGCGGATGCGAAAGCGCACGAAACCCTGCGCCTGCATCGCTTCAAACAGGTCGACGTGCTCGCCCTTGCGGTTGGCCACCACGGGCGCCAGGATCATCAGTTTGGTGTCGGCCGGCAGCGCCAGCACGGCATCCACCATCTGCGACACGTTTTGCGCTTCCAGCGGCTGACCGTGGTCTGGACAGTAGGGCGTGCCGGCGCGCGCATACAGCAGACGCAGGTAGTCGTGAATCTCGGTAACGGTGCCGACTGTGGAGCGTGGGTTGTGGCTAGTGGCCTTCTGCTCGATGGAAATGGCCGGCGACAGACCTTCGATCAGGTCAACGTCGGGTTTTTCCATCAGTTGCAGGAATTGCCGGGCATACGCCGACAGCGATTCCACATAGCGACGCTGCCCCTCCGCATACAGCGTGTCGAACGCGAGCGACGACTTGCCCGACCCCGAAAGCCCGGTGATCACGATCAACCGGTTACGCGGCAGATCGAGGTTGATGTTCTTCAGGTTGTGGGTACGGGCCCCACGAATCTTGATTTCGTCCATGTGCGGCTGAGTGCTGCTGAATGCGGCGTCGGAGTGCGGACCGCCTGCGGCAATCGGCGGGAGGGTGGAAAAGGGTAAGCCTGCTAATATACCGAACTTCGGTTTTGCTGGTATCTGCTCCCAGATGGGGCAATCCGTGAAACCGTTCAAGTGTCCTTGTCGCCGCTTTTTCTTTCTGGTTTTCGCGGCGGTTTCCGCACCATGTCCTCCGCCTCCCCATCCATGACTTCCGCTTCCGGCCGTATGAACGGTCTTGAGCTGCGCGCGGCCGCCTCGCTGGCCGGCATCTTTGCGCTGCGCATGTTGGGTTTGTTCATGATCATGCCGGTCTTCGCGGTGTTCGCGAAAACGCTGCCCGACGGCAACAATACCCAACTCGTCGCCTTCGCCATCGGCGTGTATGGCCTCACGCAGGCGTTGCTGTATATCCCCTACGGCTGGCTATCGGATCGCTTCGGACGCAAGCCCGTCATCGTCACGGGCCTGGTGATCTTTGCGGTGGGAAGCCTAGTGGCGGCGTTTTCGCACAGCGTCGCGGGCATCGCCGTGGGGCGGGCTATCCAGGGCGCGGGGGCGATCTCGTCGGCGGTGATCGCCTTCGTGGCCGACCTCACGCGCGAGGAGCATCGCACCAAGGCCATGGCCATGATCGGCGGCAGCATCGGCCTGTCGTTTGCCGTGGCCATCGTGAGTGCTCCGGTCATCTTCCGCTGGGTCGGCATGCCAAGCATGTTCACGGCGATTGGTGTGCTGGCCATCGTCGCCATCGGCGTGGTGCTGTGGGTTGTGCCCAACCCGCCGCGTCCGCCCGAGCATGTGAAGGCGCCGTTCCGCGAAGTCCTGCGCAACCCCGAACTGCTGCGCCTGAACTTTGGCGTGTTCGCCCTGCATGCCACGCAGACGGCGTTGTTCGTCGTGCTGCCGCACATGCTGGAAGCCGCCGGCCTGCCTGTCGATTCGCACTGGAAGATCTACCTGCCGGTGATGGGCGTGTCGTTCGTGCTGATGGTGCCGGCCATCATTGCCGCCGAGAAGCGCGGCAAGATGAAGATCGTGCTGCTGTCGGCTGTGGCGCTGGTGATGGTGGCGCAACTGGCGCTGGGCGAGGTCAATCCGACGCTCGCCGCGCTGGCGATTGCGCTGCTGGTCTACTTCCTCGGTTTCAATGTGCTGGAGGCGTCGCAGCCGTCGCTGGTATCGAAGTACGCGCCGGGCGTGCGCAAGGGCGCGGCCATGGGCGTGTACAACACGACGCAGGCGCTGGGCCTGTTTACGGGCGGGGCTGGCGGCGGTTGGATTCTGCTGCACGCGGGGCAGCATGCGGTATTCCTAAGCTGCGCTGCGCTGGTTTTTGCCTGGCTTATAATTGCGAGCCCCATGCAAATGCCGGCGCTGCGCCGACACTAATCCGGGCAACACGGCGGCATCACTTCATTTTTTACCTTCGGAAACTCATCATGGCGTCCGTCAACAAAGTCATCATCGTCGGCAATCTCGGCGCCGATCCTGAAACGCGTTACATGCCCAGCGGCGACGCTGTCACCAACATTCGCGTGGCAACCACCGACCGCTACAAGGACAAGGCCAGCGGCGAAATGAAGGAAGCCACCGAGTGGCACCGCATCGCCTTCTTCGGCCGCCTGGCTGAAATCGCCGGCGAATACCTGAAGAAAGGCTCGTCGGTCTACATCGAAGGTCGCCTCAAGACCCGCCAATGGGAAAAGGACGGCCAGAAGCAATACAGCACCGAAATCGTCGCAGAACAAATGCAGATGCTCGGCGGCCGCGGTGGTGAGGGCGCCGGCAGCGGTGGCGGTGGTGCTGGCTACTCGCGCGGCGGTGAAGGCGGCGGTGGCTACGGCGGTGGCCGCAGCCAAGGTCAAAGCCAAGGCCAAGGCCAAGGCGGCGGTTACTCGCGCGGCGGCGAAGGTGGCGGTGGCCAGGGCGGTGGCGCACGTCGTCAGCCAGCCCCGTCGAATGGCTTTGAGGATATGGACGACGATATTCCGTTCTAGTGAGCATACCCATTAGAGGAAGGAAGATTCTTCACCTAACTCCTTGATGGGTAAGAGAAAAAGTTGATTTTAGGGCGTCCTCTAGGGACGCCCTTTTTCATGCAGCAGTTTAGTGTTGTGAAGCAGGAAGATTGGCAGCAGCAGAGAGCAGCTAAGCCTTTGAGCAAGAAGAGAAAAAACTTCTCAGGCGCTGCCTCTTGCTCCCTGGGGAAAGTACTGCATCTTCCTCTTCCTTCACGGGTTCGGTGGGCGGCGATAATGCTCTGGTAGAGGGGTAGCGCCGCTCCACATTGGCTTCACGTTAGAATTTTTCAGTTCGGGTCCGCTGGTTACTGAGGTCGCCTGCATTGGCGTTGCCAGCTTGCCAGTTTCGCGTAGCAGTTTCGGATAACGAAAAAGCACTCAATATGCGCACCTTCACCTTGGAAATCTCGAAGCCGAAAGATGCTGAGGATTTCGAAGACTATTGCGCCGAGATTTACTCGGTGGTTTTTGAAGACCCCACGCCCAAAAAAAATGGCCGCAGTGGGCAGTCTCAGGGCGGGGTTGATATCTTTGTTGAGCCTCGTTCAGGTGGGCGCAAAGGCATTCAATGCAAGCGCTACTATGAAACTAAAATTACCGAGAGTCTCGTTAGTGACGAGGTCAAGGCCGCTGATGCGGCGGGCTGGAGCATTAACGAGCTCATTGTCGCAACGACTACTCCGAGCGATTCTAAGCTTGTAAAGTATGTTCAGGATTTGTCGGATTCCCGCGCTGAAACTGGCAAATTTAAAGTGAGTATCGAGTTCTGGAATGATATCTGTAATCAGATTAATCGCTACTCGATTCTCCAGCAGAAATATAGCCCCAATGCTCCGGGCGGCGTTTTTGACGAAGTCAGGACGTCAACAGAGGAAACTCGAGCTAATTCGGTAGCGGCTCTTGAGCGAGTAAGTGCGCTTGCAGCGAAAATTGACTCGTTGGCCTCGCAAGTTGGTGGGCCTGGTTTTATTGCCTCGCTGTCTACAAATGAGAGCTCGGTAATATCTAGGCAGCTGGACAAGGTCGTTCAGTTCGTCAAGGAGATGGGTTTTTCACGTGCGAAGGCACTGCTGTCCGTGGTTTTTGATGAGTTTTCTACTTTAGACGCACATCAGCAAGCAAGATGGTATTTGCTCTCTGGTATTGTTGATTGGCATACGGGGGACGCGAGTAGTGCGGTGCGGAAGTTTGATACTGCCTACGATACTTACCCAGAAGACGACAGAATCTGTGCCGGAAAAATACGGGGGTTGTTGCTTGCTAACCATGCTGACCAAGCATTCGATATCGCTGAGAGAGCGATATCGCGTTTCCCGGATTCTATTCAGGTGTGGCTCGCTTGGGCCAACACGAAAATCAAGCTCGCACGGTATCTCGTAGAAACCGATTTGCCATCGAAGTTCCAGGCTGATGCCGACGCCTTGCAGATGATGGCTGTCAATTTTCACGATGCTGGTGACCAAGCGCTGTCGCTTGCCTATGCGGACCGCGCCCTCTGCGCTGACGGCGCTGGCTTTTACGCCTGGAGCAACGTGCTGTTCATAGCAACGGACTTCGCTGGCAAAGTTCCGTTTCTAGCCTCCTTAGAGCTGCTGCCGCCTGAAGTTAAGTACACGCTCAGCGAGGCGTGTGGACGCTTCGAGCCTCGTGACGAGAAACTGTGGCCCGTGGAGGGCGGCCCGATTGTCGGCGATGTAGCTGTGAACCTGGCCGTAGGACGCTTGTTGCTGGGAGACGCATATGCCTGCTTAGCCATTTGCGACGAAGCTGAGGCTCACGGCGACTCGTCAAAGAATTTCACCATGCCGCGCGTGTACGCATACCACGCGTTGAATGACCACCAACATGTCGTAGACGTCGGGGCACCGCATTTGGCGGACATGCACATCTCGGCGCAGATGATGGTGGCGGAGGCGGCGGCTATCCTTGGAAGGGTGGACTTGGTAGGCCACGTCGCGGAACTGCCCTCTGTTGCCACTGACCTTGAAGCGAAGGGCACTCTACAGGCGTTGACGTGGGTTGCGCTTCGCGGAAAAGGCGAAATTGCTGCTGTGACTGCATCCCTCGATGCATATGATTTCGAGTCCGAAGCTACGCTGGTCGTGCTCAACACCGCTGCACGGATATACCAAGCGATAGGGAGCGTGGAGAAGGCGGCGGCGATTGGAGCAAAGATTGCAACAATCGTGACGGCCTCATCGGCGACACCTTTGAAGATTCAAGCGGCTGACACGTTCGCCACGCTTAAAGACTACCCGGCGGCAATCGCTCTGCTGGTATCCATTCCTGGCATCGGACAGAGCCGAGAGTTGCAAACGCGTCTGCTAGATGCCTATGCCAAAGGCGGCTATCGAGCAAAAGCGCGGGCTATTGTCGACGGTGCGCCACCTTCCTGGTTTGACGACGATGCGTTCGTCGCCACAGCAATCTTCGCGGCGCAGCAGGCGAATGATTGGCCCCGGTTGGAGCCGCTTGCCTTACGACATAGGGACCGTCGTCCGACTAGTGCGAGTGCTTGGGACTTTTGGTACCACGTGGCCTTGCGGACGCTGAGACCTGCAGAACTCCGGAGGGCATTCAGCGAGGCTCCTTTGGAGCTGAGCGGCGCTCCTCAAGTGGTTCGAAGGGTGGCCCTGGCTGAGCTGCAGTATGGCGACGCCGCACTGGGCATGCGCCGGTTGTATCGACTATTCCGGTGCAATCTCAACGACGCTAATGTCGCAGCGGGCTACATCACTGCTTTGCTCACTGCGGAGAGCAATCTGCTGTCGGAGTGAACAAGAGCCAATGTTTCGTTCACTCCAAACCGGGCTATGAGGGTTTATTGGTTTCAGGCGGTAGAAACCCACAAGGGCAGGACTATTCGTGTGGCGCTGGCGCGACCTTGCAAATATTCCCGCAGAGTCCTGATTTGGTGGCGGCATTGGTGCCCTACGTGTGTGACGCAACCAGGCCTGTCACACAGACAACGGTTCTCGATGGCGACGAAATTCGAGCAACGTGTGTGTTCCGTGACAACGGCGTGCCCCAATATGTCCACAACGTCCGTATCCAAGTCGTTCGATGACGCTGGAATCTAAACGTTGAGTGTCCGTGCTACACCATCTGAGCCACCGCCTTCCCGGATAGAGCGGCCGTGGACATCAACACGCTGCGTCGTGTTTGTCGACTATGACGGGGTGTTGCATCGAGGGGATGCGTATCGGACGCACAAGGGCATTGTCAGCAGCGACCCCGGCCACATTCAGTTGTTCGAATACGCAGCCGTCCTCAATGGACTGCTTGAGCCGTACCCAAGCGTTGAAGTGGTCCTATCGTCGTCGTCGCCAAGGATTGCGTCCCTCCATAAACCGGTTTCCTCGCGCGACATAGGCCCTTTGATAGGGTCGCCGGTTTTGACCGCCACCCCTTTAGGGTTGCCGCCCACGACTACCCGATTGATGTCGGCCAGAGCTCGTTGGTCGAAATGCGGGTGCCGTCGTTCTGCAAAAAATCTATAAAAGCCGCGAATCCGTGCCCAGCGCCAGCGGTGGCCCTTGGATGTGAGGCGTGCAAGATATGCCAGTACCACCAGATGCATCGCCGCGCCGGGCATAGAGGCATAGAACCGAGCGAACGCGACGAGGTCTTTGTGCAGGTTGTACGCCTCAATGGGGGACTCCATGAGCAGACGATTTCGTACGTATTCCCGACAGAGCGAGGCGAGGAGCTCCCCAGCGCTATCAATCGTTTTCCAAGGCAGCTCTTGAATCCCACTTGACGTAGCGATGACCCATCGATGGGGCTCGACGATAACTCGGTTGCCATAGACGTCGAGAAGGTCGGCTTGATTGGTCATTTGGGCAGACGCTCCTCTTGTCGGGCCATGGCAACAGTGCGTGCCGCTTCTTCGCGCTTGCGCGCCATACGCCTTTTGACTGGGTCGCCGGTCCTAACCGCGAGGCCTTTAGGGTTGCCACTGATAACCATCCGATTGATGTCGACCAGAACTCTCTGGTCAAACGCCGGATGCCGCCGTTCAGCAAAAAAATTGTAGAACGCGCGCACTCGAGCCCAGCGCCAGCGAGAGCCTTTGGATGTGTGGCGTGCGAGATATGCCAGTACCGACGTGTGCACTGACGCACCATGCGTGGACCCATGGAACCGAGCGAAGCCGAGGAGGTCCGAGTACGCGTTGTACGCCTCGATGGGGGACGCCGTGAGCAGGCGATTGCTCACATATTCCCGACAGAGTGAGGCGAGGAGCTCGCCAGCGCTATCAAACGCGTTCCATCGCAACTCCTTAGTGCCACTTGAGGTAGCGATGACCCATCGATGAGGCTCGACGATAACTGGGTTGCCATAGACGTCGCGGAGGTTGGCCTGATTGGTCATTTAGTGAAGAACTCCTCTTGTCGAGCGGTTGCTACCGTACGCGCCGTTTGTTCGCGCTTGCGCGCCGTGTACGTCCTCACGTTGTCAGTACGCCAGCCGTTAAGCCACATGACGGTCGAGAGAATTTGGGCATCGGTCAGTCCAAGTGCCTCCGCGTTTTGCAGCACTTCTTCCGTTTCGGTGTGACGCAGGACGTGGGGTGTCAGCTCAGGAATGACCCGCTGCAGGGTCTCGAAAATTGCGTTGATTGTCCGCAAGGCCAACTCGCGTCCCTCGCCGGTCTCAAGAAACAAATACTCGCTGCGGTCTGCGTTAGGGATTGCTGCGCGGTGCCCCTCAACGTATCGAGTAACAGCAGCAGCAATCGCTGGATGGACGGGATAGTCGCGCGGTAGGGTTTTCAGCCGGGGCTCGGCGACCCGCCTGTCCTTCGGGTCGTTAACGTGCGCGCAAAAACGGACATATGGCGCTGGGCCACCGACAATGTCTGACACCTTGAGTTTGCCCAAATCCCCTCGCCGACCACCGGTAACAAGAAAAAGGAGGACAAGGATGGCGTTTCGGTGCCGGACGAGTGGCTCCTTCCAGGGGTTCTTCTCACTTTCAGGGGCAATCGTTTCCACCAGGAGCTGTACGTCCTTGGGAGTGAGGCCCTTCCTCATCGACCCAGATTCCTTTTTCGGGGTGTTTTGCTCAAATAGCGCACGCGTTGTTTCAATGCGATACTCGAGCGCATTCAACTTATCGGCGTCGGTTCGCGGGTCGAGTTTAAAAGCCGCACTCCGCATGCCGTCAATCACGAAATCCTTAATGGCAGTCATGCGGGCCCGCAGCTCTGACTTTCCGACAATAGTGGCGCCTTTCCGGCTCCGTCTTTGACGTCGACGGGCGGTTGTGAAAATGGAAGCCACCTCATGGTCAGCAAAGCCAGTGCCTCCGAATAATCTCTCGGATACCAGTTTTCCGTTTTTTTCAGCCCACCTGTATATAATTGCTATTCCGGATAGGTTGTTGAAATAACTATTGGGGGAGAGCATTAAGCGTTTGCCGCATAGCATATGCTCGTTCGGTAGGGTCACCGGGACCCCCGTGTTTCTGTCGATGAGTATGGATATGCGCTCCCCATGATTGGCGCCTCGCTGCAGAATAAACTGCTTAACGTGGTACCGTTCCTGCTCGGTGGAAGGGGGCGTACCAGCCTGATGTGGGATTTGTTCTGAGGTGCCGCTTTTAATGTCACTCATTCCGCGAGTCTGCTGATATGGGCGATGTTATTCATTCGCCCCTCGCAAAAACGATGGGCGAATGAAGTCAGCCTTGACACCGGGGGAGTTCCATAGGACACTGCGGTTTCTGAGGTCCGTCGGTCCTATGGGCTGTCGGCGCAAGGGCGCTATCGGGGGAATCCCGTTAGCGCCCTTGTTTTTTTGTTGGACGCTAACGGGATTCCCCGTAGATGTTTGTCGTTTGCGTATGCGTCTTAGTGAGATGCCTCCTCGTTAAATGAGATGAGCAATTTAGATTGATGCGAATCCTAACACGGAAATTCCGTGTTGCAATAGGATTTGGGGTTCGAATGAATTGAAAACAGATTGGCTGTATTGGGCGGAATTAGAAATTTTTCTATTAAATAGAAAAGAGAATTTCTCGTTAAAGCGCTTTGACAACTCATCGAGAGTCGTCAGTTGAACCAACTGATGGCTACGCGCAAGAGGCCGCACCTTGGCCGCGCCATGAGCGGCTCCCTGATGGCAAGGTGCCGAGCACCCTGCGGCGCGAGTGCAGAACCGCCCGCCCTTGGTCACGCCAACGGCACCAGACGAGCGCGGGCCCGTTGCTATACTCCGCGTGTGATGGTGGCCAACCCACATATCAGCACATCCATCTTGATTCAAAGGCTTCGTCATACGATACATAAGTATCTTCACACGATACCTAAGCTACAGGAAGAACATGCCGGATGCAAGTTCTGCGTCAAAGGACCGCTACCGACGCGCCGCCTCAGCGTTGCTGCGTTCTGAGCTCGCTCAACGAGGGCTCACTTATAAGGCGCTTGCCGAGCTGTTGAATGAGCGTCGTCCGGGTGCGGAGACCGAGACAACAATCAAACTGAAGATGGGGCGCGGCTCGTTTCAGGCCGCGTTCCTGTTCGAGTGCTTGGAGGCCATGGGGGCGGATACGGTTACAGTATCGGTCCGGACCTTGCTGGGGAATGGGGCGTAGAGCCTTACGGTACGGGGCTTCGCGAGGAAATCTTCCTCTGCGAACTTCCCATCTCACAGGTGCCCGCTTCCTTTTTGACCCTTCTAAGTCCGTCTCACCAGACAACAAAAACCCGGCAGTCCGCCAAGGATGCCGGGTTTTTTGCTGCCTTCAGCGCGCAGACATGCGGCCGTTCTAGTTACTCCCACACGGCTTCTTGAAGACGTGTTTCACGCCGCATTTGGTTGCATGCGCCGCATTCTTAACGCCATGGCCAACCGCTCGTGCTGCGTTGGCCGTCGCATGCCCGGCTTCCTTCGCCGCATGGCCGGTCTTGCGCGCCGCTTCCTTCGTGTCCTGCTTGATGTTCTCCTTGGTCTCGGACAAGTCGGCATGGGCCAGGGGGCTGAGCAGCGCCAGCAGCAGCGCAGGGATCAAAAGTAGACGACCTTTCACGGTGGGAATCCTCACAAACAGGTTCATGCAACGGACGCGTCGAGCACCACAGCGGCGCGGCCGGTCAACAGGATGCGTGCGCCACTGCGCACGGTGAATCGGTACAGCACGTTGTTGCCGTCGCCGCCAATGCGTTCGGCTTCGATGTCGAGCGGCGAGTCGATGGTGTCGAGGCGCGGGACGTGCGCTTCAACGCTGCGCACGCTGGCGAGAAAACCGGCGCGCGGCCGGGCTTGCGCAGCATCGCACAGGGCGCCATGCACGGCCATCGCCTGAGCGGCGTACTCGATGCCGCAGACAGCAGCCAACTGGCCGTGCGAGCGCAACGGGTTGGCAGCGTCACGATGGCTCGTGGCGCTGCAATGGATGTGCGCGTCGTCCCATGCGACGACCGCGTCCAGCAGGCACATCGCGCCGCTGTGCGGAATGCGCGCCGCGATCCAGTTGCGGTCGAGTGGCGGAGATGGCTGCACGCTTGACGTCATGGCGTGCCGAAGGTGATGTCGACCTGCACGCGGGTCTCGGACAGATAGTCGATCACGACGTTGGATGCGCGCCGTGCCGCCAACGCTTCCAGCAGCGGCAGCGCGCGGGCTGCGGCGTTGCCGCGCCACAGCGTTTCGAGCCCGGGTTGTGTCAGCGCCGTGGACGCCGTGTCGGTCAGCGCGACGTCAATGCGCGCGAGCGTGCGCGGGCCGGCTTCGGGTGCAAGGACCATCGCCACCGCAAACGTATCGGGCACGGGCCGCACCGCGTTCAACGGTTCCGGGTACTCGCCGTCATACGCGATCAGCAGGGTGGGTGTGGCGTCAATCACAACCTGACAGAGGCTGTCCAGCAGGCCGGCGGCAAAGCTACCGTCGTACGCGCACAGCACATTGGACGGCGCCATCGCGTGCGTGGCGATGCTCCAGTAGCCCGCGGGGGCGTTGTGCACGGAGTTGTGGAAGCGCGTGGGCGAGAGCTTGCGATCGTCGCTCGCCAGGGTTTCGCAGATGGCGTGGCAGTTTTGGCCATCGCCGCCGGACGAACTGAAGACGGTGGCCAGCGTCGCGGCATCGCGTCCACTGGCTGCGACGGCCTCGTGACCGACTGCCAGCGCCAGCTTGACTACGGGCCCCGTGCGGCGGCGCTCGACCGATGGCAGGCCGGCCGGCGGCGGCAACTCGGTCGGTGCGTGCGCGTACGGCGTGCGCCCGGCGAGCACGTCAGCGGCGTGCGGCCAATCCCGCAGACCGGGGCCCAACACGCCGATGCTGTCGATGAAGGCGCGCAGTCGGGTCATGACGAAAGCCTCACGTGGTCTGCGCAGCCGAAGACCAGGCTGCAATTCGTGCCGCCAAATCCGAAGGCGTTGCTGAGCGCGGTGCGAACAGGGGCGTGGTGGCTCGACGTCAGGTAGTTGACGGCCAAGGTCGGGTCCGGCTGCGTGGTGTTGATGCCGGCAGGCAGCAATTGATGGCGCAGCGCCAGCGCTGTGATCACCGCTTCCAATGCACCCGCCGCGCCCAGTGTGTGGCCGGTCGCACCCTTGGTCGAGCTGCACGCCGTGCCGTCGAACATCGCGTGGATGGCGCGCGCCTCCGCGGCGTCATTGCTGGGCGTGCCGGTGCCGTGCAGATTGATGTAATCGATGTCTGTTGCTGCCAGCCCGCTTGTGGCCAGCGCTTGCGCCATGGCAGCGCGTGCGCCCAGCCCTTCCGGATGCGGCGAGGACATGTGATGCGCATCGCTCGATTCGCCAATGCCGAGCAGCAGGATTGCATCGTCGTCCAGCGCGCCCTTCGCCTCGGGGGCGCGCTCCAGCAGCGCAAAGGCTGCGGCCTCGCCGATGGAGATGCCGTCGCGCGCCGCATCGTATGGCCGGCACGGTTGCCGCGACAGCAGCTCCAGCGAGTTGAACCCGTACAGCGCGGTCAGGCACAGCGAATCGACGCCGCCCACGACCGCCGCATCGATCAGGCCCGCCGCCAGCATGCGCCGCGCCGAGGCAAACACCTTGGCCCCCGACGAACACGCCGACGAGATCACCATGGCCGGTCCGCCCAACCCAAAGTACGCCCGCACAAACGCGGCGGGCGAATAGATGTTGTGCGTCTGTGCGTAGTGAAAGTTTGCCGGCAGCGCCCCCGTTTGCGGGTCGCGCTGCTGGTAGGCACGTTCGGTTTCGAGAATGCCCGACGTGCTGGTGCCAATGAACACGCCGACGCGTCCACCGCCATGGCGCGCCTTGGCGGTTTCGACAGCTTCGGCAAAGCCGTCCTGCGTGAGGCCGATCTGGGCGAGCCGGTTGTTGCGGCAGTCGAAATCGGCTAGGTCTGCACGCACGGGCGTGACATCAGTGCCAGGCACTTCGCCGATCCACGTGTCGAGTTCGGCGCGTGGGAAGTGACATGGCGTGAGCCCGCCCCGTTGCCCGCGCAACGCGTCGAGCGTGGCGTCTAGGCCACGTCCGAGGCAGCTTGTGGCGGTGAAATGCGTGAGCAGGACGGGCTTCACTGGGGATGGTGTCGCGGCAATTGTTGGGTGAGATGACTCGGCAGACGGGGCGCCAATCGTTGACAAATTTTATCAAATGACCCGTTGCGGGCGGGTGGCCTGCGGGGGCTCCGGCGCAAGGGCCGCACGCAACGTCGTCCACTGCAATTGCGCGCGGGCGGCGGCTTCGAGCACCTTCGGCAATACGGCCAATATGATGGGCGTGCCGTGCGCATCGCGCGCCGCATGGCCATCGTGGAGCAGCAGGATGTCTTGTGGCGCCAGACCGTGCAGCAGGCGCTGGGCGATAGCGTCGGCATTGCGCGAGCGGGTATCGAAGCCGCGGCGCGTCCAGCTCGCCAACTGCAGGCCAAGCTGACACAGCACCGGTTCGAGAAACGGATTGCGCAGTCCGGCCGGCGCTCGAAAGAACAGCGGGCGCATGCCGGTGATCTGCGCGAGCGTGTCCTGCGCGGCAGCGATCTCGCGCCGCAACGCGCCCGGCGCCTGCAGCGAGAACGTATGCCGATGGCGCTGACTGTGGTTTTCCACCGCGTGCCCGCGCGCGACGATGGCCTCGACGCAGCGCGGGTGCCGCTGCGCCAATTCGCCGATGCAGAAGAAGGTGGCCTTGACACCGTACAGGTCAAGCACATCCAGCACGCGCGGTGTGACATCGGGGTCAGGGCCGTCGTCGATGGTCAACGCGATCTGCCGGCCGGCGGTGGCGGGCAGATGCGTCCAGTTCGGGCCGAGCCACGCGCTGCGCGGCCACAGTCCACCCGCCATCAGCACCAGATGCGAGGCGATGACGCTGCCGCCCGCCCATGGCCATGTCGATGGGGCGGTCGCAACGGCAACCGCCGCGCCGGCATGCAGCGCGAGCGCGCCGCTGATCAGCGGTGTCGGCTTCCAGCGGCGGGCGTTGCCAGGCGGTGTGGTGATCGATGAGTTCATGCGGCTGGGTGCTGATCGTGATTGGCGCGTGGCGCGAGGATGGCGGCAAACACCAGCGCAAGCATGGCGCCCGGCCCGACGGTCAGCCCGAATGTTTCCAACATCGGCACCCGCGAGAATGCCAGCAGGCCGAAGCCGGCCACCGTCGCCAAATTCGCCACCAGCAGTGACACCAGCGTCTGCGGCGCAATGGCCTGCGTGCGTTGATTGAAGAACAGCGCGTAGTTCGATCCCACCGCCACGATCAGCAGCATGCCCACCAGATGCAGGATGGTCAGCGGCACGCGTGCCAGCGCAAAGCCGGCCGTCACCACCAGCACCGCCGCCACCAGGGGCGCCAACGCGCGGAGGGTCCGCTGCGGAGAGCGCAGCGCCACGAGCAGCAGCAACGCGATCGCCCCAAAACCGGCCAGCGACAGGCGAAGGTCTTCCCGCACGTAGTTCACATACAGCCGATCAGCCTCGGCCTTCATGTCGACGAAGAGCGCGCCGGGTACGCTCGCATGCTCGACGGCGGCGCGAATCGGGGCGGCATCCAGGCTGGACGGATTGGATGCAATTTTGGTGGTGGCCGGCGCGCCTGACGGTGCGCGCAATGGCAGCATGGCGCTCCATTGGCCGGCGTGTTCCGTCAGCAGTGCCTCCACCGCCAATGCCATCGATGTGCCTTTCAGGTCTGCGCGCCGCAAGAGGGGCTGCGCGCGTGCTGCATCCACATCGGCGATGAACGGGGCGAAGAGATCAGGCTTCACGCGGATCGGCTGATCTTCAACGGCGCCGCGCATGCGTGCAGCCAGTGCATCAGCGGCGGGCAGGCTTGCCAGGCGAGCGCGCTGCGTGGCATCGCTCGGCAGATAGCGCGCGGGGTTCTCGAAGCCAGCGAGCACGCCGTTGTCCACCAGCGGTTGCAGTTGCGCGGCGACCTTCTCGGCGCCTTCAAGCACGGCCTGTTCGGTTGCGGCCGGAATCACCACCAGATAGCGCACGTCGGGCGCCCCCACGTCTGCACGCAGGCTGGCGTCGAGTGCTTGGCTCTTCGCGGGTACGGGGCTCAGCGCAGCGAGTTCGCGGCTCCACAGGTCATCGCGATGCAGCACCAGCGCCGCACATGCACCGACGAGCACCACCGCCAACACCCAGCGCAGACGCGGTGCAGCATGCGTGGCCTGTGCGAGCCACGTCCCCACGCGCGATACGTCCCGCGTCGCCACGTCTGCACCACGCAGATGCGGCAACACGTAGCGCGTGACAAGTGCCGCTGTCACCAACCCCACAATCGAATACAGCCCCAACTGCACGAGCCCCGGAAAGCCCGAGAACAGCATCGACGCAAAGCCGCATACCGAGGTCAGCACACCCAGGCGGATGGTCGGCCAGTACGTGTTGATCCATGCTCGCAGGCTGTCGTTGGGGGTGGCGCCACGCAGGCGGGCAGATTGCACGAAGAGGTAGATCGAATAGTCGACCGCCTCGCCGATGAGCGTGGTGCCGAACCCGAGCGTGAGCCCGTGCACGGCCCCAAACGTGAGGCTGACCGCTGCCACGCCGGCCGCCACGCCGGACAGCACCGGCAGCAATCCCAGCGCCACCGTGCGCGGCGAGCGGTACACCGTCAGCAGCAGCGCCACCACGAGCACGAGGCTGACTGTGGAAAGCCGCTCGACGTCGTGCTTGATGGTGTCGCGCGACTCGACGGAGAACACGCCCGGGCCGGTCAGCAGGATGCGCGCCGATGCGGCGTTCGGCACCGTGCGTGCAACCGCATCGAACGCGCGGTGCACGGTGTCGATGGCACGCGCCTGAGCGTCGGTGTCAGAGCCGGCGGCCGTTGTCTGCACGACCAGCACAGCACGCTGGCCATCGCGCGACGCCCACACGCCATGCATGGACGACGGCAGCGCGGTGTTGTCGAACTGGCTGACGAGTGCCGCCACCTCGCCGGTCGGGTCGCGCGGCAGCATGTTCTTGGCAAACAGCCCGGCTGACGAACTGAGCAGGTCCAGGCTCTCGCCCAGCGCCGCGTGCAGACCTTCTGCGGAAAAGCGCTGCGGCGTGACAGCGGGGCTGAGCACGTAGCGGTGGTCGAAGACGAACTGCCGGTCGCGCGCTTCGCTCACGGGCTCGCCGTTGTTGACGGCGCTGAACTGCGGGTCGGTGCGCAGCGTGGCGGCGAGCTGCTTCGACAGCGTGGCGCGGGTGGCTGCGTCACTCCCCTCGATCCCGACGAGGATGAGCCGTGACACCAGCCCCTCGCGCAACTGGTCGACCAGCACGCGTTGCTCGGCACTCGGCGAGCGCGGAAGAAACGCCGACAGGTCCGCTGTAAAGCTTGTGCGCCCGATCACGATCGCGCACAGCAGCAGTCCGGTCAACCAAACCAGCAGAGCGGGCCGTCGCAGGGCGTGCAAGCGTTTCATGTGCGCGGCGTCCTTAGTTGCCCGGCACGCGTTGAAGGCGCATCAGAGAATGATCGCCATCGGCCTGGCGGATGGCGACGCTGCGCAGGACATCGCGCGTGCCCTCCAGCGTGATGGTGTGGACCACCTGCTGCATGCGCGTGTCGATGGGCGAAAGGGTGAGCGTCCAGTCATCGCCGTGGCCAGCGATGGCGACCTTGTAAATCGCTTCGAGCGCGTAGCGGTTGCCGGCCAGCGTGGCGCGGATGCTTTCGATGAAGGCGCCCAGCTCCGGGTATTGCGACAGCGGCATCGTGAACTTGCGCTGGTTGCGCTCCACGGTCAGCTTGTCGCCGTCAATCACGAGGTGTTCTGGCTTGGGAGCCAGCGTGTGCTTTTCCAGATGATCGGGCGCCACGAACACCAACTCGCCGGACGATTCGATCGGCTGTGCCGCAATCGACAGCGTCTTCGTTTCCGTGAATGTCGCGCGCCCCGACTTGTTGCGTGCAAGCGTGGACATCAGGCGGTCGAGCGTCCAGACGGTATCCGCGGCGTGGGCGGTCGCGGCCAACATGCTGGCTGCGAGCAGGGCCAGAAGGGCGCGTAGGAAGGGGCGCGTTGCAGTCATGGCGTTTGGGTGGTCTGGCGCTCGGCAGGGGTGTGATTCTGCGCGCCGGCCGCGTCGGCATCCTGCCAGAAGTCGAAGTAATTGAACCAGTTGTACGGCGCGGTGCGGCAGTAATGTTCGACGCGTTCCACATAGCGGCCGAGCGCGGCTTGCACGGCGGCGGCGCGATCTTCGCGGCGCACATCGGTGAAGTCCGCCAACGGATCGAAATGCACGGCGTAGCGATTGCCGCCCAGGTGCAGCCCCGTCATGAAGAGCACGGGGCGCTTCAGCATGGCGGCCATGTGCAGCGGCCCGAGCGGAAACGCTGCCGGGCTGCCGAGAAAATCCCTGCGCTGGATTGATGGCCCCGCATCGCGCAACAGCGTGCGATCGGCCAGCATGCCGACGAGCCGGTTGTCGTCCAGCGCCTCGCGCACGTGCAGCATTGCGTCTACGCGCCCCAGCGGAATGACCTCCGGCGCCGCCGCCGGGTTGATGGCGGCAACCGCGGCGTTGATGTTGCGGGCGTTCTCTTCATACATGGCGACGGCCACGCGCAGGTTGGGCACCGTACGGCCGAGCGCGCGCACCACCTCGAAGCTGCCCAGGTGCGCGCCCAGCAGGAATGCACCGCGCCCCTGCGCCAGCACGTCGTGTATGTGCTGCTGGCCCTGCAACTCGACGTCGAACAGATCGAAGCGCCCGCTGATCAGATAAATGCGGTCATGGATGGTCGTGCCGAAGGTGAACATGTGGCGGAACACGTCGCGCAGCGTGGCTGGCCGGCCGAGCGCGCGGCGCAGATAGTCACGCGAAGCACGCCGCGCCGCCGGAGAGGCCGCCACGAAGTACACCGCAATCAGCCACAGCAGAACCCGGCCGAACGGCCGCCCAAGCCGCAGCGAGAGCCACGTCATCACGCGCAGCAGCGCGAGGTTGCTGCGCTCCGGATGCTCGGCCCAGTCGGTGCGTTTCATGCAGCAACGCCCTCCGGCGCTGAAGCGGACAGCACGCCGCTGGCCACGTCGCGCTCGCCCGCGCGGATCGTGAAGCGGACGGCGTTGCTCGCCGTCGTCTCGAACGCGAGGTCGAGCAACTCCCCGGGTGCCGCAGGGCTGAGAAACTTGGCCGAGCTGATCTTGCAAGCATCAAGCGAGCGGCCCAGCGCGGCACCGATCGTGTGGAGCGCGTGGTCAAGCAGCACCACACCCGGCACGATCGGGTGGCCGGGAAAGTGCCCCGGCAGCGCCGGGTGATCAGCGGGAATGGTGAAGTGCATGTCGGGCTTGTGTGCGTTACGGTGCGAATGTTGTGCGACCAGCGCGGCCAGCACATCGCGCGCCAGTTTGCCGGTTTCGTTGCGCGGCAGCGCGTCTACCAGCAGCAGCGGGCGTGGCAGGAACGCTGCATCGATGCGCTCATGCAGGGCGCGCAGTACGTCCGCCGCGCTAAGGCTCGGCGCCACAACGAGTGCCACCAGGCGCGTGACTGCGGCGCTGCCGTGCGTATGCGGGGCGGCGGACGCATCGTCCGGCATGTAGAACACGCCGTCTTCCACACCCGCAATCGCGTTG
Source organism: Ralstonia sp. GX3-BWBA (assembly GCF_003290055.1). Taxonomy (NCBI): domain Bacteria; kingdom Pseudomonadati; phylum Pseudomonadota; class Betaproteobacteria; order Burkholderiales; family Burkholderiaceae; genus Ralstonia; species Ralstonia sp. GX3-BWBA. The sequence continues at coordinate 1,186,929 of NZ_QMKS01000009.1, read as the reverse complement.
AGCTGATGATTCAGATACGCCAGCGAAGACCGCTTGCCGGCAATGTTGATCAGATCGGCCTTGCGGCCGTGCAGCAGAAAATGTGCCTCGTCTATCAGCTCAATCGCATCGCCCATCGGCACCGCGGTTTCGACGTGCCCGCCCTGGACCCACACCGTTGGGCCGTCGTCTTCCGGCGTGCCGGAGCGCGATTCCATGCGGACATCGGGGTACAGATGCCACGCGGTTTCCTGTGCGGTACGGCGCGTCGCGACCTGGCCGGTTTCGGTGCTGCCGTAGATTTCCAGGAGCGGAGCGGACAGGCGCGTCTCGGCCGCCTGCGCCAGTGTTTGCGACAGCGGCGCAGTGGCCGACAGAACGAGCGATGCGCTTGGCAACGCGGGTTCCGATGCCAGCAGCGCCCGCAGATGCACCGGCGAGGTCACCAGCACGCGCGGCTGCGGCACGGCCAGCAACGCTTCGCGAATGTCCGCCGGATAGAACGGCAGCTGGTTGCTGAAGGCCAGACCGCCCTGCAGCGCGAGCAGTACCGTCACCTCAAAGCCGTACATGTGCTGCGGTGGTACGGTGCCGACCAGCGTGAAGGCGCGCCCGCCGTCCAGGCCAAGGTGCGCGACTGCCGTGCGCATGCAGCGCACCAGTGCGCCCCACGTTTTGCGATGCGGCACCGGCGTGCCGGTTGATCCAGAGGTGAACAACACCGCCATGACTTGCGACGCGTCGATCTGCGGCACGTCGATGAGCGTTGTGTCGGCTGTCAACGCATCGGGATAACGGAAGCCCGGCAGGTCGACGGGGCAGGCGGCCGCATCGTGCAGGCAGAACACTTCGGGCGCAAACACCGAAAGCTGACGCACCATCTGCGGCGTCTGCATGGGCGGCAGCAGGCTGACTTTGCCGGCCACCAGCGTCGCACACAGCGCGACGGCAAAGCGGTAACGGTCTGAACAGGCGTTGAACACGTGATCGCCCGGCGGCAGCATCGTGGCCAGCGCCATCACATCGGCCAGGAACGCACGTACGGAGACGGGCGCGCCGTCACGCCAGGCCAGCGTGTGGTCGAGTGTTGGATGGGAGACCAGCGGGTAAGTCGGCATGAAGCAAATCGTGAGAGCGTGTGGGTTCAGCGGGAGCGCTCTGTGGCGACGGGTATGGAGTGCCCTGATTGTTCCGATTGTCGATATGCGCGTACCGCATCGAACAGGCTGGAGTGCGGCTCGCCGCGCAGCACGACGCGCCGGCAGAGGTATTCCGCCACGAACATCACGCCCACCAGCGGCAGCGACAGGTAGTTCGCAAACGTCGACCACGTTACGGTCGATGCCGTGGCAAACAGCAGGGTGGATACGATGGCGGTTGCCAGGAAAAACAGCGTCCATGCCAGCGTGACCTGCCGCGAATAACGCGCAATGCGCGGCGTGAGCGTGCCGTGCACCATGTGGGCAAAGCGCGTGCACAGCGGCTCTCGCCCCGCTACCAGCGTGCGGCCGAACACGTAGGCCATCATCAGGTTGAAGCTTGCATGTTCGAGGTACAGGCCCCAGTCAAAATGCGCGGCCAGCGGTGCGCGCGCCATCCACAGCACTCCGCAGACGAGCAGCCACAGCGGCAGCAGCCATGCACGATGCGTGGAACGTGTGGCCGCGGCCAGCGCGACGGCCAACGGCGGCACCAAAGCCATCGCCAAGCCCATGCCATGCGCGCCCGGTGTTGCCGCTGCGTAATGCGCACCGATCTGATACGCCACGACCGCACCCACGCCGGCTGCGCCCCGCGCAAAGCTGGTCAGTCGCTGCATGGCAGGGCAGGGTGGGAGGAGCGGCACTGCATGGTTATCGTCGGTGAGGCGGGCAGTTTCATCGTAGGGCGGAGCACATTCTAGGGCCCCGAGCCTGTCTCGCCCGATCCGGCAGCGGCCTGTTTGTAACCGGATGTACGGGGCCCGGCCGGCGCTGCCACGGCGCCCATTGCCGCTTTGCGGCGCCACACAAGCCGGTGAATCGTTTGCGTCACTTCGGGCAGACGCCGAGACATGCGGTCTTTGTCACGGTTTCGCGCTATACGGGGTGTAACCCTTCGTCTAGAATCCGCGTAGCTTAAACGACCCCCTTTCACAGGCTGGGCTGGACAAGGCAGGGGCTTCGGGCAAGGAGAACGTCGTTGGCTCTGGCCGCAATCCCCGCTGCACGCCGCCTGTGGTTGCAAGACCGATGAACGACCTGGAAAAAGAGCTCGCCGCGCTCATGATCGGCGAACTGAATCTCGAAGACATTCAACTCGATACCCTGACCGCCGACACACCGCTGTATGGCGAAGGGTTCGGGCTCGATTCCATCGATATCCTCGAAGTTGCGCTGCTGATCTCCAAGAAATACGGCTTCGAGCTGCGCTCGGGCGATCCCGACAACCAGAAGATCTTCGCCTCGCTGGGCTCGCTCGCAGCCTACGTGGCAGAACACCGCACGCGATAGGCTCGCGCCAGCGCCCGACGCATTCCGCTTTCAACGTTTGGCCGGACCGACGCCATGCCGATGACCGGCGCTTCCACTTCGCACCTCGTTCTGATTCCAAGCTACAACCCTGGCCCCAAGGTTGACGACACCGTGCGCACTGCGCGCGCGCAGTGGAACCCGGTCTGGGTGGTGGCCGACGGCAGCACCGACGGCAGCACCGAACGCCTGCAGGCCATGGCCGCGCAAGACCCGGGGCTGCGCGTGATCGTGCTGCCGCGCAATCGCGGCAAGGGCGTGGCTGTGCTGGCCGGGCTGGAAGCTGCTGCCGCGGCGGGCTTCACCTACGTGCTGACCATGGACGCCGATGGGCAGCATCCTGCCAACCTAATCCCCGAATTCATGGCGGCCTCGCAGGCTGCGCCCGACGCGATGATCCTCGGCCAGCCGGTGTTCGACGCAACGGCGCCGCAGATGCGCGTGCACGGTCGGCGCCTGTCCAATGGCTGCGCGGATATCGAAACGCTGTGGGCCGGTATTGGCGATACGTTGTTCGGTTTTCGCGTCTATCCGATTGCGCCGCTGGCCGAGATCATGCGCCGGCAGACTTGGATGCGCGGTTTCGATTTCGACCCGGAAGCGGCCGTGCGCCTGTGCTGGGCCGGTGTGCGTCCGATCCGGCTGGCGGCGCCGGTGCGCTACTTCCGCGCGCACGAGGGCGGCGTGTCGCATTTCCGGTATCTGCGCGACAACATCCTGCTGGTCGGGATGCATCTACGCCTGGCGGCTGAGGGCATGCTGCGCTTGCCCTCGATGATTGCGCGGCGGGTGCAGCGCGGCTGGTAGCTTGCGGCGGCCGGGTTCAGGCAGCTTCGGTGGCGGCCCTGGCCTGGTTCAGAAGGGTTTCTGCGGCGTGCCAGGCCTGTGACGCGGCGGACGGATCGCCCATCGTGCGCGCATCGGCCGTGGCACCCGATAGCAGCATCACGTACACGCCCGCAAGCTGCCGCGCCGTACTGGCGGGCACCACATCCCTGAGCAGCGTTTCCATCATTGCGAGCAGATCGTCGCGGTAGCGTACCGCCACGTCGGTCACCTTGGGGCAGGTGGCGCCAAACTCCGCAAGCGCGCGCTCGAACAGGCAGCCCGCAAATTCGGGAGTGCGGAACCACGTGCCGTACCACTCGAAGATGCCCTTGAGGCGGGCGGTGGCGTCGGGCAGGGGGCTGAGCTTTTCGGCAATGCTGCCCATGACGTAGGTATAGCGCTGCTCCAGCACTTCCTTGATCAGATCTTCCTTGCCGGCAAAGTGCCGGTACAGCGTCATGCGAGCGACGCCGGACTCGTCGATGATCCAATCGACGCCCACGGGGTGAAAGCCGTGCTTGGAAAACAGCTCACTGGCCTTGTCCACCACCTGTTGGCGCTTGCTTGCGCGCATTGCTACCTCTCCTCATTGCTGGGCCGCATCTTAGCATCGGCCCCTTGTTGCGACCTTGGGGGACTCGCCCCGAGCACACTCAGTCGCACGGTGTTGTTGCCACGTCAGCTTTACGCTTTGATAACACAACGGCACACGCTTCAAGCTAAAGTAGACCGATCTATATCATGTGCCCGCAAATCCTGCGGGGGCGCGGAAGAGAAAGCGTTGTGCAGCCGATCTGGCGGCGCCGGTCTTGCGAACGGGATCGCACAAACGACCGGCACCGACCTGGCTGTCAGCGGAGTTTCTCTCGATCAACAGCAACAATAAAAGAAAGGGTCAGGCGAATGCGGAATCGTTTGCTGATGTTGGGAGTCGTGTCACTGCTGGCAGCGTGTGCCCAGCCGCAGCCACCCAGCGATGTGGTACGGGTATGTGACGACCGCGGCTGTGCCGATCGGCCGAAAGCCCAAGTGGCGTTTGACCAGGCGAATATCCCTGACGAAGATCCGCGCATTACCGCCCTCAAGGAAGTTGCCAAGCGAGAGCCCAAGGCCGCCTACGACCTGGGTCTGCGCTATTTCCGCGGCGACGGCGTCCGCCAGGACAGCTACCAGGCACTGAACTGGATGCGCGAGGCTGCCGAGCATGGCAATTTGCAGGCGCAAAAGGCACTTGGCGCGTTCTACCTGTTCGGGTTGGAAGAGATGGGCTCCGACCCGCGCGAAGCCGAAAAATGGCTCTCGATTGCCGTGAGCCGTGGCGACAAGGAATCGAAGAAGCTGCTTGAGCAAGCACGCGCCGCCAAGAAATCCGATGAAGACGACTACAAGTGGCGCGCGCAATGGCGCACCACTTACTACGGCTATTGGTATTCGGGTTATCCGTACCTCGGCGTCTGGCGCCAGACGAGCTGGTACTGGTACTGAGAGAGGCGCCGCAGTCATCCGTTTCAAAGCGTTTCAAGGCAGTTCGGGGAGGGGGGAAACCTGTTGCACACCTCGCACGCCTGATCAAGGGGGGCTTATTGAGTCGCAGGACGCATAAGCCGAACATCGACTCAATGTGAGCCACACAACAATATGAAAACCAATCTTCTCAGCCGCACTGCCAGGGCCGCAGGCGTAGCACTGATCATCTCTTCCCTGGCTGCGTGCGCAGGCGGCGGCATGGTGACGCCGGGCGGCCAGAACGCCGGCGTGAGCGGTGCGGCGGCCGGCGGCTCCAGCGTGGGTGCAGACCCGACGCTCGAGCGCTGTGCCTCGCCGCTGGGCACCATCGCGATGGATGATGGCCGCAACGCAGACTGGTACGGCCAGTTCGGCAGCGCCACCAAGGTGACGACCATCGATCCGCTGCTGCGCATGGCTGTGCAGCAATCGAACTGCTTCGTGATCACGTCGATCGGCAACCAGAAGACCGACGCACGCCTGTCGCGCATCACCGATCTGCAGCGCAACTCCGGTGAATACCGTGCCGGCTCGAAGCAGCAGAAGGGTCAGCGCGTGGCGGCTGACTACTACATGGAGCCGCAGATCATCATCAACGACTCGCCGATCGGCGGTGTGGCGGGTGCCGTGGGCGGCCTGCTGGGCAACAGCGCCATCGCCGCGTTGGCCGGCAGCGTGAAGTCGAAGGCTTCGGTTGTGACGCTGACCCTGTTCGACGTGCGCTCGGCCGTGCAGATCGCAGCCGCCGAAGGCAGCTCAACCGCGACGAACTACGGTGCGGTGCTGGCCGGCTTTGGCGGTGGCGTGGGCGGCGGTCTGGCAGGTTTCTCCAGCACGCCGGAAGGCAAGGCCACGGTGGTCGCCTTTATCGACGCGTGGAACAAGATGGTTGTTGCACTGCGTAGCTACAAGGCGCAGGACGTCAAGGGCGGCCTGGGTCGTGGCGGTCAGCTCAAGGTCAACTGATCGGGCTGAACCGGACCAGCACTGAAAGGGCATTCAGCGCCCCGAGGTGCGAGAGCAAAAAAGCCTGCGGCGGTTGCGTCGCAGGCTTTTTGCTTTTGAGGCAGGCGGCGCTCAGCGCGCGTCTTTCGGCTTGTCGCCCTTGGGCCAGTCCTTGGCGCGCGCGGCATAGTCGGGGCGCGGCTGCTGGGTAAAGAAGGCGGCCACGTCCACTGCCTCTTGCGCGGTCAACGTGCCGCCCTGGCCCAGGGGCATGTTGTGCTTCACAAAGGCAGCGGCGGTGTACATGCGAGCCATGCCCGCACCCACGTTGAACGAATCCTTGCCCCACAACGGGGGCATCAGGTAACCACCTTGCGGGTTGGGCAGCCCCTGGCCTTCGGCGCCATGGCAGGCTGCGCAGCGCTGGGCGTAGACGGCCTTGCCGTTCTCGCGGTTAGGCGCGAGCGACGTGTCGATCTTTTCGAAACCGCGTCCTGTCACGTTGGTGCCCACGGGTACGCCGCTGGAGAGCCATTTCATGTAGGCGAGGATGGCGTTCATGTCTTCGCCATCGAAGGCGATGGGCTTGCCGTTCATCGACCGCTGGAAGCAATCATTCACGCGCTGTTGCAGCGAGATGACCGCACCGCTGCGCGATCGGTACTCCGGAAACGCGGTTGCGCCCGTCCCTCGGCTGCGACGCGCGAGACGCCTGACGTGGCTTGACGTTACGTCCTGAGAGACGGCGTTGTCGTATGGGCACACTCGCGTTCCCGCAGGGTGTGAACCGATTGTCTGGGCAGCGCTTCCTCGCTAGGCTGAGACTTTGCAGCGGAGGGTTGCGCGATGAGCTGGCAGAACTGGGTCGTCTCGAGGATGGTGCGCAACCAGGTCAAGAAGCCGACCGAGCGGGAGCCCTTCGATCCCATCGCCACGCGCCTGCATGCCGAGAAGCGCAAGATGCCTTCGCCGGTGGAACTGCCGCCGGATTGGCGCATCGTGCCGGCCAAGGGTGTCAACGGCGACGGCCTCACCGGCGAATGGATCGAACCCGCTGATCCGGACCTGCATGACGACGCGCCCGTCGTCCTTTATCTGCATGGCGGCGGCTATTTCTTCTGCAGTCCGCGCACACATCGCCCGATCACCATTGGCCTCGCTACGCATGCGCGGGCGCGCGTGTGCGTCCCGGACTACCGGCTGGCACCCGAACATCCGTTTCCAGCGCCGGTGGAAGATGCGCTCTTCACGTATCGCACGCTGCTGGCGCAGGGTGTGGCGCCATCGCGCATTGTGGTGGCCGGCGATTCCGCGGGGGGCGGGCTGGCGTTGGCGCTGCTGGTGGCCCTGCGTGATGCGGCTGATCCGCTGCCGGCCGGCGCGGTGCTGTATTCGCCGTGGACGGACTTGGCAGCCACCGGCCAGAGCCTGATCGATAATGATGAATCCGACGTGATGTTTCGCGGCGCGTGGATGGCGCACGGTGCGGCGTTGTACCTGGGCGATTCGGGCGCGCCGACGGACCATCCGCTCGCCTCGCCGTTATATGCCGATTTCACGGGCCTGCCCCCGCTGCACTGCTATGTCAGCACCAGCGAGGTGCTACGCGACGATACCCTCCGAATGGCCGAGCGCGCGCGGGCGGCCGGGGTATCCGTTTCGGTAGAAATGGGGCGGCGGCTTCCGCACGTGTGGCCGATCTTCTATCCTTTCCTTCCAGAGGCGCGCGTAGCGCTCAAACGATCGGGCGAGCAGATCAGACGACTCGTTGCCGCCCAATATGAGAACCGAGAACCGGTGGCACTGACACCGGCATGACCCGACCCGTGGCGCCCATGCGTAGCCCGGTCGGGATGCGCAAACGGGGAGCCCAGCATGCGTCGGGTGGTGGTATTGGGGTTGGTGCTGGCTGTGGCGGCCGGCGCCTGGCATTGGAGTCGGCTGCATCGGCTGAGGCTGGCGAATGTGCGTTTTGCACCGATTGAAACCGTCGCCGCCGCGACCGGCGCTGCGGGCGGCCCCGCCTTCAATGCCAACAAATCGCACTGGCTCAAGGCGTGCGACCAGGCGCTTGGCCCGATGCGCGTGGAGGTGCGTGCCATCGAAACGCCGCTGTCTTTCTCCAACGACCGCTCAGTCAGTCAACTCACCGCCGAGGCGCCGCCGTACGATCGCTCAGCCCGCGTGCTGGGCAAGACGTATGCGACGCTGCTGGCGCGCTTCGACGTCAACAGTCGCTACATGGCCATCGCCACGCAGCCGGCTACGACCTGCCTGCGGCCGTCCATCTCGGTGGAGCTGGTGCTGAATAACTTTCGGGTGACAGTGGCGCGCGAATTTGCGCCGGGCACTTGCGCGTACAACGCCATCCGCGAGCATGAGTTGCGGCATGTGGCTGTCAACCGTGCGGTGTTGCCGCATGCCGCCGAGGTGATCCGCAAGGAGATCGAGAGCGAATACGGCGGCCGGCTCTACTTTGGAGACCCAGACCGCATTGCCGCAGATTTGCAGGCAGCGCTCACGCGCCATTGGCTGCCGCGTGCGCAATCGCTGATCGAACTTGGGCTGCAGGCGCACGAGCAGATCGACACGCCGCGTGAGCAGGAGCGCATGAGTCGCGTGTGCAATGGCGAGGTGCAGGCCGTATTGCAACAACTCACGCGCAGCTAGCGCGCGAACACGTGCGAGTTCAGGCGGCCGGGCGGTGCGCGGCGCGTGCCTGCAGTTGCGTGATGGCCTCGTCGACGATGGCTTTGGGCGGCAGCGCGATGTCGACGATGACGGCGTCGGTCGGCTCTTCCAGCGCCTCAAACTGGCTGCGCAGCAGGTTCGGGTTGAAGAAGTGGTCTTTCCGTGCGGCGAGGCGGCCTTGCAGCAGATCGAAGTCGCCCTTCAGGTAGACGAATTCCGCGTTGCCGGCGGGGCCGCGCAGCACGTCGCGGTAGCGCTGCTTGAGAGCGGAGCAGGCCACCACCAGCGATTGCCCGCTGCTCGTTTTTTCGTCCATGTAGGCGCGGATGGATTCGAGCCAGGGTTTGCGGTCGTCGTCGTTCAGGGGGATGCCGGCGTGCATCTTGGCGCGGTTGGCCTCGGAGTGGAACTCGTCGCCATCACGGAAAGCGCAGCCCAGCCGCTCGGCAATCTTCTGGCCCACCGTGGATTTGCCGCAACCCGAAACACCCATCACTACTACGATCATCGTCATTCCCTACGTGCAAGAAAGCGCAAAACATCAGGGCGGCATGTTAGCGCGTTGAAGGCCGCGCCCGCCGATTTTTGCTGCTGCAGCGCAGCAATTGTTCCGCGTCATTGTTCGTCCGGCAACGGATTGCCAAATACGTCAAGCTGCGTCAAATTGCGGTGGAAGCATTGGTTACAAATCATTCAGAACAAGGCCCCAAAAAGGTCAACGTTGATTGGAGGAGACATCCATGGCTGGTGAGGTTTTCGACGCGCGACCGCGCAACGGTGCGTCGTATGTGGTGGGCGACACGGCGGTGCCGCTGGCACACGTGACGGTTTCGGCGTTGCTGGCGGAAACGGTGCGTCGCTGTCCTGACGACGAGGCTGTCGTGTTCCGCGAACAGAACGTGCGCTGGACGTGGCGCGCCTTTGCCGAACAGGTCGATGCGCTGGCCGCCGGCCTGCACGCGCTGGGACTGGAGCGGGGCGACCGCATCGGCATCTGGTCGCCCAACCGCGTCGAATGGGTGCTCACGCAGTTCGCGACGGCGCGCCTGGGCCTTATCCTCGTCAACATCAATCCGGCGTATCGGCTGTCGGAACTGGAATACGCGCTCAACAAGGTCGGTTGCAAGGCCATCGTGGCGGCCGAGGCCTTCAAGACATCGCGCTATCTGGAAATGCTGCAGACGCTCGCGCCGGAACTGGCGACTGCGCAGCCCGGCGCGTTGAACGCCGCCAAGCTGCCGGCGCTGCGCTGGGTCATCCGCATGGGCGACGCCAATACGCCTGGCATGCTCAACTTTGCTGACGTCATTGCGCGTGGAAAAAGCGTACCCGTTGATGCGCTGGATGCCATCACGGCCACGCTGTCGCCCGACGACGCCATCAACATTCAGTTCACTAGCGGCACGACCGGAGCGCCCAAGGGGGCGACGCTCACGCATGTGAACGTCGTCAATAACGCGCGCTTCGTTGCCATGGCGATGAATCTGCAAGAGGGCGATCGGCTGTGCATTCCCGTGCCGCTGTATCACTGCTTCGGCATGGTCATGTCGGTGCTCACCTGCACGGCCACCGGAGCGTGCATGGTGTTCCCGGGCGAGGCATTCGATCCGCTGGCCACGCTGCGCACGGTGGCGGAAGAACGCTGCACCCAACTGCACGGCGTGCCGACGATGTTCATCGCGCAGCTCGATCATCCGGACTTCAAGAGCTTTGACGTATCGACGCTGCGCGGCGGCATCATGGCCGGATCGCCGTGTCCCATCGAGGTGATGAAGCGCGTGGTGTCGGAGCTGAACCTGCGCGAAGTCACCATCGCCTACGGCATGACCGAGACGAGCCCCGTGTCCTTCCAGAGCGCCGTGACGGACCCGCTCGACAAGCGCGTGACCACCGTCGGCCGCATCCAGCCGCATTTGCAGGTCAAGCTGGTGGATGGCGCGGGAGAGGTGGTGCCTGTGGGCGAGAAGGGCGAGCTGTGCACCAAGGGCTATTCGGTCATGCTCGGCTACTGGGACGACGAGGCCAAGACCGCCGAATCGATCCACGACGGCTGGATGCGCACGGGCGATCTGGCAACGTTCGATGCCGAGGGCTACTGCAACATCGTCGGCCGCGTGAAGGACATGCTCATTCGCGGTGGCGAGAATGTCTACCCGCGCGAGATCGAAGAATTCCTCTTCCGGCATCCGAAGGTGCAGGCCGTCAACGTATTTGGCGTGCCCGACCCGAAGTACGGCGAAGAGGTCTGCGCGTGGATCGTCCTCAAGCCCGGCCAGCAGGCTATGGAAGATGAGATCCGTACGTTCTGCCAGGGCCAGATCGCGCACTACAAGATCCCGCGCTACATCCGCTTTGTCACCGAGATGCCGATGACGGTGACGGGCAAGGTGCAGAAGTTCGTCATGCGCGACCGCATGATCGAAGAACTCAAGTTGACGGTGGCCGCCACGGCCTGAACCTGAGCTTGCGGTTTCGCCGCTGAAATGCCAACCGGTTGCGCGCGGCTTTTCGTTGCCATGACGATGCTTGCCGCGCGCGGCTTTGTTCGCCTGCCTGGGCAACGCCTGACGTAGAAATCGAGACACGTCTCCCGCATGCGTCTTGCCGATAGGGGGCACTCGCAATCGAGCAGCCACGCGCGGCTGCGTGCTGACGGTGCGTACGCCATCGAGGCATGCAAACCGCTGCGAGGTGCGCGGCGGGATGCTCACTCGCCGCGACCAACCGCTCACGCAATGTGAGCGACGATGCGCCGACGTATCACGCCTGAAACACCCAGCCAATCGCTCGTCTCAAACACCCACACCGAGCGTATGCGTGCGCGTGGTTTGCGTCTTGGCGCGAAAGCCGTGCATGCCGTGGCTGCCATGCGTGACACGACGGTGTATCGGCGCCGCAACCGAAAAGGCGCAAACCGCCCCCCAAAAGTTGCACGCGTCGACACGATTGCATGGCACGGTGCGCGCCCATGTACGCGGGTGCCGGTGAAACTTTTGCGTTTTCAAACGCTTAGAGCAGCCGCGTAAAGCAGGCGCACAAGTTGGCACTGATTATGCAAACGAGCCGCCCCGGGGTGGGTCATGTTTTTTCCCACAGGCAGAGCGCGCCGGCCTTACTGGCTGCGTTTCCAGCCGTCCCTCTCACCTTTATGGAGTGCGTTATGAAGAAGACCTTACTGGCCACCGCGATCGCCATGGGATTGGGGGTCTCTGGCGTTGCATTGGCCGACATCGGGAATACGGCGTCCGGCGCGGGTGACAAGACCCAAACCAACACGTCGACTATCACCAGAACCAACACCAGCACAGACACGACGACGAACACCGCAACGACCACAACCACGACGGCAACCGATAACTCGAATCAGCACAACAACCAAAGCCAGGGCAGCAACCGCGACAACAGCGGTTGGGCCAACGCTGACGGCTATGGCACCGCCGCCGCCAACAACGGCGGTATGGCAACGGCAACATTCACCAACTCCTTCAACACAAGCAAGGCAATTGCAGTCTCGAAGCTGGACGGCACCGTCACCAACATCAGCGTGTCGGGCATCGGCAACGTCGCCACCAACAATGGCGGCTCGGCCAATGGCGGCGCGGGCGGGCGTGGCGGATACGGCTACGGCGGCGCTGGCGCTGGCGGCAACGGTGGCGCTGGCGGCGCAGGTGGCAGTGGTGGCGCGGGCGGCAGCTCGGGCAGCGTCACGCATGGCAGCGCGACCAACGGCGGCGCAGTGGCCGGCAACGGTGGCAATGGCGGAGACGCCGGCGGCAGTGCGGGCAGCGGCGGTAACGGCGGCAGCTCCGGCACGCTCTCGGCCAGCCTGGGCGCGGGCCTTGGCGGCGCAGCGGGCAGCACGAGCGCAGCCGGCGGCGGTGGCGGCGGGGCAGGCGGCACGTCCAGCGCCAGCGGTGGCGATGCGAACCGCCATCACGGCAGCGGCGCGGCCACGGGCGGCGGCAGTGCCTCGGCAGGCGGGGCAGGCGGCGCTGGCGGCTCCACCACCAGCGGCACGTCCACGGCATCGGCAGGTGCGGGCACGGGCTCGAGCAGTGCCACCGGCACCAGCACGGGTGGCGGGGCAGGCGCGGGCGGTGCAGCGACCAACGTGGCAGGCAATGGCGGCGCAGGCGGCAGCGCGACCAACGGCAGCGCAACCAACGGCGCAGCATCGTCCACGGCGGGCAATGGCGCTGTGGGTGCAGTCGGTGCGGCCGGCGGCGCAGGCGGTGTGGGCAATGGCGGTGTCGGCAATGGTGCGGTGGGCGGCACGGGCGGTGCAGGCGGCACGGTCATGGTGGACGCAGGTACGTTCAACATGTCCAACGCCATGACCAGCGTCGGCCAGTCTGCAGCAGGCGTGATGGTGGCGAACCAGAACAGCGGCTTCGCTTCCCTCATCCAGCAAAGCATCAACGTGCAGGCCAACCTGAATGTCGGCAAGTAGCCCGGTATCAGGCATGAGCGGGGAAGTGCCGTTGTGCGTGCGGTGACATTGCGCGCATGGCGGTGGACAGGGCCGGACTGCATGCGTGGTCCGGCCCGCAGTTGGAGCGTATAGGAGATGTTCGATGCGATCCGACAGAAGAACCACAGCAGGATGGGCGGCATGGTGTTTGGCATGCGGCCTGGCAGTGTGGCCAGTGGCAGCGGCGATGGCAGCGGACGATGCGTCAATCGCAGACGGTGCTCAGACAGCCAATACGGAAGCGGTGCGTCCCCCGGTCGCCGCGGCCGTGTCGGTGCCTGGGTTCGGTCATGCGGTGGGAGCAGATCGGCTCGACAGCTATCGCGGCGGCACGCAGGATCTCTACCAGACCGTCAATGACGCGCGCCTGTCGGGCACCGTGAGCGACAACGCCGCCGTGAATGTGGCGACGGGGTCGAACATCGTGCGCGACGGCTCGTTTGCCAATGCCAGCGGGATCCCCACGGTCATCCAGAACAGCGGAGCGAACGTGCTGATCCAGAACGCCACCATCGTCAACGTGCAGTTCCGGCCTTGAGCTTGTGAAGGACGGAATGATGCGCAAGACGTGCGGCGCAGTGCTGATGGCACTGATGTGCGGGCCCGCGTTGGCGGGCGCGATCGACATGCTCGGCACGGGCGGCGGCACGTATGCGGTGCCGGTGACGAGCATGAAGGCCGCGCGCTATCTGCGAACCGTGCATCAGCGTTTCGACTTCAGTTGCGGGTCGGCCGCGGTGGCGACGCTGCTTACGTATCAGTACGGCTATCCGGTGAGCGAGCAGACCGTGTTCCAGGCCATGTATGAGCATGGCAACCAGGAGAAGATCCGGCGAGAAGGCTTTTCGCTGCTCGACATCAAACGCTATCTGGCGTCTGTAGGCTTTGAGGCCGATGGTTTCGAGCAGCCGCTGGATGCATTGAAGGACGCGCACTTGCCGGCCATCGTGCTGTTGACCGAGAACGGCTATCACCACTTCGTGGTGGTCAAGGGTGTGCAAGAAGGGCGTGTGCTGGTGGGCGATCCGGCCATGGGCACGCGTGCGATTCCGCGTGCGAGTTTCGAGAGCATGTGGGACAACCATTTGCTGTTCGTCGTCCACAACCGCGAGTCGGGGGCGACGTTCAACGCCGCATCGGATTGGCGCGTGGCACCGCGTGCGCCGCTGGAGGAAGGCATGGACCGCAGCGGCTTGGGAAACATCGTCGTTCCCAAGCACGGTCCGTCCGATTTCTGAGCGTCGTCTGCATGGCAGTCAGGTAGTCCGGCAGGAGGGCATCATGAAGCGGTTTGGCAAGATGGCGTGGGCCGGCTGGTTCGCGCTGGCTGCGGCCGGGCATGCGTTTGCTGCCGGCATGGATAGCATGGATAACAATCCCGTCCATGTCTGGCACGCCGTGTCCGAAGACAAGCTCGACGACATGCGCGGCGGGTTTGATGTGCCCTCGCTTGCGGGGCTGCATATCTCGTTCGGCATCGACCGGGCGGTCTACGTCAACGGCGATCTGGTGGCGAGCGCATCGGTCAACATCCCCGATGTGGCACGCATGACGGCCAACCAGGCGCAGCAATTGGCCTCGGTGGTCAACACGGTGAACCTCGTGCAGAACGGCCCCAACAATGTCGCACCGCCCGATGTGGCCGCGGGTGCGACAGCGGCGGCCACGGTCATCCAGAACAGCTTGAACAACCAGACGCTGCAGGCGGTGACGACCATCAATGCGGCGGTCAACAGCCTGCCGCAGTTCCGTCAGATGAATCTCGCCAACGTGCTACAAGGCGCGTTGGCCAACGTCGTCACCATGCAGCACTGAGCTAGAACTGGATCGGCAGGCGAAGCGTGACGGTAAGATCTGGCGTGTCGCGCGTCAGGCCTGCCCCCACCGACAGGTTTAGCGACATCTTGGGCGATAGCCGGTACGAATAGCCGACCAGCAACGTACCGAGAATCGTCCGCACCGAGCCCGGCACGCGCTGGCCGTTCTGCTTGGTCGGCGCGATGATGCTCTGGTCGTAGCCGATGGAGAACGATGCCTTTTCGTTCAGCGCCAGCCCCATGCCGAAGTTCAGGCCGATGATGTCGCCGGCTTTCACGTTGCCGAGGAACTGCTTCGAACCGTCCACCAGGTTCAGACTCACGTCCTTGCGCTCGAAGTTGTGCAGGTAGCTGATGCTGCCGAAGAACACTGCCGGATCCGTCGGGAACAGCCACGTCAGCCCCGGCTGAACCGCGAAGAAGCCAGAACCCGTTGGCTGTTGCAGAGGCAGGCCGGTGCCCGTGGTATTGCTCACGCAGCGCGTCACGCAATCGGTGGTGACGTCAAACGGATCCTTGCCGGTGCGCGTCTTGAAGCGCAGCCAGCCGATGTAGAACGGCTTGTCGACGCCGCCCGCATTGATCTGATAGCGCGCGGTCAGTTCCACATCGCCGATGCCGCGCCCGTGCGAGCTGAAGGCGTTGTCTGTCGCCGTGCCGGTGAACAGTTCGCGGCTGACCGTGTCGCTCGCGCTGTAGACATAGGGCACGCGCGCTTCCAGTTCCCAACGGCGCGCCAGGCCGTAACGCAATGCCACCGTGCCGGTGAGCGTGGTGGTCTTGACCTGCCGTACGTCGATCAACCCGATCAACAGCGCGGGGATGATGGTGTAGCCCACCAGTGCCACGCGGTCGGACGATGAATACGCCATCTGCAATGACGGCTCGACGACCACCTTGCCCGGCGGTGTAAGCGCGCTGGGCTCGTCGAAGATCTGCGCGATGCGGGGTGGCCGGTCAGGTGGCTCCGGCGGTTTGCCGACGGGCGTGGCGCCGGGCTGGTCGTTCTGCGCGATTTCCGATGCGTCGCCTGCCGCGCCAGGAGCGCCGGCACCGCGCACGGTGTCGAGTCGGCCCTCGCTCATGCCGAGCGCGCGCCGCATGCGCCGCAGATGCGTTTCCTGTTGCTGGATCGAGCGCTTGAGTTCCTGCAGGCGCGCCTGCGTATCGGCAAGCTCGCGCTGCAGCGCTTCCAGACTGGGTGGCTTGTCGTCCACCGGCTCGTTGGTCTGCGCAAGGACCGACCCGCTGCACAACAGCAGGCATGCGCACGTAACCGCTTGGGTTGTCTCACCTTGCGGCCACCATGGCGTCTTCGTCACGGCAATGTCCCCCGTCGAGAGTGTCCTTACCGCTGGCAGCGGACGGACGCTTCACGATTCCCCCGGGTGGTGTACTGCGGATACCACTATAGGCGAGCGGGCGTGAAACGATAGGGCGGTGGCGTCCACAAAACGGACGAGGCCGAAATGCCCGTTTGGTGGATCGCTCAGGCAAGAAAAAAGGCGCCCGAAGGCGCCTTGCGTGGCTTACGCAGTGTCAGCGCTTACTGACGCGCGTTTCTCAGGTTATCCGGCCAGGGCGTGTTGTAGTTTGTGCGGAACGGGTTGATGTCCAGCCCGCCGCGCCGCGTGTAGCGCGCATACACGGCCAGCTTGACCGGCCGGCACTGGCGCAGGATGTCGGTAAAGATCCGCTCCACGCATTGTTCGTGAAACTCGTTGTGCTCACGGAACGAGATCAGATACTTCAGCAGCCCTTCCTGATTGATCGGCGCACCCACATAGCGGATCTGCACGCTGCCCCAGTCCGGCTGACCCGTCACAAGGCAATTGGACTTCAGCAGGTGCGACACCAGCGTTTCTTCCACCGGGCTTTCTTCCTCATCGGCATGCAGCAGCTCGGGCGTGGGCTGATAGACGTCGGTTTCGATGTCAAGGCGATCAAGCAGCAGGCCATCGAGTTCGCCCATTTTCTGCCGGGAAAATTCCTCCGGGGGGACGATACGCACCTGCACCGGTGCACCGCAGGCTTCCGACAGATCGTGATGAATCAACTGCTGCAGCGCTTCGTGCGACGCCACCTTCGTCTGGTTGAACGAATTCAGGTACAGCTTGAACGACTTCGATTCAACGATGTTGGGCGAATCCGCCGGCACGATCACGGTGCCGAGCGCCACCTGCGGCTTGCCGCGCAGGTTCAGCCACGACAGCTCGTACAGGTTCCAGAGGTCGACGCCGAAGAAGGGCAGGGGCGTGCCGGCGGCGAGGCCGATCTCGTCGCGCTTGCCCTGGCGCGGAATCGGAAACAGCAGGCTCGGGTCGTACTCCGTCTTGTACGCGGAGGCCTTACCCAGGGGCGAATGTTCGGGTTGGTTGCTCATCACAAAAACAGGCTGTAGACGGGGTTCTCGCTTTCGTCCCAGTAGGTATAGCCCAGCGTGGCGAGGAACGCCTTGAACTCGCGCTTCTCGTTCTTCGGTACCTGGATGCCGACGAGGATGTTGCTCGAATCCGCGCCCTGATTGCGGTAGTGGAACAGGCTGATGTTCCAGTTCGGGCTCATGCTCGAGAGGAACTTCATCAGCGCGCCGGGCCGCTCGGGAAACTCGAAACGATAGAGATGCTCGTTTTCCGCCAGCGGCGAACGCCCGCCCACCATGTAGCGGATGTGCTGCTTGGCGAGTTCGTCGTTGGACAGGTCCAGCGTCGGGAAACCGTGCTTGCGGAAGTTCTCGGCAATCTTGTCGCCCTCTGCGCGCGATGCAATTTGCACGCCCACGAAGATATGCGCCGCGTCCTTGCTGGCAATGCGGTAGTTGAACTCCGTCACGTTGCGCGACCAGCCGACCAGTTCGCAGAAGCGCTTGAAGCTGCCGCGCTCTTCCGGAATCGTCACGGCAAACACGGCTTCACGCGCCTCGCCCACTTCGGCGCGCTCGGCCACGAAGCGCAGGCGGTCGAAGTTCATGTTCGCGCCACTGGCCACGGCCACCAGCGATTCGTTCTTCAGCTTGTGGGTCTCGGCATACTGCTTAAGGCCTGCCAGCGCCAGCGCGCCCGACGGCTCCAGCAGGCTGCGGGTGTCCTGGAACACGTCTTTCAGTGCCGCGCAGATGGCATCCGTATCCACGGTGATGATTTCGTCGACCAGCTCGCGCGTGATGCGGAAGGTTTCCTTGCCCACCAGCTTCACCGCGGTGCCGTCGGCAAACAGGCCCACTTCCTTCAGTTCGACGCGCTTGCCAGCGGCGACCGAACGCGCCATGGCGTCGGAATCCACGCTCTGCACGCCGATGACCTTGACGTCCGGCCGCACGGCCTTCACGTAGGCCGCAACGCCCGAGATCAGCCCGCCGCCGCCGATCGAGCAGAAGATGGCATGCAGGGGCTGCGGATGCTGACGCAGGATTTCCATGGCGATGGTGCCCTGGCCGGCAATCACGTCGGGATCGTCGAACGGGTGCACGAAGGTGTAGCCGTGCTTTTCCTGCAGCTTGGCGGCGTGGTTGTACGCGTCGGAATAGCTCTCGCCCTGCAGTACGACATCGACCCATTCGCCGCCGCGGGAGCGCACGCCGTCGATCTTCAACTGCGGCGTCGTCACCGGCATGCAGATCACCGCCTTGCACTCCATGCGGGCCGCGCTGAAGGCCACGCCCTGCGCGTGGTTGCCCGCCGATGCCGTAATCACCCCGCGCTTGCGCTCGGCCGCCGTGAGCGAGGCCATCTTGTTGTAGGCGCCGCGCAGCTTGAACGAGAACACCGGCTGGTCATCCTCGCGCTTGAGGTAGACGCGGTTGCCGGTGCGCGCCGACAGGTTTGGCGCGAACTTCAGCTCGGTTTCCACCGCGACGTCATAGACCTTCGCGGTCAGGATTTTCTTGAGGTAATCGATGGCCATGGTGCGGACCGGGTTGGACGTGAACAGAGCCCGTAAGCCTATCACGCGGCGCCTTGCCCGCCTTGCCGGACCTGCGTGCCGGTCGGTACACTGCCCCGGCCGTGCCCGGGCGGGCGCAGCGCATCATCGGCGAGAGGCCTCCATGAACACCCCGTCGTCTTCCTCCGAGCGTGCCGGACGTGCGCGCCGGGGCCGCAAAGTCTGGTCCGGCACGCAGCACGTCGTCGCTTACGGCATGCCTCCGCTGGGCTGGCGTGACCTTTATCACCACGCGCTTGAAGTCAACTGGCCCACCTTCTTCGCGCTGCTGGCCACGCTGTTCCTGGCGCTCAACGCGGTATTCGCGGGGCTGTATTCGTTGGGTGACGGCGCGATCGCGAACCAGTCGCCGCCGGGTTTCGTGGGGGCATTCTTCTTCAGCGTCGAGACCCTCGCCACCGTCGGTTACGGCGACATGCACCCGCAAACGCTCTACGCCCACGTCATCGCCACGCTGGAGATCTTCATCGGCATGTCGGGCATTGCCATGGCGACAGGGCTGGTATTTGCGCGGTTCTCGCGCCCGCGCGCCAAGATCATGTTTGCGCGCAACGTTGTCGTGCGGCCGCTCAACGGTAAGTCCACGTTGATGCTGCGGGCGGCCAATGCGCGCCAGAACGTCATCGCAGAGGCCACCGCCCGGCTGCGCCTGATGCAGGATGAGGTCTCGCCAGAGGGCTACTCGATCTACAAGATCCACGACCTGAAGCTTGAGCGCAGCGAGCACCCGATCTTTCTGCTGGGCTGGGTGATGATGCACGTGATCGACGAAACCAGCCCGCTGCATGGCGCCACCGCAGAATCGCTCGCCGCCGGTGACGCCTTGCTGCTGCTCACGATCGAGGGCGCCGACGAGACCGCGGCGCAAACCGTGCAGGCGCGCCATTCCTGGCGGCACGACGACATCCGCTGGAACTATCGCTATGCCGACCTTATCCGCGACGACGGCGGCGTCACGTCGGTCGACTACGACAATTTCCACCTGATCCATCCGATCGAGACGCCGCCGCAGGCACAATGACCGGCTTGTCCGATACCAACGCGCAACCTCCGTGGCCCTGAACCTCGTCTGGCTCGCCTTCTTCCTCGTTGCCTTCGTTACCGCATGCGTGCAGGTGGTGCAGGGCGACATGGAGGTCTTTTCCCGCATGCTGACCGGCATGTTCGATGCCGCGCGCACCGGTTTCGAAATTGCGATCGGCCTGACCGGCATGATGGCGCTGTGGCTGGGCATCATGCGCGTGGGCGAGCGCGCCGGCGTGGTCGATCTGTTCGCGCGGCTCGTGAACCCGCTGATGCGGCACCTGTTTCCTTCCGTGCCCGCCGGCCACCCCGCCAACGGCGCGATGATGATGAACGTCTCGGCCAACGTGCTCGGGCTGGACAACGCCGCTACGCCGCTCGGCCTACAGGCCATGCGCGAGTTGCAGCAGATCAACCCGCAGCCGCAGCGCGCCAGCGACGCGCAGTTGATGTTCGTGGTGCTCAACACGGCGGGGGTGACGCTGGTGCCGACGTCCGTCATCGCCATCCGCCAGGCCATGGCAGTCAAGCAGGGCCTGGTCGGTTTCAACGCGGCAGACATCTTCCTGCCGACCTTGCTGTCCACGTTCATCGGCTTCTGCGCGGGCATCGCGGCGGTGGCGTGGTATCAGCGCATCAACCTCTTCAAGCCTGCGCTGCTGGCGTATTTCGGGGGCTTCGTCGCGCTGATGGGGCTGCTGTTTGCTTGGCTGCGCCAGTTTCCGCCGCAGCAGATGGCGGCCTGGATCGGCCTGATCGGCGCGGGCGCCATCCTCACCATCGTCGTGGCGTTCCTGGTGTGCGGGGCAATTCGCCGCATCAACGTGTACGAAACCTTCGTCGATGGCGCCAAGGATGGCTTCCAGGTGGCGATCGGCATCGTCCCGTATCTGGTGGCGGTGCTGGTGGGCATTGCCGTGTTTCGCGCGGCGGGTTGCATGGATTTCCTGATGCAGGGGCTTTCCGCGCTGTTCGCGCACCTGGGCATCGACACGCGTTTTGTGCCGGCTCTGCCCGTTGGGCTGATGAAGACGTTGTCCGGCGCCGGTGCGCGCGGCCTGATGGTTGATGTGATGACCACTTACGGCGTGGATTCCTTCCAGGGCAAGCTGGCCGCCATCATCCAGGGTTCGACCGAGACCACGTTCTACGTGCTGGCCGTGTACTTCGGCAGCGTTGGCATCAAGGACACGCGTTACGCGCTGGCATGTGGGCTGTGGGCCGACCTGATCGGACTGATCGGCGCCGTGCTTGTCGCTTACCTGTTCTTCGCCTGACCGGCTAGGGCGGCCCCAAGCGACGCCGCAGCCGCCCGCCCTCTACAATCGACTGCATGGAACAGTGGATCGACACGCTTTTTGCCACGCTCGCCCTGCCAAAGGTCGGGCTGCCTGCCATCTTCGTCGTCAGTTTCATTTCGGCGACCCTCTTGCCGCTGGGCTCCGAGCCGGCGGTTTTTGCGTACATCAAGCTCAATCCGGACATGTTCTGGCCGGCCATCATCGTGGCCACGCTCGGCAACACACTGGGCGGCGTGGTCGATTGGTGGATGGGCTATGCGGCCAAGCTGGCGCTGGTGCGCTACCACCTTGCGCGCCGCCGCCGTCAGCACAACACCGAGCATGTCCAGCACGTGCCGCATCCCAAGCGCCACCGTGAGCCCCCGCTCGACAAAAAATACTTCCGCTGGATGCGCCGCATCGGGCCGGTGTCGCTGCTGGTGTCGTGGCTGCCGGGCATTGGCGACCCACTCTGCACGCTGGCCGGCTGGCTGCGCCTGAAGTTCTGGCCCAGCGCCATGTACATGGCTATCGGCAAATTTTTACGCTATCTGGCCATGACTGCGGCCTTGATGACCCTGCCCGACGGCTTCTGGCATGGCATCCTGGGTTGGATCAGGGGCGTGATGATGTGACGTTTGCGTGGCGTATGCTTCACTTTGGCGGTCGTGCACTTTTCGCAAGCCATTGAAAATGCGACGGTTTTGCCGCCCATATCACTGGCAGGGATACCGTTGCTGCAACGCATCAACGCTGCGCGTTGCAGTACAATCGCCCTTTAAAGACCGCGCGGCTTGGGCCCTCTTTGCCGCGCCCTCCCTCCCCAGCGGCACGCCATGAATGCCCCACTTCTGATCGACGCCAAACTCACGGCGCAGGACGCTGCGCCCCGGCTGCGCGAGATTCCCTACAACTACACCTCGTTCTCGGATCGGGAAATCGTCATCCGTCTGCTGGGCGAGTCTGCGTGGCAGATCCTGGACGAACTGCGCGCCGAGCGCCGCACCGGCCGATCGGCACGCATGCTGTACGAAGTGTTGGGCGACGTCTGGGTGGTGCGCCGCAACCCCTATCTTCAGGACGACCTGCTCGACAACCCGAAGCGCCGGCAGATGCTGATCGACGCACTCAATCACCGCCTGGCGGAGATCGAGAAGCGCCGCGTGGCCGACCACGATTCGCACCACGATCCGGTGGGCGACGAGCGTGCCAGCAAGGTCGAGCAACTGGTCGTGCATGCCCGCCGTGCCGTCAAGGCGTTCCAGGAAGAATTCGCCCAGGTGTACGACCTGCGCCGTCGCGCCCAGAAGGTGCTCGGCCGCGTCACCGCGAAGGACAACATCAAGTTCGACGGCCTGTCGCGCGTGTCGCACGTGACCGACGCCACCGACTGGCGCGTTGAATATCCGTTCGTTGTGCTCACGCCCGATACGGAAGAAGAGATCGCCGGGATCGTCAAGGGCTGCTTCGAGCTGGGTCTGACCATCATCCCGCGCGGAGGCGGTACCGGCTACACCGGCGGCGCCGTGCCACTCACGCCGTTCTCGGCCGTCATCAATACGGAAAAGCTGGAGCGTCTGGATGCGGTCGAGATGACCGACCTGCCTGGCGTTGACCATCCCGTGGCGACCATCTACTCGGGCGCCGGCGTGGTCACGCGTCGCGTGGCGGATGCGGCGGAGAAGGCCGGCCTCGTCTTCGCCGTGGACCCGACCTCGATCGACGCGTCGTGCATTGGCGGTAACGTCGCCATGAACGCCGGCGGCAAGAAGGCTGTGCTGTGGGGCACCGCGCTGGATAACCTCGCCTGGTGGCGCATGGTTGATCCGGACGGCAACTGGCTGGAAGTCCAGCGCCTCAATCACAACCTCGGCAAGATCCACGACGCGCCGGTCGTCATGTTCGAGCTGAAGTGGTTCGACGGCACCGCGCCGGTCGGAGCCAAGCTGCTGCGCACCGAGACGCTGACCATCGAAGGCCGCAAGTTCCGCAAGGAAGGGCTGGGCAAGGACGTCACCGACAAGTTCCTGGCCGGCTTGCCCGGCGTGCAGAAGGAAGGCTGCGACGGCATCATCACCAGCGCACGCTGGATTTTGCATCGGATGCCCAAGTCGATCCGCACCGTGTGCCTGGAGTTCTTCGGCCAGGCGCGCGACGCGATCCCGAGCATCGTCGAGATCAAGGATTACCTCGACGCCGAGACGAAGAAGCCCGGCGGCGCGATCCTCGCGGGTCTGGAGCATCTGGATGAGCGCTACCTGCGCGCGGTCGGCTATGCCACCAAGAGCAAGCGCAACGCGTTTCCGAAGATGGTGCTGATCGGTGACATCGTTGGCGACGACGATGATGCCGTGGCGCGCGCCACGTCGGAGGTGATCCGTCTGGCCAACGGCAAGAGCGGCGAAGGTTTCGTGGCCGTGAGCCCCGAGGCACGCAAGAAATTCTGGCTGGACCGCTCACGCACGGCAGCGATTGCGAAGCACACCAACGCCTTCAAGATCAACGAAGACGTGGTGATCCCGCTCAATCGCATGGGCGAGTACACCGACGGCATCGAGCGCATCAACATCGAGCTGTCGATCAAGAGCAAGCTCAAGCTGACCGACGCGCTGCTCGATTTCTTCGCCGGCAGCAACCTGCCGCTCGGTCGCACCGACGACGCCAACGAGATCCCCAGCGCCGAACTGCTGGAAGACCGCGTGCAACAGGCGCAGCAACTGCTGCGTGCCACGCGTGCACGTTGGCAATACCTGCTGGACCATCTCGATACGCCCGTTACGGCTGCGCGCGCCAGCCTCATTGGCCTCGGCCTGGGCTACCTGGCGCAGACCATCGATGACCGTCTGGTGAATCAGCCCGACGCGAACCTGTTCCACCTGCTGCAGGATCGTACGATTCGCGTGTCGTGGAAGTCGGAGATTCGCGCCGAGCTGCGCAAGATCTTCAACGGTGGCGAGTTCAAGCCGATCCTCGACGAGGCCCAGGCGATCCACAAGAAAGTGCTGCGCGGCCGCGTGTTCGTGGCGCTGCACATGCACGCCGGCGACGGCAACGTGCACACCAACATCCCTGTCAACTCGGATGACTACGACATGCTGCAGGACGCCCACAAGGCGGTGGCCCGCATCATGACGCTCGCCCGTTCGCTGGACGGTGTGATCTCGGGCGAGCACGGCATCGGCATCACCAAGTTGGAATTCCTGACCGACGAAGAGATCGCCGACTTTGCTGCCTACAAGCGCCGCGTCGATCCGAACGGCCGCTTCAACAAGGGCAAGCTGCTGCGCGACATCAACGACCCGCAAGGTCTGGCTGCTGATCTGCGCAATGCCTATACGCCGTCGTTCGGCCTGATGGGGCACGAGTCGATCATCATGCAGCAGAGCGACATCGGCGCCATCTCGGAGTCGATCAAGGACTGCCTGCGCTGCGGCAAGTGCAAGCCGGTGTGCGCCACGCACGTGCCGCGCGCCAACCTTCTGTACAGCCCGCGCAACAAGATTCTTGCCACTTCGCTGCTCATCGAGGCCTTCCTGTACGAAGAGCAGACGCGTCGCGGCGTGTCGGTCAAACACTGGGAAGAATTTGCCGATGTGGGCGATCACTGCACGGTCTGTCACAAGTGCGTGACGCCGTGCCCGGTCAAGATCGACTTCGGCGATGTGTCGATGAACATGCGCAACCTGCTGCGCAAGATGGGGCAGAAGAAATTCAACCCCGGCACCGCAGCGGCGATGTTCTACCTGAACGCGACCAACCCCGAGACCATCAACCTCACGCGCAAGGTGATGTTCGACTGGGGCTACAAGGCGCAGCGTCTGGGCAACGACATCCTGAAGAAGTTCGCCAAGAAGCAGACCGCCCGTCCGCCCGCCACGGTGGGCAAGCCGCCGGTGCGCGAGCAGGTGATTCACTTCATCAACAAGAAGATGCCGGGCAACCTGCCCAAGAAGACCGCGCGCGCGTTGCTGGATATCGAGGACAACGAGATCGTCCCGATCATCCGCAATCCGAAGGCGACCACGCCGGACAGCGAGGCGGTCTTCTACTTCCCAGGCTGCGGTTCGGAGCGCCTGTTCTCGCAGGTGGGTCTGGCCACGCAGGCAATGCTGTGGCACGCCGGCGTGCAAACGGTGCTGCCGCCGGGCTACCTGTGCTGCGGTTATCCGCAGCGCGGCACGGGCCAGTTCGACAAGGCCGAGAAGATCGTCACCGACAACCGCGTGCTGTTCCACCGCGTGGCCAACACGCTCAACTACCTCGACATCAAGACGGTGGTGGTGAGCTGCGGCACCTGCTACGACCAGCTTGCCGGATATGAATTCGACAAGATCTTCCCGGGCTGCCGGATCATCGACATTCACGAATACCTGCTGGAGAAGGGCGTGAAGATCGATGGTGTGCAGGGCACGCGGTACATGTACCACGACCCCTGTCACACCCCGATCAAGACCATGGACCCGACCAAGCTGGTCAACCAGCTGATGGGCGGCAACATCGGCGCCGACGGCCAGACCCGCGCAATCGAGAAGAACGACCGCTGCTGCGGTGAGTCGGGCACGCTGGCGATCTCGCGGCCGGACATTTCCACGCAGGTCCGCTTCCGCAAGGAAGAGGAGATGCAGAAGGGCGCCGACAAGCTGCGCAGCCTTGGCCAGACCAACGGCCAGGGCGAGGCGTTCAACGGCGACGTGAAGATCCTCACAAGCTGCCCGGCGTGTCTGCAGGGTCTGTCGCGCTACACCGAAGATGTCTCGGTGCAGGCCGACTACATCGTGGTCGAGATGGCGCGTCATGTGCTCGGCGAGACCTGGCTGCAGGACTACGTTGCGCAGGCCAACGCCGGCGGCATCGAGCGCGTGCTGGTGTGACGACGATCGAGCGGACGCCAGGCTGCGCGCTGTGCGAGGCGGATGGCGGCGAGCCTGTCTGGCGTAATGCCAAGGCGCGCGTGGTGCTGGTCGAGCACGCGCGCTTTCCGGGCTTCTGCCGCGTCATCTGGAACGACCACATGGCCGAGCAGACCGACTTGTCTGACGCCGATCGCCACTGGCTGATGGAAGTTGTCACCCGTGTTGAGCGGGTGCTGCGCGCCGAACTGGTCCCGGACAAGATCAACCTCGCCAGCTTCGGCAATTTCGTGCCGCATCTGCATTGGCACGTCATTCCGCGCTATCGGTGGGATACGCATTTTCCAGAAGCCGTGTGGGGCCCCGAGCAGCGCGCGCCCGATACCGCGCGCATGGCCGAGATCACGGCCAAGTTGCCAGCGTTGTCGTACGCGCTCCAAGCGGCGCTCGCCGACGCTTGAGCCCAGTGGGCGGTAGCGCTGGGTAACGCCTGGTAACGCATCGCCACGTCGTGCGCGGAACCCCTGTGGCGCACACGACGTCTGATTCTCTTTCTGTTGCGCCAACGCCCTCGCCATGACGACACCGCGCACCGCCGCCACACCCGATTCCCACAAGGATTCCATCTCCGAGCTGACCGTCCACCATGGGCGGTTGAATCTCTCGGAGACATGGCAACTGATTCGCCCGTACTGGTTTTCGGAAGATCGCCACAAGGCCTGGGGGCTGCTTGCCCTGGTGATCGGCCTGAACCTGTTCCTGGTGTTCATGAACGTGCTGTTCACCGATTGGAACCGGCTTTTCTACAACGCGCTCGAGCAGAAGAACTACGGCGAGTTCTGGGCGCAGTTGCTGCGTTTCTCATGGATTGCCGCGCTGCTGATCATTGGCTCGATCATGCGGCTGTACTACTCGATGATGCTGCAGATGCGCTGGCGGACGTGGATTACCGGCAGCTTCCTCGACGACTGGCTTGGCAAGCAGGCGTTCTACCGCCTGGAACAGACGCGCAGCGCCGACAACCCCGACCAGCGGATTGCCGACGATCTGCGCACCTTCACCGATGCGACGCTTACCTTGGCGCTGGGGTTCCTGAATTCGGCTGTGACGCTGGTATCGTTCTTCGGCATCCTGTGGGCGGTGTCGGGGCCTCTGGCGTTCAGCCTGGGCGGCCACAACTTCGTGATTCCGGGCTACATGGTGTGGTTTGCGCTGCTGTACTCGATCGTGGGCTCGGTCATCATCCACTTTGTGGGGCGGCCGCTGATCGGGCTGTCGTTCCAGCAGGAACGTTACGAGGCGTACTTCCGTTTTCTGCTCATGCGCGTGCGCGAAAACAGCGAGAGCATCGCCCTGTACCGCGGCGAGCCCACCGAGAAAGCCATCCTGCGCGGCCGTTTCGAACGCATCCGCACCAACTGGAATCAGTTGATGGACTACACGCGGCGCCTGACTTTCGCCAGTTCCGGCTATGCGCAGTTCGCCATCATCTTTCCGTTTCTGGTGTCGGCGCCGCGCTATTTTGGTGGCACGCTTACGCTGGGCGGGATGATGCAGGTCGCCACGGCGTTCGGACAGGTGCAGGACGCGATGTCGTGGTTTGTCACGAACTACCGCACGCTGGTCACCTGGAAAGCTTCCACCAACCGGTTGATCGAATTCCAGCGCGCCATCCGCGCCGCCGAGCGTGAAGAAGAGCACCGCGCCGGCGTGCGCGACGTCGAGGTCGAAATCGCAGCCGTACCCGCCATCGAAGCCCGCGCTCTTGCGCTGAACCTCCCAAACCGCAAGCCCGAGGATTTGCTGGTCGAGCCATTCGACATGACGCTCGCACGCGGTGAGCGCGTGCTCGTCAACGGCCCGTCGGGCTGCGGCAAAAGCACGCTGGTGCGCGCCGTGGCCGGCATCTGGCCGTATGGCAGCGGCCGCATCGAGGTGCCGGACGATGCCCGCGTGCTGTTCCTGCCGCAGCGCAGCTATCTGCCGTCGGGCACGCTGGCCGATGCGCTGTCGTATCCGGATCTGGCTACCCAGTACACCGCTGAGCGTCTGACCCAGGTGCTGAACGCGTGCCGGTTGCCGGCACTGACCGACTTGTTGGACGAGGTGAGCAACTGGAGCCTGCGCCTGTCCCCCGGCGAGCAGCAGCGCCTGGCTTTTGCGCGGGCTTTGCTGCAGCGCCCCGATTACCTCTTCCTCGACGAGGCCACCAGCGCACTCGACGAAGACACCGAGGCATTCATGTACAGCCTGATGGTCGAATCGATGCCTGACGTGACCATCGTCAGCGTGGCACATCGCAGCACCGTGGCACGATTCCACCATCGCCGCCTGCGCTACATCCCCGAGGGCGATCCGTTGACTGCGGTAAGCTATCGGGTGGTGGAAGAGCCTGCGCACATGGCGCTGGCGGCTTCCTGAAACACAGTTTTTAGACCGAACGAGACGTTTTTCATGGCCGGACTTTCCGCCGACACCCCGCACCCGACCGGCATCACCGTGCACACGCAATCGCGCGTGCTGGAGATCGCCTTTGCTGATGGCAAGCAGTTCAGCCTGCCGTTCGAATACTTGCGCGTGCTCTCGCCGTCGGCCGAAGTGCAGGGGCATGGGCCCGGTCAGGAAGTGCTGCAGACCGGCAAGCGCGAGGTGGGCATCATCGGCGTCGAGCCGGTGGGCAATTACGCGATCCGGCCGTTGTTCTCCGACGGCCACGATTCCGGCATCTTCGATTGGGCCTACCTGTACCGCCTCGGCATTGAGCACGACGCGCTGTGGCAGGCGTATCTCGATCGCCTGACCGCTGCGGGCGTCGACCGTGACGCCCCAATGGCAGAAAACGCTGGCCACGCCTGCGGCCACAGCCACTGATTCCCGATTCACTTCGCGGCGCCTGCACGCCGCATCCGCATCCTTTTCTGTCATGAGCCAAACCCACTTCGGATTCCAGCAGGTCGATGAGCAGGAGAAAGCCGGCAAGGTTGCCGGCGTGTTCCATTCCGTCGCTAGCAAGTACGACGTGATGAACGACCTGATGTCCGGTGGCCTGCATCGCGTGTGGAAGATGTTCACTATCGCCCAGGCAGCGGTGCGCCCGGGCTATAAGGTGCTCGATATTGCTGGCGGCACGGGTGATCTTGCCAAGGCCTTTGCGCGCCAGGCCGGCCCCACCGGCGAGGTGTGGCTGACAGACATCAACGAGTCCATGCTGCGCGTCGGCCGTGACCGCCTGCTCGATGCCGGTGTGCTCACCCCCACCGCGCTGTGCGACGCCGAGCACATTCCCTTTCCGAATGCTTACTTCGATGTGGTGACAGTGGCATTCGGCTTGCGCAACATGACGCACAAGGATCGCGCGCTCGCTGAAATGCGCCGCGTAGTGAAGCCAGGGGGCAAGGTCATGGTGTTGGAGTTCTCCAAAGTGTGGCAGCCGTTGGAGAAGGCCTACGACGTGTACTCATTCAAGGTGCTGCCGTGGCTGGGTAGCAAAGTGGCGGGCGACCCCGAGAGCTACCGCTATCTGGCCGAGTCCATCCGCATGCACCCGGATCAGGAAACGCTCAAGCAGATGATGGAACAGGCCGGATTGGACTCGGTCGAATACTTCAATCTGACAGCGGGTGTCGTGGCTCTGCACGTTGGCCGTCGCCTCTAAGTGTTTTCGTCGTTCCACCAGATGGGCGATGTAGTGCGCTGCGGCGATATGCCACGATCCTTCACATTGAATTTCCGCATTGACGTCTTCATCTAATGGGCGTCACTGCCATTGGAGAGAAGACAGCGATGAGTTTGCATTGGGGTGGAAAATTGATGGCGGGCGCGCTGGTCGCGACGCTCGCACTGGGCACGGCGATTGACGCCAACGCCAAACGCATGGGCGGCAGCCGCAGCGTCGGCAAGCAGTCGTCCACCGTGACGCAACGCCAACAGACGCCGCCGGCCACAACGCCGTCGCCGACACAGCAGGCCGCACCGGCTGCGCAACCCTCGCCCGCTGCACCGGCTCCGGCCGCGCCGGCGGCAAAGCCTGGACGTAACTGGGGCGGCATGCTGGGTGGCTTGGCAGCCGGTCTGGGTATCGGTTATCTGCTGTCGAAGTTCGGTCTGGGCGCGGGCCTCGCCTCTTTGCTGTCGAACCTGATCCTGATCGCGCTTGTCGCCTTCGTGGTGATGTGGATCATCCGCAAGGTGCGCGGCAGCCGTCCGCAAGGTCCGGCCTATGCCACGGGTGGCCCGTCGCTGGGTGGCGACCGTGAACCGTACGTGCCGCAACCTGCCGCCCCGGCAGCCGCATCGCTGAACACCGGCAACACGTCTGGCCTGGGCGCTGGCGCGGCAACCGCTGCACAGTCGTGGAATCTGGGTGGTCCGGCCGCTTCCGGCGCGCAGGCCGTCAACGCACAACCTGCCGCAGCCGCACCACAGCAGCCATGGGGCGTGCCGGCGGATTTCGACACGCAAGCCTTCCTGCGCAACGCCAAGGTGTACTTCATCCGCCTGCAGGCCGCTTGGGATGCCGGCAATCTCAACGACATCCGCGAGTTCACCACGCCGGAGATGTTTGCCGAGATCAAAATGGACCTGGCTGACCGCGGCACGTCGCCCAACAAGACCGACGTGGTTTCGGTCGAAGCCGAAATGCTGGGGATCGAAACGCAGGCCTCCGAGTACCTCGCGAGCGTGCGCTTCTCGGGCATGATCCGCGAAGAAGCCAACGCGCCCGCACAGCCGTTTGCCGAGGTGTGGAACCTGACCAAGCCGACGCAGGGTGCGGGTGGCTGGGTGCTGGCGGGTATTCAGCAGTTGCAGTGACGCTGTAACAACTTGAAGCGCCGCAAAACGGCCGTTTCAACATTCCCCGTAAAATAGGGCCCGACCGTCTGGTTCGGGCCCTTTTTGCTGCCCGCCGCTAGCCCGCTTTTTGCTGCTTCCTTGCTGTTTTTGCGCACCATCACCGCATGTCCTCGACAGCCACTTCGTCTCCGTCTTCGTTTCCGCTTGTGCTGATGCAGCCGCTGCTGCTCGCGCTCAACCATCTGCTACGCCAGGAGCCCTGGGCGCAGGAGACGCTGCGGCCGTTCGCGGGCCGCGTCGCACGCTTTGATCTGGCGCCCATGTCGATGTCGTTGCAGGTGGACGCGGCCGGCTTGGTGACGGCCCCCCAGCCTGACGTTGAACCAGCCGTGACTGTTGTCGTGCCGCTCGCGGCTGCAGCAGGCGACTACGCCACGGGCGGGCAGGCCGCCGTGCTCAAGCACGTGCGCATCGAGGGCGAGGCCGAGTTCGCCAACGTGCTGTCGACGTTGCTACGCAATCTGCGCTGGGATGCGGCGGAAGATCTGTCGCGCGTGTTTGGTGATGTGATCGCGCAGCGTATGGTGAGCGGCGCGCAGGCCGCCCGCACCGAGGCCACGTGCGTCAGCCGTTCGCTGGCGGAATCGGTGGCGTCGTACCTGACCGATGAGCAACCGACGCTCGTGCGTCATGCGCGCCTCGCCCAGTTCGCCGCCGATGTGGCGGCACTACGTGATGCCGAGGCGCGTCTGGCCAAGCGGCTGGAGCGGCTCGAAAAATTTCCACGACCGGCCACCCAGGCCGTACGCCAGGGTGAATCGGCATGACGCGCCTCTTCCGGCTGGGCAAGATCGTTTTCGTAATCCTCTATTACGGGCTGGATCAGCTCGCGTTGTCGGGCTTCAAGAGCCGCCGCATTCGCGCGCTCGTCTGGCTGCTGACGCTGGGTCGCAAGCCCAAGCTCCCGCGCGGCGAGCGCCTGCGCCTGGCGCTCGAGCAGCTCGGGCCGATCTTCGTGAAGTTCGGGCAGGTGCTGTCGACGCGGCGAGATCTGCTCCCCCCCGATGTGGCCGACGAACTGGCCAAGCTGCAGGATCGCGTGCCGCCGTTTGACCCGAAGGTGGCTGCGGCCATCGTGGAGAAATCGCTCGGCAAGCCGCTGTCGGCGCTGTTCCATCGTTTCGATCATCATCCGGTGGCGAGTGCGTCGATTGCGCAGGTGCATTTCGCCACGCTGCGCGGCGGCCCGGACGACGGCCGCGAAGTGGCAGTCAAGGTCCTGCGTCCGGGCATGCTGCCCGTGATCGACAGCGACCTCGCGCTCATGCGAGACCTCGCCACCTGGATGGAAAAGCTGTGGGCCGACGCCAAGCGGCTGAAACCGCGCGAGGTGGTCGCCGAGTTTGACAAGTACCTGCACGACGAGCTTGACCTGATGCGCGAGGCGGCCAACGCTAGCCAGTTGCGCCGCAATTTTGCCAAGTCCGACCTGCTGCTGGTGCCCGAGGTTTTCTGGGATTGGTGCACGTCTGAGGTGTTCGTGATGGAGCGCATGCACGGCATGCGGATCTCGCACACCGAAGAGCTGCGCGCCGCCGGCGTCGACATGCACAAGCTCGCGCGCGACGGCGTGGAGATTTTCTTCACGCAGGTCTTCCGCGACGGGTTTTTCCATGCCGACATGCACCCCGGCAACATCCTCGTGAGCGTGGCACCCGAGACGCTGGGCCGCTATATTGCGCTGGATTTCGGCATCGTCGGGGCGCTCTCGGAGTTCGACAAGAACTACCTCGCGCAGAATTTCCTGGCGTTCTTCCAGCGCGACTACCACCGCGTGGCGGTGCTGCACATCGAGTCCGGCTGGGCGCCGGAAGCGACGCGCGTGGAAGAGCTGGAAGGCGCCATCCGCGCGTGCTGCGAGCCGTATTTTGATCGGCCGCTGGGTGAAATTTCGCTGGGCCTGGTGCTGATGCGGCTGTTCCAGACCTCGCGCCGCTTCAACGTGGAAGTGCAGCCGCAGCTTGTGCTGCTGCAGAAGACGCTGCTGAACGTGGAGGGCCTTGGCCGCCAGCTCGATCCGGATCTGGACCTGTGGAAGACGGCCAAGCCGTTCCTCGAACGCTGGATGCACGAGCAGATCGGCTGGCGCGGTTTTGTGGAGCGCCTGAAGGTCGAGGCGCCCCAGTGGGCCAACAAGTTGCCGGACTTCCCGCGCCTGGTGTACCAGATTCTGGATCGCCGCTCCCGCGAGGACGGCAATGCGCAGACCGCTGCGCTCACCGCGCTGCTTGCCGAGCAAAAGCGCACGAACCGGCTGTTGTCCGCCGCGCTGCTGTTCGTCGGTGGCTTCGCGGTCGGCATCGTCGCCACGCATGTGCTGGCCTGGATGTCCCGTTACTGATCCGTCTTCACTTTCTCAGCGCCATGGCCCAGCCGCCTGTCTTCCAATCCCGTGACGCCGCCGATCCCGCCTTCTGGGACGAGCGGTTCAGCCGCGAGCACACCCCCTGGGATGCCGCCGGTGTACCCCGCGCGTTCCGGCAATTCTGTGAAGCGCAGCCTGCGCCGCTTTCCACGCTGATTCCCGGTTGCGGCAACGCCTATGAGGCCGGCTGGCTGGCGGACCGCGGTTGGCCGGTTACGGCCATCGACTTTGCGCCAAGTGCCGTGGCATCGGCCAAGACCCTGCTGGGCCCGCATGCCGGCGTCGTAGAGTTGGCGGATTTCTTCCGTTTCTCGCCGCCGCGTCCGGTGCAATGGATCTACGAACGCGCATTTCTGTGTGCGATGCCGCGTCGTCTGTGGCCGGACTACGCCGTACAGGTGGCGAAACTGCTCCCGCCCGGCGGGTTGCTGGCCGGCTTCTTTGCTGTGGTGGAAGGCCGAGAGGCGGCGCCCAAGGGGCCGCCGTTCGAGACCACGCAACCCGAGCTGGATGGGCTGCTGTCGCCCGCGTTCGAGCGCATCAGCGATATGCCCATCGCCGAAGCCGATTCGATTCCGGTGTTCGCCGGGCGCGAGCGCTGGCAAGTCTGGCGCCGTCGCGCCGATTGATCCGTTTTCCCGGCCACTGTTGGTGCAAAGCAACATGGGCCGTGGTCAACAAAAAGCCTGCCGTCGCCCGTTGCGGGCCGTCGCCCAAAAATCTGGCAAACGGGGCGGCCTTCGTGGTCGCACCGATGCCCCGGCGCGCGGTCCCATCGCTATAATCCGGCCACTTTGCCCGGCGCCCCTGGGCCCAAAACCGGGCTGCCATGGGGTTTTCCAGCTTCTATCCGCGCTGCCATGCTGATCTGGTTTGTCATTGTTTACTGGGTGATTTCGGTCGGGATCGGCCTGTGGGCTGCACTGCGGGTGCGCAGTACCGCCGATTTCGCCGTGGCTGGACGCAGCCTTCCGTTCTATGTCGTGACCGCCACGGTGTTCGCCACTTGGTTCGGCTCCGAGGCGGTGCTCGGGATTCCTGCAGAATTTCTCAAGGATGGCCTGCACGGTGTGGTGGCCGACCCGTTCGGTTCGTCGCTGTGCCTGATCTTGGTGGGTCTGTTCTTCGCCAAGCCGCTGTACAGGATGAACCTGCTCACCATTGGGGACTTCTATCGCAACCGTTTTGGCCGCGCAGCCGAGACGCTGACCACCCTGTGCATCGTCGTGTCGTACCTGGGCTGGGTGGCGGCGCAGATCAAGGCGCTGGGCCTGGTGTTCTACACCGTGTCTGACGGCGCGGTTTCGCAAGACCTCGGGATGATGATCGGCGCGGGCAGCGTGCTCGTCTACACGCTGTTCGGCGGCATGTGGTCGGTGGCGGTGACGGACTTCATCCAGATGATCATCATCGTGATCGGCATGTTGTACATCGGCTGGGAGGTGTCGGGCCAGGCCGGTGGCGTGGGCACGGTGGTGGCGCACGCGGCGGCTTCGGGCAAGTTCTCGTTCTGGCCGGCGTTCAACCCGATCGAGGTGATCGGCTTTGTGACAGCGTGGATCACCATGATGCTCGGCTCGATCCCGCAGCAGGACGTGTTCCAGCGGGTAACGTCATCGCGCACCGAGCGCATTGCCGGTACGGCTTCGGTGCTGGGCGGCGTGTTGTACTTCATGTTTGCGTTCGTCCCGATGTTTCTGGCGTATTCCGCCACGCTTATCGACCCGGAGATGGTCGCGAAGTACATCGATACCGATTCGCAGATGATTTTGCCGAACCTCGTGCTGCAGCATGCGCCGATCTTCGCGCAGGTCATGTTCTTTGGCGCGCTGCTGTCGGCCATCAAGAGCTGCGCGAGCGCGACACTGCTGGCCCCGTCCGTAACGTTTGCCGAAAACGTGCTGCGCCCGCTGTTGCCCAACATGGACGACAAGCGCTTCCTGCGCGTGATGCAGGCGGTGGTGCTGACATTCACGGTGCTGGTGACGCTGTTCGCGCTGAACTCGCACCTATCCATCTTCCACATGGTCGAAAGTGCCTACAAGGTAACGCTGGTGGCCGCCTTCGTGCCGCTGGCCTTCGGTCTGTTCTGGAAGCGCGCGACGAAGCAGGGTGGTCTGCTGGCCATCATCCTGGGCCTCGCGGCATGGATCTGGTGCGAAGTGGTCCTGCCAGATGCGATGCTTCCGCCACAATTGGTCGGCCTCTTGGCCAGCTTCGGCGCGATGGTCCTCGGCTCGCTCGGACCGCAGTGGATCGCAAACCGCGCGCCGACTACCAAGGCGGCCACACAAGCCTGAGCGTCCCGGCGCACGCGTGCGTGGTGTGCCACTTTGTCGCGCATCGCCATCGCCCGCGCCGAATCTGCGGTCGGGAATTCCCTTAAAAGGGTTTATAATTCAAGGCTTTGCGCGCCAGCACTTGTATGGCGCGCAGCTGCCCCGATCTTGCGTGAGCCCGTGTGCATATTTCCCGCACCGTGTTCGCGGGATGCGCGGGCAATCCAATCGCTTTCTTGTCATTTGTTTGTTCCAGGGTGAGGACACCATGCCGATCTATGCTTATCGATGCGACGCCTGCGGCCACGCCAAAGATGTGCTGCAGAAGATGAGCGACGCGCCGCTGACGGATTGCCCCGCATGCGGCGCGCCGGCGTTCAAGAAGCAGCTAACCGCTGCCGGCTTCCAGCTCAAGGGTTCGGGCTGGTACGTGACGGACTTCCGCGGTGGCTCGGGCGGCGCATCGGCTGCGGCTCCGGCAACCGGTTCGGCGGCCAAGACGGAGGCCGCTGCGCCTGCGGCGGCTGCCGCGTCGTCGGACAGCGCGTCGTCCAGTGCCAGCACGCCGGCCGCGTCCGGTGGTTGCGGCACGTCGTGCGCTTGCCACTGATCGCATCGCTCACCTTTCGGTCCATCGCCCCATGAAACAGAAAACCAGCGCACTCAAGACATGGTTCCTAACCGGTCTTCTGGTGCTTGTCCCGCTTGCGATCACGCTGTGGGTGCTGTCGCTCATCATCGGCACGATGGACCAGAGCCTGGCGCTGCTGCCGTCGGCATGGCAGCCAGATCAGCTGTTTGGCCGGCGCATTCCCGGCGTGGGCGCGATTCTCACGCTGGCGTTCATCCTGATCGTCGGCGTGCTGGCGCACAACTTCATCGGTCAGAAGCTGGTGCTGTGGTGGGAAGCGCTCGTGGGCCGCATTCCTGTGGTCGGCCCGATCTATTCGAGCGTGAAGCAGGTGTCGGACACACTGCTGTCGTCCAACGGCAATGCGTTCCGCAAGGCGCTGCTGGTGCAGTACCCGCGCGAAGGCTCATGGACGATCGCCTTCCTGACCGGCCGCCCCGGCGGTGATGTCGAGAATCATCTGCAGGGCGAGTACGTCAGCGTGTACGTGCCGACCACGCCCAACCCGACGTCGGGCTTCTTCCTGATGATGCCCAAGGCCGACACCATCGAGTTGGATATGACGGTGGATGCAGCGCTCAAGTACATCGTGTCGATGGGGGTGGTGGCGCCCGAAGCGCTGCCGCGCCGCATGGACCCGCCCGATGCCTCGCCAAAGACGGAGGACCGGTCGCCGGCTCAAGAGCCGCGCGACCCTTCGAATCCGACCGCGCTGCCTGCAGAGGGCGGCGCCATCGCGGCACCCTGAGCCGGCGATACGAACGAAGTCGAATCGACCCCGGCCCCCCAATCAACTTTCATGCGCGACGTTTTCTTGGCGGCGCGCTTCGCGGAAAACCACAACATGCAAATGCGTACTCAATACTGCGGTCAGGTCACCGAACAACTGCTCGGCCAGAGCGTCACGCTGTCGGGCTGGGCCCATCGTCGTCGTGACCACGGTGGCGTGATCTTCATCGATTTGCGCGACCGTGAAGGCCTGGTGCAGGTCGTGTGCGACCCGGACCGCCCGGAGATGTTCAAGGTGGCTGAAGGTGTGCGCAACGAGTTCTGCCTGCAGGTGAAGGGCGTCGTGCGTGCCCGCCCGGAAGGCACCACCAACGCCAACCTGACCAGCGGCAAGGTCGAAGTGCTGTGCCACGAGCTGACGGTGCTCAACGCTTCCGTCACGCCGCCGTTCCAGCTGGACGACGACAACCTGTCGGAAACCACGCGCCTGACGCACCGCGTGCTGGACCTGCGCCGCCCGCAGATGCAGTACAACCTGCGCCTGCGCTACAAGGTTGCGATGGAAGTGCGCAAGTACCTGGACGACAAGGGCTTCATCGACATCGAAACGCCGATGCTGACCAAGAGCACGCCGGAAGGCGCGCGCGACTACCTGGTGCCGTCGCGCGTGAACGCCGGCCAGTTCTTCGCGCTGCCGCAATCGCCGCAGCTCTTCAAGCAGATGCTGATGGTGTCGGGCTTTGACCGCTACTACCAGATCACCAAGTGCTTCCGCGATGAAGACCTGCGTGCTGACCGCCAGCCCGAATTCACCCAGATCGACTGCGAAACGTCATTCCTGACCGAGCAGGAAATCCGCGACCTCTTTGAAGAGATGATCCGCACGGTGTTCAAGAACACCATGTCGGTTGAGCTGGATGCCAAGTTCCCGGTGATGGAGTTCCGCGAGGCGATGGCCCGCTTCGGTTCGGACAAGCCGGACCTGCGCGTCAAGCTCGAATTTACCGAACTGACCGACGCCATGAAGGACGTCGACTTCAAGGTGTTCTCGAGCCCGGCCAACGCAGAAGGCGGCCGCGTCGTAGCACTGCGCGTGCCGGGCGGTGCTTCCCTGTCGCGCGGCGATATCGACGCATACACCAAGTTCGTCGAAATCTACGGCGCCAAGGGCCTGGCCTGGATCAAGGTCAACGAAGTGGCCAAGGGCCGTGACGGCCTGCAATCGCCGATCGTGAAGAACCTGCACGACGCGGCCATCGCCGAGATCCTCAAGCGCAGCGGCGCACAAGATGGCGACATCCTGTTCTTCGGCGCTGACCGCGCGAAGGTGGTCAACGACGCGATGGGTGCGCTGCGCCTGAAGGTCGGTCATTCGGACTTCGCCAAGAGCAACGGGCTGTTCGAAGACGCCTGGAAACCGCTGTGGGTGATCGACTTCCCGATGTTCGAGTACGACGAGGAAGACGCGCGCTGGGTGGCCATGCACCACCCGTTCACGAGCCCGAAGGACGAACACCTGGAATACCTGGAAACTGATCCGGGCAAGTGCATCGCCAAGGCTTACGACATGGTGCTCAACGGCTGGGAAATCGGCGGTGGCTCGGTGCGGATCTACCGCGAAGAAGTACAGAGCAAGGTGTTCCGCGCGCTGAAGATCAACGATGAGGAAGCGCGTGCCAAGTTCGGCTTCCTGCTCGACGCACTGCAGTACGGTGCGCCTCCGCACGGCGGTATCGCGTTCGGTCTGGACCGCGTTGTCACGATGATGGCCGGTGCGGATTCGATCCGCGACGTGATCGCCTTCCCGAAGACGCAGCGTGCGCAGGATCTGCTCACGCAGGCACCGAGCCCGGTCGACGAGAAGCAATTGCGCGAGCTGCACATCCGCTTGCGTGCTGCCGAGGCCAAAGTGGCCGCGCCGACGGCTGCAACGACTGCCTAAGCGCCCGCGCTGACGCTTCACAAAGAACCGCGCCGCCTGACAAGGGCGGCGCGGTTTGTTTTTGGGCGGCCGCCGGGCAATGTGCAGCAATCGGGAACATTGCGTGCTAAACCGACTCTTTCGTTTCTGTCACGTTGGGTGACAACGAAGGAGGAGTGTTTAGATGGACTACATCGACTTTGTGCGCACATGGATCGCCGCACATGCCGAGTTCTTGTTGACTTGGTTGATCGCCGCGCTGGTGGTGATGACGCTGGCGTGGTTCGAAATTCGCCGTGCCACCCGGCGTGCCGCCCTGGCCATGACCGAGGCAGTGGCCACCACGGTTGCGGCTTGCGTGCCCGACATTGCGGCAGCGGCGCAGAGCGCACATCCACCAGTACCCGCATCGGCGTCGTCTCCGGGTTTGATCGAGGCGATGCGCGCGCTGGGTCACCTTGCCGCGGAGCGGATGCGTTGGTTGTACGCGGTCGCTAACCTGCGTTTGCCCGAGACGGCGTTGCCGCCAGCCGCACCGGGCATGCCGGTGCATCCGCTTGTCTACGACACACCGCGCGCCCTGGCCGAAGCTCATTTGGCGGCAGAACTCCGCTTTGCCGACCACGCACGTGTTTTGCAGGCCGAACGCCGCGCCCTGCAAGCGCTGGAGACCGCTGAGCGTGAGGGCACCAGCGAGCTGCATCGCATCGAGCGCGAGACCTCGGCCATCGTTGAACGCTTCGACCAAGCCAATGCGCAATCGGAGCAGACCGATGTACAGCGCTTCCTCATCCAGAAATTCAACACGCTAGGCAATCGCGAACGCGAATTGACCGCACAGCTCGCTGCGCTGCGCCAACAAATCGGCGAGCGTACAGAAGCGTTGTGGGCGCAATCGCAGCGCGCGGCCGATGACTATGCTGCGATGCTCGATCCGCTGCTTGCTGTGGCTCGCCGCGAGCTTGGTCACGAAACGGCGACGGATGAGACGGCGCTGTGGCTCGCCCGCACGCGTACTGGCCAAGGGCCGCTGCGGGCTGCCTGATTGTTGCCACGGCATGGCGGCACGCTGAACGTCACGGTGGCACGCTTCTGGCTGCGGTAAGCTATTGCCTTGCAGCGCGATCGCGCCGCCCATCGAAGCACGCAGCAACCGCACCCATGTCGCACAAGATTCCCGTCTCCGTTCTCGTCGTCATTCACACACTCGATTTGCACGTGTTGGTGATGGAGCGGGCAGACCATCCGGGCTTCTGGCAATCCGTGACGGGCAGTTGCGATGCGCTCGACGAGCCCCTGGCCGACACGGCCCGCCGCGAAGCGCTCGAAGAAACCGGCATCGACGCGGCCCAGCATCATCTGATCGACTGGGGCCACCACATCGAATACGAGATCTACCCCCACTGGCGGCACCGCTACGCGCCGGGCGTTACGCGCAACACCGAGCATTGGTTTGGCTTGCTGGTGAGCGGCAAGGTGCCGGTGCGGATGTCACCGCGCGAGCATGTGCAGGCCGAATGGCTGCCGTACCAAGAGGCTGCCGCGCGGTGCTTCTCGCGCAGCAACGCCGAGGCTATTTTGCAGTTGCCCGAACGCCTTGCTGCCTATCATGCGCGTCAGGCCGCGCTGACAAAGGACCAAGCCTGACATGCTGCGTTTGCGCGTCGCCACCTACAACATCCACAAGGGCGTGACGGGCATTGCGCGGCGCGTGCGCGTGCATGACGTGCGGCAGGGCCTGCATACCATGGACGCCGACATCGTCTTCCTGCAGGAAGTGCAGGACCGCAACGACCGCCTCGTCGCCGCCGAGTTGTTCGACCCGAACTACACGCAACTGCGCTACCTCGCGACCGACGTCTATCCGCACACGGTCTATGGCCGCAACGCCGTGTACGAGCACGGGCATCACGGCAATGCCATCCTGTCGCGCTATCCGATTCTGCTGTCGGAAAACCTCGATATCTCCGACCACCGTTTCGAGCAGCGCGGCCTGCTGCACGCCGTGACCGATCTCGGCTTTGGCGAGGTGCATCTGCTGTGCGCGCACTTCGGCCTGTTTGCACGCAGCCGGCAGCGGCAGGCGGAGGCGCTGCTTGATCGCGTGCGTTCAGTCGTGCCGCCGGATGCACCGCTCGTGGTAGCGGGTGATTTCAATGATTGGAGCAACCGGCTCGATCGCATGATCTGCCAGGCGCTGGGGGCGACCGAAGTGGCCGACAAGGCCGCCGACGCGCGCCCCGTGCGCACCTTCCCAAGCCACATGCCGTGGCTTCGGCTGGACCGCATCTACGTGCGCGGTTTCGAGATCGAACGTGCGCATGCGCTGACCGGCCGCGAATGGGCGCAGCGCTCCGATCACGTGCCCCTGCTGGCGGAACTGGCCCATCCATGAGGGTGGTGCGCGATGCGGGCCCGCTGCGCTCCGAGTGGCGGCGGGGCAAGCCCCTGCCGGGCAACGACGTCGATTTGCTGTGCGGCGGCGCCGAGTTCTTCCCGGCCTTGATCGAGGCCATCGATGCTGCGCAACGCCGTGTGGCGCTTGAAACCTACATCTACACCGATGACGCCACCGCCCACAGCGTGACTGAAGCGCTCGCCCGCGCGGCACGCCGTGGCGTGGATGTCCACCTGACCATCGACGGCTTCGGCACCGGCCTGCTGCCCGCCGCCGCGATGCTCGAGGCGGCGGGCGTGATCTTGCGCATCTATCGTCCGGTGCGCGGTTTTCGCCTGCAACGCCGCTACTTGCGCCGGCTGCATCGGAAGATCGTTGTCATCGATGACGACGTGGCGTTCGTGGGCGGCATCAATATCATTGACGACCTAAACCACGCGCCATTTCACGATGCTGCGCTGGGACCGCGTTACGACTTTGTCGTGCGGGTACGCGGGCCGCTGGTCGCGCAGATTGCGCTGACCGTCGACCGGCTCTGGTGGCAGATGGGCGTGCGCGCAGGCATGCGGGAAGTGGGCGTCACGGGCGTCGCCGCCGACTTTCCGGTGATGACCGATACGCCGCGACCACGGCATCGCGGCGCGTCCGGACGAGAAAGCGAGCGCGCACCGGGCACCGTGTTGGCTTCGCTGGTGCTGCGTGACAACGTCCGCAACCGGCGCGCGATCGAACGAGAATATCTGCGCGCGCTGGGGGCGGCGCGGCACGAGGTGATCATCGCCAACGCGTACTTCTTGCCGGGCGTGCGTTTCATGCGCGCGCTGGCGGCATGCCGCCAGCGCGGTGTGCGCGTTCGCCTGTTGCTGCAGGGACAGGTCGAATACCGGTTGCAGCACTACGCGACGCGTTCGCTGTATCACATGCTGCTGCGGGACAACGTCGAGATCCACGAATACACGGCCAGCTTCCTGCACGCCAAGGTGGCCGTGGTGGACGACCGCTGGGCTACCGTCGGCTCCAGCAACATCGACCCGTTCAGCCTGTTGCTGGCACGCGAAGCCAACGTCGTTGCGTGGGATGCGATCGTGGCCAACGAACTGCGTGCTGCCCTCGAAGACGCCATCGCCCATCACGCACGCCGCATCATGGCTGATGAGCACGCCGCGCGCCGCTGGTGGTGGCGCCTGGCAGATTGGTGCGCCTACCGGCTCGTGCGCCTTGGCGTCGTCATCAGCGGGCGCGCAGCACAGTATTAGTGGTGCAGACACCGATAAAACACAACAA
The DNA here is from genome assembly GCF_003290055.1 of Ralstonia sp. GX3-BWBA. Lineage (NCBI taxonomy): Bacteria > Pseudomonadati > Pseudomonadota > Betaproteobacteria > Burkholderiales > Burkholderiaceae > Ralstonia > Ralstonia sp. GX3-BWBA. The sequence continues at coordinate 1,144,626 of NZ_QMKS01000009.1, read as the reverse complement.
GACGGAGGAGACATGCAAGTCATCACAGCCGATGAAGCGGCGCGGTTGGTACAGCCGGAGTGGACGGTTGCGTGCGCAGGGTTTGTCGGCGCGGGTCATGCAGAGGCCGTCACGCATGCGCTCGAACGCCGCTTTCTGGCCACCGGCGAGCCGCGTAATCTCACGCTGGTCTATTCCGCCGGCCAGGGCGATCGCGCCACGCGCGGCGTCAACCACTTCGGCAACCCCGGGATGACGCGCTGTGTGGTCGGCGGGCATTGGCGCTCGGCCACGCGACTGGCGGACTTGGCGCTTGCCGAGCAGTGCGATGCTTTCAACCTGCCGCAGGGCGTGCTCACGCATCTGTACCGCGCCATCGCGGGCGGCAAGCCCGGCGTGCTGACCAAGATGGGCCTGCACACCTTCGTCGACCCACGCACTGAGCTTGACGCGCGTTACCACGGCGGTGCCATCAACGCCCGCGCCAAGGCGGCACGGGCTGCAGGCACGGCCTCGTGGGTCGAGTACGAACGCTTTCGCGGCGAAGACTATCTCTTCTACCCCAGCTTTCCGCTGCACTGTGTCTTCCTGCGCGGCACGGCTGCCGACCCGCGCGGCAACATCAGCACGCACGAAGAAGCATTTCACCACGAACTGCTGGCCATGGCGCAGGCCGCGCGCAACTCGGGTGGCATCGTCATCGCGCAAGTGCGTCGGCTCGTCGATCGGCATGACAACCTGCAGGCGATCCACGTGCCGGGCATCCTCGTCGATTACGTAGTCGTGGCTGACGATGAAACCGAACACCAGATGACCTTCGGGGAGGCGTTCAACCCGACCTATATCCGCCCCTGGCAAGGCGAAGCGATCCAGCTCAAGGAGGACGCCATCGAAGCGAGCGAGGCGCTGGAGACCAGCCAGCACGGCGCGCTCGATGCGCGCACGCTGGTGCAGCGCCGTGCCGTGCTGGAACTGATGGCACAGCAGCCGCGCGTTGTGAACCTGGGCGTGGGCATGCCCGCAGCTGTCGGCGCCCTGGCAGAACAGGAGGGTGCGCGTGGCTTTACGCTCACCGTGGAGGCCGGCCCCATCGGCGGCACGCCGGCAGATGGCCTCAGCTTCGGCGCCTCGGCCTATCCTGAAGCCGTGGTGGACCAGCCAGCGCAGTTCGACTTCTACGAAGGTGGCGGCATCGATCTCGCCATCCTCGGCCTGGCAGAACTGGACGGCGCCGGCAACGTCAACGTCAGCCTGTTTGGCGAGGGCGGCGACACCGTCGTCGCGGGCGTCGGCGGCTTCATCAACATCACGCAGAGCGCACGCTCGGTCGTGTTCATGGGCACGCTCACCGCTGGCGGCCTCCAGGTCGAGGCCGAAGACGGCAAGCTGCGCATCGTGCGCGAAGGACGGCTCAAGAAGATCGTGCCAGCCGTGTCCCACCTGACCTTCAACGGTGAGTATGCGGCGCGATCGGGCATTCCCGTGCGCTACGTGACCGAGCGCGCTGTCTTCGAAATGCGTGACGATGGCCACGGCGGCCGGCGCCTCACGCTGACCGAAATCGCTCCCGGCATCGACCTGCAGCGTGACGTGTTAGACCAGTGTGCGGCAGAGGTTGCCGTGGCAGCCGAGCTGCGCGAAATGGACGCCCGCATCTTCCGCCGTGGCGCCATGTGCACGGGCATCAAGCCGATCTGATTTTTAGGCTGTTTATTTACTGATGGGTAGCACTAGAAAATCCGTCAGATATGCTGCGCCGCACGCGTTTTATGGGTGCGGTGCACACCCTGCAAAGCCTTTCATCTAAAGGATTTGCGGGATTCACGCTGCACCGCGGAAGGTGGCGATTCCGGGTCGCCATTTAGATGCCGCTTTCTAATAAAACACTTGCCGCTCAAAGGGCCCCTGTAAATAATTGAACGACCGTTCGATTTTGGGCTAGAGTGTTCGCGCAGGCTGGTTTACAGTCCTGCCCGGCACGCGAAAGGCGCCCTGCAAGAAGCCAATTTTCTCGCGTGTTACGCCCCAGAAAAGAACGGAGAGAAATCATCATGCGTCACCCGACCGCTCGTCTCGAATCGAATCACGCAGCAGCCACGCCGATGCGCAAGGGCGAGTTGACGCGTGCAGCGATTCTCGATGCCGCGCTGGAATTGGCTTCGCGCGACGGACTGGAAGGATTGACGATCGGTGTGCTCGCGGAGCGCATGCAGATGAGCAAGAGCGGGGTGTTCGCGCACTTCGGCTCGCGTGAGGATCTGCAGGTGGAAGTAGTTCGCGAGTATCACAAACGGTTCGAGCAGGAAGTCTTCTACCCGAGCTTGACGGAACCGCGCGGTCTGCCGCGCCTGTGGAGCATGGTGCGACGCTGGATGGAGCGTCGCATTCAGGAAGTGACCACAGGCTGCATCTACATCAGCGGCGCGGTGGAGTACGACGATCGTGCCGAAAGCCCGGTGCGCGACGAACTCGTCAAGAGCGTGACGATCTGGCGTGCAGCATTGGCTCGCGCCATTGCACAGGCAAAGGAAGAAGGCCACCTGCGTGCAGAAGCGGACCCGCAATTGATGCTCTTCGAGATGTACAGCCTGGAGCTGGGTCTGCATCACGATGCGCGTTTCCTGCGGTTGCCGAACAGTGCCGAGCTGGCCATGGTGGCGCTTAACAAACTCATTCAGTCTTACCGAACCTGACGCGGCATCGCACACCTAGCGGTCGCGCAGTACACACCAAGGAGTTGCAAGATGGGTCAATACACCGCACCGCTGCGTGACATGCAGTTTGTTCTCCACGAGCTTCTCGGCGTGGAGGACCACCTGAAGCAAATGCCGCAGCACGCGGAGATCGATGCAGACACCATCAATCAGGTGATCGAGGAAGCGGGCAAGTTCTGCTCCGAAGTCATCTTCCCGCTCAACCAGTCCGGCGATCGCGAAGGCTGCACCTACCACGGCGACGGCGTGGTGACGGCTCCCAAGGGTTTCAAGGAAGCGTATCAACAGTACGTTGAGGCTGGCTGGCCCTCGCTGGGCTGCGATCCCGAGTACGGTGGCCAGGGTCTGCCCATCCTGATCAACAACGCGCTGTACGAGATGCTGAACTCGGCTAACCAGGCGTGGACAATGTATCCGGGGCTGTCGCACGGCGCGTACGAAGCCCTGCACGCGCACGGTACCGACGAACTCAAACAGCGCTACCTGCCCAAGCTGGTGTCGGGCGTGTGGACCGGCACGATGTGCCTGACCGAGCCACATTGCGGCACCGACCTCGGCATCCTGCGCACCAAGGCCGAGCCGCTGGCCGATGGCTCGTATGCCATCACCGGCACGAAGATCTTCATCTCGGCGGGCGAGCACGACCTGGCCGAAAACATCATCCACCTGGTGCTGGCACGCCTGCCGGATGCGCCCGGCGGCACGAAGGGCATCTCGCTGTTCGTGGTGCCGAAGTTCATTCCCGATGCCAACGGCAACCCAGGCGAGCGCAACGGCGTGAAGTGCGGCTCCATCGAACACAAGATGGGCATCCACGGCAACGCCACCTGTGTGATCAATCTGGACGGCGCACGCGGTTGGATGGTCGGCGAGCCGAACAAGGGCCTGAACGCCATGTTCGTGATGATGAACGCCGCCCGTCTGGGCGTCGGCATGCAGAGCCTGGGCCTGACCGAAGTTGCATATCAGAACTCGGCCGCTTACGCCAAGGAACGCCTGCAGATGCGCAGCCTGTCGGGCCCGAAGGCACCGGACAAGCCGGCCGACCCGATCATCGTGCACCCGGACGTGCGCCGCATGTTGCTGACGCAGCGTGCCTTCGCCGAAGGCGGCCGCGCATTCAGCTACTGGATCGCCCTGCAGATCGACCGCGAGTTGTCGCACGAAGACGAGTCCGTACGCAAGGATGCGGCTGATCTGGTCGCGCTGCTGACGCCGATCGCCAAGGCTTTCCTGAGCGACAACGCATTCATCTCCACCAACGAAGGCATGCAGGTCTTCGGCGGTCACGGCTACATCGCCGAGTGGGGCATGGAGCAGTACGTGCGCGATGCCCGCATCAACATGATCTACGAAGGCACGAACACCGTGCAGTCGCTGGACCTGCTGGGCCGCAAGATCCTGGGTGACATGGGCGCCAAGATGAAGAAGTTCGGCAAGCTGGTCCAGGACTTTGTGGAAGCCGAAGGCACCAACGAAGCCATGCAGGAGTTCATCAACCCGCTGGCCGACATTGGTGACAAGGTCCAGAAGCTGACCATGGAAATCGGCATGAAGGCCATGGCCAACCCGGACGAAGTCGGTGCTGCCGCTGTGCCGTACCTGCGTGTGGTCGGCCACTTGGTGTTCTCGTACTTCTGGGCCCGCATGGCCAAGATCGCTCTGGAAAAGCAAGACAGCGGCGACACCTTCTACAAGGTCAAGCTGGCAACGGCGCGCTTCTACTTCGCCAAGCTGCTGCCCGAAACGGCTTCGCAGATCCGCATGGCACGTGCCGGCGGCGCGACGCTGATGGCACTCGAAGCGGATCTGTTCTAAACAGCCGCATTCTCTTGGGGCGACGTGTGTAAGCGTCGCCCCCTCGTCTCTTCCTCTCTCCCCGCGAGGACATCATGACCCGCACTGAACTCTCCACCAGCGCGCAGCCGCAGGCCGGCCAGCGCTCCAACTTCCTCGTCCGGCGTGTTGCTGTGCTGGGCGCCGGCGTGATGGGCGCGCAGATTGCCGCGCACCTGGTCAACGCCAAGGTTCCTGTCACGCTGTTCGATCTTCCGGCCAAGGAAGGCCCGAAGAACGGCATCGTGCTCAAAGCCATTGAAAACCTGAAGAAGCTGTCGCCGGCGCCGCTGGGCATCAAGGACGACGCCAATCTGATTCAGGCTGCCAACTACGAAGACGATATCGAGAAGCTGCGCGACTGCGACCTCGTCATCGAGGCAATCGCCGAGCGCATGGACTGGAAGCACGATCTGTACAAGAAAGTCGCGCCGCACATTGCTCCGCATGCGATCTTTGCGTCGAACACCTCGGGACTGTCGATTACCGAACTGTCGGACGGCTTTGATGCCGAGCTGAAGTCGCGCTTCTGCGGCGTGCACTTCTTCAACCCGCCGCGCTACATGCATCTGGTCGAGTTGATCCCGACCGCACACACGCGCGGCGACATCCTCGATAAGCTGGAAACGTTCCTGACCTCCGCGCTCGGCAAGGGCGTGGTGCGTGCGAAGGACTCGCCCAACTTCATCGCCAACCGCGTCGGCATCTTCTCGATCCTGGCGGTGTTTGCTGAATCGGCCAAGTACGGCATTCCGTTTGATGTGGTGGATGACCTGACGGGCTCGAAGCTGGGCCGCGCCAAGTCGGCAACGTTCCGCACGGCCGACGTGGTGGGTCTGGACACCATGGCGCACGTCATCAAGACGATGCAGGACAACCTGAAGGACGATCCGTTCGCTCCGGTCTACGCCACGCCGCCCGTGCTGGCCAAGCTGGTGGAAGCGGGTGCCCTGGGCCAGAAGGCAGGCGCCGGTTTCTACAAGAAGGAAGGCAAGGAAATCAAGGTGCTGGACCCGCAAAGCGGCCAGTACGGGCCGAGCGGCAAGAAGGCCGACGACATCGTCGTGCGCATCCTGAAGAAGGAGCCCGCCGAGCGTCTGAAGCTGCTGCGCGAATCGACCAACCAGCAGGCGCAGTTTCTGTGGGCGGTCTTCCGCGACGTGTTCCACTACATCGCCGTCTATCTGGAGCAAATTGCGGATTCGGCAGCGGAAGTCGATCTCGCCATCCGCTGGGGCTTCGGCTGGAACAGCGGCCCGTTTGAAGACTGGCAAGAGGCCGGCTGGAAGCAAGTCGCCGAGTGGGTGAAGGAAGACATCGAAGCCGGCAAGGCGCTGTCGAATGCAGCGCTGCCGCAATGGGTGTTCTCCGGCCCGGTGGCGGACAACGGCGGTGTGCATTCGGCAGAGGGCTCGTGGTCGGCCAACCAGAGCACGTTCCTGTCACGTAGCACGCTGCCGGTGTACGGCCGCCAGGTGTTCCGTGCGCCGATCAAGGGTGCGACGACGGTCAACCCGCTCACGTATGGCAAGACCATCGAAGAGACCGACGCCGTACGCATCTGGGTGGACGACGCGGCAGGCCAGGACGACGTGCTGATCGTCTCGTTCAAGAGCAAGATGAACACGATCGGACCGAGCGTCATCGATGGTCTGACGCGTGCGGTTGATCTGGCCGAAGCTGGCTACAAGGGTCTGGTGGTGTGGCAACCGACGTCGCTCAAGCTGGGCGCGCCGGGTGGTCCGTTCTCCGCAGGTGCCAACCTGGAAGAAGCCATGCCGGCCTTCATGATGGGCGGCGCCAAGGGTATCGAGCCGTTCGTCAAGAAATTCCAGGACGGCATGATGCGCGTGAAGTACGCCGGCGTGCCGGTCGTGTCGGCTGCGTCGGGCATTGCGCTGGGCGGCGGCTGCGAGCTGCTGCTGCACTCGGCCAAGCGTGTGGCTGCGCTGGAAACGTATATCGGTCTGGTGGAAGTTGGTGTGGGCTTGGTTCCGGCGGGCGGTGGCCTGAAGGAAGCGGCGCTGGCCGCTGCCAAGGCTGCGCAAGCTGCGGGCAGCACCAACATCCTGCAGTTCCTGACGAACCGCTTCCAGGCGGCGGCGATGGCCAAGGTGTCGTCCTCCGCGCTGGACGCGCAGAAGATCGGCTACCTGCAGCCGACCGACACCATCGTCTTCAACGTGCACGAGTTGCTGCACGAGGCGCGCAACGAAGTGCGTGCGCTGTCCGACTCAGGCTACCGCGCACCGCTGCGTCCGGTGGGCATCCCGGTGGCGGGCCGTTCGGGTATCGCCACGATCAAGGCGTCGCTGGTGAACATGCGTGACGGTAGCTTCATCTCGCAGCACGACTTCACGATCGCCTCGCGCATCGCCGAAGCCGTGTGCGGCGGTGACGTCGAAGCCGGCGCGCTGGTGGACGAAGACTGGCTGCTGGCGCTGGAGCGCAAGGCCTTCGTGGATCTGCTCGGCAGCTCCAAGACCCAGGAACGCATCATGGGCATGTTGCAGACCGGCAAGCCCGTTCGTAACTGACCCGCGCGACGACAGAGAACAGGAGTTTCATCATGACCAAGCAACTGCAAGACGCCTACATCGTCGCCGCGACGCGTTCCCCGATCGGCAAGGCGCCCAAAGGCACGCTCAAGAACCTGCGCCCCGACGATCTGCTGGCGACCATCCTCAAGAGCGCCGTCGCCCAGGTGCCGAACCTGGACCCGGCGCTGATCGAAGACGCCATCGTTGGCTGCGCGATTCCCGAAGCGCAGCAGGGCCTGAACGTAGCGCGTATCGGCGCACTGCTGGCCGGCCTGCCGAACACGGTGGGCGGCGTGACCGTCAACCGTTTCTGCGCCTCGGGCCTGACCGCCGTGGCGATGGCTGCCGACCGCATCCGCGTGGGTGAATCCGACGTGATGATCGCCGCCGGCGTGGAATCGATGAGCATGGTGCCGATGATGGGCAACTCGCCGTCGATGTCGCCGGACATCTTCACGCGCGACGAGAATGTCGGTATCGCCTATGGCATGGGCCTGACCGCCGAAAAGGTCGCCCAGCAATGGAAGATTTCGCGCGAGGCGCAGGATGCTTTCTCGCTGGCTTCGCACCAGAAGGCACTTGCCGCGCAGCAAACCGGCGAGTTCAAGGACGAGATCACGCCGATCGAGATCATCGAGAAGTTCCCGAACCTGGGCACTGGCGCCATCGACATCAAGACGCGCACGATGTCGCTGGATGAGGGCCCGCGTGCCGATACGTCGGTTGAAGGCCTTGGCAAGCTGCGCGCCGTGTTCGCCAACAAGGGCAGCGTGACCGCCGGCAACAGCTCGCAGACCTCGGATGGTTCGGGCGCGCTGATCCTGGTGTCGGAGAAGATCCTGAAGCAGTTCAACCTGGTGCCGCTGGCGCGCTTCGTATCGTTTGCGGTGCGCGGCGTGCCGCCGGAAATCATGGGTATCGGCCCGAAGGAAGCCATTCCTGCCGCGCTGAAGGCTGGCGGTCTGACGCAGGATCAGATCGACTGGATCGAGCTGAACGAAGCGTTTGCCGCGCAGTCGCTGGCCGTGATTCAGGACCTGGGTCTGGACACCAGCAAAATCAACCCGCTGGGCGGCGCGATCGCGTTGGGCCACCCGTTGGGCGCGACCGGTGCCATCCGTGCGGCCACGGTTGTGCACGGCCTGCGTCGTCGCAACCAGAAGTACGGCATGGTGACGATGTGCGTCGGCACCGGCATGGGCGCTGCAGGCATTTTCGAACGCATGTGACCCCACGCAAGGGGGAAGGCTCAGGTAGCTTTTTAGGGCCTTCCCCTGCTTGCTAATCGCCCGTCTCACCACGCATAGTTGCGCAGGCGCGCAGTCGTTTCGAACAAGCGCGCCGAAGAATGCGGCCGGCACCCAGCCGGTATCGCAATAGAAGCGGAGCCACGATTCCGCAACAGAGGAGACACACCACCGGGTCACCGGCGGTGCACCAAGAGGAGGGCGCGCGATGGGCAACACTGTCGGCGACACAATCGTATTGACCGATGCGGCATGCGATATGCCGCGCTCGATGATCGATCAGCTGGGGTTGGGCGTGGTGCCGTTCCGCATTCGTGCGGGCGAATTGTTTGTAGAAGACCGCCGCGACGAGGCGGCGCTGCCGCAGCTCTATCGCAAGTACCTCGTCGACAAGCAAGATCACTACGCCGAATCGATTCCGCTGCTTGAACGCGAGATCGAAGACTACCTGCTCAAGCACGTGGTCACGCAGCACGACCGGGCCTTGCTGCTGACGATTGCCAGCTCGCGCAGCCATTTCTACAGCCACGCAACCGGCGCGGTGGTGGGCACAACTGCCAAGAGCTTCAAGCCACGCAAGGACGCCGGCCGCTCGGGGCTGTTTGAGTTGACAGTGGTGGATACCGGCGCCATCGGCCCCGGTCAGGCGCTGATGGTGCACGAAGCCGCACGCATGCTGCGCGAAGGCGCGGAGGTGCGTGACGTCGTGCACGTGATCGAGAACCGCCTGCGTGACGCCTCGCACGTCTACCTTGTTCCCGATGAGCTGCTGTACATGTACACGCGCGCCAAGCAGAAGGGCGAGAAGAGCATCACCTGGAGCCGCTACATGATGGGCACGGCGTTCAACGTGCGTCCGCTCATCCATATGCACCGGGGCGAGACAGAAGCCATCGCCAAGGTGCGCGGTTCCGATGAAGGCATCCGCCGTCTGATGGCGCATACCGAAACCATGATCGCCGAGGAGCGTCTGGCCACGCCCGTGGTGGCGATCACGTATTCCGGTTCGCTCGACACCGTGCGCCGCATGGAGCCGGTGCAAGCGTTGATGCGAACCGCACAGGACCACGGCGTAGAAGTGTTGCTCGCGCCGATGAGCCTGACCGTGGCGTTGAACGTGGGGGCCAACGCGTTCTCCGTCGGTTATCTATCTGACTCTCCTGTGCCGATCTAGCGGCGCAGGTTTCACCTGGAGTTTTCATGTCGATTCGTACCGAGACCGTAGACGGCGTCCTGACGCTCACCTTTGACCGCCCGGACCGCAAGAACGCCATCACGGCTGCGATGTATCAAACGCTGGCCGACGCGCTGGTGGCCGCCGAAACCGATCCTGCCATCCGCGTGATCGTGCTGGCCGGCCACGAGAGCGTGTTCACGGCGGGCAACGATCTCGAAGACTTCATGAAGAATCCGCCCAAGGACGAGAGCGCCCCCGTGCACCAGTTCCTGAAGGCGATCAGCACGGCGACCAAGCCGCTGATCGCTTCGGTGAGTGGCGCGGCCGTCGGCGTGGGCACGACCATGCTGCTGCATTGCGACTTGGTCTACGCATCCGAGACGGCCAAGTTGTCGATGCCGTTCGCGCAACTGGGGCTCTGTCCGGAAGCCGCATCCAGCCTGCTGCTGCCGCAACTGGCCGGTTATCACCGCGCAGCGGACAAGCTGCTCTTCGGCGAGCCTTTTGACGCGAACGAAGCGCGTGAACTCGGCCTGGTCAACCGCGTGCTGCCGGCCGGGGAGCTGGATGCCTTCGTGCGCACGCAGGCGCGTAAGCTGACGCTGCTGCCGCCCGCATCGCTGCGCGCCACCAAGCGGCTGATGAAGGAAGGCGCCACGCCGCAGATCGCGGAGCGCATGTCGGTGGAAGGCAAGCAGTTTGGCGAGATGCTGCGCGCGCCGGAAGCGCGCGAGGCGTTCACGGCATTCTTCGAGAAACGCCGCCCAGATTTTTCCAAGTTCAACTGAGCGAGGCGTTCATACGCAAAAGAAAACCCGGCGCGACGCCGGGTTTTTTGTTGAGCGTTGCCGGTTCAGAGCGGCGGCAGCACGCGCGGCTTGCGAGTCTCGTCGGTGGCCACGTAGGTGAGGGTGGCTTCCGTGACCTTGACGGTGGCGTGGCGGCCGCTGGCGTGCATGCGCTGCGCATAGACCTCCACATCCACGGTGATCGACGTGCGCCCCGTTTTGACCACGTTGGCGTAGAAGCTCACCAGATCGCCCACGTACACGGGCTGCTTGAAGACGAACGAGTTGACCGCGATCGTGGCGACACGGCCGTTGGCGCGCACCACCGCGGGGATCGACCCGGCGATGTCCACCTGCGACATGATCCAGCCCCCAAAAACATCGCCGTGGACGTTGGCGTCGGAGGGCATCGGCATCACGCGCACGGCGGGCTGCTTGTCGGCGGGCAGCGTGACGGTTTCAGTGGTGGCTTGGGTATCGGACATGATGATGCAGGGCAGCATTGAAGCGGAGGGAGGGCCCACCAGCGAGCCCAGGGCGCGCGCAGGTGATCGGTGGGAGAATACACAATCCGCCATTTTATTGCACCGCACATGCGCCGCTTTCCCGCTTCTTCCGAACCGCCTCCGCCGGGGGCTGCCCGCGGTGACTGGCGCACCATCAAGAGCCTGCTGCCTTATCTGCTGGCCTATAAATGGCGTGTGGCGCTGGCGCTGTCGTTCCTGATCGCGGCCAAGGTGGCAAACCTTGGTGTGCCGATGGTCATGAAGCGGCTGATTGATTCGATGAACGTGTCGCCGTCCGACCCCCGCGCGCTGCTGGTTGTGCCGGTGGGCGTCATCATCGGCTACGGGCTGCTGCGGTTGTCGACGTCGCTGTTCTCGGAGCTGCGCGAAATCCTGTTCGCGAAGGTGACGGAGAGTTCGGTGCGCACGCTCGCCCTGCAGGTGTTCCGGCATCTGCATGCGCTGTCACTGCGCTTTCACCTTGAGCGCCAAACTGGCGGCATGAGCCGCGACATCGAGCGCGGCACGCGCGGCATCCAGTCGCTCATTTCGTATTCGCTGTACAGCATCCTGCCGACGCTGGTGGAAGTCGGCCTCGTCATCACGTATTTCTTCGTGAAGTACGACGTGTGGTTCGCGCTCATCACGTTCTGCGCGCTGGTCAGCTACATCGTCTTTACGGTGACGGTGACGAACTGGCGCACGCACTTCCGCCGCAGGATGAACGAGCTGGATTCGCGCGCCAACCAGAAGGCAATCGATTCGCTGCTCAATTTCGAGACGGTCAAGTATTTTGGCAACGAAGACTACGAAGCACGTCGTTACGACGAGAACCTGAAGCACTACCGCGCGGCTGCGATCCGCTCGCAGAACTCGTTGTCGGTGCTGAACTTCGGCCAGCAGGTCATTGTCGCCACCGCGCTCATCCTGATTCTGTATCGCGCCACGCAGGGGGTGGCGGCGGGGCACATGACGCTGGGGGACCTCGTGCTCGTCAACACGCTGATGCTGCAGATCTACATTCCGCTCAACTTCCTGGGCGTGATCTATCGTGAGCTGAAGCAAGCCGTGACCGACATGGACCGCATGTTCCACCTGCTGCAGACCAATCGCGAGGTAGCCGACAAGCCCGACGCCAAACCGCTGGCGGTGCACGCGGGCGAAGTCCGCTTCGCGCATGTCGACTTCAGCTACGAGGCCAAGCGCCAGATCCTGTTCGATGTGGACTTCACTATTCCTGCCGGCACGACCACGGCGGTCGTGGGGCAAAGCGGCTCGGGCAAATCGACGCTGGCGCGCTTGCTGTTCCGCTTCTATGACGTGAAGTCCGGCGCTATCCAGATCGACGGCCAGGACCTGCGTGACGTCACGCAATCCAGCGTGCGCGCCGCCATCGGCATCGTTCCGCAAGACACGGTGCTCTTCAACGACAGCATCTACTACAACATCGCCTACGGCCGCCCCGATGCGAGCCGCGAAGAGGTGATCGAAGCCGCCCGCGCGGCGCAGATCCACCACTTTGTCGAATCGCTGCCTGATGGCTACGAGACGCAAGTCGGCGAGCGCGGCCTGAAGCTCTCCGGCGGCGAGAAGCAGCGTGTGGCGATTGCACGTACCTTGCTCAAGCGCCCGCCGATTCTCGTGTTTGATGAAGCAACGTCCGCACTCGACTCGCGTACCGAGCACGCCATTCAAGAAGAGCTGATGCGGCTGGCGCAGAACCACACCACGCTGGTCGTTGCACATCGGTTGTCGACCATCGTGCGTGCGCACCAGATTCTGGTGATGGAACACGGCCACATCATCGAGCGCGGAACACATGAATCGTTGTTGCGTGCGGAAGGCCGTTACGCGCAGATGTGGCGCATGCAGGCACGCGAGCCCGAACGCGTGGCCGAAGAAACAGAAGACACCCGAGCAGGTTGAGGGAGAGACAACGCGATGGAACTCAAATGGCTGGAAGACTTCATCAGCCTGGCGGAGACGCGCAGCTTTTCGCGCTCGGCCGAATTGCGACACGTGACGCAGCCGGCGTTTTCGCGGCGCATTCAATCCCTCGAGGCGTGGCTCGGCAATGAGCTGATCGACCGATCAAGCTACCCAACACGCCTGACTCCCGCCGGAGAGGTCTTCTACGAACAGGCTTTGGCGATGCTCGCCCAGGTGAGTGAGACGCGCGCCCTGATGCGCGGCCAGCGCCCGGCCAGTGCGTCGACGATCGACTTTGCCGTGCCGCATACGCTATCGCTGACGTTCTTCCCCGGCTGGCTCGCGCAGGTGGAAGAGAAGATCGGCAAGCTGCAATGCAGGCTGCGCGCGCTCAACGTGCACGATGCGGTGATGACGCTGGTGGAGGGCGGCTGCGATCTCGTGATGGTCTATCACCACGCGCGGCAGATGATCCAGCTCGACCCCACGCGCTACGACATGCTGGTGCTGGGCACCGAGCGGCTTTCGCCGTTCTCCAAGCCCGATGCAAGCGGGCGGCCGATTTATCGGCTTGTTCCCACCGCACGCAAGCCGATCGCCTACCTCAGCTACACGCCCAACGCCTTTCTGGGCCGCATGGTGGATGTGCTGCTGGAAAACTCGCCCGTGGCACCGCTGCTCGACAAGTGCTACGAAACCGACATGGCCGAAGCGCTCAAGGTGATGGCATTGGCGGGCCACGGCGTAGCCTTCCTGCCCGAGAGTGCGGTGCGGGAGGATGTGGCAGCCGGACGCCTCGTGCGCGCGGAAGGCAAGGGCGGCGGTACCTTGTCGATCGAGATGGAAATCCGGCTCTATCGTGAGCACCCGCAAAGCGGCGCGCACGACCGTCGGCACCCGCAGTCCAAGCGCAAGCGCGAGCTGATCGACACGTTATGGAGCGCGCTGGCGGGCTGAACGGGCGATCGGGTTCGACTATGAGGTTATGCGTCCAATGCATAACCCGATGTAAAAACGGCATTGGATTTCGTTCTGGGCGGTCCCTAAGCTGGCGGGCATTTTGTGGGACTTGAAGGGCCTTACCGAGGCCCAAAAAAGGAAGACAGCCATGTCCAATGTCGCATCTCCGTCGACACTCCAGCACGCCATCCCGTCCTATCTGCCGGCCGACAACCTCGGCCCGTGGGGCATCTATCTGCAGCAGGTCGATCGGGTCACCCCCTATCTCGGCTCGCTGGCACGTTGGGTTGAAACGCTCAAGCGCCCCAAGCGCGCGCTGATCGTTGACGTGCCCATCCAGATGGACGACGGCCGCATCGCCCACTTCGAGGGCTACCGCGTGCAGCACAACACGTCGCGCGGCCCGGGCAAGGGCGGCGTGCGTTTCCACCAGGACGTGACGCTGTCGGAAGTGATGGCGCTGTCTGCGTGGATGTCGGTGAAGAACGCGGCCGTGAACGTGCCGTACGGTGGTGCCAAGGGGGGTATCCGCGTCGACCCGCGCAAGCTGTCTTCCGGTGAACTCGAACGCCTGACCCGCCGCTACACCAGCGAGATCGGCATCATCATCGGCCCGAACAAGGACATTCCGGCCCCGGACGTGAACACCAACGCGCAGATCATGGCGTGGATGATGGACACGTACTCCATGAACGAAGGCTCCACCGCCACCGGCGTGGTGACCGGCAAGCCGATCGCACTGGGCGGCAGTCTGGGCCGTCGCGAAGCCACTGGCCGTGGCGTGTTCGTGGTCGGCAGCGAAGCCGCGCGCAACCTTGGCATCGACGTCAAGGGCGCGCGTGTGGTGGTGCAAGGCTTCGGCAATGTGGGCAGCGTGGCCGCCAAGCTGTTCCACGACGCTGGTGCCAAGGTCATTGCCGTGCAAGACCACAAGGGCATCGTGTTCAATGGCAGCGGCCTGGATGTCGACGCGCTCATCAAGCACGTTGACCACAATGGCAGCGTGGCCGGCTTTGTTGCAGAGACCGTCTCGCAAGACGACTTCTGGGGGCTGGAGTGCGAATTCCTGATCCCGGCCGCGCTGGAAGGCCAGATCACTGCGAAGAACGCGCCCCACATCAAGGCAAAGATTGTCGTGGAAGGTGCAAACGGCCCCACAACGCCCGAAGCGGACGACATCCTGCGCGACCGCGGCATCCTGGTCTGCCCGGACGTGATTGCCAACGCCGGCGGCGTGACGGTCAGCTATTTCGAGTGGGTGCAGGATTTCTCGAGCTTCTTCTGGACCGAAGACGAGATCAACCAGCGCCTGGTACGGATCATGCAAGACGCCTTCCGTGGCGTCTGGCAAGTGGCGCAGGACAACAAGGTTACTCTGCGTACGGCGGCATTCATCATCGCCTGTACGCGGATTCTGCAGGCCCGCCAAGAGCGCGGTCTGTACCCCTGATCGGCAACGCGCTGATCAATACCAGTGCGGTGCCCCAACAGGGCACTGCACTGGTCTATCGCGTTGCTGCCGATCAGGCGGCCATGCGCGACGGTTGAAGAAAGCCGGTGCTCATGGGACGAACCATAACGTTCCGGAGCACCGCACCATGAGAAGGGCGATGGCATCATCGTCGTCCTTCCCATCCTCAAGTCGGGTTCGTTAAGCGACAGAGAGCGCACATCGGGCGGGCTTTATTTCCCCTTGTTTTCCTTAGCAATTGGCGGTTATCCGCTCAAGCAATCGGGCCCGCGTGCCGATGTTGCAGAGCGTTGCCGTGTCGGGCGCTGCGCGTCTTTTCCGGATTTTCGGAAAAGCACAACGTAAGGTATCCGGTTGCATGGAAAACGCGGTTGCGGCAGGGTCCGCGCCAGAGGAAAAACTCCGTTGGATTCAACGATTTAGTGGCAACACCAATACTGTCGCCAAACGTTTTTTGGTACAGTCCCGTCTTTCTCTTTCATGGTCAAAAGGAGACTTTCATGAACCTCGCCAAGCTGGCAACCGTGGTTGCAGCCGTTGGTGTCGCCGTTGGTACATTCGGCAGCGCTGCCCACGCAGAAGAGCTGACTGGTACGCTCAAGAAGATCAAAGACACCGGCACCATCACGCTGGGCGTGCGCGATTCGTCGATTCCGTTCAGCTACAACGTCGGCGGTGTCCGCACGATCGGTTATTCGTACGACGTCGCCACCAAGATTGCCGAGGACGTGAAGAAGCAGCTCGGCCTGAAGGATCTGAAGATCAACGAGATCCCGGTCACTTCGCAAAACCGCATCACGCTGCTGCAGAACGGCACCATCGATCTGGAGTGCGGTTCGACCACGAACAACCTTGAGCGCCAGAAGCAAGCATCGTTCACGAACACGATCTTCATCATCGGCACGCGCATCATGGTGAAGAAGGATTCGGGCATCACCGACTGGGCGCAGCTCAAGGGCAAGAACGTCGTGACCACCGCCGGCACGACGTCGGAACGCCTGCTGCGCAAGATGAACGATGACAAGCAGATGGGCATGAACATCATCAGCACGAAGGACCACGGCCAGTCGTTCCTGACGCTGGAATCGGGCCGCGCTGTTGCGTTCATGATGGACGACGCCCTGCTGTACGGCGAGCGCGCCAAGGCCAAGAGCCCGACTGACTGGGTGGTCGTGGCCAAGCCGCAATCGCGCGAAGCCTACGGCTGTATGGTTCGCAAGGACGACAAGCCGTTCAAGGCACTGGCCGACAAGACCATCGCCGGCATGATGAAGGACGGCTCGATTGCAGCCGAATACAAGAAATGGTTCGAACAGCCGGTTCCGCCCAAGGGTGTGAACATGGAGTTCCCGCTGTCGGACGACATGAAGGCGCTGATCAAGAACCCGAACGACAAGGCTCTTGACTGATCGGCTCCCTCAACGGGCCTGATACAAGCGTCACCGAAACGGAAGGCAAAGGCCGGTTAACAGGTCTTCTCCCTTCCGTTTCTTTTTGAGGGAACCATCATGAATTACCACTGGAACTGGGGCGTCTTCTTTACGGAAGCCGCCCAGAATCAGACCTATCTGGACTGGCTGCTGGCGGGGTTGAAGACCACCGTCGTACTCGGCCTGTCTTCCTGGATCATCGCGCTCGTCATCGGCTCCTTGCTGGGCGTGCTGCGTACGGTGCCGAACAAGTGGCTGTCGGGCCTGGCCGCAGCGTACGTGGAGCTGTTCCGCAACATTCCGCTGATCGTGCAGCTCTTCATCTGGTACTTCGTCATGCCCGAGCTCGTGCCGGGTGGCGACTACATCAAGCAGATGAACCCCAACACGGCGATGTTCCTGTCTGCGATGCTGTGTCTTGGCACGTTTACCGCCGCGCGTGTCTGCGAGCAGGTGCGCTCAGGTATCAATTCGCTGCCGCGCGGGCAGCGCAACGCCGGACTGGCCATGGGCTTCACGCTGGCGCAGACGTATCGCTACGTGATGCTGCCGATGTCGTTCCGCATCATCGTGCCGCCGCTCACGTCGGAGTTTCTGAACATCTTCAAGAACTCGGCTGTGGCATCGACCATCGGTTTGCTGGAGCTTGCCGCACAGGGCCGCCAGCTGGTTGACTACACTGCGCAGCCGTACGAATCGTTCATCGCCGTGACGCTGATGTACATGCTGATCAACCTGACCGTAATGGGCCTGATGCGCTGGGTGGAAGCACGTTCCCGGCTGCCTGGCTTCATCGGTGGCAAGTAATCGGGCGAGGACTCTTCATGGCTTATCAATTCGATTTCTCGTCCATCAACGTCGACAACATGCGTGTGCTCGGCGAGGGGATGGTCCTCTCGCTCCAGATCACGGGCACGGCCATCCTGGTCGGCATCGTGTGGGGCACGCTGCTCGCGATGATGCGCCTCTCCGGCATCAAGCTGCTGCAGTGGTTCGGGCAGGCGTACGTGAACCTCTTCCGGTCCATCCCGCTGGTGATGGTGCTGCTGTGGTTCTTCCTGATCGTGCCGCAGGTGTTGCAGAGGATCTTCGATCTGTCGCCGGCGACCGACATGCGCATGATGTCTGCGCTGGTCGCCTTCGCGCTGTTTGAAGCGGCGTATTACTCGGAGATCATCCGCGCCGGTATCCAGAGCGTGTCGCGCGGGCAGATGTTCGCGGCCTATGCGATGGGCATGACGTACGGCCAGGCCATGCGCCTGGTGATCCTGCCGCAGGCATTCCGCAACATGATTCCGCTGCTGCTCACCCAGGCCATCGTCCTGTTCCAGGATACGTCGCTGGTGTATGTGAGCGCGCTGTCGGACTTCTTTACGCAGGCATACAACATCGGTGAGCGCGACGGCCGTATCGTCGAACTGCTGCTGTTTGCCGGCTTGTGCTATTTCGTGATCTGCTTCGGCGCCTCCGTGCTGGTGAAGCGACTTCAGAAGAAGGTGACCCAATGATCGAGATCAAGAACGTTTCCAAGTGGTACGGCAGCTTCCAGGTGCTGACCGACTGCACCACCAGCGTGAAGAAGAGCGAAGTGGTGGTGGTGTGCGGCCCGTCGGGTTCGGGCAAGTCCACGCTCATCAAGACCGTCAATGCGCTGGAACCGTTCCAGAAGGGCGAGATCTTCGTTGACGGCACTTCGGTGGGCGCGAAGGGTACCAACTTGCCGAAGCTGCGTTCGCGCGTGGGCATGGTGTTCCAGAACTTCGAGCTGTTCCCGCACTTGTCGATTACCGAGAATCTGACGATCGCACAGCAAAAGGTGCTGGGCCGCTCGAAAGAAGAAGCCATGGCCAAGGGCCTGAAGTATCTGGACCGCGTGGGCCTGAAGGCGCACGCTGCCAAGTACCCGGGCCAACTGTCGGGCGGTCAGCAGCAGCGCGTGGCAATCGCGCGCGCGCTGTCGATGGACCCGATCTGCATGCTGTTCGACGAGCCGACCTCCGCGCTGGACCCTGAAATGGTCAACGAAGTGCTCGACGTGATGGTGGAACTGGCCAAGGAAGGCATGACCATGATGTGCGTGACCCACGAAATGGGCTTCGCGCGGAAGGTTGCCAACCGCGTGATCTTCATGGACCAGGGCCGCATCGTTGAAGACTGCGAGAAGGAAGAGTTTTTCGGCAACATCGACGCTCGTTCCGATCGTGCCAAGCAGTTCCTGTCGAAGATCCTGTCGCATTGATCGACGGTTCCCGGCAACAAAAAGCCGCTCTTTCGAGAGCGGCTTTTTTTTGTGGGCGACGCGGCGTCAGGTGCAGGCGGTGTTGGCAGCGTTGGCGATCTGCACGGCTTCCGGAATCGGCACCTTGGTGGCCATCGTGGCCTGGCCCGATTCGAACATCAGCAGCTCGCCTGGCACGAATTGCGTCCAGACTTCGTTGTCGGTGAGCGGCGCGGTGGCGATGACAGCCACGCGATCGGCAGGCGTCGTGTATTTGGCGAAGTCGATCGTCATGTCGGCGTCGATCAAATGCGCCGTCGAGAACGGCCACTGCCGCACGATGTAATACAGCCGCGTCGAGCAATGCGCGAACTGCGCCTGCCCATTGCACAACAGGAAATTGAACACGCCGTAGCGGGTGATTTCCTTGGTGATGTCAGACAGCGCGTAGAACAGCTCGTTGAGCGGCGGCTGCGAACCCGGAAAGCGCTTGCGAAGCGCCTGCATGATGAAACAGAAGGCGAGTTCGCTGTCGGTATCGCCCACGGGCTGGTAGACGCCCGAGAGGAACGGCGAGAAGTTCTTCAGGTCGCCGTTGTGGGCAAAGATCCAGTGCCTGCCCCACAGCTCGCGCATGAAGGGGTGGCAGTTTTCCAGCCGCACCGTGCCCTGCGTCGCCTTGCGGATGTGCGAGATGACGTTCTTGGACTTGATCGGGTAGCGCTTGACCAACTCCGCTACCGGCGAGGTACCGGCAGACTGGTTGTCGATGAACAGGCGGCATGCCTTGTCTTCGAAGAAGGCGACGCCGAAGCCGTCGGCATGGTGGTCGGTCACGCCACCGCGCGCGGCGAACCCCGTGAACGAGAACGTCACATCGGTCGGTTCAGCGCAGTTCATGCCCAGCAGCTGGCACATGGTGGGGGAAAAGTCGGATGCAATAAAATGATCATTATCCTGCCGGCCGCCGGGGGTGCCAAGCGCCTTCGTCTTCACGGCGCCGCGCCTGGGGGCCGGGCGTTGCGCACATGCCGCACGCCACCGCCTCCAGATTGCCTTAACCGGAGAAGCCATTCCCATGAAGCTCGACCGCACCGCCGCCCGCGCCCTCCTGCTGGAGAGCTACGCCGCCGCCGTGGGCGCGGCCGATCCGCTAAAAATCGTCGCAAACTTCCTTCCGCCGCCGTATGCCGGCGGCAAAACACTGGTGGTCGGCGCCGGCAAGGCGGCTGCGTCGATGGCGCTGGCTGTCGAGCAGGCCTATGCCGGCCGCGCGCAGGTCGAAGGACTGGTCGTCACGCGCTATGCGCATGGGTTGCCGACCGAGCACATCCGCGTCATTGAAGCGGGGCACCCGGTGCCGGACGAGGCGGGCGAACAAGCCGCGCAGGAAATCCTGGATCGCGTCTGCGCGCTCACCGAGAACGACCGCCTTATCGTGCTGGTCTCGGGCGGCGGTTCCAGCCTGCTGTCGCTGCCCGCCGAGGGCATCCCGATGTCCGATCTGAAAGCCGTGACGCGCGAGCTGCTGCGCTGCGGTGCGCCGATCACCGACATGAATATCGTGCGCAAGCATCTGTCGCGTATTCAGGGTGGGCGGCTTGCCGCCGCATCACGCGCGCCGGTCACGACGTTGATTGTTTCCGACGTGGCCGGCGATGATCCGAGCGCCATTGCCAGCGGCCCGACCGTGCCGGATGCGAGCACTTATGCCGATGCGCTTGCCATTCTGAAACGCTGGGGCGCTCACATGCCCGATACCGTGCGCGCACACCTGGAATGCGGAGCACGCGGCGAGATTGCCGAAACGCCCAAGCCGGGCGACGCCTGCTTTGCACGCGTGACCAATCACGTCATCGCCACCGCGCAACAGAGTCTCCAGGCCGGCGCGCAGGTGTTTGCGGCGCGCGGTATCCACACGGCCATCCTCGGCGACACGGTGACCGGCGAAGCGCGAGAGGTCGCCCAGGTATATGGGGCGCTGGCGAGGCAGGTGCGCCAGCATGGCGCCCCGTTTGTGGCGCCGGTCGCACTCATCTCCGGCGGCGAGTGCACGGTGACGATTCCGCCGGGCCTGACCGGCGGCCGCGGCGGGCGCTGCGCGGAGTTCCTGCTCTCGCTCGGCGTCACGCTCGAAGACATGGATGATGTCTATGCGCTCGCCGCCGATACAGACGGCATTGACGGATCGGAGGACAATGCGGGTGCGCTGCTTGACCCCGACTCCATCGCCCGCGCCGCCGCCAAGGGCATCGCCGCCCGCGCCGCGCTCGACGCACACGACGCCTACGGTTTCTTTGCCGCTGCCGATGACCTGATCGTCACCGGCCCGACGCGCACCAACGTCAACGACTACCGCGTCATCCTCATTCTCTGATTCACGTTTTTGCTGACCGCTTCTGCACGCACCATGACCGATACTCTTACGATCGTCCGCCCCGATGACTGGCACCTGCACCTGCGCGATGGCGATGCCCTCGCCGATGTGGTGGGCGACACCGCACGCCAGTTCGGCCGCGCGATCATCATGCCCAACCTCAAGCCGCCGGTGACCACCACTGCGCAGGCGCGTGCCTACCGCGAGCGCATTCTCGCCGCGTTGCCAGCCGGCACGCGGTTCGAGCCGCTGATGACGCTGTACCTGACAGACAACACCTCGCCCGACGTCATTCGCGAGGCCCGCGCCAGCGGTTTCATCCACGGCGTGAAGCTGTACCCGGCTGGCGCCACCACCAACAGCGATGCTGGCGTGACCGACCTGCGCCGGTGCGCCAAGACGCTTGAAGCCATGCAGGAAGTCGGCATGCCGCTGCTTGTGCACGGCGAGGTGACCGATCCGACCGTCGACATCTTTGACCGCGAGGCCGTCTTCATCGACACGGTGATGTTGCCGCTACGTCGAGACTTCCCGGCGCTGAAGGTCGTGTTCGAGCACATCACGACCAAGCACGCTGCCGAATACGTGCGCGATGCCGAGGGCCCGGTTGGCGCGACCATCACCGCGCACCACCTGCTGTACAACCGTAACGCTCTGTTTGTCGGCGGCATCCGCCCGCATTACTACTGCCTGCCGGTGCTCAAGCGTGAAACGCACCGCCTGGCGCTGGTGGCCGCCGCCACCTCGGGCCACCCGCGGTTCTTCCTTGGTACCGACAGTGCGCCGCACGCCAAGGGTGTGAAGGAACACGCCTGCGGTTGCGCCGGCTGCTACACCGCGCTGCACGCCATGGAGCTGTACGCCGAGGCCTTTGAAGACGCCAACGCGCTCGACAAGCTCGAAGGCTTTGCGAGCCTGCACGGGCCGGACTTCTATGGCCTGCCGCGCAACGCCGGCACGCTCACGCTCACGCGCTCGCAATGGCAGCTTCCCGCCGAAGTCCCGTTCGGTGAGCAGACGCTGGTGCCACTGCGCGGCGGCGAGATGCTGCGCTGGAAATCCGTCTGACTTGGCGATTGAATGTTTGCGTGCGATCGACTGGAGCCATCCGGCGTTCGCACCGCTGGCAGCGGTCGGCGCCCCAATTGCACGCGCGATTGAGGGCGGCGCCGATCTTCGAGACGCACTGAACGCGCATCCGGCCGCGCAGGCAATTCGCACCTCCGGCGGCCATACGCTGCGCTTCATCCCGCAAGATGCGCTGCCGGCCGGCACGGCCTATGAAGCACACGTCGCCGCCACCGGCCGGGTGCCGACGCGGGACAATCTCCACGATTTCTTCAACGCACTGATCTGGCTGCATTGGCCGCTTGCCAAGGCGGCGCTGAACGCGCGCCAGGCGCGGGCGATTACGCGGGACGGGATTGGCGCGGCACGCGGCACAGTACGCGATGCCGCCACGCTGTTCGACGAAAACGCCCTGATCTTCCTGCACACTGAAGACGCGCCTGAGCGAAGCCTGACCGGGTTCGATTGGCGCGGCTTGTTCGTCGAGGGCAGAGCAGCGTGGGGCGCGACCTGCGCAGTTCTGCCGTTCGGGCATGCGCTGCTGGAAAAGTTGGTTGCGCCGTACAAGTCGATCACTGCACATGCCTGGCCGCTGCACGTGGCAGCATTACCAGCGGATCGTCCCTCGCTCGATGCCGCGCTGGCAGAGATGCTTTTGCATGTCGATCTGGCGCCCAGCAATTTCCGTCCGTTGCCCGTCATGGGCATCCCCGGTTGGTGCGATGCCAATGACGACGCCGGCTTCTATCTGGATACGACCGTCTTTCGCCTGGGCCGGCGGCGATTGGTACCCGAACAGTGCTAGACTCGCGCCTCGCGAAGCGGATCAGACAACCGCTGCTTCCGCCGCCTCGCGCGAGCGGAAGGGGAGGAAAGTCCGGACTCCATAGAGCAGGGTGATGGCTAATGACCATCCACGGTGACGTGCGGAATAGGGCCACAGAGACGAGTCTTCGCCCCGGCTTCGGCCAGGGCGAAGGGTGAAACGCGGTAACCTCCACCCGGAGCAATCCCAAGTAAGCAGGCGATGAAGCGGCTCGCTGAGTCTGCGGGTAGGGAGCTTGAGCCGGCTGGCAACAGCCGGTCTAGAGGAATGGTTGTCACGCCGCTGGTTTCGGCCACGCGGCGCACAGAATCCGGCTTATCGGTCCGCTTCGCTTCTTATTCCGATGCCGTCGGCTGCGTGGCCAGATCCACCAGTTCCAACGAGTGCGTGATCTCGGCCGTCTTGGCCAGCATGATCGACGCCGAGCAGTACTTCTCGTGCGAAAGCTGCACAGCCCGTTCCACCGTTTCCCGCTTCAGGTTGCGCCCAGTCACCGTGAAGGTGAAGTGGATGCGCGTGAAGACCTTCGGGTCGGTCTCGGCACGGTCGGCCTGCAGCTTGACGCTGCAACCTTGCACGTCTTGGCGGCCTCGCTTGAGGATCAGCACCACGTCATAGGCGGTGCAGCCACCGGTGCCCAGCAAGACCATTTCCATCGGGCGCGGTGCAAGGTTACGGCCGCCGCCGTCGGGCGCGCCATCCATCGTGACGAGATGGCCGCTGCCGGTTTCCGCCAAAAAGGCCATGCCATCCGGGCCGGTCCAGCTCACTGTGCAATCCATGTCCAATCCTTGTGCAGAGGGTCGACCATCGCCGACGAAAAGCCACATTGTAGCCACCAGCCCTCGCGCGCGTTGGCACCCTAGGGTGAACGCGGCTTGACAGTGATACCCGCTCGAAAAGGTGCAACCCGTTCTTTTTGCACCGAAATTGCGCCGAAATTGGAGGAATAGCTCTAGTGCGCAGCAGCTTGTCTCACACGAAATGAATGCAAGTGTTTGATTTGTTGGGAAATTAAACTGCCTTCTGTCTTCTTATTGGCTTTCCGCATTACGAAATGCGATTTCGTAGTGCAAATTTCCTTGCGCGTGCCCCAGAAATGGGTATAATTTGCACCATTGGATCGGCTGATGCGGTGCAACCCACCCAGTCAACGATCAGCAGGTGTCTCCTCCACCCTCCTCCTTTGGTGGATTCAAACCCAAGCTTGATGGCTTGGGTTTTTTTTCGCCTGCAGAACCCGTGCGCACCTTTTTCCTTGTGTCAAGAAGTCTGTGCGGGGTACAATCGAAATCCTTTCCGGATTGCCCGCGGAAAAGAGAAATTTAGAGAGCCCGCACCAACAAGCGGGAAGGCGGGCCGGCGATGACCTCGCATGGGGTTGCGCAGGCGTCCGCAAGACGATCCGTTCGTGAGCAGTCTGAACGCAAGTTCTCAGCGCGATACGGGTCCACTCGGGCACTGACTCAATATTTGGAAAAATCATGAAGACCTTTTCCGCAAAGCCCCATGAGGTGAAGCGCGATTGGTACGTGATTGACGCGACGGACAAGGTCCTCGGGCGTGTCGCCAGCGAAGTGGCACACCGACTGCGCGGCAAGCACAAGCCCGAATTCACTCCGCACGTCGATACCGGCGATTTCATCATCGTCATCAACGCAGCCAAGCTGCGTGTGACGGGCGCCAAGACGACCGACAAGAAGTACTATCGCCACTCGGGTTACCCGGGCGGTATCTACGAAACGACGTTTGGCAAGATGCAGCAGCGTTTCCCGGGCCGCGCCCTGGAGAAGGCTGTGAAGGGCATGCTGCCGAAGGGTCCGCTGGGCTACGCGATGATCAAGAAGCTGAAGGTTTACGCCGAAGGCTCGCATCCGCACGAAGCTCAGCAGCCGAAAGCGCTGGAAATCTAAGGGGCCTAATCCATGATCGGAAACTGGAACTATGGCACCGGCCGCCGCAAGAGCGCTGTGGCACGTGTCTTCATCAAGTCCGGCAAGGGCGACATCATCGTCAACGGCAAGGCCATCAACGAGTACTTCGCTCGTGAAACCTCGCTGATGATCGTGCGTCAGCCGCTGGAACTGACCAACCATGCAGCTACGTTCGACATCAAGGTGAACGTGGTCGGCGGTGGTGAAACCGGCCAAGCCGGTGCTGTGCGTCACGGCATCACCCGCGCCCTGATCGATTACGATGCAACGCTCAAGCCCGCCCTGTCGAAGGCTGGTCTGGTGACGCGCGATGCACGTGAAGTCGAGCGTAAGAAGGTCGGTCTGCGCAAGGCCCGCCGCGCCAAGCAGTTCTCGAAGCGTTAATCCGCTTCCTGCTGCTTCAGCAAAGAACCACACCCTCGGGTGTGGTTTTTTGTTTTTGAGCGTTCGAACTAAACAGGGTGATCTTTCCGTCGCCTCGCTTACCCTTTGCAACAGCTCCGACATGTCCGCGGGACTACAATTCACATTTCGTTAGCGTTCGGCCCGTATGATGCAATCCGCTGTTTCTCCTAATCCGATTCTGATCCGCAAGGCGGGTCGGGAGGCGCGCGCATGAAGGCGCGTCGCTTGTTGCGTCGCGCTTCCGTGCTCGCCCCGAACGTCACGGTGCGTTCGCGTCTGCCTTGGCCGGTAACGGTTTTGTTGATTGCCGTGGTATTTGGGCTTGCGGCGGCTGCGGCGCTGTGGGCCTTCGAAGAAGGGCGCCGTCTGACGGGGCCGCACGACGCCGATTTGCGCGCTATGAACCGCGAGCTGACCACCAAGTTGGCCGCCGTGCAAGCCGAGCGAGACAAGCTTTCCGCGTCCGCTGGCACCGTGGATGCCAGGCTGGGTATCGCCGAAGGGGCGCAAGCGCAGATGGCTGAGCAACTCAAGGCGCTGGAAACCGAAAACGCGCAGTTGAAAGAGGACTTAGCCTTCTTTGACAGCCTGTTGCCCGCACCTACCAATTCCGCTGGTATTTACGTGCGCAGCTTCCGCATCGCGCCGGACGAGGCGCAGCCGACGCGCATGCGATTCCGTGTTCTGCTGATGCAAGGCGGCGGAAAGGCGTTCGCGCCGGTCTCCGAATTCGAGGGGCAACTGGCGCTCACGCTGAACGTGGTACAGGGTGGCAAAGCTGCTACGATCGATTTCCCGGGAACGGTGGCCAGCGGATCACCCATTGCCAGCGCCCGCGTCAAGCTCACGCACTACCAGCGCCTTGAGGGCTGGGTAGACGTGCCCCCCGGCACCACGGTGCAATCGGTGATGGTGAAAGTGCTGCAGAACGGCAAGATCAAAGCGAGCCAGAGTTTTTCCATCTGACGGGCGTTGTCCTGTCGAGGATCCGTACACAGAGGAGTCGACGATGCTGTTTGGCAAAAAGAAAGGGCTGGCGATTGAAACGCTGCTGGGGGCTCATACCAAACTGGAAGGGAATCTGCGCTTCTCGGGCGGTCTGCGGATCGACGGCGAGATCAGCGGCAACATCTACGGCGATCCGGACAAGCCCAGCATGCTGGTGATTACCGATAGCGCACGCGTCGAGGGCGAGGTGCACGTCGGGCACCTGATTCTGAATGGCACCGTGGTTGGCCCCGTGCATGTGGCGGAGCTGCTTGAATTGCAGCCGAAGGCGCGCATTGAGGGCAACGTGCAATATGCGGCGTTGGAAATGCACCAAGGCGCCGTCGTCATGGGCACGTTGATGCACGCGGCGCCTGGCGATGTGAAGTTGCTGCCCAATCTGAAGCTGGCGTCCAATCAGGATTGATCACATCGCGCGTCAGCCGTTGCTGGCGCACCGCACAATGCCCACTTGAAACGCGGGGCTTCGGCACGATTTGCAGCTTGCGCTTAAAATACAGGCAAGTTTCAGACGTTCCCACAGGAGATTTTCATGAACGCAGTCGCGCAGGCAGCCACGCCCGATGTGAACGAGGTTCCGGCTCCGCTGGTCTTTACCGACAGCGCTGCGGACAAGGTCAAGCAACTGATTGAAGAAGAAGGCAACCCGGAGTTGAAGTTGCGCGTATTCGTGCAAGGCGGCGGGTGCTCGGGCTTCCAGTACGGTTTCACCTTTGACGAAGAGACCAACGAAGACGATACGACCATGACCAAGAATGGCGTCTCGCTCTTGATCGACTCGATGAGCTACCAGTACCTGGTGGGCGCCGAGATCGACTACAAGGAAGACATCAACGGCGCGCAGTTCGTCATCAAGAACCCGAATGCTTCGACCACGTGCGGTTGCGGCTCGTCGTTCTCGGTCTGACGCCGCATCGCTGTAAAAGAAAAAGCGCACTTCGGTGCGCTTTTTTGTTGCCTGCAAATTGTGCGCTCAAGCGGGGTAGATTGCGCCGAGGATGCGATCGCCCGATGCGCCGGTCGCGGTATGCAGATTGCCGTGGGCACGGAGCACGCACTGGCGCGCGAGCCATGCGAAAGCGAGGGCCTCCACCTGATGCGCGGGCACGCCGAAGTCATCTGTCGGAGCGACTCGCACGCCCGGCAATTGCTGCGCGATACGTGCCATGAGCGCGCCATTGCGGGCGCCGCCACCGCAGACCAGCAGTGACGCGGCCTGCGGCGCATGGGCACGTACGGCATCGGTGATGGTGTCGGCGGTGAGGGCGAGCAGCGTCGCTTGAACATCTTCAGGGCGCGCGGCGTTCAGCGCATCGCCGAGGGTTTGTTGCAGCCACGCCGGGTTGAACAGGTCGCGGCCGGTGCTCTTGGGCGGTGGCGCTGCAAAGAACGGCTCGACCTTCAGACGCGCGAGGAGCGTTTCGTCGATACGCCCAGTGCGGGCCCAGGCGCCGTCGGCGTCGTAGCGGGTATCGCGGTGCCTGTGAACCCAGTAGTCCATCAGCGCGTTGCCGGGGCCGCAGTCGAAGCCGAGTACGGCGTTGCGCGCGTCGGGGGCTTGCGGCGGCACGACGGTGAGGTTGGCGATGCCCCCGATGTTGCAGACCACACGCCACGCATCAGGCAGGCCGAACAGCGCGCGATGCAGCGCTGGTACGAGCGGTGCGCCCTGGCCGCCGGCGGCGATGTCGCGACTACGAAAATCGGCAATGACGTCGATGCCGGTGCGTTCAGCCAACACCGCCGGGTGCTGGGTTTGGCGCGTGTAGCCGATGCCATCATGTGTGCCGGGCTGATGACGAATCGTCTGCCCATGGGCGCCGATGGCCCGCACGTCGTGCACACCCAGACCGGTGGCAGCGAGCAGTTGGGCAACGCAGTCGGCGTAGACCATGGCCAGCGCGTTCGCGGCAAGGGCTTCGCGATGGATCTCGTCGTGGCCGGCGTGTTGCAGGTCCAGAAAGCGCTGGCGCAGTTCGGGCGAGAAGGGCACGTAGGCATCGGCGAGGACGGTCGGGTGTTCGCCGGAAAAGTCCGCCAGAACGCCGTCGACACCGTCCAGGCTGGTGCCCGACATCAAGCCGATGTAGCGATCGGTGGAGAGTGGGGTGTGGTCAGGATGGCTCATGCGCGACAGCTTACCAGCGCAATGGCGGGCCAAACGGACACATCACGGTAAAATCCCGGGATTGCGCGGCCGGCACGTTTCAATCGATGTCGGCCATCGTGCACGCACCGTTTCCCCGATTGTTGATTCGTTCGCGCCGTTTTCCATGTGCGGCGCGGTGACCTTTCTTTTTGCCATGACTGCACCTGACACTTCCGCCGCCTCCGATAACGCCACGCCGGCCAAACCCAAGTACCCGGTGACCCCGGAGGTGGCGCACGCAATGGAAGTGTCGCTGCGCGGCTGCGACGAACTGTTGATTGCTGCCGAATGGGAGCAGAAGCTAGCCAAGAGCGCCGCGACCGGCGTGCCGCTGCGCATCAAGCTGGGCCTGGATCCGACGGCGCCCGATATCCACATCGGCCACACCGTGGTGCTCAACAAGATGCGTCAGTTGCAAGACCTGGGGCATCAGGTGATCTTCCTGATCGGCGATTTCACCTCGACGATCGGTGACCCGTCCGGCCGCAATGCCACGCGCCCGCCGCTCACGCGCGAGCAAATCGAGACCAACGCGCAGACTTATTACCGTCAGGCCAGCATGGTGCTGGACCCGAGCAAGACCGAAATTCGCTACAACAGCGAATGGTGCGACCCGCTGGGCGCGCGCGGCATCATCCAGCTTGCCGCCAAGTACACCGTCGCCCGCATGATGGAGCGTGACGACTTTACCAAGCGCTACAAGGCTGGCGTGCCGATCTCGGTGCACGAATTCCTCTATCCGCTGATGCAGGGTTACGACTCGGTCGCGCTCAAGTCCGACCTGGAACTCGGCGGCACCGATCAGAAGTTCAACCTGCTGGTCGGTCGCGAACTGCAGAAGGAATACGGCCAGGAGCCGCAGTGCATCTTGACCATGCCGTTGCTGGTTGGCCTGGACGGTGTAGAGAAGATGTCCAAGTCCAAGGGCAACTACGTCGGTATCAGTGAGGCGCCGAACGAGATGTTCGGCAAGCTGATGAGCATCTCCGACGACCTGATGTGGACGTACTACACGCTGCTGTCGTTCCGCCCGCTGGCCGAGATCGATTTGATGAAGGCGGAGATCGCGCTGGGCCGCAACCCGCGCGATTGCAAGGTGCTGCTGGCGCAGGAGATCGTCGCGCGCTTCCACAGCCAGGCCGATGCCGAACGCGCGCTGGAAGACTTCAATCACCGCGCACGCGGCGGTGTGCCGGACGATATCCCGCAGATTGAGCTGGCAGGCGCGCCACTGGGCATTGCGCAATTGCTCAAGCAGGCTGGGCTCTGCCCGTCCACGTCGGATGCCAACCGCAACATCGAACAGGGCGGCGTGAAGATCGACGGTACCGTCGTCAGCGACAAGGGCCTGAAGGTGGAGGCGGGCACCTTCGTGATGCAGGTCGGCAAGCGTCGCTTTGCACGCGTGGTGCTGAAGTGATTGGACTGATCCAGCGTGTGTCTGAAGCGGCTGTCCGGGTGGACGGCCGCGTCGTCGGCGAGATCGGCCCGGGCCTGCTTGCGCTTGTTTGTGCCGAACGTGGCGACACCGCCGCCGAGGCAGATCGTCTGCTGGAGAAGCTGCTCAACTACCGCGTGTTCTCCGACGCGCAGGGCAAGATGAACCTGCCCGTGCGCAACATCGACGGCAACGGGCAGGCCGGTGGCTTGCTGGTGGTATCGCAGTTCACGCTGGCGGCCGATACCAAGTCTGGCACGCGGCCGAGCTTCACACCCGCGGCTGCGCCGGAAGATGGCCGCCGCCTGTACGACCACTTCGTGGCGCGCGCCCGTGCGCAGCACCCCATCGTGGCGACCGGCGAGTTTGGCGCCGACATGAAGGTGTCGCTGGTCAACGATGGTCCGGTCACATTCTGGCTGCAGATCGCGCCGCAAGCCGCGCCGTCTGTCGCAAAAGCGGCCACGCCGGAAGCGGCCAAATCTGTCTGATTCGCTCGGGAACCCTGTGATGTCACGCGCCGCCACCATCCCTCTGCCGATGCCGCAGATCACCCACATCGTGCTCATCCGCCACGGCGAGACCGACTGGAACCGTGAGCGCCGCCTGCAAGGCCAGCTCGACGTGCCGCTGAACATGCAAGGGCTGGAGCAAGCGGCGCAGCTTGGCAAGGCACTGGCGCGCGAGCGGTTCGATGCGGTCTATGCGAGCGATCTGTCGCGCGCCAGGCAGACGGCGCAGGCGCTTGCAGATGAAGTGGGTGTGACGGTGCGTGACGACGCCGGTTTGCGCGAGCGCTGCTATGGCGAGTTTGAAGGCCTCACCTATGCTGAAGTCGCCGCACAGCATCCAGCCGACTTTGATGCCTGGCAAAACCGCGTGCCCGAGTTCGCCCCGCCTGGCGGCGAGACGCTGACTGAATTCCACGAACGTGCGGTCGAGACTGCGCTTCGCCTGATCCGTCGCCACCCCGGCGAGCGCATCGCGCTGGTTAGCCACGGCGGCGTGCTCGATTGCCTGTATCGCCGGGCCAACGCCATGACGCTCACCGAGCCGCGCCAGCATGAACTGCGCAACGCGAGCATCAACCGGCTTTCATCCGATGGCCATCAACTGACCGTACTGCAATGGGGGGATGTCGCGCACCTGGATTTGCTGGTGCTCGACGAGGTGGACCGCCGCGTTCCCTAAACCTTCAGCCGGAATGGCGTGAAGTTGGTGTCGCGGTCGTAGTAGTCTTCGTGCTCGACGCGTTTGAGGAAGGCGACGACCCGGTAGGTAAGGGGCGTCGCCACGACCTCCCAGCCGGTCTTGAGGATGTATTGCGCGATGGCCACGCGAAGCACCTGCTGGTGGGGCCAGATCCCGTAGAAGGCGATCACGTAGAACAGCGAAGAATCCACTGCCTCGCCCACCACCGTGGACCCAATAAGGCGCGTCCACAGCCATTTTCCTTCCGTAGCGATCTTCATCTTCGCCAGCGTGTAGCTGTTGGCAAAGCTGCCGCACCAGAACGCAATGAGCGACCCGGCGACGATGCGGGGGGTGTTGCCGAACACGTCGTTCAGGCTCTTCTGGTAGTCCGCCATGAATGGCGCTACTGGCAGCGCCAGCACGACCAGCGACATGAACGACGCGAAGATCAGTGCGGCAAAACCCGCCCATACCACACGCCGGTCGCGCCCGTAGCCGTACACCTCGGTGAGGATGTCGCCGAAGATGTATGAGATCGGGAAGAAAAGCACACCAGCGCCAAACGTGACCGGCCCGATGATCGGCAGCGTGACCTGCGCCGCCTTGGCCGCGCCGATCAGGTTGGAACACAGCAGTACCGTCACGAAGGCCGCCATGACGAAGTCGTAGTAGCGGAACGTGCGGTTCGGGTGGCGCGGGGCGGCGGACATGTCGGGGTGGTCCGGGTGGGCGTTTATTGGTTGTCGTCCCAGAGATCGCGTACGGGGCCGCTCTTGGGGGCGCCCAGCCCGAAGTGCTGGTACGCCGAAGCCGTGGCGATACGACCACGGGGAGTGCGCTGCAGGTAGCCTTGCTGGATGAGGTAGGGCTCGAGTACGTCCTCGATCGTGTCGCGCTCCTCGCCGATGGCGGCCGCCAGGTTGTCGATGCCGACCGGGCCGCCGTTGAACTTGTGCAGGATCGCTTCGAGCAGCCTGCGATCCATCAGGTCGAAGCCGACCGCATCCACATCGAGCATGGCCAGGGCGGCATCGGCCACTTCGCGGGTGATGATGCCATCGGCCTTGACCTCGGCATAGTCACGCACGCGGCGGAGCAGGCGGTTGGCGATACGCGGCGTGCCGCGCGAGCGCTTGGCAATTTCCAGCGCGCCTTCATCCACGATATGAGCGTTCAGCAGGCCCGACGAGCGCGTGACGATCTTTGCCAGCTCGGCAGGCGTATAGAACTCCAACCGCGCAACGATGCCGAAGCGGTCGCGCAGCGGGTTGGTCAGCATACCGGCGCGCGTCGTGGCGCCCACCAGCGTGAACGGCTGCAGATCGAGCTTGACCGAGCGCGCCGCCGGGCCCTCGCCGATCATGATGTCGATCTGGTAGTCCTCCAGCGCCGGGTACAGGATTTCCTCCACCACGGGCGAGAGCCGATGAATCTCGTCGATGAAGAGGACGTCGTTGGCTTCGAGGTTCGTGAGCAACGCGGCCAGGTCGCCCGGGCGTTCCAGCACGGGGCCGGAGGTCTGGCGCAGGTTGACGCCCATCTCGCGCGCGATGATGTGCGCCAGCGTCGTCTTGCCCAGGCCCGGCGGGCCGAACAGCAGCACGTGGTCAAGTGCTTCGCTGCGGTTCTTGGCCGCGGTCATGAAGATGTCGAGCTGGCCGCGCACCTTTTCCTGGCCGACGTATTCGTCAAGCAGCTTGGGGCGCAGCGCGCGCTCGAACGCCTCCTCGTTGGGGGAGGCGGGGGAGGCTGAGATGATGCGCTCAGCAGAGGCAGCCTTGGCGGCGAGCTTGTCGGTTTCGATCATGACGGGCGGACGGCGCCGGGAAGGCGCGAGCAGGCCATTCTACCGTTTCGCCGCGCCCGGGCGTCAGCCTTTGGACAGCGCCTTGAGCGCCAGCTTGATCCCCTCGGACACACCCGTACCGGCCGGCACCTGCTTGATGGCGAGGGCCGCTTCCTTGTCGGAGTACCCAAGCGCCAGCAGGGCGTTGAGCACGTCGACCGCGTCGTCCGAGACGGCAGGGCCGCCGGGCACCGCACCCAGGTCGGCGCCGAGCTTGCCCTTGAGTTCGAGCAGCAGACGCTCCGCCGTCTTCTTGCCGATGCCCGGAATGCGCGTCAGCCGCCCGGCTTCCTGCAGCGTGACGGCCTGCGCGAGTTCGGCCACCGACATGCCCGACAGCACCGCCAGCGCAATGCGGGCGCCGATGCCCGAGATCTTGATGAGCTGGCGGAAAGTTTCGCGCTCGGCGGCGGTGCCGAAACCGTAGAGCAGGTGCGCATCCTCGCGCACGATCTGCTGCGTGAGCAGGACGACCTTCTCGCCAGTCGCGGGCAGGTTGTAGAACGTGCTCATCGGCACGTCGATCTCGTAGCCGACGCCGTGGCAATCGACCAGCAGGTGCGGCGGGTTCTTTTCGATCAGCGTCCCGGCAATGCGTCCGATCATGGGTGGGGTTCCTCCTCCAAAACGGGACGCAGTGTAGCCCAAACCTACTGTGCGGCCCGATCCTGGCTCGGCCGCTCGCTACGGTTCCGATGCGCGAAGACTAGCGCGTGAAGGTCGACACGGCTTGCCGCCCGACGGCAGGATCGTCGGTGAAGAAGCCGTCGACGCCCGCACGCAGGAATGCCTGGATCTCGGTGATCGAGCCGTTGACGTTGCGCGTGTTGTCGGCACCGCTGCGCAGCGACGGCGGCAGGAAGGTGTTCTCGGGGCGGAACGTGTACGGGTGGACGACCAGCCCTGCGTTGTGCGCGTTGCGGATCAGGTCGGTCGGATCGGTGAGTCGGCCGCTCGCATCCAGGCCCATGATGCTGCTCTTGTCAGGGCCGACACCGTTGGCATACGCGGCGATGTCGCGCATGCCCTGGCTGGTCATCATGTCGCCGAACGTGCGGCTGTCTTTGGCGACCACAAAATCGTAGGGCTGCCGGCTGGATGTGCCCATCAATTGCACGAGCTTCCAGTTGGGCTGGCTGCTGCCGATCTTGTTGCGAATGGCCTTGAGATTGGCGACTTCGAACGACTGGATGTAGACCGTCGTGCGGCTGGCCGTGAAGGCATCGCGGCGTAGGCTGTCGATCAGCCTGTCTTCAAGCGGCAGGCCGATCGACTGGAAATACGTTGGGTGCTTCGTCTCAGGATAGATGCCAATGTTGCGGCCGAGCTTGGCGGATTGGTCACGCGCCAGCGCGATGATCTCGTCCAGCGAGGGAATGTCGAACTGATCGTTGTACGCGACGTTGTCGGGACGGATGCTCGGGATGCGTTCGCGTTCGCGTGCGCGCAGCGTTTTCAATTCACCCAGCGTGAAGTCTTCGGTGAACCAGCCCGTGACGCTCTGCCCATCGATCGTCTTGGTGGTCTTGCGGCCGGCAAACGCCGCCACGTCGGCCACGTTGGTTGTGCCGGAGATTTCGTTCTCGTGGCGTGCAACCAGCACACCGTCTTTGGTCGAAACGAGATCCGGCTCGATGATGTCCGCGCCGTCGTCGATGGCCTTCTGGTAGGAGGCCAGCGTGTGTTCGGGCCGCAATGCAGGCGCACCGCGGTGGCCGATTACCTGGACGGTGGCGATGGGCGTGGTGTTGCCCCCGCCGCTGCCACCACCGTGGTTATATTCCAGTCGGCAGGCCGACAAGGCCAGGGAGGCACTCAAAAAGAACGGGCTCAGCAGGATGAGACGGCGCAGCATCGGGGTCTCCTGAAGACGGATACCCCGCATGGTAGTCGCCGTGTGTGCGTGCAGCTACCTGCCGTCTTCAAGAATCCTGTCAGCCAACGAGGCGCCCGCGCCGCACGCGCAAGCCCTTTTGCGCAAGCTGCGGCGCCAGCCCGGCCATGGCAGCCAGCGTCTCGCCGCCGTGCGCATGACAGATTGCCACGCCCAGCGCGTCGGATGCATCCGCCCCGGGTTTGCCTTCGAGGTTGAGTAGGCGCACGACCATTTCCTGCACCTGGTCCTTGTTGGCGCGGCCGTAGCCGACCACGGCCTGCTTCAGTTGCAGCGCGGTGTATTCGAACACCGGCAGGTTGCCGCTCATCAGGCCGCAGATCACCGCGCCGCGGGCCTGGCCCAGCAGCAGCGTCGATTGCGGGTTGACGTTGACGAACACCTTTTCGATGGAAGCGCAGTCCGGCTGGTAGGTGCTCACCAGTTCAGAGACGCCGTCGTACAGCGTCTTCAGGCGGCTGGGCAGGTCGGCATTGCCGTTGCTCTTGATCGTGCCCGAGGCCACGTAGACGAGCTTGTGGCCGTGCCGTTCGAGCACGCCGAAACCCGTGGTGCGAAGGCCGGGGTCGATGCCGAGGATGCGCATGAAGGAGGTAGGCAGAAATGGAAACGGGGCAAGGCGCCAGTTTACGCCTTGCCCCGTTTGTTCGTCGCGTGGACGGTGCTGTTTGGTGAGCGATTAGTGGCGGAAGTGGCGGGTGCCCGTGAAGATCATCGCCACGTTGCGCTCGTCGGCGGCGGCGATCACTTCATCGTCGCGCACCGAGCCGCCCGGCTGGATTACGCACGAGGCGCCGGCATCGACCACCACGTCCAGACCGTCGCGGAACGGGAAGAACGCATCGGACGCCACGGCCGAACCGGCCAGCGTCAGGCCTGCGTTCTGCGCCTTGATGCTGGCGATGCGTGCGGAGTCCACGCGGCTCATCTGGCCGGCGCCCACGCCCAGCGTCATGCCGCCGCCGCAGAACACGATGGCGTTCGACTTGACGAACTTGGCGACGCGCCAGGCGAACATCAGGTCGTCCATTTCCTTCGGGGTCGGGTGGCGCTTGGTGACGACGCGCAACTCGCTCGGCTGCACGTTCTTGGCGTCCGGGCTCTGCACCAGCAGGCCGCCGCCAACGCGCTTGAAGTCGTACGCGTTCACGCCCTTGCCGAGCGGAATTTCCAGTACGCGGACGTTTTGCTTGGCGGCAAATACGGCACGCGCACCTTCCGAGAAGCCCGGGGCGATCAGCACTTCCACGAACTGCTTGGCGACGATCTGCGCCGCGGCTTCATCCAGCGGCACGTTGAAGGCGATGATGCCGCCGAAAGCCGAGGTCGAATCGGTCTTGAAGGCCTTCTCATACGCTTCCTGTGCGGTACCGCCGATGGCCACGCCGCACGGGTTGGCGTGCTTGATGATGACGCAGGCGGCGCCCTTGGCCGGATCGAACGACTTCACGCATTCCCACGCGGCATCGGCGTCGGCGATGTTGTTGTACGACAGTTCCTTGCCCTGCAGTTGCTTGTAGTTGGCGAGCGCGCCATCCACTGCCTTGAGGTCACGGTAGAAGGCGGCGGACTGGTGCGGGTTCTCGCCGTAGCGCATTTCCTGCACCTTGTCGAAGGCCAGGTTCAGCGTTTGCGGATA
Source organism: Ralstonia sp. GX3-BWBA (assembly GCF_003290055.1). Lineage (NCBI taxonomy): Bacteria > Pseudomonadati > Pseudomonadota > Betaproteobacteria > Burkholderiales > Burkholderiaceae > Ralstonia > Ralstonia sp. GX3-BWBA. The sequence goes on along the minus strand of NZ_QMKS01000009.1, from coordinate 1,108,053 downwards.
AGCGCTGCGCGTGCTGTGCGACTTGTCGGCGCCCAGGCTCGTCAGGTAATTCGTGATGGCGCCGTCGTACTGCGCGGTGTGCGCGAACACCTTCTTGGCCAGCATGAAGTTGGTCTCGTAGCCAACCGTGTTGTTGTTGGCCTGCATTTCGGCCAGCACGGTGGCGTAGTCGGCCGGATCAACGATGACGGTCACGTCGCGGTGGTTCTTGGCCGCCGAGCGCAGCATGGTCGGGCCGCCAATGTCGATGTTCTCGATGGCGTCGGCCAGCGAGCATTCGTCCTTGGCCACCGTCTGCTGGAACGGGTACAGGTTCACCACCAGCAGGTCGATGGTCGGGATGCTGTGTTCGGCCAGCGCGGCCATGTGCTCGGGCAAGTCGCGGCGGGCGAGGATGCCGCCGTGCACCTTCGGGTGCAGCGTCTTGACGCGGCCGTCGAGCATTTCCGGAAAGCCCGTGTAATCCGCCACTTCCGTCACGGGCAGGCCGGACTCGGCGAGCAGCTTGGCGGTACCGCCGGTGGAGAGGAGCTTGACGCCGCGCTCGTGCAGGGCACGGGCAAAGTCGACGATGCCGGTCTTGTCGGAAACGGAAAGCAGGGCTTGCTGGATCATGGTGGAAACGCCGGTGGGCGGGTGTGGCGCTGGGTTTGCCGAACTGGCAGGAGGCGCCGTCAGAAAGGAAATCGGTTCAAAGGCCGGCCTGCGACCTCAGATGAGGCCGTGCTGCTGCAACTTCTTGCGCAGCGTGTTTCGGTTGATGCCGAGGTAGTCGGCCGCCTGCGACTGGTTGTTGGAAGCCCATCCCATCACGGTTTCCAGGAGCGGCCGTTCAATGGCCTGCAGCACCATGTCGTAGACATTGGACGGGTTCTCGCCGTCCAGGTCGCGGTAATACGCATCCAGGCTGTCGCGGATGCAACGTTCGATCGGATTGCGGCTCATGCGGCAAGCAGTTCCTTGTTATTGTCGTTGTTGCCCGTCGTGGGGTGGTCGCCACCGCTGGCTTGGTCTTCGTAGACCAGACGGTCGGACAGCGCACGCTGCTCGTCGAAGAACGCATTGACGGCGGCCAACTGGGCCGCGGTGTCCTCGATGGTGTTCATGCGGTGGCGGAACAGGTTGGCCCCCGCCAACCCGCGCGTGTACCAGGCGATGTGCTTGCGTGCGGTGCGCACGCCGGTGTATTCGCCATAGAACGCGTAGTGCTCTTCCAGATGTGCATTCATGATGCCGCGAATCTCTTCCACTTCCGGCGCGGGCAGCAACGTGCCGGTTTGCAGGAAGTGGGAAATCTCGCGGAACAGCCACGGGCGCCCCTGCGCCGCGCGGCCGATCATGATGGCGTCCGCTCCGGTCACGGCCAGCACGTGCTTGGCCTTGGCCGGCGTGGTGATGTCGCCGTTGGCCACCACTGGAATGCGCACCGACGCCTTGACCGCGGCGATGGTGTCGTATTCAGCATCACCGTGGTACAGATCTGCCCGTGTGCGACCGTGCACGGTCAGCATGCTGATACCGGCATCCTGCGCAATGCGCGCCACGCTCAATGCGTTGCGGTGTTCGCGGTCCCACCCGGTGCGGATCTTCAGCGTTACGGGCACGCGATCGCCCACTGCGCCCACCACGGCCTCGACAATGCGCTGGACCAGCGGCTCGTTCTGCAGCAGCGCAGAACCGGCGGCCACGTTGCACACTTTCTTGGCCGGGCAGCCCATGTTGATGTCGATGATTTGCGCGCCGCGATCGACGTTGTAGCGCGCGGCCTCGGCCATCATCATCGGCTCAGCGCCGGCAATCTGCACGGCGATCGGCTCGACCTCGCCCGTGTGGTTGGCGCGCCGCATCGTCTTCTCGCTTTTCCACAACTGCGCGTTGGATGCGACCATCTCGGACACCGCATAGCCCGCGCCCAGCCGTTTGCACAGCTGACGGAACGGGCGGTCCGTCACACCCGCCATGGGGGCGACGAACAGGTTGTTGCGGAGGGTATGCGGTCCGATCTGCAAGGCTGCGAGGAAGAAGCGGCTGAAAGAAACGAAAAATCACCCCTTCCGCCCAGAGTCGAATGACGACCGGGCGGAGCGACGGGAGTGAAAAATGCGAGGACGGGATTTTACCGCCAAACCGCCGGATTGCCTAAATGTTGTGCACAAACTATGCGGCAGTGCGGTCGGCGGCGCGCTTCTTGCCGTGGCTGGCGTTACCGGAACCGTTGCAGGCCGTAGGCGCGGGCGTCGATGAAGGGCCTGCGCTCGCTGACCAGATCGGCGATGAGTCGGGCGGTGCCCGGCGCGCCCGTCATGCCCAGGTGGCCGTGCCCGAACGCGAAGAACACGTTGCGGTAGCGCTCCGAGCGGTCGATTACGGGCAGGCTGTCGGGTAGAGAGGGACGATGGCCCATCCACTGGCTGTCGTCCGTGAAGCTGAGGCCGGGGAAGAGCTGCTGGCCCTGCTGCATGAGGATGCGCGCGCGGCGGTAATCGGGCGACGCGTCCAACCCGCCGATTTCCACGGTGCCGGCAATGCGCAAGCCGCCTTCCATGGGTGTGGCGATGAACTTGCGCTCGCAATCCATGATCGGCCGCGAGGGCTGCACGCTGGGCGCGCGCAGCGTGGCGTGATAGCCGCGCTCGGTGTCGAGCGGAATGCGGATGCCAGTGAGCTTGGCCCCCAGCCGCATCGACCAAGCGCCCGCGCAGAGCACGAGCTTCGACACGGGCAGCGTGCCGCAATCGGTATGCAGCCGCGTCGGGCCGCCGTAGTCGCTTCGGCCGAATTCCACGTCCAACACCTTGCGGCGCAGGAAGGTGCCGCCCGCTGCAGCAAAGTTGGTCGCCAGCGTCTTGACCAGCCGTTCCGGATTGACCGTGAAGCCGTTGTCAGGCAGCAGCAGACCGGATTGGATGTCGGCGGCCAATGCGGGCTCCAGCTCGCGGGCTTCACCGGCGCTCAGGGCTTGCGAGCGCACGCCGGTGGCGTCGCGAATGGCTTGCGCCAGCACATCGCCCGAGGAGCGCGCCAGTGTGCGCCACACATACAAATGGCCACTCTGGCGGATCAGGCTGTCGTATTGCGCGGCGTCGAGCAGGTCGCGATAACCGGGGAAGGTCGCGCTGAAAAGACTCGCCAGCGGCTGCGCAGTCGCACGGGCCTGCGCCTCATTGCCTGCGAGTACCCATTGCAGCAGCCAGGGCAGCGCGCGCGGCAGATAGGGCCAACGCACCGTCAGCGGACCCATCGGATCGGCTAGCCACTTGGGCACCTGCTTGAGCATGCCGGGCAGCGCCATCGGCACGACCGATGCGACGCTCAGGCAGCCGGCATTGCCAAACGAGCAACCTTCGCCAATGCCGGCCTGATCGAGCAGCGTGACCTGATGGCCTTCACGTTGCAGTTGCAGCGCGCATGCTGTGCCGACAATGCCGGCGCCCACCACGGTGATCTGTTGGCGATCGCCCGCAGTGCTGGCCTCGGAAGTCGCCACGCGCTAGCCTCGCTGACCGAACATCATCTGCCGGGCCAGCCCGTGCTTGAGCGGTGGCAGGCATTCCAGCAGCGTAAGCGCCGCGCCGCGCAGATGCCCAAACGGCCGGCCCGGCACGGCAAACGCACGCGGCAGCAAATCGGTCAGGCCGATGGTGACGGCGCGGTCAAACGCGCGTTCGCGGGCGAAACGGGCGAGGGTGGCTGCCGTTGCCCCATCCCGAAGCGCGCGCGCCATCTCGAATGCATCGCGCAGGCCGAGGTTGAAGCCCTGGCCCGCCACGGGGTGGATCGTCTGCGCGGCATTGCCGATCGCGGCGACACGGCGGTCGACCGGAATGCGCTGGGCATGCAGCCCGAGCGCGAATGTGTGGCGCGGGCTGGCGTGCGTGAAGCGGCCCATGCGCTCGCCAAAGGCCGCGCCCAGTTCAGCGAGGAAGGCGTCGTCGGGCAACGCTGCGCGTCGGCGTGCTTCATCGGGTGCGCAGCACCAGACGAGCGCGTAGCCGGGACCATGCGCGTCATCCTGCGGTAGCAAAGCGAGTGGGCCGTCGGGTGTGAAGCGCTCCCACGCCCAGCCTTCCAGCGGCGCGCTGCAGCGCACGTGCGCGACGATGGCGGTTTGGCCGTAATCGCGGCGCCGCGCATGGGCGATGCCGCCTTCCTGCTTACGTGCGTCGTCGAACAAGCCGCCTTCGGCCTGGATGACGACTTCGGTTTCGATGGCCAGCGGATGACGTCCTTCGCGTAGCGCCCGCACGCGGGCCGGGGCGACGGTGCCGTCGGCGCGCGGCAGTTGCTCGACGCGCTCCACGGGTGTGTGGTCGTAGCGGGTGAGGCGCTTCGGGTGACGCTCCATCTGCGTGGCGAGTGCGGCGTTGAGCGCGGCGCTCAGGTCGCCGTATTGCACGACGTGGCCGAGCGCGGGGACGTCGTAGTCTTCACGGCGGATATGCGCCTGCCCGAAATGACCGCGCTGCGAGACATGAATGTGCGTGATGGGCGTGGCGCGCGTGGGCCAGCCGCCAATCTCCTGCAGCAGCACGCGCGAGCCATGCGAGAGCGCCAGCGAGCGCGGGTCTCGCGCGGCGGCTTCGGCATCGCGCGCATCGAACAGGGCGACGCGCCAGTCGGTGTCGCGCAGCAACCAGTTGGCCAGCGCCAGCCCGACAGGCCCCGCGCCGACGATGGCGACGTCGAAGTCCGGAGCAGCACTGCTTGCTGTGATGCTGTCGGTCATGCCTGGCTCCGCATCACCAGTTCGATTTCGTCTGGGGCTACGGGCACGTCGCGCGTGATGATTTCGCAGCCTTCGGGCGTGACGATGGCGTCGTCTTCAATGCGGATACCGATGTGCCAATATTTTTCCGGCACGCCGGGTGCGGGGCGCACGTAGATGCCGGGTTCGACGGTCAGCACCATGCCGGCCTCCAGCGGGCGCCATGGGCGTTCGCCTTCCGCAGGAGCGGCGGTGCCGGGCGTGCGGTATTCGCCCACGTCGTGCACATCCATGCCGAGCCAGTGGCCGGTGCGGTGCATGTAGAACTGGCGGTACTGGCCTCCGGCGATCACGTCGTCGAGCGTGCCGACCGTGTTGCGGTCAAGCAGGCCGGTGTCGAGCATGCCTTGCGCCAGCACGCGCGTGGCAGCATCGTGCGGTACGTTGTACGGCACGCCGGGGCGCGTTTCGGCAAGGGCGGCTTCCTGCGCGGCAACCACAAGCGCATACAGCTCGCGTTGCGGGCCGGTGAAGCGGCCGTTCACGGGGAACGTGCGGGTGATGTCCGACGCGTAGCCGTCCAGCTCGCAGCCGGCGTCGATCAGGCACAGATCGCCGTCGCGCAGTTCGGCGTTGCCGGCGCGGTAGTGCAACACGCATGCGTTGGGGCCGGTGGCAACGATGGAGTTGTAGGCGACGCTTTGCGCCCCGTGGCGGCGGAATTCGTACAGCAGCTCGGCTTCGAGATGGTATTCACGCAGGCCGGCCCGCGAGGCCTGCATGGCGCGCACATGGGCCCCAGCGGAGATGCGCCCGGCGCGGCGCATGATGTCGAGTTCGTTCGGGTCTTTGAACAGGCGCAGCTCATCGAGGATGGCGCGCACGTCCAGCGCCTGGTGCGGCGAAGACACGCCCGCGCGGCCTTGCATGCGCACCGCGTCGAGCCAGCGGCGCATGCGGCGGTCGAACATGCCGCTTTCTGCCAGCGGATATGCCACGGCGGCGGCGTTGGCGAGCAGCTTGGGCAGCGTCGCGTCGATCTCTTCCACCGAGTGCGCCTCATCCAGGCCGAAGGCTTCCTTCGCGGCTTCGGGGCCGAAGCGGAAGCCGTCCCAGATCTCGCGCTCTTCATGCTTCGGGCGGCAGAACAGCACGCTGCGCGCGGGTGCGCTGCCCGCGGGTACCACGATGGCGAGCACCGCTTCGGGCTCGGTAAAGCCGGTCAGGTAATAGAAGTAGCTGTCGTGCCGATACGGGTAGTCGCTGTCGCGGTTGCGCATCGCTTCCGGTGCGGTCGGCACGATGGCGACCCCGCCACCCGCCGCGCGCAGCCACTGCACGACGCGCTCGCGGCGCTGGCGATAGGTCTGGAGGAAAGCGAGTTCGGTGGCGGACATGGCGTGTTTTCCAGCGGCAGAAAGGATGCGTGGATTGTAACGCCGCGCTTGGTGGGCATTCGGGGGAGGGGCATTGCCACACCCAAAAGGAGACTTGTGCGGTGCGGGCGGCCTCTCCTAAAGTCTCGGGCGGCTACCGCCGTTAATACTGATCTGTTTTGCATCCCGGTTGCGACCTCCGCCTGCAGTGGATTGGCCGCATTGGATCGGCCTGCCCAGGAGAACCGATGCTCGCCAGCAGTTACAACCCTCTTCTCGTCCTGCTTTCCCTCTTCGTGGCCATCCTGGCGTCGTATACGGCGCTGGATATGGCAGGACGTGTCGTCACCGCACAAGGTCGCGCGGCGTTGTGGTGGCTCATCGGCGGCGCATCGGCCATGGGGCTGGGCATCTGGTCGATGCACTTTGTCGGCATGCTGGCGCTGAACCTGCCGATCCCGGTTGGATATGACGTCGGGATCACGCTTACGTCGCTCGCCATCGGTATTGGGGCGTCGATGTTTGCGTTGTGGCTGGTCAGCCGGCGTGATTTGCCGTGGCCGCGCCTGGCGGGCGGCGCACTGCTCATGGGTGCGGGCGTCGCGGGCATGCACTACACCGGCATGGCCGCGCTGCGCATGAACCCCGGCATCCAATACGACCCCGCGAGGTTTGCGCTGTCGATCGTGATTGCGGTGCTGGCCTCCGGCGTGGCGCTGTGGATCGCGTTCCGCCTGCGGCGGCAGTCGCGGCGCGTTCGCGCACTGCGTGCAGGTTCGGCGGTGGTGATGGGCGTGGCCATCGTCGGCATGCATTACATGGGCATGTCGGCGGCATCGTTTCCATTCGGCAGTGTGTGCGGGGCTGCGCACACCGGGGCGAGTGCCGAGTGGCTGGCGTTGGTCATCATCATCGTGACGCTGGCGGTGCTGGCCATCGCGCTGATCATCTCGGTGCTCGACTTGCGCATGGAAGCGCGCACCGCCTTGCTGGCGAACTCACTGGCCGCGGCCAACAAGGAGCTGGCCTACCTTGCGCTGCACGACAACCTGACCAAGCTTTCCAACCGCGTGCTGCTGGAAGACCGTCTGACCCAGGCGATCCGCACGGCTGAACGCGAGAAGCGCCGCTTCGCGCTCATGTTCATGGACCTGGATGGCTTCAAGGCAGTCAACGATGTCTATGGGCACCATGTGGGCGATCTGTTGCTGATCGACGTGGCACAGCGCATCGGCGCGCGGGTGCGCCAGCAGGACACCGTGGCGCGTGTGGGCGGCGATGAATTTGTTGTGCTCGCCTACGTGGACGATCCGGAAGACGCTGGCACCCTGGCCGACGCGCTGCTGGAAGTGGTGCGCGAGCCCTTCATGGCCGGCGGTCACGAACTGCGGGTGTCGACCAGCATCGGCATCGCGATCTACCCCGGCAACGGTGACAACCAACACGATCTGCTCACCAATGCCGATGCGGCGATGTATCACGCGAAGGGTTTGGGCCGGAACGCCTACAGTTTCTTCGAGCCCTCGATGAACGCCGACGTGCATCACCAGTTGCAGCTCGTGCAGGACTTGCGCCGCGCGGTCGAGCGGCATGAACTCGTGCTGCACTACCAGCCCAAGTTCAACGCGCCCAATGGGCCGATCATGGGCGTGGAGGCGCTGGTGCGCTGGCAGCATCCGCAGCGCGGTTTGGTGCCCGCCGATGAATTCATCCCGCTGGCCGAGAAGACCGGCCTCATCGTGCCGCTGGGCGCTTGGGTGCTGGACGAAGCCTGTCGCCAGATGGCGCAATGGCATCGCGAGGGGCGCACCGCGTGGACCGTCGCTGTGAATCTCTCCGCGCTGCAGTTTGGCCATGCCGCACTCATCGACACCGTGCGCGACACGCTTGCGCGCCATGCGCTGGACCCGCGCAGCCTGACACTGGAGATTACGGAGTCGACCGCCATGCGCGATGTCGATGCGAGCCTGCAGATCCTGCAGCAGCTCGACGCGATGGGCGTGCGGATTTCGATCGACGATTTCGGCACAGGCTATTCGAGCCTGCTGTACCTCAAGCGTTTGCCTGCCAGCGAGTTGAAGATCGACCGCGGTTTTGTGCGCGATCTCGCGCACGACACGGAAGACGCGGCCATCGTCTCGGCCATCGTGGCGCTTGGCCAGACGCTGAACCTGCGCATCGTCGCGGAAGGTGTGGAGACGGCCGAGCAGCAGGCGTTCCTGACGCGACTCGGCTGTCACTCGCTGCAGGGCTATCTGCTGGGCCGCCCGATGACGGCGGAATCATTGAGCGCCGCGATGGCGTAAGCGCTCAGCGCGCCGCAACTTCGGCGTCGAGTGCGGCCAGCTGGGCCGGCGTGCCGACGTTTTCCCAGCGGCCGTCGAAGCGCTCACCGGTGGCGCGGCCTTCTGCGATCGCCTGGTGGTACAGCGGCGTCATCGCCAGCCGCGTGCCGGGCGCGATGCCGGCAAACAGGCGCGTGTCGTACAAGCCGATGTTGCCGAACGTGAGGCGCTCGGGGCCGTCGGCGTGGAGCGTGCCTTCGTCATCCAGGGCGAAATCGCCGCGCACGTGGTAAGGCGGATTGGGCACCATCACCAGGTGCATGCTGGGCGCCGCTTGCGCGGCCATTGCCGGCGCCCGGTCCCGCAGTACGGCGTAGTCGTAATCGCAGAACACGTCGCCGCTGACGGCAATGAATACGCTGTGCCCATCGCCGGCATGCAGCAGCGGCATGGCCTGGGCGACACCACCTGCGGTTTCCAACGCTTGCCCTTCCGGTGAATACGCGAGGCGCACGCCCCACGTGCTGCCATCCCCGAGCGTGGCTTCGATCTGCGCGCCGAGCCACGCGTGGTTGATGACAATGTCGCGCACGCCTGCCGCAGCCAGGCGCTCGATCTGCCAGACGATCAGCGGTTTGCCGCCCACGTTGAGCAGGGGCTTGGGCGTGTGGTCGGTCAGCGGGCGCATGCGGTCGCCGCGGCCCGCCGCAAAAATCATGGCACGCGTCGTGGAATTCAAGCCATCACCTTCATGAGAATCAGCAGCACAGCCATGCCACCGACGATGGTCCACATCGCACTCTTCGTCACCCGTGCGATGACGATGGCGACGATGCCGGCAAGCAGGCGCGGGTTGTCGATCGACACCGCGAGCGCGCCGTCGCGCATCAGCAGGTCGGGCGCGATCAGCGCGGTCAGCATCGCGGCCGGCACGTAGGGCAGGGCGCTGCGGAACCACATCGGCAGATTCATGCGCCCTTCCAGCGCGATGAACGATAGGCGGATCAGGTAGGTGGCCGCGCCGGAAATCAGCAACACGCCGAAGAGGATGAGGGCTTTCATGCGGTAGCCCCCTTGTCGGACGGTCGGGCGAGCAGGCGCTCAATCAGCGCGCCGACGGCAATGCCGACACACGCCGCGCTCATCAGCCCGAGCTTGTGCGGCCAGCCCGTCCACGCCACGGCCAGCGCGGCGCCGGTCAGGGCGGCGGCCAGTTGCGCACGCGTACGCAGCGCCGGCACCACGATGGCGATGAACGTGAGCGGGAGGAAGAAGTCGAGCGGCCAAGTCGCAGGCACTTGCGCGCCCAGCACCACGCCGACGATCGTCGACGCCTGCCAGCTCGACCACAACGCCACGCCAGCGCCTAGAAAATGCCAGTGGCGGTAGGCGGCTTCCTCGCTGCCGGGCTGCGCGGTGACAACCCGACGGTTCATGGCGGCGAACGCTTCGTCGGTCAGCAGATAGGCGATCAGCCATTTCCAGCGGCGCGGCAGGTGCGCCAGCGTTGGTGCAATGCTGGCTGAGTAGAGCGCGTGCCGCAGATTCACCATCGATACCGTCGCTGCAATCACCAGCGCGGGCGCGCCACCGGCCCACAACTGCACGAGGATCATCTGCGAGGCGCCACCGAAAACGATGGCGCTCATCGCCACGGCAAGCCACGCGGGCATGCCGGCGGACGTGGCCAGCACGCCGTAGATCATGCCGAACGGCACCACGCCCAGCAGCATGGGCGCGAGTGCCAGCATGCCGGCGCGAAACTCGGCGGCGCGGGGGGAAGCCATCAGAACGTGTAGCCGATCTGCTGCGCGCGATCTTCGAGTTGATCGAGCAGGCGGGCCAACGGCGCCAGCGCGTTGTAGCGGCTGCACACACGGCGCAGGTAGGCGATGAAGCGCGGGGTGTCTTCCACGTAGCCGGTCTTGCCGTCGCGGTAGCGCAGGCGCGCGAAGATGCCGGCCACCTTCAGATGGCGTTGTGCGCCCATCCATTCGAGCGCGCGGTAGAACTCGCCGAAGTCTTCATCCACCGGCAGCTTGGCGGCGCGGGCAGCTTCCCAGTAGCGCACGGCCCAATCCAGCTCCTGCTCTTCATCCCACGACAGGAATGCATCGCGCAGCAGCGAGGCGGCGTCGTAGGTGATCGGGCCGTAGACAGCATCCTGGAAGTCCAGCACGCCCGGCTGCGATGGGTCGGCCGCGTTGATCATCAGGTTGCGCGGCATGTAGTCCCGGTGGACGTACACGCGGGGCTGGGCCAGGGCGCTGTCGACCAGCAGCTTGAACACTTTGTCGAGCGATTCGCGCTGGGCGGTGTCCAACGGGCGTTGCAGATGGCGATCGACATACCAGTCGGGAAACAGCGACAGCTCGCGGCGCAGCAGCGCTTCGTCGTACGACGGCAACTCGCCTTCGCGCGAGGCCAACTGCCAGCGCACCAGGGTATGGATGGCGGGGCGGAACAGCGCGTCGGCGTAGGCGAGGTCGAAATCGCGTTCGCGCAGCGATTGCAAATACGTTTGCGGGCCCAGGTCGGTCAGCAGGAGGAAGCCCTGCGCGAGATCCTGCTCCAGCACCTGAGGTGCATGCACGCCGGCGCCATTCAGCAGGCCCGCCACATGAACGAACGGGCGGCAGTCTTCCTGCGGCGGCGGGGCGTCCATGACCACCAGCGTGCCGTTGGCGCTGTCCAGGCGGAAATAACGGCGGAAGCTGGCATCGGCCGAAGCGGGCTGCAGCGTGTCGATGCGCAGGCCGTGGGCGGCGGGCAATGTGCCGAGCCAGTCGCGCAGTTGACTGAGACGTGCGTCGGTTGCGCCTGCTGCGGCGCCAGGGGTCGAAGCCATGCTGAGAGAATGCTGGAATGTGGCTGGAAGGAAGCCCCGTATAATACCCGACCGAGTTTCGCCGCGAGCGAGCGCCGGCCCTGTCCAGGCCGCGTCCGGCGGCGGGATTGACCGCAGTACTGACTGATTTTGTGCCTGTGCGTGCCGTTGCGCGTGCGGCCCTGTTCCCGATCTGCATGACCGAACCGAACCGAGCCAGGAAAAACCGGCAGCGCGCTGCTGTTGCCGCGCCCGATCAGCGGCCCGCCATCCGGCGCGGCACGCTGGCATTGCGCCCGCTGGTGTTCGCGGTGGCCGGTGTCTGGACGGCGACGTCCGCGGCGCAGAGCGCGGACACCACGCAAGCGACGGCGCCTGCTGTCACCCCGGCCTCGTCGGTGACAGCGCTGGCCACGTCCGGCCCGACCACGCCCGGCGGCAGTCCGCTGGTGCCCAAGATGGCCGAGCCCGTCCAGCGACCGGACAACGCTGTCCCCACCTTTACCGCGGCCGACAAGATGGACGGCCGCACCAACGAAGACATTCATCTGCGCGGCAATGGCGAATTGCGCCGCAATGGGTCGGTGCTCAAGGGCGACACCCTCGACTACAACCAGGACACCGACGTTGCGACCGCCACCGGCAACGTGCGGCTGTTCAAGGGCGGCACGCTTGTCACCGGCCCGGATGCCAAGCTCAAGGTCACCGCCAACGAAGGCACCATCAGCACGCCGACCTACGAGTTCCACACTACGGGCGGGCACGGTACCGCAGACCGCATCGACTTCATCGACAAGGACAACAGCCGCATCACGCGCGGTACGTACACCACGTGCTCGCCCGACAATGTCGACTGGTACTTCAGCGCGAGCCGCATCGACATCGACAGCGATCGCCAGGTCGGTACTGGCCGCAACGGCGTGCTGCATTTCTTCGGCGTGCCGGTGTTTGCCGCGCCGATCATGGATTTTCCGCTCAATGACGACCGCCGCAGCGGTTTCCTGGCACCGGTCTTCGGCTACAACAGCCGCAGCGGGACGGACGTCACGCTGCCGTACTACTTCAACATCGCGCCGAATCGCGATCTGACGTTGTACCCGCGTCTGCTGAGTCAGCGTGGTCTGCAGCTTGGTGCCGAATACCGCTATCTTGATACGTCGTACAGCGGCGTCCTGCGCGGCGAATTCCTGCCCGATGACCGCGAAGCAGGCCGCAACCGCTGGTCGATTTCGGCAGTACACACGCAGCGCCTGGCGCCTGGCCTGACTGGCTACATCAACTACAACAAGGTCTCCGATAACACCTATCCGGATGACCTTGGCCGCAGCATCGTCACGGCGACGCAGCGCCAGTACACGCAGGAAGGCGGCGTCACCTATTCCGTCGGCGACTGGGTGGCTCAGGCGCGCGTGCAGAAGTTCCAGACACTGTCAACCACTACTACGCCGCTGGCAGCGCCATACGAGCGGACACCACAGTTGAACCTGTCGTACACGCGATACGACGCGGGTGGCTTCGACATTAACTTCCAAACCGACTACACGCGGTTTTCGATCCCGACGGCCAACACCGTCCAGGGCGAACGTCTGTTCATGCAGCCGACGATCAGCTATCCGATCATCCGGCCGGGCTGGTTTGTGACACCGAAGTTCATCCTGAACGCCACATCGTATCGACTGGACCGTCCTGCAGGTGATACGCAGGACACGCAGATCAATCGCACGCTGCCGACGTTCTCGCTCGATTCGGGCATGACCTTCGAGCGCGATGCGCCACTGGTCACCAAGTTGTTTGGCGTGAGCTACATCCAGACGCTGGAGCCGCGCGTGTTCTACGTGTACACGCCGTATCGCGACCAGTCGCAGATCCCGCTGTTCGATACTGCGCAGTCGGACTACAACCTCGGCCAGATCTTTACCGAGAACCCATACACGGGTTACGACCGCATTGCCGATAACAACAAACTGACGGCGGGCGTGACTACGCGCTTTATTGAAGCGGAATCGGGCATTGAGCGTTTGCGTGCCACGATCGCGCAGCGTATCGATTTCGAAGGCCAGCGCGTGACGCTGGCCGGTGCGGCACCGACGTCGGTGCGCCGCTATTCGGACCTTCTGGGCGCGACTACGATCCAGATGTTCCGCGGCATCTTTTTCGATACGAACCTTCAGTACAATCAGGACATCGACCGCATCATGCGCTCGACCGTCGCATTCAGCTGGAAGCCGGAAGCCAACAAGGTGATCAACCTCGGCTACCGCTATTACCGGCAAGACGCCAATACCGGTCAGCTGCCGCTGGAACAGGCCGATATCTCAACGCAGTGGCCGATTACACGGCGCCTCTACGGTCTGGGCCGCATCGGCTACGACCTGGATGCGCGCAAGCCATCGGATATGCTGCTTGGCCTTGAATATGTGGCGGACTGCTGGGTCGGCCGACTGGCGGTACAGCGCTACAGCAATGCGGTTTCGGGCTATACGACGCATATCTTTGCCCAGATCGAATTCAAGGGTTTGTCGAAGGTGGGGAACAATCCGATCGACGTGATTCGTCTGAACGTGCCCGGCTACCAGCCGGTGACCGCACAGCCGATCACGCCGTCCGTGCTGGATCAATATGAATAACGACATCATGGCTTTCCAATCAACCGCTTTCGCCACGCGTGTGGCTCCTCTGGGCCGCTTGCGTGTTGCCACCGGCGTGCTGGTCGCGCTGATGGCGGGGACCACGCTGTCGCCAGCCGTCCACGCGCAGCAGGCGCAATCGGCAAAGAAGAGCGCACCCGTGCGCGGCATCTTCGCCAACCCGGGTTCGTCGCCGAGCCAGCCGCTGCTGCAGGGCACGCTGCCCGAGCCGACGGCTCCGGGTGCGCCGCGCAGCCAGTTGGTCGACGAGGTGGTGGCCGTGGTCAACACCGACGTCATCACCCGCCGCGAACTGCTCAACCGCGCGGATCTGGTTGAGCGTACGTTCCGCGCGCAGAATCGTCCGCTGCCGCCGCGCGCAGATATGCTCGGTGAAGTGCTTGAGCAACTGATCCTGGAGCGTGTGCAGGCGCAGACCGCCAAGGAAAGCGGCATCCGCGTGTCCGACGCCGATGTGGATCGTGCCGTGGAAAGCGTGGCCCAGCGCAACAACCTGTCCGTGCCGCAGCTCAAGAGCAAGCTGAAGGACGCCGGCATGACGTACGACAAGTACCGCGACGACCTGCGTCAGGAAATCCTGCTGGCTCGCCTGCGTGAGCGTGAGGTCGACTCCAAGGTGCAGGTCTACGACGGCGAGATCGACAACTATCTGGCGCAGCAGGGCGGCAGAACGGCCCCGGCTGGCGAGCAGCAATACAACGTCGCGCAGATTCTCGTGCCGGTCGCCGAAGGCGCCACGGATGCCGAGAAGGCCGCAGCGCGCAGCAAGGCCGAGGCTCTGCTCAAACAGGCACAGGGCGGTGCGGATTTCGCCAAGCTGGCCCGTGACAATTCTGGCGCGCCGGATGCCTCGCAAGGCGGCGAACTTGGGCTGCGTCCGATCGGTCGCTTGCCGGCTGTGTTTGCCAACGCCGTGGTCGACATGAAGGCCGGCCAAGTAGCGAGCCAAGTGGTAGAAAGCCCGGCCGGCTATCACGTGATCAAGCTGTTGGAGAAGCGCGCACCGAGCACGGCGATTGCCGCCAAGGTGCAGCAGACGCAAGTGCGCCACATCCTGATCAAGACCGGTCCGACGATGTCCGCGGACGACGCGCGCCGCCAGTTGGTGGGCCTACGTGATCGGATCGTCCACGGCTATGACTTTGGCGATGCGGCACGCCGGTATTCGCAGGACGGTTCGGCCGGTGCGGGTGGCGAGCTGGGCTGGGTGTCCCCGGGTCAGCTCGTGCCGGAATTCGAGCAGGCGATGAACCAGCTCAAGCCGGGCGATGTATCGCAGCCGGTGCAGAGCCAGTTCGGAGTGCATCTGATCCAAGTGGAGGGCCGCCGCGAGGCCGAGGTGTCGGGAGATCGCCAGCGCGACTACGCACGCTCTGTGATTCGCGAGCAGAAGGTGCAGGCCGCCTATGAAGATTGGCTGCGTGAGCTGCGCGACTCGGCACACGTGGAATACCGTGTGAACCGTCAGCAGTAAGCTACGGAGATCCGCATCGCTCACGGCCGCCTGCGGGCGGCCGTGGCGTTTCTAGACCGATCGGAAATCATTGCAGGAAAGCGCTGCATGCTGAACATTGCCATCACCACCGGAGAACCTGCCGGTATCGGCCCCGACATCACCGTGGCCGCGTTGCTGCATTTGGCGCGGCAGGCGTCGCCGCGCTACGCCGATGTGCAGTGGCACGTGATTGGCGACGCGGCATTGCTGCAGGCGCGCGCTGATGCGATCGGGCAGGGCGATTTCTGGCGCGTTGCCTCCACGGCGCTGACTATTGTGGAGCGCCCGCTGGGTGCGCCGGTGCGCGCTGGCGTGCTTGATGCCGCCAACGGTCCCTATGTGCTGGACCTGCTCGATGCAGCCATCGACGGCTGCCAGGTTGGCACGGCGGACGGCGTCCGTTACGACGCGATGGTCACGGCGCCGGTGCAGAAGAGCACGATCAACGACGCAGGCGTGCCGTTTACCGGCCACACCGAATACCTGGCGGAGCGCAGCCGCACGCCGCGCGTGGTGATGATGCTCGCTGGCCCGCAGCCGGCGCACGACAACGCCATGCTGCGCGTCGCGCTGGCGACGACGCATTTGCCGCTGCGCGAGGTGCCGGACGCCATCACGCCAGCAGTGCTCGACGAAACGCTCGACATCGTGCAACGTGATTTGCGCACACGCTTCGGCTTGACCGCACCGCGCATCCTCGTGACGGGGTTGAATCCGCATGCGGGTGAATCAGGTCACCTCGGCCGCGAAGAGCTCGAGGTGATCGAGCCGGCCATCGCGCGTGCGCGTGCGCGTGGAATCGATGCGCGCGGTCCGTATCCAGCCGATACGCTGTTCCAGCCGCGCCTTCTGGCAGACGCCGATTGCGTGCTGGCGATGTACCACGACCAAGGCTTGGCGCCGCTCAAGTACGGCACCTTTGGGCATGGCGTGAACATCACGCTGGGCCTGCCGTTCGTGCGCACGTCGGTGGACCACGGTACGGCGCTGGACCTGGCGGGCACGGGTCGCGCCGAGTTCGGCAGCATGATCGAGGCGATCGATACCGCCATCGCCATGGCGCGGCACACGGTACGTTCCTGAGTTTCTTCACCTTTTCGATTTCGAGTTCGCAATGGCACGATCCACGACCGGCGTTCACCAGGGGCACCAGGCCCGCAAGCGCTTCGGCCAGAACTTCCTGGTCGATGACGGCGTGATCCACGCCATTGTTGCCGCCATTGATCCGAAGCCCGACGATGTGCTCGTCGAGATCGGCCCGGGGCTGGGCGCGCTCACCGTGCCGCTCATGGAGCGCGTGCGCACGCTGCAAGTGGTCGAGCTGGACCGTGACCTCGTCGCGCGCTTGCAGAAGCGTTTCGGCGATCGGCTGATCGTGCATGCAGGTGATGCACTCGCGTTTGATTTCGGTTCGCTGGTGGAGGCAGACCGGCCGCTGCGCATCGTCGGCAACCTGCCATACAACATCTCGAGCCCGCTGCTGTTCCATCTGGCTACGTTCGCCGATCGTGTGCGCGATCAGCATTTCATGCTGCAGAAAGAGGTGGTTGAGCGCATGGTGGCCGCGCCGGGTAGCAAGGCGTTCAGCCGGTTGTCGGTGATGCTGCAGGTGCGCTACTACATGGAGCTGGTGCTGGAGGTGCCGCCGGGCTCGTTCAACCCGCCGCCCAAGGTGGATTCAGCGGTGGTGCGGATGATTCCCTGGCCGGCCGATAAATCGCCGTATGCGCCGGTCGACATGCGCGCTCTGGGCACGGTGGTGACGATGGCGTTTTCGCAGCGGCGCAAGGTGCTGCGCAACACGCTGGGGGCGCTGCGCGACGTGATCGATTTCGAAGCGCTTGGCTTTGATCTGGGCCGCCGCGCAGAAGAAGTGCCGGTAGAAGAATTCGTGGCGGTGGCGAATGCGCTGCCGGCCAACCGCATCGCCGGCAGCGTTTCCGCTCTTAGCGAAGATTGACCAGCAGGATGCCCGACAGCACGAGCACCGCCGCCAGCGCAAACCGCAGGCCCACCGGCTCGTGCAACAGCAGCACGCCAAACGCCACGCCAAACAGCGGCGTCAGGAACGAGAACACCGACAACCGCGACGCCAGGTAGCGGCGCAGCAGCCAGAACCACGTCAGGTAACTGGCGAATGCAATCAGCACGGATTGGTAAGCAAGGCTGGCCAGCGCCGTGGGCGTGAGGTTCGCGGTAAAGACCTGGCCGGTGCCGGCGGCCATCAACAGCAGCAGCACGGCCGAGACGGCCAATTGGTACAGCAGCGTCTTCGCCGCCGGTGCTTCGGAGAGCTTGCTTGCCCGCACGACGATGGTCGTCGCGCCCCACAGCGCGCCTGCCACCACGCCCAGCGCGTCGCCCAACGAGGTCGACGGCCCGGCCGCCGGGTGCAGGACACCGTCGGCAAACGCCAGCACGATCCCCGCAAACGCAATGCCGATGCCCGCCCACTGGCGCGGGCGCAGGTGCTCGCCCGGCACAAAGAAATGCAGGCCGAGCGCGGTGAAGATGGGGGCGGTGTAGAGGAACACCGCCATGCGCGAAGCGGTCGTGTAGCCAAGGCCGATGAAGATGCACAGGAACTCGACGCCGAACAGCACGCCGGCTATCAGGCCGCCGGCCAGCGTGCCGTCGCGCAACGAGAGGCACGTGCCGCGCCAGAGCGCAAATGCGAACACCAGGACTGACGCAATTGCCGAACGCACGCCAGCCTGCATGACGGGGCCCACGTCGTGCGCGGCCACCTTGATGGCGACCTGCTGAAAGCCCCAGCACATGCACAGCACCACCATCAGGCCGATGGCGGTGCCGTCCAGCGGCCGGCGGATGGCGTCAGTGGCGGTTGCCATCGGGCATCGAGCGCGCCTGGATCAGCTCGATCTTGTAGCCGTCCGGATCTTCCACAAACGCAATGATGGTGCTGCCGCCCTTGACCGGGCCGGCTTCGCGCGTGACCTTGCCGCCCGCGTTGCGAATCTGGTCGCAGGCTTGCGCGGCATTGTCGACCTCGATGGCAAGGTGGCCGAACGCTGAGCCGAGGTCGTATTCGCTCACGCCGTAGTTGTAGGTCAGCTCAATGACGGTGTTGCCGGCCTCCGGGCCGTAGCCGACGAACGCGAGGGAGTATTTGTATTCCGGGTTATCACTGGTGCGCAGCAGCTGCATGCCGAGCACCTTGGTGTAGAAGTCGATCGATCGCTGCATGTCGCCGACGCGCAGCATGGTGTGGAGCATTCGCATGGGATTTCCTTCCTGGGGGACTGCGGAAGGCCATATTGTAGGAGGGTGTGGCGGAGCGTGCAGGCGAGGGGTTTTTGCTGCAGCCGCATCCCTCTTACGCCGTTGCGGC
Organism: Ralstonia sp. GX3-BWBA; assembly: GCF_003290055.1. Classification (NCBI taxonomy): domain Bacteria; kingdom Pseudomonadati; phylum Pseudomonadota; class Betaproteobacteria; order Burkholderiales; family Burkholderiaceae; genus Ralstonia; species Ralstonia sp. GX3-BWBA. Next base: position 1,089,365 of record NZ_QMKS01000009.1, on the reverse strand, counting down.
GGGGGCGAGGCGAATCAGAATGCCGGCAAGTATTCCGGCGGATGCGAGCGCAGTTGTTCGCGCGCCTCACGAAACTCCGGAAAGATCGACTCCACCGTGTCCCAAAAACGCGGGCTGTGGTTCATTTCCTTGAGATGCGCGAGCTCATGCGCAACCACGTAGTCGATCAGACTCAGCGGGAAATGCACGAGGCGCCAGTTCAGACGGATTTTGCCGTCGGCGGTGCAGCTTCCCCACCGCGTGGCCGCTGAGGACAGCGCATACGCGCTGTGCCGCACGCCCAGGCGCTCGGCATACACCTCAAGGCGTTCGCCGAAGAGGCGTCGCGCCTGCGTCTGCAGCCAGCCTTGTACGCGGTCCTTGATCTGCTGCTCGGTGGTGCTGGGCGGCAGGCCCAGGTGCAGCATGCTGGCGTCGGCATCGAACATCAACGCGCCGATGGGCGATTCCAGCTTAAGCGTGATCGTTTTGCCGAGGAACGGCAGCGCGGCGCCGTCCTGCCACTCCATGGGCGGCAGCATGCGGCGTGCGGCGTTCGCGCGCCATTCGGCCAGCTTGGCGAAGATCCACTTCTGCTTTTCGGCGATGGCGTGCTCGATCTCGGCGAGTGTGACCCAGCGCGGTGCCGTGATCGACAGGCCGCGGTCGTCGATGACAAAGCCGATGGTGCGCCGCGACGAACGCTTGAGGTTATAGATGAGCGCGCGCTCGCCCAGCGTCAGACGGCGCTGGTTGGGGCCGAGCGGTGCGGTGGAAAAGTCGAGTGCGGGCGGGGCGAGGAGGGACGCGTCAGGCGGCTGCGAAGGCGACGGGGCTTCGGGCGCGAGCAGCGGCAGCTCAAGCTGGACGCTGTCGGCGGTGGTGGGTGAAGTCGGTGGGCGCAGCAGTTTCATGCGTGCTCGCGGTAGCTATCGGCGTCGATTCTACGCATTTCTGCTTCGATCCACGCTTCGACTTCGCGGTTGAGTTCGTCGCTGGTCTTGCCGGCGCTCGAAATGGCTGGCCCGACCGAAAGCGTGATCAAGCCCGGATGCTTCAGGAACGAATTGCGCGGCCACACCCGGCCGGAGTTGTGCGCGATGGGAATGACCCATGCGCCGGTATCCACGGCAAAGCGCGCACCGCCGCTCTTGTAGCGCGGCTTCGGGTCGCCCGAGCGCGTGCGCGTGCCTTCCGGAAACATGATCACCCATGCGCCGTCTGCAAGGCGCTCTTTGCCCTGGCGCGCGACCGAGGTGAACGCATTGGCGCCGTCCTTGCGGTTGATGTGCACCATCTTGAGCATGCCGAGCGCCCATCCGAAGAACGGTACATACAGCAGCTCGCGCTTGAACACGTAGCACAGCGGGCGCGGCATGGTCGCAACATAGGCCATGGTTTCCCACGCCGACTGATGCTTGGAAAGCAGCACCACCTGCTTGTTGGTGGCGACGGCTTCCTCGATGTTCTCCCAGCCCTGGTATTGCCAGCGGATGCCGAGCAGCCAGCGCGCCATCCAGATGGCAGACTTCGTCCAGCCGGACACCATCCAGAAGCGGCGGTGCGGGTTCATGAACGGAAAGACGATGAAGCAGGCCACCGCATAAATCGGTGTCCAGAAGATCAAGAAAACCAGGTACAGCAGCGAACGGATAAAAGTCATTGGGGGCGAATTCAAGGGGCGCGCGTGGGCGTGCCCTGGGGCGCAGGGGATAGCAGCGCACGCGCAAACGCACGCAGGTCCTCATGAATCTGGGTGCCTGGGGGCAGGTCGCCGGCATCGCGGGTCTTGGCGCCCTTGCCGGTCAGTACGAGGTGCGGAACGGCGCCGACTTCGACGCCGGCTTGCAGGTCGCGCAGCGAGTCACCCACGACCGGCACGCCCGTCAGGTCCATGTCGAAGCGGCGTGCAATCTCGCGGAGCATGCCGGACTTGGGCTTGCGGCACTCGCACGCATCGGCGGCGGTGTGCGGGCAGAAGAAGACGGCATCGACGCGCCCGCCGTAGGTGGCCAGCGCCTTGTACATCTTCTCGTGCATGGCGTTGAGCGCGGCGGCCTCGAACAGGCCGCGTCCGATGCCCGACTGGTTGGTTGCCACCACCACCTGGTAGCCGGCCTGGTTCAGCTCTGCAATGGCTTCCAGGCTGCCGTCGAGGGCGATCCACTCGTCTGGCGACTTGATGAACTGGTCGCTGTCGCGGTTGATGACGCCATCGCGGTCGAGAATCACCAGTTTGGGAACATGGGGCATGGTGGGCTCCGAACGGTGCTTGGGGTGCCGATCAGGCGGCCAGCTTGGAGATGTCCGCGACGCGGTTCATCAAGCCGTGCAGTTCACCCAGCAGAGCGAGGCGGTTGTCGCGCAGCGCGGTGTCGTCGGCCATCACCATCACGCCGTCGAAGAAAGTGTCGACCGCTTCGCGCAGACCAGCCAGCGTCTTGAGCGCGGTGGTGAAATCGCCGCGTGCGAAGGCATCGTGCACTTGTGGCTCCGACAAAGCCACGGCCTGGTGCAGCGCACGCTCGGCGTCTTCCTTGAGCAGTTGCGGCTGCACGGCACCAATGGCCACGTCGGTCTTCTTCAGGATGTTGGTGATGCGCTTGTTGGCGGCGGCCAGCGCTTCTGCCTGAGGCAGGGCAGCAAAGGCGCGCACGGCTTCGAGGCGCGCGACGATGTCGTCCAGCCGCTGCGGCCGCTGGCTCACCACGGCTTCCACCTCGTTGGTGCTGTAGCCCTTGTCCTTCAGGTAGCCGCGCAGGCGGTCGTACAGGAAGTCGGAGATGGCGGCCAGGTCCGGTTTGACAGCGGCGATGCCGTCGAAGCTGGCAGCGGCAATCTGCAGGGCATCGTCGATCGTGAGCGCGAGCGGCTTTTCGATCAGCATGCGCAGGATGCCCAGGGCGTGGCGGCGCAGCGCGAACGGGTCTTTCTCCCCCGTGGGTTGCAGGCCGATGCCCCAGATACCGACCAGCGTTTCCAGCTTGTCGGCCAGTGCCACCACGGTACCGGTGGCGGTGCTGGGCAGCGCATCGCCGGCAAAGCGCGGCTGGTAATGCTCGGAGCAGGCCAGCGCCACGTCGTCGGGCTCGCCATCGTGGCGGGCGTAGTAAGTGCCCATCGTGCCCTGCAGCTCGGGGAACTCGCCCACCATGTCGGTCAGCAGATCGGCCTTGGCCAGCAACGCGCCGCGCGAGGCGTGTGCCACATCCGCGCCGAGCTTCTCGGCCAGTTGGCCGGCGATGGCCTGCAGGCGCGACACACGCTCAAGCTGCGTGCCGATCTTGTTGTGATAGACCACGCGCGAAAGCAACGGCACACGATCGGCCAGCGGCTTTTTCTTGTCCTGCTCGAAGAAGAAGCGGGCGTCGGCCAGGCGCGGGCGGACCACGCGTTCGTTGCCTTGAATGATGGCCTCGGGCGTGCCCGTGGCGATGTTCGAGACGATCAGGAAGCGGTTGCGCAGGTGCCCTTGTGCATCGGTCAGTGCAAAGTACTTCTGGTTGGTCTGCATGGTCAGGATCAGGCACTCCTGCGGCACGGCGAGGAAGGCTTCCTCGAAATGGCAAGGGTAGACCACAGGCCATTCGACCAGCGCGTTCACCTCATCGAGCAGCGCTTCGGGCATGACCACCGTATCGGCGCCGGCCGTCTTGAGCAGTTCGGCGCGGATGGCTTCCTTGCGCTTGCCATAGCTGGCGATGACCTTGCCCTGCGACTCCAGCGCGCTCGCATACGATGTAGCGTCTTTGATGACGATTTCGCCGGCCGACAGGAAACGGTGGCCCAGCGTCACGTTGCCCGCTTGCAGGCCAAATGCGCTGACAGGGATGATTTCGCTGTCGAACAGTGCGATCAGCTTGTGTGCGGGGCGCACGAACTGAACGTTCTCGCCGTTCGGGCGCTGATACGTCATCACCTTCGGGATCGGAAGGTTGGCGATGGTCTGCGACAGTGCAGTCTGCAGGCCGTCGGCCAGCACGGCGCCGCGCGCGGTATAGCGATAGAACAGCGCTTCGGCCTTGCCGTCGGGCGCGCGTTCGAGCGATTCGGGCGCGATGGCGCCCACGCCCACGGTCTTGGCCAGCGCAGCCAGCTTCTTGACGAGCGGCGCGGCAGGCTTGCCCTCGGCATCGAAGGCGATGGTCACGGGCAGCACCTTCTCGCGCAGCTCGCGATCGGGCGCGGTGCGGCGCACGCCGGTGATCGATGCAGCCAGGCGACGCGGCGTGGCAAAACCTTCCACGGCGGCGCCCTCTTCGAGCAGGCCTTGCGCCGACAGACCGTCAAACAGGCCGCGCGCAAACGCCTCGCCCAGGCGGGCCAGCGCCTTGGGCGGCAGTTCTTCGGTCAGCAGTTCGATCAGGAGGGTGGACATAGCGTTTGAATCGGTGACGTCGTTGTTCTGCGCCGCTTGGTGTTCAGATCAGTTGCGGCGGTACGTTGTGTTGTTCGGTTCAGTGATCAGCAGGGCGAGCCGGGCACGGGCTCCACGCCCGACAGCAGCCACACGCCGTTCTGCTGCTGGAACTGCAATTGCGTGCCGGCGCACTGGCTCGGCGGCGGAGGCGGCGCAATCGGCGCAGGGGTGGTGCCGGGCGCAGCCGCATCGCGGCGCAGGAAGCGGGCCGACAGCAAGCCGCGTCGCGCGTCGTAACGCACCTCTTGCAGCGTGCCGGACACGTTGAATTCCAGACGGCTCGGCAGTTGCCCCGCCGAACGGAACACGCGCGCACGGCGCTGTGCCTTTGCGCCGGTGCCTTGCCACTCCACCCACGTGAGCGGGAAGCGCAGGGCCGTCGCATACGTGCGCAACGGCACGCGATGCCAGCCGAGGTCACGCGCGCCGGACAGGTCGCAGGCCATCGTGCGCACCAAGCTCGTCCATTGATCGATCGACGGCGGCGGCGGCGTCCACGCCGTGCTCAGCGCTTGCTGAAGCGGCTTGGAATCGGCCACGCAAAGCTGCGTCAGGGTGCTGGGCACGACAAAAACCTTCTCTGTCGATGCCGCCTTGGACGTGCGATGCCGCGCCGCTTGCGCGACGCTCGCCGGTAGCGCCAGCGCGGCGATGGACGCTGCCGTCAGCAGCGCCAGGCCACGCCGTGCTCGGTTGGCCGTCATGCGGCCTCCGTGGTCTTGGCGGCGGCAGCGGCCGTGCCGCACATCGGGAAGCCCAGGCGCTCGCGCGAGTCGTAGTAGGCCTGCGCGACCAGACGCGACAGGTTGCGAATACGGCCGATGTAGGCTGCGCGCTCCGTCACCGAAATCGCGCCGCGTGCGTCCAGCAGGTTGAAGGTGTGGCCGGCCTTGAGCACTTGCTCGTAGGCGGGCAGGGCCAGTTGCACGACAGGTGCGTCGCCCTCGGCGGCGGCGTCACCTTCTGCGCGCACGCCCATCAGGCGCTTGGCTTCGGCTTCGTGCTCGGCAAAGCGGCGGAACAGCACAGTCGTGTCGGCCTGCTCGAAGTTGTACGTCGATTGCTCGACTTCGTTCTGGTGATAGACGTCGCCGTAGGTCAGGCGGCGCTTCACGGGGCCATTCGGGCCCGGCTCTTCCCACTCCGTCCAGACCAGGTCGTAGATGTTCTCGACCTGCTGCAGGTACATCGCCAGACGTTCGATGCCGTAGGTGATCTCACCGGTCACAGGCTTGCAGTCGAGGCCGCCGACTTGCTGGAAGTACGTGAATTGCGTGACTTCCATGCCGTTGAGCCACACCTCCCAGCCCAGGCCCCAGGCGCCGAGCGTGGGGTTTTCCCAGTCGTCTTCGACAAAGCGCACGTCGTTCTGCTTCAGGTCCAGGCCCAGCGCTTCCAGCGAACCGAGGTACAGATCGAGGATGTTTTCCGGTGCAGGCTTGAGCACCACTTGGTACTGGTAGTAATGCTGCAGGCGGTTCGGATTCTCGCCGTAGCGGCCGTCCTTGGGGCGGCGCGACGGTTGCACGTAGGCGGCACGCCACGGCTCAGGGCCGATCGCGCGCAGGAAGGTGTGCACGTGCGACGTGCCGGCGCCGACTTCGAGGTCGATCGGCTGCAGCAGGGCGCAGCCCTGGGCGTCCCAGTACGACTGCAGCTTGAGAATGAGTTGCTGGAAGGTGAGCATGGTGGTACCCGTTGGTCCGCGGCGGCACGGAACGTGCGTTGCGCCGCGCGACGGTGGAATGCAGCGGCGGGCACGAGAAGCGCCTGGCTCCGTGCCCGCCGTAAAACGTTGAATTTTAGCGTTTTTTGTCAGCGACTCCGGAAAGTGGCTCGAAAGCCCTCCGGACGCTGAACGATCAATCTGCCGATGCCCGGCGGCGGCGCACGAATGCCACCAGCAGAACCAGCGCGCCCAGGGCCAGTGCAGGCGCGTTGCCGGCACGCACGAATGGCGTCAAGCCTTGCATGCCCTGCACGTCAGTCTGCAGCGTGCCAAGCGTGAAGACGGGCAGGCGGGCCTGTACGCTGCCGTCCGGCCGCACCACGGCGGTCGCTCCCGTGTTGGTGGCGCGCAGCATCGGACGGCCCGTTTCCAGTGCGCGCATGCGCGAGATCTGCAGGTGCTGGTCCAACGCGATCGTGTCGCCAAACCACGCAAGGTTCGTCACGTTGGCGAGCATCGTGGCGGGCTGATCCGCATGTCGCAGCGATGCGGCAATTTCCTCGCCAAACAAATCCTCGTAGCAGATGTTGGGTGCGACGCGTTGGTCGGCCACCGCCATGGGCGGCTGCACGGGCAGGCCGCGCCGGAAGTCGCCCAGCGGCATGTTCATCATGTTGACGAACCAGTGGAAGCCGAAGGGGATGAACTCGCCGAAGGGCACGAGGTGGTGCTTGTTGTAGCGGTACACGCCCTGGAGTTGCGGGCCGACGCCGAACACGCTGTTGGTGTAGTCGACACGCGAGTCCTCGCTGGCGGCGCCAAAGAGCACGCTGGAGCCGGTGGTATCCACGTAGGTACGGATGGCCAGCGCGATCTCCTGCGGCATCTCCTGAATCATGATCGGGAAGGCCGTCTCGGGCGTGACCACGAGTTGCGCGGGCTTCTCGGTGACCATCTTGGTGTACAGCTCCAGCGAGCGCTCGATGCCGGTCTGCTGGAACTTCACGTCCTGCGGCACATTGCCCTGCAAGAGGCGTACGGAAATGGGCTTGCCCACCGGTTGCGTCCACGCAATGCCGTGCAGCGGCCAGCCGGCCACCAGCACGAGCGCACCGGCGATGCCCGCCAGCCAGTGCAGGCGTCGCTCGGCCGCGACGCACAGCAGACCAGCCAGCACGGCTGCGATCAGCACGATTCCGTATACGCCCACCAGCGGCGCGTAGCCGGCCAGCGGGCCATCGGTGTGAGCGTAGCCGCCGTTGATCCAGGGAAAGCCCGTCCAGACCGTGCCGCGCAGCCACTCCGTGACGGCCCATGCCGCGCCAAATACCAGCGCGGATGCGGTACCGGACCACCGTCCGCGTCGCGTTAGCCACTGCCATGCCCACACCGCCAGCGCTGGATGCAGCGCCAGATAGCCGGCGAACAGCAGCACGGCCAGCGCCGCCATCCATGCCGGCATGTCGCCGTAGACGTGCATGCTGATATAGAGCCACCAGACGCCCGAGAGGAACCAGCCGAGTCCGAAGGCATAGCCAACCCATGCCGCATCACGCAAGCGCGGCGCGCGCTGCACGAGCGCGGCCAGCCCCGTCAACGAAAGGATCTGCAGCCACCACCAGTGGTTCGGCGCGAACGACAGCGTATGCATGACGCCAAGCAGCGCTGCCACAGGCATTGCAAAGCGCAGCCGCGCGAGCGGCACAGCTTGGGCGTCCTGCCGACGGGACGGTGCGGCAGGGGAAGAGAACTGAGCGGGCACGGAAAGATCAGGCGGGGTGGGAACCAGAAGTGTCGGCCGTGGCATTGCCGCCGGCCGGCGTGGTGAGGCGGCGCACGAGCAGCACCTGCACCTGGCGCGCATCGGCGCGCAGCACGTCGAACTGCAGCGTGCCCATGACGATCTTCTCGCCACGGTGCGGCACGCGGCCCAGGTGGTTGGACAGCAGCCCGCCCACGGTATCGACGTCTTCGTCGGAAAAATGCGTGCCGAAGGCTTCGTTGAACTGGCTGATTTCGGTCAGCCCGCGCACGCGCATGTGGCCGTCGGCGGTCGGCAGGATGTTGTCTTCTTCCTGGTCGAAGTCGTATTCGTCCTCGATGTCGCCGACGATCTGTTCGAGCACATCTTCGATGGTGATGAGGCCGGCCACCCCGCCGTATTCGTCAACGACGATGGCGATGTGGTTGCGGTTGACGCGGAAGTCGCGCAACAGCACGTTCAGTCGCTTGGATTCGGGGATGAACACGGCCGGGCGCAGCATGTCGCGCACGTCGAAGCGTTCGTCGGTGTAGAAGCGCAGCAGGTCCTTGGCGAGCAGGATGCCGATGATGTTGTCGCGGCTGCCCTCGTAGACGGGGAAGCGCGAATGCGCGGCTTCTTGCACGAACGGGATGAATTCTGACGGCGCGTCGGCGATGTTGAGCGCATCCATCTGCGCGCGCGGGATCATGATGTCGCGCGCGCACAGGTCTGAGACCTGGAAGACGCCTTCGATCATCGACAAGGAGTCGGCGTCGATCAGGTTGCGCGCATGGGCGTCTTGGAGGATTTCGAGCAGCTCGGCCCGCGATTCGGGCTCGGGCGAGATGAGGTCGGTCAGGCGTTCCAGCAGCGTACGGGGTTTGTCGGCTGGCTTCGGACTGGGATACGGATCATTCATGGCGCGGTCGCGCGTCGTTAAACATCGGCCCAGCATACACCAAAAGCCCTGCCGTCCCGATGACGCGGGGTGGCCGCCCGGCCTCCTGAAGTGCGGTTTATTTCACATCTGGAGGCCGGGTTCGGGCGCGTTAAGGACGGACGATCTGCCGAAGGGGGAGCGGTCAGTCGCGTCCGCCGTCGCCGCCGCGTTGCTGGCCGTTGCCGTGCGTGTTGCTGCCTTCGTTGCCTTGGTGATTGTCGTTCTGGCCGTGGTCGCCATCGCCCTGACCGTGATGCGGGCTGTGTCCGCCAGGGTCGTCGCCGTTGCCGCCGTGATCGTGGTCACCGCCGTGGTTGCCGTCACCGCCGTGGTCGTGGTCACCGCCGTGGTTGCCGTCACCGCCGTGGTCGCGATCACCGTCGTGGTTGCCATCGCCGCCATGATCGTGATTGCCACCATGGTTGCCATCGCCGCCGTGATCGTGATCACCGCCGTGGTTGCCGTTGCCGCCATGGTCGTGGTCGCCACCGTGATTGCCATCGCCGCCATGATCGTGGTCACCGCCGTGATTGCCGTTGCCGCCATGATCGTGGTCGCCACCATGGTTGCCATCGCCGCCGTGATCGTGGTCACCGTCGTGGTTGCCATTGCCACCATGGTCATGTTCACCGCCGTGATGACCACCGTGGTCATGATCGTGGTCGTGATCATGGTGGTGCCCGTGGTGGTGACCGCCGCCGTGGCAGCTTCCGCACGGCGAAGGGACTGGCGATGGGCTCGGCGTGGGCGTTGGGGCAGGCGTTGGCGTCGGACTCGGACTCGGGGTTGGCGTTGGCGTTGGAGCAGGCGTCGGACTCGGGGTTGGCGATGGACTCGGCCCGGGGCTGGGTGTTGGGGCCGGAGCGGGGCCGGGGCTGGGCGATGCGCCAGGTGCCGGTGCTGGTGCCGGTGTGGGACTGGGCTTGGACGGCGGCGTGTTGTTGCCGGTGGGTGGCGGTGCGTCGTTGTTGCTCGTCGGCGTGGTTGCGGCTGGTGCCGGGTCTGCGGGATGCGAATTGCTGTGATACCGGCCCAGCGTGCTCGCGCCGCCGTAGGCTGTCCAACGTCCGGCGATTTCCATGTCGACGCCAGCGAGCCAGTGGTCGCCCGTGGCTCCGACGCCCACCAGCGCCTTGCTGCTCGCAAAGTCGTAGCCGCCGCCAATGAGTGCCTGCACGCTCGTGCTGCCCACCACCGCCTGCACACGCGGCCGGATGGTGCCTTGCGCGACCATCAGGTTCACTTCTGCGCCGATCACGTTGTTGCTGTCCGAGATGTTGACCGTGCGGCAGCCGACCACCGCGCCCGGATGCCAGGCGCCGTCGAAGACGACGACGATGCCCGCATAGCATGATTGCTTGTGATCAGCGTGTGCGATGCGCGGCGTGACCGCGAGCGCCGTGCCGACACCCACGCCAAGCAGCAGCGTGGCCCACGGAATGCTATCCATGAAGCGTTGACGCATGATGACCTCCCCGCGTGGCCTTGCCCGTCTGTGCGCGGGCTGGCCGATGGCGCTCGTTTGCGCCGAATTCGTGAAGCGCGCTCGAGCGGCGGCTTATGCGTGGAGGATAGAAATCGCTACGGCAAAACCCATGCGCCATACGGAGAGCAGCAAGGGTCCCGGATGGCGGACGGCCTGTGCGACGTGTATGCGCGATTCGAACGGCGCGAGCATGCGCCGAATGGCGGAGGAGAACCCGTAAACCGTTGTCAGGACTGGGTTTGCGTCAATACGGGTTGATTCACCGTTGAAACGGCATGCTGCAAGAATGGAACATGAAAAAGCAAAACGCCGGCGCGAAGCCGGCGTCTGAACATCAAGCGCGTGGCGCTTTAACGATCTGCGTACGGATCGGCAAAACCGAGGTCGCGGAGGATCTCCGTTTCGATGCCTTCCATTTCCTTTGCATCGGCCGCGTCTTCGTGGTCGTAGCCCTGGGCGTGCAGCGCGCCGTGCACGATCAGATGCGCGTAGTGTGCGAGCAGCGGCTTCTTCTGTTCCTTCGCTTCCTTTTCGACCACCGCGCAGCACAGCACGATGTCGGCGGAGACCGGGTCTTCTGCGCTCTCTGCGTACGAGAAGGTCAGTACGTTGGTGGCGTAGTCCTTGCTGCGGTAGGTGCGGTTGAGCGTGCGACCTTCTTCTTCGCCGACGAAGCGCACGTTGAGTTGCGCATCGGCAAACAGCGCGGGGGCGATCCACGCCTCGATGTCGCGTTCTTTCGGCAATGCCTTGCGAGCGGCAGCCTTGAGTTCGTCGCCGTACTGCACCGTCAGGTCGAGCGTGAGCATCTCGGCGCCGGCAGTGTCGTCATCGAAGGCTTCTTCCGTGGAGTCTGCCAACTCAGCGGCCTGGGTTTCGATGCGCAACGTGATGCTGTCGTGGTGCTCGGGGCGCAGCGAGAGCATGGCGTGCATGTCGGCGTCGGCGTGCTCGGCAACCAGGGTGATCGGCCCGTCCACGGTATTCGGCAGACCGAGGATCAGGCTGCGGCCATCGGCAAATGCGATGCGCAGCGCGCTGGCGTCGACCGTCTTGGGTTTGCCTTGAGCGTCGAACACGTCGACGCGTGGGCCGAATGACTCGGCCGCCGCGGGTTGGGTTTTCTTGGTTTTTGCTTTGGTATCGGTCTTTGCTTTAGCCACGTTCAGGCGTCCTTATGCATCTTTATGCTGGGCATGGAATTCGTCATAGGCCTCGACGATGCGGGCCACCAGCGGGTGCCGCACCACGTCGACGCTGGTAAAGCGCGTCATCGACACGCCACGCACGTCACGCAGCACATGCTGCGCTTCGATCAGGCCGCTCTTCTGGCCGCGCGGCAGATCGATCTGCGTTGTGTCGCCGGTGATCACCGCCTTGGAGCCGAAGCCGATCCGGGTGAGGAACATCTTCATCTGTTCCGGCGTGGTGTTCTGGGCTTCGTCCAGGATGATGAAGGCGTGATTGAGCGTGCGCCCGCGCATGTACGCCAGCGGCGCGATTTCGATCATCTGGCGCTCGAACATCTTCTGCGTCTTGTCGAAGCCAAGCAGGTCGTACAGCGCGTCGTACAGCGGACGCAGGTACGGGTCCACCTTTTGTGCGAGATCGCCGGGCAGGAAGCCCAGGCGCTCGCCGGCTTCCACCGCCGGGCGTGTCAGCACGATGCGCTTGATGGCGTCGCGCTCCAGCGCATCCACCGCGCAGGCCACGGCCAGATACGTCTTGCCCGTACCCGCCGGGCCGATACCAAATGACAGGTCGTGCGAGAGGATGCTGCGCAGGTACTCGCGCTGCATCGGTGTGCGGCCATGCAGATCGGTACGCCGCGTGTGCAGCACCGGCGACAGATCATTGCCATCCGGCACGTCGGCGCTCGATTCCGGCAGGTAAGCGCCGTGTGCGGCCACCTGGCGGGTTTCCACCAGGCCGAGCTGGATGTCGTCCACCGACAGCGGCTCGCGCGCGGCGTTGTAGAACGTTTCCAGCGCGTTGGCCGCGCCTTGTGCGTTGGCGCCGCGCACGGTGAACTTGCTGCCGCGCCGGTTGATGGTCACGTCCAGCGCCTGCTCGATTTGGCGCAGGTTCTCGTCCAGCGGCCCGCACAGGTTCTGCAGGCGCGTGTTGTCGTTCTTCGGCGCTGTGAATTCTGCGGTGGTTGGTTTCATCAAGTCAGGTCGTGTTGACGATCAGTGAGTCGCGCTGGCCGTACGCTGTTCCGCCACTTCGCCGCGCAGCGAATGCGGGAAGGCGTGCACGATGCGCACGTCCAGCATCTGGCCGATCAGCTGTTCGCGGCGCGCCTGCGGCAGATCTGGCAGCGCGAAGTTGACGACGCGGTTGTTCTCGGTGCGGCCGTGCAGTTCGGTCGGATCCTTGCGCGACGGGCCTTCCACCAGAATGCGCTGCACGCTGCCGACCATGCCTTGGCTGATGCGCGCTACGTTTTCTTCGATGGTCGCCTGCAAATGTTTCAGGCGTTCGAGCTTGACGGCCTGCGGCGTATCGTCGTGCAGGTTGGCGGCCGGCGTGCCGGGGCGCGGGCTGTAGATGAAACTGAACGAGGTGTCGTAGCCGATCTCGTGAATCAGGTCCATCGTCTTGGCGAAATCCGCGTCGGTCTCGCCAGGAAAGCCGACGATGAAGTCGGTGGCGATCGAGATGTTCGGCCGGATCGCGCGCAGCTTGCGGATGCTGCTCTTGTATTCGAGCACCGTGTAGCCGCGCTTCATCGCCATCAGGATGCGGTCGGAGCCATGCTGCACGGGCAGGTGCAGGTGGTCGACGAGCTTCGGGTTGGTGGCATAGGCCTCGATCAGGCGCGAGCTGAATTCCTTCGGGTGGCTGGTCGTGTAGCGGATGCGCTCGATGCCCGGAATCTCGGCCACGTATTCGAGCAGCAGCGCGAAATCGGCGCGCTCGCTCGTGTCGCCCATCTTGCCGATGTAGGCGTTCACGTTCTGGCCCAGCAGGGTGACTTCGCGCACGCCCTGTTCTGCCAGGCCGGCCACTTCGGCTAGCACGTCGTCGAACGGGCGCGAGACTTCTTCGCCGCGCGTGTACGGCACCACGCAGTAGCTGCAGTATTTCGAGCAGCCTTCCATGATCGACACGAAAGCGGTGGCGCCATCGACGCGCGCAGGCGGCAGGTGGTCGAATTTTTCGATCTCGGGGAACGACACGTCGACCTGCGAGCGGCCTGTGCGGCGGCGCGCGGCGATCAGCTCCGGCAGGCGGTGCAGCGTCTGCGGGCCGAACACCACGTCTACGTAAGGTGCGCGCGCCACGATGGAGGCGCCCTCCTGACTGGCCACGCAGCCGCCCACGCCGACCACGAGATCCGGCTTGAGCGCCTTGAGCGCCTTCACGCGGCCGAGTTCGGAGAACACCTTCTCCTGCGCTTTCTCGCGCACGGAGCATGTGTTGAAGAGGATCACGTCCGCATCTTCGGGCGTGTCGGTGGGGACGAGGCCTTCAGCCGCGTTGAGCACGTCGGACATCTTGTCCGAGTCGTACTCGTTCATCTGGCAGCCGTAGGTTTTGATGAAGACTTTTTTCATGTGCCGTTCACAGTGGTTGACCTGGGGGCACGTGCTTCGTGGGGTGCTCTGACTACTGAGACTGCGTTTGCGCCTGATTTTGGGCAGCCACCGCGGCCTTGTAATCGTCATCGCTGACAACCCAGGCGGTCAGCAACTGCTGATACAGATCGAGCTGATAGCGAACCTTGAACGTCTGGCCGACCACCGTGGAGGTCGGTAACAGGCGCCCATCCAGCGACAGAATCCGCACGCCCGGGGCGAAGCGGATATCGGCGCTGGTGCTCCCGAAGCCCAACAGCAGGATACGGACGACGCCGGTGCTGCCGGTACTCAGCGTGCCGGAGTTGGCCGAATTGATGGTCAACTGGGCCGCCGGAGCCGTCGCCGGAATGTTACGCAGCACTTGCGCATGAGACAGCAGCGGCGCCGCAGCCGCAGTAACGGCGGCAAAGGCGAGGGCGAGGACTTGGCGTCGGGTGCGCATGGCGTCGTCAGAAGAAAGCCACCGCCGGGTGAGCGACCCGGCACACGAAACACGAGACAACCCGATATTGTAGCGTTCCGGGGCCAAGTCTTATAGCGCTTCGGCAATCTTGGCCGCCAGCGCAACACCGCTCAGGAACGCGGCTTCCACGCGCGGGCCTTCGCACCAGTCACCGCAGGCGCCCAGGCGGGCGGCGGCGTCCCAGTGGCACGGCATGCCGGCGGACTGCTCCACCAGCGCGTGCGGCCACAGGTGCGCGGCCACCACGTCAGGCTGCGGCGTGCCCGGGAAGGCTTCGGCAAAGCGTGCGTACATGGCGTGGAGCGCCTGTTCGGGGGTGTCCTGAGCGTGCGCTGCCGACCAGCCCGGCGACGCATGCACCACCCAGGATTCATCGACCATGACGCGCCCCGGCTTGGTGTTGTCGCGGGCCGCCCAGGCGAGCATGTCGTCGTCGATGCGGATGCCGTCATACGGCAGGTCCAGCGGTTGCGCAAAACCCATCATCAGCGCCCAGCACGGGGCGTAATGCACCGGGGCGATGGCTTCCTGCAGCGACGCCGGCGTGGCGCCATGAAACAGCGCCGGCAGTTCAGGCGCTGGCAAGGCCAGGGCGACGATGTCGGCGTAGGCGGTGTCCGTGCCGTTGCGCTCAATCGTCCAGCGCCGGCCATCGTGCGCGACACGCGTGACGGCGTGACCGAAACGCACATCCAGTGGCGCGGCCAGGCTGCGCACCAGCGCGCCCATGCCGGGCAGGCCGACGTAACGGGCTTCGTCGCGTGAATCGGCTTGCAGGGCGTCGACCGTGCGATGGCCCCAGCGCGCGGGCCACGGCAGCACCGAACCCTGACGGCCAGCAGCATCTACCGCGCGGCGGAAGGCCTCGCTGCGCACGTTGAACGACTGCGCGCCGTGGTCGAACGCATACGCGGGGGCGGACTCGGGCAGCACCGTGGTGGCCAGCCGGCCTCCCACACCGCCCGCGCGCTCATAGACCGTGGTGGCAATGCCTTCTGCGGCAAGCGCATTGGCACAGGCAACACCGGCAATGCCGGCTCCGACGATGGCGATGGAAGGCTGGCTCATGGATGTGACGTGGGTGTGGGGCGAGGGATCCGGAAATCGGCGCGCAAATCGGCGCGTAATAGTCCGCCATGATATCGGGTCGCGCCCCAATGAAAAACGCCACCCGGAGGTGGCGTTTTGCGATGGAGCAATTCTGCGGCTTAGAACTTGTAACCCACAGCCAGCCCGAACACGATCGGGTCGACCTTGATGTCGGTCTTGTTGACCGCCAGCACCTGGCCTTGCTGGCTGCGGATCGTGATGGTGGAGGTCGTCTTCAGCGGCAGGTATGACACCGTGCCGATGGCGGTCCAGTTCTTGGCGAACTCATACGACACGCCCACATTGGCGACCGGCGTCCACGAGCTGGACGTTTCCGCCGTCACCTTGGCCGGGCCCGTCGGAACCTGGCCCATGCCGAGCTGCAGCACCTGCCCCAGGTTTTGCAGGCCGTTGACGAAGTTCTGGTTCAGCTTCAGGTTGGTGAAGAAGTTGTAGCTGACGCCTGCGCCGACAAACGGGCGCAGCTTGCTTTCCTTGGTGCCGAAGTAGTACTGCGCGACGATTGCCGGGCTCCATTCACGCACGGTGGCGACCGGGTTGTTTTGCGGCAGGCCCAGATTGATCAGCGTCAGCGGCCCAACAACCGGCACCGGCGCGATCACATTGCCGCTGCCATACAGGTTGAACTTGGGAGGCACGCCACCCACGAACGTACCGGCGATGTTGTCGGTAAAGAAGTGCGTGAACGTGAGCGACAGCGTATTGGCGTTACTGACTTTCACGTCAGTTCCTGGCGACTGGTAGGTGCCCAGGCCCAGCGCGCTGGTGGTGGTGGTCAGCGGCGTGGCCGAATCCATCGGGCGGATGTAGAACCAGCCCAGTGCCATGACGTTGCGGCCCCAGACGTAGTTGTCCATGAAACCGCTGAAGCCGCCACCACTGCTGCTGATGCCACTGCCGCTACCGCTGCTGGCGCTTGCGGCCACGTTGGCCTCCGCGGTGGATTGGGCGTGAGCCAGGGGGGCAGCAAGGGTGCTGGCGGCAGCGCAGGCAAGGGCTGCAGCAAGGCGGAGGGCGGTGCGGTTCATGTGGTTGTCTCTCTGGATTGGATTGTTATCACGCCTTGGTGTGGCGATTTGTGTTTCCGCAGCATAACGCAGCGCTTTTGTTCGGTTGCGCTGCGACGATCGAAGTTTTCCTCTAGCGTGTACGCACGCAACAAGGGGTTTCCCCTAGTCTCGTTTCATACTCTCCACCGGTCGGCGGAGCCTTGGCCCACAACGGTCTCCGGGCTGCTGTCTAAAATTTGTATTCCGGATTTTTCGGGTTGAAAGTCTGGTCGCTCCACGTCTTGCGCGCCACGCTCTCAATGACGATTTTCTCGAGCTGATTGCCCGATTCATCCCACGCTTCTTCAATGCGCACCCAGGGGTTTTTGAGGTCGAAGTACAGGCGCACGCGCTTGGCGTAGAACGTGGGTGGTCCGCTTGGCGCATCCCAGGTCAGCCGCAGCATGCGCTCACCGTCTTCGGTCACCATTTTGGCTTCACTGAACTTGCCGCTGCTGCCGGCTGCCACGTGGGCGCGTCCGTCGCGCTCGAGCGTATCGACGATGAACTGCAGCCCCAGCTCGCGTGCCGTGTGGTTCGACTGCGATCTGGCCAGCGAGCCATCCAGCGCGCTCCAGATCGCCACGAAATCGACGAGGCCGCCCAGGTGGCCGTACATCTCGTCCTTGCGCACGGTTTCGTCATAGATGATTTCCTGACCAGCGTGCGAGCCGCCCTTGAGCCAGCGCGCGTAGACCTGTCGGGGCGCGTTGCGGTAGCGGATGAGCATGAGCGCCGGCTGGCTTTGCCACTGGTCTTTCACGCGTTCCTGGCGGCGCATGCGGTATTCATATTCGGGCAGCTTGGCCGCCTCGCCCTTGAGCCAGCGCACCAGTGTTTCGGGCTTCATGGCCTGCGCCATGGCGAGGACGTCTTCGTCAGACCAGCCCGCAAACGCGTTGGCGTGGACCTGGCTGCCGAGCCAAGCCGTCTGCCTGGCGATGTCCATGGCGGCAAAGCTGCCGATGGCCGCCGATTGCGATGTGGCCGTCGGTGCGGCTGCCGCTGGCACGGAAGCATCCGGCGTGGCGGGCTGGGCCCAGGCGTGTGCGGCGCCTGCCAGCACCATGGCCAGGGCGAGAGTACGCAAGCGCATACAAGTCTCCGGTGATGTTGTTATTGCTGCGCCTGCGCGCGGGCGCGCTTGATGTCCGGATCGGCATCGCGCAGTTCGCGGCGCAGGATTTTGCCCACCGTCGACTTGGGCAACTCTTCGTGGCGGAACTCGACGATGCGCGGCATCTTGTAGCCAGTCAGATGGGCGCGGCAGTGTTCGAGCAGCGCGGGCTCGGTCAGCGCGCCGGTGCGCGGCACCACGATGATCTTCACGCGTTCGCCAGCCACCGGGTCTGGCACGCCAATGGCCGCCACCTCCAGCACTTCGGGGTGCAGCGCTACCACGTCTTCGATCTCGTTCGGGTACACATTGAAACCCGAGACCAGGATCATGTCCTTCTTGCGGTCGATCAGGCGGATGTAGCCGTTGGCGTCCATCACGCCGATGTCGCCGGTGGAGAACCAGCCTTCGGCATCGATGGACTTGGCGGTTTCTTCCGGGCGCTGCCAGTAGCCGCGCATGACTTGCGGCCCGCGCACCTGCAGTTCGCCGGGTTCGCCCAGCGGCGCGATCGTGCCGTCGTCGCGCTTGAAGCGTACTTCGGTGGACGGCGCGGGCAGCCCGATCGTGCCGCTGAATTCGGTTACGTGCGGCGGGTTCATCGACACGACTGGCGAGCACTCCGTCAGCCCGTAGCCTTCAACGATGGTATGGCCCGTCACCTCTTTCCAGCGCTGCGCGATCGCGCGCTGCACTGCCATGCCGCCACCGATGGTGATCTTCATGGCCCAGAAATCGCGCTTGGCAAAGTCAGGATCTTCCAGCAGTGCATTGAACAACGTGTTCACGCCCGCAATGCCCGAGAAGCGCTCATTGCGCAGGATGAAGATCACGCGCTTGGTGTCACGCGGATTGGCGATCAGGATATTGCGCCCGCCCAGCGTCATGAACATCAGCAGGTTCACCGTGAGCGAGAAGATGTGATACAGCGGCAGCAGCGTGACGTTGGTTTCCACGCCGCCGTTGAGCATGCTCTTGGACCACTCTTCCGCCTGCAGCAGGTTGGCGATGATGTTGCGGTGGGTGAGCATCGCGCCCTTGGCCACGCCCGTGGTGCCGCCGGTGTATTGCAGGAAGGCGATGTCTTCCGGCGCCAGTTGCACTGGCTGCATCGCGCGTGAGCGGCCTACGGCCAGCGCATCGCGCAGCCAGACCGGCGAGGGCAGCTTGTAGGGCGGTACCTGCTTCTGCACGTTGCGCATCACGAAGTTCAGCGCGCGGCCCTTGAGGTTGATCGCGCCGCCCATCAGATCGCCAATACCGGTAATGACGATGTTGCGGATCTCGCTGCCGGGCAGCGCCTGTTCCAGCGTGCGTGCGAAGTTCTCCAGCACGACGATCGTCTGTGCGCCGGAATCGCGCAGCTGGTGCGCCAGTTCCGGCACGGTGTACAGCGGGTTGACGTTGACGACGATGGCGCCGGCCAGCAGCGTGCCGAACAGGCACACGGGATATTGCAGGCTGTTGGGCAGCATGATCGCCACGCGATCGCCCTTCTTCACGCCGCGCGATTGCAGCCACGCCGCAAACTGCTTGGCCTGGCGTTCGCATTCGTCGTAGGTCATCTGGGTGCCGACACTCACGTAGGCGACGCGGGTGCGGTACTTCTCGACCGATTCACGAAACACCTCGACCAGCGAGTGATAGCGATCGGGACTGATCTCGGCGGGTACGCCCTCGGGGTACGACTTCAGCCAGATGCGGTCGGTAAGGCTGTTGCGGTCAGCAACGGTGTTCATGGTGTCTCCGTCCATGAAAAACGCGGCGTGGTTTTGTTATGTGCCGCGCGGGTTCTCGGGTCGGGCCGTTCCCGTATTGGCCCGAAGGTTCAATGCGACATCGTTTCGGGGCGCTCCAGAATGGCCACCACGCCTTGTCCGCCAGCGGCACAGATCGACACCAGCCCGCGCCCGCCGCCGCGCTGTGCCAGCATCTTGGCCAGCGTCGCGACAATGCGCCCGCCCGTGGCGGCAAACGGATGGCCCGTGCCCAGCGAACTGCCGTTCACGTTGAGCTTGGTGCGGTCGATGCTGCCCATCGGGGCGCTGCGGCCCAGTTTTTCGCGGCAGTATTCGGGCGATTCCCAGGCGGCGAGCGTGCTGAGCACCTGCGCGGCAAAGGCTTCGTGGATCTCGTAGTAGTCGAAGTCCTGCAGCGTGAGCCCCGCGCGTTGCAGCATGCGCGAGACGGCATAGGCCGGCGCCATCAACAGCCCTTCGTTCTGCTCCGGCGTGCCGCTGAAGAAATCGACGGCAGCCGTATCCGCGCAGGTCATGTAGGCCAGAACGGGCAGGTTGTGCGCACGCGCCCAGTCTTCGCTGGCGAGCAGCACGCACGATGCGCCGTCGGTGAGCGGCGTGGAATTGCCGGCGGTCATGGTGCCGGCCGCGCCGCGGTCGAATACCGGCTGCAGCTTCGCCAGTTGCTCGAGGGTCAGGTTGCTGCGCAGGTTGTTGTCGCGATCCAGCCCGAGGTGAGCGGTCATGAGGTCGGTGAAGAAACCGCGTTCGTAAGCGGCCGTGAGGTTGTGGTGGCTGCGCAGGGCCAGCGCGTCCTGGTCTTCGCGGCGGATGCCCCAGCGCTTTGCCATCAATTCGCAGTGTTCGCCCATTGACAGGCCGGTGCGCGGCTCGCTGTTGCGCGGTAGCAATGGGCGCACGAACATTGACGGCCGCAGACCGGCCAGCGCCTTGACGCGCGCGCCGGTGGACTTGGCGCGGTTGGCCTCCAGCAGGATCTTGCGCATCTTTTCGTTCAGCCCAACAGGCGCATCGGAGGTGGTATCCGTGCCGCCGGCAATACCCACGTCGATCTGCCCCAGCGCGATCTTGTTGGCGACGAGGATGGCCGCTTCCAGCCCCGTGCCGCATGCCTGCTGTATGTCGTATGCGGGTGTCTGCTTGGCGAGCGTGGTTGAGAGCACCGTCTCGCGCGTGAGGTTGAAATCGCGCGCGTGCTTGATGACTGCGCCGGCCACGACTTCGTCCAGTCGTTGGCCGTGGAGGTTGAAGCGGTCGATCAGGCCCTGCAGCGCGGCGGTCAGCATCTGCTGGTTCGACGCCGTAGCGTAGGCCGTATTCGAGCGCGCGAACGGAATGCGGTTACCCCCGAGGATGGCGACGCGGCGCACCTGCGCGTTGACGAGCATGGATTCAGTCTCCCGTGTTTTCTTGTTGTGCTTGCGGCAGCGTCAGCATGCCGCGCAGATAGGGTTTGTCGCCAGTGGCGTTGCGCACTTCAAACGCGCGGCCGGGAGTGGCTTCGTTGGCTTGCCACAGCGTCGCTGCCCCGGGCAGCGATAGCGGCGTTTTGAACTCGGCCACCACCTCGCCCTGGGTGAGCGGTGCCGCCGGCAGCAGCGCGGCCAGCGCGCGGGCCTTCGTCCACATGCCGTGGGCGATTGGGTGCGCAAAGCCGAACAGCTTTGCGCCGATGCTGGACACGTGGATCGGATTCCAGTCGCCCGACACCCCGGCGTAGCGGCGGCCGGTGTCGGCGGGTGCATCCCAGCGGCCATCGGGCGACAGGTCTTGTGCACTCGGCAGTGCAATCAATGGCGCGCCCTGTGGCGACGGCACGCCCACGCGCAGGTAGGTCGACAGCGATTCCCACACCACTGCGCCAGCCTTGATGATGGCGGTTTCGATGCCGAACGCCTGCCCGCGTGCATGGTGGAACAACCGGCGCGGGCGTACTTCCACGCGCACACGCTCGCCCGCCTGCAGAGGCTGGTGCTGGCGGATCGTGTTGCACAGGTGTACCAGGCCGATTACCGGATACGGAAACGCCGATTCCGTCATCAGCATGAGCTGCAGCGGAAAGCCCAGAAGATGCGGATACGTCATCGGCACGCCATGCGCCGAGGAGAAGCCGCATACCGCTGCGTACTGCGCGATGTGTTCGGCCGCAAGCGGCACTTCCTGGCGTACCAGCGTGTGGCGCGGCAACGGCCCGCCGCGCTTGCCCTTGCGTTGCGAAAGCAGCGCGCGCCAGGCCAATGCACCCGGCGACGGCGGCTCGGTCACCAGCGTCTGGGTGGCGATCATCGGGGAGTGCAGGGCTAGCGAGCGCATGGTTGCGTCAGGCTCCCAGCAGGCTTTGCCCGCACACGCGCACGACGTTGCCTGTCACACCGTTGGACGCGGGGTTGGCGAACCACGCAATCGTCTCGGCCACGTCGACCGGCTGGCCGCCCTGGCTCATCGCGTTCATGCGGCGGCCGGCTTCGCGGATGGCAAACGGCACGGCCGCTGTCATCTGCGTTTCGATAAAGCCTGGCGCAACGGCGTTGATGGTGATGCCGCGTTCGGCCAGCAACGGGGCGCCAGCCTGCACGAGGCCAATCACGCCCGCCTTGGATGTCGCGTAGTTGGTCTGCCCGAGGTTGCCTGCAATACCGCTGATGGACGACACGCACACGATGGCTCCGCCCGCATGCAGCGCATTGGCTGCAAACAGCGCGTCGTTGATGCGCAATTGCGCAGTCAGGTTGATGTCGAGCACGCTGCGCCACGCGGGTTCGGCCATGCGGGCGATGGTCTTGTCGCGCGTGATGCCTGCGTTGTGCACGAGGATGTCGATGCCGCCCAATGCAGCAAGTTGTTGCGCGAGCAGGGCGGGCGTTTCCGGTGCGGCAATGTCGTACGCCATGGCTTCACCGCCGATTTCCTGTGCGACCGCGTTCAGCGCTTCCTGCGCGGCGGGCACATCCAGGCACAGCACGCGCGCACCATCACGCGCCAACACGTGCGCAATGGCTGCACCGATGCCGCGCGAGGCGCCGGTGACCAGCGCGGTGCGCCCTGCCAGCGGCTTCTGCCAATCCACCGAGACCGCTGCGGCGCGATGCACGCGCACCACTTGCCCCGACACATACGCCGAGCGTGCCGACAGCAGAAACCGCAGCGTCGACGCGGCCACGTTTTCCGCCCCCTCTGCCACATGGACGAGCTGCGCCGTGCAGCCGCGCCTGACTTCCTTCCCGAGCGAACGCGTGAGCCCTTCCAGCGCGCGCTGCGCAATCGCCGTCTCGGGCGTCTTGCAGCCTTCCGGCGGGCGACCGATCACGACCACACGGCCACACCGGCCGATGGCGCGCACGCCGTCGTGGAACACGTGATACAGCGCGTCGAGGCCGTCGATCGATGCAATGCCCGTGGCATCGAAGACGATGCCGCCAATGCGATCAAACGCGTCGCCGTCCTTGCCCGTGGGCGCGACAAAGCGGCCGGTGATTTGCCCGTGCCGGTTGGCAGCGCCGAGCCATTCCGGATCGCTTTCATGAAAGCGCGTGGGTACGCCGGTCTCGGCAAACAGCGCGGCGAGCGTTTCGCGCATGGAGCCCCCGGGCGCCGAGCCCACGAGGAACGGCCCGACAAATTCCGGTTCCCCCGGCACATAACGGCGCAACGGCACCGGCTGCGGCAGGCCGAGGTTGGCCGACAGCCACTTGCCGAAACCGGAACCGACGAAATCGAGGTATTTGTCTTGCATCGTTGTTGTTCTCGTTTGTCCGGCCCCTGGGCCATCAGGCTGCGCGGCGCTCGGCGGCCTGCAGGGCATCGAGCGCATCCTTGCGGCGCTGCAGGTCGGCCATCAGGTTGAAGTCGGGCGGGAAGTCATCCACGGCGACTGCGTGTTCACCGTAGCGCGCGTAGTCGCACAGTTGCTTGCGTTCGCCATCGTCGATGAGGTTTTGTGCGACGGCTTGCGCGGTCCAGGCTTCGAAATCGGGCAGGCTTTGTGGCACCGGCGGCAGCTTGCCTGCGCGGATGGCCGGTTTCAAGCGTTGCTCGATCGCGTCCACCGCGGGTTGCAGGCGGAAGGCCGCTTCGCCATAGGCGATGGGGTCGACCTCGGGCGTTGGGCAGTACGAGTCGGCCAGCAGGCGATCGCGCACAGCGCCCGGCGTTTGCATCAGCTCGGCAACCTGCGCAGCCAGCGCATCCGACGGCTTGCGATATGGCGTGCCGAACGGGAAGATCAGCGCACGCAGCAGCGCTGCGATGCCCGCGTTCGGGAAGTTGGCCAACACGCCGTCGAGCGCATCGTGCGCCTTCACCAGCGCGTCCTGCACTGACCAATGCACGAGCGGCGCGTCCTCTGCCGGGCGGCCTTCATCTTCAAAGCGCTTGAGCGTGGACGAGATCAGATACATCTGCGAGAGGATGTCGCCAAGCCGCCCCGTGATGCTCTCGCGGCGCTTGAGTGTGCCGCCCAGCGTGAACATCGACACATCGGACAACAGCGCCAGCGCGGTCGAGAAGCGGTTCACGGCCCGGTAATACCGCTGCATTTCCGGTGCGGCATTGCCCGGGGCGCTTGCCACGCGCCCGCCGGAGAGCGCATGCAGGAACGCACGCACCAGGTTGCCCGCGATGAACGCGCCGTGGCCGAACAGTGCCGTATCGAACGCCTGCAGCGTCTCGGGTGAATCGGCGCCTTGTGCGGCCGTCATCTCGCGCAGCACATACGGATGGCAGCGGATCACGCCCTGCCCGAAGATGATCAGGCAGCGCGTCATGATGTTCGCGCCTTCCACCGTGATGGCGATCGGCACTTGCTGATACGCACGCGCCAGGAAGTTGTTCGGCCCCATGCAGATGCCTTTGCCGCCGACGATGTCCATCGCATCGGTCACCACATCGCGCGCACGTTCGGTGACGTGGTACTTGGCAATGGCGGAGATGACCGACGGCTTCTCGCCCAGGTCTACGGCGAGCGCGGACAGGCGCCGCGCGGCATCCATCATGTACAGGTTGCCGCCCATGCGGCCGAGCGCTTCCTGGATGCCCTCGAACTTGCCGATGGGTGTGCGGAACTGACGACGCACGGCGGCATAGGCACCGGTGCTGCGCACGGCCAGCTTGGCCATGCCCACGTTGGACGACGGCAGCGAGATCGCGCGGCCCGCTGCCAGGCACTCCATCAGCATGCGCCAGCCGCGGCCGACCTGCGCCTCGCCGCCGATGACCCAGTCGATGGGAATGAATACATCCTTGCCCCAGTTGGGGCCGTTCTGGAACACCGCGTTGAGCGGCCAATGGCGGCGCCCGATGTTTACGCCCGGATGCTTCGTCGGGATGAGCGCGCAGGTGATGCCGGGCTCCTTCTCGCTACCGAGCAAGCCATCCGGATCGACCGCGCGAAACGCCAACCCCAGCACCGTCGCGATGGGGCCGAGCGTGATGTAGCGCTTGCTCCATGTCACGCGAAAGCCAAGCGTCTCGCGGCCTTCGTGCATGCCGCGGCAGACCACGCCCACATCGGGAATGGCTGCGGCATCGGAGCCGGCATACGCGTTGGTCAGCGCAAAGCAGGGAATTTCTTCACCGCGTGCGAGGCGCGGCAGGTAGTGGTTTTTCTGCGCTTCCGTGCCGTAGTGCAGAAGCAGTTCGGCAGGGCCGAGCGAGTTTGGCACCATGACCGACACGGCTGCGGCGGAGCAGCGCGTCGACAGCTTCATGATGACCTGCGAGTGCGCGTACGCCGAGAAGCCTTTGCCGCCGTATTCCTTCGGGATGATCATGCCGAGGAAGCCGGCACGCTTCGCATAGGCCCACGCGTCGGGTGACAGGTCCTGCCAGATCTGCGTGCTTTCCCAATCGTTGGCCAAGTCGCAGAGCTTTTCGGTTTCCGCGTCGAGGAACGATTGCTCTTCCGCCGACAGGCGCGGCGGCGGCGAAGACAGCAATCGCGACCAGTTGGGTCGGCCGGAGAACAGTTCGGCATCCCACCAGACGGTGCCCGCTTCAATGGCGTCGCGCTCCGTTTGCGACATCTCCGGCATGATCTTGCGGAACATCGCCAGCACCGGGCGCGTGATGAGTGCCCGGCGCAGCGGCTTGAGCGCGAGCACCAGCGCCGGCAGCACAAAGACGATGGCGAGTACCGTGGTCATCACCGGGCCGACCAGGCCAAGCCAGACGCCGGCCACCAGCCACGCCGCGGTCACGACCAGCCAAGCGAATGCCGAGGCTTCCATGCTGGCGAGCCCGAGCACGCCGATGCAAAGCAGGACGATCCAGATTGTCGTCATGAGGGTCTCCATTCGATGCGTCTATGTGCCGGATGTCTCGAACACGCGGCGGCACCTGCCGAATGCCCGAGCGACTCCCGTGCCAGCACACGGGAGATCGGGGCTGGGCCCGGGTTGTCAGGCGTTAGGGCTGCGCCAGGGGCGCATTGGGTTGGCCGGGAAGATCGCGCGTGCTGCATTACTGCGGCGAACGGCCAATGCGCGGGTGCGCGCGGAGGGCGCGGGGCCGTCTCCATCGCTGTCGTCACCGTGATGATCGTCGTGCTCATCGGCGCCGAGATCGTCGTGGTCGTCTGCGGCATCGTCGGCGCTGGCGCGTGCGGCGGGTGTGCGGCCGAACAGGTCACCGGCGAAGGGCGAGGCGGTGGTCGGCGTCGAACTGCGTTCGCTGCCGCGGCCGTTGCCGTGCCCGGCGTGGCGACCGGAGCCGCCATTGCCGCTGTCGCTGCCGTTGGGGGCATCGTCTGCTTGTGCGACGGGCGTGGGCACCTGTGCTTCGGCCAGCTCGACCACCTGATCGAGCGCGCCGGCCTCGCCGGGCAGCGGGGCGTTGAGCGTAGCCACCACCAGGGCCGTCAGGCGTGCCAGCAGCGAGGCATCGTTCATCGTCTTGCCCTGCGTGAACAGCGGTAGCAGGTTGTTGAGGTCGTCCCCGGCCAGCACGCCGGCCAGCGCCTTGAGCGCAAAGTGCAGGCGCCAGCCCAGTTCTGCGCGCGGCAAGTGCGGCAGCGCACGCGAAAAGGCTTCAAAGAAACGATCGAACACGAGCGCGTAGTGGCCGAGCAGATAGTTCTGCACGAACGGCGAGGTGTCGGAATACACGCGTCCCATCAGGCGCAGGAACGCAGGGCCGCCGGTGTCGGGGTTTCGCGCCATCTGCAGCGCCGGCACAAACAGCGCGCCGAGCACGTGGTCGCAGGTCAGTTGCTCCTTGGTCCAGCGCTCTTCGCACGCGGTCAGCAGCGCCAGCCGGCGCGTGTTGAGCGGGTCGAGCCGGCGCCCAAGCACCGACTGCATCAACGCTTCCTTGCTGCCGAAGTGATAGTTGACCGCGGCCAGATTGACCTTGGCGCGCGCCGTGATCTGCCGCAACGACATCGCCTCGTAGCCGAACTCGATGAACAGCAGTTCGGTGGCTTCCAGAATGCGGCCCTTGGTGTCTCCTGCTCCAGGACGTCCCATGTCTCCTACCTCGTTTTTTTAGGTCTGATATCGGGGTCGATTGCTGCAGTGCAGCGCTCGAACGTACGATTCAAACATGTGTATGGGGTTGCCCGGGCATGTTAGGAACAGACGTTTGAAAACGCCAAGCGCCCAATTCGAGCGGGCACTCTAGAGGAGGGAAGGTTGCCAAGCCAACGTATGAAACACGTGGCTTGGAAAGTGAGTGGGCGCAAACATCAAAAAAGCTGAAGGGAGGTCTGCGCCCCGGTGGGCGGGTCAGCCGGCCGGCTGATGGAGCGAGGTCAGGCCGCCAAAGAATGCGGC
Organism: Ralstonia sp. GX3-BWBA; assembly: GCF_003290055.1. Lineage (NCBI taxonomy): Bacteria > Pseudomonadati > Pseudomonadota > Betaproteobacteria > Burkholderiales > Burkholderiaceae > Ralstonia > Ralstonia sp. GX3-BWBA. The sequence goes on along the minus strand of NZ_QMKS01000009.1, from coordinate 1,062,278 downwards.
AGCGTTTTGTGCAAGGGTGGGGAGGTGATAGCCGCCTTCCTGGACGACCAGCGTCGGCAGCCCGATCGCGCCGACGGCCTGGCCAAGCCGGCCGAAGCCCTGCGTCGAGACATCCACCTGCGATTGCGGGTCTTCGCGATAGATGTCGAAGCCGAGCGAGAGCACCAGCGCATCGGGCTGAAAGCGTTCGAGTGCGGCAATCGCGTCCCCGAGCTTGTCGAAGAACACCGATTCCGGCGAGCGATGCGGCATCGGCAGGTTCACGTTCAGGCCCAGGCCGTCGCCCGTGCCGCGCTCGTCGTCAAAGCCGGCGACGACCGGGTAGAAGTTGGTCGGATCGCCGTGGATGGAGACGTACAACACGTCGGCGCGGTCGTAGAAGATCTCCTGGATGCCCTGACCGTGATGCATGTCGGTGTCGAGGATGGCCACGCGCTTGAACTTGGTGCGCAGCGCCTGCGCGGCAACGGCGGCGTTGTTCAGGTAGCAGAAGCCGCCGGCTGCTTCGCGGCGCGCGTGATGGCCGGGCGGGCGGCACAGCGCGTAAGCGGTGCGCTCGCCATGGAGGATGGCCTGCGCGCCGGCAGCTGCGCTCTGTGCCGACCAATACGCCGATCGCCATGTGTTCTCGCCGACGGGGCAACTGCCGTCTGCCAGGTAGCGGGCGGCCTGGGCCAGCACGCCCCGCAACGCATTGGGCTCGCGCACGAAGATGTTCGACATGACCTCGTCGCCCCAGTCTTCGGGCAGGCGCAGCCAGTCGGCATGAGCGTCCTGCAGGAAGCGCAGATAGGGCTCGCCATGCACGGCGGTGAGCGGCGCAATGCCGTGATCTTCGGGGCGCGCAATGGTAAAGCCGAGATCACGCGCGGCCTGCAGCAGATTCAGCGCGCGCGCGGGCACTTCCTGCGGCGTGCGCATCTTGCCGCGCGAGTAATAGCTCTGCGGATGGTGCAGAAGCTGTTCAGGGTGAAAGAACGTCAGCATGGGTGAAACCGGGTTGGGAAAGACCGTCATGCGCCGACTGCGTTGGCAGCAGTTGCGCTGCCGCGCTGCCGCGCGTCGATGGCGGCGATGCTCAGCAGCGAGATACCGGCGAGCAGCGTGTAGAACACCGCCAGCGGCCACCACTGGCCATGGAAGCGCTGCGCGAGGATGGTGCCGATCAGCGGCGTGAGCCCGCCCGCCACCGCACCGCATACCTGGTATGACAGCGAGATCGCCGAGTACCGCACGCGCGTTTCGAACACGCCCGACACGAAGCCGGCGATGACCGAATAGAAGCTCGCCATGCACACCACGGCCAGCGCAATGCCCAGCACCATCAGCGGCGCCTGGCGCGTTTGCACCAGCAGGAACATCGGATACGGCGACGCCATCGCCATCAGCGCCATCAGCTTGAGGAAGCGTGCGCCGCCAAGCTTTTCCGCCAGCCATGCCGCCAACGGTTGGGCGAGGAACTGGATGAACGCGACCACAAACAGGCAATCGAGAATCAGCGTTCTCGACAGCGACAGATACTGCGTCGCGTACGCGATCATGAACGTGTTGGTGAAGTACACGCCCGCAATGCCGATGGTGTTGGCGCCAATGCAAAGCAGCACCGGCACGCGAGCCGTGCGCCAGACTTCGGCGATCGGCAGCTTGGCCGTTTTGCGTTGCGCCTGCACCTGGGCAAACTCAGGTGACTCGTTCACGCCCAGGCGGATCGCCACGCCAACGAGCAGCAGCACCGCGCTGGCGAGGAAGGGCAGACGCCAGCCCCAGTCCATGAACGTGTCCTTCTCCATCGACGTGACGAGGCGGAAAGCCAGCAGCGAGAGAATCAACCCGGCCGGGCTGCCGAGTTGTGCAAACGACGCGAAGAACGTGCGGCGGCCCGTGGGCGCATGTTCGCCCGCCATCAGCACCGCGCCGCCCCATTCGCCACCGACCGCGATGCCCTGCACCACGCGCAGCAGCACCAGCAGCACGGGCGCGAGGGCGCCGGCGGTGGCATACGTCGGCAGCAGCCCGATGCCGATGGTCGCCAGGCCCATCATCGTGAGCGTGATCATCAGCGCCTTCTTGCGGCCGATGCGGTCACCCCAGTGGCCAAACACGATGCCGCCCAGCGGCCGCGCGAAAAAGCCCACGGCAAACGTGCCGAACGAAGCAAGCGTGCTGAGGAACGGATCGCCACCCGGGAAGAACAGCGGCCCGAACACGAGCGCTGCGGCGGTGGCGTAGATGTAGAAGTCGTACCACTCGATCATGGTGCCGACAAAGGCGGCGGTGGCCGCACGGGCAGGCTGGCGCCCGCCGGGTTGAGACGGTTGCATAGTGAAGCTCCTCACAGGTTTTTTTAGTCCGTCGCTTCAAGGCGACGATGCGTGTTTATTGCCGCTTGACGGGTATTAGTCAAATTCCAAATACTTATTGTTTGCATAAATTGAACTCATACCTGCCGCCATGGACTCGTCCGCTCTCGATCCCGCCTTGGTCAGCGACCGGCTTGACTGGAACCTGCTGCGCACCTTCCTCACCATCGTCCACGAGCGCAGCATCAGCCGCGCGGCGGTGCGGCTGCACATCACGCAGCCGGCGGTCAGCCTTGCGCTGCGGCGCCTCGAAGATCAGCTCGGCCACACGCTGATTGAGCGGCGCGGCTCGCACTTCCGCCTCACGCGCGTCGGCGAAGACGTATTGCGCATCGCCACCGATGTCTACGGCAATGTCGCGCGGCTCGGCTCAGAGCTCGGGGAGCCGCAAGACGACGTGAGCGGCGTGCTGCATCTGCTGACGGTCAGCCGGATCCAATCGGGCGTGTACGACGAATGCCTCGCGGCGTTCCATCGCCATCACCCCCGCGTGGATCTGCAGGTGGAAGTGATGCGCAGCACGGACATCCTCGATGCGCTTGCGCAAAAGCGGGCGGGCATTGGGCTCAGCCTGTGCCGCACGCCCGTCGAGAAGCTCGAGCGGCAACTGTTCCTGCGCCAGCGCTACGCCGTGTTCTGCGGGCGGCATCACCGGTTGTTCGGGCGGACGGGCTTGTCGATCAACGATCTGCTCGGCGAGAACTTTGTCTCGTTCATGAGCGACCAATTGGGCGATGCGCTATCGCCGCTGGCGGTGTTTCGGGATCAGCAGGGATTCACCGGACGCATCGTCGCTACGTCACCGAGCCTGGACGAGATCAAGCGGCTGGTGTTTGCGGGCTATGGGATCGGCTGCCTGCCGGAGCACATCGTGGTGGACGACGTGGCGCAGCAGCGCTTGTGGCGGCTACCGCCGGAAGAGGGCATTGCCGACATCGATCTGTACCTGATGTGGCACAAGGAGCGGCGTCTGGCGCCAGCCGAAGACGCGTTCCTGGGACATTTCCGTCGGTATATGGCGCGGTATTCGTTGGCGGAGCGGTTGGGGGACGTGGTAAATGCGCCGTTGGCGGCATTGCGGGCGCCGGTGGGGTAAACACCATCACCTGTTAAACTAGCGCTCTTCTTGCAGTCCCCGGGGTCCAGTCGCCCCGTCACCTACCCAGGCTTTGTCCACGATTGGCGCACGAACGAATGCGCGGGACACGCCGGTCCAATCGCTTTTCCATGTCGTTTTCCGAACTCGGCTTGTCAGACAAGCTGGTACGCGCCGTGGCCGAACTCGGCTACGCAGAACCCACTCCGATTCAACGCCAGGCCATCCCCGCTATCCTCAAGGGCGGTGACCTGCTCGCCGGTGCCCAGACCGGCACCGGCAAGACCGCCGGTTTCACGCTGCCGCTGCTGCACCGCCTGTCTGCCTCGCAACCGAACAAAGTGCAGACGCCGCAGGGCATGCGCTTTCCGATCCGCGCGCTGGTGCTGACGCCCACGCGTGAGCTTGCCGCGCAGGTGGAAGAAAGCGTGCGCGCCTATGGCAAATACCTTCCGCTGAAGTCCATGGTGATGTTCGGCGGCGTCGGCATCAACCCGCAGATCGATGCGCTCAAGCGCGGTGTCGATATCGTCGTGGCCACGCCGGGCCGCCTGCTGGACCACGTAGGGCAGCGCACCATCGACCTGTCCCACATTGAACTGCTGGTGCTGGACGAAGCCGATCGCATGCTCGACATGGGCTTCATCCACGATATCCGCAAGATCCTCAACATCCTGCCGTCGAAGCGTCAGAACCTGCTGTTCTCGGCGACGTTCTCTGACGACATTCGCGAATTGGCCGATCGCCTGCTCGACAAGCCGGCGCTGATCGAAGTCGCTCGCCGCAACACGACGGCCGAGACGGTGGAGCAGCGCATCTACCCGGTCGACCGCGAGCGCAAGCGCGAACTGCTGGCCAAGCTCGTGCGCGACAACGACTGGCACCAGGTGCTCGTGTTTACGCGCACCAAGCACGGTGCGAACCGCCTGGCCGAGCAGCTCACGCGCGACGGCATTCCCGCGCTGGCCATCCACGGCAACAAGAGCCAATCGGCACGCACGCGCGCGCTGACGGAATTCAAGGCCGGGACGCTGCGCGTGCTGGTTGCCACCGACATCGCCGCGCGCGGTATCGACATCGACCAACTGCCGCACGTGGTCAACTTCGATCTGCCGAACGTGCCGGAGGACTACGTGCACCGTATCGGCCGCACGGGCCGCGCCGGTGCGCAAGGCGAGGCGATCTCGCTGGTCTGCGTGGACGAGCACGGTTTGCTGCGTGACATTGAGCGCCTCATCAAGCGCGAACTGCCGCGTACCGTGCTGGAAGGTTTCGAGCCGGACCCGACCATCGAGGCGGAGCCGATTCCGAACGGGCGCAACTCGGCGGGCCGTGGCGGCAACGCGCGCGGTGGCCGCCCGGGCGGTGGCCGCAGCCAGCAGCCTCGTCAGGCCAGCGCCAACGCTGCGCCACGCGAGCCGCGGGCTCCGCGTGAGCCTCGCGAACCGCGTCGCGAGTCGAGCGGTAATGGTCAGGGCCAGGGCCAGAATCAAGGCCAAGGCCAAGGCCAAGGCCAAGGCCAGGGTCGCAATGGTGCCGGCAGCCGCCAGCGTCAGGCGCAAGGTCAACGCGACGGCCAGGCTGCGCCGAAGCCGCGCAATGGCCAATCCCAAGCGCGTGGCCAGCGCCAAGGCAACGGCCAAAGTCAGGGCCAGGGCAATGGGCAAGGCGCGCAGGGTGGCCAACAGCGTCGCGCATCGAGCACGCAAGCCGCGCAGCCTGCCCACAAGGGGAAGCCGGCCAAGCAGCCGTTCAACGGTCTGTTTGCCAAGGCTGCTGCGTTGCTCGGCGGCCGTAAAGCCTGACGTTCATGCACGACGACGGCCAGCCCGCATCAGCTGAAGCGCCCTACGACGGCCTGACGCCCGACAGCATCCTCGATGCGCTGGCGCAGGTCGGGCTGATGCCGGATGGCCGCATGTTCGCGCTCAACAGTTACGAAAACCGCGTCTACCAAGTCGGCGTGGAAGACAGCGCGCCGGTGGTGGTCAAGTTCTACCGCCCGGGCCGCTGGACTGAAGCGCAGATCATCGAGGAACACGCCTTCACGGCAGAACTGGCCGCCACGGAAATCCCCGTGATCGCGCCGCTGGAAATCGACGGTCGCACGCTTCAAGCGTTCGAGCGCTGGCATTTCGCGGTCTTCCCGCGTTGCGCAGGGCGCGTGCCTTCCATCGACCAAGACGACACGCTTGAATGGATGGGCCGTTTCCTCGGGCGCATCCATGCCGTTGGCGCGCAGCGGCCTTTCATGGTCCGGCCTGCACTCGACATTGACACCTTCGGCGTGCAATCGCGCGATTGGCTGCTCGAACACGATTTCATTCCGCCCGATTTACTGCCGGCCTGGCGCAGCGTGGCTGACGCCGCACTCGACGGCGTGCGCCGCTGCTACGACCGCGCGGGCGATGTCTCGCTGCTGCGCCTGCACGGCGATTGCCACGCGTCGAACGTGCTCTGGATTGAAGAGGCCGACGCCAAGCAAGGCGATCCGCTGCGCAGCGCCGGCCCGCATTTCGTCGATTTTGACGACAGCCGCACCGGCCCCGCCGTGCAGGATTTGTGGATGCTGCTCTCGGGCGATCGCGCGTCGATGCAATCGCAGCTCGCCAGCCTGCTGGCCGGCTATGAAGACTTCTGCGAATTCGACACGCGCGAGCTGTATCTGGTGGAAGCGTTACGCACGCTGCGCTTGCTGCACTACAGCGCATGGTTGGCGCGTCGCTGGAACGATCCGGCGTTTCCTGCCGCGTTTCCGTGGTTCAACACGCAACGCTACTGGCAGGATCGGGTGTTGGAATTGCGCGAGCAGATCGCGCTGTTGGACGAACCGCCGCTCTGGTGAAACCGAGCGGCGGTTTTTCTTTGCGACTGCGTAGATGCTTTAAGCGAACTTGCCGGCCTGGAAGTCCCGCACGGCCTGGAAGATCTCTTCCTGCGTGTTCATCACGAACGGGCCGTACTGGGCGATCGACTCGTTCAGCGGCTTGCCAGCCACCAGCAGCACGCGTGCGTCTGCGTCTGCTGCACGGATGACCACACCGTCACTGCCTTCCGTGTTGGCAAGGATGGCCATCTGCTTGTCTTCCACGCGTTGCAGACCGGCATTGCCAGACGCGTCGGCATCGCCCACCAGCGCGCTGCCGCGGAACACGTAGACGAACGCGTTGTGCCCGGCCGGCAGCGGCTGCGCAAAGGACGCACCCGCCGGCAGCGTGATGTCCAGATACAGCGGCTGCGTCGCTTCACGCGTCATCGCACCTCGCACGCCTTGCGAATCTCCGGCGATCACACGAACGGTCACGCCGTCTTCCGTCGTGAACTCGGGAATCTCGTTCGACGGAATGTCGCGGTACCAGGGCGTCGTCATCTTGTCGCTGGCGGGCAGGTTCAGCCACAGCTGGAAGCCTTCCATCACGCCATCTTCCTGTTCCGGCATTTCAGAGTGCACGACGCCGCTGCCGGCCGTCATCCACTGCACGCCGCCGTGTTGCAGCAGCCCTTCGTGGCCGGCGCTGTCGCGGTGGCGCATGCGGCCAGCGATCATGTACGTCACCGTTTCGAAGCCACGGTGCGGGTGGTCGGGAAAGCCGGCCAGATAGTCGTTCGGGTCGTCACTACGGAACGCGTCCAGCATCAGGAACGGGTCCAGCCGACGTTGCAGGTTGTTCGTCAGCACGCGCGTGAGCTTCACGCCCGCGCCGTCGGAGGTTGGGCGACCTGTGATGATGCGCTCCACGCGGCGGCCGCGCTGCACTTGCTGCACTTGCGGTTGTACGAGGGTTTCCATGTTGTTCTCCTGAAATCGGGCATTTGTCATATGCCAAATGTAGGGTGGTTGCCCGGTTTGCACTAGTCGGTTATTGTGGGAAAAAATGTTGCTCCCGGCGAGACAATGACAATCCTAGGCCGGCGCGCATCACTACAAGAGGAGGAAACCATGGATCTGAACCAATTGGCGCTGTTCGTGCGCGTGGTCGAAGCGGGTAGCTTCACGGCAGCGGCAACGCGGCTCGATCTGCCCAAATCGTCCGTCAGCCGGGGCATTGCGGCGCTTGAACAGGATTTGAACGTACGCCTGTTACAGCGCACCACGCGCACGCTGCATCTGACCGACGCCGGCCAGAGTCTGTATCAGGTGGCGTCGCATGCACTGGAAGACATCGAACGTGCCACGACGTGCGCCGGCGAGCTGCAGGACCTGCCTCGCGGCAAGGTGCGGATCACGTCTTCCGAAGACGTGGGCCGCCTGCTGGTGGCGCCCGTCGCGGCCCGCTTCATGCAGCAGTACCCGGAGATTGATCTGGACGTGGTGCTGACGCCGCGCAATGTCGATCTGGTGCAGGAGGGTTTTGACCTTGCCGTCCGCGTCGGACGCTTGGCCGACAGTTCGCTCGTGGCTCGGTCGCTTGGCGTATTGCGCATTGGCTTATTCACCTCGCCCGATTACCTGCAGCGCCGCGGTGCTCCGGCCACCGTGCAAGGGTTGGCCGACCATTGTTGCCTCGACTTTCGCGGCACCGGCCGCGGCGAAACGCAATGGCGCCTTGTCGGCCCCGATGGCCTGAAAACCGTGGCTGTGCGCGCCCGCCTGAATTCCGACAGCCTCATCTATCTGGAAACGCTGATTGCATCGGGCGCCGGCATAGGCCCGCTGCCGCTGTACGCAAGCGCGGTGGCACGCGCCAACGCACCGCTGCCTCGCCTCGTGCGCGTGTTGCCCGACTATGCGACCAGCGGAGAGCCGATCAACCTCGTCACCCCATCCGCGCGGTTCGTTCCCAAACGTGTCCGATTGCTGATCGACATGCTGACCGAGTCGATTCGGCAAGAGTTGGAAAACGCTGATCCCACCTGAGGTGTCGCGGCCCGGAAACTGGGCGTGTCAAATGTTGTCACGACTGCTCCGGCTGGGCATATGGCACGGCATCATGCGCTTCGCGTGTGCCGACCAGTACGTCGGGCTCTCCTTGACGTTATCCCGTAGCGTTGCAGTGTTTCCCCCCGGTGCACTGCGACGCGTCTGGCACATGCGACCCTTGGGTGTTTCCGATCCCGTCACGTTGTGGGAAACACCGCCGCCCGGACCGCGTTGTCCGGGCTTTTTTTTGTCCGGGTTCCGTGGAATGGACACGGCATTGGGTGGCTCAAGGGTCTTCACAAATTAGGACTCTTCTCATGGTTTGTAGCAAACCTCGCCATGAAAATTGCCGACACGTAACACATGCGACGGATCGCGATGAGCGCGACGGTTAGGTCGCTATAAAGGCCCGCACCATCCCGGCACGCATGTGCGCAATTTCCACGGAGCAGAACATGCGTATCGCCTTGCTTGAAGACGATCCCTTCCAAAGCGAAGTCATCGTCCAGATCCTGTCCCAGTCGGGCCACGACGTGATGACCTACAGCGATGGTGCGACGTTGCTGCGCATGCTGGGCCGCTCGTCGTACGACATGCTGATCCTCGACTGGCACACGCCGGGCATGCTCGGTATCGACGTGCTGAGCGTGGTGCGCAGCCGCCACAGGGATGTGCTGCCCATCCTGTTCGTCACCGCCGAGGAGGGCGAGAAAAGCCTCGTGCGCGCTCTCACGCATGGCGCCGATGACTACATCGCCAAGCCGTTCCGCATTGCCGAGCTGCGTGCGCGTGTCGATGCGCTGCTGCGCCGGGCGTATCCGATTCCGTATGGCCGCCTGCCGTTCGCGGTGGGGCCGTACTACTTCAACCTGCAGCGCCAGCAGGTCACGCTGCACGGCGAGCCCGTTACGCTGACGGCCATCGAATTCCAGCTGGCGTTGCTGCTGTTCTCGAACGTGGGGCGCACGCTGTCGCGCGATCACATCTTCGGGCAGGTGTGGGGCCGCAACTCCTCGGAGTACACGCGCACGATCGATAGCCACGTGTCGCGCATCCGCATGAAGCTGAATATCGAACCGGTGAACGAGGTGCGCTTGGTGGCGGTGTACAAGCATGGCTATCGCGTCGACTATCTGAAGCCGGCGGACGACATGAATGCGCTGTCCGAGATGGATCTTTCGTCGTACGACGTCTAGGCGCACGCCGATCGCCCCGCGCAAAAAGGGCTCCACCGCAGGAACGCGGCGGTGCCCTTTTTGTTGTTCATCGGCTGGTATGCTCAGCGCTTCTGATTCTCGGGCGAGGCCGGTGTGCCGTCTTTCAATCTCAATGCAGAGGCCGATGCGCTGCCGCGTGCATGGTCGTCTCGCGTGCTGGAGCGCTTTGGCGGCGGCAACTTCAAGGTGCTGCGCATGGACGGCACGCCGTATCCCGACGAAGTGCACGACTATGCCGAAGGCCTGCTAGTGATCGATGGCGAGCTGCGTCTGCGCATCGACGGCGAACCGGTAACCGTGTCGCGCGGCGAGCTGTACGTCGTGCCCGCCGGCGTGCCGCACAGCGTGGACGCCGGCAGCGCGGGCACGTTGGTTATTCTGGACGTGTAAGCGGGGCGCAGTGGGCCTCCGCGAGTTGCTTGATCCGCTGCAGCATCATCCGGCGGATCAGCCCGCTTGGTATGCGGATCAGCACCCAGTAAGGCGTGAAGCGGCGGCGCGCCGTTGTGTCGGAGCAATGCACGCACGTGCGCGTGGTCAGCAGCGTGCCGGCGCCGTCGGGTTCGGCGACGAACGTCATGACCAGCTTGGCGATGTTGGGCTCCGAGAACGCGCGAAATGCGCCGGCTTCAACGCGGACGAGCCCACCGGCGGATTCCCAGAAGCGGCCGACCAGGCCCAGCGCGAATTCGCGATCTCCATCGCGGCCGAGTACCGTGAAATCGTGCAGGCCAAATCCGGCATCGATACGTCGCGCACTGGGTTTGCCCATCGCGGCGGCGATGCGTGCCGGGATGGCGCGCAAGTGCAGGAACAGCCTGGCCAGCGGGAAATCACTGACGTCCAGTTGCGAAACCACGTCGAGCACGCGCGCGGGCGGGGCATTGACGCGTATGTGGTGCTGCTCGCTGAACTGATGCTCGGGAAGGAAGGTGTTCAGCAGGCTCATGATGATCCGTGGCGTGGTGTTATGCCTGCGGTTTTTCGCTGGCTGTTGTGGAAGCCGCGGCCGCGGCCGGGGCGAATGTGGCGTCGCGAGCAGGCGGTTCCGCCAGGCTGCGCTTCATCAGCCATGCAACACCCGGGATACGCAAGCCGGTGGCGAACACCACGTCTCGCATCCAGCCTCCATATTGGGCCTGGAAGCACGGCGTGAGTGCTCGGCTAAGCGTCTGATAGGCCTGCACGGTACGCAGACGCCGGGCGTGATAGGCGAGGGCGCCATCGGTGGGGCCATGCACTTGCACGCACGCGGCGAGTGCCAGGGCATCTTGCGCGGCCAGGGTGGTCCCCAGGCCGAGCTGCGGGCTCATGGCATGGGCGGCGTCGCCGATGACGCAGTAGGGTGGTTTGGCCAGCGCGCGCGGCCATGTGTGGCGATAGACGGCGAAAGGCATATCGTCGTGGGAGCCAATCTGTTCGACCATGGGCGAGGCTTGCGGCCACAGGCTCAGCACATGCGCTTTCCACTGCGTGATGTCGGTCTGTCGCCAGGCGTCCACAGCATCACCGGGGAGGCTCCAGAACATCGATAGGCGAGTGCGGGTGCCGTCCACTTCGGTGGGCAGCAGGCCCATCATTTCGCGCGTGCCGCGAAAGCGCTGCTGCAGCACGCGCGGGTTCCAGCCATCCACCCACCCTTGGAACCACAGCGTGCCCCATCGGTAGGTACTCGACGGGCCGGCGAGCCCTGCGGGCTCACGCAGCGCCGAGGCCGCGCCATCGGCAATCACAAACAAGTCGAACATTGATTCGCCCTGTGCGTGCGTGACCCGTGCGCGCGGGCCATCAAGAAGCAGTTGCTGGATCGCGCAATCAAAGTGGAACGATGCGCCCGCGTGCAACGCGGCGTCGTAAAGCATGGATGACAGCGCGTGGCGCGTGACGGCGCGGCCGGGCGTATCGGCGTAGTCGATGTCGAGCAGGCGCCAGCCGCGATGGCTCAGGCCGATCAGCCGGTCGATCGGCGCGCCGATGCCCTCCAGCTCGCGACCCACGCCGAGTGTCTCCAGCGCGCGGATACCCTGCGGCTGAATCAGCAGGCCCGCGCCCATGGCGGTCAGCTGCGGGTGCTTTTCGAAGACGTGCACGTCGTGCCCCTGGCGGGCAAACGCGATGGCGGCGGCGAGGCCGGCGTTACCGGCGCCGGCAATGCCGATGGTCAGCGGGCGGGGTGCGGTCATGAAGGCGTGGCAGATCGTTTGCTCAAGATGATAACGATACGGCACGCACGTTAAGGCCGTTCGTGCACGCTGCGGAGATAATGCGCAGACCTCCCGCCCACCACCCCACCCGGACGCGCCATGCAGATCAAATGGCTGGAAGACTTCAAGGAACTCGCCAAGACACGCAGCTTCAGCCGCGCTGCCGAGAACCGCAACGTCACGCATCCCGCATTCGGCCGGCGGATCAAGGCGCTGGAAGAATGGGTGGGCACCGCGCTGGTCGAGCGCAGCGAGCATCCGGTCACGCTCACGGCGGCGGGGCGCTTGTTTCTGGATGCCGCGTCCAATGCCGTCGACGGCTTGAACGATGCGCGCTTGCTGCTGCGCGAGGCGCAATTGCCGGTGGCGCTCAAGATCGGCACAGGGCGCACGCTGGCGCGCACCTTCGTCCCGGGCTGGTATGAAACGCTGGCACGCCAGCGCGGCGTGTTTCCGCTCAGCGTGACGACGGGCGGCACACAGGAGGGCGTCTTGGCACTTGCCGATGGCACGGTCGATCTGCTGATCGCCTACGCCAGCCCGCAGGCCGATGCATTGCTCGATCCGCGCAAGTACGACCATTGCACGCTGGGCAGCGAGACGCTGGTACCGGTCAGCGCGCCTGACAAGCGTGGTCGTGCCCGGTTCACCCTGCCGGGCTCGGCCGCAGCACCGCTGCCATGGCTGGCCTTTGCACGTGGGCTGACGTTGCGCCAAATGCTTGACAGCCACTTGGCCGCCGCCGACCGCAAGGCGCATCTGCAGCCCGTGTTTCAGGCGGATTTTTACGAGGCCGTGGAAGAGATGGCCCTGCGTGGATTCGGCATGGCCTGGTTGCCGTATCGCCTGGCCAAGCCGCACCTGAATGCGGGTGAACTTCGCCCCGCCGGCGATGACGCTTGGCACATCCACGTCAACATCCGCATGATGCGGGTGCGCAGCAATCAGAGCGCACTGCTTGACGAGGTATGGCAACTGGCCGTTGATAACGCCAACAACAACGCCCGCGCCGACCTCGCCTGAGGCGCATCGCAGAAAGCCCAACCTTGTGCCGAAACGGCACAAGCCGCCTGGGCACGGCACCTAGACTCCTCCGCAACCTTCGCCCGCCAGCGCTATTCAGCAAAACCGGCGGATCGGCACAGACCACGGGGAGACAACCATGCCAGCCCACACCCTCAATGCGAGCGGCGCATCCGCACGCGCCAGCGATACCCATCGACATCCCGCGCCCTGGCGTGCCGTATTGGCAGCCAGCGTTGGCAACGCGCTCGAATACTACGATCTGCTGATCTACGGCTATTTCGCCATCACCATCGGCAAGCTGTTCTTCCCGACGGGCGATGCGTGGAGTTCGCTGATGCTCTCGGTCGGCACGTTTGGCGTGTCGTTCATCATGCGGCCGCTGGGCTCGATGGTGCTTGGCAGCTATGCAGACCGCGTCGGCCGCAAGGCTGCGCTGACGTGGTCGATCCTGCTGATGATGCTCGGCACCGCGATGATCGCGTTTGCACCGACGTACGCGTCGATCGGGCTGTGGTCGCCGGCCATCGTGATCGTGGCGCGGCTGCTGCAGGGCTTTTCGGCCGGTGGAGAATTCGGTTCAGCCACGGCGTTCATGATCGAGCACGCCAACGGCAAGCGCATGGGATACAACGCGAGCTGGCAAGCCGCCACGCAGGGCCTTGCCACATTGCTGGCGGCGGGCTTGAGCGCATGGCTGACTTACGCGCTGACCACCGAGCAAGTGGAGTCATGGGGCTGGCGCGTGGCGTTCCTATTCGGCTTGCTGATCGGTCCCATTGGCGTCTACATTCGTCGCCACACGCCTGAGACGCCCGAGTTTGTCGCCATGCAGGCCGAGGCGCAGGGCGCGCCGCAAACGCATTCGCCGCTGCGCGATACCCTCACTCAGGGTTTGCCGGGGCTACTGCTGGGGGCGGGCGTGGTCGTAGCCGTCACCGCATTCAACTACGTGCAGAAGGTCTACATGCCGACCTATGCCATCAATCAACTCCACATCGCGACCAGTGCCTCGCTGGTCTGCACGATGATCACCGGCGCGATGCTGATGGTGATGGCGCCGGCGTTCGGGTTGTTGGCGGATCGTTTCGGCAGCATCCGCGTGGTGTCGATTGCGATGGTGGTGATTGCGCTGTCGACGTATCCGATGTTTGCCACGCTGGTCGCGCAACCGACGTTCTGGACGCTGCTGGTCATGCAGGCGATTGTGGGCGTGCTGTTGGCCGCCATCCTGGCGCCGTTGCCGGCGCTCCTGGCTGACATCTTCCCGACGCGTACGCGCGGCACGGGCCTGGCGCTGAGCTACAACCTGTCGGTAACGATCTTCGGTGGGTTCTCGCCGCTGATCGTCACATGGCTGATTGGCGTCACGCACATCAAGACGTCGCCGAGCTTCTATGTGTTTGCGACCACGCTGATCAGCCTGGTCTCGCTCTGGATGCTGCGTGGACGCGCTCGTGCGCACTGAACCTGAACAGACTTCTCGTAACACCCAAGGATTTCGCATGATGACCCTGGAGGCGCTGCGCGCCACGCTGCCGGTGTACCCGATCGAGCTGCACAAGCCCGATATCCACCGCTGGAAGACGGGTACGCACGACATTGATTACGTGCACACGTTCGATAGCGGCATGCCCGGTCCGCACGTCATGATCAACGCGCTCACGCATGGCAATGAGCTGTGCGGCGCGATTGCGGTGGATATGCTGCTGGCTGCCGGCGTGCGCCCGGCGCGTGGCCGGCTCACGCTGTCATTCGCAAACGTCGAGGCGTACGAGCGTTTCGACATTAACGATCCGGATGCCACGCGCTTTATCGACGAAGATCTGAACCGCGTCTGGTCGGCGGACAAGCTCGACGGCGCAGGCGACACGCTGGAACTGCGCCGCGCGCGTGAACTGCGCCCTGTGATCGACACGGTCGACTACCTGCTCGATATTCACTCGATGCATGAAAAGGCGGAGCCGCTGATGCTGACGGGTCCGCATGCGAAAGGCGTCGCGTTGGGCCGCCAGGTTGGCGCGCCTTCGCATCTGATGATCGATGCCGGCCACGCTGCTGGCCGCCGCTTGCGCGAGTACGGCGGCTTTGGCGATGCCGCTAGCCCGAAGAACGCGCTGCTCATCGAATGCGGCCAGCATTTCGAGCGCACGAGCCGCGATGTGGCGCTGGATGCGTGCGCGCGTTTCCTGGTGGCGCTTGGCACCGTCGACGCATCGGCGGTATCGGAATGGCTGGGGATTGCGCCCGCGCTGGAGGTGCGTTGCATTCGTGTGACCGATCCGGTGGTCGCTAAATCCACGGCATTCCGTTTTGCGGACGACTATCGCGGTATGGAAACCATCGAGCGAGCAGGCACTGTCATCGCCACCGATGGAGACCTGCAGATCGTCACCCCGTACGACAACTGCGTTCTGCTGCAGCCATCGTTGCGACACCTGGCGCAGGGTGTGACCGTGGTCCGGTTGGGCAAGCCGGAAGGCACGGCCTAAGCGCCCAGCATGGTGCGCAATGTGCCGAGCACGACTTGGCGGCAGTTGCGCACCATCTTCTCTTCGGGATCTCGATAGCCGGTCAGAAGCCACGCCGCACCGACGTTGGTCAATGCTCCCACGAGCGCGAGGCCGATGATGCGTTGATCGGCGCGCAGTTCTGCATCGTCGTCATTGTGCGTGCCGGGCAGTTGGGCGTTCGCCATGATCTGCTTGCCGAACTCCAGCAGGTTGCGCTGATAGGTTGCGTCCGTTTCCGGGCTCACGCCCATCACTTCGAGTAGCAGCACGCGCGCTGCGCATGAGTCTCGCAAGAACGCGAAAAACGCCTGCAGGCCGGCGTCGACACGAGCTTCCAGCGTGCCTTCCGCAGCCGCGGTGGCCTCCGACACCTGCGCGCGCAAGTCTTCCGCATGTTGCTGGTAGGTCGCGCGCAGCAGGGCTTCGGTGCTGTCGAACGCGGCGTAAAAGTACCGATCGTTGAGCCTCGCTTCCTGGCAGATCGCACGCACGGTGGCCTTGCGAAAGCCCACCGTGCCGAAGACGCGCGTGCCGGCGCGGATCAGCGCATCGCGGCGGTCTGCTGCGCGTGCTTCCGGCGCCACACCGCCATACGGACGGCCCTTCTTGGCGGGCGCGTCGGCTGTTTCAAGTGTTTTCTCCATTTCGCTATTTGACGTCAGGACGGCCAAAAATTAAAGTGGTGATGAATCACACCACATTTAAGGCGAAATTTGCCGATCCCGCCCCCGGGGCTGCAAACAGGAGACCGCATGGACACGACGATGGAGCGAAGCGCCAACCCGGGCGCGCCCCGCAACCGGGCTGCCGCGCCGGATACAGACCTCGACGTGCTCATCGTCGGCGCGGGCCTCTCGGGCATTGGCGCGGCGTATCACCTGCGCGAGCGCTGCCCATCGGCGCGCTTCGCCATCCTTGAAGGGCGCGAAACCATTGGCGGCACGTGGGACCTGTTCCGCTATCCGGGTATCCGATCCGACTCCGACATGTTCACGCTCGGCTACAGCTTCCGGCCGTGGCACAGCAGCAAAGCCATTTCCGACGGCCAGACGATTCTCGACTACATCCGCGACACCGCACGCGTGTTCGGCATCGACAAGTCGATCCGCTTCCGCCACAAGGTGACGGGTGCGAGCTGGGATTCCGCAGCGGCGCGCTGGACGGTGCAGGCCCTACGCAGCGATGGCTCGCGCGAGGAACCGGTGCAGTTCACCTGCAAGTTCCTCTACATGTGCAGCGGCTACTACGACTACGAAGAAGGCCACGCACCGACGTGGCCCGAGATGGATCAGTTCCGGGGGCGGATCGTCCATCCGCAGCATTGGCCGAACGATCTGTCGTACGCCGGCAAGCGCGTGGTGGTGATCGGCAGCGGAGCCACGGCCGTCACGCTTGTGCCCGCGATGGCCGGCACCGCGCAGCACGTGACGATGCTGCAGCGCTCGCCTACGTACATCGTCTCGCGACCGGAACAGGATGCCGTGGCCAACACATTGCGTCGCTGGTTGCCGTCGGGCCTTGCTCACCGGCTGGTGCGCACGAAAAACGTCCTGCTGACGATGTACTTCTACAGCCTCGCGCGTCGCAAGCCCAAGGCATTCAAAGACTTCATCATCCGCATGGCGGGCAAGCAGATCGGTCCCGGGTTCGACGTGCGCAAACACCTCACGCCGCGCTACAACCCGTGGGACCAGCGCCTGTGCCTTGTGCCCGACGGCGATCTGTTCAAGACGATCCGCGCGGGCAAGGCGTCGATTGCGACCGACGAGATCGCGCGCTTCACGCCGACCGGCCTGCAGCTCAAGAGCGGCGAGCATCTTGATGCCGACGTGATCGTCACGGCCACGGGGCTCAAGTTGAAGGTGCTGGGCGGGGCCGCCATCAGCGTCGACGGGCGCGCAGTGAACCTGGCAGAGACGGTGTCGTACAAGGGCATGATGTACAGCGGCGTGCCGAACCTCGCGTCGTCGTTCGGCTATACAAATGCGTCGTGGACGCTCAAGGCCGAGTTGATCGCGCAGTACGTTTGCAGGCTGCTCAACCACATGCAGTCCAACGGGTTTGATACCTGCGTGCCGCGTCTCGATGACGAAGCGATGAGCTGCGAGCCTGCCGTCGATCTGACGTCCGGCTACATTCAGCGTGCCGCCGCCATCCTGCCCAAGCAGGGCGACAAGCAGCCGTGGAAGTCGTATCAGAACTACGCACGCGATCTGATGATGCTCAAATTCGGCACGTTGGCCGACAGCGCCATGCAGTTCGAACGCCGCGCGCAGCCGATCGGCGCGGCACAGTCCGCCTAACCGCCTCCCGCATCGGGGACACTATGACCAGCACCATTCTTGGCGTCATCGCATTTGCACTCCTGGCGCCTGTTGCGTTTACGTTCTTCATCGCACGCCGCGTCACAAAGGGATTTCCGCCCGAAGGCAAGTTCATTGATGTCGGGGCAGACCGCGTGCATTACACCGATCGCGGCCAAGGCCCCGCCATCGTGTTCGTGCATGGCCTGTGCGGCAACCTGCGCAACTTCGCGTATCTGGATATGGATCGGCTTGCGCGCTCGCACCGCGTGATCGTGATCGACCGGCCGGGGGCGGGGCGGTCCGTGCGCGGTGTGGATTCGCCGGCCAATATCTACGCGCAGGCTGGCATGGTCGCGCAGTGCATCGAGAAGCTTGGGCTCGACAAGCCCGTGCTGGTGGGGCATTCGCTTGGCGGAGCGATTTCACTGGCGGTGGGGCTGAACCATCCGCACGTCATTCGCCGGCTCGCGTTGATCGCGCCGCTCACGCATGCAGAGAGCGCGCCGCCCGGTGCGTTCGGGGGCTTGGTGTTGCCGTCGCCGCTGGTGCGCAGGCTGGTGTCATGGACGCTCGCGATTCCCCTGTCGATCATCAATTCTCGCAAGGCCATCGCCGCGGTGTTCGCGCCTGAGACCATGCCGAAGGATTTCCCGTTCAAGGGTGGCGGCTTGCTGGGGCTGCGTCCGCATGTGTTTTATGCGGCTTCGTCGGATCTGGTCTCTGCGCCGGAAGATCTGCCCGACATGGAACGCCGCTATGCCTCGATGACGGTGCCTGTCGACATGCTGTACGGCCGCGGTGACCGCATTCTCAACGTCAAACGCCAGGGCGAGGCACTCAAGCAGAAGCTCGACCGCGTGAACCTGCGCATCATCGACGGCGGTCATATGCTGCCCGTGACGCAGCCGGCGTTGACGACGGATTGGGTGCTGGCGGTTGCCGCTGCGGCGCCTGCGCGAGCCGAGGCGCTTGCCTAGCCCGGGGCCCCTTGTGTGGGGCTAGGGATGCACGGAAGCAGCAGAAAAGCAAAAAGCCCTGCCGAAGCAGGGCTTTTTGGTATTTGGTGGCGAATCAGGGACTCGAACCCCGGACCTGCGGATTATGATTCCGTCCGAGGTGGGTCGTAACTACCTGATTTGTAAGTGGAATTCTTCTGAATTCCACTTGCCGATCAATGGGTTAGGCAAATTCCGGTATGCCGGCTTATGTCCAATTATTTTTGATTCTACCGGAAGTCTTCGGCACTCAATTGGACAAAATTTGGACAGCGGTTTCGGGGTATGCGCTGCCTCGTGATCGTTCTCCATTGCGGTTGACGGCGTTGGGGTAGCGCTAAGTATAATTCTCGCACCGGATTGGTCTGTGGTACGGCGTCCACCTTAACGAAGCCCGTCATGGGGTGGCGTACGAAGACCATGAAAGCGAGCATGACGGCTGCGCTTGCCTTCGAAAATGTGTGGATATGGCGAGCAATAGCGACAGGGTTGATAGCGCGGGGTAGCGCCCGCAGAGGAACGCCAAAGTAGGGGCTTACGAGAACCTCTGCTGCGTGAACACAGGGCGGCCAGCCCAGTGAGCGCCGGTGTTTCTAAAATAATGCGAACAGCCGTGAACCAGGCAGCGGTTTGGACCTGGCAGAAACCGGATCACACATCTCTCGGTTGCAACCACGAACACCCAACGGTGTTCGTGGCCATCACCAGAGGTGTTCCGCCGTGGCTTTCGCACAACTCACGTTCCTTGAGTACCTGACCCCGCTTTACCCGCCCACGCTCTCAGTCCGCCAGGTGAGCGAAATCACCAGCGAGACCGAGCAGACGATTCGTAACGCGATTAGTCTGGGCCGTTAAAAGAAGCAAGACCCCCTTCCCTCTGAGAAGGGAGTCAGCGACTACACGTCAAATGTCTGTATTGCCTGAGAGTTGGCGGAGCAAAAACCGCAAGTCAAACTGCAGGACACGCGCGGCGAGCCCATTTGACTTGCTGCCGCTCCCCTTACGTCGCTCCTCGGCTGGCCCTTCATCTTCATTACGCCCGTCACCATCATGAAGAGGTGCGATCGACTGGCGCGCTGCCCGCAGCGCTTGAATTGCCTGCTGCGTATTCCCTTGAGCGAGCGCGGCGATAGCAGTCTGAAATTGCAAATCGAGACTTGCCGCAACGTTCTGGTCAATGAGCTTCTGTGAAGGCCAAGTCGCGACGTGCGTTCTCAGTTGCGTCAACACCGCGGTCGGATTGACGGGATTCGTCAGCGAAATAGTTGGTGCTGCAACCCAGACATCGACATAGTCATGCATAACCAACTGCTGAAACTGCTTGCCAAGCGTCGAGTCAGAGTCGAATCCATCCTCTCCCAAACCGGCAAAATCAGGGGCATTACCAGCGACGCCAGCCGCAACAATCCCAGGAAGGCTTGTACTCTCAAAGCCAAATCCCGGTTGAGCTTGTGTTGGCCAGAGGCCACCAGCGCCTGGATACCTCCAGACGACTCGAAGGGAGTCGCCCCCCCTCGCGGCGGTCAAAATGGTCCACGGCTGCGGCGTCGATATCTCGCCGTGGGCGGCACGCTTGCCGGAGGCTACGACCTGCGTCTTTATGCCCACCACAGGATCAAGCGTGAACACTTGAATTGCTTGAGGGGCATTAGCCCCGTTCTTGAGCGCATACCGGTACACGATGCTACCGCCATGCCGCTCCTCAAACTCGGATCGGATGGTCGGGCGAACCTTCGTGCTCGGCACGAATACCGTTTGCCGAAGCACTTGATTCCCGTTGTCGTCGGATGCGTAGTACGAAATCGTGTAGTCACCGGACGAAGGATCGAGAGCAATGCTCTGCGGCTGCGCAGCCGTCCCATAAATCAACGCGCCAATGGCCAAGAGAATTCGCAACACCCTAGAGCTTCTTTTCATAGTTAACCATCCTGCCCAATAAGCCACAAATGATAGTGAGGGTGACTACCACCTTCCCATGATGGAAAAATACCTAAGTCTTTACACAAATGCTCAAAAGGAATGCTTCTGACCGTGAAATTGTTGATGTCAACAACCACCCCTCTCCGATGAGCCTTGTGAGGGTTAGCCCAATTATTTGTGAAGTCATAAAGCCCACCAAATGGCAGACTTCCATCGTTCACAATTAAGAGTGTACCTCCATTCTGATCCCGGAATCTCGTTGCAAGCTCAATCAAAGAATCTTGGGCGGTCGAGGTAAAGTTGTGGTTCGATTGATGCGTGGAACTCGCACCCCTCAATGTGTAAAGCTGTCCGTTTGCTGCGAGAGGGATCAAGCTTGGAATTTTGGTTAAGACAAGGTTTTTCCCCTTTTGACCACATGTCCGATCCGTGCAGGATGCGGTCATTTTGTGCTCACTGGCGAAATCAGTTGCCGTAAAATTAAACTGAAATTCTCCATTGCCATCCGTAATTCCAGGTATTTGGATCTTCTCATACGAGATGGGTATGGTGGCAGAACTCAAGATACCCTTAGGGCGATTTCCAGACGCGTGGTTATGGTAGCCGGACGACTGCGTAACATCGACCAAAATAGAGACTTGGGCACCTGCAATCGGAGAGCCCGTAGCTGTTTTCACGACAGCCTTAAGAGTCGCGGTCGAATAGTGGACATTGTTCGTCCCTCTAATTTTGCTGGGAACAATTGCCCCCAAGGCGTTATTAGGGATAGAACTATCTGGCGGATTGGATGATGGCGACACCCACATAAGTTCGATGCTTGCGTTCGCAGTATTGCTTACTCGCGTTATGCAATAGACGTGGGGACTTCTATAAAATCCATTGTTGGTCCAAAATGTTGAGCCTGCGGGGCAGGTAACGTCCCTGTATCCCCCAACCCAGGCGGTAATCTGCGCTCCCGGGTCGATAGTGCATGTTGACGACAAGGAAAAGACTACTGAGGCATATTCGTTGGCGTCTGCATCAAACTGATTTGGCACAAACGCAGACAGTGGACTCACTGTGTAAGGGCAATTTGGCCTGTACCACGCAACTAATCCGGCATAAGCGTCCTGTGGTGTGGAATACCACTGCCCAGTACCATTGCCTGAGCTTAGTCCTGCCAAATAGCGCCAAGGGGAGGCTTGAAATGGAACGCAGGTAAAATTGATGCCATCAACCGGACATCCATCAACAGCATAGGCGGCGCAACTGCAGCCCGAACCAGCAATGAATAAAATCAATAAAATTAAGCGCTTAATTGACTTGATGTTAAGCAATCCCAAAACGTCCCCCAATTACGGTATGTCCTCATACTTCGTTTGCGATATGTCGACCTGAATCGGAAGATGTACCGTGACCTTTACGTTGAAATCCCCTCGCGCAGGGGGGTTGACGGCGCTGATAACATATGTGGAGGGAAAGCGTCGGCGAAATTAGCGCGAAGCTACACTAAATTAAGCGGTACTTATATCTAATTTCACTTTCTCTAATGTCGGAGAAATGACACGGTGCGACCGAGGAAAAGTCAAGCTGCGGTTCCTGGCGAGCAAGCCACAATCTGATGACGGAAAAAGAATATGGAACAAACTCAAAGCTACACGTTCGACATAGACTCAGCATCACAATGCAACGGCAATAGCACAACCGATAGACAGTACATTCAGTGGTTTTGCGGGGAGGCTGTGCGCCGGTCTAACCGAGCAGCAATGCAAGTGCGAGATATTGCTAAGCTCCGTGATTGGGGGAGTCTGGACTCAGTCAAAGCTAGGCTTGAATCGTCGTGGGCATTACTCGTGGCACTACGCGAAACGCTCGATTCACTTGCATCCTCTGCCAGAAACAAGCCCGAAATTGCCGCTCCATTTCTTGAGGCCGTTCGGCAGGTAAATGAACAAATGGATGAATTGAAAGAGGCCGTGCAACTTGCGCGCGCGTGGTTCCAGTCTGAGTGACGGAACCGAGAAGTCACCGTGGTGCCTGCTGGCCCGAACGCGCTGGACACTGGATCCGTATGCGGCGTGCTGAGGAGGGGCGCCACACTTAGGCCAAGCGCTTTGCAAGATCTTCTGCGCGCAAATGTGTGTATCGCTTGAGCATTTGCAGCGTCTTGTGACCGGTGATCGCCGCAACCTCCATCGGGTTGAAGCCCAGCTCGAAAAGTCGCGATGTGGCTTCGTGGCGCAGATCATGGAACCGCAAGCCCGTCAGATAGTCGGCATCGGGTTCAGCGGCAAGCTCCAGGCACTCTTTCTCATACTGGCTTCGCGCGAGTTGTATCGCGCGCTGCCAGCCGTGCCGTACGCTGTCGCTCGCTTGCCAGTTCCAGAAAACCCGCTTGTCTTGGATGTGGCGACTCACCGCCTGAAGTGCGTTGGCCGCGCGGCTCGATAGTGGAACCAGGCGGGCGTCGCCATTCTTGGTGTCCGGCAGCATTGCAACGCGCCGCTTGAGATCGATGTTGTCCCAGGTGAGGCTAAGTAATTCGCCAAGCCGCATCGCGGTTTCCACGGCGACGATGACTAACTGGGCCAGGGCCACGGACTGACTTTTTTCGCAAGCGTCCAGCAACCGTTGTTCTTCTCCGTCCATCAATCGGCGGTCTCGGCCGGCCGGGCGCTTCGGCTTGCGTGCCAAGAGGACCGGGTTTTCTAGGTGTTCCATGCCCCATTCCTTGCGGGCGATAGTGAACAGATGGGACAAGACGGCAAGCTCGTTGAGTATCGAGCTGGCGGACACTGTAGTGCTGCGCTTATCGCGGTAGTTGGCGATGTCGCTGCCCCGTATGGACGCTAGGGGCATCGATGCCAGGGAACTGTCTTGAGGGTCTTGATGCGCCCTTTTTCCTGGGTGGCGCTTTTCTTATGTACCGTGACCTCGCGTTCGTACCGCTCAAGGGCCTCGCACAAGGTGGTCCGCTCGGCTTCGCTGCGATCAACGAAGGTTCCGCGCTTCATGGGCGCCTCGACTTCGAGCGCCCACGACTCAGCTTCGGCTCTTGTGTTGAACGTCTTGACCTGGGGAGGGAAGCCCTTGCGGGCGATACGGGCTTGCCACTGGAGCTCGCCGCGCTTGCGGAAGGATGCCATTGTTTTTGCCTTTACCTGTGTGAGACCTGGCGGCCTCATTTGGACAGATTTTGGACAAAAAACGGAACCCGGAAAGACAAAGGGGTTAGGCAATGCCTAACCCCTTGTTTTGTATGGTGGCGAATCAGGGACTCGAACCCCGGACCTGCGGATTATGATTCCGTCGCTCTAACCGACTGAGCTAATTCGCCGAAGAAGCGGGATTCTACCGTCTTCGGCGAATATGTCAACCCCCTGTCTCAATCATTGCGATAGATATCCACATCCTTGGTCTCGCGCACGAACAGCACACCGATCACGAAGGTGATGGCCGCAATCCAGATCGGGTACCACAAACCGTGATAGATATTGCCGTTCTGGGCCACCAGGGCGAACGAGATGGTCGGCAGCAGGCCCCCGAACCAGCCGTTGCCGATGTGATACGGCAGCGACATCGACGAGTACCGGATGCGTGTCGGGAACATCTCGACCAGCATTGCCGCGATCGGGCCGTAGACCATGGTGACGTAGATCACCAGGATCACCAGGATCACCAGCACCATGATCGTGTTCATCTGGGCGGGATCTGCCTTGGCCGGGTAGTTGGCCGCCTTGAGCGACTCGCTCACCTGCTTCTTGAAGTCGGCGATCTTGGTCTTGCTGTCGGCGTCGAAGTTCTGGCCGTCTGCCGTCCGGGTAGCGTTGAGCGAGGCGATCTGCTTACCCGCAATCGACACCGAGGCGACCGTGCCGGCCGGACCATCGACCGTCTCGTAGCTGGCCGACGATTGCGCCAGCGTGCGCTTGGCGATGTCGCAAGACGAGCGGAAGTCCACCTCGCGGGCGATCGGGCTGCCCTGGAACGAGCACTCCTTCGGGTCGGCCGTGATGGTGATCTGCGCAGTCTGCTGGGCGCGCTCCAGCGCCGGGTTGGCGTAGTGCGTGAGCGCCTTGAACAGCGGGAAGTACGTCAGCACCGCCAGCAGGCAGCCGGCCATGATGATCTTCTTGCGACCGATGCGGTCAGACAGCGAGCCGAAGAACACGAAGAACGGCGTGCCGATGGCAAGCGCTACGGCAATCAGCACGTTGGCCGTGAAGGCGTCGACCTTCAGCACCTGCGTGAGGAAGAACAGCGCGTAGAACTGGCCCGTGTACCACACCACAGCCTGGCCGGCGGTCAGGCCGAGCAGCGCCAGGATCACGATCTTCAGGTTGCGCCATTGGCCGAAAGCTTCCGTCAGCGGGGCTTTTGAGGTCTTGCCCTCCGCCTTCATCTTCTGGAACGCGGGCGATTCGCTCATCGACAGACGGATGTACACCGACGTGGCGAGCAGCAGGATCGACACCAGGAACGGGATGCGCCAGCCCCAGTCGTCGAACGCCTTGCCGGTCAGTTCGCGCATAGCCAGGATGACGATCAGCGAGAGGAACAGGCCCAGCGTGGCCGTCGTCTGGATCCACGACGTGTAGGCACCGCGGCGGCCGTGCGGGGCATGCTCGGCGACATACGTGGCGGCGCCACCGTACTCACCGCCCAGCGCCAGACCTTGCAGCATGCGCAGCGCGATCAGAATGACCGGCGCGGCGACGCCAATCGTGCCGTATGACGGAAGCAGACCGACGACGAACGTCGACGTACCCATGATGACGATGGTCACCAGGAACGTGTATTTGCGCCCGATCATGTCGCCCAGGCGGCCAAACACCAGCGCGCCAAACGGGCGCACCAGAAAGCCGGCAGCAAACGCCAGCAGTGCAAAGATGAAGCCCGCCGTGGGGTCCAGGCCCGAGAAGAACTGCTTGGCGATGATGGCCGCCAACGAGCCGTAGAGATAAAAGTCGTACCACTCGAACACCGTCCCCAGCGACGAGGCAAAGATGACCTTCTTCTCCTCCTTCGTCATGGGCGCGGGCTGCACACGCCCAGCGGGCGCGTTCGGTGCACTTTGCACGGTTGCCATGTTGTCTCCTGTTTTTTTTTCGTAGGTCGTCCCGCTGGGCATGGACATGACAACGCAAACGCTTTTCGCCCGCGGAAGTGTCAACGATTGTGGGAGGCGAAACTTACGGTGTTCTGACAGACATGTGCCTTTCAATGCACTCGATTGGTGATCGAGATTTCAAGAAAATCAAGCACTTGGGCTCGCCTGAGTTGGGTAGCGGTGCATCGACCTGACCCTTACCGCAATGCGTGCGCTGCATCATCCAACAGCCACTTTGTGCCGGCAGTGCCAGACGGTATGTGCGCCTCCTGCGAATGTGCATATGCACAAGATGCACGCGCTGGCCAGCGTCGTTTGGGGCGAGGGGAGCCGCCCCGCGATCCATTTGGCGCCGGATGTCGCGCACTGTTTCTTAGGTTGTTTTGCAGCGCTAGGGAAAACCACTATCGCAGTAAACCGCCACGGACGGCGTGAGTAAGAGTTCAGTCAGTTTCGCTATCCAGAATCGCCGCACACATTCCAAAAGCAAACCAGGAGACAGGCGATGCAGGATGGATTGGTAGGAAAAATCGAGGCGCATCCGAAATATGCGCAACTCAAACAGCGACGCAACAAGCTCGGAATCGTTCTGACAGTGCTGATGCTTGCTGTGTACTACGGTTACATCGCGCTGATCGCGTTCGATAAGGCGTTTCTCGCCAAGCCCGTGGGTACAGGTGTGATGAGCGTGGGCGTGCCCGTCGGTATGGCGGTCATCATCTTCACGGTCGTCATTACCGGCATCTACGTGCGCCGGGCCAACAGCGAATACGATCAACTGACGCAGGACATCCTGAAGGACGTCGCCAAATGAAGAAGATGCTTTCGATCCTGCTGGTGGCGCTACTGGCCGCTGGCGCCTGCGGAGCAGCTCTGGCTGCCGGCGGCGATGTCGGACAGACCGCCAAGCAGGAAACCAACACCACGGCCATCGTGCTGTTCGCAGTGTTCG
This sequence comes from Ralstonia sp. GX3-BWBA, assembly GCF_003290055.1. Lineage (NCBI taxonomy): Bacteria > Pseudomonadati > Pseudomonadota > Betaproteobacteria > Burkholderiales > Burkholderiaceae > Ralstonia > Ralstonia sp. GX3-BWBA. Next base: position 1,035,742 of record NZ_QMKS01000009.1, on the reverse strand, counting down.
TGGCCGGCACGCTGTGGATTACGAAGTGGGCTGCCAAGCGTACGCGCTCCGCGGCAGACTTCTATACGGCGGGCGGCGGTATCACCGGTTTCCAGAATGGCCTGGCCATCTCGGGCGACTACATGTCGGCAGCGTCCTTCCTGGGCATCTCCGCGGCCGTGATGACCTCCGGCTACGACGGCCTGATCTACTCCATCGGCTTTCTGGTCGGCTGGCCGATCATCACGTTCCTGATGGCCGAGCGGCTGCGCAACCTCGGCAAGTTCACCTTTGCGGACGTGGCAGGCTACCGGTTTGAGCAAGGCCCCATCCGCAGCTTTGCCGCAGTTGGCACGCTGGTGGTGGTGGCGTTCTATCTGATTGCTCAGATGGTCGGTGCAGGCCAGCTCATCAAGCTGCTGTTCGGGCTGGATTACTGGATCGCGGTGGTCATCGTCGGCGCGCTGATGATGGTCTATGTGCTCTTCGGCGGTATGACCGCAACCACCTGGGTGCAGATCATCAAGGCGTGCATGCTGCTGGCCGGCGTGACCTTCATGGCGATCATGGTGATGGCGCAGTACGGCTTCAGCTTTGAAGCGCTGTTCGCCAAGGCCGTGCAGGTCAAGACGGCCATTGCAGCCAATGCAGGCAAATCGCCCGATGAGGCTGCCAAGATCGGTCTGTCTGTGATGGCGCCGGGCGGCTTCATCAAGGATCCGATCTCGGCCATCTCGTTCGGCATGGCGCTGATGTTTGGCACCGCTGGTCTGCCGCACATCCTGATGCGTTTCTTCACGGTGCCCGATGCCAAGGAAGCACGCAAATCGGTCTTCTGGGCAACCACCTGGATCGGCTACTTCTACATCCTGATCTTCATCATCGGCTTTGGTGCGATCACGCTGGTGTTGACGAACCCTGAGCTGTCCGACGTGGCCAAGGGCATCATCAAGGGCGGTGCGGGCACGGCCAACATGGCAGCCGTGCTGGTGGCCAAGACGGTGGGCGGCGATGTGTTCTACGGCTTCATCTCGGCCGTGGCCTTTGCCACGATTCTGGCGGTGGTGGCGGGGCTCACGCTGTCCGGTGCCTCGGCGGTGTCGCATGATCTTTACGCCACGGTCTTCAAGAACGGCAAGGCCAACAGCGCAGATGAACTCAAGGTGTCGCGCATCACCACGCTGGTGCTCGGTGTGATTGCTGTGTTGCTCGGCATCGCTTTCGAGAAACAGAACATCGCGTTCATGGTGTCGCTGGCGTTTGCAGTTGCGGCGTCGGCCAACTTCCCGGTGTTGTTCCTCTCGATGCTGTGGAAGGGCTGCACCACGCGTGGTGCGGTCATTGGCGGGTTCCTGGGGCTGATCTCGTCGGTGGGTCTGACGATCGTTTCGCCGTCGGTGTGGGAAGCCACGCTTGGCTATCCGAAGGGCTCGGCGTGGTTCCCGTACACGTCGCCCGCGTTGTTCTCGATGACGATCGGCTTCGTGGGCGTGTGGCTGTTCTCGGTGCTGGACAGCAGCGTTCGCGCCAAGAACGAGAAGGCGTCGTTTGCCGCGCAGCAGGTTCGCTCGGAAACGGGCCTCGGTGCGGCTGGCGCGTCGGGCCACTGATCGGCCACTGGCCACGCTGATCGAAGGCGGGTGACGCATTGCATCGCCCGCCTTCAAGGCAACCATGCCCGGCGCTTTCAACTTCACTGTCTGGCCGTTCGATTGCCTCAACCAGGACGAGCAGCGCCTGGTGCTTGATGCCGTCGACATCGGCTATTACCCGGAAGGGCAGATCATCCTCGATACGGGCGCAGCACCGCTGCACCTGTTCCTGATCATCAAAGGGCACGTCGCCCAGTATGACGGCGACGAGCTGATCGCCACCTACGGCCCCGACGATTGCTTTGACGGCCGAGCGCTGGTGGCCGGCAAGGCAAGCAGCCGCTTCGTCGCTGCTGAAGAAGTGGTGGTCTATCAGGTGGCACGTCAGGCGGTGCGTGACCTCATTGCCGCCAACGCCACCTTTGGCGCGCTGCTTTTTTCCGATCTCGGCAGCAAGCTCAGCGCCATCGCACAGCGGCAGAGCATGGAGACGATGCAGTCGCTGGCCGTCTCTCGCGTGAGCGATGCCTTCATCCGGCCCGCCCATTTTGTGGATGCCGACACGGACGTGGTTTCCGTGGTCAAGCTGTTCCAAGCACATAACACCTCGAACGTGCTCGTGGGTGACGGCACGAGCAGCCCGCCGCGCGTGGGCATCTTCACACGCAGTTCGTTGCAGCGCGCCGTCCTGCAAGACACACCGCTGGATCGTCTGCCGGTAGGGCAGATGAGTCAGTTCTCGCTCATCACCGTCCCAGCCTCGGCGCAGATCGGCGACGCCCTGACGCTGATGCTGCGCCATCGCGTGCACCGGCTGGTCGTCACGCACGGAGATGAGATTCTCGGTTTGCTGGAATCACTGGATGTGTTCAGCTTCCTGGCCAACCACTCGTATCTGCTGACCGTGCAGATCAACCTGGCGCAGGACTTGGACGGGCTTGCGCAGGTGGCCGCGCAGATCACCCGGATGGTCGCGCTGCTTACACGTGGCGGCTCGCGCATTGACCACGTCGCCAGCCTCGTGCGCGAAATCAACGCGCGACTGTTTGAACGCGCCTGGCAGATGATCGCGCCACCGGAACTGGTGGCAAACAGTTGCCTGTTCGTCATGGGAAGCGAGGGGCGTGGCGAGCAACTGCTCAAGACCGATCAGGACAACGCGCTGGTGCTGCGCGATGGTTATGTGCCTCCCGCTGATCTGCAGCGCATCGTCTCGCGCTTCTCCGATGCACTAGCCGCGTTCGGCTACCCGCCTTGCCCTGGCGGCATCATGCTCAGCCGGCCCGAGTGGTGCATGAATGCGAGCGACTTCGCGCGGCGCATTCGCGAATGGCTGATCCTGCCGAGCTCCGAAGGGTTGATGCATCTGGCAATCTTCTTCGATGCCCATGCGGTGTGCGGCGATGCCGCCTTGCTCAAACAATTGCGGCGGACGTTGCTGGAGCTGACGATCGACAATGACGCCGTACTTGGCCGCTTTGCCGCTGCCGTTGAAGCCTTCAGTGCCGCTCCGGGCTGGCGCGATCGCCTGCTCGGGTTTGGCGATCCCGATCCGGTGCTCGATGTGAAGAAGGAGGGCATCTTCCCGATTGTCCACGGGGTGCGCAGCCTTGCGCTGGCCCACCAAGTGCTCGACGAGACCGGCACCGTGCCGCGTCTGGATGCACTGGTGCGCGCCGAGGCCCTCGACGCGCACATGGCTGCCGAGTTGAGCGAGAGCCTGCACTTCCTGATGACGCTGCGGCTCAAGGCCGGGCTGGCCGAGATCGATGCGCATCAACCGGTGTCGTGCGACGTGCATCTGGCGAGCCTGTCATCGCTGGAGCGTGATCTGCTCAAGGATGCGCTGAGCGCCGTCAAACGGTTCAAGGCGCTGCTGCGGCAGCGCTGGCGGACCGAGTGGATGTGAACATGAGCGAGCAGTCATGAATGGACGGCTCTCCGACTGGCTGCAGGCACGGCAAAGGCGGCGCCAGTTGCGCAAGTTGCGCGATCCGGCGTTCCGCTTCCTCTTCGAGGCACCGCCCCCAGATGAGTGGGTCGCGCTCGATTGCGAGACCACAGGCCTGAACGTGCGCACCGACGAGATCATCTCCATCGGTGCCGTCCGTATCGCCGGCAATCGCATTCTGACCAGCCAGCGCCTGGAGTTGCTGATCCGGCCACGGGGCGAGATGCACGCAGATAGCATCTGCGTGCATCGTCTGCGCAACCGCGACCTGGACAGCGGTGTATCGATCGAGCAGGCCGTCCATGCACTGCTGCACTTTATCGGCAGCAGGCCATTGGTGGGTTACTACCTTGAGTTCGATGTGGCGATGCTCAATCGGGTGGTGGTGCCCATGCTTGGCATCGGCTTGCCGCAGTCCAAGATTGAAGTTTCCGCCTTGTATTACGACTATCAGTTCCGGCAGCTACCGCCGTATCGGCAACAGGGCGACCCTGATCTGGACCTGCGCTTCGCCACTGTCATGAAGGGATTGGATTTGCCGACCTGGGACGCGCACGACGCGCTTAACGACGCGGTAATGGCCGCGTTGGCCTTCGTGAAGCTGCGCCATCTGGGTGCCGCGTAACTTGCGGGTGTCAGATTGACGGCGGAGGGGACGATTCCGACGAGGCTTCGCGCTGCGCCGTTTCGTCGTCTTGCGCGGCCGCATCCGCAGCGCGGTTGGTGTGCCAGGCATAGAGCACTGTAATCAGCACATAAACGATGGGCGCACCCTGCGCGCCGACCCAGTAGGCGAATGTCCAGTCCGAGTTGAAAAAGTGCGTCGACAGGTCACGCGCAAAGAACGCGACCACGAATGTCACCACAAACCACACCGCGAGCAGCGCTGCGATCCAACGCATGTTGGCGATCCAGCGGCGGCGTGCCGGAGTTCCGGGCGTGATGCTCATGCGTTGGCTTCCTCGCCTGGCGAGCAGCGATGCAGCGTGATGCGAAAGCGCGCCCCCGCCAGCCGCGGCGATGCCTGATACACGTTGTCGAGCACCTCGATGTCGCCGCCGTGTTGCTGCACGATCTCGCGCACGATGGCCAGGCCCAACCCGCTGCCCTCGGCCTGCGTGCCAAGAATGCGGTAGAAGCGCTGCATCACGCGTTCGCGCTCGGCCGCGGGGATGCCGGGGCCGGTGTCATCCACATCGATGAAGACGAACGGTTCGAACGGCGCGGTGGTCACGCGCACGGTGACATGTCCGCCGTCGGGCGTGTAGCGGATCGCGTTGTCGAGCAGGTTGTTGAGCATCTCGGCGAGCATCGTTGCATTGCCCGAAATCGTGACCGGCGGCCCAGGCTCTTCAAAGCCGAGGTCGATCTGCTTGGCCCACGCCTTGGGCAGCCACTCGGCCACCACCTGGCGTGACAGCGCGCAGATATCCAGCGGCACTAGACCGTCGGTCGCGCCCATGTTTTCCATGCGCGCCAGCGAAAGCAGCTGCTTCACGAGGTGCGCGGTGCGATCCGAGCTGTCGGCGATATGCGCGAGCGTGCGGCGCAGCTCATCGGGCGATTGTTCGCGCTGTGCCAGCTCTGCCTGCATGCGCAGACCCGCCAGCGGCGTCTTCATCTGATGCGCGGCGTCTGCGATGAAGCGCTTCTGCGTGTGCACCGATTGCTCCAGCCGCCCGAGCAGGTCATTGAACGACGCCACCAGCGGCGTCAGCTCCTGCGGCGCGGCGCCTTCGTCGATAGGGCTGGTGTCGCCCGGGTTACGCGCGCGGATGCGCTCCTGAATCGCATTGAGCGGCGCCAGCCCGCGCGTGAGGCCAAACCACACCAGGATCACCGCCAACGGCAGGATGACGAACTGCGGCAGGATCACGCCCTTGATGATTTCGTTCGCGAGTTGCGCGCGCTTGTCGAGCGTTTCCGCCACCTGCACCAGCGCAGGTTTGTCGCCGGAGCCTGGCCGCTGCACGAACGTATAGGCAACGCGAATCTCAGCGCCGTGGATGTGGTCGTCGCGCAGCTGCACGAGGCCACCGGCGTTGGCGTCTTCCTCGGGCGGCAGCGGGAGGTCGCGGTCACCGGAGACAAACTCGCCGTTCGTGCCGAGCACTTGGTAGTAGATGTTGTCGGTTTCGTCCGCGCGCAAAATCTCGCGCGCCGAGATCGGCAGTTGCAGTGTCACGCGCCCATTCACCTCGCGCAGTTGCTGGCTGAGCACGATCGCGCTCGATTCCAGCGCGCGGTCGTATGGCGCATTCGCAATCGACTTGGCCACCAGGTACGTCACCGCAATGCTCATCGGCCACAGCAACAGCAGCGGCGCTAGCATCCAGTCGAGAATTTCGCCGAAGAGGGATCGGGCGACGGGCCGCGTGGCGTCGTCTTCGAGGTGGGGGAGGGTGTCGGTGAGGTCGCCCCCGTCATCGGGGCCCCCGGCCTCGGGCGCCGCGTCGGCACGTTCGCGCAGCGACGCGCGATGCCGACGCCACGGCCAGGCCAGCCGATCACCCATGGGCAGCCGTCGCGGTTGTCGTCGGGGTGGCCATGCGTTCCAAGCAATAGCCCAGTCCGCGCACGGTAGCGATGCGGATGCCTTCCACCTCGATCTTCTTGCGCAGCCGGTGGATGTAGACCTCGATGGCGTTGTTGCTGACTTCTTCGCCCCAGCCGCACAGGTGGTCGACCAGTTGCTCCTTCGACACCAGGCGACCGACGCGCGCCAGCAGAATCTCCAGCAGCCCGATCTCACGCGCCGACAGTTCCACCACCTGATCATGGATATAGGCAATGCGCCCGACTTGGTCGAACGCCAGCGGCCCATGGCGAACGAGCGTAGCGCCACCGCCCGTGCCCCGGCGCACCAGCGCACGCACGCGTGCTTCCAGTTCGGACAGCGCGAAGGGCTTGGCCATGTAATCGTCGGCACCAAGGTCCAGTCCCTTGACGCGTTCTTCCACACTGTCGGCGGCGGTCAGTATCAGCACCGGCAGCATCGCCCCGCGCGAGCGCAGGCGCTTGAGGACCTCCAGCCCGGACATACGCGGCAGGCCCACGTCGAGAATCAGCAGGTCATAGGTTTGGGCCGTTTGCGCGGACAGCGCCGCGTCGGCAGTCGCCCCATCGGAGGCTTGGTCGACGGCATAACCCGCTTGGCGTAGCGAGCGTGTGAGCCCGTCAGCCAGCGTGGCGTCGTCTTCGGCAATCAGGATGCGCATGCGTGTCTCCCCGCGATGCCGGGCAAGATGTCTTGCCCATCCCGCCCGCTACATTGTTTTCGCGCGACATGTGTTCTGGAGACTTGTCAAAACCACTGGTTTTTTATACAGTACTCCGAATTCGCGGTGCTGTAGTCTTGGCGGCGCTAAAGTCATGGAATGGGTCGTGTCGGGGCAATCACGCTGCGGCCCGTTATTGCAGGCAACCGCTGGAATCGCAAGCCCTTGCGGCCCATTTATACACCAATTTGCACGAAGGACGACCATGGAAGACGGTAAGAAGGCAGCCGCAATGAGCGCAGAAAAGCAGAAGGCGCTGGCTGCCGCGCTCGCGCAGATCGAAAAGCAGTTCGGCAAGGGCTCCATCATGAAGATGGGCGACGCCGAGGTCGAGCCGGTCCAAGTCGTGTCGACAGGTTCGTTGGGGTTGGACGTGGCGCTGGGCGTTGGTGGCTTGCCGCGCGGCCGCGTAGTGGAAATCTACGGTCCGGAATCGTCGGGTAAAACTACCCTGACACTGCAGGTGGTTGCCGAGATGCAGAAGCTGGGCGGCACTTGCGCCTTCATCGATGCGGAACATGCTCTAGACGTCACTTATGCCGACAAGATTGGCGTGAGCGTGCCGGACCTGCTGATCTCCCAACCGGACACGGGTGAACAAGCTCTGGAAATTGCCGACGCGCTGGTTCGGTCGGGCTCGGTTGATCTGATCGTCATCGACTCGGTGGCTGCTCTGGTGCCAAAGGCTGAAATTGAAGGCGAAATGGGCGACGCGTTGCCCGGCCTGCAGGCCCGCCTGATGAGCCAGGCACTGCGCAAGCTGACCGGCACCATCAAGAAGACCAATTGCATGGTCATCTTCATCAACCAGATCCGCATGAAGATCGGCGTGATGTTCGGCTCGCCGGAAACCACCACGGGTGGTAACGCACTCAAGTTCTACGCTTCGGTGCGTCTGGACATCCGCCGCATCGGCTCGATCAAGAAGGGCGACGAGGTGGTCGGCAACGAGACCAAGGTCAAGGTCGTCAAGAACAAGGTGGCGCCGCCGTTCCGCGAAGCCATCTTCGACATCCTCTACGGCCAGGGCGTGTCGCGCGAGGGCGAAATCATCGACCTCGGCGTGGAAGCCAAGATCGTTGAGAAGTCCGGCGCCTGGTACAGCTACGGCGGCGAGCGCATCGGCCAAGGCCGTGACAACTGCCGTGAATACCTGCGCGAGAACCCCGACCTCGCCCGCGACATCGAGAACAAGGTCCGCGAAGCACTGGGCGTGACGCCGATGGGCGCCGTCGCAGTGGCCGAGACCGTCGGAGAAGAGTAATTGGGTTGGCCGTCGGCACAGATCGACGGCTCTATCGAGCTTCATACGCCTGCCGTCCCCCAACGGTGGGCGTTTTCTTTTTGAGCCTGAAACCGTATGCCGTTGCCGCGCCCACCGTTATCGCTGAAGGCACGCGCGCTGGGCTATCTGTCTCGGCGCGAGCACAGCCGCGTCGAACTGCGCCGTAAGTTGGTGCCGCACGCCGAGTCTGCCGAGGAGGTCGACGCGCTGCTGGATTGGCTGGAAGGCGAAAACTGGCTCTCCAACACGCGCTTTGCTGAAAGCATGGTGCACCGCCGCGCGGGCCGCTACGGTACAGCGCGCTTGATGCAGGAGTTGAAGACGCATCAGCTTGGCGCAGAGACGCTGGGCGAGGTCAAGGCGCAACTGCAAAGCACGGAAGCAGCCCGGGCCAAAGCCCTGTGGGAAAAACGCTTCGGCCGCCCACCGGCCGACTTGGCCGAACGTGCCAAGCAGGTGCGATACATGATGGCGCGTGGATTCTCCCGTTCCGTGGTGTCGCGCATCATCGCAGGGGCGCATGAACTGCTGGAAGATGGCGACGAACCCGCCTGAACGCCGCCGATCTCGCCACAATTCGCGCCGAACAATTCTCTTGTGTGCGGATCGTGTCGGTTGCACCTCCCCCGGTTGTTGCAACCGCTTTCACACTGCGTTGCAGCACGCGACCAGTCTGGTCGTGACGACGTGTTAAAATTCGAGTCTTTGGTACCGTCCTTCATCTCAATTGCCGGACGGTAGTGTTCGTGTGTGGCGGCTGATGCGCTGCTGCATATGTCCCGTAGGCGATGCGCGAGATCCGCGTGCGCCGCCTCCATCGGTCCTATCGGTCTGTCTGGTCCATGCCTCTGTCTGCCCCCGTCCCGCGCGTCATGCGCCACCGCCGTGCCATCACGGTGGAGGCCTATTTGCGGGAAGACGGCTTGTGGGACATCGAAGCGCGCCTGACCGACACAAAACCACGTGACATCCCCCTGGCCAGCGGCGGCGTGCGCCCCGAGGGCCAGCCGCTGCATGACCTGTGGCTGCGCGTGACGATCGATACCCGCATGAACGTCGTGGATGCCGAAGCGTGTTCCGACTGGGTGCCGTACCCCACACATTGCGACACGATTGGCCCCGCCTACCGGAAGCTCATCGGCCTGAACCTGATGAAGGGATTTCGAAAGGCCTCGCGTGAGAGACTCGGCGGCGTGGCGGGCTGTACGCACCTGACCGAGCTGTGCGGTGTGCTTCCGACCGCCGCCATCCAGGCCTTCGCGGGCGACGTTTTCCCGGTGCGTGATAACTCTACCGACCTCCGGCCCGTCGAGCCTGGCGAGAAGCCGCCTTATCAACTCCACGGCTGCCATGCCCTGCATCTTGAGGGCGAGGTGGTCCGCAAGCATTACCCGCGCTGGTTTGCATACCAGCCCGAAGCCAAGATCCAACCGCCACCCACCGAACTGTCGCCTGAGCCCTCGTCCTGAAGGGCACCGCGCTGTTCGCGTTTTCAATACTCATCACACTCACTCTGCCTAGCAAAGGAAACACGCATGAATATCCATGAGTACCAAGGCAAGGAAATCCTGCGCAAATACAATGTGCCGGTTCCGCGCGGCATTCCGGCCTTCTCGGTCGACGAGGCCATCAAGGCTGCTGAAACCCTGGGCGGCCCGGTGTGGGTCGTGAAGGCACAGATTCATGCGGGTGGCCGTGGTAAGGGCGGCGGCGTGAAGGTTGCCAAGAGCATGGACCAGGTCAAGGAATACGCCAGCAGCATCCTGGGCATGACGCTGGTGACGCACCAGACCGGTCCGGAAGGCAAGCTGGTCAAGCGCCTGCTGATCGAAGAAGGCGCGGACATCAAGAAAGAACTGTATGTGTCGCTCGTGGTGGACCGCGTGTCGCAGCAGGTCGCGCTGATGGCCTCGAGCGAAGGCGGCATGGACATCGAAGAAGTCGCCGAATCGCATCCGGAAAAGATCCACACGCTGCTGATCGATCCGCAAGCCGGCCTGCAAGACGCTCAGGCTGACGACATCGCTCGCAAGATCGGCGTGCCCGACGCGAGCCTGGCACAAGCCCGCCAAGCCCTGCAAGGCCTGTACAAGGCATTCTGGGAAACCGACGCTTCGCAAGCTGAAATCAACCCGCTGATCCTGACCGGCGACGGCAAGGTCATCGCGCTGGACGCCAAGTTCAACTTCGACTCGAACGCGCTGTTCCGTCACCCGGAAATCGTGGCTTACCGCGATCTGGATGAAGAAGATCCGGCCGAAATCGAAGCCTCGAAGTTCGACCTGGCCTACATCTCGCTGGACGGCAACATCGGCTGCCTGGTGAACGGCGCCGGTCTGGCCATGGCCACGATGGACACCATCAAGCTGTTCGGCGGCGAGCCGGCCAACTTCCTCGACGTGGGCGGCGGCGCCACCACCGAGAAGGTGACCGAAGCCTTCAAGCTGATGCTGAAGAACCCGGACGTGAAGGCCATTCTGGTCAACATCTTCGGCGGCATCATGCGTTGCGACGTGATCGCCGAAGGCGTGATCGCCGCGGCGAAGGCTGTGTCGCTGTCGGTGCCGCTGGTTGTGCGCATGAAGGGCACGAACGAAGATCTCGGCAAGAAGATGCTGGCCGACTCGGGTCTGCCCATCATCGCGGCAGACACGATGGCAGAGGCCGCCGAGAAGGTCGTGGCCGCAGCCGCCGGCAAGTAAGCCGCCCGCTGACCCAACCATACGCGAACGCGAGCGGCGCCCGTTGAACATGACGGCGCGGCTCGCTGCATAAAAGGATTACAGCATGTCGATTCTGATCAACAAAGACACCAAGGTCATCACCCAGGGGATCACCGGCAAGACCGGCCAGTTCCACACCCGCGGCTGCCGCGACTACGCCAACGGCAAGAACGCCTTCGTGGCAGGCGTGAACCCGAAGAAGGCCGGCGAAGACTTCGAAGGCATCCCCATCTACGCAACCGTCAAGGATGCAAAGGCGCAAACCGGCGCAACCGTGTCGGTGATCTACGTGCCGCCCGCAGGCGCTGCGGATGCAATCTGGGAAGCCGTTGAGGCCGAACTGGATCTGGTGGTTTGCATCACCGAAGGCATCCCCGTGCGCGACATGATGATGGTCAAGGACAAGATGCGTAAGGCCGGCAGCAAGACGCTGCTGCTGGGCCCGAACTGCCCGGGCCTGATCACGCCGGACGAAATCAAGATCGGCATCATGCCGGGTCACATCCACCGCAAGGGCCGCATCGGCGTGGTGTCGCGCTCGGGCACGCTGACGTACGAAGCCGTGGGCCAGCTCACCGCGCTGGGCCTGGGCCAATCGTCGGCAGTCGGTATCGGCGGCGACCCGATCAACGGCCTGAAGCACATCGACGTGATGAAGATGTTCAACGACGATCCGGAAACGGACGCCGTGGTCATGATCGGTGAGATCGGCGGTCCGGACGAAGCCAACGCGGCTTACTGGATCAAGGACAACATGAAGAAGCCGGTGGTGGGCTTCATCGCTGGCGTGACCGCGCCTCCGGGCAAGCGCATGGGCCACGCCGGCGCGCTGATCTCGGGTGGTGCCGACACCGCGCAAGCGAAGCTGGACATCATGGAAGAATGCGGCATCAAGACCACCAAGAACCCGTCGGAAATGGCACGTCTGCTCAAGGCGATGCTGTAATCGGCAAGGTTTGAGGTTGTGCGAGAACGGGAGGCCTGGCCTCCCGTTTTTGTTTGGTCGCGACGCAGCATGCGATCCAGGCACGACATGTGTATAAGCGGACAAGAGGCTGCACACCGGCTCACTGCAAGCCAACCCCAAGGACATCTTCGAAAACGCTATGGCGCTCACCTCAAGCGCATTCTGGTTCGCACTTGGCTCCATCATCCTGACCAACATCGTGCTGTCGGGCGACAACGCGGTCGTCATCGCGCTGGCTGCGCGCAACCTGCCCAAGCGCCAGCAGAAACAGGCCATTTTCTGGGGCAGCGCCTGCGCCATTGTGCTGCGCGTGGTGTTGACCGTGCTGGCCGTTAAGCTGCTTGCGCTGCCGTATCTGAAAACGATTGGCGCGCTGCTGTTGCTCTACATCGGCGTGAAGCTGCTCACGGAAGCTGAAAACGAAGCCTCCGGAGACCACCGCCAGCGAGTTGGCCTGTGGCCTGCCATTCAGACCATCCTCGTCGCCGACTTTGTGATGTCGCTTGATAACGTCGTCGCCGTGGCCGCCGCGGCGGAGAAAGGGCCGCCAGGCACGACGTTCCTGTTGCTCGTGCTGGGGCTTGGTTTGTCGGTGCCGTTGATCGTATTCGGCAGCACGCTGCTGGTGGGGGTCATGGCGCGCTTTCCGGTGATCATCACGCTGGGGGCGGCGCTACTTGGATACCTTGCCGGCGACATGCTCGTCACTGATCCGATTGACGCGGCGTGGTTTGAGCGCGCGGTGCCGTATGCGGATCTGGTGGTTGGGTGTGTTGGGGCGCTGCTGGTGGTGTGTGTGGGCTGGTGGCTCAGCCGGCGCGCGTTGCGCCAAGCCTAGTTCGAACGATTCCCCACGAAAGTAGGTGATGACGGGTTCTGTCCGAAATTATGTCAAGAACGGTCAGATTTGCGCCTGAATTCCCACCAAAGTGCGCCAGTTTTTGCCTAGATACACAATGTGTGCCTTGGCATAGTCCCTGCGGGTGGCCTCCCCACAACAAAATGCCTTTTGGGGAGAGGTCATGGGCTTCAAGCACAGCAAGGGAAGAAGACGTCGGGCGGCCGGATTTACGCTGATCGAACTGATGATCGTGGTGGCGATTGTTGGGATTCTGGCGGCGATTGCGCTGCCTGCCTACAACAACTACATGATCAAGTCGAAGTTGACCGAGGCAACAACGACGTTGGACGCGGCACGGGTTGCGGTCAACGAGGCGTACTCATCCAATAACGGCGTCTTTCCGAGTGCAAGTTCGCCGCCCATCATTACGCAGGCTGTGGCTAGCAACGCCCAGTATGTGACCGGCATCAAATACAACAACCCCGGAACGAGTTCCGGCGTCGGCGTCGTCGTGACGCTTGGTAACACGGGTAACGCCCAAATCGATGGTCACTACCTGGGGATGTTCGGTACTGGCAAGGCTGATGGGACGGTGGTGTGGACTTGCGCGACCGCGCAAACAGCAAATGACTCCGCTTCCGGAGCGGCCGTGCAATCCATGTATCCATATCTACCGGCGGCGTGTCAGAACTGACAGCAGCAGAAAAACGAAGGTCGACGCGGCTTCACATGTGTTTTGGCGCGGGCAGCGGGTGTGTAACTCGTTGCCCGCGTTGCTTTTGAATTGCAGGCCACAAGGACGCGAGCCTAGCGACGGGAGCCCGTTCAAAAGCGTAGCAATGCGGAAGCCATTATTGTGCGCCGAGAATCACAAAACTAACGACTTCTGTCACGATGTGTCAATAATTGTCATTCGATATTGCCCACAGTTGTCCATCGTGGGTGCATTTTCCGGGCTAGAACGTAGGTTTGGACTTGGCACGATCCCTGCTCTACCTCGACCGCTTCACCTTTAACCAAACATCCGGGGGATTTTATGAAGTCGATGCGTCTCAACAAGCGTGTCCAGAAGGGTTTCACGCTGATCGAACTGATGATCGTGGTCGCGATCGTCGGTATCCTGGCTGCCATTGCGCTGCCGGCATACAACAACTACATGATCAAGTCGAAGCTGACGGAAGCGACGACGCTGCTGGATTCGACGCGCTCGGCGATTTCGGAAGCATATGCGTCTAACGGATTGGCGTTCCCGGCCAGCGCCCCGTTCTCAACGGCGACGCCGACGAACACTAAGTACATTAATAACTCGGGGATCGTTTACTACCCGAAAAATGGTACTGCCTCAACGGTCTCGGTGATTCTGACGATTGCCAGTACGGGCAATACCAACGCCGACACTCATATGCTGGCTTTGTTTGGCACGGGTGGCGCTGATGGCACCGTTGCCTGGGTTTGCGGGACAGCCAAGACCGCGACCGACGTCAACCCGCAAAAAGATACAGTGCTGTTCCCTTACCTGCCGGCATCTTGCCAGAACTGATGGTCTTCGTTTTGCTCTCGCCAATAGCCTGAACTGGTTGGTGGGTTGAAGGGCAAAAATACAAGGGCGCCTTCGGGCGCCCTTTGCTTTGCTTCAACCAAATGTGGATACGCTTCTAAGTCCAATGTTCCAGTACAGTTCACTAATGTTGTGGGGGTTGCTTCAAACCTTCACTTCTTTCTTTCCAGTCTTCCCGTTTTCGCGAATGTTCCGATCTCGTGTTCTGTTCCTGCTGCTTTGGTTTGCCCTTGCAGTGTGCGGCGCCGTGCCCTACCTGGTCGCGTTGCACACGCTTCCAATGCCAACGTTCTATTCCGAATTCGCGACGGGCGTTTGCTGGGCTGCCTCAGCGGTCGTCGTACTTGCTTTGACCTGGGGCAGCAAGACGGGACTTCCCAAGGTTGCACTTGCGCCGCTTGCGTTGATTGCGGTCTTGTTTGTGCAGCTTGCAGTTGCGCCGCCACTGAACCCGTTCATGTCGCTGGCCGCGACGGTTTTCCTGTTGGGGGCAGCGGCAGCTTGCGTCTTGGGGGCACGCTGTCGCAGCTTTCCCTTTGTGCTGGAGGCGTTGGCGCTGGGTTTGATTCTGGGCGGGTTGGTGACGGTCGCGATTGAGTTGCTGCAGTTGTTTCGTGTGCCAAATTCCTGGCCAATGTTGCTCGCACTAGAGCCGGGTGGCAGTGAGCGTCGCATGTGGGGCAACATGAATCAGCCCAATCATGTGGCGTCGTATCTTGCCTTTGGCTTGGCAGCTTGTACATTCATTGCATCCAAGTTCCGGCGCACCTGGATCCTGTTCGCGGTCATTGCTTTCGCGCTGATGCTGGGGATGTCCCTGACTGTCTCGCGGGTAACGTGGCTGTACGTCGCTGTGATTGGCGGTCTCGGCGGTTTGCAGTGGACGACTGGTCAGCGTGGACCGCAACGATGGCTGAAGGCATGTGTGCCACTCGTAACGCTGGTGCTGGTTTACCAAATCTGCAACTGGCTGGTCTCATATGCCAACATCCTCTGGCATTTAGACTTGCCGACGTCACTCGGCGAGCGCATGCAGCAAGGTGTTGGGCTGCGGCCGTTGCTTTGGAAGCACGCGTGGCATATGTTGCTGGCGCACCCGTGGCTCGGCGGCGGCTGGGGTGACTACGCTTGGAATCAGTACGTGCAAACCGACACACTCGGCCACGTCGAGATGTCGCTCAACGCGCACAACATTGTTCTGGACCAATTGGCGAAGGTCGGTTTGCTCGGTTTGCTCGCCATCGCGCTGCCATTGCTAAGTTTCGCGTGGAGCCTGCGAAAGCGAAAGCTGACGCCTGCATTGGCATTTCTGCTCACCATCGTTCTCGTGATAGGTGCGCACTCGATGGTCGAGTACCCACTGCACTACGCATTCTTTCTGCTCCCATGCGCGTTTGCGTTGGGTTATGTGGACGAACGGAACTTGCGCGTGCCGTCTGCGAGCATGACCTGGACAGCAACCGCTGCTATTACTGTTGTTAGCGCTGCGCTGATGTCGCATCTCTGGGGTGACTATAAGGCGGTGGAACGCCTTCACTATGCCCCCGATGGTATGCAAAAAGAGATCGCCCTTTACAGTCAGCATGGGCCGACGCTCCTGCTGCCCTACGAGCACTTGGCAATGGCGTTTCACTTTAACGTCGTGCCGGACATGGCATCGTCGCTTGCGAAGCTGGAACTCCAGGCCATGCAGTTTTATCCTGGTTCGGCGACTGTCCAGCGCTACGCGCTAGCATTGGCGTATCTTGGTAAGACGGACGAGGCGATGGTGCATGTCCGCCGTATGCACAATCACTACTGGACCAACTATGCTGAACAGTCATGGCTGTTCACGCAGGCTTGTGACAAGCATGGTGAGGACAAGCTCAAAACATTTTGCACTCGGCTCCGAGCCGAAAATCTGCTTGTGCCGGCGGCAAAACCATCGGTTGAAAAAGCGCCCTCCGCATCGCAATAGTTGAAGCGCCCTTTGGGCGCTTTCTTATTGGGAAAATCAAAAATCGTTGCGCTTTGTATGAGGCTGCATCTGTTCGCTTAGTCTTCTTCCTCTCAAGTGCCAAAAGAGGTTGGCAGTTGAATTTCAGAAATAACAACAGAGGAGAAGTAAATGCGTTTGAAGTACCGTGCCGGTAAGCAAGCTCAAATGGGTTTTACCTTGATTGAACTGATGATCGTCGTTGCCATCGTCGGCATTCTGGCGTCATTCGCAGTGCCGGCCTATCAGGACTACATGAGTCGCTCACGCGTGACAGAAGGTTTGGCTCTGGCAGCTGGCGCCAAGACCATCGTGGCGGAGAATGCCGTGATGGGTAACTCGGGACTAGCACATGGCTATACGCCTGCTTCAGTGCCGACGGCCAATGTGAAAGCAAAAGGAGTCACGATCGACAATGATAATGGGGAAATCAGCATTGAATATGGGGCGCGTGTTGCAAAAGACGGTGCCAACGTTCTGGTGTTGAAGCCCACATCGGGTGGCACTGCTTTGGCGAGTGGAGTGCGTCCTAATGGTCCAATTCATTGGGACTGCTACGCGGCTGGGAAGACAGCAGTAGATGTAGCGGGCCCAATTGATGGGAAAGCGACACTCCCTAATAATATTGCCCCTGCGGATTGCAGTTAGTTTCCCGCATTAAAAAAGAGCGTCTCCGTGACGCTCTTCTTGTTGGGGCAAGGGGTTGGTTAAACCGCCACCCAATCCCCCGACTTCCCCCCATGCTTTTCCAGTAGCCGCACATCCCCAATCACCATCCCCCGATCCACAGCCTTGCACATATCGTAGATCGTCAGCAGCCCCACCTGCACCGCAGTCAGCGCTTCCATTTCCACGCCGGTCTGTCCACGCGTCTCGGCACGAACGGTGCAGCGGACGGTTTGCTCAGCCTCATCCAGCACAAACTCCACCCCCACCTTCGTCAACGCCAGCGGATGACACAATGGAATCAAATCCGACGTCCGCTTGGACCCCTGGATGGCCGCAACGCGCGCAATCCCGAGCACATCGCCCTTCTTGGCGTTGCCGTCGCGCACCAGCGCAAACGTCTCGGGCAGCATGCGGATCGTGCCAGTGGCCACGGCCACCCGGTGGGTAACGGCCTTGTCGCCGACGTCGACCATATGGGCTTGTCCGGCGGAATCGAAGTGGGTGAGTTGCGACATGAGTGACAGCGCGTTTTGCGGGGCAGGGTACGAAGCGTTTTATGATAGCAAGCACCCGGCTTGCGGCGATGTAGCCGCGCTGATTCCGCTCTCCGTGCTTTCCGTATGACGCTTTCACTTTTTCGGCCGCGCGTCCGCAAGCTGACGGCTGCTGTGCTGTTGTCGACATGGCTGACGCCGCTGCCATTGCCCGTGCTGGGCCAGGCGGTGGCGTCCGCGCCTGCGGCCTCGGTCAACCCGGGCTTAGGTTCCGCTGCCGATCAGGTGCAAAGCAACCTGAATCGCAGCGTGCAGATCGGCCGGCAGTCACCGTATTTGCCGAAGGAGCCGGCTGTTATTGACGCGCCGACGTACGAGTTGCCCGATATGGGTGATCCGTCGACAGCGTCGTTGTCGCCCGAGATGGAGCGCCGCCTGGGCGACCGTGTGATGCGCCAGATACGCCGCGATCCGGACTTCGTGCCCGACCCGCTGATCACCGATTACCTCAATACCATTGGCTACAAGCTGATCGATGCGGCGCGCCGTCAGCACGTGGCGGGCAGCACGTCGGCGTCGAGCTTTGAGCTGTTCGCCGTGCGTGATCCGGGAATCAATGCGTTTGCGTTGCCGGGCGGCTACATCGGCGTGAACACGGGTACGTTGGTCGCGACCGAGAGTGAATCGGAGCTGGCCTCGGTGCTCGGTCACGAAATCGGGCACGTGCTGCAGCGGCATATTGCGCGCGGCATCGATAAATCCGGCGAGTCGATGTGGATTGCGCTGGCGTCGATTCTGTTGGCCGGCCTGGCAGCCACCAAAAGCGGTGACGCCGCGCAGGCGCTGGCGATGGGCGGGCAGGCGGCGGCAGTATCGAACCAGCTCGCCTTCTCGCGCGGCGCGGAGCGCGAGGCAGACCGCGTAGGCTTCACGTTGCTTACCGGCGCTGGCTACAACCCGGACGGCATGCCGGACTTCTTTCGTCGTCTGCAGCGCGTGACGAACATTGCCGATACCGGCGTGATTCCCGGTTATGCGCGCACCCACCCGCTGACCGGCGAACGTATCGCCGACATGGAGGACCGCGCACGAGGCTTGCCGCATCCGCGCCAGCCGCATCGGCCAGAATTTGGTTTTGCGAAGGTGCGCGCGCGCGTGCTGCAGGAAACGTCCACAAGCGCTTATATCGACGTGCGTAATGCGATGCGCTCGCAATTGTCGTCGGCACCGGATGCGCCCGTCGAGAAGCGCGCGGCGCTCTGGTACGGCGTGGCCGTCGCCAACCAGATGGCCGGGCGGCTGGATGACGCTGAGCAGGCGCTGCAGGAGGCGCGACGCCTGTACGGCAACATTCCCGGCATCACGTCGGGCAGCGTCGAGCTGGATGTGACGGCCATCGAGTTGGCACGCGCTCGTGACCGTGCATCCGAAGCGCTGACGTTGGCACGCGCGGCGCTCGTTGCGTATCCGCTGTCACGCGCGGTGGGCATCACCTATGCGCAAACGCTGCTGACGGCCGGCCGGGCCGATGACGCGATTCCGTATCTGAAAGACAAGACCCGCGAAGACACCACCCAGCCGATCTGGTGGGACATGCTCGCCCGTGCCTATGCCGACAAGGGCAAGCGCGTTGAGCAGCATCGTGCGCTGGCGGAGAAATACGCGCGGGATGGGGCGTGGGAATCGGCAGTGGAGCAACTGAAGCTCGCCCGCGATGCGGGAGATGCGGATTTCTACACGCTATCCGAAGTGGATGCGCGCCTGCACCAGATGGAACGTCAATACCGGGAAGAGAAGGCGGAAGACAAGGCGTTGCCGAAGTAGGGCGGGTGGGCCAGCGGGCGCTATTCCGCGGGCCGGGTCACGAAGCCATAGCGCTTTGCAACCTCCGTGCTCGCAATTGGCTCAATGTCGAACGTCCGATCCCCCAGCGTCAACGTACCCAGTGCGGCTCCGCATGCGTCTCCGTGCCATTGGGCCAAGGATGAGAACGGCTCCAGGTCATGATCGTGCAGCAGCGCAATCGTCTCTTCTGCTTCGCAGCCGCCCACGCGGCCCGAGAGCAGCACGCTGCCTTGTTCATCGACAAAACAGTCGCCGGGTGAGAATGCGGCGCCGGTGGTTGTGGTGAACGCTGGCGGCGCGCCGTCGGCTGACAGCCGCACCACCCACGGCGTGTAATCGAGTCCGACAAACACTCGCTGCGGCCCGTTCTGGAAGAACCAGCGCCCCGCATCGTCATGCGCATAGTTGCGCACGATGAAATCGACGAGCGCCGCGTGGCGGATCGGCTCACCGGATAGGTTGTTGGCCTGCGCATATTCGTTGCGCATGCGCCATTGGCCCCGCCGATCCAGCGCCAGCCAGCCAAAGCAGTTCGGCACGTTCGGCCACTTGGCCATGGCCTGGCGGACGATGTCATCCATGGGCGTCTTCCGCGTTGGTTTGGCGGCCCAAAACGTCATCGAAAAAGCGCAGGACTCGGGCGGGCATCCAGTCGACGCGGCCTGTCTTGCCATGGCGCACCAGGAAGCCGACATGGCCGCCGTGCAGCGGCTGGTCCAGCGTGATATCGGGTGACACGTCGGCGGGGCCGGGCAGGTGCTGTCCGGGCAGGAACGGATCGTTGCGAGCGTTCAGCACCAGCGCGGGCACGCGTACCTCGCGCAGCACGGGTTTGGATGAAGCGCGTGTCCAGTAGTCGAGCACGTCGCGAAAACCGTGCAGCGGGGCGGTGACAAGATTGTCGAACTGCCCCAGCGTGCGCGTGGCCATCATGGCGGCGCGGTCGTACAGGCCTGGGTGCTGGTCGAGCTTGGCGTTGGCCTTGTCCTTGAGCGTGCGCAGGAACATGCGCGTGTAGACCATGTTGAAGCCCTTGGACAACGCTGCGCCGCCCGCTCGCATGTCCAGCGGCGCAGACACCGTCGCAACCGCGCTCACGTAGCGCGCATCGGTACCATGTTCGCCCAGGTAGCGCAGCAGCGCGTTGCCGCCCAGCGAGATGCCGACGACCAGCAGCTTGCGGCCCTGCGGCTGGCAAACCGTCCGATAAAGGCGTTCGAGGATCCACGCGATCTCAGCGCCGTCTCCACAGTGATACATGCGCGGCGCAAGGTTCATCTCGCCCGAGCAACCGCGAAAGTGCGGAATGACCCCCAGCCAGCGGCGCGCGCGCAGCGCATCCATCAGCAGCCGCGCGTAATGGCTGCGCGAATCGCCCTCCAGGCCATGAAACATGACGACGAGCGGCGCGTGCGCATCCGTTTCATGCGTGGTCCAGTCGAGGTCGATGAAGTCGTGGTCGGGCGTGTCCCAGCGTTCGCGCCGATACGTAATGCGCGGAAAGCGCCACAGGCGCGCGGGCACGATCGTCTGCGCGTTGCCGCCGATCAGCCACCACGGCGAGCGGAACGCATGCGGCTCGAACGACCCTGCAAGCAGGGCGCCCAGATTCAGTTCAAGGGGAGTGGCGTGGCGAGACGGGTGGGTCATCGAGAGAGACGGCAGCCACGCCAAGCGCGGCAGCTTAGTGCAGAGAGTGCGTAACGCTGGCGATGGAGGCGGCCACGCGTTCTTCGGCGGCCTGGCTGGAATGCACGTGGGCGATACGCCAGCCTTCGTGGTTCTGCATCAGTACGTACGTCGTGTGCACGTACAGGTCGGCCTCGGTGGCGGTGGCCGAGAAGCGTAGCGCTTCCGTGGCTTCGAAGATCGATACGCCCAGCGACGAATGCACCTGCTGCGAGAGGCATTCGATCCAGACCGGGTTCTTCTCGACCAGCGCATCAAGGCAGCCGCGCAGTTGCTCGTGGCCGTTCAGGCGCTGGCCATCCGGCAGGATGAAGCTCACCGAGTCCTCATCGAGCCACAGCTTGAGCGCGCCATCGGCATCGCGGCGCTTGAGCGCATCGCGATAGGCTTCGAGGATGTCCTCGGCGGCTTCGAACAGGCGGGCAAATCGTGGCATGGCGGTGAACGTTAAGGAGAGCGTATTACTGCGGCTGCAGCAGCCGGCGCAATTCATGAAACACCATCTCGGGACCGATGTCGCGCAGGCAGCGCAAGTGGCCCAGCGGGCATTCGCGCGCAAAGCACGGGCTGCACTCCAGATGGAGCCACATGATACTCGCAGCGGGCGACAGCGGCGGCGTGTGGCGCGGGTCGCTGGAGCCGAATACGGCCACCTGTGGGCGCCCTAGGGCAGCGGTCACGTGCATCAGGCCGGAATCGTTGCAGATGGCGGCTTCGGCGCGGGCGAGCAGCTCGATGGCTTCGTCCAGCGAGGTCTCGCCGCACAGGTTGCGCACGAACGGCGCGCGCTCGACGATGGCGTTGGCCATCTCGCGGTCCTTGCCCGAACCGAGCGCGACGATCTGCGCATACGGGAACGAGCGGCGCAGCATCTGCGCAAGCTCTGCAAAGTGTTCGGCAGGCCAACGCTTGGCGGGGCCGTATTCCGCGCCCGGGCAGAAGGCAATCAGCCGCGCGTTGCCCGGAATGCCGAACTTGGCCGAGGTGGCGGCCACCCGCTGCACATCAATGTCGAGCTTGGGGTCGGGCAGGGTGTCGGGCAGCTTGGCGTGGGGCTTGAAAGCCAGCGCCGCGTAGTGCTGCACCATCGGCGGACGCGCGTTCTTGGGCGGATTCGGATAGCGCACGTTCAGCACGCCCAGGCGCGACTCGCCCTTGTAGCCGATGCGCAGCGGAATGCCGGCCAGCCACGGGATCAGCGCGCTCTTGAACGAGTTCGGCAGCACGTACGCTGCGTCAAAGGTTTCGCCTTTGAGCTGCTGGGCGAACATCGTGCGGCTGCCGAGCTGCAGCTTGCCGTGGGCGAGTTCGGTCGGCAGCACGCGCGCGATCTCGGGCATGCGCGCGAGCACGGGCGCGACCCATTTTGGGGCGATGGCGTGGATCTGCGCGCGCGGGTGCCGCGCCTTGAGCTGCGCGAACAGCGGCTGCGCCATCAGCGCATCACCGATCCAATTGGGGGCGACGACGAGAATCTTGCGCATCATCGAATCGCCTGGCGAGCGCGGCGACCGGTGTACTGCAGGTGAATCGGGCTCAATGGTGGCCCTTCAGTTCAACGCCGGGGGCCAGCTTGTAGACGGTGCCGCAGTACGGGCACTTGGCCTCGCCGGTGTCAGCGATGTCGAGGAACACGCGCGGGTGGTAGTTCCAGGCCGGCGTTTTGGCGGTCGGGCAATGCAGCGGCAGGTCGTCTGCGCCGATTTCGATCGTGGGTGCGGTTTGCGAGGTCATGGTGAGTGAGGAGTGCCGGCGCGGTCTGAGCAGGTCAGCCACACCGTGATATGGGCCGCAGGTTCAAAAACCGACAAAAGCGAAATTGTAAGGGGTGGGCGCAGGCACGCCAACGCAGATTGTTGCAGTGCGTGGCGCCCGGCACGAATCGTTTCGTAGGGCGGGGCGCACGCGCATCGCCGTTAAGCGGATGCTTAACATCAAAAGTATAATCGCGTGTTTCCTACGAGCCACCCATGTCGCCCCCGACGTTCCTGCGCGCCCGCGCTGCCGGTTGTCCCCGTCCGGTTGATCAAAAAGAGTCTGATTCGCCACTTTTGGGGGCGCTATGGCGCTAGTTCGCTGGGCGGCTGCGTTGCAGCGCCGCTGGGAAGCGATCGATCCGGCCGAACGTGCGGGCTTCTTTGCCGGCGTGCGAGCTTACATGCCGTCGATGCCGCCGGTGCTCGCCTGGGGGCTGGTGACCGGCGTGGCGATGAGCAAATCGGTGCTGACCATCCCGCAGGCCATCGGCATGACGATCTTCGTATATGCCGGGTCATCGCAGTTGGCGGTGCTGCCGCTGCTGGCGGCGGGGTTGCCGATCTGGACGGCGTTGCTGACGGCGTTCATCGTGAATGTGCGCTTCATCATCTTTAGCGCGGGGCTGATGCAGCATTTCGGGCACCTGCCGTTCATGCGGCGCGTGGTCCTGGGCGTGTTCAACGGCGATCTGCCGTTCGTGCTGTTCACCCAGCAGTACCCCTCGGCCGCGCCGCAGGCGGGCAAGGAGGGCTATTACTGGGGCATGGTCCTGCTGAGCTTCGTTGGCTGGCAGGTGTCGTCCATCGTGGGCATCGTCGCGGCGAGCCTGTTTCCTGACGCGTGGGGCCTGGCGTTGGCCGGGACGCTCGCGCTGATTCCTGTCATGGTGTCGACCATTCGTAGCCGTGCCACCCTCATGGCGGTGGCTGTGGCGGCGGTGCTGGCTCTGGTTGCCTTCAGGCTGCCGTATCGATTGAGTCTGGTGATTGCAGTGACCGGCGCGATGGCTGCCGGCCTGGCTGCGGACGAAGCCGCCGCGCGCCTGCAGTGGCAACGCCGCCGCGCCGCGCGTGTTGCAGCCGAAGAGGACGACGCATGAGCGCACTCGAAATCTGGCTGGTGATTGCCGGGATGACCGTGGTGACGATCGTCACGCGTTCGCTGTTCCTGATCGTGGGCAACCGCATGACCCTGCCCACCCGCGTGCAGCACGCGCTGCGCTTTGCGCCCGCTGCCGCGCTCGTCGCCATCGTCTTGCCGGACCTGCTCTGGAATCAGGGGCACTTCGACGCGAGCTGGACCAACCCGCGCCTGATGGCCGGCGTTGCAGCCACCGCTTTCTATGTGGCAACGCGGCGCATGCTCGGCATGATCTTCGTCGGCATGGGCGTCTTTACCGTGCTGCGTCTCTGGGGATGAACATGCCGGGCTCCAATCGCAACGGCGCGATCTTCGCGTTTCTGGCCTACACGATGTGGGGCCTGTTTCCGCTGTACTTCAAGCTGCTCAAGGCGGTGTCGCCGGTGGAGATTCTTTCGCACCGCGTGATCTGGTCGTTGGCGGTGATGGTGGTGATTCTGCTCGTGAAACGGCACTGGGCGTGGCTTTGGGCGCTGCGCACGCAGCCGCGTGTCGTGGCGCGCTACGCGGCCAGCACCAGCCTGTTGGCCGCCAACTGGCTGACCTACATCTGGGCCGTCAACCACGACCACGTGATCGACGCCAGCTTGGGCTACTTCATCAACCCGCTGGTGGTGGTAATGCTGGCGCTGCTGGTGCTCGGCGAGCGGCTGCGGCCAGTGCAGTGGGTGTCGGTAGCCTTGGCGGCGGCAGGCGTGGCGTGGCTGACCTGGCAGGCCGGCACGCTGCCTTGGATTGCTCTGGCGCTGGCATTTTCGTTTGGGTTCTACGGTTTGCTGCGCAAGACTTCGCCGCTGGGCGCGCTGGAAGGGCTGACGCTGGAGACGCTACTGCTGTTTCCGCTGGCGCTGGCCTATCTCGGCTGGCTGGCTTCGCAGCATCAGAATGCCTTCCTGGCCGCACCTCCGGGCACGCAGTTGCTGCTGGCGCTGGCCGGCCCGCTGACGGCGCTGCCTCTGCTGCTGTTTGGCGCCGGCGCGCGGCGTATTCCGCTGTCGCTGTTGGGTTTGCTGCAATACGTGAGCCCGACGCTGCAGTTGCTGCTGGGCGTTTGGCTCTACAACGAGCCGTTTGCGGGCCCCAAGGTGGCGGGCTATGTGCTCATCTGGGCAGGTCTTGCCGTGTATTCGGCCGAAGGCTGGATGCGGCTGCGCCGTCGCACGCCGGTGCCGGCATAGTCCCCGCCAATCGGCCTCGGCAAGACGGTCGAGCCCGGAAGGTTCGGCCGAGAAACGCACGTTTTGACCAGGCGCATCGGGTAAAATTGTCGTTTTCCGCGATTTCTTCCGTAGCTGCCATGCCCCACGTCCTGCGTCTGTCCGATCTCATCTCCGAAGGAAAGCTTGCCGGCAAGCGCGTGTTCATCCGCGCCGACCTCAACGTGCCGCAAGACGATGCCGGCAACATCACCGAAGACACGCGCATCCGCGCATCCGTGCCGGCCGTCAAAGCCGCGCTGGACGCGGGTGCGGCCGTCATGGTCACTTCGCATCTGGGCCGCCCGACCGAGGGCGAATTCAAGCCCGAAGATTCGCTCGCGCCGGTTGCCAAGCGCCTGTCCGAGCTGCTAGGCCGTGACGTGAAACTCGTCCAGAACTGGGTCGACGGCGTGGATGTCGCGCCCGGCCAGGTCGTGCTGCTGGAAAACTGCCGTGTGAACAAGGGCGAGAAGAAGAACAGTGACGAACTGGCCCAGAAGATGGCCAAGCTGTGCGATGTCTACGTCAACGACGCCTTCGGCACTGCCCACCGCGCGGAAGCCACCACCCACGGTATCGCCAAGTTTGCGCCCGTCGCCTGCGCCGGTCCGCTGCTGGCCGCCGAACTGGATGCGCTGGGCAAGGCGCTGGGTCAGCCGGCACGCCCGCTGGTCGCCATCGTGGCCGGCTCGAAGGTTTCGACCAAGCTGACTATCCTGAAGTCGCTGGCTGACAAGGTGGACAACCTAATCGTCGGTGGCGGCATTGCCAACACGTTCATGCTGGCTGCCGGCCTGAAGATCGGCAAATCGCTGGCGGAAGCCGACTTGGTGGGCGATGCAAAGGCCATCATTGAGATGCTGGCAGCACGTGGCGCATCGGTGCCCATCCCGGTCGACGTGGTGTGCGCCAAGGAATTCAGCGCTACCGCGGCCGCGACCGTCAAGGATGTGGCGGATGTGGCGGACGACGACATGATCCTCGACATCGGCCCCAAGACGGCTGCCCAACTGGCCGAGCAACTGAAGACAGCCGGCACCATCGTCTGGAACGGCCCGGTCGGCGTGTTCGAGTTCGACCAGTTCGGCAATGGCACCAAGGTGCTGGCCGAGGCGATTGCTGCCTCGTCGGGTTTCTCGATTGCGGGCGGCGGCGACACGCTGGCTGCCATCGCCAAGTACAACATCGCCGACAAGGTGGGCTATATCTCCACCGGCGGCGGTGCGTTCCTCGAATTCCTGGAAGGCAAGACGTTGCCGGCCGTCGAAATCCTGGAGCAACGCGCGCAGAGCCAGACCGCTGTGGCTTGAGCGCAAGCGCCGCGAACATCCCCACCACAACAACGAGACACCGCCGCCCATGACCCGTGCTACCAAGATCGTCGCAACGCTCGGCCCCGCGTCCAGCACGCAGGAAGTCCTGACCCGCATGATCGCCGCGGGGGTGGACGTGGTGCGGCTGAACTTCTCGCACGGCGCGGCGCAAGATCACATCGATCGTGCGCAGCTTGTGCGCGAAGTGGCGCGTTCGGTGGGCCGCGAGGTGGCCATCATGGCCGACCTGCAGGGTCCGAAGATCCGCGTCGGCAAGTTCGAGAGCGGCAAGATCACGCTCGAACCGGGTGATCGCTTTACGCTCGACGCCCGCTGCGAACTGGGCAACCAGGAGCGCGTCGGTCTCGACTACAAGGAACTGCCGCGCGACGTTGGCCCGGGCGATCTGCTGCTGCTCAACGACGGGCTGATCGTGCTGCAGGTCGAGCGCGTGGTGGGTGAAGAGATTGAGACCATCGTCAAGATCGGCGGCGATCTGTCCAACAACAAGGGCATCAACCGCCAGGGCGGCGGGCTGTCGGCACCGGCGCTGACCGCCAAGGACATGGAAGACATCAAGACCGCGATGGCGCTGGGCGCCGATTACGTTGCGGTCAGCTTCCCCAAGAACGCGACCGACATGGAAATGGCGCGCCAGCTGGCCGCCGTGGCAGGCGCGCCGCACAACCACAAGACGCGCATGATCGCCAAGATCGAGCGTGCCGAGGCCATCCGCCCCGGCGTGCTCGAAGAGATCCTGGCCGCTTCCGACGGCATCATGGTCGCGCGTGGCGACCTGGCGGTGGAAGTGGGCAACGCGGCTGTGCCAGCGCTGCAGAAGCGCATGATCAAGCTGGCCCGCGAAAACAACAAGCTGGCCATCACCGCCACGCAGATGATGGAATCGATGATCGTCAACCCGGTGCCGACGCGCGCCGAGGTGTCGGACGTCGCCAACGCCGTGCTCGACGGCACCGATGCGGTGATGCTGTCGGCGGAAACCGCTGCCGGCCGCTACCCGGTCGAGACCATCGAGGCCATGGCTGCCATCTGTTTGGAAGCCGAGAAGTCGCAATCCGTGCACCTGGACACTGACTTCCTCGACCAGACTTTCAGCCGCATTGACCAGTCGATTGCCATGGGGGCGCTGTTCACGGCGCACCATCTGCAGGTCAAGGCGATTGCCGCGCTTACCGATTCCGGCGCCACGGCGCTGTGGATGAGCCGCCACGGCATCAACATCCCCATTTATGCGATGACGCCCAACGTGGCCTCGCAGCGCAAGATGGCCCTGTACCGCAACGTGCAGTCGCTGCCGCTGGCCAACAGCGCCGACCGTGACGAAGCCCTGCACCAGGCCGAAGAACTGCTGGTCGCGCGTGGCGTCGTGCAGCGTGGCGACTTCATCGTCCTGACCGTCGGCGAGCCGATGGGTCAGGCCGGCGGCACCAACACGCTCAAGATTGTTCGCGTCGGCATGCACTGACGCCCACGACGGAACGCCGTTTGCTACGTCTACCAGACGCCCACGGGTTCCTGAGACCGAATACAGATCGATCCATAGGAGAAAACCATGCCACTCGTCTCGATGCGCCAACTGCTGGACCACGCCGCTGAAAACGGCTACGGCCTGCCGGCATTCAACGTGAACAATCTGGAGCAAGTCCAGGCTGTGATGGAAGCTGCCAAGGAAGCCGGCGCACCGGTCATCCTGCAGGCCAGCGCAGGCGCCCGCAAATACGCCGGCGAATCGTTCATCAAGCACCTGATCCAGGCCGCCGTCGAGGCTTATCCGGAGATTCCGCTGGTCATGCACCAGGATCACGGCCAAAGCCCGGCAATCTGCCAGGGCGCCATCGACCTGGGCTTCGGCTCGGTCATGATGGACGGCTCGCTGCGCGAAGACGGCAAGACCCCGGCTGATTTCGACTACAACGTCGACGTGACGCGCCGCGTGGTCGAGATGGCCCACAAGGTTGGCGTGACCGTTGAAGGCGAACTCGGCTGCCTGGGCTCGCTGGAGACCGGTATGGCCGGCGAGGAAGATGGCCACGGCGCGGAAGGCAAGCTCGACCACTCGTCCCTGCTGACCGACCCGGAAGAGGCTGCCCAGTTTGTCAAGGCGACCCAACTGGACGCGCTGGCCATCGCCATTGGCACCAGCCACGGCGCCTACAAGTTCACGCGCAAGCCTACCGGCGACATCCTGGCGATCAGCCGCGTGAAGGAAATCCACGCCCGCATCCCGAACACCCACCTGGTGATGCACGGCTCGTCGAGCGTGCCGCAAGAACTGCTGGCGATCATCAACCAGTACGGCGGCAAGATGAAGGAAACCTACGGCGTGCCCGTCGAGGAAATCCAGGAAGCCATCAAGTACGGCGTGCGCAAGATCAACATCGACACCGACATCCGCCTGGCAATGACGGGCGCGGTGCGTAAGTTCCTGGCCGAAAACCCGGACAAGTTCGATGCCCGCGAATGGCTCAAGCCCGCCCGCGAAGCCGCCAAGCAAGTCTGCAAGGCGCGCTATATCGAGTTCGGCTGCGAAGGTCAGGCTGGCAAGATCAAGCCGATCGGTCTGTCGGTGATGGCGCAGAAGTACCAAAGCGGCGATCTGGCGCAAGTGGTGCAATAAGCATTTCGCGTCACATCTGGCAAACGGCTGGCACTGCGCCAGCCGTTTTGCATTGCATGGGCCACGTATAATGCTGGCCTTCCACGTTTTCTTATCTCCTCTCGGGTTCCGCCGTGTCCGCCACCCCTGCATCCTCCGCCCTTTACGAATCGTCGATCACCAGCCTGCCGTTGCTCGGCCGTGGCAAGGTGCGCGAGAACTACGCTGTCGGCGACGACAAGCTGCTGATGGTCACCACCGACCGCCTCTCGGCGTTTGACGTGATTCTCGGCCAGCCGATTCCGGACAAGGGCCGTGTGCTCGCGCAGATGTCGGATTTCTGGTTCAACAAGCTGCGCCACATCGTGCCGACGCACGAGACGGGCATCGCCCCGGAAACCGTGGTGGCTCCGAATGAAGTCGACCAGGTGCGCGGCCGCGCCATCGTGGTCAAACGCCTGAAGCCGATCCTGGTGGAAGCCGTGGTGCGCGGCTACCTGGCCGGCAGCGGCTGGAAGGATTACCAAGCCACCGGCGCCGTCTGCGGCGTGCATCTGGCCCCCGGCCTGCAGAACGCGCAGAAGTTGCCCGAGCCGATCTTCACCCCCGCCGCCAAGGCCGAGATGGGTGAGCACGACGAGAACATTTCCTTCGATGAAGTCGAGCGCCGCATCGGCCCCGACCTCGCCGCGCAGATCCGCGACGTGAGCATCCGCCTGTACAAGGAAGCCTCCGACTTTGCTGCCACGCGCGGCATCATCATCGCCGACACCAAGTTCGAATTCGGTCTGGATGAGAACGGCACGCTCACGCTGATGGACGAGGCGCTCACCGCAGATTCGTCGCGCTTCTGGCCGGCCGATTCGTACCAGGTCGGCACGAACCCGCCGTCGTTCGACAAGCAGTTCGTGCGCGATTGGCTCGAAGCGGTGCGCATCGACGGCAAACCGTGGCCGAAGACTGCGCCGGCGCCGCAACTGCCCGCCGACGTGATCGAAAAGACCGCCGACAAGTACCGCGAAGCACTGACTCGCCTGACCGGCGAATCGCTGCGCTGAACAAGGAGCGATGACGATGACCGCACAGCAATCCGCTCCGCTCGTTGGCGTGGTGATGGGCTCCAGCTCCGACTGGGAAGTGATGCGCCACGCCGTCGACATGCTCACGCAGTTCGGCATTCCGTTCGAGGCGCAGGTTGTTTCTGCGCACCGTATGCCGGACGACATGTTCCGTTACGCCGAAGCCGCACGCAGCCGTGGTTTGCGCGCCATCATCGCCGGCGCGGGCGGGGCAGCCCACTTGCCGGGCATGATCGCCGCCAAGACGATCGTGCCGGTGTTCGGCGTGCCAGTGCCGTCCAAGTACCTGCGCGGCGAAGATTCGCTGCTCTCCATCGTGCAGATGCCCAAGGGCATTCCGGTGTCGACGTTTGCTATTGGCGAGGCCGGTGCGGCCAACGCAGCGCTGGCTGCCATCGCGACGATCGCCACCACCGACTCGGCCCTTGCCGACAAGCTCGAGGCCTTCCGCGCCCAGCAGACCGAAGTCGCGCGCGGCATGACGCTCCCTGTGCACGGCGCTTAAGTAACCTACGACCTGATTCATGGCCGACGACCTGAACCCGCGCCTGGCGCAAGCCCACACCGCGGAATCCCGCGCGCTGAACGTTCCCAACGCGATCCTGCCCGATGCCTGGCTTGGCATGCTCGGCGGCGGCCAGCTCGGCCGCATGTTCACGCACGCCGCGCAGGCGATGGGCTACAAAGTCTGCGTGCTCGACCCGGATCCGAACAGCCCTGCCGGCACCATCGCAGAGCGCCATCTGTGCGCTGGCTATACCGATGAAGCCGCATTGGCAGAGATGGCTGCGCTGTGCCCGGCCGTCACCACTGAATTCGAAAACGTGCCGGCCATGGCGCTCGACCGCCTGGAGCAACTCGGTGCGTTCGTTGCGCCGCGTGCCAACTGCGTATCGATCGCGCAGAACCGCATTGCCGAGAAAAAATTCTTCGCGCTGTGCGCCGCACGCACCGGCATCCACCCCGCACCGAGCTGGGTGATCGAGCACGAAGCCGATATCGAACAATTGCCCGCCGACCTGCTGCCCGGCATCCTGAAGATCGCCCGCATGGGCTACGACGGCAAGGGCCAGGCGCGTGTCGCAACGGTTGAAGAGCTGCGCGCGGCCTGGGCGGCCATGCAGCACGTGCCGTGCGTGCTGGAGAAGATGCTGCCGCTGGCGTACGAGGTGTCGGTGCTGGCCGCGCGCGGCGCCGATGGCACGACCGCCACTTGGCCGCTTGCCGAGAACGAGCACCGTGACGGCATCCTGTTTTCAACGACCATGCCCTCGCGCAGCGTGTCGGATGACATTG
Source organism: Ralstonia sp. GX3-BWBA (assembly GCF_003290055.1). NCBI lineage: Bacteria > Pseudomonadati > Pseudomonadota > Betaproteobacteria > Burkholderiales > Burkholderiaceae > Ralstonia > Ralstonia sp. GX3-BWBA. The sequence continues at coordinate 1,004,494 of NZ_QMKS01000009.1, read as the reverse complement.
CCACGCGCACACGTGCCGCCGCGGCGATGATCGCCGAAGAAATGGGCTACGTCGGCGTGCTGTGCATCGAGTTCTTCGTGCTGCAGGATGGCTCTCTGGTCGCCAACGAAATGGCGCCGCGTCCGCATAACTCCGGCCACATCACCATGGACGTGTGCGAGACCAGCCAGTTCGAGCAGCAGGTGCGCGCCATGGCCCGCCTGCCGCTGGGCAGCACGCGGCAGCACTCGCCGGGGCGCATGCTGAATGTGCTGGGCGACGTGTGGTTCGAATACGGTCTCGAGCGCACGCCTGCGTGGCACGAAGTGATGCGCCACAGCGGTGCGAAGGTCCACCTGTACGGCAAGGCGGATGCGCGCCCGGGCCGCAAGATGGGTCACGTGAATTGCGTCGGCACCTCGCCGGAAGTGGTGGACGAAGCATTCCGCCATGCCGCGCACGTGCTCGGCCTGCAGCCCGCCTGAAGACGAGTAGCCCATGCCGCATCGGACCAAAACGCCCTACACCATGCCTTCCGCCGAACGCCTTGATGAGGCTGCGCGCAGGCTGGAGGCGGGCGAGCTGGTCGCCTTCCCGACCGAGACCGTGTACGGACTCGGCGCCGATGCCGAAAGCCCGCAGGCCATCGCCAAGATCTATGCGGCCAAGGGGCGTCCGTCCGATCACCCCGTGATCGTGCACGTGGTCGACGGCGCCGATATTTCCTATTGGGCCGACGATGTGCCCGGCATCGCGCTCCAACTCATCGAAGCCTTCTGGCCGGGGCCGCTCACGCTGATCCTGAAACGTGCGCCGCATATTCCCGCGGCCGTGGCGGGTGGGCAGGACAGCATCGGGCTGCGTTGCCCATCGCACCCGGTGGCGCAGGCGTTGCTCTCGCGCTTCAAGCGCGGGCGCGGCGGCATTGCAGCGCCGTCGGCCAACAAGTTCGGCCAGGTCAGCCCGACCACCGCGCAGCACGTGCGAGACGAATTCGGCGATGCCGTGTTCGTGCTCGAAGGCGACGGCGTGGATGTGGGCATCGAATCGACCATCATCGATCTTTCGCGGCTGGATCAGGGCATTGGCCCCGTGCTGCTGCGCCCGGGCGCCATCACGCCCGAAGACATCGAGCGCGTGACCGGCGAAGTGCCGGCGCTTCCCGATGCCGCTGCGCCGCGTGCTTCCGGCACGTTGAAGGCGCACTACGCGCCGCGTACGCCATTGCATCTGCTATCGGCTGCAGATGTGCCCGCGCGCTTGGCTGCGCTGCCCGCGGACAAGCGCATCGTGTGGCTCGGTGCCCCCGTGGCACTGCGTGACGGCTGCGATCAGCGCGTCGCCCCCGCCACACCTGCCGCCTATGCCAACGCGCTCTACGCGCTATTGCGCGAACTCGACCGCGGCGGCTACGACGCCATTTGGGTGGAAACCCTAGCTGACACGCCCGCCTGGGCGGCCGTCAACGACCGCCTGCGTCGCGCCGCCGCCGCGTTCGAGACGGACCTCTAATTCTTACGGGGTGCGCGTTCGCCGTGCGCCCGGCAACCTCGCTACACTTGGGCGTTGTGTCGTTCCGCGTGCTTCAAACGCGCACGGCGAGGTTACGCACCGCGGCACCACAGACCAAAAAAAATTCCACACGGGAGACAGACATCATGAAGTTGCGTCAATGGATGGGCGTCGTCGCATCGGCGGCCCTGGCCTTGAGCCTGGCGGCTTGCGGCGGTGAAAGCGATCAGAGCGGCAACCCCAACGTCGCCAAGGTGCAGCGCATGGTGGTATTCGGCGACAGCCTGAGCGATGCCGGCACCTACACGCCAGCAGCGGCTGCCGTGGGCGGCGGCAAGTTCACCACCAACCCCGGTCCGATCTGGGCGGAAACCGTGGCCGCACAACTCGGTGTGACGCTCACGCCGGCAGTGATGGGTTACGCCACCTCGGTGCAGACCTGCCCGAAACCCGGTTGCTTCGACTACGCGCAAGGCGGCTCGCGCGTGACCGACCCGAATGGCATTGGTCACAACGGTGGCGCCGGGGCGCTCACCTATCCGGTCAAACAGCAACTCGCCAACTTCTACGCGGCCAGCAACAACACGTTCAACGGCAACAACGACGTGGTGTTCGTGTTCGGCGGCAACAACGACATCTTCTACTGGGCTGCCGCCGTCGCGACACCCAACTCGGGTGTGACGCCTGCCATCGCTACCGCACAAGTGCAGCAGGCGGCGACCGATCTGGTCGGTTACATCAAGGACATGATCAGCAAGAACGCGACGCAGCTCTACGTGTTCAACCTGCCTGACAGCAGCCTGACGCCGCAAGGCGTGGCGGGCGGCGCGACAGGCCAGGCACTGCTTCATGCACTGGTGGGCGCGTTCAACACCACGCTGCAAACCGGTCTGGCCGGCACCAGCGCTCGCGTGATCGACTTCAACGCGCAGCTGACTGCCGTCATCCAGAACGGCGCGACGTTCGGGTTCAGCAACACCAGCGTGCCGGCGTGCGATGCGACCAAGATCAACACACTCGTGCCGGGCGCGGGCGGCAGCTCGCTGTTCTGCTCGGCCAACACGCTTGTGGCCACGGGCGCCGATACGTCCTACCTGTTCGCCGACGGCGTGCACCCCACCACGGGCGGTCATCGCCTGATCTCGAGCAACGTGCTGCAACGCCTGCTGGCTGACGGTGTGACGCACTGATCGAGCACCACTGAGCAAAACGCCCGCGTGAAGCGGGCGTTTTTGTTTGTAGCGATGTTTTTCCTACTTGGCGTCGGCGGTCGGCAATGTCACGGCCAGGCGGGCCAGCGTGGCCTTGAGCACATCGTTCTGCGGCGACATGGCGAGGCCCTGCCTGAAGCAATCGTGCGCTTCGTCCGCGCGGCCCAGCTTCCAAAGCACTTCGCCCTTGTGCGCGAGGCCTTCCGCGCGTGCTTCGCGTACTGCGTCGTCGCTCGCTTCATAGTCGCTGCCGGGTTGCGCGAAGACGGCGATAGAGCGGTCGAACCATGTAAGCGCTTCGTCGTTGCGGCCGAGCCGGTATAGCGCCCAGCCCTTGCTGTCGAGCGCGAATGGGTCGTTCGGGTGCTTGGCCAGATAGGCTTCGATCATCGACAGGCCGCGCTCCACGCGCAGGCCCGCGTCAACAAGTTCGTAGCCGTAGCTGTTGAGGCGGTCTTCCGGCACCGGCTGCAGGTCGAGGGCCAGGTCGATGCGGGCGTCGTCACGTTCGGCAATCGCGAGCGACATCAGCTTGCGCGCGATGCGGCTCTGCAAGTCTTCGCTGAGTGTCGCCGCGTTGGCGGTGAGCGTGCCGAGATACTGCGAATAGAGAGCGGGTGCGCCCTGCGAGTTGCTGCTATCGGCGATCGCACGGCCTTCGCCGGCGCACCAGGCATCGTCGGCCGGCGTGAAGGTCACAGTGTTTTCAAGGTGCACGGTGCGCGACTCACGCGATTGCACGTAGGCGGTATAACCACCGGCGCTGGAGTGGCCGCAGACCAGGTATTCGTCCACCACATCGATCAGATACGGATGCCCCTCGATGGGTGCGCCACCGAGCGAATCGACCAGGCGGAACGATTCGCCGAGGTCGCCATTGCCGACGACGGGATTGAGCACCCAGCGTGCCGCCGCGTAATGTTTTGGCAACCGGACCTTGGCCGTACGTCCGGCGCCGTCGGTGGTGCCGAAGATCACGCTGTCGGTTTCACCCGCCTGCGGCGGCTTGCCGGCGATGGTGTGGCCGGGCAGGAACAGGCGGTAGCGCGCGTTGGGCATCGGGCGCCCGGTCGCAGAATCGATGAGCACGAATTGGTGGACCTGTGCGCCGCGCCCGAGAGTCGCATTCGGGGCGACCCAATCACGCGCAGCGACTGGCAGGGCCGAGCAAAAAAATGCCGCGCCAAGCAGCGCGGCCGATAGACGGGAAAGCATGTTGTAGGGAGGGGGCTGGCAAAAAACTGGACGGCCCCATCATAGCCAAGCTGCTTCGCCCGGATGTTAAGAGTGCTTCATATGGATGCGTTGGCCAGTTGCCGTACGGCAAACCGGTACACCGCATCGACGTCGTTCAAATCGAGCACGGCCACGCCTTCAGGCGGCTGCACGGCGTCAGGCGAATCGGTGGCCACCGCCACCACGCCGCCAATTTCTGGCCAAAGCGGCGGTCGCCCCAGCGACGGGCGGAACACTTCGATTTTCGGGAAGGTGCTGCGCTTATAGCCTTCTACGATGACGAGGTCGGTGGCGGGCGAGAGCAGCGCCAGCACGTCATCAAGTTCGGGTTCCACGGCGTTGGTGTATTCGCGCATCAGCACGAGGCGTTCACCGCCCACGAGCACGACTTCGGCGCTGCCGGCTTCGCGCATACGGTACGAATCCTTGCCCGGCGAATCGAGATCGAAGCCGTGATGCGTGTGCTTGATGGCCGCCACGCGCCGCCCGTCGCGCACGAAACGGGCGATGAGCTGCTCGACGAGCGTGGTCTTGCCGCTGCCCGACGTGCCGGTGATGCCCAGTAATGCCTTGCGTGAACTCATCGCGGCGCGCCCTGGTAAATCCATTGCAGCAGTGCGTCGTGTGCAGCCTGGCCGCCGCTGGCGTTCGGGTGGTTGATCATGCTGACCACCACGAAGCGCTCGCCGTTTTCTCCCTCCACGTAGCCCGCGATGGCGCGCACGTCGTTGAGCGTGCCGGTCTTGATCTCGGCATTGCCCGCCACCCCAGCCCGTGTCAGGCGGTTGCGCATGGTGCCGTCCACGCCGACGACGGGCAGCGCATCGCGCAGCACGCCGCCGTTCGGGTTGGCATCGGCCTGCTGCAGCAAGCGCCCCATGTTGCGTGCGCTGATGCGCTCGATGCGCGACAGGCCCGAGCCGTTCTCCAGCACCAGCTCCGGCATCGTCAGGTTCTGTTTGGCCAGCCAGCGGTTGATGACCTCGGTCGATTGCCGCACCGATGCGGGCTTGCGGCCGATTTCCGCGCCGATCGTCAGGAAGAGCTGGCGCGCCATCACGTTGTTCGAATACTTGTCGATGTCGTGCACAACCTCCGACAGTGGCGGGCCGTAGTGCGTGGCCAGCAGAATGGCCTGGCGTGGCACCTTGCCCTCGCGCAGGCCCGGCGTAAAGCGGGTCGTGCCGCCGGCTTGCTGCCACAGCGACAGGAAGCCGCCCCAGATGAAGTCGGCATGCGTGAGCGCGGCGATATTGAAAACGCGTTCGCCGCACGCGGCGGCATAGCGGCCGTCGAAGCTGGCAAGCACATGACCGTCGGTTTGCGTGGAGATGTTGGCGCCGGAGGTTGTCTTCCAGTCGCCGCAGCCGCCGCGCGTGGTGCGCAACTGGTTGTCGATCTGCAATTGGGCCAGCGGCGGCGATACATCAATGTTGACCGCGCCGTTACCGGCATCTGGCGACAGCGTGAACGTGAGCGTCTTGAATGAATACAGCAGGGCGTCGGGCGCGACGTTGTAGGCACGCGCGCTGTCGCCGTCCAGCGGCGGTGCTTCCGACAGGCCGCCCTCGAAGTAGGTGCGATCGAGCACGATATTGCCGGCCAGTTCATCCACGCCGGCGCGGCGCACGTCGGTCACCAGCTTGACGAGTTCTTCGGGAATCAGCTTCGGATCGCCCTGGCCGCGCAGGTACAGGTTGCCGTCGAGCGTGCCGTTGACGGGCTGTTTGTCGGCATAGGCCGTGGTCTTCCAGCGAAAGTCCGGGCCCAGCAGGTCCAGCCCTGCGAAGGTTGTCAGCAGCTTCATGGTCGACGCCGGGTTCATTCCGGTGTCGGCATTCCATTGCAGGATGGGCGTGGCGGTGCCGGTGCGGATCACGAACACGCTCACCGCATCCAGCGGGATATGCGCGCGCGCAAAGGCCAGCGCCACGTTGGCAGGCAATCCGGCGGGGTTGTGCGCGGCCTGGCGAGCTTGCGCGGCGGTGGCGTGCGGTGCGGCGTGGGCCTTGGCCTTCTTGGCGTGGGCCAGCGGCGAGGCCGCAATGGTCAAAAGCGCGGCGCAGGCGAGCGCACTGCGCGACAGATTCAGCAAACGGGTCGGACGAATTCGGGCCATCGGCGGGGGGCAGAGTGGAGCGCAGATAAGTGCGCCAAGTGCAGACGCAGGCATGTTAACGCAGTGGCCCCGCACTTCGGCCGACAAGCAATAGGGCGTTCACCGCCCAATTCTTTAAGAATCGCCAGCGTGTGATGGTTCAGTCATTGGCGCCGATGCGCTTGCGCATGTCGGCCGTGACCGATTGGCGCGTGCCGGCGTAGTCCGCCCACGGGTCGTCCTTGAGCTGGGCCAGCCGCTCCGGCAGCGTGCGCAGCGTCCATTGTGCAGACGCCCGCAGTCCCTCCAGCTCTTCATGGCGGATCGGCACCGACACCGGCAGCCCCGTCCGCGCGCGCACCGAATACGCGGCCACCGTGCTCGCGCCGCGGTTGTTGCGCATATAGTCGATGAAGATCTTCCCCACCCGGTTCTGCGGGCCCATCTTGGCGACAAAGCGGTCAGGAAAAGTCGCCGCCATGTGCTGCACCACGGCTTGCGCGAAGGCTTTGAGCGTGTCCCAGCCGGCCGCCTCACGGCGCGCGAGCGGCACCACCACGTGCATGCCATGCCCGCCGCTGGTTTTCAGGAACGCCTTCAGGCCGAGTTCATCGAGCAGCGCAAGCGTGAGCTGCGTGGCCTCGATCACGCGCGCGAAGGGCAGTGCCGGGTCGGGATCGATATCGAAGACGATGCGGTCGGGCTGTTCGATGCGGTCGGCCAGTGCATTCCACGTGTGGAATTCCACCGTGCCCATCTGCACCGCACCGACCAGGGCTTCAGCCGAGTTGATCGCCAGCAGCGACGGATGCCCCGGGTCAAGCGAAGGGTCCAACTGCGTGATGCCCTGCAGCTTGAGTGCGGCGGAATGCTTCTGGAAGAAGCGCTCGCCGTCGATGCCATCGGGTGCCCGTACGAGCGACGTCGGCCGGTTACGCAGATGCGGCAGCATCCATTCGGCCACGCCTGCGTAATAGCGCGCCAGGTCAGCCTTGGTGGTGCCGCTGGCTTTTTCGATGACGCGGTCCGGATGCGTGACATCCACACCCGCGATGCGTTCGGCACCGGGGCGCACCTTGCGTTCAGGGGCATTCACGGCACGGGTCTCCTTGCGGGCGGCGGCACTGGGCGGTTTGGCTTCTTCACGCACGATGTTGCGGGCGGGTTTGTCGTCGCGCAAACCCTGAAACACCGCCTGCCGCACGATGCCTTCGCGCGTCCATTCGGCAAAGGCGATTTCCGCCACGCGCTCGGGCTTGACCCATCGGACGTCGCGCGCATCGCTGCCGGTGGGCGGGTCGGCGAAGGGCGGCGTGTCGAGGGTCAGACCGGTCAGCTCGTGATGCAAAGCGTGCAGACTCGTCTCGTTGAAGCCGGTGCCGACGCGGCCTGCATAGCGCAGCCTGCCCGCGTCGTCATACACACCGAGCAGCAGGGCGCCAAAGCCGCTGCGGCTGCCCTTCGGGGCGCTGTAGCCGCCGATCACGAATTCCTGCCGTTGCCCGCATTTGAGCTTGATCCATGCGGGGCCGCGGCCGGCCTGGTACGGCGCATCGGCGCGCTTGCCGATCACACCTTCGAGCGACATGCTGCACGCCGACGACAGCAAGTCTTCGGGTGCCGCGTTGAATGTGCCTGAGAACAGCACCGCATCGCGGTCCAGGTCGCCCGGGGCCGCATCAAGAATGCGTTGCAGCAGCGCCCGCCGCTCGCGTAACGGTACGCCCCGCAAGTCCATACCGTTGCAGAACGGGATGTCGAACAGGTAGTAGGCAATGCGTTCAGCATGCGCGGTTTCGAAGGCGTTCTGCAGCGCCTGGAAGTCGGGCACGCCGCGTTCGCCCATCACCACGACTTCGCCGTCGAGCCACGCCTCACGCAGGCCCAGCGCATGCAGCGTGCGCGCCTGGCGCGGTAGCTTGGCTGTCCAGTCCCGGCCGTTGCGGCTGAACAGGCGCACGGTGTTGCCGTCGATGCGCGCAAGGATGCGGTAGCCATCGAACTTCACTTCGTAGTCCCACTCCCCCTGCGCGGGCGGCCCATCGACCAGTGTGGCGAGTTGCGGCTCCAGCGTTCTGGGCAGCGTGCCGGGCACGGCCCCGGAGGGCGGCTGCACTTGTGCCGGTTCGGCACGCTCGGTCCTGCCGTCATCGGCCTTGGCCTTTCCTTTGGCCTTGGGTTTTGCGCCAACGTTCTCTCCGGTGATCACGCTGGCGGGCAGGGCCTGTGTCACGTCGTAGTCGCTGGATGCGCGCACCTGGTCGTCCCGTTCCTTGATCAGCAACCACTGTTCTTTCGGATGTCTGCCCGTGCCGTGCAAGTGCGTGCGCACGAGCGCCCACGCCCCGTGGAGCTTCTCGCCGTCGAGATCGAATTTGAGCTTGCCGTCGCGGTACGCCTTGCGCGGATCGCCATGCGGGCGCCATGTCCCACGATCCCACACGATCACGTCACCACCGCCGTATTGGCCTTCGGGGATGTGGCCTTCGAAATCCGCGTAGTCCAGCGGATGGTCTTCAACATGCACGGCGAGGCGCTTGTCGGCGGGGTCGAGGCTGGGGCCTTTCGGGACGGCCCAACTCTTGAGCGTGCCGTCGAGTTCAAGCCGGAAGTCGTAGTGCAGCCGCGTGGCGTCGTGCTTCTGGATCACGAAGTGCAGGGCGCCATCGTCATGTCGCTCGTCGGCTTTGCGGCGTGCGCCCGCGGGTTCCTGCGTCTTCGTGAAATCGCGCTTGCGGTGGTAGTCGGCGAGATGGCGTGGCATGGCGTCGGCTCCGTCGTGTTATGCGCGCTTGCGCGCGGCCGGCTTGCGCGCTGTTTTGGCAGTGGCCTTGCGTGGCGCACGCTTGCGCGGGGCGGGTTCGTCCTCCGCCTCGTCATTTGACGCACCTTTGCCCTTGCCGCGCTTGGCAAGGCTCTGGCGAAGCAGGTCGGTCAGGTCGATCACGTTGCCGGTACGCGGTGCGGCGTGTTCGGCTTCCATCGGCTCGACGGATTCCGTGCGGCCTGCGCGCACTTTGCGATCGACCAGCGCAAGGATGTCGTCGCGGAAGGTGTCGTGGTATTCGGCAGGGTCCCACGTGCCGCTCATGTCGTCGATCAGCTTTTCAGCCATGTCGATCTCCTTGGCCGTGAGCTTGGCAGCCTTGGCACCTTCTTCCGGCACGTCGAGCTCGGACCAGTCGCGCACCTCGTTGGACCAGCGCAGCGTATGCAGCACAAGCACCGGCCCCATCGGAATCAGCGCAGCCAGATGCTGCTTGGTGTGCAGCACCACGTTGGCGACACCGATCTTTTGCGAGCGCGTCAACGCTTCGCGCAGCAGCGCGTAGACCTTTTCGCCGCGCCGGTCGGGCGCGAGAAAGTAGGGCGTATCGAGATAAAGAAACGGAATCTCAGCCGCATCGACGAAGGTCAGCAGATCCACCGTTTGCGTCGAGACCGGGTTGGCCGCGCGGATGTCCTCGTCGGTCAGGATCACGTAGCGGTCTTTCTCGTAAGCGTAGCCGCGCACGATCTGCTCGCGCGGCACCTCTTTGCCGGTGGTTTTGTTGATGCGCTTGTAGCCGACGCGGTCCATCGTGCGACGGTCGAGCCAGTCGAAATCGAGATCGTCGCTGCGGGTGGCTGGATACAGCGCAACGGGGATGTGGACAAGGCCGAAGCTGACGGCGCCTTTCCAGATCACGCGGGGCATGGCGGGTCTCCCGATGCGGTGGATTCGAGCGTGGTGACGCAAGCCGCATACCTGCCTGGCGCGGGGCGGCGTCATACGCTCATCAGCCGGGCGCGGTAGCATGGTGCCTTTGCGGCGCGGCACGTTTGCGCCGTGCGTTTTTCTCAGCAGTCCTTCATGTCTTCCGAATACGTCCAATCTGCCGGCGCGTTGCAGCGGCGCCGGCTTCCCCTGTCGGCTCGTGCGGCGACGATGGCCCTCTTTTTCGCCAACGGTGCAACGTTTGCGACGTGGGGCGTTCACATTCCTACGGTGAAGGCGCGTTTCGGATTGTCCGAGGCATCGCTGTCGCTGGCGATGTTCATGGTGGCCGCCGGCGCCATCGTCGCGATGAAGTTTGCGGGCAAGTGGGCGGCACGCGTCGGCACACGGCGCGCGAGCGTGCAGGGCGGCGTGGCCTTTGGTGCCACGACGGCGCTCCTCATGCTGATGCCGAGCTACCCCGCGCTGCTGGCGGTGCTGCTGCTGTTCGGCATCACCAACGCGGGTTTCGACGTGGCCATCAATGCGCAGGCCACCACAGTGGAGGCCAATCACCACAAGCCGATCATCTCGTCGCTGCACGGCATGTTCAGCCTGGGCGGCATGGTGGGGGCGGCGGTGGGCGGCGTGCTGCTGGAACTGGGCGTTCCGCCGGCGGTGCACTGCGGCGGCATGGCGCTCGTCACCATGGCGGCTGCGCTGTGTGCGGGCCCTTTCATGCTGCCTGACCACGTGCATGCAGAAGGCGAACCGGCACATCCGACCACGGGCCGCACGCTGTTCTTGCTCGGCGTGCTGGCCTTCCTGGGGCTGGTAGGCGAAGGCGCGATGTACGACTGGACGACCGTGTACATGCGCGAGATCGCGCAATCGCCCGAGGCCATTGCCAGCGCGGGTTATGCGGCGTTTTCGGGCGGCATGGCACTGGCGCGTTTTGGCGGCGATTTCGCACGCGGGCGCTGGGGCAACATGCGTGTGCTTTGCGGCAGTGGCGTGCTGGCAACGGGCGGAATCCTGCTTGCTCTGTTGTGGCCCGCGCCGATCGCTGTCCTGGCAGGTTTTGCGCTGATGGGCGTGGGCGCCGCCAACATGGTGCCGATCTTCTTCATCACCGCGTCGCGCCTGCCGGGCGTGCCGGCCGCCGAAGGCATTGCTGCCGTGGCGCGCTTTGCCTACGTGGGCTTGCTGATCGGCCCGGTCATCATCGGGTTGATTGCCCATCGCTCCGACCTGCGCTGGGGGCTGTCGGTGGTGGCGCTCACCATGGCGTTGATTGCGGTGTTAGGCCCGCGTGCGATCCGCCAGCCGGAACGCCGCTGATCGGCCTGCGCGTCAGCTGGCAACTGCCCAAAAAATATGCAGTTTCTGCGCGTTGACTTTCCTGTGCGCTTGCCATAGCTTACGACGAGGAGAGGGGTTTCCCGGCGCCGTTGCCAACGTGCCAGTTGTGCATGACACCGGGATGCGTTCAAAACGAGGCTGCACCATTTGATTTGATCAGCCCAAACGACCCATAGGAAAGGAGCTTCAGATGCCGTACAAACGTCTTACCCTCGTGGCAGCAGTCGCTGCCGTAGCAGCCATCGGCACCGTAGCCCACGCGCAGACTGACCAGAAGAAGTTCGACCCCTATAGCCAAGGCGCAAAAGTCGGCGACAAGTTCGATCCGTACCAGCAGGGTGCGAAGGCCGGCGACAAATTCGACCCGTATTCGCAGGGCGCCAACAAGAATGACAGCACCGCCAGCGCGCTCAACCCGGGCGCCCAGCCGGCCAATGTCGAGAAGGGCAAGTACGACACGTACACCCAGGGCGCCAAGGCCGGCGAGAAGTTCGACCCGTACACCCAAGGTGCCAAGGCCGGCGGCAAGTTTGACCCGTACAGCGAGGGTGCCAACAAGAAGGACGCGCCCAAGCAGTAAGCCCGTGCCGATCGGGTTCATGAAGACGCTGATGCATCGCCCGATGCATCAGCGTTTTTCTTTATGGAACGCCGCCGCAGCCGTGGCGGCGATGGCGTTGGCGTTGCCTGCGCAGGCAGCGGGGCTATGCTCCGCGCCCTGGGTGCACGACGGCAGCCGCGTGCGTCTGGACGGCAACGGCAAGACGCCGATGATCGTCGAGTTCACCCTGCACGACGTCAATCGCGACATGCAGGACGGCTGCGAAATCGGTCTGCACATCTACGCCAAATCGGGCCTCGTGGCGTTGGGTGGCCGGCCGATCGAGACGGTGCAGGAGCACCAGTTGCTGGTGGACGAGGCTGGCGTGGTCACGCGCATCGTCAGCATCAACGGTCGCGTGTTTGCGCAAAGCGAACATGCCGATCTGATCGGCACCGTGAGCACTGCCATTTCCGGCATGTTCCTGTATGGCGCTGGCTTGGCGCCCGAAGCCGAGATGCTGCCCGGCGATACATATGAATCGAGCTTCGATTTCGATGTGGTCTCGCCACGTCTGGGGATCTCCGTGGGGCGCATGCGGGCCGAGCGCGCCAAGGTGGAGGTGTCGGAGCGCGAGGTCGGGCCGCCGCAGCCGATGAACACCGTGGTCGGCGAGTTGCAGTGCCGGCCGATCCGCTACACGCGCACGGCGCGCCTCGGTGTGCTGCGGCTGGGCAATGAAACGCTTGAGCCCGACCCGACGGTGGCGCACATCACCGATTGGTACTGCCCCGAAGCGGCCGTCGTGATGCGCCAGGAGGTTGAGCAGCACGGCCAGACGGAGGTGATCGACGTGGTCGAACTCAAGCGCTGAGCGCGCTCTGCGCAGCGTCGAAATCTTCCGTGCTCCCATCAAACCGGTACACACGAGCCACCGTAAACGGCGCTTCCGGCGCGGGCTGCGAGAACAACGCGATGTGGTCGATGGGCATGGCGGGTGGCTGCACCACGCGCGTGGCTTCCAATGCGCGATAACACGCAAGCTGCTCGGCATGGTCGAGCCGGCCGGTCAGCGTGATGTGGAACGTGAACGTACCAAACACATACGGATAGCCCCAGCGCTGCAGATGGCGCTCTTGCGCATCCGACAGGCCCGCACGACGACGGCGCGCAAGTTCAGTGGGCGGAGGCGGCGCGCGAAAGGCATCGAACTCGGCGACGCACGCATCGGCTAACCGGTGGAGCCTGTCGCGCGCTGGGTCGCCATGACGCAGCCGCCAAGCGAGAAAGCCGCGCAGCGTCTGCAAGGCCGGCTCGATCGCGAAGGTTTGCTGTTGCTGTGCGAAGCGGCGCAGCGCGGCGTCCAGCTCATCAACGGTGCGATCGCTTGCCAAGCGGAACGGCGGCTTGAACGTGGCGTGCAGGCCGTATTGGCGCGGCGCTTCCGTCCAGCAGTCGAGCGTGGCGAGGTCGATGCCGGCTTCGCGGACAAACGCCTCGCGCTCATCGGCAGAGATGGCGGCGCTGGTGCGGGCGCAGCGGCCGAGCCAGCGCGTGCCCAGGCCGTACCAGGGCTCGGGCGGCAGCAGGTAGAGCGCGTATCGCCAGGCTGACGGTAAAGGTGCCGGCGCTTGCTCCATGGTGTGGTTCAGCCGATCAGCGGCAACTGCCCGGCAGCATGGCGCAGCCGGCCACCCACCACGGCTGCCACCACACGCGGCAGGCCGGGGCGGCGGTCATCCACCACGATGGCATCGGCGCGCAGGCCAGTCGCGAGCGCGCCGCGATCCGTCAGGCCAGCGGCTTCGGCCGGGTTGGCCGCCACCAGCGCCCAGCCCTCGACCAGCGGCACCACACCGCGTTCGGCCAGCTTGAACGGCGCGGCCAGCAGCGCGGGGTAGTAATAGTCGGATGCCAACACGGTGCCCAGGCCCGCGGCCACCATGGCTGTCGCATCGGGTGCGCCGTTATGGCTGCCGCCGCGCACGACGTTGGGCGCACCGAAGACGATATGTCCGCCATGCGCGCGTGCCGCCTGCGCGACATTCTCGGTCAACGGAAATTCAGTGACGGTGCAGCCGTGCGCGTGGAACGTGTTGCGCGTGGCAATGTCGGGTTCATCGTGTGACGCCATGCAGATGCCGCGTTGCTGCGCCGCCCGCGCGAGCGTGCCGGTCACCTCGGAGAGCCTCGTGGCGTTGACTGCGGCGGCATTCAGACGGGCGAGGAACGTGTTGATGTCGCACTCGGCCCGATCGGCGTATTGTGCGAGCTTGCGCGCGTCGCCCAGCTTCTCTCGCATCCCAGGCAGGTGATCGTTGAACGACAGGAAGTGCACGCGGCCGGCGTCCATCCAGGCCAGCGCATCGGCAACGCCATCGGCGTGATGCAATTCGAAGCGCAGGTGCATCAAATGCTGTGCCCCCAGGTGCGGGCGCATGGCATCGAGCGTGTCGAGCATGCGCTGGGCATAGGCGTGGCCGCGCAGGCCACCCTCCCAGGAATACGTCACGCCGTGGAATTCGGTGGTGATGCCGTTGGCAAGCAATTGACCGTCAACGTCGGCCAGGGCGGTTTCGTAGGGAAAGGCCACGCCGGGGCGGGGCATGACGGCGCGTTCGAAGGCATCGCCGTGCAGGTCGACGATGCCGGGCAGGACTAGCAGGTCGCCGCAGTCGATCATGCCGCGCGTCGGGTTGGCATCACAGGCGGCGATATGCCCGTCGCGAAACTGCACGGCAGCTTCGGTCAGCCCCTCGGGCAGCAGGGTACGTCGCGAAATCAGGCCAGCCACGTGGCTGACGGAAGACGAAAACGATTGCATAAGGCCGAGGTGCGAAAAGTGCGCAGAGACATCGTGCAGGCATTGTGCCGCAACTGGCATGCCGCTTAGCCGCACATCCGCCATTTGCACCACCCTGAAGAGGGGAGGGCCAGCCAAACGCCTTAACTTTCCTGACACATTGGTCGATATCTTGAAAAACAACCCAGATATGGACGCCACCTCTGCTGAGCGGCCTGACCGTCCCGAACCGGATGTGATCGATCAGGACAGCCCCAGGCCGTTGCCGCTCGCTGATGACCGTTACGAGGCGCTTGTCCGGCAAATGCCAGATGCGCTGTACATCGTGGCGGACGACATTATCGTTTTCGTCAACGAGGCGGGCGTTCGGCTGTTTGGCGCGCAGACGGCGCGCGACATCGTGGGCCACGAACTGGATGAGTTCGTCCACGACAATTCGACGCACCTCGCCCGTCAGCGCCGGGAGTGGATGGTTGAGCACAATGCGGGCTTGCCGCCGGTCGAGCAGACCTTGCTGCGTTGCGATGGCACTCCCGTGGAAGTCGAGGTGCTTTCCGCGCCGGTGCAGCTCGGCTGGCGCACCGCCATCCAGGTGGTGGCTCGCGACATCACCCAGCGCAAGCAGGCCGAACAAGCGCTGCGCGAATCCGAAGCCAATTACCGGGCACTGGCCGCTGAAACCGCGCGCGCCAAGGAATTGCTGCGCTGCGAAAAAACCGTGCTGGAGCTTAGCTCGCGCAACGTGCCGCTTCCGGATCTGCTGGCTGAGGTGTGCCGGCTGGTGGAGGTGCTGCTTGACGACGGCGCGATGTGTTCGGTCCTGCTAAGCGGCGATGGCGAGCACATCACGCAGGCCGTGGCACCGTCGCTGCCTTTCATACTCTCGCAGTTGCTGGTCGGCATCACGCTCGGTCCTTCGGTCGGTTCGTGCGGGACGGCCATGTTCCTGAACAAGACCGTGGTGGTAGAAGACATCGACGCCGACCCGCTCTGGGATGGCTACCGCGATATCGTTGCGCCGCTGGGCCTGCGCGCGTGCTGGTCCACGCCCATCCGCGGCGACAACGCGCAGATGATCGGCGCGATGGGTATCTATTACGACACCCCGCGTGCACCCACGCGCGACGCCATGGGGCTGCTCGACGGCATTACCGACATCATCGGCGTGGCTGTGCAGAAGGCGCATATCGCACGCGATCTCCAAGAGAGCGAAGAACGCTACCGCCTGGCCGTCGACAACCTGACCGAAGGCATCGTCGTGCAGGCGGCCGATGGCACCATCCTCGCGTGCAACCCGAGCGCACGGCGCATTCTTCGCGCGGGCAACGTGTCGCCCGTGGGCACCAGCCATCTGACGCTGATGCGCCGCTCGTTGCGCGAAGACGGCAGCGAGATCCCGCTCAATGAGCGCCCCACGCGCGTGGTGTTCGCCACCGGCAAGCCGCTGCTCGGCTTGACCGTCGGCCTGGAGCTGGTGGACGGCGACATCGTGTGGGTGCACGAAAACGTGCTGCCCATCGTGCGCCCCGGCGACGATGCCCCGTCGTCCGTGCTCATCTCGTTCAACGATATCGGGCCAGCGCGCGCGGCCCAGCAGCAGCTCACTTTCCTCGCGCAGCGTGATGCGCTCACCGGCTTGTACAACCGCGCGTATTTCTCTCAGCGCATGCAGGCGGTGATGGAGCAGGCGGCCAGCCAGGCCAACGAAGCGCGCCAGGTCGCCGTGCTGTTCCTCGATCTGGACGGCTTCAAGAAGGTGAACGACACAGCCGGCCACGAAGCCGGTGACCACTTGCTGCGCATCGTCGCGCAACGCCTGTCGGCCTGCGTGCGCCAGAGCGATACGCTGGCGCGCCTGGGCGGTGATGAGTTTGTCGTGCTGCTCGACAACGTGCGCTCGTTGGGTGAGGCAGAGCGCTTGGCCAAGCGCATCGTCCATTCGATCGCGCAGCCGTTTTCGACGAGCGGCACGGAGTATTACCTGGGCGCGTCGATCGGCATCGCGGTGTACCCCGAGCACGGTAACGATGCCGCCACGCTGCTGCGCTGCGCGGATGCCGCCATGTACAACGCCAAGCAGAACGGCCGCAACCAGCATCGCGTCTACACCGCGCGCCTGTCGCAGCGTGCGCAACGGCGCTTCCAGCTGGAATACCACCTGCGCCGCGCACTGACAGCGGGCGAGCTGTCGCTGCGCTTCCAGCCCATCGTCGATGCCACGTCGATGGACATCGTCGGCGCTGAAGTGCTGCTGCGCTGGCACAGCACCGAACTGGGCGAAGTGTCACCGGCCGAGTTCATTCCCGTGGCGGAAGATGCCGGGCTCATCGGCGACATCGGAGAATGGGTGCTGGCGCAAGCGTGCCGCCAGGCCGCGCATTGGCGTGCCACGTGCATGCCGGAGTTCTTTGTCGCCGTGAACCTGTCGCCGCGCCAGTTTGGCGAGGGGCTCGTGCCGACCATCTCGCGCTGCCTGACCGAAGCGGGTTTGCCCGCGAGCGCGCTGGAGATGGAAATTACCGAAGGCCTGCTCATGCGCGACACCGCCGCTGTGATGCCGATGCTCGACGCACTTACGGCGTTGGGCATTCGCATCTCGATCGACGATTTCGGCACGGGGTATTCGTCGCTGTCGTATCTGCAGCGTTTCCCGATCGACAACCTGAAAGTGGATCGTTCGTTCGTCTCGGGCATTCCGCGCCATCGCGATTCGGTGGTGATCTCGCGCGCCGTGGTCGCGATGGCCGCGTCGCTGGACATGACCGTCACGGCAGAGGGTGTCGAGACGCTGGAGCAGGCCGAGTTCCTGCAAGCTGCCGGGTGCGACAAGTTGCAGGGCTTCCTGTTCGGCCCCCCAATGACGGCCGCCGCCTACGAGGCCCGGCTGCGTCGCGACCGTTCCGCCCAGGCGTAGTGCTGAGCAAGGCGCATGTAATGCCCGCGTAAGCCGGGGCGGGTAGCGTGGCTCAAGCGCGGACCGCCCGCGCCGATACTCCCCACAGAGGGTTGCTTCGCCATCAGCGCGAGCGCACACACAACAACGACATCTGGAGACCACCGCACGTGAAGCCATTTGCCTGGGGCCGCGGCCCGAAAGCCCCTCCCGAACTTGTCGCCCGTATTGCCGAAGAGGCCGGCCGCGTGGGCATGGGCATCTGCGAAGTGTCCGGCAATGTGGAAGACGTGGCCGTGCGGCTGCGCCGGCAGGCCGATGTGTTCGATCAGTTGCGCAATGCTGCCGACGTCACCATGCGCGGCAACCACGACATCGCTGTGGCAGCGCGGCATGCGCGTGAAGTCGCCTCGCATGCCAGCGAGGAGGTGAGTGGCTCGCGTGCAACGGTCGATGCATCGCTGCGCGACATTCGCGAGCTTGCCGTTGGCGTGGCGAGCATGGAGCAGCAGATTGCTGCGCTGCGTGAGGCGCTCATCCACGTGGCGCAGGCATCCGAGCAGATTTCGCAGATTGCCAGGCAGACCAATCTGCTGGCGATCAACGCCGCCATTGAAGCCGCGCGCGCGGGTGAATCGGGCCGCAGCTTTGCCGTCGTTGCGGGTGCTGTGAAGCAGCTCGCAGGCCAGACCGCCGAAGCAACGCAGCGTATCGAAACCACCTTGGCGGATTTGTCCGGCCAGACCGACAAGTTGATCGGCGACAGCAGTGCGAACGTGGCACGCGCCCAGCGTGTGGATACCGGCACGCAGGCGATTGGTGCGGTGATTGGCGTGGCTGGCGAGGCCATCGCGCGCTTTGACGTTGAGGCGACGAGCATTGCGGAATCCACTGCCGCCATTGAAGGCGAATGCGCGTCGCTTGCACGTGAGGTGGATGCGATGGCCGAGGGTGTGAAGCAATCGAGCCACAACATCGACAACGCGCAACGGCAGCTTTCCGGGTTGCTGGGGGCGTCGGAAACGTTGATCCGGTTGACGGCGTCAACCGGTGTGCAGAGCGCCGATACGCCCTTCATCGAAGCGGTGCAGACTGCAGCTGGCAAGATCAGTGCGCTGTTTGAATCGGCGCTGGCGCGGGGCGATATCAGCGAGGGCGACTTGTTCGACCGCGCCTATGAGCCGGTGCCGAATACCGATCCGCCGCAGCATATGGCGCGGTTTACGGTGTTCACGGATCGCGTGCTGCCTGCGGTGCAGGAGCCTTTGCTTCAGCTTGATCCTCGCGTGGTGTTTTGTGCGGCGGTGGACACCAATGGCTATCTGCCGACGCACAACCTGAAGTTCTCCCAGCCGCAGGGCAGCGATCCAGCCTGGAATGCTGCCAACAGCCGTAACCGTCGGCTGTTCACCGATAGGACGGGACTCGGGGCGGCGCGCAATACCGAGGCATTTTTGTTGCAGACATATCGTCGCGATATGGGGAACGGGACGTTTGCGATGATGAAGGATGTGTCGGCGCCGATTTACGTCAAAGGCCGCCACTGGGGTGGCGTTCGGATGGGGTACAAGGTGGCGGGCTAGGGTCCGTAACTGCAGGGTTGATGTTCCGAACTTCGCTGATGGGGTTCGCAACGTCGGGGGGGGAACTTCGCGCGTGGGTTTTTGACTTTGCTCGCGGGTTTTTTTGTTGCTGGTGCATCCCTTGCTTCATCCCCTGCCGGGGCTGACTCACTTTCTTTGTCTTGCCAAAGAAAGTAAGCAAAGAAAGGCGCGCCCGAGATGGCGACTTCTCCTTGAATTTCTGTAACCGGGCGGAGAAGGAGGCAAACTCGCTTCGCTCAGACAGGTCTCCTTCTTGTTTCCGCCCGCTTACAGAAATTCAAGGCGCCATCTAGGGCAGGGTACGGCCAAACCATCGCGGCGCTGAGGTTGGCGCCACGATGCTTCGTTTGCGTAAGTGCTTAGTGTTTGCGCGTGCCCAGGATGACCAGCACGGCGGCGCCCAGCTCCAGCGCGGCTACGAAGTAGAGGCCAGCGGAGAGGTGCCCTGTGCTCGTCTTCAACCAGCCGATCATGTACGGCGCGACGAAGCCGGCCAGGTTGCCGATGGAGTTGATGAGGGCGATGCCGCCTGCGGCTGCAGTGCCGGCCAGGAACACGGCCGGGATCGACCAGAACACCGGGAACGCGGCGAGGATGCCGATGGCGGCGACCGTCAGCGAGATCAGTGCAAGCGCCGGCGAGCCGAGCATTGCGCCTGTTGCGACCAGGCCGGCGGCTGCGATGACGGCCGCAATGGCGCAGTGCATGCGGCGCTCGCCGGTGCGATCGGAATGCGCGCCGTTCCACACCATCGCAATCGTGCCCGCGATGAACGGAATGGCGGAGATCAGCCCGATGTGGAAATTGCCCTGCACGCCCAGTTCTTTGATGATCGACGGCGTCCAGAAGGCAATGGTGGCGTTGCCGCTGACCACGCAGAAGTAGATCGCTGCGCAGATCCACACGCGAGCGTTGGCCAGTGCGGCGCCAAACGAGGCATGCTTGGCAGGGTCGCGGTTCTCCACTTCAACGGCGCGCACGACGGCGTCTTGTTCTGCAGCAGAAAGCCATTTGGCCTGGCGAGGCGTTTCGGGCAGCCACGCAAGCACGGCAAAGCCGGCCAGCACCGACGGAATGCCTTCGAGCAGGAACAGCCATTGCCAGTTGGCGAGGTGGCCCACGCCTTCCATGCGGCTCATGATGAAGCCGGCAACGGGGCCGCCCACGACGCCCGCAATCGCAAACGAGGTCATGAACAGGCCATTGATGCGTGCGCGGCGTGCGGAGGGAAACCAGTACGTCAGATACAACACCACGCCAGGGAAGAAACCCGCTTCAAAAATGCCCAGCAGGAAGCGCATCACGTAGAACGAGGTGGGCGTCTTTACGTAGATCATCGCCATCGAGGCCAGGCCCCACAGGATGGTGATGCGCGCCAGCGTCTTGCGTGCGCCGATCTTTTCCAACAGCAGGTTGCTCGGCACTTCAAACAGGAAGTAACCGATGAAAAAGATGCCGGCACCCAGGCCGTACACTGCTTCGCTGAACTGCAGGTCCTGCAGCATCGAGAGCTTGGCGAAGCCGACGTTAACGCGGTCGATCCAGGCGAGGATGAACAGCACCACCAGGAACGGCACCAGCCGGTACGCAATGCGCCGGTAGGTGACATCCAGCTCGGCGCTGGGGAGTGGGCGGCTGGCCGGGTCCGTTGGGGTAGCCGCCAGGGCTTGGGTTTGCGACATGGTTTCCTCCAATAGCGTGTGAGGGGCCAGCGCTTCGTGTGCTGCTGTGTTGTACGAAACGCAGGCATGAGTTGGGCCCGGCGCGTCTGCAGCGCGCCTTTTGATTTGGCTTGGGAAACCGCCTGCGCGGCCCGGGCGCAGGCGGGGAATGTTCTGGCTAGTCGATCAACGCCGCAGGGCAGCCTCCACCGCCCGGCCAACGCGCAGGATGCGTGCGTCGTCGTTGGCGAGACCGCAGAGCGACAGGCCGACCGGCAGTTCGCCGGCGGCGTGTACAGGCAGCGTCAGCGCGCAGCCGTCCAGGAAATTGATCACGCTTGGATTGCGCAGAGTGAGTGCATTGGTGCGGAAGAACTGCGCGTCATCCGCTTCGAGCGGTGCGACCTCGGGTGGCACGATGGCAACCGTCGGCATCAGCCATGCATCGAGGTTGCCCAGACGCTTGCGTGCGGCGGCAATCATGCGGGCGCGTGCGTTGATCACGTCGATGTATGCAGCGGCGCTCATCTGCTCACCACGGCGGATGCGCGTGGCGACGCGTGGGTCGTACTGGGTTTCCGCACGCGCGAGCAGCGAGCGATGCCATGCCCACGATTCCGCCGCCGAGAAGCCGCCGCCGCTGTTGATCTCCGGCAGTTGCAGCAGCTCTGGAAATTCAAAACGCACGACGTGTGCACCGGCACGTTCGAGCTGTTCAACGGCGCGGTTGAATGCAACGGCGACCGTGTTGTCGAGGTCGGCACCGACAAAGTCCTGTGTGATGCCCAAACGCAATCCGGCCAGCGGCACAGCGGTGGTGTCGAACGCGTCGCTGCCCGACTCGCCGCTCAGCACGGCATCGACGATGGCGCAGCAGTCGACCGAGTTGGTGAGCGGGCCGCCCGAATCGAGCGACGTGGACAGCGGCACGCCGCCCGTCATCGGCACACGGCGCGCGGTGGGTTTGAAGCCGGTCAGATTGCAGAACGCCGCCGGAATGCGGATCGAGCCGCCGGTGTCCGTGCCCAGTGCCGCCACGGCCATGCCGCCCGCAACGGTGACGGCGCCGCCCGACGTGGAGCCGCCCGCCGCACGCGCGCCGTCCGCCGGCGTGCGCGGCGTGCCGTAGTGCGGGTTCAGGCCAAGACCCGAGAACGCAAATTCGCTCATGTTGGTGCGGCCGAGCAGCACTGCTCCGGCTGCACGCAGGCGCGCAACGGCAGCAGCATCAGCAGTGGCGCGCGGCTGATGGGCCAGGGCGCGCGAACCGGCTGCCGTCACCTGCCCGGCCACGTCAAAAAGATCCTTGATCGACACGGGCAACCCCGCCAGCGGCGAGGGCACGTTGCCTGCCGCACGCGCGGCATCGGCGGCGCGCGCCATGGCCAGCGCGGCTTGCACGTCGATGCTCACATAGGCGGCACCGCCAGCGGCGCGGTGCGATTCGGCGCGCTCCAGCGCGGCTTCGGTCAGCGCGACGCTGGTGGTGCGGCCGGCAGCCAGGTCAGCGGCCAGTGCGCGGATCATGTTCGGGCGGGGCGTCATCATGCGGTGGTCTCCGTTGGGTGGTGCGCTTCAGCCTTCAACAGGCAGCGTGTCAACAGCATAGCGATGGCGCAGCTCGGTGCCCGACACCGGGTCAATCAGTGCCATGTCGAAGGCCTCGCCAAAACCGAGTTCGCCGATGATGGGCTGCGTGCCGCAGAACATGGCGGTGCCCACCGGCAGCGTGTCGTTGCCGGTGTAGCGGCGGATGAGGTCGCGCGGGTCGAGCATGCGCGTGACGCCGCCTTCCTGGTACAGCGCGGTCTGGCCGTCGCGTGTGCGCCAGGTCTTCATCTGCAGGTTGTCCCAATGGTCGGCGAGCGCGTCGAAGCGCCACACGTCGCGGCTCACGGGCTTGGCGCACATCTGCTTGGAGACCGTCACGCCATAGGCTTCGACCTTGCGGTCGGTATGGTCCGAGCCGATGCCGACCAGCAGGCCCATCGGCGTGGAATACAGCACGAACTCCGCCTCGCCTGATGAATCTGCGCCGGGAATCTCCACGCTGGTGTCGGTGGTCAGCAGCGAGGCCGACACGCGGTAGAAGCACGGCACACGCGCCGGGCGCGCCACGCCAATGGCTTCCAGTTCAGCAATGTGGTGTTCAACGGCTTGTGCATCGCGGCCGGTCCAGCCGGCAATGACAAGGTGGTCCACGGTCACGTCGATGGGGCCGTGGCCGATCAGGTTCAGGTGCAGCGTGGTCATGCGGAATCCGGAAGAAGCGGGAAAAACGAACGGAGGGAAATCGGGATCAGAGCGTGCGGATGATCGTGCGGCGGAACTCGTCGATGTGCTCGCGAATGGCTTCACGCGCTGCGGGCACGTCGCGGCGCTCCAGCGCATCCAGCACGGCAAGGTGCTCGTCGTACACGTTCTGCAGGTGCTGCGGCTCTGAGAGCGAGAGGAACCAGAAGCGCGCCTGCTTCTCGTGCAGGCCGCGCAGCAACTCGGCCAGCACGCGGTTGCGCGAGGCGGCGGAGATGGCGAGGTGGAACTTGAGGTCCAGCGCGGCCAACGCGGCAATGTCGCGGTGCTCGATCAGCGCGGGCGATGCATCGACGATGGCGCGCATGGCCTCGAAATCGGCGGGGTGGGCGCGCTCGGCGGCCAGCGTCACGCACAGGATCTCGTTGGTGGCGCGCACCTCGATCATGTCGAGCACGTCGTTGAGCGACAGCGGCGTCACCAGCACGCCCTTGCGCGGCAGGATCTGCACCAGCCCCTCCACCTCCAGACGATGCAGCGCCTGGTGGATCGGCGTTCGGCCCAGTCCCAAAATCGTGCCGAGCTGAGCTTCGTTGAGCGGCTCGCCGGGGCGGAACTCGCACGCCATGATGCGGCGCTTGATCTCGTTGTAGGCGAGTTCACGCATGGCGGCGCCCTTGGGCGCATGCGCGTCGGGTTCAACGGCAAACGGTGCAGATGCAGACGCGGGTTTGGCAGAACCGGAAACCAGCTTGATCGGACGCGACATCGCGACGGCCTCGAATTTTGTAAAAGTCGAGTGATGGTATTGTGATATCTCACAGAGCGTCAAGCGAGCAACACGCCGCATTCAGCCGCGTTCTTCTAGGTATTTGCCCTGATATGTCGTTGGCAGGATGCCGTTGAGATTCGTTATAGACTGCAACAAATTTCAGGGAGACAGCCATGAAGATCGCCATCATCGGGGCGGGCATCGGCGGCCTGACGCTCGCGTTGATGGCGGAGCGCCAAGGTTTCGAGGTTGAGGTGTGGGAGGCCGTGCAGACGCTGCGGCCACTGGGCGTTGGCATCAACCTGCTGCCGCACGCGGCGCGCCAGCTGTGCGAACTGGGCTTGGAAGACACGCTGAGTGCGCTCGCGATTCGGACGTCCGCGCTGGCTTACTACAACCGTTTCGGCCAGCCGATCTGGCACGAGCCGCGCGGGCTGGCCGCAGGCTACGACTGGCCACAGTTCTCCATTCACCGTGGCGAATTCCAGATGGCCTTGGCCGATGCCGTGACCGAGCGCCTCGGCGCTGGTTGCATCCGCCTTGGCCACAGCTTCGAGGCGGTTCAATCGACGGGCGAGAAGGGCGGCCCCGTGCGCTTCACGCTGCGTGATCGCACCAACGACACCGTTGTCGAATCCTCGGCCGACGTGCTGGTCGGCGCCGATGGCATCCACTCCGCCGTACGCCGGCACTTCTACCCGAGCGGCGATGCGCCGCGTTTTGCGGGCCGCATGTTGTGGCGCGCCGTCACCGAAGCCGAGCCGTATCTGGATGGCCGCACCATGTTCATGGCGGGCCACCAAGATCAGAAATTCGTCGCCTATCCGATCTCCGAACCGCTACGCCAGCAGGGCCGCTCGCGCATCAACTGGATTGCCGAGCTGCGCGTGCCCGACGAGGCACCGCCACGCAGCGACTGGAACCGCGAGGTCGACCGCGCGATCTTCCGCAGCGCCTTCTCCGACTGGAAATGGAGTTGGATCGACATCCCGGCTTTGATCGACGGCGCAGAGGCCGTGTACGAATTCCCGCTCGTCGACAAAGATCCGCTGCCACGCTGGACCTTCGGCCGCGCTACGCTGCTGGGCGACGCGGCACACCCGATGTATCCGATCGGCTCGAACGGCAGCGCGCAGGCGATTCTCGATGCGCGGGCGTTGGTCGATTGCCTGCTCGCCACGCGCGACACCGGCGTGGCCCTGCGTGAGTACGAGGCTGATCGCCTGCCGCGCACGGCTGGCATCGTGCTGCGCAACCGCCTCAACGGGCCGGAGCAGGTCATGCAGCTCGCGCATGAGCGCGCGCCCCAAGGCTTTGCGCGCATCGATGACGTGATCCCGCGCTCGGAATTGGAAGGGATTGCGATGCGCTACAAAAAGCTGGCCGGCTTCGATCCGCAATCGCTGCGCGATCAGCCACCCATGCCTGGCCGCGCCTGAAACACCGATACGTTCACACGCCAGAAGAGAGAAAAAGGGGGCCCCATGACCATCCGCCGCACCATCTGCGCCGCTGCTGCGCTGTTGCTCGCCACCGCTGCCCACGCCGAAATCGTCGTTGGTGTGAGCCTGTCGACGACAGGGCCGTCGGCGTCGCTCGGCATCACGCAGAAGAACTCGCTGGCGTTCTATCCGGATTCCATCGGCGGAGAAAAGCTGCGTCTCGTGGTGGTGGATGACGCCTCAGACCCAAGCACCGGCACGCGCTTGGCACGCAAGCTCGTGACGGAAGACCATGTCGACATCATCGTTGGCTCGTCGGCGGTGGCACCGTCGATTGCGATTGCCGAAGTCGCCGCCGAATCGCACACGCCGCAACTGGCGTTGGCGCCGGTTGAGCTGAAGCCGGGCAAGGGCGATTGGACCTATCGTCTTGCGCAGCCGATCTCGCTGATGGCCGAGGCGATTGCCGCGCGCATGGCGGCGTCCGGCATCAAGAACGTCGGCTTCATCGGCTTTGCCGATGCGTACGGCGAGAGCTGGCTCAAGGACTTCACTGCGGCCGCCACGCCGCGCGGCATCAAGATCGTCGACGTGGAACGCTATGCCCGCGCAGACACCAGCGTGACGGGGCAGATCGCCAAGCTGGTCAGTATCAAGCCCGATGCGATCCTGGTGGCCGGTGCAGGCACGGGCGCTGCGCTGCCGCACACCGCGTTGCGAGATCGCGGTTATGCGGGGCCGATCTATCAGACGCACGGCGCGGCAACGAAAGACCTGATCCGCATCGGCGGCAAGGCGGTCGACGGGGCCATCCTGCCGGCAGGCCCCGTGATCGTGGCCGAGCAATTGCCCGACAGCCACCCAAGCAAGAAGACCGCCCTCGAATACGTGACGCGCTATGAAAAGGCCAACGGGCCCGACACGCGCACGCAGTTCGGCGCCCACACGTGGGATGCGCTGCAGGTGCTCCAGCGCATCGTGCCGGTGGCGCTCAAGAAGGCCAAGCCGGGCACGCCCGAGTTCCGTCAGGCGCTGAAGAGCGCGCTGGAATCGGAGCACGACATTGTTGTTTCGCACGGCGTGCTCAACTACACGGCCACGGATCACTTTGGCTTTGACGCGCGCGGCCGCGTGCTGCTGACCATCGACCACGGCAAGTGGAAATTGTTGAACTGAAACACGCGCGCGTGCATGGCCGGCGGGCGCGTCGCCGACGATAATCGAGGGGTCTTTCCCATCCACACTGCCATGCCCCGCACGCCCAAAGCCGACGACCTGTATCCCGCCGTGGCCCCTTCGGGGCACTTCAACCCGCATCTGGCGGACGTGGAGTATGGCGCGCTCGACGGGCTGGTCGGCTATGCCGTGCGCCGCGCCCAGCTGCACATCTACGAAGATTTCGTGCGCTCGCTGCACGCGTGGAACATCACGCCGCCGCGCTTCTCGGCCATGACCGTGATCGCGCATAACCCGAACCTCAAGCTGACGGAGCTGGCCAACATTTTGGGCGTGGCGCGCTCCGGTGCAGTGCTCTTGGTCGATACGCTGGAAGACATGGGCATGGTCGAGCGGCAGCCGTCGCCCAAGGACAAGCGCGCGTTCCGGCTTGTGCTGACTGCCAAGGGTGCGACCACCCTCGACGAAATCACCCGCGCCGTCACCGCACACGACGCCCGCGTAACAGCGCATCTTTCAAAGGATGAGCGGCACACGCTGCTGGCACTGCTCAACAAGCTGGCATCCGGGCCGGATTCCGCTTCCTGATCTGCTGCCTGCCCGTGCAAATGACAAGCGGCCCGAAAGTGGGCCGCTTTGCTTTGCTTTGGTGCGGGCTGCGGGCGCTTCAGCGCTTGTTGGCGTCGATGGCCTTCTGCCAAAGGTCCTTGTCCGGCGGATACAGCGAATCGAAGTACTCGCGCAGCGCGCAGATCTCCTGGACGATCTCGAACGGGAAGCCTTGGCGGCCGCCCCGGTCGTCAATCTGCAGGCTGTTCAGGTAGCGCCGGCAGCCGATGAAATCGGCCCACTTGGCGGCGATCGTGTTGATGATGCGCGGAAATTTCCGACCAAGTTCGATCGGCCTCACCTGGTCGGGCAGGGACGCGAGCCACCGGATGGCGTCGCGGTTGAGCGCGAAGTCATCGGCGTTTTGCTGCTTGCGTTGAGAGGTGGGATCTTGAGTCATATCGGATGCGCATCCTTGAAGTCTAGTGTACCCCTCCCGCGCCGGCCTGCCAGCCCGACAGGCGAGGGTCTTGACGCATCACCCGTTTGATTCGACCGCCGCCACAGCCAGTGTCCCGCCGTTTGCTTGCCGAGGCTGCAGTATGCTGCGCGCCGCCCAATCCACATTCGCCTCAAGTTTTGCGCAGGCTTGCCGATAAGCCAAGCGCGGTTTGGCGCGCTGACGGACCAGAGCATCCACCAGCGTAAAACGCCTAGACTGCGAAACACGAGCCAGTGTCGGCTGGCACGCCGCTCCCCTAATTCAATCAAAAAACCGGGCTTCGAGCCGAGGTAGGCAGGGTATGAAGCGAATCGATGCGAGCCAATTGCGTATCGGCATGTTTGTGATGAAGCTGGGCGGGTCCTGGCTCAAGCATCCGTTCTGGCGTGCGCAATTCCAGTTGTCGCACCAGGGCCAGATTGACGACATCCGCAAGGCGGGTATCACCGAGATCTGGATCGACCCCGAGCGCGGCGAAGACGTCATGTCGCAAACGCTGATGCCCGTACCTGCGCCGGCGCCTGCGCCCGAGCCGCTCACGCGCGAGACCTTGGCGGCGCGTCCGCCGCTCACGCCAACGTCGCTCAAGGAAGAGTGGAAGCACGCCCAGCAGCTGATGCAAAACGGCAAGGCGACGCTTGGCCACATGTTTTCCGAAGCCCGCATGGGCCGTGCTCTGGAAACCGAAAAGGCACTGCTGCTGGTGGACGACGTGTCGAACTCGCTGGCACGCAACTCCTATGCGCTGATTGCGCTGGCGCGGCTGAAGAACAAGGACGACTACACCTATCTGCATTCGTTTGCCGTTTGCGCGTTGATGGTGGCGCTGGCGAAGACGCTGGGGTTGCCTGAAGACGAGATTCGAGAATGCGGGCTGGGCGGGCTGGTGCACGACATCGGCAAATCGGCCATGCCGCGCACGCTGCTCGACAAGAGCACCGCCCTCACCAAGGACGAACTGGCGCTGCTGCAGACCCACGCCGTGGGTGGCCACCACCTGCTGCAGGGTACCGGCCAGTTCAGCGAGATCGCGCGCGAGATCTGCCTGCACCATCACGAGCGCATTGACGGCAGCGGCTATCCTGACGCCCAGAAGGCCGAGGCTATTAGCCTGTGGGCCAAGATGGGCGCCATCTGCGACGTGTACGACACGCTTACGTCAAGCAGCCCGTACCACCATGCGTGGTCTCCCGCGCAGGCGCTGAAATACATGATGGCGCGCACCGACACGCAGTTCGATCGCACCGTGTTCCAGGCTTTCACGCGCAGCGTGGGCATCTACCCGGTAGGCACGCTGGTGAAGCTGCGCACCAACCGGTTGGGCGTGGTGGTCCACCAGAACGAGGCGTCTGCGCTCAAGCCCGACGTGGTCGTTTTCTATTCGGGCAACACCAAGACGCGCGTGCGCCCCGAGCGCATCAGCTTGGGCAAGTCCGACGATTCCATCGTCACCGTGGAAGATGCCACCACCTGGGGTTTATCGGACGAAGAAGTCTCCGATATGTGCCTGGTCTGAGCCGCGGGCGCCCAGGTTCACACGTTTTCCACGGGCGGCTCGTTCTGCTCGGCTGGATTCGGGCGGGTATCGCGTGGCACCAGCGGGTCGCCGGGTTTGCGCTTGGCAGGCTCGGGCTGGGCTTTCGGACTTGCGGGCTGTGTCGTATCGGTTTCTGAACGGCTTGGCTGGGTGGGCATCGCGGTCTCCTGATTTGCGGATGCCCCTCTTCCAGCATGTCGCGCGCCTGGCAAGTCCCCACGTTTTATGTGTATTTTTCTTAACACGGACTTCAACAAACTTCATGGCGCACCCCTCTAAAGTGGGGTACGTTTGAGTCGTTGGTTTTTACATTGCTGAACAATCGCCACACATTCAGAGCGATGTCGGCAACCCGCAAACGAACGATTCAGTCTTCCGGGGGGTGACATGAACGTTTCCAATCTGCTGCATGCAGCGTCGAACTGGGTTGTCCAGTCGCGCGCTTTCAATGTCGCGCAATCGGTGGCACACCATCGCACGCCCAGCGATGCGTTGTCGCACTGGAAACTCGATATCTGGCACAAGAGCGTGCCGTTCCTGTTCGAGGGCGGCCTTGCCGAGCCCGCGCACCAACTGTTTCCCAAGCATCTGGCGCATGCCGAATGGGTGGACGAGCTGCACCACCATCTGGGCCAGCTCGTGGGCGTGCGACGGGAGCACTGCAAGATCGACATCCGCGCGGTGACGGGGCTGGCGCAGTCGCCGTGCTCGGTGCATTCGTTTCCGAGCATGCTGGTGTTTGCGCATCAGCATTGCCGCCGCATTCCGCACAGCACGGACGCCGACTTTGCCGCCAACCGGCGCCACGTATTCCGCTACGCAGATCAGTCCAACGTGTTCCGCGCCTACGACTTTGCCGGCGGCGAGCTGTTCTACATGAACGAGTGGGGCGCGCACCATTTCGCTGCGCTGGCGTTGCAGGCTCGCACGCAGAACCGTGAGCTGCTGGTCGATGCCGAGGTGCGTCACGCGCGTTCTGCGCTGGGGTTGCGTCGTCTGCTTGACGGTTTCTACGTGATCGGCGCGCGACGGCAAGGGCAGCAGCGCTACGGCACGCGTTTGTCGGAAGCGCTGGCCAGCCACCAGGTGCCGCATCGCTGGATGCATGGCCGCCGCGAGGCCGAAGGCTTTGAGCTGTGCTTCCTGCCCAAGTCGGATCGCTTTGCCAACTGCGTGGGCGAACAGCTCGTGCGCGACGGCTGGTTCGACTACGGCGCCTGGCTGGCCAGCCTGCACGATGCCACCGAGGTGGGTGCCCCCGCGCAACGCGCCGAGGCCGGCCGCAAAACGCGCCCGAACTGGAAGCGCGTGCCCGTGCCGAGCCTGGGCGTGCCGACGGGTCTCATGCCGGGCTTTGCGCACACGCGCTTGTAATACAAGGGCGCTAAGCTCGCGGGCTGTTCTGCCCCTCCACCTGACGGATTGCTGAATCAGGCGGCTGGTGTCAGAATTCGCAACTTAGTTGCATTGAGGCGCGCAGTGTCGAGTGACATCGTGCGCCGGCACCTGCGCCCGACCTTGCGTTCCTTCCGTTCCTCCCTCCTCCATCTGCGTTGGCTGGCTTGCCTGCTGACCGTGTTCCTGCTGTTTGGTCAGCAGGGCGCGCTGCGGCATGCGCTCTCGCATTGGAGCGAACTGAGCGAAGGGACTGCGGTCGAGTTCAACGCCGCCGCCACGGCCAAGCCGGCCGGCGCCCAGCGCAGCCAGCCCGCGCAGGAGCACGCCGCATGCTTGCAGTGCGCTGCCTATGCTGCGCTGGCGGCTGCCTTGCCGATGCTGGTGGCGCTGCGCCTGGCGCATACGCGGCGCTGGCATTTTCCGCGCATTGGCTTTCATGCGGGCGCGCCGGTTTTTCCGGTGGCCGTCTGCTCGCGCGATCCTCCATTCCGCCTTTGATTCCTGCCTTGCCCATCGGCTCGCGCGTTGCGTTGACGCATGCGCGGGCCGCTGCTTAACGCATCCGCTCGATTCAAAGGTCTTTCATGATTCCATTCCAGCCCCGCAAGCTGGTGATGGCGCTTGCCGCCGTCTTGCCATCCATCGCCTCTGTTTCCGCACTGGCTCAGGAAGCCGCGACGCCGGCCTCCACACCCGCCACGCCTGCCACGACAGCGCCCGCAGCACAGCCCAAGCCGGCTGCCGCCAACGTGCGCGACCTCAGCGAAACCCGCGTCACGGCCAAGCGGTTGGACGCTGCACGCAATGCGCTGTCGCCGGACACCGGCAGCTCTGTTTACAAGTTCGACACCGATGACATCGCCCGCCTGCCGCTGGGCGATGCCACGCCGCTCAACCAGGTGCTGCTGCAGGCGCCGGGCGTGGTGCAGGATTCGTATGGGCAATTGCACGTGCGCGGGGACCACTCGAACCTGCAGTACCGCATCAATGGCGTGATCGTCCCCGAGCCGATCAGCGGTTTCGGGCAGATGCTCGATACGCGCTTCGCCAACCAGATCAATGTGCTGACCGGCGCGCTGCCGGCGCAGTACGGCTACCGCACTGCCGGCATCGTCGACATCACCACCAAGGGCGCATCCACCGACGAGGACGGCGAGCCCAAGGCATTTGGCGGCGAGATCGGCACCGTGCTGGGCAGCAATGCCACGCACGAGGTCAACGCGCAGATCCAGGGCACGAAAGACCGCTTCAGCTATTACCTCTCGGGCGTGTTTGCCGAGAACAACCTCGGCATCGAAAATCCCACGGGCAACCGCAACGCCACGCACGATCACACCACGCAGAACAAGTCGTTCGGCATGCTGTCGTACCTGCTTGATAACGATAGCCGCGTGAGCTTCATGTTCGGCACGTCGAACGGCCGTTTCCAGATTCCGACGCGCCCCGGCCTGACGCCGCAATTCACGCTCGACGGTGCAGTGCCGCCCGCTTCTGAAGCGCTCAACGCCAATCAACGCGAGAAGACCGACTTCCAGATCCTGACGTATCAGCAGAAGGTGTCGCCCAAGCTGGACTACCAGGTGTCTGTGTTCCGCCGTGCAAGCCGGATCGACTACATGCCCGATCCGATTGGCGATCTGGTCTACAACGGTGTGGCTGCCGACATCACGCGCCGCAACGAGGCTTACGGTGTGCAGGGCGACGCAAGCTACAAGCTCACCGACAAGCACACGCTGCGTGCCGGCGTATTCGTGCAGCGCGAGCGCTACGTGGCCGACAACACCGCCAGCGTGTTTGCCGCCGATAGCTCCGGCGCCCAGACCAGCACCACGCCGTTCACCATCGTCGACAACCACAGCGGCAGCGGCACGACCATGGGCGTCTACCTGCAGGACGAGTGGAAGCCCACCGACAAGCTCACCGTCAACTACGGCGCGCGCTACGACCGCGTCAACACCATCGTCAGCGAGCAGCAGCTGAGCCCGCGCCTGGGCCTGACATATGACCTGACGCCGCGCACGCGCGTGCATGCCGGCTACGCGCGCTACTTCACGCCGCCGCCCACGGAGAAGTTCGATACCACCTCGGTGCAAGCCTTTGCCGGCACGACCAATGCGCTGCCTTCGGACGCCAACACGGCCGTCAAGTCGGAGCGTTCGAACTACTTTGACCTGGGGGTTTCGCACCAGCTCACGCCGCATCTGACGCTGGGGCTGGATGCGTACTACCGCGACGTGCGCCATCTGCAGGATGAAGGGCAGTTCGGCAATGCGCTGCTGTATTCGGCGTTCAACTACGAGCGTGGCCGGATCTACGGGCTGGAAGGCAGCGCGAACTATCGCAACGGTAACTTCGGGGCGTACCTGAATCTGGCCGTGTCACGCGCGCAGGGCAAGGGCATCGAGACCGGCCAGTTCAACTTTGGTGCCGACGAGCTGGCCTACATCAACAACCATTGGGTCAACCTCGATCACGACCAGCGCCTGACCGCGTCGGCCGGTGTGTCGTATCGGTATTCCGGTACGACGTATACGAGCGATGTGCTGTTCGGTACAGGTTTGCGCAACGGCTTCGCCAACACCGAGCACCTGCCAGCCTACTGGCAGATGAACGTCGGCGCTGCACGGGACTTCAACCTCCCGGCGCTGGGCAAGTTCAAGACGCGCCTGACCGTGCTGAATATCTTCGACCGCAGCTATCAACTGCGCGACGGTACGGGCATTGGCGTGGGGGCGCCGCAGTTTGCACCGCGCCGTACGTTCCTCTTGTCGGTCAGCAAGCCGTTCTAAGCAAATCGGGCCAGCGTATGAGGCTGGCCCGCTCTCCCATCACATCGCCGTCACATCGGTGGGACCATCCCGTCCTTGCCGACCAGCACGCGCTGCGCTACCAGCGTGCCTTGCGCATCGGCGCGCACGAACATGACAACGTGCGCGCCGGCTTTCAGGTCATCGCGCCGACCCGGCTCGAAGGTGACGATCGGTACTTGCGGCGGCACCACGATGCGCTGCTCCCCGTCCTTGTATTTGACCGACAGCGTGCGGCCCTGAGCCCCGGTGACGGCGCCTGCCTGCTCGACCGTGCCGTTGGTCATGCTGCTGTTCGGGCCCATGTCGTAGGGGCGATGGCCGTCCCCGGTGCCACGCATCGCCTCCGGAAACACGTGGACTTCGAGTGCACGCAACGTGCCGTCCGGCTCCTTGACCGCTGCCGTGCCGATATAGCTGCCGGCGCGAATGGCCGACGGTTCGATCGGCGCGACCTGGGTGACGCTGAGGTCCACCGGCAGCGTCACAGTCGCCTTGTTGCCGGAGGCGTCGGTTACGTCGACAGCGGTGCTGTGGACGGCATTGATGGTGGCGCGCACGCGCGTTGGCGCAGCGGTGCTTTGCGCGGATGCTGCCAGCGGGAAGAGTGCTGTCACGACGGTGACAACCGCGGCGGTACGAGCTGAGAAACGTAGTCGGGTCATTGGGTAGGGGGCGTGAAGTTCGCTCAAGGTGAGCGGGGCGGGCCAGCGCAACTCGCATGGGCTGCGGGGGCGGTCCGCCAGTCTAGACCGGACCGCGCTGGCTTGCAGGCGCGGTCCGCGTTCATCCGCTGCGGCTTAGCCGCGATGCTGGCCCGGCACGCGCTTGCCCTTGTACGTCGGGCGGCTGCGGCGCATGTTGTCGGACCAATCCGTGCCGCCCCCGGTGGGTGAGTGCACCGGAACATCGCGGCTGCCGGGTTTCGGATCGATCCGCGCTTCATCCAGGTCGACCGCATCCGGAGCATCGGCGTCGTCGTTTTCACCGGCGAGGCCCGTGGCGTGTTCAAAGTTCTCGTCGTCGATGGGTGTGTCGACTTCGGGATGGTTTATGTCGTGTATGGCGTCGGGCATCAGGTCGCCGCCTTCGCGTATGACGGGTTCGTGCCCTGCCGCGCGACGCTCGCCGGTGCCGGTGGAATCTGTGTCGCTGTCGAGGTTGACATCTCCCAGGTCTGCGCCCGCGGTGCGGTTGGCTGCGTTGCCGCGCGGGTGCACGGCGGGATCGTCGTCAAAGCGATCTTCAACGTCGCTGCCCAAGCCCGGGCCGCCCACCACGTCGCTGCCCGAGTCCGAACTGTCGGAGGGGCCGAGTGCGTCGGTTCCGTCGCCCTTGCCGGTCTGTGCAGGGGCTTCGCCGGTGCGATACAGGTTGCTGGTTGCCATGTGGTTTCTCCATGCGTGCTTGTGCGCCAACGCGCGACACTGCACGTGCAGCAAGGCGGATACCTGGGCGCGGCGCGCCGCACGCGTATTTCAGCGCACTGTTGCGGCGGCACGCTGGTTGCGACGCAGTTGGGTACGGGCGAGTCGTCCGTAAACCGAACCAGGAGGCTGACGATGAAGCAACACGCACAGCAACCGCACAAGCCGGCTGCCCACGCGGCGGAAAACGCGGGGGAACGAAAGCGCGAAAGCAAGAAGGGTGAGCGCAGCGATCAAGCCCAGCAAGGACGGGGTGCCGCCAAGGACCGCGCTGAAGCCGACCGCGCCGAGCGCACTTCCATGCAGCACGGCACGGACCACTCGGCGAAACGCCCGATGACGGTGCCCGCCGAGGATGGCCGTGCCGCCGCACAGGAAGGGCAATTGCCGCAGAACCAGCAGCGTCTGGGGCAGCACCAGAACAGTCGGAAGCAGCCATGAACGCCACCAAGAAGCCTCGTGGCGAAGACAAAGCCAAGGCGCCTTCGGGTGACACCGCCAAGCCCGTCGCGCCGGCCATCCCAGGTGAAAGCGGCGTGGGCGAGGAAGACCCTGGCGACTTCGAGAACGCGTCGATCCATTCGGACGACGGGAAGCGTCCCCGCGCGCCTAGCGAGGGGCGCTGACAGGGACACCTCTTCACTTCAGCCGCGCGAAGTCTGGCGCGGCTGAATGACGTGTGCCAACCAACGCCATATCGCTGGCCACGCCGGGCGTCGTGTGCCAGTGACAGCAGCCACGATGTGCACGTGCGCGCCGCTGCGCCCGTCTGCATGCAGGTGCCACCACCCGGAGGTTTCCACAACATGCGCGTGTCCGGCGCCAAGCGTGTATTGCGCTGCCGTAATCCAACGCGATGGCGGTTCCAGGCACAAGCTGCCTTCCAATGCCACGAGCGTGGTTCCAGCGGGGAGCCAGCGCAGGCCGGCATGTCCGGGGCAAAGCGTCAGCCTTTCGGGTTCGGATGCGGGTGTCGTTGCAGTCATGTCGATCTCCTGAACATGGCTCCAGCGTAGGCATGCGGCACCACCGCCGACAGACACAGAAACCGACAAGGTGCGGGGCAACAGCCGAACCTTGTGACAATCTGTTGCGGTACAGTTTGACGTCGTCTGTATCTGTTGCGGTGACAGGCTTGCCGGCATGCTGTGCTGGCCCCTCTCCTTGCCGCTTGCCGCCCTCGCCGCCATGTCCGTCACCGAGTTGACTTCTCCGCCCGCGCAGCCGCTGTACCGGACGCTTGCCGATCACTACCTCGGTGCGATCCGCAGCGGAGTGCTGGCGCCGGGCGAGCGCATGCCGTCGGTGCGCATGCTGATGCGCACGCACGCTGTGAGTCTGTCGACCGCGCTGCAGGTGTGCCGGCATCTGGAGACGGAAGGCTGGCTCGAAGCGCGTGAGCGCTCGGGCTACTTCGTGCGCCAGCCGCGCCGGGCTATGCTGGCACCGGTCAAGGAGCCTGAAGTCTCGACGCCCGACCCGGCCGCTTACGTGGGCGTGCATGCGCGCGTGTCCGCCATCGTGGCGCGCGGGCAGCAGGCCAGCGTGCATGTCGATCTGTCAGGGGCGAGCGGGGCGGCCGCGTTGTACCCGGCGGCGGCGCTCAACCGGATTGCGTCGCAGGTGCTGCGGCGGTATCCGTTGCTGCTGACGCAGGCTGTCATCCCGAACGGCCATCCCGAATTGCAGACTGCCGTGGCGCGCCGTGCGCTCGACATGGGCGTGCAGATCGCGCCGGACGACGTGATCGTCACCCACGGCTGTATCGAAGCGGTGAACCTGGCATTGCGCGCGGTGGCGCAGCCGGGCGATACCGTGGCCGTGGAATCACCGACTTACTACGGGCTGCTGCAGGTGTTGGAAAGCCTGGGCATGCGCGCGGTGGAAATTCCTACCAGCCCACGCACCGGCATGTCGCTCGAAGCGCTGGAGATGGCGGTGCAGGCCTACGGCAACATCCGCGCCGTGGTGGTGGTGCCCAACCTGCAGAACCCGCTCGGCAGCATCATGCCGGACGCGGCCAAGCGCCGGATGGCCGCCTTTTGCGATGCCAACCGCATCGCGCTCATTGAAGACGATACCTACAGTGCGCTGGGAGATAGCCCCACGCCACTCAAGGCGCTCAAGGCGTGGGACCGCACGGGCAACGTCATCTATTGCGCGTCCTTGAGCAAGGTGCTGGCGCCCGGCCTGCGCCTGGGCTGGATGGCTGCCGGCCGCTGGCAGGGGCGCGTGCAGATGCTGAAGTTTGCGCAGTCGCGGCCAAACGATTCGTGGTCGCAGGTGCTGGCGGGGCGCTTTATCGCTTCGGGTGCGTACGACCGTCACCTGCGCACGCTGCGCCAGACCTTGCGTGAACAGCGCGAGCGCATGGCCGAGTCGATTGCGGGATGCTTTCCCGCCGGCACGCGGTTGTCGGTGCCGTCAGGCGGGTTGGCGATGTGGGTGGAGTTGCCTGCCAACGTGTCGTCGGTGGCACTGTTTGATGCGGCGCTGGCGCAGGGCATCCGCATTGCGCCGGGGACGATGTTCTCGAACCTGAACCGCTTCGATCATTATTTCCGCATCTGCTTCGGCCTGCCGCCTTCGGCCAACCTCGAAGCTGCGCTCGCCACACTCGGCCGGCTCACGCAGGAACTGGCCGAGCGCTGACCGATCAACCTACCGGCACCACGCCGGCGCAGCGGAAGACGATTCCAGACCCTGCACGCTCTGCGCAATCTGTTGCGACCACTGCTGCACGAGGCGTTGCGTGGATGACACCACCGCATCTACGCCCGCATTCGCATCCGCACCTGCAGGTTGCCCATTTACCGGCAGCGCAAGCGTCGTCTGGCAGGTGAGGGCGGCGGGGCTTGTGCCCGGGGTGGCCGCATCGCGCGATACGCGCCACGTCACCAGTGCCGTCACGCCCTGTCCGGGCCGCGCGTCATAGCTGCGCATTTCGGCGCCGATGCGGTAGAGCGGCACGCCCGCCGGCGCGGCCGCACTCCCGACGTCCACCGCAGACAGCGTTGTCGCCAGATTCGCAGACAGCGCATCGCGCAGTTCCGAACC
The DNA here is from genome assembly GCF_003290055.1 of Ralstonia sp. GX3-BWBA. Taxonomy (NCBI): domain Bacteria; kingdom Pseudomonadati; phylum Pseudomonadota; class Betaproteobacteria; order Burkholderiales; family Burkholderiaceae; genus Ralstonia; species Ralstonia sp. GX3-BWBA. The sequence continues at coordinate 966,977 of NZ_QMKS01000009.1, read as the reverse complement.
AAACGGCGCGGCCCAGCGTTGCTGCTCAAGCGCCACCACTTCGCTATCGGACGTACGCAGCACGATCTGTGGCTTGTCCAGCCGATCGGGCACCCGCACGCCCGAGAGGCGGAAGGCGCGCTGGAAACGGCCGGTATCTGTTGTTTCGGGGCGCACCGACAGCGTATGCAACGTCGGCTCGGGCGAAGCGCACGCGCCAATCAGCAACGCCACGGCAGCAGCGCCGGCCAAGCGAAGAGAAGAAGACAGCATCGTCGTTTGCATCGGCATCATTGCGCGTCCTTTGCCTTGCCGCGGATCAGCGCTTCCGGGTGGCGGTCCAGATAGTCGGTCAGCACGCGCACAGACGCGGCGGCCTTGGCCACTTGTTCCAGCGTGTCGCGCGCGTTGCGTTGCAGCGGGGCATCGTCGGAGAAGACCTGGCGCGCAGAATCGAGCGTGCGGCGCGCCTCGGCCAGCGTTTCCTTCATCTGCGGGGCGAGGTCGCTGTTGACGGTCTTGGCCAGTTGCTCGGTCTGCTTGAGCGTGGCGTCGAGCGTCGTCAGCGTGCGGTGAACATCCTGTCCGATCTGCTCGAACGGCACCTTGTTGAGTTTCTTGGCGATGCCGGCAATCTGCGCTTCGATGTCGTCAGTCGGGTTATCGGCAGTCGGGAACACATATGCGCCGTCACGATCGCGCATGCCGAAGCGCGGCGGGGTCTTGTCGCGGTCGGCTGCGTCAATGAAGTCGAGGTTCACGAACTGCTGGCCCGTCAGCAGGCTCGCGCTCTTCAACTGTGCGCGCATGCCGTTCTTCACCAGCACGTCGAACTGCGTGCGGACGTCTTCGGCGGCGTGCTGCGGGTTGTCGTCGCGGATGTCCATGCCGAAGCGCGTGGGGTAAAGCGTGGCCGTCACGGGCAGCACGAACTCGTGGCGCTTCTTGCTGTAGTGGATGCCGATCGACTTGATCTCGCCCACGTTGATACCCTTGAATTCCACCGGCGCACCCACGTTGAGCCCGCGCAGCGAGCGGTGGAAGTACATCACCACGGTCTGCGACAGGTGTTCGGGGTCTTTCAGTGCCATGGTCTCGTTGCGCACGAGCTGGAACTCGGCGTCAGAGGCGGCCGGCTGGTGATCGGCTTCTTCGGGTGTCTGGAACGCGATGCCGCCCAGCGCCACGGTCAGCAGCGATTGCGTATCGACCTTCAACCCGTTGGCGTCGAGCTTGAGGTCGATGCCGCTGGCATTCCAGAACCGCGTGCCGTGTGCCACAAACTTGTCGAACGGCGCGTTGACGAAGATGTGCAACGTCACGCCCTTGCCGTCGGTGTCGATGTCATAGGCGGTGACCTGGCCCACGCGCACGCGGCGGAAATACACCGGCGCGCCGATATCGAGCGAGCCCAGGTCGGGCGCGCGCAGCGTGAACTGTTTGCCGGGCGCATCAGCGGAGATGGCCGGCGGTGTGTCGAGGCCTTTGAAGGTGGATTTCTTCTCCTGCGAGCGGCCTCCATCCACGCCGATGTACGCTCCTGAGAGCAGCGTGCCGAGCCCCGAGATGCTGCCGGCCGCCACGCGCGGGCGCACCACCCAGAAGCGCGTATCCGACGCGGCGAACGCCTTGCCGTCATGTGTGAGTTCGATCAGCACCACGGCGCCAGACCGGTCGTCGGTGAGGCCCACCGCCTTGACCACACCGATATCGACGCTCTTGAACTTCGCGCGTGTCTTGCCCGCTTCGATGCCCTCGGCCGAACTGAATGTGACGGTCACTTGCGCGCCGCGCGCCAGGATCACGCGCGCCATGAGCGTGGCGCCCACCAACAGTGCCACGATCGGCACCAGCCAGATCAGCGAGGGCAGCCAGCGCTTGCGCTTCGTGCGGCGCGGCGCGGGGATGTTTTCGTTATCGACGGGGTCGGTCATACATCGGTCTCTTCAGGATCGGGCTCGTCGATGACGTCCCAGATCAGGCGGGGATCAAAACAGCGGGCGGCGAACATGGTCAGTACCACCACGGCGGCAAACGGGCCGACACCAGGGCCGGGCTTGATGATGGCCAGCGTCGACAGATGTACGAGCCCTGCCAGCAGTGTCACCACAAACACATCGAGCATCGACCACCGGCCGATGATTTCGACCAGCGCATACAGGCGCGTGCGCAGTCGCGGGTTCCAGCGCCAGCGTTGCTGCACCGAGAGGCACAGCACCGCCAGGATGCCGAGCTTGGCCAGCGGCACCAGAAAGCTTGCGATGAACACGATGATGGCCAGGTGCCACGAGCCCGACGTCCAGAGGTAGACGATCCCGCTCATGATGGTGTCCTGCTGCGTGCCGAGCAGGGTGTCGGTAATCATCACGGGCAGCAGGTTGGCGGGCAGGTACATGGCGGCGGCCGCAATCAGCAGCGCCCAGCAGCGCGCCAGGCTGTCTGGCTTGCGCACGTGTAGGGGCGACATGCAACGCGGGCAGACCGGCGCCGCGGTGGTCTCGTCAGGTGCGTCTTCGTCTGTGAGCACCGCCTGCGTGGCGGCCGAAGCTTGGGGCATGCGTGCCAGCAGGCCGCAGCGCTCGCATGTCACCAAGCCGTGTGCGGCGGCCCGCAGCGGGCGACTCTCTTGAGCCGGTTGAGCCGGTGCAGGGGTAGTGACGCTGTTCATGGGTGATCCTCGCCGGGGCGGGCGGCGGCGTCCATGCCGGTGGGCGTGTCGACATGCGAGCCTGGCGGCAGCGTCAACCCGATCTCGCGCCAGAACGGTCGCAGGTCGATCGACAACGCCACCGTCAGGAACACGGTGAGCGCAGCAAACGCCCACAAGCCCGCATCGGCTTCCAGCGAAACCATGCGCGCCACTTTGATGAGCGCTACCACTACGCCCAGCATGAAGATCTCGACCATCGCCCACGGGCGGATCAGCGCCGCCGTGCGCAGCACCAGCGCCGCGGCCGGATGCTGCCGCCCACGCAATCGCGCAATGAGCAGCGGCGCCAGCACTGACATGTACATCAGCGGGAAGAAAACCGTGGTGAGTGCCACCAGTACGGCAGCGAAGAGCATGTCGTAGTCGTACAGCGCCACGATGGCGCCCCACAGCGTGGTGGCGTGCCGGTTGCCGCCACCGTTCATCTCGGCAATCGGAAAGATATTGGCCACGATGTAGACGATGAGGCCCGTCAACACCAGCGGCAGCAGTACCGAGAGCCGCTCGCTCTGGTTGCGGTACAGCTTGACGCCGCAGCGCGTGCAATGCGCTTCTTCATCCAACGCAATGACTTCGTGGCGATGCAGGGTGTCGCAGTGCTCGCATGCGATCCAGGCATCTGGATCGCCAGGCAAGGGCCGGGCTACAGGGGCGGCCTTGGCGTCGGGGGTGTCGCCCGCTGCGCGCCAGGACGGCGGCAGCGGGAAGGGGAATTTCACGGTTTACAGCTCCATCGTCGGGCTGAAGGTGGGCCGCCAGCGTTGCAGAAGCATGCAGCGGCACACCGACAGTGGGGCAGGCGATTATACATACACCGTTGAATGTATAGCTGAGTGCGGGCTTCCTCATTTTGACGCACGGTCCGAAGCAAATATCCCGCCAATCGGCGCACTCGATATTGCATGGCGTGACGGAGGAACGGGCCTTGCTGCCTTGGAGGGGCATGTTCTCAACCTCAAAGGAGCATTTCATGACGTATCTCCGTGCGTCTTCTCTCGTCATCGCGTTGGCGCTGGCGGGCGGTACTGCAGCGGCGTATGCCCAAACGGGGGCAGCCCAATCCAACAGCACGGCGGGCGGCAGCAGCATGTCTCCGGCGGGTGGTACCGACACCGGCGCAACTGCAACGGGCACGGGGGGGACCGCTGTCAACGGCAGTTCGGCCAACGGCGGTCGGGATGCCACCCGCAACCGCAACGCCACCGGTAAGCAAGGGCGCGCCGGCAATATGCGCTCGGGTTCGAGCGGGGGCTATGGCGGCAGTGCCAACGATTCAACGGGCAGTGCAACCGGCGGCGGCGCGGGTGGAGTGGGCGTAGGCGCGCCAGGCACGGGCGGGTCGATGGGTGCGCCGGGCGGCGGTAGTGGCGGTGGTGCTGCGGGTACCGGAGGCGCCGGTGGGGCGGCTGGCGGCAGTGCCGGTGGCGGCAGCCGCTAGCCTGGCCCCGCATTTACCGGCTGCTAGCGCAGTTGTGCTGCGTGATGCAGCAGGTGGTCTTCGATGAAGGTCTCGATGAAGTAGTAGCCGTGGTCGTAGCCCGGGTGGCGGCGCAGTTGCAGCGGCTGCCCGGCTACAGCGCACGCGGCGGCAAAGTCATCCGGGTACAGCTGCTCTGCGAGGAATTTGTCGGCCTCGCCCTGATCGATCAGGATGCCGCCCGGGAACGGGCACGATGCCTGCCGCATCAACTCCGTGGCGTCGTGCGCTGCCCAGGCGGTGCGATCGTCCCCGAGATATCCGGTGAACGCTTTGATGCCCCACGGGCACACCGACGGATGCGCGATGGGCGCAAACGCGGAGACCGAAGCAAAGCGCTCCCGATGGCGCAAGGCCAGCGTCAACGCGCCGTGGCCGCCCATCGAATGCCCAAAGATGCCGATGCGCCCCGGCGCCACCGGAAAGGCCACGCGCGCGATGTGGTGCAGCTCGTCGGCAATGTAGCTTTCCATGCGGTAATGCCCACGCCACGGCGCCTGCGTGGCGTCCAGGTAGAAGCCGGCGGCGATGCCGAAATCCCAGCTATCGGTTTCGCCGGGGATGTTCGCGTCGCGGGGGCTGGTGTCGGGCGCGATGAGGATGAGGCCTTCGCGTGCTGCCACGCGTTGCGCACCGGCCTTGATGGCAAACGTCTCTTCCGTGCACGTCAGGCCCGCCAGATAGAACAGCGCGGGGCAGCGCGTGCCTTCCAACGCCTGCGGCGGCAGGTAGACCGAGAAGCGCATCGGCAGCCCGATCGCCGTCGAGGCATGCCGATAGAAGCGCTGCACGCCGCCAAAGCAGGCATGCTCGGAAAGCAGTTCAAGTGCCGGTACCGGGATCGTCATTGCGTGGCTCCATCCTCGAGGTTCAATACAGCACGACCGAACGGATCGACTCACCGCGCTTCATCAGCTCGAAGCCCTCGTTGATGCGCTCCAGCGGCAGCCTGTGCGTGATGAGGTCATCGATGTTGAGCTTGCCTTCCATGTACCAGTCGACGATCTTCGGCACGTCCGTGCGGCCACGTGCGCCACCGAAGGCGGAGCCCTTCCACTCACGGCCGGTCACGAGTTGGAACGGGCGCGTGCTGATCTCCGCGCCGGCCTCGGCCACGCCGATGATGATCGACTGGCCCCAGCCCTTGTGGCAGCACTCCAGCGCCTGCCGCATGACCTTCGTGTTGCCGATGCACTCGAACGAGTAATCCGCACCGCCGTCGGTGAGCTGGATGATGTGGTCGACCACGTTGTCCACATCATTCGGGTTGATGAAGTGCGTCATGCCGAATTTGCGTGCCATGGCTTCGCGTGCGGGGTTCAAGTCCACGCCGATGATCTTGTCGGCGCCCACCATCTTTGCGCCCTGGATCACGTTCAAGCCGATGCCGCCCAGGCCGAACACGACCACGTTTGCGCCCGGTTCCACCTTGGCCGTGTAGACCACCGCGCCCACGCCCGTGGTGACGCCGCAGCCGATGTAGCAGACTTTATCGAACGGCGCATCGGGGCGGATCTTTGCCAGCGCAATCTCCGGCACCACGATGTGATTTGCAAACGTGGACGTGCCCATGTAGTGGAACAGCGGCTTGCCGTCGAGCGAGAAGCGCGACGTGCCGTCCGGCATCAGGCCCTTGCCCTGCGTGGCGCGAATGGCCTGGCACAGGTTTGTCTTGCGCGACAGGCAGAACTTGCACTGACGGCATTCCGGCGTGTACAGCGGGATCACGTGGTCGCCGGCTTTCAACGATGTGACACCTGCGCCCACCTCCAACACCACGCCCGCGCCTTCATGGCCGAGGATCGCCGGGAAGATGCCTTCCGGATCGGCACCCGACAGCGTGTAGTAATCGGTATGGCAAATGCCGGTCGCCTTGATCTCGACGAGCACCTCACCGGCGCGCGGGCCCTGCAGGTCGACTTCTTCCACGGTGAGCGGAGCACCGGCTTTCCAGGCGATGGCGGCTTTGGTTTTCATGCGCATTCCTTTTTTTTGAAGTGGAGCCTGCCCGACGTGGGCAGCGTAGGGAGGGCGATTGTAGAACGTTGCCTGCTCCGGCAACGTGATAGCGGAGTCATGTCACGCAGATCAGACTTCAGATTTCGTTATGACGGCCGTTTCTTGTGCGACGGCAAGGCCGACAGGGTCGTGTGCCGCATGCCTTACATGGTGGAATCCCTGCCATGGGCCTCGTAGTAGGAAACCATACCGTGCTTGCATCCATCCGTACTCGCATTTTGCTGACCTGCGTTGCCATCGTGGTCGGCGCATTGACCTTCGCTGGCGGTCTTAACTATCTCGTGACGCGTTCGTACAACGACGAGTCCATCCGCCAGAACCTGCAGTCCGTCGCGCGCGGCCACATCGCCGGCATCGACGACTGGGTGGCGTCCAAGACGCAGATGATGATGTCGCTGCAAGACGTGGCAGTGTCTGCTGATCCGATTCCGGTTTTCAAGGCCGTGCACAAGGCTGGCGGCTTCATCAACGTCTATGTCGGTTACCCCGACAAGTCGTACAAATTCTCGAACCCCGAAGGCATTCCGCCCACGTATGACCCGACCGCGCGCCCCTGGTACAAGCAGGCGGTGGAGGCCGGCAAGCCCGTGGTGACGCCGCCGTACGTGAGCGCCAGCACCGGCCAGCTCGTCGTGACCTTCGCGGTGCCCATTCTGGACGGCAGTACCCTCAAGGGCGTGATTGGCGGCGACGTGGCGATGGACAGCGTAATCGCCAACGTCAAGGCCATTCACCCGACGCCGGCCAGCTTCGGCTTCCTCGTCAACGCGGCCGGCAAGATCGTCGCGCACCCGAATGACAAGCTCACGCTCAAGCCGGCGACCGATCTGTCGGCAGGGCTGAACGAAGCCACGCTGGCGTCGCTGGCGCAGGCGGAGAAGCCGGTGGAAGTGTCAGTGGATGGCGCATCCAAGCTGCTCTACCGCCAGGGCGTGAAGGGCACCGACTGGGGCCTGGTGGTGGCGCTGGACAAGTCTGATGCCACGGCCGGCATGCGCTCACTGGTGATGACGTCGATTGGCGCGCTGGTGGGTGTGGCCATCGTGGCGGCGCTCATCGTCGGCGCAATGACTTCGCGTGCGTTCCGCCGCCTGTCGATGATCCGCGATGCCATGGACGACATCGGCTCGGGCAGCGGTGACCTCACCAAGCGTCTGCCCTCAGATGGCGAAGACGAAGTCGCACAGATCGCCCGCTCGTTCAATACGTTTGCCGACAAGCTGACGGCGGTGATGCAGCAGATCCGCCTGGGCAGCGACTCGGTGCGCTCGGCCGCGCAAGAAATTGCTGCCGGCAATGCAGACCTGTCGCAGCGCACGGAAGAACAAGCCAGCTCGCTGGAAGAAACCGCGTCGAGCATGGAAGAGCTGACGAGCATCGTGAAGCAGAACGCCGATAACGCGCGTCAAGCCAGCCAGCTTGCCGTGACGGCGTCGGACGTTGCCACGCGCGGCGGCAACGTGGTCGGCCAGGTGGTGCAAACCATGGGCGGCATCAACGAGAGCAGCAAGAAGATCGCCGACATCATCGGCGTGATCGAGAGCATTGCGTTCCAGACCAATATCCTGGCGCTGAACGCTGCGGTGGAAGCCGCGCGGGCCGGCGAGCAAGGCCGCGGCTTTGCGGTGGTGGCCAGCGAAGTGCGCAGCCTGGCGCAGCGCTCGGCGGGCGCGGCGAAGGAAATCAAGGCGCTGATTCACGACTCGGTAGATCGTGTGAGCAACGGCACGGCGCTGGTTGATCAGGCCGGCGTGACGATGGCAGAGATCGTCGATGCGGTGAAGCGCGTGACCGACATCATGGGCGAGATTTCGTCAGCGTCGGAAGAGCAGAGCAGCGGCATCGAGCAGGTCAACCAGGCCGTCAACCAGATGGACCAGGTGACGCAGCAGAACGCCGCGCTGGTCGAGCAGGCCGCGGCCGCTGCGGAGTCGCTTGAGGAACAGGCCCTCAACCTGAACGAGGCCGTGGGGCAGTTCCGCCTGTCGCACTGAATCGGGCTCAGGCCTGGGGAGCGGCTGCACTGGCGGCCGCCTTGGCCTTGTCCTGTTCTTCCGCCAGCGCGAGGTCCGCTGCCCGTGCGCGCTGGACCGCAGGCCGTGCCAGGATGCGGTCGATATACGCGCGCACCACGGGCGTCTCGGGCATCAGTTTGAACATCGTGATCCAGTCCAATGCGGCGCCCCAGAGGACGTCTGCCGCCGTGAAGCGCTCGCCGAGGAAGTAGGGCCCTTTGGCCAACTGTGCGTTGATCGCGGCAATGACGGTATCGAAGTCGCCATAGGGTGAGGTCGAATACGCAGCGGGCGCGCGGCCCATTGAATGGTCGACGACAGCGGGCTCGAAACACGAACCGTAGAACGCCATCCATCGCAGGTACGGCCCGCGCAGCGGATCGCCCACGGCTGGCGACAGCCCGGCTTCCGGATACAGCTCTGCCGCATACAGATACACCGCCACCTGCTCGGTGATGACCGCATCGCCATGGCGTAGTGTCGGCACCTTGCCCAGCGGATTGATCGCGAGAAACTCCGGCGTCCTGTGCTGGCCCGTGGTCAGGTCGAAGGCATGCACCTCGTAGTCGGCGCCGAGTTCTTCGAGCAGCATGCGCGCGCCCCGCGAGCGGCTGCGCGGCGAGTGGTAAAGGATCAGGTGGCGGTCTTGGGGCATCGTCGGCTCCGTGTTCGATGGATACGGGTGAGAAAAGAGTGCCACTGTAGGCGCAAGGCTTGCCTCCGTCTTGGAAAAATCCGCTGCGGCGGTGCATCATCGCGGCATTGTTTTCGCGGACGCCGCTTCCATGACCGATCTACGTGACGTTGCCGACAAGCCAAAGGGCGTGGTCGACCCGCTCGCTTTCCGCCAGCGTTTCCGCCTGAACCGCTATCAGCCGAGTGATGCCTTGGCCGGCGTGCTCGAGCACCACTGGATCGTTGAATGGGACTTGCGCGGCCAGCCGCCGTACACCCAGCGCACGCTTCCGTATCCGTGCGTCAACCTGGTGTTCGACCGTCGCCAGACCGCCGTCTTTGGCGTGATGTCGGGCGCGTTCGAAACCACATTGGCGGAGACGGGCCGCGTGATCGGCCTGCGCTTGCGGCCCGGTGCCTTTCGCGCGTTCTTCGGCAAGCCGGTGCGTTTGCTGACCGACAAGACCCTGCCGGTTTCCGATGTGCTTGGCATTGGCGATGCGCAGGCAGAAGAGATGGTGCTCGGCGCACCTGACGACGCCGGCATGGTGTCTGCCGCAGAAACGCTGCTGCTACGCGTGCTGCCGCCACCGGACCCACTGGTTGAGCGCATTCACAGCATCTTGCAGTCGCTGCAACAGGACGCAGGTCTGACCCAGGTACGCGACTTGGCCGAGCGCGCCGGCATGAGCGAACGCACGCTGCAGCAATTGTTCTCGGAGTATGTGGGTGTGACGCCCAAGTGGGTGATCCGCCGATACCGCTTGCATGAGGCGGCGGACCAGCTTGCCAACGGCGTGGGTGTGGATCTGGCTGAGCTTGCGCACGGGCTTGGCTACTTTGACCAAGCCCATTTCACGCGTGACTTCCGCCGCCTTGTCGGCAAGGCGCCTGCGGAGTATCGGCGCGCCAATCAGGCCTAGCGCGCCCGGCGCATCAATCCGCCGCGAGCGCCACGTCCGGCGACGCAGGCGGGCGGTCCGTCATCACGCAGTTGCGCCCCGCCAGCTTGGCGGCATACAGCAGGCGGTCTGCTCGTCGCAGCAGTGGCTCCAGCTCGGGGCCATCCGCCGCGGGTGCCGCCGCCACGCCAAAGCTGGCCGTCATGCGGCAGGGCAGATCGGTGCCGGTGGGCACCGTCACCTCGGCAATGCGATGGCGCAGATGGTCAGCCACCGCGCGCGCCTGCGCGAGGCTATCCGCCCACACCATGACCGCGAATTCTTCGCCGCCGATGCGCGCCACCATGTCGGCCGACGGGCCCTCGGCGCGGCACAGGCTTGCAACGGTGCGCAGCGCTTCGTCGCCCACGGCATGGCCGTACGTATCGTTGATGCGCTTGAAGTGGTCGATGTCGAACATGATGAGCGCAACGAGCCGCGCTTTCGGCTGCGGCGATTTGCACATCGCGCTGGCACGGTCTTCAAAGGCGCGGCGGTTGAGCAGATGGGTGAGCGGGTCGGTCTCGGCCATGCGCGCGAGTTCCTGCATCAGGTGTGCGCGTTCCAGTTCCAGCCGGCGGCGCTCGATGCTGTTGATGCGCAGTACGCGAATCGCCTCGAACATCGCGCGAATCTCGCGCCGCGCAAAGCCGGTCGGGATGTGCACGCTCAAGTTGCCGCGCGCAATCCCGTCGATCAGCCGCGTGGCGTTGACAAACGGCCCCACCACGTTGCGGCGGAACGAAATCGTCATCCATGCCAGTGCGCCGAGTACCGACAGCACCGCGCCTGCCGAGCCGATGAGCACCAGCAGCATCGCGCGCCGATGTTCGCGGATGTCGTCATCCGCCAGGCCCAGCACGATGTCGCGGAAATCCGTAATGGCGCGCATGGTGGGCACGTAGCGCTCGGCAAATGCGGCGGGGGTGATATCGACGCCGCCGGGCTGGCTGGCCTTGGCGCGCACGGCAGCCACATAGCGCAGCCCATCGCCGAAGTACTGGGCGCCGAGGGTGGTCAAGGCGTGCTGGTTCAGTGCCGAATGCGCACCCACGCGGGTCTCGATCATGCTGCGCAACTGGTCAATACGGCCGTGCGTGCGTTCGATCGCAAGCTGCTCTTCAAATGTGAGCATGCGGTGCATGGCCAGCGCACCGGTAAAGCGCGAACCGAGCTGGCCCGCGTATTCACGCAGATCGGCCGACAGCCGCGCCAGCGTCAGGCAATTGAGCACGTCGGGATCGCCGCGCGTGATGTTGGCCGTGCGCGCGTTGACGATGGGCAGGAATTCGGGGATCACCGCGATCATGCGGTTCACGCCGTCGGCGAGGTCATCGCTGCTGCGTGCGCGCAGGGGCAGTGCGGTCAACCGGTCGATGTTGGCGCGGGCAGCGGCCAGATGCGTTTGGGCGCGGCGCGCGGCGGTGATGTCGGCTTCACAGCCCGGGCAATGTTCTGGGCTCAGGGCGTCGAGCAATTGGGCGACATGTTCATCGCTGGTGGCGCGCATGCGTTGCAGGGCCGCCTTGCGCTCGGCGGGCAGCGGCAAGTCTTCGCCGAGCACGCCGTTGGTCGGGCCGCGTTCGGCTGAAACCTTCTCCATGGCCAACAACGTCATGCGCAGCGCCTGGACGCTGCGGGCGGCATTGTCGGCGCGGCCGTAAGCCAGCCACGCGTAGCCCAGCAGCCAGCACGACAGCGACAACACCGGAACAAGGACGATGGCGACGCTGGCGCTAAAGCGCCTGTCCATCGACGTTTCAGAAGACATGAACAGAGTGGAAGAGCGTCTTGGCGGGCGGTTGGGCAGAGCCGGGAGGCAGTTGCGAATGGGTTGCACAGGTGCCCGCGCTCGTTGCCGCGCGCAATGCACATCTCTGGCTAACGGCAGCACCGGGGGCTTCTTTACCGTGCCATTGGACTCGCGCCGCGCGGGCGGACTGCAAACAAATGCAAAAGGATTCTTACGGGATGTTCAGGCCCAAGCGCTGAAAAGGGGCCGGCGGTCAGGTTGCCGCGTCGGCATGGCACGAGATGGGGGTGCACCTTGAGAGCGCCGAGCGCATCTCGTGCCTGGGTGAGGATCGAATGATTCAGGCGGGCCGGTTACTTGACCGCCACTTCGGAGTGCACGACCTCCGGCGCCTTCGCAAAGAATGGCCCGACCAGATTGCGCCATTCCTGGAAGTCGTCGGACTCGCGAAAATCGACCATATGGTCTTCCACGGTGTTCCAGCGCACGATCAGCACGTAGCTGGTGTCGCGCTCGACGATGTGGTGCAGCTCGGCGCCGTGGCAGCCCTTGGCGCGTGCAAACAGCGGCAAGGCTTGCTGGACGGCGGCTTCAAACTCGCGCTGCTTGCCGGCGAGAATCTCGATGTGGGCCATTTCGAATACCACGTTGTGCTCCGTTCGGTTGGATGGGTGGGCAGACTATAGCTGGCAATGCTCGTCGCCATAGCCCGGCCGGTATCGGGGTTGTTCAACCGCGGGCGCCAGCTTTCGGCGGGCTTCGTCAGCCTGTCCGCCCCGTCGGCCGCCCCTATGACAACCGCGGTTGCGCGGGCATACTCGGATTTCATTGCCGGGCCTGGTTCCTGCTCGGGCCTTTGAGACGTCACCTTTAAGCAAAAGCAACCCATGGATAGCGGAAACGACCACCAGAAATTTTTCTACCTCCTGCTGTTTGTCGTCACGCTCGGGCTCTGCTGGATACTCTCGCCGTTCTTTGGCGCGGTGTTCTGGGGCGTCATCCTGGCGATCCTGTTCCAGCCCGTGCAGCGTGCGCTGGTCGCCCGGATGGACAAGCGGCGCAATCTTGCTGCGCTCACCACGCTCACCCTGATCGTCCTGATCGTGATCCTGCCGGTCATCTTTGTGACGGCGACCATCGTGCAGGAAATCGGCGTTGCCTATCAGGAGATCCAGAGCGCGCAGCCCAATTATTCCCGGTACCTTTCGGAGGCGGTCCATGCGCTGCCCACATGGGTGCAGCAACTGCTTGCCAAAGCCGGCCTGACCAACATCCCCGGCATCCAGAGAAAGCTGGCCGACGGGGCAGCGCAGATCAGCCAGTTTGCCGCGACGCAGGCGCTGAGCATCGGGCAGAACACGTTCCAGTTCGTCGTCGGCTTTGGCGTGATGCTGTACATGGTGTTCTTCCTGTTGCGCGATGGCGCCGAGATCGGCCGCCGCGTGCGCCGCGCGCTGCCGATGGATGAAGAGCACAAGCGCCTGCTGCTGAGCAAGTTTACGACCGTCGTGCGCGCCACCGTGAAAGGCAACATTGCCGTTGCGCTGGTGCAGGGCGCGCTTGGGGGGCTGATTTTCTGGCTCCTCGGCATTGACGGCGTGGTGCTGTGGGGCGCGTTGATGGCCTTCCTGTCGCTGCTGCCCGCGATTGGCGCGAGCCTCGTGTGGATTCCGGTCGCGCTCTGCTTCCTGATGGTGGGCGCGATCTGGAAATGCGTGATCCTCGTCGCGTTCTGCGGCGGTGTGATCGGCCTGGTCGACAACCTGCTGCGCCCGCTGCTGGTCGGCAAGGACACCAAGATGCCCGACTGGGTCGTGCTGATCTCCACCCTGGGCGGTATGGAATTGTTCGGCATCACAGGCTTCGTGATCGGGCCGCTGGTTGCCGCGCTGTTCATGGCCAGCTGGGATATTTTTGCGCGCGGGCAGAACGACTGATGCCTCGGCTGAGCTGGCGCTTCATCGCGCTTATATCCGCTCGAAACGCAGACCAGCATGGCGGGTCAGGCGCTCGATGAAGCGTTCGTCGAACATTGTGGCCGGCGTCCAGAAGCCGCCGGGGCGTCCGGTCTTGGTGCCCTCTTTTACGTGGTCCAGCGCGAGGCTGGCGGCAGCCTGACCCAGCATCTTGCCGGTCGAGCCATAGCCGGGGTCCCGATCTCCGGTCACCTTCACCCGCAAGGTGTTTCCTTGATCGGTGCGGCCAAAGAGCCGCAGGTCATAGCGGCCTGCCAATTGCGCCGCAGGCGTGGGGCCTTCGCCGGGTTTGGGCAACAGAAAGCGCTCCATCACGATGCGGATGGGCTTGATGACAATGCCCAGCATGAAGGCGCCCAGGCCGGCCACCATCGTCACGGCCCGCAAACGGCCGCGCAGGCCGGGCCCGGTGATCACCGCTTCGTCGTAGGTGAATGGGTTGCCATAGGCGTTTCCGGACAGGGCGTTGGAGCGGTGCACCACGCGCTCGTTGATGGCCGCCATGACAAAGGGCGCAATCCACACATCGAAATCGGCATCGAACGCCGCGCCCCGTACCGAGCGTTGGCGTGCCGTGAAGCCGTGGCCCTGGGGGCAGAGGGAGTAAGGGTCTGCGAGTTCCCGGCGCAAGGCAGGGTCCGCAGCGGCTTCTTGCACGACGTTGATCAGGCTGGCCACAGTGCCGCCAGATGCGCCGCCCTTGAGCGTCTTGACGCGCAACTTCACCCGCGTGGCGGGTGTACCCCATTGCCGCATGGCTTGTTGCTGCAGGAAGTAGACCCCCATATCCGACGGCACCGAGTCGAAGCCGCAGCAATGCACGATGCGTGCCCCTGACTGCTGCGCCGTCGCTTCATATTTGTTGATCATGCGCTTGATCCACTGGGTCTCGCCGGTGAGGTCGCAGTAGTCCGTGCCGCTTTCGGCGCAGACCTTGATCAAGGGCTCGCCGTACAGCGCGTAGGGGCCAACCGTGGAGACCACTACCCGGGTCTGTGCGCACAGTGCGCGCAACTGGGGTTCGTTGGCGGCGTCTGCCACGATGATCGGGAGGGATTCACTCGCCGCGCCTAGTGAACGCTTGACGTCCAGCAGCTTCGCTTCGGATCGGCCGGCAATGGCCCAGCGCAGCGTTTCTCCACCGCCCGAAAACTGTTCGGCCAGGTAGCGGGTCAGGATCTGACCGACAAAGCTGGTGGCGCCAAACACGACAACGTCATAGTCCGGAGCGGGCATGGAGTCTTCCTTTTGATGGGCGGATGAAAGTGCCGGTATGGCGGCCTTCTGTCGTTCAGCGGCAAACAATAGTGAAGGTGCCCCGCCCGCCAGGCAACTGGCATCGTCGGCATCGCATGACTCAGGCGGACACGCCTGCGTCGCCCCCCGCGGCCCCCACGTTCACCGCCTCCAGCACCTGAAAGACCGTTTCACATTACGGAATTTGCCTCGAATTTCTCGGGCGTCGTCTTCCCGTTTGCTGAAAACACGTTCCGCATCGCAAAATTTGTCAGCTATCTATTTGAAAAATAAAGAAAAACTAACTCTTATGTCTTATATAAGACATTGCTGCGACGCGTCAAAGCCGACCTACAATAAATCCATGCTGCTCGCTTCGAACTCCGGAGCTGCACACGCAACCGATTCTTCTCAAACGCGCTTTATTTCCAGGAAATTGACATGGCCCAGTATCAAGACGACATCAAGGCAGTTGCCGGTTTGAAAGAAACCTACGGCAACGCATGGAACGCGATCAACCCCGAGTACGCTGCTCGCATGCGTGCACAGAACAAGTTCAAGACGGGTCTGGACATCGCCAAGTACACCGCCAAGATCATGCGCGCCGACATGGCCGCCTACGACGCCGATCCGTCCAAGTACACGCAGTCGCTGGGTTGCTGGCACGGCTTCATCGGCCAGCAGAAGATGATTTCCATCAAGAAGCACTTCAAGAGCACCGAACGCCGCTACCTGTACCTGTCGGGCTGGATGGTCGCTGCGCTGCGCTCGGAGTTCGGCCCGCTGCCGGATCAATCGATGCACGAGAAGACTTCTGTCAGCGCGCTGATCCGCGAGCTGTACACGTTCCTGCGCCAAGCCGACGCGCGTGAACTGGGCGGCCTCTTCCGCGAACTGGACGCTGCCAAAGACGCCGCTGCCAAGGCCGCGATCCAAGAAAAGATCGACAACCACGTCACCCACGTGGTGCCCATCATTGCCGACATCGACGCCGGTTTCGGCAACGCAGAAGCCACGTACCTGCTGGCCAAGCAGTTCATCGAAGCGGGTGCCTGCTGCATCCAGATCGAAAACCAGGTGTCGGACGAGAAGCAGTGCGGCCACCAGGACGGCAAGGTCACCGTGCCGCATGAAGACTTCCTGGCCAAGATCCGCGCGATCCGCTACGCGTTCCTGGAGCTGGGCGTGGACGACGGCATCATCGTCGCCCGTACCGATTCGCTGGGCGCAGGCCTGACCAAGCAGATCGCCGTGACGAACACGCCGGGCGACCTGGGCGACCAATACAACGCGTTCCTCGACTGCGAAGAGCTGTCGGCCGACCAACTGGGCAACGGTGATGTCGTCATCAAGCGCGACGGCAAGCTGCTGCGTCCGAAGCGCCTGCCGAGCAACCTGTTCCAGTTCCGCGCTGGCACCGGCGAAGCGCGTTGCGTGCTCGACTGCATCACCTCGCTGCAAAACGGCGCCGACCTGCTGTGGATCGAAACCGAAAAGCCGCACATCGCCCAGATTGGCGGCATGGTGAGCGAAATCCGCAAGGTCATCCCGAACGCCAAGCTGGTGTACAACAACAGCCCGTCGTTCAACTGGACGCTGAACTTCCGTCAGCAGGTGTATGACGCGATGAAGGAAGCCGGCAAGGATGTGTCGGCCTACGAGCGCGGCCAACTGATGAGCACGGAATACGACGACAGCGAACTGGCGAAGCTCGCTGACGAGAAGATCCGCACGTTCCAGGCCGATGCGTCGCGCGAAGCCGGCATCTTCCACCACCTGATCACGCTGCCGACGTACCACACCGCCGCGCTGTCGACCGACAACCTGGCCAAGGAATACTTCGGCGACCAGGGCATGCTCGGTTATGTGGCTGGCGTGCAGCGCAAGGAAATCCGTCAAGGCATCGCCTGCGTCAAGCACCAGAACATGTCGGGCTCGGATATTGGCGACGACCACAAGGAATACTTCAGCGGCGAAGCAGCGCTGAAGGCTGCGGGTAAGGACAACACGATGAACCAGTTCCACTGATGCATTGATCGACTGATTCGGTCATACCCCAAGCAAAACGCCAACCCATCGCGGGTTGGCGTTTTCTTTTGGGGGGCCGTGAGACGGCCTGCTCAGTGAGTCCCGTCCTTCGGCCAGACCACATCGGCTTTCCACGATTCCGACGCAATGAATTGCTTGAGCTTGTCTTGCAGCAGTGCGGTCCAGGCAGCGGCGAAGCGGGAAGGGGGATTCTCGCGCAGGGTCGTGATCGCCACGCTCGACCGGATGCCGGGACGCCCGATGCGATGTGCAACGAGTTCACCACGCGCGATCTCCTCTTTGATTGCGATGTAGGTCAGGATCGAATAGCCGGCGCCGGCCTTCACCAGTTGCTTGGTCAGCGACACGCTGTCGACTTCCAGGGCGATGCGCAGGCGCACACCGTGCTGGATCGCCGCCTGTTCGACCAGGCGCCGGTTGCTGTGCGGCAGGCCGGGCAAGATCAGCGGAATGCTGGCCAGGTCGCGGATCTGGTATTCGCGCTTGTCGGTCTCTGAGCCAGGCGGCCCCACGAGGATCATGGGCTCGCTGAACAAAGGGCGCACGTGGAACGCATCCAGCGGCGGTTGGTTGTAGACGACGGCAAGGTCAACGCGCCGATCCAGCACCCACTCCTGCAGCGAGCTGCTCAGGCCTTCTCGCACGTGCAGTGACACCCGAGGCCACTGCGCCCGGAAGTCCTGGACGAGATCGGCGCCGATCAGCGCGCCCATGGTCGGCGGCAGGCCAACAGCCAGATGCCCGCGCTCCTCGTCCGCGCTGGCGCGTACGTCTTCGCTGGTTTCGCTGAGCAGGTGGGTGATCATTTCAGCGCGCTCCAGCAGACGCGAGCCCGCCGCGGTGAGCCGGACGCCCCGGCCATGCCGAACCAGCAGCGGCACGCCAATCTCTGCCTCCAGCTTTGCAATCTGCCGGCTCAGCGCGGGTTGCGCGATGTACAGCTCGGCGGCTGCGCGGCTGAAACTGCCGGCACGCGCCACGCGAATGAAGCTCTTGAGTTCTCGGATGTCCATGCTTGCGTTGAGATATGCCGTGTCGGCATAGATTTGTATGTTCACATGGTCTTTGTCAAGAAAAGACCGTCAATCTATGCTTTCTACAAATAACAAATCACCCAACGCGTAGCGGAGACGGCGTTCACGCCCCCAGCGACGACCGCCTTTCAAGCAAGACAAGTCCAGCACGCTGGTGCCGCCTGGTAGCGGCAGAGCGCTGAATGACTGGACGCAGGAGACACCATGAAACATCTGAAGAAGCTGCATGTGCAGGTCTTGATCGGCCTGGCGTGTGCGGTCGTCCTCGGCATCGCCGCGCCGCAGTGGGCCGTTGCCATGAAGCCCATCGGGCAGGCATTCATCGCGCTGCTGAAGATGATGCTGGCCCCGATCATCTTCTGCACGCTGGTGCAGGGCCTGGCGCATGTGCGCGACCTGCGCATGCTGGGCCGCATGGGCGTGAAGTCGCTGGTGTACTTCGAGGTGGTCAGCACGGTGGCCATGGTGCTGGGCTTTGTGCTCGTCAACGTGTTCGAGCCCGGGGTGGGGCTGCATGCCACCAACCTTGCCGAAAGCGCCGATGCTGTGAAGGCCACCAGCGGCGCCGGCGGCATCTCGGCCGTCAATTACCTGCTCAGCCTGATTCCGCACACGCTGGTCGATGCATTTGCCAAGGGCGACATCGTGCAGGTGCTGATCATCTCCATCCTGGCGGGCTTGGCGCTGAACCTCTCGGTGGGTCCGGATTCGGTCCTGCTGCGCGGCATGGATGAAGCGCAGAAGGTGCTGTTTCGCATGCTCGGCTTCATCATGAAGCTGGCACCGCTCGGCGCGTTCGGTGCCATGGCCGCGGCCGTGGGCAGCTATGGCGGCGTGACGTTGCTCTATCTGCTGAAGGTCATCCTGCTGTATTACGCCGCGTCGCTGCTGTTCGTGTTCGGCGTGCTCAGTTCGATTACGTGGATGATCGGCCTGCCGTACTTCAGCGTGCTCAAGCTGATTCGCGACGAGATGCTGTTGATCTTCGGCACGGCATCAAGCGAGGTGGCCTTCCCGCGTCTGGTTGAGAAGCTGCAACGCGCAGGTTGTGATGAGGCCGTGGTCGGGTTCGTGCTGCCTGCGGGCTACAGCTTCAACCTCGACGGCACCTCCATCTACATGGCCATCGCCGTGGGTTTCATTGCGCAGGCGACGGACACGCCGTTCTCGCTGTGGCAGCAACTCGGGCTGCTCGCCATCCTGAGCCTCACTTCCAAGGGCGGGACCACCGTTGCCGGCGGGGCGTTCGTCAAGCTGGCGGCCACGCTGCAATCGGTGCGCTCGCTGCCCGTAGCCGGCCTGGGGCTGTTGTTCGGCATCGACCGCGTGATGGCGATTGCCACTGCGCTCGTGAACGTGGTGGGCAACACCGTGGCGGTGTTCGCCATCGCCCGCTGGGAAGGTGCGTTCGACGCCGAAGCGTTCCATCGCGAGACCGGCGGGCAGGCCCGTTCTTCTCTCCTCAAGCTGCAGAAGCCCACCGCACAGGCTGCGGTTGCGCAAGACGCGCTGACCCACTAAGCCACTAAGCACTGAGCAACACCAACATGCAACGCATTCCCGCCCTCGATCCTGATGCGCTGGACGCAGACCAGCGCGCCGTCTACGACGCCATTGCCAACGGCCCCCGCAAGGGTGTGCGCGGCCCGCTGGCCGTCTGGCTGCATCGCCCGCTGCTGGCCGACCGCGCACAGGCGCTCGGACGCTACTGCCGTTACGACAGCAGCCTGCCGCCGCGCCTGTCCGAACTGGCCATCCTGTTCATGGGCCGCTACTGGCTGGCGGAATACGAATGGGCCGCGCACAAGCCGTTCGCGTTGGAAGCCGGTGTGTCGCCGGCGGTGATCGACGCCATTCGTGACGGCATGAACCCGGCGTTCGAGCAGCGCGACGAGGCGCTCGTCTTCGCTTTCCTGAAGCAACTGCATGCCGAGCGCGAAGTGGACGACGGCCTGTACGCCGAGCTGGTTGACGCCATTGGGAAGGACGGCGTGGTCGATCTGGTTGGCATTGCCGGCTACTACACGCTCATCTCCATGACCATCAAGGCATTCAACGTGCCCGCGCCGGCCGGTGCGACGCCGGAACTGCCGACGCAACTGCCGATGTAACAGCAACAAGCAACAAGGAATTCACTGTGCAAGCAACGACCGAATTTGAACAAACCACGGCTGCGGGCCGACTGGCAGGCAAGGTAGCCATCGTGACTGGCGCGGGCTGCGTCGGGCCGGGCTGGGGCAACGGCCGCGCCGTGGCCGTGCTGTTTGCGATGGCTGGGGCACGCGTATTCGCCGTCGACAAGAACCTCGAAGCCATGGAAGAAACGCTGCGCCGCGTGCGCGAGGCGGGTGGTGAGGTCACGCCGTACACCTGCGACGTGACCGACACTACGGCCGTCAAAGGCATGGTCGATGCCTGCGTGGAGCAGTACGGCCGCGTCGATATCCTGGTGAACAACGTTGGCGGCTCCGCTGCCGGCGGCCCTGTGGCGTTGTCGGAAGACAAGTGGGATGCACAGGTTGCGTTCAACCTCAAGAGCGTCTATCTGACCTGCAAGCACGTGCTGCCCGTGATGGAAGCGCAGGGCAGTGGCGCCATCGTCAATACGGCTTCAACATCCGGCATCCGCTGGACGGGCTCGGCGCAGGTGGCCTATGCCGCTTGCAAGGCGGGCGTGATCCAGCTTTCCAAGGTGGTGGCCGTCGAGTACGCGAAGAAGGGCATCCGCGTGAACACCGTGGTGCCGGGCCAATTGCATACGCCCATGGTGGAAGTGCGCCTGGCCGGCCAGCGCTCCGGCGGCGACGTCGACAAGCTGCTCGAAAGCCGGCTCGCTCGCATTCCGCTCGGCTTCATGGGTGACGGGCGTGACACCGCGCATGCCGCGCTGTTCCTGGCGTCTGACGAGGCGCGCTTTGTCACCGGCACCGAAGTCGTGGTCGATGGCGGCATGACGGCGCGGTGCGACTGACCATGCAAGGCGAGCTGAACGGCGGCGTGTGGGATTGCCATACGCACATCTATGGGCCCTGGGACGCGTTTCCGCTGCCCGCCGACGCGTCGTATCGCCCGGTGGAAGCTCCGATGACGCAACTGCTTGCGTTGCATGAGCAGTTGGGCGTCACGCACGGCGTGCTGGTGCAGGCGGCGTGCTACCAGTCCGATCACCGTGCGCTGCTGTCGGCGCTGGCCATGACGCACGGGCGCTATCGCGGCGTCGCGCTGGTCGACCACACCACGAGTGACGACGCCCTGCGCGAATTGCACGAGGGCGGCGTCCGCGGCATCCGCTTCAACTTCATGGGCCACCTGCCGGGCGAGCGCGATCTGGACCGCTTGCGCGAACTCGCCGAGCGCGTTGGGCCGATGGGTTGGCACGTGCTGCTGCATGGGCAACTGGATCAGCTTCTGCCGGTGCTCGATGCGTGGGAAGACTTCGACGTGCCGCTGGTGATCGACCACATGGGCCGGCAGGATGCGACCCGCCCGCTGGATGAAGCCGCCGTGCGCGAGCTGGAGCGCCATCTGCGTAAAGACAATCGGTGGATCAAGCTCTCCGGTGTCGACCGCCTGATGCAAGGCGCTGCGCCGCCATGGACTGCAGCGCTGCCGCTGGTCAGGCGGCTGGTGCAGGCGGCGCCCGAGCGGGCCATCTGGGGCACGGACTGGCCGCACCCCAACATCAAGGGCGACGTGCCCGACGACAGCAGCCTGCTCGCGTTCGTGCAGGAAGCCTGCGGTGCTGAAGCGGCTGAAGCCGTGCTCGTTCATAACCCGCAACGGCTCTATTTCTGAGGCATCGCCATGCAAGCCACGTTTATCGATGCCGCCCAGGCAGAGCACACTGCTGAGCAGAGCGCCTGCCGCAAGGCCGCCTGGCGCCTGGTTCCGCTGCTGTCGCTCGCCTACTTCGTCAACTATCTCGACCGGACCAACGTCGGCTTTGCCGCGCTGACCATGAACCGCGACCTGGGCCTGAGCGCGGCCCAGTTTGGCCTGGCGGCCGGCATCTTCTACGTGGGCTATTGCCTGTTCGAGGTGCCGAGCAACCTGGCGTTGTATCGCTACGGCGCACGTCGCTGGCTGGCGCGGATCATGATCACGTGGGGTTTGTTTGCCGCCGCCACCAGCTTTGCCGTGGGCCCCAACAGCTATGCGGCGATTCGCTTGCTCGCCGGGATTGGCGAGGCGGGGTTCTTTCCCGGCGTCATCTTCTATCTGACGTTGTGGTTTCCGTCGCGGTATCGCACGCGCATGATGGGCTGGTTCCTCGCTGCTATTCCGTTGTCGTCCGTGTTCAGCGGGCCGCTGTCGGTATCGATGCTGGAGCTGGACGGTTGGCTCGGGCTGCACGGCTGGCAATGGCTCTTCATCCTGCAGGGGTTGCCGGCCTGCGTGCTGGGCCTGCTGTGCCTGCGCATGCTGACCGATCGGCCGGACAACGCAGCCTGGCTTACGGCAGAGGAGCGCTCCGCCCTGGCGGCTGCCATCGAGCGGGAGCGCAGCGCGGCGGTCGAGCATCGCCTCGGGCCGGCGCTCAAGGACGCCCGCGTCTGGCTGCTCACGGCCATTCTCTTCAGCTACATCATCGGCATTCTCGGCATTGGTGTGTGGATGCCGACCATCCTCAAGACGCATCACCTGTCGAACACGCAGGTGGGCTTTGCCACGGCGCTGCCCTATGTTGTTGGCGCCCTGGTGATGCTGGGCTGGGCACGCGTGGTGGCGCGCACGCAGCGCTATGTTCTGCACCTGGTGATCACCTGTGCGGTGGCGGCGCTGGGTTTCTTTGTGTCGGTTGCGTCCGATGCGCTGGTGCCGGCCATGCTGGGCTTGACCGTGGCGGTGGTGGGGTTGTCATCCGTGCGCACGTGCTTCTACGGCATCCCGGCCACGTTCCTGGACAAGCAGGCCGCCGCCGGCGGGCTGGCGTTCATCAACTCGGTGGGCAGCCTTGGCGGGTTGTTCGGCCCGTACATGGTGGGCTGGCTGAAAGACGCCACGGGCTCGTTCAAGGCCGGGCTGATCGGCATGGGCACCATGCTGGTTCTCGCAACGCTGCTTTCTATGGTGCTGCTGGGCCGCGTCAAGGAGGGCCAGCGATGAGCAACGATGGGTGGCAGCCGAGCCTGCGCACGCCAGATCCGGCCGTGCGTATCCTGGACCCGCGCTTCGAGCACTACCGTCTGCCGCACGCCAAGGTCGAACGCCTCTGGACTGGCTGCAGGTGGGCCGAAGGCCCCGTCTGGTTTGGGGACGCAGGGGCGATCTATTGGACCGACCTGCCCAACGATCGCATCCTGCGTTGGGACGAGGCCTCCGGCGCGGTGGCGACATACCGCGCGCCCTCAGACAAGGCCAACGGCCTGACACGCGACAGGCAGGGCAGGCTGATTGCCTGCGAGCACGGCCAGCGCCGCGTCACGCGCACGGAATACGACGGCAGCATCACCGTGCTGGCCAGCGAGTTCGATGGCAAGCCGCTGAATTCGCCCAACGATGTGGTGGTCGCAAGCGACGGCGCAGTGTGGTTTACCGATCCGCCGTTCGGCCTGGTGAGCGACTACATGGGCCAGATTGCCGAGCCGCAGTTGCCGGCCAGCATCTATCGGATCGACCCGCGCGACGGGCGATTGGACTGTGTTGCCGACGATGTGCTCGGCCCCAACGGATTGGCGTTCTCGCCGGATGAGCGGACGTTGTATGTGGTGGCATCGCGTGCGCGGCCGCGCGAGATCCTGGCATTCGACGTGGTCGACGGCAAAGCGCTTGGCGAGCGCCGTGTGTTGATCGACGCCGCGGACGGTGCGCCGGACGGCTTTCGCGTCGATGCGCACGGCAACCTGTGGTGCGGCTGGGGCACGGGGTCGGCAGAGCTTGATGGCGTGCGCGTGTTCGCCCCCGACGGCACCGCGATCGGTCACATCGCACTGCCGGAGCGTTGCGCGAACCTGTGCTTCGGCGGCCGACACCTCAATCGCCTGTTCATGGCGTCCACCACATCGCTCTATGCCCTGTACGTGAACACACGCGGGGCAGTCTAGCCCTGCGCCACCCCTACACCAATAATGAACGAGGAGACACGACATGCCATTCCAATCCAGCGTGCGCCGCTTTGCAGTGCGCAGCCTCTGTGCAATACCGCTCATTGCCGCCACCAGTGCCGCCTGGGCCGCAGATGTGCACGTGCTGGCGACCGGCGCGTTGCACGCGGCCTTCGAGAAGGTCATACCGGCGTACGAGCAGCAGTCGGGCAACCATCTGATCATCGCGTGGGGGCCGTCCTATGGCACCTCGCCCGACGCCTTGCCGATGCGCATCAAGAACGGCGAGCCGATGGATGTGTGCTTCATGATCGGCGCCGCCTTGACGGATCAAGTGAAGCAAGGGCGCTTCATTCCGGAGTCGCGCGTTGACCTGGTGGCGTCAGGCGTGGGCGTTGCAGTGCGCAAGGGCTTGCCCAAGCCGAATATCCAGACCGTTGACGATCTGCGGCAAACCTTGTTGGCGGCCAAGTCTGTGGCGTTTTCGGAAGGCGCCAGCGGTACCTACATCACCGGCACGCTGTTCGCGCGTCTCGGGATTGCCGAGCAGATGAAAACCAAGAGCGTGCTGATCCGGGGCAAGGAGCTGGTCGGCTCGGCGCTTGAGCGCGGCGAGGCGGATCTGGGCCTGCAGCAGATCAGCGAGCTACGGGCATTCGGCGGCATCCAATATGTGGGGCCGCTGCCCGCCGAGGTGCAGAAGACGAGCGTGATTGCCGTTGCAGTGGCAAAAGATGCCAAGGAGCGCCAGGCCGCTGAAGGTCTCATCACGTATCTGCGTTCTCCGGAAGTCGCCGCCAAGCTGGTCCAGACGGGGCTCGACCCGATCCCCACCAAATAGAAATCGCCTGATTCGTTGCCGTTGTCCGTTGCATCGCGGTGGGTTTCCTGCCGCGAGGGGCAACTGCTGCCCGAAGCAAAAAACAACCGGGCTAGATCCCGGAACTAGGAGACTCCATGACGTTGCAGAAGTGCCTTCTGGGCGCCGCATTGACCTTGGTGATGGCGGCGTGCGCCGCGCCGCCAAACAACGGAGCAGACGTACAGCGGACGCTCGTGCGCCACGGCGATGTGCAGATCGAAACCCTCAGCCAGGGCAGTGGGCCGACTGTTGTCATCCTGCCGTCGCTTGGGCGCGGCGCGGAAGATTACGACGAGGTGGCCCGCCTGCTTGCAGCCGATGGGCTGCGTGTCCTGCGGCCGCAACCGCGCGGCATTGGCCAGAGCAAGGGCCCGATGGCGAATCTCGACATGCATGCGTTTGCGGCCGACGTTGCCGCCGTGATCGATCACGAAAAGACGGGGCCCGTTGTCGTGGTGGGGCATGCCTGGGGCAGCCAGCCGGCGCGCATGCTGGCGGTGGATCGGCCTGACCTGGTGCGCGGCCTCGTCATGGCCGCAGCTTCTGCCGGCAAGCTGCCGCCCGGTTCCAACGAGAAGCCCTATGGCCGCTTGCGCGAAGCGATCGACGGCTCCGGCAACCTCGCGCTGCCCGAGGCAAAGCGTCTGGAATATCTGCGCCAGGCGTTCTTTGCTCCCGGCCACGACCCCAAGCCGTGGCTTGGCGGTTGGTATTCGGATGCACACCACGCGCAAGCCCATGCCCGCAACGTCACGCCTGTGGATGCGTACTTCGCTGGCGGCACGGTGCCCATGCTTGATCTGCAGGCGCAGTACGACGCCGTGGTCGTGCCCAACGTGTTCAAGCCCATGCTGGGTAACCGCGTGACGGTGGAAGTGATTCCAGATGCCGGGCACGCCATGGCGCCCGAGCAGCCCGCGGCGATGAGCCGCGCCATCGCGCGCTTCGCCCGACGTGTCTATGCGGGCGCGTCCTGATTTCGTCAACACAACAACGCGCAGGCCGACGCATCCGCGTGGCATGCCTATCCACACCAAGCACACCAAGGAGAACATCATGAAATTGATCAAGTACGGCTGTACCGCGTTGGCTGCGGTCATGCTTTCCTTCTCTGCACTGGCTGCAACGGATGCCGGTCAGATCGATCGTGAATTGGTCAAGTACAGCAACGTGCAGATTGAGGTGATGCGGCAAGGTAAGGGCCCGTTGATCGTCATCCTGCCGTCGCTGGGCCGTTCGGGGCGCGATTACGATCAGGTTGCAAACCAGCTCGTCGCCGATGGCTTCCGTGTGTTGCGTCCTGAGCCGCGCGGCATCGGCCAGAGCAAGGGGCCCATGACCAATCTGGACATGCATGCCTTTGCCGCCGATGTGGCCTCCGTGATCGAGCATGAAAAGCAAGGGCCGGCGGTTGTGGTTGGCCACGCGTGGGGCAATTTCCCGGCACGCATGGTGGCGGTGGATCGGCCCGAGCTGGTGCGCGGCGTCGTTCTGGTTGCGGCTTCCGCCGGCAAGGTGCCGCCGGGTTCGACCGAAAAGCCGATCAACGCAGAGATGCGTAAAGCCATCGACGGCGCGGGTGATATGCGTCTTTCGGAAGCGCAGCGCCTTGCGTATCTGCGACAGGCCTTCTTTGCGCCGGGCAATGACCCACGCGTGTGGCTCGATGGCTGGCACGAAGAGACGCATGAGGCGGAGTCCCATGCCCGCAACGTGACGCCGGTGAACGCGTACTTCGCGGCCGGCACCGCGCCGATCCTGGACTTGCAGGCCGAGCACGACGCTGTGGCGCCGCGCCGCTTCTCGCAGGTTCTGAAATCGATGCTGGGCGATCGTGTGACGGTGGTTGTGGTGCCGAATGCAGGCCATGCATTTGCACCCGAACAGCCCAAGGCGATGGCGGATGCGATCGCAACGTTCGCCAAGCGCGTGTACGCAGAACCCGCCAAGCAGTAATCGAACGTGCTTGCCATGTGGAGGCTGGGTCCGTGATTCGCCTCCACAGCTTGCCTAACTGGACGGAAAACCCCCCGAGGAAGGGCAAAGGGATTGATAACCAAAGCACATCAATCCTTCCGAAAATTGCACTTCTCGTTTGTTGGTCTCCCGGCGAACATTGCCAAAACGACAAACGCCGTTCGACGGCGTATTCTTTTTTTGGCTTCCAGGAGACACCTCGATGCACCCCCAGTCCAGCCTTTCGACCGGGCAATCAAAGGCCGCCGCGGTCTTCCGCGTCACCGCCGGGAATTTCCTGGAGCAGTTCGACTTCTTCCTGTTCGGCTTCTACGCCACACAGATCGCCAACGTCTTCTTTCCCACCGATAGCGAATTCGCCTCGCTGATGATGACCTTCGCCGTTTTTGGCGCCGGGTTCCTCATGCGGCCGCTGGGCGCGGTGGTGCTCGGTGCGTACATTGACGATGTCGGCCGCCGGAAGGGCCTGATCGTCACGCTGTCCATCATGGCAAGCGGCACCGTGCTGATCGCATTCGTTCCCGGCTACGCCTCGATCGGCCTCCTGGCACCTGCGCTCGTGTTGCTCGGGCGCCTCTTGCAGGGCTTCTCGGCGGGCGCCGAGTTGGGTGGCGTATCGGTCTACCTGGCCGAGATGGCTACGCCGGGCCGCAAGGGCTTCTTCACGAGCTGGCAGTCCGCCAGCCAGCAGGTCGCAATTGTGGTGGCGGCGGGCCTGGGGTTTGCGCTCAACCAATGGCTGAGCGCACCGGCCATTGCCGCATGGGGATGGCGAGTGCCGTTCTTCGTCGGTTGCATGATCGTGCCGTTCATCTTCGTGCTGCGCCGCAATCTTGAGGAAACGCAGGAGTTCAAGGCACGCAAGCATCGTCCGAGCATGAAGGACGTACTCAGCACGCTGGTGCAAAACTGGGGCGTCGTCATCGCCGGCATGATGCTGGTGGCGATGACCACCACGAGCTTCTACCTCATCACTGTCTATGCGCCCACGTTCGGGAAGACCGTTCTGCACCTGAGCACGGCCGACAGCCTGCTCGTCACGCTGTGTGTGGGGGTGTCGAACTTCGTGTGGCTGCCGATTGGTGGCGCGCTCTCCGACAGGATCGGCCGCCGGCCGCTGCTCATCGGCATGACGGTGCTCACCATCGCTACCGCCTATCCGGCGCTTTCGTTCCTCGCTCACGCGCCGAGCTTCATGAACATGCTGCTCGTGCTGCTTTGGCTGTCGTTCATGTACGGCATCTACAACGGCGCGATGGTTGTCGCGCTCACGGAAGTGATGCCCGTGCAGGTGCGCGTTGCCGGATTCTCGCTTGCCTATAGCCTTGCGACGGCAGTGTTTGGCGGCTTTACCCCCGCCATCTCGACGGCCGCCATCCACATGACCGGCGACAAGGCCGCCCCCGGCTACTGGATGAGTTTTGCCGCTGTGTGCGCGCTCCTGGCGACGTTGACGCTGTATCGCCGCCGCGCGGTGACGCTGGCTCCGGCCCACTGACGCAGAGCGCGCTCCAGATACTCACAAACACGTACGACCTGGCACGACCATCACCATGAAGACTCTGTTTTTGAAACTGTGCGCAGCCGCGCTCGTCGCAACCTCAGCCATTGCGGTCAACGTTCAGGCTGCCGAGCTGCACGTCATGAGCTCCGGTGGCTTTACCGCCGCCTACAAGATGCTCGGGCCGAAATTTGCATCGCAGACAGGCAACACGCTCAACACCGCACTTGGACCCTCGATGGGCAAATCGCCCGAAGCGATTCCAAATCGGCTTGCGCGCGGTGAGCCGGCCGACGCCGTCATCATGGTCGGCTACGCACTCGACGATCTGATCAAGCAAGGCAAGGTCATTCCAGACTCGCGCGTGGAACTGGCCGACTCGCGCATCGGCATGGTTGTGCGTGAAGGCGCGGCCAAGCCCGACATCAGCTCGCCGGAGGGCCTCAAGCAAGTGCTGCTGCATGCCAAGTCGATTGCCTACTCGGACAGCGCGAGCGGCGTCTATATCGAGCGCGAGCTGTTCAAGAAGCTCGGCATTGAAGAGCAGGTCAAGGCGAAAGCGAAGATGGTCCCGCGCATTCCGGTGGCATCGGTGGTGGCCACCGGCGACTACGAAATCGGCTTTCAGCAAGTGAGCGAGCTTCTGCCGGTGCAGGGTGCTACCTTCGTCGGAAAGATCCCGGAGTCGCTGCAGTCGGTCACGCGCTTTGCTGCGGGCATCCCGGTTGGGGCACAGCATCCGAAGGAAGCGAAGGCGCTACTCGACTATCTTGCTTCGCCTGGAGTGCAGGCAGACGTGAAATCGACCGGGCTCGATTCGGTGACTGCGCATTGAGGCAGGGCGGCGGGGCGATGGGCCAAGCAGCCCATGCTATGCATCGCTCGCCATCCCGCCGCGCTTCGCTTCAATGATCATCCGGTGAAATTCCTCTGCGGCCGGTGTGAGCGCACGGCCGCGCCGCTTCACAATGCCTACGCGCCGGTTCACCACCGGCTCCACCAGCGGCACGCTCGTGAGAATCGGATGGTCATTCCCAGGCATGGCCATCGACGGCACCGCAGCAACACCAAGCCCCGCTTCAACCAACCCAAGCATGGTGGTGACGTGCCGCGTCTCACAAACGCTTGGCGCACGCGGCGCTACGGCCGACAGCGCCTGATCCAGCAGCAGTCGGTTGCCGGACGTCTTGTCCACTGACACGTATTCGTGCGCGTAAAGCTCATTCCACGTCACGCGCTTCTTTCGGGCAAGCGGATGATCGCGCCGGCAGGCGGCAACAAACCGCTCCTGCAGCAGCATCTTGAATTCGATCTCGGGCTCCTGGCTGCCCATGAAGCTCACGCCAAAATCTGCCTCGCCGCTAATGACCGCACCGAGCACCTCGTTCGCGCTTGCATCCAGCAGCTTGACCCTGATGCGTGGAAAGCGGCGGTGATAGGTCGCAATCAGGCTGGGCAGAAAGTAATAGGCCACCGACGGCACGCAGGCGATGGTCACGTGCCCAAGGCGGCTCGATGAAACGTCGCGGATGCCGAGCAGGGCGACGTCGAGATCGTCGAGCAGTTGTTCTGCGCTGCGTGCGAACACGCGGCCGACCGTGGTGAGCGTGACGCTGCGGGTGGTGCGTTCGAACAGGGGCACGCCCAGCGCGCTCTCGAGCTTGTCGATCCGGCGGCTCAGCGCGGGCTGGGAAATGCTGATCGCTTCGGCGGCCTTTCGGAAGTTGCCCAACTCCACCACCGCGCGAAACGCCTGCAAGTCCGTCAAATCGAAGTTGATGCCCACGGGCCAGCCTCCACATCCCAGATGCGCAGCATTTTGCGCGATTTATCACGGGGTGACACGGGGCGGAGAAGGACGGAAGCGATGCTGCTGTCACGATGATGCCCCCATTTGCGCAAGGAACCATGTCGGAAAGCGCACGCGCGCTTTATCAAAAAAGCTCATCAAACCTGCCAATGCATTGAACTGCACCGACGCTTCGTGTCACATGTCGCACCACGCCCCGTCACCCCTCTTTCGTAGGGGGTGTGGCATGGTTCGTGCAGCCTTGCGCACGGTTTGACGACAACAAAAAAGTTGGGAGGGTGTATGAGCAACAAGCAGGTGCCAGGGGAGCCGCTGTTGGAAGCGGTTTGCCAGCCGGGCAGCATCACGAAAATTTCGCGCCGACACTTCGTGATGGGGCTGGGAGCCTCGCTGCTGGCCGGTTGCGGGGGCGGGGGCGATGATGCCGACGCTGCGAGCGTCGCCCCTGCGACAACGACAGGCGGGAGCACCACCGCGCCGGGCTCCCCGATCAACAAGACGCCCGTCGCGCCGCCCGCGGGCACCGTGCAGATCCAGAGTTTCACGCATCCCGGCCTGCTGCATACCGAAGCGGATTTCGCGCGCATGCGCACCAAGGTGGGGGCGCATGCGTCCCCTTGGATCGATAGCTGGAACGTGCTGGTTGCGAATGGCCACACTCGCCTGACGAACAAGCCGAATCCGCAAGTCGCCATCTACCGGGGCAATGACCCGACACATGGTCAGAACTACGGCACGCTCTACCACGACATCGCCGCTGCCTACGGCGACGCGCTGCGCTGGAAAGTGTCGGACGACAAGCAATACGCCGATAAAGCCATCGAATATCTCGACCAGTGGGCCTCGACGCTGACAACGCTGGGCGGCAGTGACGTGGCGCTGGCCGCTGGCATCTACGGCTACGAGTTCGCCAACGCGGCCGAAATCATGCGCAGCTACAGCGGCTGGAGCCCGGCTGGCCTGGCCGCGTTCCAGTCGATGATGCGCAAGGTTTTCTACCCTGTCAGTCATGCTTTCCTGACGCGTATCGACACCGCCATGGACACGCACTACTGGGCCAACTGGGGCCTGTCCAACATCGCGTGCATTCTGGCCATTGGGGTGCTGTGTGACGATGCCGATCTCGTCAACGAGGCCATCACCCATTTCAAGACCGGGGGCAGCAACGGCTGTATCCGGCAGGCCGTGTACTACATGCACCCCGGCAACCTCGGACAATGGCAGGAAGCCGGCCGCGATCAGGGCCACACCACGCTCGGCATTGCCTTGACGGGCGCCATTTGCGAGATGGCCTGGAACCAGGGCATCGATCTGTACGGCTATGACAACAACCGCTTCCTGGCGGGCGCCGAGTACGTCGCCAAGGCCAACCTGACACAGCCGGACGGCACGTTCTATTCGGTGCCCTTTGTCACGTACCAGAACAGCGCCGGCGTCATCCAGACGCAGTTCTCCACCGGTGGGCAGGGCGGTGCTTTGGGCCGCCCGTGCTGGGCGCTGGTGGCCAACCATTACATCAACCGGAAAGGCCTGGCGGCGCCTTACACGAAGCGCGCGGCTGACCTCGTGGCGCCGGAAGGCGGTGGCGGCAACTACGGCCCCAACAGTGGCGGCTTCGATCAGCTTGGCTATGGCACGCTCACGTGCACGCTCGACCCTGGAACACCCGCTGCGGCGCCGAGCGGCCTCACTGGCTATGCCAGCGCGGGCAAGGTCGTGTTGTCGTGGTGGGGCACCAGCAACGCCACCAGCTACAACGTCAAGCGCGCGACGATTGCCGGTGGCCCGTACACCACCATCCGCAGCGGTATCACCGATCTGCTGACCTATACCGATACGCCGCCCGCTGCCGGCACGTATTTTTATGTCGTGACAGCGCAAACGATTGGTGGTGAATCGGCTGTCTCCAACGAGGTGAAGGCCATCACGGCGGTGCAGCTGCTCACGCATCTCGCCTTCGATGAGGGCAGCGGCACCACCGCAGCCGATCGCTCCGGCAACGGGCGCAACGGCACGCTCAATGGTGCGGCATGGGGCGCAGGTCGCAGCAGCAACGCGGTCTCGCTCAACGGCTCGGGCGCCTACGTGGCGTTGCCCAACGACCTTCTGGTCGACGTGTCGGACTTCACCATCGCGGCGTGGGTGTTCTGGAATGGCTCGCAAACATGGGCCCGCCTGTTCGACTTCGGAACGGGCTTTCACCGCTACCTGATGTTGACGCCCCGCGCGCAGTTGCGAAGCGGCTGGGCTGGCATACGCTTCGCCATGACGGCCAATGGCCCCGGCGATGGCCCGCCGGAACAGATCATTGACGCCCCCACCGAGCTGCCCAGCAAGCAATGGGTGCATGTTGCCGTGACGCTATCAGGCTCCACCGGCACGCTGTACGTGAACGGTGCGGCCGTCAGCACCAACACAGCCATGTTCCAGGCACCGTTCCGCCTGGAGAGCACCACACAGAACTGGCTGGGCAAATCGCAATACAGCACAGACCCGACGTTCAACGGCCGGATCGATGATTTCCGCATCTATCGCGGCGCGCTCAGCGCTGCCCAGATCGCATCGCTCATGGCGAGTTGATTGCCACGGGCCCGATGGAGGGCCCTGGCAATCCGATGCACCTTTTCTTTCAAGGATTTTTTGATGACCGTGTTTTCTCATCGATGGATTGCCGTCGCCGCGATTGCGTTCGCGCTATTTGGCTGCGGCGGCGGGTCCGATAGCACGCAGGGCAGTAGCACGACAGGCAGCGGCACTGGAACGCAAGGCGGCACCAACGGAGGCACCACTGGTGGCCAGACCGGTGGAAATGGCGGCGGAACTGGAGGTGGAACCACCGGCGGCAGCACATCCAGCCTGTCAGCCAGCGCCGCGCTCGTCGCCAAGTTGGGCAAGCCTTCGCGCGTGCTCGTCGGCCTGGGTTCGGGTCAGTCGATTTCGGACATGCAAAGCCAGGGCATTCGTCCTGACATCATCGACGTCTACCTCGTAGGCGCGGGACCTGGCTCGTGGCCCTACTGGAACAGCCCCGACGGCGCCTACATCACGTACAGCGCGCAGGCCGCCCAGGCCTATGGCGCAACGCCGATGTTCACCTTCTACCAAATGGCGCAGAACGGTGACGGCAACCTGAGCGGCATCACCGATGCAACGTTCATGAACACGTACTGGAGCCAGGCGCGATTGATGTATCAACGCATTGCCGCCCTGAATGCGCCCGTGCTGGTCAACCTCGAGCCCGACTTCTGGGGCTACGTGTGGGCGCAGGCACCGAACCATGATCCGACGCAGATGGCCGCGGTGGTGAACAGCCAGCCCGAATGCAGCAGCCTGCCCAACACAGCCGCCGGCCTCGGGCAGTGTCTGGTGCAGATGGCTCGCCAGATCGCACCCAAGGCGCTGATCGGCTTCCCGCCGGCGTTCTGGTCGGGATCGCCGACTGCGGTTGCGGGGGAAATGCGTGCCGCCGGTGCGCACCAGGCCGACTTCATCGTCGCCCAGACCAGCGACCGTGACGCCGGCTGCCTTGAAGCCGCCACGGTGTCGGAATGCACGGGCCGCAGCGGCACGTTCTACTGGGACGAGGCCAACATCAACACGCCCAATTTCCATCAGTCGCAAAGCAGCTACCTGGACTATCGGACCGCACTGGGCAATGGGTTGCCCATTCTGTGGTGGCAGACGCCGCTGGGTGTGCCGTCCAGCGCGCCGGGCGGCACCAACCAGCACTACCGCGATAACCGGGTCGACTACATGCTGCGCAACACACAGGAATACGGCGACGGCCATACCTTCGCGGTCGTCTTCGGCTCGGGCGGCACGTACCAGACGACGATCAACACCGACGGTGGCCAGTTTGCGCGCCTGCTCGGTCTGTATCTCGGCGGGGGCGGGGCCACGCTGCAATAACCGGGCGCGGCGCTTATGCGGGGCTGCTCGCGGGCTATATGCCGCGAGCACACCCTGTTTGCGAGGCTACGCAGTTGCCGCGTAGTCAACGCGGTTTCTCCCCTTGCGCTTGGCCTCGTAGAGCGCATCGTCCGCGGCCTTGGTCAACGCATCCAGCGACGGGAAGCTCGAGCGGCGCCCCGTAGCGCAACCGACACTCACGGTGAAGGGAGCCAAGCCTGAGCTCCCGATTGCGGTGCGGTTTTCTTCGACTTCGGCGCGTATCGCTTCAGCGATTCGCCTGGCACCGGCTTCGCCCGTGTCGGGCAACAACACCACGAACTCTTCACCGCCGTATCGGGCTGCGAGGTCGCCGCGTCGACGCGCATGCTTGGAAATGCAGTTGGCGAGGTACTGGAGTGCGGAGTCGCCCTGGGCATGTCCGTGCTCGTCGTTGTAGCGTTTGAAGTGATCGGCATCGACAAAGAGCACGGATAGGCGACTGTCATTCCGTTGCAGGCGGTCCCACTCGTTTTCCAGTGCGACATCCAGTGCGCGCCTGTTCTTCAGGCCGGTCAGCGGGTCGGTTTGCGTAAGCTCGCGCAGGTGGTTTTCAGCCATCACGCGGCCCCGCAGCGCAAAAGCCAGGAGCCAGACACCTGCGCAGAAGGCAAGGCTGACCGACAGCGACGACAACCCGACGATCCACGACAGCCGTTGCCAGGGCGCAAGTGCATCGCTCATTGCCGGAGCCACCACGGCGATGAAGGGTGTGCCCGGCACACGTTGAAACGTATAGAGGCGCAGCGCGCCGTCGCTGGCCGACGGTGCTACGTAGAAGCCGGACTCCTGATTCACCATGCGCGGGAACGTCAACGATTTGCTGAGATTGAGCGCGCGGGCTGCGCCGGGCGGCGGATTTCTCGCCACCAGCGTTCCGTCGGTGCGAACGATGGCCGTGATGCCGCGCGGCCCGACATCCAGCTTCTCAAGAAGCTGCTTGAAGTAATCGAGATCGATCGCGACCAATGCGGTGCCCGCGAACGTCCCGTCGGCGCGGTTCATCCTTCGGCTCAGCGCAATGGCCTCCACGCCTGCGCGTGAGCGCGCCTTATAGACGGCGGACGTGTAGAGGCCAACGTTTGCGTGGTCGCGATGGACGATGAAGTAATCGCGGTCGCTGAAATCCCAGTGGTGTGTCACAGAACAGCAACCGTCGATGAGCCGGCCCTTGTCGTCTGTGACGCCCATGCCCGTGACATACCGGGCAGAGGCTGTCGGGCTGAACAGCAGATCGTGCCGGATCTCCGGATCGAGGTGTCGGATGCTGGGTTTGTCGAGTGCGGCGATCAGCGTCTGCAGCGACTGATCTGCCGATTCAACGGTGCGCGAGATGTGGCTCGCCAGAACGGCCGCGACATTCCTCGAGGTTTCGTGAGCGTGCTCGATGGCCGTTTCACGGTTGGCCCACAGCGTCAGTACACTGATTGCCAGGACAATCAATGTCAGCAGCGTTCCCACCGCCCCAACAACAAAAGGATGTTGGCCTGCCGATGTGGCCAGCCGTCGGGCGAATGGGCGAAGAGGCATGTCGTGGTCTTGGGCGCGACGACAGACCGCACGTCTGCCTGTTTGGCGAGACAGAGTGCGGTCGATCTGGAGGCGGTATTGATGTGTGCGTAGCACGCCATCCCCGCTGGTAATCGGCACAAGACAGAAAAACTGCAGTCCGACGAGCGGCTTTTATTGCAGGCCTTTCCAATTCGGCCGAGATGCCCGCCACGCCTGCATGCGGCTTAGCCGGCGAGCGCGGCGGCGAACTCACGATACGAGCCCAGCGGTCGGCCCAGGATGCTGGTCAGACGCTCAACATCGCCAGCCTGCGGAACCATGCCATCGCTGACATAACGCTCGGCCATCAGGCGCATCTCATAGGCCATCCATTTGGGCAGGAAGTTCGCCGCGTTGTTCTCGAAACCGGTTGGATCGTCGCCGCCGTAGACGACGGGGCGGCCAAGGGTCTGTGACCAGATGGAGGCCAGTTCAGGGCCCGTCAGCGTGTCGGGGCCCACCAGGTTGATGGTCTCGATCGGCAGCTTGCCCGGTGCCGTGTCCCGGCGGATCAGTTCGATGGCCGCCACTTCTGCGATATCGCGCGTGTTGACCATGGCGACCCCCTTGCTGCCGATCGGCATTGGGTAGACGCCATGGTTGACGATGACGTCCTTGACCATGTGCTCGTTGTCCATGAAGTAAGCCGGACGCAGGATGGTGGCGCTGAAGCCCATCTGCTCGATCATGCGTTCTGCGCCGGACTTCACCGCAAAGTGCGGCACGTTCACGAAGCGCTCGGCGTGCATGACCGACAGATAGACGACGCGCTCAACGCCGGATTCGCGGGCAACGTTCAGCGCAATGAGCGCCTGGGTGAATTCGTCCCCAGCAACCGCGTTGAGCAGGAACAGTGTCCGGACACCGATGAAGGCACGCCGAAGCGATTCGAGATCCAGCATGTCGCCCTGCACGACATTCACGCTGGCCGGGAAGTCGGCTTTCGACGGGTCGCGAACCAGCGCGCGCACGTTCGCACCGCGATTGACGAGCTGATTGACGACTTGGCGGCCGACGCGGCCGGTAGCACCAGTAACGAGGATGGTCATGATGTTCACTCCTTGAGTGGGTTGCGTTCCCAGCTAAGGTAGGTGATCCATCTGTGGTCCGGAAGATGCTATAAATAGACGAGGTATCTCACTGGTGGAACACATGGATTTGCTTGCGCTTGCCGATTTCAACCTGGTTGCCCGGCATGGAAGCTTTGGCGAGGCCGCGCGCGCGACCGGTCGTCCGAAGGCCACGCTGTCTCGCAGGGTTTCGGAGCTGGAGGGCAGTCTCGATATTCGGCTGTTTGAGCGCGGGCCCCGCGGGCTCAAGCTCACGCAGGAGGGACATGCGCTTTACGAGCGTACCGGCACGCTGCTCACCGAGATTGCCGAGAGCGCCGCGGCAATTGCGTCGGGAAGCGAGCGGCCACGCGGGCGTCTGCGCATCAGCGCGCCGATGCTCTTTTCCCAAATTGCCATGGGCAAGCTGGTTGCCACGTTCGCGTTGAAATATCCCGAGGTGCAGTTGGAGGTGACGACCGAAGACCGTGGCGTCGACATGATCGAGGAGGGCTATGACCTTGTGATCCGAGTCAACCCGGACCCGGACGAAAGCCTGATCGGGCGCGTGTTCTTGCGTGACCGCCTCGTTGTCGTGGCAAAGCCGGAACTGGAGCGGCCATCAGGTAAGGCCGTTGCGCCGGCCGTCCTTCGCGGCCCCGGCACTGGAAGCACCGCCTGGGATATCACCGGACCGGAGGGAAAGTCGCGCATAGCGATCAAGCCCGTCGCACACCTGTCGTCGCTGATCATGGTGCGCGACACAGTCCGTCTTGGCGTGGGCGCAGCGTGCCTGCCGGTGTCGCTCGTGGCCCACGATCTGGAGGCCGGCACGTTGGTGCATTGGGGTGATGTGGACGGCCCCGAAATCGCGCTATGGGCGCTTTATCCTTCCAGGCGTTTGCTCAGCGCCCGTGTTTCCGCTTTTCTCGACCACCTCAAAGACGCGTTTCCGACGGGCGAGCCCGAAGAGTTGGCGGCTTATCTCCATTCTGGAGCATAGGGATGCGGTTATAGCGCTTCGGTGTCTCCGCTCATTTTCGGCAATGGGCGATGCGCAATGTCTTCCGCCTCGGCGTGGTCCAACCCGAGCATGCGCAGCAGTGCCGACGCCGCACGCTCCGGAAAATCGCTCTTGCCGTCGGTGAGGCCTTTCAGCAGCGTGGCCGCCGGCTCCGATTGCGCGTCGATTTGCACGCCCACAGCCACGGCGGCGAGAACAGTGCCGCCAACGGAAATCAGGCTCATCAGTGGATCGGGTGCGTCAAACCGACGTGCCGCAACGCCCCGCCCAATGTCGCGAAGCAGCCGCTGGCCAAGCCCACGGCTGAGGATGCGAGGCGAGAATCCTTCGCGAATCAGGAACTGTCCCCACACAGGCTCCCGTCGCGCGCGCAGCAGCGTGTGCCGCACGGATACGGCGATCACTTCGGCCGGGTCGGCAAGACCCTCGGCAATCCGATCCAGCGTGTCCGCAAACTCTTCGAACACCCAGTCCGTCAGCGCCAGGTAGATCGCTTCCTTCGATTCGAAGTGGTTGTAGAACGAGCCAAAGCCGACATCCGCGGCCTCGGTGATCTCGTTGATCGCAACGCCCTCCATTCCTTTCTCGGCCATCAACTTGAGCGCCGCCTCTAACAGGCGCGACCGTGTCTCGCGTTTGCGACGGGCCCCGCGCGGCTCCTTTTCTTCAACGGCGGTGGCCGCCGGCGTAGCCGTTGCGGCCGCTGTGGCGGATTTGATGGCCTTGGCGGCGCGGGAAGTGGGAGTGCGGGGCATGGGATCGAGTCGATGAAGCGGTGTTAGAGTTTAACCTGATCAAAGTTGACAAAAGTATCAGTTATGATTTGAATATCGAAAGCGCCCGATGCATGGGCGATACAAGAACAGGAGTTCGCGTGGAGACAGCTGTACAAGAGGCGCAGGAAGCGCTTCCGTTCGCGCCCCAGTGCGCCCCCGCCCCCGATTTGCCTTCTGCAGTCGATGTGCTGGTAGTGGGTTTTGGCCCCGTGGGTGCCATGGCTGCAAACCTGCTGGCCAGATACGGCGTACGGGTGTTGGTCGTGGAGAAATCCACGGAGATCTTCATGGCGCCTCGCGCCATCGCGCTGGATAACGAGGCGCTGCGCATCCTGCAGTTGGCGGGCATTGGCGAGCGCGAGCTCGACACCATCGCGATCCCGTTTGTGCGCATGCGCTCGCCGGTGTTTGGCGAATTCGCGCGCGTGAATACGCTCGGCGGCGCAGACGGGCACCCGAAGCTCGTCACGTTCTACCAGCCCGATCTGGAGCGCAGCCTGCGGCGCCAACTCCAGCAGTACGACGGCGTACACATCGCGTTGGGCGCGGAGTTCATGGGGCTGGAAGCCTCCGAAGACCACGTTGTGGCTTCAGTCGCAGTGGCCGGCGGACAGACGCATCGCGTGCGTGCGCGCTACGTCATCGGGGCAGACGGTGCTAGCTCCGTGGTGCGCGGGTTGATCGGACAGGCTTTCAAGGGGAAGACCTTTGCCGAAGACTGGCTCATCGTCGATGCGCGCAACGTGCCGCGCCCGATCGACCACGTTGAGTTCCTCTGCAACCATCGCCGCCCGACGCCGCACATGACGGCCCCGGGCGGGCGCGAACGCTGGGAGTTCATGCTGAGCCCCGGTGAAACGCGCGCCGAAATGGAATCGGACGAACGCATCCGCACATTGCTCAAGCCCTGGTGCAACGTCGACGATATCGTCATCGAGCGCAAGGCCGTTTATCGCTTCCATGCACGCGTGGTCGATACGTTCAGCAAGGGGCGCGTCTTTCTTGCCGGAGATGCCGCGCACATCACGCCGCCCTTCGTCGGACAAGGGCTGGTGGCCGGCCTGCGGGATGTCGCCAATCTCTGCTGGAAGCTGGCCTGGGTGGTCCATGGCCGCGCGGCACCGGGAATCCTGGATTCGTACGACCGTGAACGCCGCCCGCATGCGAAGGCGATGATCAACCTCGCCAAGTTCATGGGCAAGCTCGTGATGCCGCGCAATGCCGGCGTTGCGTTGATCACGCACGGGCTCATGCGCCTTGTGCGCCTGGTTCCGCCGCTGCGTACCCAGCTTGAGGAACTCGGCATCAAGCCGAAGAACGCGTTCGCACGGGGTCTGTTCGTTACGGGGAAGGGCGGCTCGCGCTTGCGCCGTGGCGCCGTGCTCGCCCAGGGCTGGGTGCGCGGCCGCGATGGCACGACGCGACTGAGCGATGAAGTGTTTGGCGCCGGGCTTGCGTTGATCGGCTTTGGCCATGACCTCAGCACACAACTGGATGCCGACACCGCCAAAGCGTTTGCAGCGGCGGGCGGCAAGGTGGTCCAGATCACGCATCGGGGCCAACGCCTGCATGTTGCGCCAGGCGAGCACTGGGAAGACCTAGAAGGTGTTTTCCTGCCGCGCTCCGTGCCCTTTGGCTGGGCTGCCGTCATCCGCCCCGATCGCACCATCGTCCATGACGGCCCGGCACGGGACGCCGTCCGCCTTGTCCGAGAAAGCCTCGCATTGCTCGGCGCATCTGCCGGGCAGGCGTCTTCCCTGGCCCCCGTCGCACGCGCCGCTTGAGGTCTCACCATGAAACTCACGACAGCCCAACCTGCACGCCACCCGAACCCGACCACCAAGGCGCTCGAACTGGCTTACCTGATCTTCGAACGGCCTGACCTGACCAAGGCAGAGCAATTCCTGACCGATTTCGGCCTGCACACCGTGGGGCGCGACGGCGAGCGGCTGTTCATGCGCGGCACCAGTACAGCCCCGTTCTGTTACATGGTGAACAAGGCAGACACAGACCGCTTTGTCGGATTCGGTTTGCGTGTTGCCGACAGCAAAGACCTGGAAGCGCTCGCCCGCCTGCCGCGCGCATCTGGCGTGGAGCCAATCACTGCACCGGGCGGCGGACTGTGCGTGCGCTTGCGTGACCCGTCCGGTTTTCGCGTGGATGCCGTGTGGGGCCAGGCGCCCAGCGGCACGCTGCCGCATCGTACGGCCATGGCGCTCAACACGGCCGACAGCATTGTTCGTGTGAATGACACGCAGCGCGTTCAGGCCAGGCCGCAGGAGGTCATCCGCCTGGGCCACGTCGTGTTGGAAGTGGCCGACTACCAAGCCACGAGCGCCTGGTACACGCAGCACTTCGGCTTCATTCCCAGCGATGTGCAGGTGCTGCCCGATGGCTCGCCGGCGGTGGCATTCATGCGGCTTGACCTGGGCGCTACGCCTGCCGATCACCACACGCTGGCACTCGCCCAGGGCTTCGCGCCGGTCTACAGCCACAGCGCCTTTGAAGTGATCGACGCTGATGCCATCGGCATGGGGCAACGTATCTTGCGCGAGCGCGGTTGGAAACATGCGTGGGGCATCGGCCGGCACATCCTGGGCAGCCAGATCTTCGATTACTGGCAAGACCCGTGGGGCGACAAGCACGAACACTACTGCGACGGTGACATGTTCACCGCCGACCAGCCGACCGGCATCCATGCCGTAAGCCGAGAGGCGATGTCGCAATGGGGCCCCGTCATGCCGCGCAGCTTTACGAAGCCCAAGCTCTCCCTGTCCAAGCTGGTGGCCCTGCTAAGGAACCTGCGGAACAGCCCCGACCTGACAGTCGGCAAGCTGCGCACGCTGGCCAAGCTTTTCGCGTAACCCCCTCATTTACCGACAGCCCCGATACGCCATGGCATTGAATGTTCTGCATTACCGGTACCAGGGTCGCGCCCAGTGGGGAATGATCCGCGCCGGCATGATCACGCCCATTCCGGGCGAGTTTCCGACCACCTCCGCCTTTCTCCAGTCCAACACGGTGGAGGCGCTGTCGGTGTTGGCCGGCCCCGCCATCAAGGTGTCGGAAGTTGAGATCCTCTCGCCGGTCACGCGCAACCAGCAGTTCGTTTGCCTGGGTGCGAACTATCGGCAGCACATGATCGAGTCGGGCATGAATCCGGACGCCAAGCACTTCAACATGGTGTTCACCAAGGCACCGGGCTGCATTGTTCCGGCCACATCGGATCTCGTGCGGCCTCGTCACGTGCAGTTTCTCGACTACGAGATCGAACTGGGCCTCGTCATGAAACGCGAGGTAACAACGCGCCAGTCGGTAACGGACGCCAACTTGCAC
Organism: Ralstonia sp. GX3-BWBA; assembly: GCF_003290055.1. Taxonomy (NCBI): domain Bacteria; kingdom Pseudomonadati; phylum Pseudomonadota; class Betaproteobacteria; order Burkholderiales; family Burkholderiaceae; genus Ralstonia; species Ralstonia sp. GX3-BWBA. The sequence goes on along the minus strand of NZ_QMKS01000009.1, from coordinate 925,235 downwards.
GAGTACGTAGCCGGCATCGTCATCGTCAACGACTACTCGGCGCGCGACATCCAGATTCCGCAGATGCAGTTCTACAAGGGCAAGAGCTATCGCACGTTCGGCCCGGTAGGCCCGTATCTGTGCCTGCTGCAGCCGCGCGACTTTGGCCGGCTGCGCGACCTGCAACTCAGGCTGACCGTCAACGGCGTGACGCGGCAGAGCGATTGCACCGCCAACCTGGTTCACGGGCCCGCCGAAACCTTGACCGAGTTGTCGGGCGTTCATGATCTGCACACCGGCGACCTGATCGCCACGGGCACACCCGCCGGCTGCGCGCTGAGCGTTCCGTCACCAGCCAAGCAGCGCATCGCCGCGCTGTTGCCGGAGGCCACCAAGTGGCGGATGTTCATGAAGGTGCAGGCGGCGCGCCCGCAGTATCTGAAGCCCGGCGACATCGTCGAATCGCGCATCTTCAGTGCCGACAGCGAGATCGACCTGGGCACGCAGCGCAACCGCGTAGTGGAAGACGCAGCATGAACGGCATCGCAAACCAGAGCGACATCCTCGCCATTGAAGCGAGGGAAGTGCCGGCGGATCTGCCAACCAGCACGTACGAGATGATCCGGCGCGGCGCGGCCATCAACCCGTCTGCCCCAGCGCTGTCGTTCTTCTTGCGTGCATCAGATCATCGCAAGGCCGAAACGTGGACGTATCGCGAGCTTGTGCGAGACATCACGCGCACCGCCAACCTGTTCACGCGGCTCGGCATTCGCCGGGATGAGGTGGTCGCCTACGTGCTGCCGAATCTGCCGGAAACGCATTTCGTGATCTGGGGTGGGGAGGCCGCAGGCACGGTCTGCGCCATCAATCCGTTGCTCGAAGCCCCCGCCATTGCCGATCTGCTGAAGGCCGCCGGCGCGCGTGTGCTGGTCACGCTGGCGCCGTTTCCCGGAACCGATCTGTGGCCCAAGGTGCAGCGCATTCTGGGCGATGTGGCATCGCTCGAGCATCTCGTGCTCGTCAATCTGGCTGATCGTGTGCGCGGGCCCAAGGGCTGGATGGCGCGGCTCGTGCAGCGTAGGGAATGCACACGGCTGCTCGGCCGGGACGGTGTTCGCGCAGCCGTGCCCAGATATATCCACCTGCACGATTTCGGCAGGGCGATGGCGCGCGAATCCGGTGCAACGCTCGCCTATCCGCGCGTCTTCAAGGCAGGGGATACCTCTTCGTATTTCTGCACAGGCGGCACCACGGGGCTACCCAAGATTGCAACGCGCAGCCATGGCAATGAAGTAGCCAATGCGTGGGCGGCAGGGCAGTTCCTTGGCAACAGCGTGGGGCCCGGCAAGACGATCTTCTGCGGGTTGCCGTTGTTTCATGTGAACGCGGTGCTGGCGACCGGGCTTCTGCCGTTCTCCAAGGGCGCGCACGTGGTGCTCGGCACGCCCCAGGGCTATCGCGGCGAGGGCGTTGTCGCGCGCTTCTGGGAAATCGTTGAGCGCCACCGCATCAACTTCTTCAGCGCCGTGCCCACGCTCTATGCGGCGTTGCTTGATGTGCCCGTGGGCAAGCGCGACATCAGTTCGCTGGAATACGGCCTGTGCGGCGCTGCGCCGATGCCGGTCGAGGTGTTCCGCACATTCCAGCGGCGCACCGGCGTCAAGATTCTGGAGGGCTACGGCCTGACCGAAGGCACGTGCGTGAGCAGCGTCAACCCACCGCTGGGCGACCGGCGGCTCGGCTCCATTGGCCTGCGTGTGCCCGGCCAGCTCATGAAGGCCGTGGTGCTCGGCGAAGACGGCCGTTATGTGCGCGATTGCGTTACGGACGAACCTGGGGTCCTGGTCATCTCGGGGCCAAACGTCTTTGGCGGCTACGTGCAGCCCGAGCACAACAAGGGCTTGTGGATTGACCTGGGCGATGGCCGGGCGTGGCTCAACACCGGTGATCTCGGCCGCATGGATCACGATGGCTATTTCTGGCTGACCGGCAGAAAGAAGGAACTCATCATCCGCGGTGGCCACAACATCGATCCGGCCACCATTGAGGAGCCGCTGCATCGGCACCCGGCTGTCCAGATTGCGGCAGCCATCGGGCGACCGGATGCGCATGCGGGCGAACTGCCAGTGGCGTACGTCCAGCTCAAGCCCGGCGCCACGGCCAGCCGCGAAGAACTTGCGGACTTCGTGCGCGAAGCCATCCTTGAGCGCGCTGCGCAGCCAAAGCAGATTCACATCGTGGATGCCATACCGCTCACGGCGGTGGGCAAGATCTTCAAGCCCGCGCTGAAGCGAATAGAAGCCGCCGATGCCTTGCACTGCGCGCTGCGCGACGCAGGCATCGAGGGTGTGCACCTCGTGCTGGATGAAGACAAGACCACCGGCATCCTGGTACGTGCCGGCCTGAGTGACCCAGCCCTGCACGACAGCGTTGCAGCCGTGCTCGGCCGATTCCCGTTTTCGTTTTCCATCTCGCCAGACGGAGGCGCGCCTCCCTAGTCCGTCACGCCCCAGCTTGCCTTAGCCAATACAACGATTCCAAAACAGGAGACACACCATGGCGCACTTCACTCTGCGCTTCGCCCCCGCTCGTTCTTTTTTTGCCGTGGCGGCCGCCATCGCAATGGCAGCCCCCTTGGCACATGCGCAATCAAACGAAGACCCGCCCAGCAGTGATGCCAGCTTCTTTGACCGATACATACGCGGGCGCAACGTGCTCTCGGTTGGGGTGCTTCATATTCATCCCACGGATTCGTCAACGCCGCTGTCTACCTCAACCAGCGCGCTTGGCCTGGGTAGCTATGAGTCGCCCGGCACCAGTGCCAAGACGGGCAGCTCCACCACGCTGTCGCTCACGCAGACATATTTCATCAACGACAACTGGGCTGTTACTGCGGTCGGGGGCATCCCACCCACCACGAACATCTACGGTCGTGGCAAGGTCGTCGCGCCAGTGCCGGGACTTGGGAACCTCACGCTCATCGATCTGGGGCTGCCTAAGAACAACCCCGTTGCATCTGCCCGTGCGTGGAACCCGGCGCTCATTGGGCAGTACTACTTTGGAACCGCGCAGAGCAAGCTGCGCCCGTTCATCGGTGCGGGCGTCAGCTACAACTTCTTCACCCAACTGCGCCTGAACTCGAATTTCGTCAGCGCCATGCAGAACCTCGGCCAAGTCCTTCAGTTGGGCATGGGCCAGATTCCCACCGGCCCCGCCAAGGTGTCGGCAGCGACCTCCAGTTCGTGGGCGCCGGTTGCCAACATTGGCGCGTCGTACGAGTTTGCCAAGAACTGGACGCTTGTCGGCACCGTCGCCTATCTGCCGCTCAAAACCACATCGACCATCACGCTCCGAAGCCAGGAAGGCCAGGTGCTGGCCGTCAACAAGACGGAGATCAACGTGAAGCCTGTCGTCTTCAGCCTGAACGTTGGATACCGGTTCTAGCGGATCGAGAAGCCAAGGGTGAGCGAGCTGATGAACTCGGTGGGGCTTAAACGCCGCTCGTGCTTGGGCATCCGCGGTGGGGCAGAGCGCGAGGCTCAGACCGTGGAGTTCGAGTGTTGAAGAGTGAAGCTCGACCCTCAGACACTGGAGCTTTACCCTCAAACAGTGAGATTCCAGTGTTTGAGGCCGAAAACGCGACCGTCAGACAGTGACGTTTCAGTGTTTGACCCTGACGTTCGACTCATTGAGGGTGGAGCTCCAGTGTTTGAGGGTGAAGCTCCAGTGTCTGAGGGTGAAGCTCCAGTGTTTGAGGGTGGAACGTGAGATTCAGCCCGGCGCCCAGGGCGAATCAATAATCCAACTTTTGCCGCCGCCCCCCTCGCTATAATTCAGCCGCTGCCGCACCAACGGCAGCCGGGTGTAGCGACCTGATCTATGCAGTGCCTCTGGACGGCAATCGCTCAGCGATTCGCCGGCAGACACTCGCGCGCTTTCAAGGGCGGGCCGGGTGGGGAGACCTTCGGGTCTGCCGGTGCTCCAGAGAACCGGTTCGCTACCCCCGCCGTCGGGCCCGCCACCCCCGTGTAGCGACGAGCTGGCGGGCCTCCAACCACCTCTGGAGGCTCTATGCCAAATGGTCCAAGCGGGCACCGCCCCGCGTCTTATCCATCTCCACCCGAACCACCCACGCACGCGCCCACGTCGTCTGATGGAGGCACGCTCACCAAGAACCGCACCTACCTGAACGGCGCAATCGCAGCGCAGGCGTATCTCAAGCGCACGCGCACCGCCATGCGCTCACACGGACAATGTCGCCCGGGCATGCTGCGCGAGCAGCTTCAACACCTCTCCACGCACGCGTTCCCGCCGGCATTCATCAAAGGCTTTGTGGATACGATTGATGCATACGTATCGATGTCGCTCGGGGGCCGCGATGTCGATCCGCAAACGTGGGACGTACTAGCTGCCATAGAGCGGCGGGGCTACAGCCAATAAAAACCGATTGACGCATTCCCGTGACGGGCGGGAATGCCGAGGCAAGCCGGGCGGAATGACCGCGCTGGCGCTCTCTTTACTGAGTGACTCCTGTATCGGCAGCTGCTTAGGGCAGCAACGAGTGCGACCTCGGGGTGAAGTTCCCTTCGTCGCTCGCCCTTTGCCACACCGCATCCGGAACCTATCGATAGGAAATCCATGCAAGCGGGCCGATCCTTGATCGGGCCACTGAAATGGTTTCCGGGGTATCGCTTAAGAATCCGTTAAGAAGAATCCGAGAGCATCAAGGCATTCCTCAGCGTGAGAGGCCATGATGCCAACCCCCAAATTTCTTCCTGTTGCCCGCCTGCATTCGGTCTTGGCGTTGGCACTAGCCGCTGCCGCTCCCCTGGCAAATGCGCAAGCGCCCGCGCAACTGCTCGACCAATATCGAGCGCAGGCCGGAACCCCCTCCGACCCGTCCCGCGGGCAGCAGTTCTTTACATCCAAGCACGGCCGTGAATGGAGCTGTGCTTCTTGCCATGGCAATCCGCCAACGCAAACCGGCCGGCATGCCGCGACCGGCAAGTCGATCGCGCCGCTGGCTCCGGCATTCAACCCAGAGCGTTTTACCGATGTCGCCAAGACCGAGAAATGGTTCCGGCGCAACTGCAACGACGTGGTAGGGCGTGAGTGCACGGCAGCCGAGAAAGCAGACATCCTGAGTTGGCTGATGACTCTCGGCAAGTAGGACCGTTCAGCACGCCACGCAATTCCTGACCTGATTCGGAGCATCTCAATGTCTGGACATTTCATCGTTACAAGCCCAACTGCACGCGCTTGCTTGGCAATCGCGGGCTTGGCGCTGTCGTTTCTCGCCACCGCCGAAGAGGGGCCTGGCGTGCGCGCTGCACCGCTGCTGCCCAAGTATCGCCAGGAATGCGCGTCCTGCCACATTGCCTATCCGCCGGGCATGCTACCTGCCAGCTCGTGGCAGCGCATTGTGGGCAACCTGCAGCACCACTATGGGACGGATGCGTCGTTGGACCCCGCCACCGTCAAGCAGCTTGATCAATGGCTCACGGCCAACGCGGCGGATCGCTCGAGGTCGATGCCTCCGCCGCCCGAGGACCGTATCACCCGCTCGGCGTGGTTTGCACGCACCCACGACGAAGTGCCCGCTGCGGTGTGGCGCCGGCCCTCCATCAAGAGCGCCTCGAACTGCGTCGCCTGCCATACCAAGGCGGATCAGGGCAATTTCAATGAACACGATGTCCGCATCCCACGCTAAAACCATGAAACCCGATTCCATCGCTCGCCGCATCCTGGTTTGGGATGCGCCGACTCGTCTGTTCCACTGGCTGCTGGCGCTGAGTTTCCTTGGTGCCTACTTGACTGCGGAAAGTGAGCAGTGGCGCCTTGTCCACATCACACTCGGCTACACGATGGCTGCGCTGGTCGGCTTTCGGCTGGTGTGGGGCATGGTGGGTACGCGATATGCCAGGTTCTCCAACTTCATACGGTCCCCCGCCGCCACACTCCGCTATTTGACCAGCATCATGCGCGGTCAGCCGGAGCACCATATTGGCCACAACCCCGCTGGTGCGCTTGCTATCATCGCCTTGCTGCTGATGGCGTGCGGCCTGGCAGGAACGGGCTGGGCCACCTACAACGATGTCGGCGGTGACTGGCTCGGCGAACTGCACGAGGGCATCGCCAACGCAATGCTTGCACTGGTGGGCGTTCATGTTCTCGCCGTCTTCGCCAGCAGTTGGCTGCACCGTGAGAATCTGGTTGGCGCGATGATCAGCGGACGCAAGACGGGCTTGCCGAATGAGGGCATCCGCCGCGCGTGGTGGAGCCTCGCGGTGCTGATGCTGGTGGCGGTGCTGGGCTTCTGGTGGGTGCAATGGCAGTCCGCGCCGCCGGCTGGGGCCACTGACCGACCCTCAGCATCCGCGAAGCAACACGGTGCAGTCAGAGACGACTATTGATCCAACCCGGTATCGAGCGGAGATCTGATCCGTGCGCATCCTGCTTGTCGAAGATGATTCGCTGCTTGGCGACGGCATTCGGGCGGGCCTGCAGCAGCAGGGCTTCCTGGTCGATTGGGTGCGCGACGGTGAGGCGGCGTGGCGCGAGTTGCGCACGGACGCCTACGTCGCCGCGATACTCGATCTTGGGTTGCCGCGCATGGACGGTGTGGACGTGCTGCGAAAGGTGCGCGCCGCAGGCATCGCGGTCCCCATCCTGGTGCTGACCGCGCGAGACGCGATACCGGATCGCGTACGCGGTCTCGATCTCGGCGCCGATGACTACATTGTCAAGCCCATCGATCTGCACGAACTCAGTGCGAGACTTCGCGCGCTGGTGCGCCGTGCACATGGCCATCCCACGGAGCAGCTGCGCGCGCGCGGCATTGTGCTTGAGCCGGCGTCACGCACGGTTTTCTGCAACGGCAGCGCGGTTGCGCTGTCCACGCGGGAATTCGACCTGCTGCACGCCTTGATGCTGAACGCAGGGCGCGTGCTGTCACGCGAGCAGCTCGAGCAGTGCCTGTACACATGGGGGCAGGAAGTTGGAAGCAACGCAGTGGAGGTGCACATCCATCATCTGCGCGCCAAACTCGGCAGCGACCTCATCCTGACCGTGCGCGGCGTCGGCTATATGCTGCCGCGTGACAACGCAGAAGCGCCATGACGCGGCCGCGCTCGCTCCATGGTCGGCTGCTGCTTCTGGTGCTTGGCGCCGTCGCCGGCCTGTGGCTCGTCACCGCATTGATCACGTGGTACGACGCCCAGGACGAGATTGATCAACTGCTGGACAGCCATCTGGCGCAAGCCGGCGCGCTACTGGCCATGCAGCACGCGCAGGCCTTCGACGAAGACGATGAACCGAGCCACGACCTGCCGCTCCAGTATCGCCACGCGCCCAAGGTCGCCTTTCAAGTGTTTCACGAAGGGAAACTGGGCATCCATTCAGCCAACGCGCCAGACCAGCCGATGGTGAAACCGGGTGAGCACACCGCGTCCGGATTCGCGACGGTGCGAATCGGGGGCAATGCCTGGCGTGTCTTTGCAGCGCAGGGTGTGCATAAGGACGTCCAGGTCTACGTCGGCGAGCGCATCGACTCGCGCACCGCAATCCTGACAGCGATACTGCGCAACATGCTGTGGCCGATGGCGTTGGCATTGCCGTTACTCGCCTTGGCCGTCTGGTGGGCGGTCAAGCGGGGCATGCTGCCGCTGCGCAAATTGGGCAACGCGCTTGCTGAGCGCGACCCGCGAGCGCTTGATCCGGTCCGGATGCCCCATGCGCCGGACGAGATGATGCCCATGCTCGACGCGCTCAACGCGCTCTTTGTCCGCATTCAGGCCATGATCGAAGCCGAGCGCCGCTTTACCGCAGACGCAGCCCACGAGTTACGCACGCCGCTTGCCGCGATCAAGGCACAAGCCCAGGTGGCAATGGGCGCCGAAGACGACGCCATGCGTCGCCATGCCTTGCTCGGAACGCTGGAAGGGTGCGACCGTGCCGCCCACCTGGTTGACCAATTACTGCTGCTTTCGCGACTGGACGCCAACGCCGGCGTGTCGATAGAACCGATTGACCTTGGCGCACTGGCAAGGCAAGTCATGGCAGACATTGCGCCAATGGCCCTCGGCAAGCGACAGCACATCGAATTGGAGAGCCCGGAGTGTTGCATGGTCACCGGTAACAGGGCTTTGCTTGCCTCACTTGGCCGCAACCTGATCGATAACGCCATACGCTACAGCCCCGCCGAGGCCCACATCGTCGTGACGGTAGCGAACCGAAGCGGACGTGCCGCGCTCAGCGTGGAAGACAGCGGCCCCGGGCTTCCGCCTTCCGAACAGGACCGACTTGGCGAGCGTTTTTTTCGTGTCGTCGGAACGGAACAGAGTGGCAGCGGCCTCGGATGGTCAATCGTGCGCCGGATCGCGGCAGTTCACGGTGCAAGCGTTACGGTGGGCCGCTCGTCGGGTCTCGGTGGGTTGCGCGTCGACGTCATCTGGCCAGCGCTGGAGCCCAGCGTGTCCGGGATCCACCAATAGGTCATGCGCGACTTCATCCCTTCATGGAAGCCATGAAGAATACGGGCCACCAGCGCGGATCGAAGATCATCTATATGTGGAAGACCGCACCGGCGTATCTCATGCTCAATGGATTGGCCCGGGGCTGCGAATCGACCGAGTGCTACTGCTCAACCTGAACCCCATCCCCACGCTCACTGCTCAGATAACCCATGCAACAGACAAAAGAAATCGATCTTGAGATCGCTGCCGATTCTGATGACAGCGTGGTCAAGCAGGCCGCCGCCCGGCGCAGCACCCTGGTGAGCGTGGCGGTCAATCTTGGGCTGACGGTCGCGCAGGTGGCGGCTGGCATGCTGGCTGGCTCGCAGGCGCTGATTGCCGACGCCATCCACTCCTTGTCCGACCTGATCGCGGACTTTGTGGTGCTGTTTGCCAGCCACCATAGCCAGAAGGGGCCGGATCAGACCCACCACTACGGTCATCAACGCTTCGAGAATGCCGCTTCGCTCGCGCTCGGTCTGCTCCTGCTGGCGGTGGGTGTGGGCATGCTCTGGAACGCGGTGCTTAAGCTGGAGCACGTCGAGGCGATCCAGCCGGTGCGGCTGATTGGTCTATGGGTCGCGCTGGGCGCCCTGGCCGCCAAAGAACTGTTGTTCCGCTACATGCTGGCGGTGGCCGAAAGGGTGCGTTCGAGCATGCTGGTCGCCAACGCCTGGCATGCGCGTTCGGATGCCGCATCGTCGCTGGTGGTGGCGCTTGGCATTGTGGGCAACGTGCTGGGGTATCGCCTGCTCGACCCGGTGGCGGCGCTTGTCGTGGGTCTGATGGTGACCCGCATGGGGTGGCAGTTCGGCCGGGAAGCCCTGCACGACCTGATGGATCGCGCCGTCGATGAGGAGACTGTGGAGGCGATCCACCAAGTCATGCTTGCAACGCCTGGGGTGCTTGGCGTACACGACGTCAAGACACGCCGCATGGGCGACATGATCCTGGTGGACGCTCACCTTGAAGTCGATGCCCGCGCCAGTGTGCGCGAGGGCCACAACATCGCACTGGAGGCTCGCCGCCGCGTAATGGAACGCCACGACGTGCTCAATTTGATGACCCATGTGGATCCGGTGGATGTGCCGGTTTAATCGCAACCGACTCCTGTTATGTGAGCTTGTGAGAAGCCACTCCCAACCTGGGGTAACGGACTACCACCGGTAGAGTTCGAACAACGCCATTCCCAACGGCCCGCGGGTGTCTAGGAAAGCCGGGGCGATTCATTACTGGCCGCCAGCGTTGGCTCTCCTGCGCAGGGCGGCCTACGATAGCGGATTGCCTGCGTCTGTTGTTATCGGCAGCGGTCGCCTTGCCTCAGACCAGCACGTGACGCACCTCAAGAAAGAAGCGCTGAATCTCTTGTTCAATTTCCGGATCGATCATTTCGTCCGGCCGTTTTCCGTTCGGACAGGCAAGCCTTGGAGTCGAACCAAACAAGCGACAAATCAACGGGCGCTCCAAATATACGCTGCATCCCTTGGTATCAAGATGAGGGCAACTTAGGTTTGCCAGCGCAGCGTCGCGCTCGGCATCGCTCTTAACGGGAAGCCTCGACATCTCCTCCGTTGAGGTTGTCACAGGTCCACAACAATCGTGACATCCCGGAGTGCACTCGAATGTGGGAATTCGTGAGCGAAGAAACCTGATTTTTTGGCTATGCATCGGTGTAGCTAGGCGTAGCTGAGCACAAGGTTGTCGTCCATCGTGGACACGATCCCCGGCATATGCGAATGGGCATGGTCACTTCCGTGGCAAGAGCTTTCAGCTCTGGTCGATTCGGCGTTCGCCGCCGCCCCGTAAGCTCGCCCGCTCTTCCCAGAATTCGAGGTCCAGCGCGAGCCGTTTGCTTTGCTTCAGGCGGCGCGCAGCCAAGCGCAGGTTCAGAGCGTGCTCCATCTCCAGCGTGCGCGCACGCGTGAGCAGCGTGTCCAGCGCCGGAAGTTTCCACGACCCCTTCCAAGCGAACAACGTGTAGTTGCAGCTGTCCTCGGACGTCGAAACGGAGAACGACTCGCCGAATACCGAGTGCAACTCCTCAAGGTAGAACGGGATATCGCGATCACTCTCGAGGAAGTTGGCAACCAGTACGCCATCGTCGGCAAGGCGCGCGTAACAGGCAGCGTAAAAGTCTGCAGTCCCCAGTTGCGCGGCCATGCCATGCGCCAGAAATCCGTCGACCAGAATCACATCGGGTCGTGCATCCTGCCCTTTGACATACTCGGCACCGTCCGCGCAGATCACTTCGAAGCGGTCGTCGTCGCGGGGAATGTGGAACGTATCGCGCAAAGCGATTACAGCAGGGTCGATCTCGATTGCCGCCACTTTGGTATTGGGAAGGTGGTGGTAACAGTACTTGGCCAACGAGCCGCCGCCCAAGCCGATCATGGAGATTCGGGCAGGCGCCGGCTGCAGGAGCAGAAAGCCCATCATCGTTCGGGTATAGCCGAGCACCAACTTGTTTGGGTCGCGCCTTGACATGAGGCTCTGTACCCCATGCACGTCAAAATGGAGCGACAGTTCGTGCGCAGTTTCCAGCAGCGTTGGCGTCCCGTCGTTAGGGGCTTCGGCGAGAAACTTCACATAGGCGTCAAGGGAGCCGTAGGACATGTCAAATTGCCGATCTTGATCAAGCGTTCGTATGAATGAGTCGGGCGCTCAGCAGCGCTGCAATGACTTTCACTGCGGCGGCGTCATCCCGACCAACGGCCTGGATCATTACCTTGGCGCCCGCGCGGGCGGGGAGCCGCATGACCTCCATGACATTCTTGGCGTTCGCCGTGCGCTCGTTGCAGACGAGCAGGATGTCGCAATCGAACTGGCTGGCGGCATGTACCAGCCGCGCAGATCCACTGCCTTGCAGACCAACGCGGCAGGTCATCTCGATCGTCGCTTCTACCAATGCATCCTCAAAAAAACGGTGAATTCCAAACAGGCTCACGGTCGCCTGGCTGCAGCCCGCGAATTGGCGACGGAGCACCTAGCGCGCGTCTCAGGCTGTGCTTTGGTGCATGGTTGTATATAATGATAATGACATTATCATACAATGATACTCCACATGGAATCCAAGACTGCGCGTCTCACCGTGTTGATCGATCCGGTGAAGAAGAAGTCCTTCGAGAAGTTGTGCGCGGCGCAAGATCAGACGCCGTCGCAAGTGGTGCGACAGTTGATTCGCGACTACCTGGAGCAGCACGGCGTCAGCTATGCGACCCGCCCCAAAGTCGGGACGGCCACCCTGACTCAAAAACGCAATCCGTAGTCTCTGAGCCCCTCACGGCGGATCGCCTCGAATTGCACTGACGCGTTGCCTGTGTCCTGGGAGGGACGGATACCGTCCAAGAATTGGCTGCATGCTCCTGTGACCAATGTCAGCGCCGGCTGACCACTGATGAAGCCGGCGAGTGGCAAGAGCGGCTGTCGCTTAACCACTCGTGCGGCTTCGATTCCATCTTCGGTGACGGCAAGGTCGTTGGCAGATCGCCTCGGGCACCATCCAATCCTTCGCCGGCGTGGAGCGGTGCCGCGGCATGATGCGCGCCGCTGGGCCAACATGTTTGACGAGGGCCAGCGATGCGGCCACCAAGTCAATTGCACAATGGTCTGTGATGACCGACGAACCGAACATCAAGAGCCCACTCGTGCGACCAATCAGGGCGTTCCGCAACGGCGCGAGCAGAGGTGCCGGTAAGTCGTCCGTCGTGGCCACTGGTCCGGTCTGTACGATCTGAGGCCATGCTCCCGCGAACGGAGTACGCGCTTTCAGCTCACCGCCATGAAGCAGATCTTCCCTGTGCGACAGGAACTCGGGAGGCAGTTCGCCGACGACTACGCAGTCCGTGCCTGGGCAGAGTGTTCCGACGATAACTGCGTGGGTTGGCTGACACTCCCCGGACTTGATGCAACCTTGCGGGAGATTCTGCTCAAGCACTTGGCGAGCGCAAGATCCCAACCTGTTTGGCGCGTCATTGGGATCGAAGCAGTTGAAGGAAGCGGTGCTCAACTAGTCATTGAGTTTGGAACTTTCCACCCTACGCAGAAAAAGGGGTTAGGCTCCGTATTTCGCCAACTGCCCGCCGACATCGGCCACGCGAAAGATGCGCATTCCCCCAATGAAGGCGATCATCGCATTCGAGTCCGTCGCGCGGACCAAGAGCGTAAATCGTGCGTCCGAAGAGCTCGGCTTGACGGCGTCGGCGGTCAGCCACCAGATCAGCAATCTCGAGGCGGCGATCGGTCAGCCCCTGTTCTTCCGGCAAGGGAGAGGGCTCGTACTCACGCCCGTGGGCGAGCAGTATCTGCGTGAGGTGACGGGCGCGCTGGCCGAACTCAACCGTGCCACGGAGCGCGCCTCCAGCCGCGCCGATGTCGAGATTCTTCGCGTGCATTCCAGCCCGAGCTTTGGCCTGATGTGGCTGTTGCCCCGGCTCGCGGCATTCCAGGAGGATCACAGCGACATTCGGTTGAACGTGTCGTGTTCGTATGAAGACGTCTCGTTCACCAGCGGGTTCTACGACCTCGACATCCGCTACGGACACGCGCATTGGCGCGACGTGCAGATCAGGACGCTGCGCACCGAGCACATCGCTCCGCTGGCCTCACCGGCATACCTCGAACGGCACCCCGTGCCCTCGCCGCAAGACTTGCTCGCGCATCGGCTCATTCGGTCGGAGACGCCGATCGTGCAGTGGCAGCAGTGGTTTGCACGCGTTGGCGTTGAGCACATGCACGTGTCGTTCGACTTCGCCTTCGACCGTTCGTACATGTCGCTCGAGACTGCGGCGCTCGGCCTGGGCGTGGCGCTGGAAAGCACGTTGCTCGCATCGGTCTTGATCGACCAGGGCCGGCTCGTGCCGGTATTTGGCAAGGACCACGCGCTGGAGGTGGCGGGCCACCATATCGTCTTCCCACCCCAGAATGCCGAACTGCCGCGCGTGGCGCGCTTTCTCGCCTGGGTCGACCGGCAGGTCAAAACAGCACCGGGCGCCTAGCTTGCCGGGGCGCCATGGTGCGCCGCACCAGTGGCATGCCCGGCTTCATCTGAAAATTTCTCAGCCATAGTTGAATCCAACTGCGTTGATCGAATCGTCTGCTGGCACAACACTGCAGCCAACAAGATTCCAACAGCCAGGAGACAACGATGTTGCTTGAGAACAGGGTCGTGATCGTGACCGGTGCCGCTTCGCCGCGCGGTATCGGGCGGGCCACCGCAAAGGCACTTGCCGCACAAGGCGCGCATGTGGTCGTACTCGACCTGCGGCGCGAAGATGCCGAACAGGCGGCGCGCGAACTTGGTGAAGGCCACCTGGGCCTGGCCTGCGATGTGACCGATCGGGCTGCGTGCGATGCGGCTGCACAGGCCACGCTTGCCAAATACGACCGTATTGATGGACTCATCAACAACGCAGGCATCACCCAGCCGCTGCGCACGCTCGACATCCAGGCGGGCAATTTCGATGCGGTGGTCGACGTCAACCTGCGCGGCACGCTGTACATGTCGCAAGCCGTCCTGCCGCATATGAAAGCGCGCAAGCGCGGCAGCATTGTCTGCATGTCGTCGGTGTCTGCGCAACGCGGCGGCGGCATCTTCGGCGGGCCCCATTACAGCGCTGCCAAGGCAGGCGTGCTTGGCCTTGCCAAGGCCATGGCCCGCGAATTCGGTGGCGACAATGTCCGCGTCAACTCCATCACGCCAGGGCTGATCCAAACCGACATCACCGGCGACAAGCTCACGCCCGACATGCGCGCCGAGATCATCAAGGGCATCCCGCTTGGCCGGCTCGGCGATGCGGCCGACGTTGCCAACGCGTGCCTGTTCCTGGTGAGCGATCTGTCTGCCTACCTGACCGGCATCACGCTCGACGTGAACGGCGGCATGCTGATTCACTGAACGATCCAACCTACACCGCCACGGCACGTACACCGGCCGTGGACTTCTTCAAGACACATGCACCCGGGCCCACCCGGGGCACATGGTAGGAGACACCATGACGACGAAGTTTGCATCGCCCCTGCCGGGCGACGAGATGGCGCATGCCGATGCCGCCACGTTTGAAGCCCGCACGTATGCCAAGGTCGCGCGCCGGCTCATTCCATTCCTGATGATCTGCTATCTGGGTGCCTACCTGGATCGCGTCAACGTGGGGTTCGCCAAGCTGCAGATGCTCAACGACCTGCGTTTCAGCGAGACGGTGTACGGCCTGGGTGCCGGCATCTTCTTTCTTGGCTACTTCCTGTTTGAAGTGCCGAGCAATGTGATCCTGCACAAGGTCGGCGCGCGCAACTGGCTCGCACGCATCATGTTGACGTGGGCAGTCATCTCTGCAGCTTTTGCCTTCGTGAACACACCGACGTCGTTCTACGTGCTGCGCTTCCTGCTCGGGGTGGCCGAAGCCGGCTTCGCGCCGGGCGTCATCCTGTACATGACGTACTGGTTCCCGTCGCAGCGCCGGGCCAAGGCATTGTCGATGTTCTTCATGGCGATTCCGCTCGCGGGCATCGTCGGGGGACCACTGTCGGGCTACATCCTGCACACCTTTCACGATGTGGCAGGGCTGTCCGGCTGGAAGTGGCTGTTCCTGATCGAAGCTCTGCCGTCGCTGCTGCTGGGCGTGGCCATCCTGTTCTATCTGGACAACGGCATCGCCCAGGCCAAGTGGCTGACCGACGCAGAAAAGGCGCTGCTTGAGCGCAACGTCGCCGGAGACAACGCACAGAAGACCGCTCACGGTTCGGTGGGCGCCTTCATCGCAGACCGCCGCCTCTGGCTGCTGGCCGCCATCTACTTCTGCGTGGTGCTTGGCCAATACGGGCTCACGTTCTGGCTGCCGACCCTGATCCGCAAGGCTGGCGTGGCTGATCCGCTGTGGGTGGGCGTGTTCACCGCCGTGCCGTATATCTGCGCCATCGTCGCGCTGCCGTTGATTGGCATGAGCGCGGACCGCCGCCGCGAGCGCCGTCTGCACCTTGCCGTGCCGATGCTGGTGGCCGCCGCCGGGTTCGCCGCGCTGCCGCTGATTGGCAACGTGGGCGCTGCGCTGGTGTGCCTGAGCATTGCTGCCGCCGGGATCCTGTCTTCGTCGTCGCAGTTCTGGTCGTTGCCCACCGCCATGCTGGGCGGCATGTCCGCCGCTGCGGGCATCGCTGCGGTCAACTGCTTCGCCAACCTTGCCGGGTTCTTCTCGCCGGCCATCGTCGGGTGGCTCAACGACCTGACGGGTAAATCAACGGCTGGCCTGATCTTCATCTCCTCAGCCATCGTGCTTGGCGCCGTGCTGGTGTTCTTCGTGCCCGCAAAGACCGTCAACCGTTGAGGCGCTGACTGTCTCTGCCCCCGTGTTTCCCGCTTCATCACAGGAACCATCATGACTTCCACATCATTGCCCCCAACCGACGCTCTGCCTCTGGCCGAGCGCGCTTACCGGATCCGCCGCAACGCCCTGCTGATGGGCGAAGTGCAGGGCCAGGGCTATATCGGGCAAGCGCTCGACATTGCCGACGTGCTGGCCGTCGCCTACTTCGGCGCCATGCGCTATCGGCCCGAAGACCCCGACTGGGAAGGCCGCGACCGCTTCCTGCTCTCCAACGGCCACTATGCGATCGCGCTGTACGCCGCGTTGCTCGAAGCCGGCATCCTGCCCGCCGAAGAACTGCAGACGTACGGCAGTGACGACAGCCGCCTGCCGATGTCGGGCATGGCCAGCTATACGCCCGGCATGGAAATGTCCGGTGGCTCACTCGGCCAGGGGCTCACGATTGCCGTCGGCCGCTGCTTGGGCCTCAAACGCAAGGGCTCCGACGCGTTCGTCTACACGCTGTTCTCAGATGGCGAGCTGGATGAAGGCGCCGTGTGGGAAGGCCTGCTGTCCGCCGCGCACTGGAAGCTGGACAACCTCATCGCCGTGGTGGACGTGAACAATCAGCAGGCCGACGGCCCGTCGACGCAGATCATGGCGTTCGAGCCACTGCTGCCCAAGCTCGAAGCGTTCGGCTGGTTCACTCAACGCGTGGATGGCAACGACATCGACGCGGTGAAGGCCGCGTTTGACGCAGCGCGCGCACACAAGGGTGCGCAGCCGCGCATGATCATTTGCGATACCCGCATGGGTTGCGGTGTTCCGTTCCTGGAGCAGCGCGAAAAGAATCACTTCATCCGCGTTGACGCGCACGAATGGCAGCTCGCGCTGCAAGCACTGGAAGCCGGGAGGACCGCATGAGCAGCACCGTCATCAACAAGCCCAAGCTGAAGACCTCCGCAATGATCGCCTCCATTGCGGGCGAGGGCCAGGCAACACGCCCGGCGCCGTTCGGCCACGCGCTGGCCGAGCTGGCACGCGTGAAGCCGAACGTCGTCGGCATGACGGCAGACCTGGGCAAGTACACCGATCTGCACATCTTCGCCAAGGAATTCCCCGACCGCTACTACCAGATGGGCATGGCCGAGCAACTGCTCATGGGCGCTGCCGCCGGGCTGGCTAACGAAGGCGCCCAGCCGTTTGTGACGACCTACGCTGTCTTCGCCACCCGTCGTGCCTACGACTTCATGCACCAGACGATTGCCGAAGACAACCTCGATGTGAAGATCGTCTGCGCGCTGCCCGGCCTGACCACTGGCTACGGGCCGAGCCACCAGGCCGCCGAAGACCTGGCGCTGATGCGTGCCATGCCCAACATGACCGTCATCGACCCGTGCGACGCGCTGGAGATCGAGCAGATGGTGCCGGCCATTGCAGCGCATGCCGGGCCTGTCTATGCGCGCCTGCTGCGCGGCAACGTGCCGGTGGTGCTTGACGAATACGGCTATCAGTTCGAACTGGGCAAGGCCAAGCTGCTGCGCGATGGCGCCGAAGTGCTGGTCATTTCGTCCGGCATCATGACGATGCGCGCGCTGGAAGTGGCCAAGGCGCTGGAGGACGACGGCATTGGCGTGGGCGTGCTGCACGTGCCGACGATCAAGCCGCTCGATACCGAGACGATCCTGCGTGAGGCACGACTCTCGGGCCGGCTCGTGGTGGTGGCAGAGAACCACACCGTGATCGGCGGCCTGGGCGAGGCGGTTGCTGGCACCTTGATGCGAGCTGGGGTCTGCGTGCCGTTCCGCCAGGTTGGGCTGCCGGACGCATTTCTCGATGCCGGGGCACTTCCCACCCTGCACGATCGCTATGGGATTTCCACGAACGTCATGGCATCGACCATTCGCGGTTGGCTAGATTGAAAGAGTGCACCTCTCGCTCCAGCGGGCAGCGGCACATTGGGGCGTTCCGCGGTGAGGTAGTGTCGGCTGGTTCGCGTCCCGCCAGCTTCGAATGATGCTGAGGGCAGCCGCGTTGATCAGAGCACTCTCCTGCTCGCTGCCGAGCGGGGGAGTGCTCTGTATCGAATTTGGCCGCAAGAGCCAACGTCAGAGGCAGAGGATGCCAACCCCAGCGTAGTACGCAACGGCGTCACGCAGGAACTGCGCGGGGCTGACCCTCCTCTTATCCGGGGGCGTGGCTGTGAACGCGATGCGAGCGCGGGCATCTGCGGCCACGAAGAGCATTTCCTAGCCCGCGCCGTCCACCGAGTCGTGGTGGTTGCTGATAACGCGGTGGCCGGCCGCTTGATGCGTGTCCCGTGTGGTGCATTCCGGTCAACTCCACGATTACACGCCCATGGCCTGTCCTCGTGCTTCCGCCGGCGCGCGGGCCACGGCCTCCATGCCCAGCCCCTCAAATCAAAACAAGGAGTGGGCATACGACGACGGCGACACCGACCCTGGGGCGTCTGCCCCGCTTTGGCGTAATCTCCTAACTGCACGCCAGCGCTACAACGAAGCCCCGCCACACATCACGATCTGCTGGCCGGTGATGGCGCCACCGTATTCGCTTGCCAGGAATGCCGCCATGGCGGCCACTTCCTCCGGCGCGATGAACCGGCCGATGGGCGGCATGCGTGGTGGGGTGTGCGCGCGTGCAGGGTCGTGCAGGAACGGCGTATCCGTCGCGCCGGGCGCAATCACGTTGACGGTGATGCCGCGTGGTGCAAGCTCCGCGGCCCACGAGCGCGCCATGCCAACGAGTGCCGCCTTGGAGGCCGCGTACTGGCTGCGCGTTGGGGCGCCGTTGGCGGTGCGGCTACCGATCAAAAGAACGCGGCCGCCGGATGGCATGCGCGGCACGAGCTTGTCTGCGAGGAAGGCTGCGGCGTCGACATGCACACGCCACATCGCCGCACCATCGGCGGCGGAAAGCTCACCCAACGGCGCTGTGCGCATGAAGCCAGCGGCATGCACGAGTGCGTCGACTGCGCCCAAGCTGTCACACACCTTGCCTAACTGCTCGAAGTCGGTCACATCCACGTGTGCGATTTCCAAGCCCTTGACCGGCTCGGCAGGGGCGGTTCGGCACAGGCCCGTCACACGCCAGCCGTCGGCCAGCAGGCGCACTGCAATGGCGCGGCCAATGCCCGACGAGGCTCCCGTCACCAAGGCATGACGGGCGGTAGTGGCTTGCGGTGCGGGGTGGGTTGGCATGCTTATTCCAGCGGGGCGATTTCCACGTCGACCTCGTCGCGTTCGTGGAATGGCTCCAGTTGATCGGGCGACGCACCGTTGTCGGTGATGAGCGTCCAGGGTCGTTCGATGGGCGTCCAGTGCTGCTGGCTGGCGCGCCCGAGCTTGTCTGCCGTGGCCAGCACGATCACCTGCGCGGCCTGCCGGATCACGCATTCCTTCAGATACGCCTGATCGGCGGACGCTTCACACAGGCCGTTAGTGGCCACCACGCCGTCGGCGCTCAGAAATGCCTTGTCGACGCTCACGCGGCCGAGCGACAACTGCGCGAGGGGCCCAAGCGTGCTCATGCTCGACGGGCGCACATCACCGCCGATGAGCGTGACGGGGATGCCGCCAGCCGGCAGCGATGTCACGACCATCAAGTTGTTCGTGACAACGTGGATCTGTTTGCCGGACAGATGGCGCGCCAGTGCCGCGGTGGTCGTGCCGCCGTCGAGGAAGATGGTGTCGCCGTCGACGATATGCGCTTGCGCCAGGCGGGCAATTGCCTCCTTCTGCTCGCGCGCGCTGGTGCGGCGCTCTTCCAGCGGCGCTTCCGGTTCGTGCGAGCCGACTGCCGCCGCGCCGCCGTAAGTGCGCAGGATGCGGCGATCGGAAGCGAGCGCGCGCAGGTCGCGGCGCACGGTGGCTTCCGACATACCGAAGTGCTCGCACAGCGTGGCGACGTCGTTCATGCCGCCCAGCACGGCTTTCAGCATGGCCTCGCGGCGCTTCGTGACTTTCATGTCTGCAAAATTCCAACCGGCCTCAGATGGGGAGCCACTGTAGCAAATTGGCCCCCGCCCAGGTCAGCCGCGCACCCACGATTCGTCAACCGTCACGTATTTGATGCGCTGGCGGAAATAGGTGAAGGCGATGTGCAATGCGCCGTCGTTCCCTTGCACGATGGAGGGATACGAATACTCGCGGTTGCGCTGGTCGGCTGAATTGTTGGTCATGCAATAACCGTCGCCAATTTCAATGTTGCGGCGGCGCCAGGTGTGGCCACCATCTTCCGAGACGGCCAGCGACAGCGGCGCACGCGGAGCGCCCCAGAAAGCGGTGCCCCGCGTGGATGCCTGCTGGTCGCGCAGCTCGCCATGGTCTTCGGCGTCTTCAATGTCGTCGTACAGCGAGGTGCGTCGACCGGTGCTGTGCGAGGCATTGCTCTCGTTGTAGACCAGCGCGAGATGACCGTTACGCAGCGCCACAAACTGGATCGAAGAATTGTTGTTGGGTAGCGTTGTCGGCTGTGGTGCGCTCCAGGTACGCCCGTCTTGCGAGCGGCTGGCGTAGATGTGATCTGCCCAGCGGCTGCGGTACAGCGCCAGCAGGCTGCCGTCGGCCAGCGTCTGCACGTTCATGTGCACGCAGCCGATGCTGTCGGGCACGTCGTGGCGGCTCCAGGTGCGGCCATGGTCTTCGGAGATCATGACGGCACTGATGTCGTCATTGCCGACCCAGCGTTCGCCTAGTTGCGTGCGGCACAGGAACACGGGGCAGGCCCATGCGCCGTCAGGGAGCACGACGATGGGCTGGCGCACGAAGGTGCCGGCTTGGTCGAACAGCGTTTCGATCGGGCCCCAGCTCTGGCCGTTGTCGGTCGAGATGCGCCGGCGCACGATGGCCGTGTTCTGGTGACCGGAGAGCTGCGCGGTGTAGATCAGCCAGAGTTCGCCGGTGGGTGTGGTGAACAGTACCGGGTTCTGCTCCGATCGTGTCGGGTCTTCCGATAGCCTGGTCGCAGGCTGCCATTCGGAGGTGCCTGCCGCCAACCGAGACAGGTAGATCGATACATCGGGAATGCCTTCCTGCGTGCCCCCAAACCACACGCACAGCAAGTCGCCGTTGGGCAGCGCGTGCAGGTTGGCCGCGTGGTTTTGCACGCAAGGTGTGGGCAGGAACGCTTCGCGGCGCTCTGCGTCGGTATAGGCGGCTCGCACGTTCGAATCGAAGGCGGCGTAGGCCGGAAGGGTGGCAGTCATGTTGTGTCTCAGTTCAATGCTCGGTGTCTGGGGATCAATGCGCCGCGTTGTTTGGCTTGATGTTGGCGACGGGTGCGCTGGCCTGTGCAGGCTCAGCTGCGCGAAAGAGCAGCTTCTCGACCACCAGAACGAGGGCGGGCGTGACGAGCGCGATGTACATGTTGTCGACGCCGAACGGGTTGCCGAGCAGATACCAGATGGTGGTTGCAATCGCGGCCAGGATCAGGCCAGAAACGGCTCCACGACTGCTGTTGAAGAACGGCAGATAGATGCCGATGAGCGCAACGATGGACACCGACAGCCGCAGCGCCCGCGTGAAGAACGATAGCGCCAGGATTTGCGGCACGAACAGCACGAACACCAGTGGCAGCACGCCCACCGCCAGCGAGATCCAGCGTGTCACGCGCATTTCCTGCTCGGCCGACGGGCGATAGCGCGGCACATAGAAGTCGGTCACGATGAGCGAAGCAATGGCGAGTGCCACCGTACACACGCTCACGAAGATCGACGCCACCAGCGAAGTCGTTACCACGCCGGCCAGCAGCGGATGCATGTGTTGCAGAAAGACCGGCAGCGCATACAGGCTCTTGATGCCCGGGTACAGATACTTGGCGGCCACGCCGATGAAGCCCAGCGCAATCGAGATCGGCACGCACAGCACCGCCGCCATGAGCGAAGCCGAGCGGGCGGCTTCAGGGCTCTTGGTAGAAGAAATGGCTTGAATGATGAACTGGGTGGAGAAGATCGCCCCGGCCGAACCGATGATCCACGCGCCGATGGTGCCGCCGGACAGCGCACCCTTCCAGGTGAAGTAGTGCTCCGGCATGGTCTGCACCATGGGCGTGATGCCGCCCGAGAGCTTCCATGCCACAGCGACGATGATGCCGATGCCCACCACCTTGACCGCGCTGTGCACGATGGTCAGGTAGGCCACGCTCTTGAGCCCGCCCCACACGAAGTAGATCGTGCTGATGATGGCCGTGATGACGGCCGCCGTCGGCAGGTTGATGTGCATGACGGTGGAGATGGCCGCCGCGCCGCTCACGTAGTTGCCCACGTTCACCAGCAGCAGCGAATAGATCATGATGGCCGACACCACCAGCTTGGCCGTGTTGCCGTACTTCTTGGCAATGAAGCCCGAGATGGTGAACTGGCCCGATGCGTACAACCGCTTGGCCATGAACAGACCGAAGAACAGGAAGCCGATCGACGCCGAGATCACCGACCACGATGCGGCAATCCCCACGTTGAACGCTTCCTGCGACGTACCCACCGTCGACTTCGCGCCGATGTATTCCGACATCAGCAGCACGGCCACCACCACAGCCGGCATCGAGCGCCCGGCCACCATGAACTGCTCGGAATTGCGGCTGCGCAGCCGGATGCTGGCGATGCTGGTCACCACGATATAGACCACGACCATGGCGATGATCATGGTGGTGTCCCAGTTCGAAAACGAGGTCATCTTTGTCTCCTGATTTTGAGCGGGTGCTCCGGCCGGCCCAGCGTGTGTCCGTCGGGTCTGGCCTTGCGCGGGGGCGCGCGATATTGCTGGTTGCTACATGGTGTTCGGGGGAGCCTCAGCCTCAGGCCGCGCGGATGGCTTGCGGATCGTCGTGTCGGGTGGCGAGTTCGCAGGCCTGGCGGAAGGCTTCGAGCATGCTGCGTTCATCGGCGATGCCCTTGCCGGCAATGTCGAAGGCGGTGCCGTGGTCAACCGAAGTGCGGATCACCGGCAGGCCCACGGTGACATTCACACCGGCCTCCAGCCCCATCACCTTGACGGGGCCGTGGCCCTGGTCGTGGTACATCGCGACCACCACGTCAAAGTCGCCGCGGCCGGCACGGAAAAACAACGTATCGGCGGGCAGGGGGCCCTCCACGCGCCAGCCGCGCGTCTGCAGCACTTGCACGGCAGGGATGATCTTTTCCTCTTCCTCGCCGTGGCCGAAGAGGCCGTTCTCTCCAGCATGCGGGTTGATGCCGCAGACACCGATGCGCGGGTTCTCGATGCCGGCGCGTACCAGCGTGGCGTGCGCGCGTTCAATGGTGCGCTGGACCAGGCCCGGCTCGATGCGGCGGATGGCGTCGAGCAGCCCGATATGGGTCGTCACGTGGATCACGCGCAGGTTGGGCGCCACGAGCATCATCGAAACTTCATCGATGCCGGTCAGGTGCGCCAGCATTTCGGTGTGGCCCGGGAAGATGTGGCCGCCGGCGTGCAGCGCTTCCTTGTTCAGCGGCGCGGTACAGATGGCATCCAGTTCGCCAGCGGACGTCAGCTCGACGGTGCGGGCGATGTACTGATACGCGGCATCGCCCGCGATGGGAGAGAGCTTGCCGTAGGGCAGGTCGGCAGGGATGAGGCCGAGGTCGATGCAGTCCACTACGCCGTAGCGGAAGGCGGCATCGGCAGGGCGCTCGATCGAGCGAACTTCCAGTGCCACGCCGGTACGTTGGGCGGCATCGCGCAGTCGTGCCGTGTCGCCAATCACCAGAGGTCGGCATTGCTCGTACACCGCGCGGTGCGTGAGCGCCTTCATGATGATCTCGGGGCCGACACCGGCGGCATCGCCCATGGTGATGCCGATGACAGGACGATAGGTCATTGTGTGAGTTCCTTTGGGTGGGGTGCTGGCGGCGGCTTCGATCAACCGTTGCCAGGCGGCAAGCAGGGAGCCGGGTGCACCGAAGCCACCCGCTTTGGTGACGACCGGCAGCACGCGGCCGACGCCAATGAGTCGGGCGTGCAGCAACGGCAGGCCCGGTTCGATTTCATCGGTCAGTTGCAGCGCGTCGATACCGGCGGTCGACAACACGGCGCGAGCGGTTTCGCCACCGGTGGCGATCAACCCGCCGGCATGCGGCAGGGCCGGCGCCAGCAACGTGGCGAGGCGGCGGCAGAAGTGCAGGCCGTCGGCGCTGTTGCCGCGCGTGGTTTGGCTGAGCGTGACCAGCACGTCGCGGCCTTCGCACAGCGCATCGATGACGGTCTGGGTGATGTCCGCCTGCGGTGTGTCGAGCGCTTCCACGGGCAGTTCCAGCGACAGCAGGCGCGCACCGGCAGCGGCCTTCAATTCCGACGCCTGCGCATGGGACACGCTGGACATGCTGCCCACCACCGTCAGCACCGGCCCGGCGATTGCGGTTGCCGCATCGCCTTCGACAGCGGCGTTGGCGCTGCCGAGCCCCGCCGCGCGAATCAGCGCGGGCGCCAGACCGGCGGAGCCGACCCAGAACACATGTGCCAGCCGCACGGAGGTCTCGGCGATGTGCGCGAGGTCGTCATCGGTCTCGGCGTCGCACACCACGGCTTGCACACCGTCCGCCTGGAGTGCCGCCAAGCGACCGGCCAGCGCGGCGGCACCGGCGCGGACGTCGTCAAGCGTCAGCACGGCGGTCTGGAGGCCCTGGCGCTCCAGCATTTCGCGCAGATCGGCGCGGCCGCCGATGCTTTCGTTGCGCCACACCTCGGTGTCTTCCACGGCCACGCCGTGCAGCCACTGGCGGCCGTCGCGGGTGGTGCGTCCCGCTGCCGGAAACGCCGGCGCCACGATGGCTAGGCCGGCGAGCGGTGCGAGTGCAGCCACCTCAGCGGCGACGTTGCCGCGCAAGGTCGAATCGATCTTCTTGTAGAGCCGCGTGGCTGGCCGGGCCAGTGCATGCCATGCCGCCACCTGCGTGGCCGCCGCATCAACGGCATTGGCGCGCCGCGTGTCGGTGTCCAGTGCGAGGACGTCGGCGCTGGTCGGATGCCCGATGGGGTGTCCAATATCGGCGCGTAGCATGACCGCGCTGCGCAATCCGGCACGCACGCCCGCCACCGCGCAATCGGCGGCGCCCGACAGGTCGTCGGCCAGGATCAGCAGCTTCGGGGCGGTTTGGGTGGAAGTATTCACGGCAGCAGGCGCTGGTAGATGGCCTTGATGTCCGCATGGCTCAGCGGCTTGGGATTGTTGCTCAGCAGCCGCTTGACCTTCGAGGCCGCCTCGGCCAGCACGTCCAGGTGCGATTCGGACACGCCGAACTGACGCAGGTCCTGCGGGATCTGCACAACGTCGGTCCACTCGGTCAGGCGCTCGATGAGGGCATCGGCGGCGGTTTCGTCGTCCATATCGTGGCGGCGGATATCGAGCGCGCGCGCCACGTTGGCCAGGCGCCCGACGACGGCGTCTTTGTTGAAGGCCATCACGTGGGGCAGCAGCATCGCGTTGGCCACGCCGTGCGTCACGCCGAACATGCCGCCCAGCGGATACGCCAGCGCGTGCACAGCGGCCGTGCCGGCAGCGGTGAGTGCCAGCCCGCCGTACATCGAACCTAGCATCATCGCCTCGCGTGCCTTGACCGAGCGGCCGTTCTGATACGCCTCGACAATGCTGCCGCCAATCAGCCGCATCGACTCCATCGCAAACATGTCGCTCACCGGGTTGGCCTTGGTCGAGATGTACGACTCCAGCGAATGCACGAAGGCATCGATGCCGGTGGCGGCGGTGATTGGCTTGGGTAGGTCGAAGGTCAGCTCTGCATCGAGGATGACTAGCTGTGGGAGCAGGTGCCGGCTGACGATGCCCACCTTCAGTTCTTCATCGGGCAGCGTGACGATGGCATTGGGTGTGACTTCCGAACCAGTACCCGCGGTGGTCGGCACCAGGACGAGCGGGATGCCCGGGCGCTGAATCAGGTCAATGCCGAGCCATTCGCGCAGCGGCTGGTCATTGGTCAGGCGCACCGCAAACAGCTTGGCTGCATCGAGCACGCTGCCGCCGCCGGTCGACAGGATTGCGTCCGGGGCGAACGGTGCGATCTGCTCGCGGAAGACGGTCTCGACGTTCTCAATGGTCGGTTCGGGTTCGACGCCGCGCACGATGCACGCTTCCACGTCGCGTGCGGCCAGCGCTTCCACCACACGGCCGATCACGCCGTTCTGTTCCATCACCGGCTGCGTGATGAGGGCGATGCGCTTGACGGATACGTCGAGCAGAGCGAGCTTCTCGGGCAGCAGCGCCAGGCTGCCGGCGCCGTGGACGATGTGCTTGACGGTCTGGAAGTGATAGGTCTGGGACATGACGTTTGACGGTGTGGGGGCGGACGAGGCTCAGGCGACGTTCAGTGCGGCGCGATAGATGGCAAGGGCTTCGGCCAAGCGTTCGCGGCTCTTGGCGTCGAGCGGTTTGGCCGGCGAGCGTGCTGGGCCGGCGGGCATGCCGAGCATCTCGGCGGCGGTCTTGAGCACCACGGGCATGGTGCCGAGCGCAAACGCATCGCGCAGCGCACGCAGCGATTCCTGTGCGGCGCGTGCGGCCGGGATGTTGCCTGCCTGGAATTGATTCCAGATCGACATCACCACGTGCGGCACGGCGTTGGTGGTGGCAGCTACAGCGCCATCGCCACCGGCAATCAGCGTCCACAGGATCATTGAATCGGTGCCGGTGAACACGGCAAAGTCGTCGCGGCGCAGGTTGATCAGTTGCAGCAGGCGGTCGAAATCGCCGCCGCTGTCCTTGATGGCGCGGATGTTCGGGATATCCGCCAGCCGGCGCACGGTGTCGACGGTCAGCGTCACGCCGGCCTTGGCCGGAATCGTGTACAGCAGGATCGGCAGCGACGTGGCGCGCGCGATCTGCTCGTAGTGCGCAAACAGTTCGGGCTGCGTGGCGCCGTTGAAGTACGGCGTGATGACGGACACGGCATCCACACCCACGTCCTGCATCTTGTGGTTGAGCGCGATCACGTCACGCGTGGCATAGGCGCCGGTGCCGGCCACCACGGGCACGCGGCCGCGCGCCTGCTCGACGGTAATGCGGGCAATGCGCAGCTTCTCTTCTTCGCTCAGCGCGATGAATTCGCCGTTGGTGCCGAGCACGAAGAGGCCGTGGACGCCCGCATCGATTAGACGATCGACCAGCACGCGCAAACCGTTTTCATCCACGTCTTCCGTCAGGGTCATCGGGGTAATCAGAGCTGGGACGATCCCTTTGAACGACGCGGTCATGTTGCACATCCTTGTGTGGTGGGCCGGTGGCCCGTGGGTCAGCTTGGACCGGAGGGATGCACGGTGAATACCTCTGGCATCGATCGGTTCAGTCATTGTAATCCACAAAATGACCGAATCGATCAATGTTTACCCTGATCTTGCTCCGCTGTGTGGAAGCCGAGCGGGCGCCGTCTCGTGCGCTTTCAGTACTGCTTTTGGACCTGGGTGAAGCGGCATGCTCTGAGGGTACGGCTAATTTTTGATCGAATCAGTCACACTTGGCTCGCCCAGGCAATCCTGTTCGGCAGCTGATTTACGCAGGCGCGTATGGGCGTGGGGTGGACTACCGCGCAGTCCGGGAATGAAAGCAGGCAATCCCGCGCTGGCTGATCTGGATCAGCGTGGTGATCAAAGGTCGGGCCTGATCCGTCGTCGTCACCCTTGCAGCTAGCCCCTCCATGACATGGGCGTACGCGCCCTCCGGGTCAAACGTCATCACCCTCACAAGCTGGGCAATGCTTCGAACCGCGATCAGGTGCCACGGTTCGGCCGTGGTATTGCTCCAGGCCTCCCGCACGCATATCTCGGACACATCCAGTGCTCTCTGTTGGTCTTGCGTCAGCGCACTCGGCGATGGCTGCGAGTAAGACCTAAGCGCTGCCGAGGGCGGTAACTGGAAAGTGGCCGAGCTGGGCCTCCTTGTTTACCCGAGTGTCGGTGGCCCGCGTGGGCTCGATGTGTAGGGGAATATTTCTTGTGCGCCATGATGCACAAAATGACTTTCCGAAAAGGTTGCTGAGCTTGCCAGAGCTTCTTTCCTAGTGCGTTCCGCTGTTCTATTGCGGGTCAGTCTCGGCCACGCCACATCCAACAACCTATTGATGGAAAAGGGATTCTCCGGGGAGAGGTCGAGCGAGGGCGCGATGGAGTTCAGAGTTGAGTGAACAAAGTTCAGCGTTGAGTGAATCTCGACATCAGCCGCCCCCCCTTCTTGAAATCGTAATACCCCGTCCCTATAATTAGCACTCGCCGGGCAGGAGTGCTAACAATGCCTCCACCCCCGATGCTTTCCCGATGCGCCGCGTCCCGCGGCGCGTTTTGTGAATAAACACTCACTTTGCATTGAGGAGTTTGTATGAACCTGCGTCCCTTGCATGATCGCGTGATCGTGAAGCGCCTGGACAACGAAACGAAGACCGCTTCGGGCATCGTCATTCCTGACGCCGCCGCTGAAAAGCCGGATCAAGGCGAAGTGCTGGCCGTCGGTCCGGGCAAGAAAGACGATAAGGGCAATGCGATCGCGCTGGACGTGAAGGTCGGCGACCGCGTGCTATTCGGCAAGTACGCCGGCCAAGGCGTCAAGGTGGATGGTCAGGAAGTCCTGGTCATGCGCGAAGAAGACATCATGGCCGTGGTGGCGAAGTAAGCGGGCGCTCTGTCGCATCGGCTTACCAGTAAACCAATCCTCATTGTCTGCCCGGCGGATTCCCCCGGTGTAGGCAACATCCAAAGATCTCGGAGATTCTCAAGATGGCAGCTAAAGACGTAGTGTTCGGCGACGCCGCACGTGCCAAGATGGTCGAAGGCGTGAACATTCTCGCCAACGCAGTCAAGGTGACCCTGGGCCCGAAGGGCCGTAACGTGGTGCTGGAGCGCAGCTTCGGTGGCCCGACCGTGACCAAGGACGGTGTGTCGGTCGCCAAGGAAATCGAGCTGAAGGACAAGCTGCAGAACATGGGCGCGCAAATGGTCAAGGAAGTCGCTTCCAAGACCAGCGACAACGCCGGTGACGGCACCACCACCGCAACGGTGCTGGCTCAGTCGATCGTGCGCGAAGGCATGAAGTACGTTGCCGCCGGCATGAACCCGATGGACCTGAAGCGCGGCATCGACAAGGCTGTCGGCGCTGCCGTCGAAGAACTGAAGAAGATCAGCAAGCCGACGACCACCAGCAAGGAAATCGCTCAAGTTGGCGCCATCTCGGCCAACAGCGACGAATCCATCGGCCAGCGCATCGCTGAAGCCATGGACAAGGTCGGCAAGGAAGGCGTGATCACGGTGGAAGACGGCAAGTCGCTGGCCGACGAGCTGGACGTCGTGGAAGGCATGCAGTTCGACCGCGGCTACCTGTCGCCGTACTTCATCAACAACCCGGAAAAGCAAGTTGTCCAGCTGGACAACCCGTTCGTGCTGCTGTTCGACAAGAAGGTCAGCAACATCCGCGACCTGCTGCCGGTGCTGGAACAAGTCGCCAAGGCTGGCCGTCCGCTGCTGATCATCGCTGAAGACGTTGAAGGCGAAGCCCTGGCAACGCTGGTGGTCAACAACATCCGTGGCATCCTGAAGACCGCCGCCGTCAAGGCACCGGGCTTCGGCGACCGCCGCAAGGCCATGCTGGAAGACATCGCCATCCTGACGGGCGGCCAAGTCATCGCTGAAGAAGTCGGCCTGACGCTGGAAAAGGCAACCCTGAACGACCTGGGCCAAGCCAAGCGCGTTGAAATCGGCAAGGAAAACACCACGATCATCGATGGCGCAGGCGACGCCCGCAACATCGAAGCCCGCGTGAAGCAAGTGCGTGCCCAGATCGAAGAAGCGACCTCGGACTACGACCGTGAGAAGCTGCAAGAGCGCGTGGCCAAGCTGGCCGGCGGTGTTGCTGTGATCAAGGTTGGCGCTGCCACCGAAGTCGAAATGAAGGAAAAGAAGGCCCGCGTGGAAGATGCTCTGCACGCAACGCGCGCTGCCGTGGAAGAAGGTATCGTGGCTGGCGGCGGTGTTGCACTGCTGCGCGCCCGTGCGCTGATCTCCGGCCTGAAGGGTGCCAACCCTGACCAAGACGCCGGTATCAAGATCGTGCTGCGCGCCATGGAAGAGCCGCTGCGTCAGATCGTCACGAACGCTGGCGACGAGGCTTCGGTGGTGGTGGCCAACGTCATCGCCGGCCAGGGCAACTACGGCTACAACGCTTCGACCGGCGAGTACGGTGACCTGGTGGAGATGGGCGTGCTGGACCCGACCAAGGTGACCCGCACCGCGCTGCAGAACGCCGCTTCGGTCGCTTCGCTGATGCTGACCACGGATTGCGCCGTGGCAGAACTGCCGAAGGACGATGCAGCTCCGGCAATGCCGGGCGGCATGGGTGGCATGGGCGGCATGGACGGCATGATGTAATTTGCCTGTTCGGCAACCTGGCCCGGCCATCTTTCGGGATGGCTGTTCCAAGCAAAAAACCCCGTGGGTGCGAGCCCGCGGGGTTTTTTGTTGCCTGCTTTGTTAAGACGGCGTTAACGCTGCAATGCAGTGGGCTTCGCTACAATCGGCCCACCCGCGAGCCTCAGCGTCGTTAAGTGTCGATAAGCGATCAGCGTCCTGAAGCGGGCACGACAACAACTCAGGGAAGGGAAAACAGATGAACGACATCGCACGCGAGTCCGTCCTGGGCAGCGCCCCCGCTCCGGCTGCGCCGCAGCCCTTGCGACTGCGCTTTATCGGCAGTGGCTCCGAATACTTTCGCATCTGGATCGTCAATCTGCTGCTGACCATCGTTACGCTGGGCATCTACTCGGCCTGGGCGAAGGTGCGCACGTTGCAGTATTTCTATCGCAACACGCAGCTGGCCGGTTCGAGCTTCGACTATCACGGCAGCCCGATCGCCATTCTGAAGGGCCGCGCGATCATTTTCGTACTGGCGCTTGCGTTCAACCTCCTGGGCCATTCGTCGCCGCTGCTGGGGCTGGCGCTGCTTGCACTGATGGCCGCTGCGTTTCCGTGGCTGCTCGTGCGCTCGCTGCGTTTCCGTATGGCCAATTCCAGCTATCGCGGCCTGCGCTTCGCCTTTACTGGCAAGGATGCCGAGGGCTACATGGTGTTCCTGGTGTGGCCGATCCTAA
Source organism: Ralstonia sp. GX3-BWBA (assembly GCF_003290055.1). Lineage (NCBI taxonomy): Bacteria > Pseudomonadati > Pseudomonadota > Betaproteobacteria > Burkholderiales > Burkholderiaceae > Ralstonia > Ralstonia sp. GX3-BWBA. The sequence continues at coordinate 894,357 of NZ_QMKS01000009.1, read as the reverse complement.
GCGTGTTTTCGCTCTACCTGCTGGCGCCGCTGGCGCATCAGCGCTTCAAGCGTTTCCAACACAAGAACACGCGCTTCGGTACCGCATCGTTTGATTTCTCGGGCACGCCGGGCAACTTCTACGGCGTGTATCTGCGCACCTTCGGGCTGGCGGTGCTCGCCGTCGTGGTGGCTGGTGTGCTGTCGCTGTTGCTGGGGGTGTCGTTCCATCGCGCGCCGGGCATAGGTCAGATCTTCGGCTTCATCGTCATCGGGTTGTTCATGTATGCGGCGATGCTGTTCCTGACCCCGTACGTTCTGTCGCGCCTGCAGAACCTGGTGTGGAGCAACACGACGCTGGGCGCGCACCGCTTTCAGAGCCAGGTCGGTGCAGGCAAGCTGTTCTGGATCTTCGTGTCGAACGCCGTGATGATCGTGATCACCGTCGGCCTGTTCACGCCCTTTGCACGGGTGCGTACTGCACGCTACAAGCTCGAATCCGTGACGATGTTTGCGTCGGGCTCACTCGACACCTTCGTTGCTGGCGAGACCACCAAGGTGAGCGCCCTGGGCGACGCCACGGTGGACTGGTACGACATCGACATCGCGCTGTAAGCGCGCTGCAGGCAAAGGCAACCCCTGTGATTATCGCGACCTACTTCGACGGCCGTACCTCGCGGGCGCAACCCGTGCGCCTTGCCGTCGAGGCGGGCGAGGCGGTGCTGTTCGACGCGGAGGGCACGGCGCTGCGCCGCGCGCCGCTCTCTACGCTGCGGGTGTCGGAGCGCGTGAAGCATGCACCGCGCTTGATTACGTTCGAGGACGGTGCGTTTTGCGAGATCACCGACCCGGCGGAGCAGGCATCGCTGAACGCGCTGCTGCATCGCACCGGCTATCGCGAGGGCTGGGTCGTGCTGGCGCAGAACAGCTGGAAGCTGGCGCTGGGCTCGCTGCTGGCCATGGTGGTGGTGCTGGCGCTGGGCTATCGCTACGGCTTGCCGTGGGGCGCCAAGGTGGTGGCCAATATGGTGCCGCAGCGCGCCGAGGCACAGCTCGGGCGCAGCACGCTGAAAGCCATGGACGAGCGCTGGCTCCGGCCCAGCAAGCTGCCCGCCGCGCAGCAAGACCGCATCCGTGCACGGTTTGCCGCCCTGCACAGGCCGCCGCAGGCCACGCACACGTATCACATTGTTTTTCGTGATGCCGACATCGGCGCCAATGCCTTTGCGCTGCCCGGCGGCGACATTGTCGTGACTGACGCGCTGGTCAAGCTGGTGGGTGAGGGCGATGGCCTGACGGGTGTGCTGGCGCACGAGGCAGGTCACGTTGAATATCGCCACGGGCTGCGGCAGGTGATTCAGTCGTCGGCCATTGGAGCCACGGCGGCGCTGCTGTTTGGCGATGTTTCGACCATTCTGTCAGGCGTGCCGGCGGCGCTGCTGACGCTGCGCTATTCGCGTGACTACGAGCGCGACGCCGACCACTATGCCGCGTTGCTGCTGCAGGAGAACGGCTTGTCCGTCGGTGCGTTTGCCGACGTGCTGCAGGCGCTGGAAGACACGCATGGCGGCACGCGCAAGGCCGATGCCACGAAGAAGGCCGACGCCGCCAGCGATGACGATGCCTCGGCGTTCTTCTCGTCTCACCCGCTGACGCGCGAGCGCATCGACACGCTGCGCCGCTTTGACCGCACGCACGGCGGCAGTGACAACGGCGACGCGGACTGACGCGTCACGCACTCCGCTCGTCACGCTCGTCTAATTCCCGGCTGCTTCGTCATCCGTTTGATCGATTTCCCCCCTGCCTCGGGCCACCAAGAATGGTGACAGAGGGACGGGGGGACATCATGCGACACGCTGAATCGGGCGTCATGAACGCATTGGCGGGTGTGCTGCCGCCCACGCTTGTGCGGCGGTTGCCGGACCGCACGATGGTGACCCGCGTGTTCCGCTTCGGGGTCTCCGGTGTTGTGGCCACCGGCATGCATGTTGCCATCGCCACCACGCTCATCAACGGTTTTTCTGCCTCTCAGGTGACGGCCAACGGCGTTGCGTTCATCTGCGCCAACGTCTGCTCGTACCTGCTCAACGCGCTGTGGAGCTTCTCGGCCAAGCCGGGACGCGCGAACTTCTTGCGCTTCTACGCCGTCTCGCTGCTCTGCTTGGCGCTGACGCTTGCGATCTCGTGGCTAGCCCAGACGTTGGGCCTGAGCTACTGGGTCGGGCTTGCGGCGATCTTGTCGGTGGTGCCGCCGCTCACCTTTTTATTGCATCGGTTCTGGACGTTCCGCTAGCGGAGGGCAACATGGGCTGCCTGCACAAACCGCCCGCAATGCAAGCCACCAAGCGGCTTCGCGTTTCATCGCTGAATCATACCTACGGCCAGTTTCGGACTGCGTCTGTGGCGGCTACAACTGACGATAAGGGACGGGGAAATCTGCAAGCGACCGGCGAGCCGCGGCAGGTAGTCAGTACAACGCCCGATAGCCACTCACACCGGCGGAGGCGAAGGCATATGCGCGCGCATACCAAACAGAGAGAACGAGGGGCGGTGCTCCCAATGGTCGGCTTGACCCTTGCCGTGTTGCTGGGAATGGCAGGCCTGGTCATCGACTTGAGTGGCTTGTTCGTGGCCAAGACGGAGCTTCAGTCAGCGGTGGATAGCTGTGCCTTGTCAGCGGCGCAGGAACTGGATGGTGCATCGGATGCACTGACTCGGGCAACGAATGCGGGGCTGACAGCGGGCAACGCCAACCGCGTCGTCTACCAAGCATCGTCCGCATCGTTGGCGAACGCGGATGTCACGTTCAGCACGGCACTGAACGGCACCTACAGCGCGGCCGGCGTGGCGTCGAGTTCGTCGAGCTATGTCAAGTGCACGCATACCAAGAGCGGGATCACGGCACGCCTGATCAAGTTCGTTGGTGGTGCTACCAGCAATGCCGTTGCTGCGCTGGCGGTGGCCACGCGTGTACATGCGCAGAGCACGTGCCCCATTCCAGTGGCCCTGATCCCAAAATCCGGGGGTACGGCTCCCAACTATGGTTTCCAGATCGGTGAGTGGGTCAGCATGCTGTACTCCGGCGGGTCCACTACACCGGGTGAGATGGGTTGGTACAACCTCGACGGCTCCACCAATGCCAACGAGACGAAAACCGAAATGGATCAGGGCTATTGCAATTCCAAGATCGGTGATCAGTTGGGGACACCTGGTGCGAAGGTCTCAGTTGACGACAACTGGAACGGGCGCTTTGGCATCTACAAGAACAAGTCAAACGCGTCGCAACTGCAGCCGGATTTCACGGGCTACTCCTATACGTCGACCAATTGGACGAACACGGTGCCGCAGAACGCCTACAGCGGCACACCTGCTGCGGGCTCTGACAAGAGCGCTGCCAATTTCAAGAGCAAACGGCTTGCCTATGCCAACTACGACGATACCGGGACGAGTGTCACCGGCGGCGACAAGATCACCGGGCTCAACGTCAAGGGCGGCTACAAGAGCCTCGCCACCAGCGGGAACAGTGGCGATTTGGCCACCTATGGGGTGAATCGGCGCGTTGTCCTAGTACCCGTCATCTCATCCGCGTCAAAGATCATCGACTACGCCTGCATGCTGATGTTGCAGCCCATTGACGGTGTCCACAACACGCCGCAGTTTGAGTTCCTGGGCAACGCAGGGGGCACCAGCAGCCCGTGTTCACCCAGTGGCCTGGCGGGCGGCAGCAAGGGCCCCTTGGTTCCAGCATTGGTGCAGTAGGAGCGAACCATGAAGACGCGACAACGACAACATGGCGTGGCGCTGGTCGAACTGGCCATCATGCTCAGCCTGCTGCTTGCCATCACCTTTGCGGTAACGGAGTTCGGCCGGGCCATCTACACGTACAACACCTTGGCCAAGGCCACAAGAGACGCCACCCGTTACCTGAGCACGCAGGCTGCCGGCAACACGACTTCCTATACGACTGCAACAAATCTGGCGGTCTACGGCACGCCGACGGTCGGCAGCACGCAAGTGCCGCTGGCACCTGGGCTGACGTCGAGCATGGTTTCCATATGCGATGCGTCCAACACGAGCTGCACGTCCAACATTGCACAAGGGACCAACCCTGCCATCAACACCGTCACCGTCACGATCTCGGGCTACACGTTCAACCCGGTGATCGACATGATGGCGTTCCTGCGTTTCTATGCAGGCGGCACCGGGTCGATCACCTCGTTTCCGTTTGGGAACATCTCAGTGACCATGAGGCAGTCCTATGAATAAACATCAGAAAGGTACGACGGCGGTTGAGTTCGCCATTGTGGTGGCGCTCTTTCTGACGGTGCTGCTTGGCATCCTCGACTTTGGGCGCATTCTCTTTACCTGGAACGCCGTGGGAGAAGCGACGCGATGGGGGGCGCGACAGGCGGTGGTCTGCGGGCAGGGCTCGACATCTGTATTGAGCAAGATGCAGACCATTCTTCCGACGCTCACGTCTGCGAATGTGTCAGTGCAGTGGTACGACACCAGTGGGGTGGTGAGCACCAGTTGTGATGCTACGAGCTGCGGTGGTGTTGCAGTCAGCGTGACCGGTATGACGGTGGCGCCTTATTCGCCTGCTACCTGGATTGGCTTTTCTCAGCTCGCTGTGCCCGGGTTTTCCACTTACTTGCCGCGAGAGGTCATGGGGCAGGATCCTAATAGCAGTAGTGTTTGCTCCTGAATGGCGTTGGTCGGGTTCACTTTTTTTTGTGGGGGATGGGCCTGGTGGTTCATCCCCTTTTTCGTTCCCTGCCGGGCCTGAACCACTTTCTTGGTCTTGCCAAGGGAAGCCGGCAAAGATAGATGCGCCCGAGATGGCGAAAGCCTCCTTGAATTTATGTCGTAGTGAGGGGAAGGGAAAAACTCACTGCGCTCAGGCAGTTTTCCTTCCTTTTTTCCTCCCAGCAACAAAATCCAAGACGCCATCAATGGCAGGGACGGCCAAACCGTCGAGAGTTCGGCGTTGCTTTGGTCGCCGTGTAGGTGGAGTGGATTTTTAGTTCTGGTGCCATGTTCGGCGCACCCGAGAAAAAGGCCAGCTCATCGTGAGGTTGGCCTTGTCGTTTGGGCTGGTGTCCAGAGGGGTTGGCCTTTGACTTCCTTGCCGAGATGGCACCTTGAATTTCTGCAAGCGGCCGGGAAAAAGGTGGGGAACTGTCTGAGCGAAGCGACTTTCCCACCCTTTCCCTGGTGACAGAAATGCAAGACGAAGTCGCTATCTCGGGCGCATCAATCTTTGCCGGCTTTCTTTGGCAAGACAGTGAGTCAGCCCCGGTAGGGAATGAAACAGGGATGGACCACAAACGCCCGCCCCGGTAGCGCGCGAAGGGAAGGCACACCACTAAGCGCAACCTCGAAGCCGAAGCCAGCAACACGAAGCCCAATCCCAAACGCTAAAGATACAAAGGAAAAAACCCGGCGCGCGTCCGGGAACAGGACCACCGCGCTAGCACATACGCCAGGTGATAGTCCGGGGGCCTTCACCACCAGCTATATTCGCGCGTGCATGTCAGCCTCCCGAGCCTGTCATGGTCGGCAGCAGCACACGGTAGATCTGGATGAATGCTGGGCCGAGCAACACCAGCAGCAGCGTCGGGAAGATGAAGAAGATCAGCGGGAAGAGCAGCTTCAGCGCGATCTTGGCGGCCTGTTCTTCGGCACGCATGCGGCGCTTGGTGCGCAGCATGTCGGACAACACGCGCAGCGAGTCGGCAAGGCTGGTACCGAAACGGTCTGCCTGGATCAGCATTGATGCAAACCGGTCGACGTCTTCCACACCGGTGCGCAGCGCCAGGTTGGTGAGTGCCTTTTCCTTGGGGAACCCGGAACGCAGTTCCAGCAGCGTGAGTTCCATTTCTTCGGCCATCACGGGGCAGCGCAGCGCGAGTTCGTCCGACACACGCATCATGGCCGCGTCCAGGCCGAGCCCCGCTTCTACACACACCGTGAGCAGATCGAGCATATCGGGAAACTCTTCAAACACATCGCGCTGACGATGCTCGACCTTGCGTGCCAGTGCCGCATTGGGCACGTAATAGCCAATGGCGCTAAGCAGCCCCAGAACAGCGAGCACCACCTCCTGGTCGTGATGTTCCGGCCGGCTGCTCAGCACCAGCAGTGCCGCCAGCGGGAAGAGGATCGCCAGCACCGTCTTCACACCAAAGTACAGCGACGGCGCCCACGGTTGCCGCCAGCCGGCATTCATGAAGCGGATGCGCAGTTGCGAGTTCTCCCAGCCGTCTTTGGGCAACGACAGTTGCGAGACCGGCTTGGCCCAGGTGGCCAGTTTCTCTACCCAGGCATGGTCGGGGACGCCGGCCAGGTCTGCGCCCACGGTCTGGCCGCCGATCTGTTGCATCCGGCCGCGCGCGCGGTTCGCAGAGAACAGGTGCAGCAGCCCAAGTGCACCGCCAAAGGCAGCCACGAAGATCAGGGCCAGAATGAAATATTGATTGGAATAGAGCGTTTGCATGATCGTCTCCCCCCAAGAAAACGAAGTCACGTTGTCAGGTCAGGTCACTGTGCTGCATATCGCACGTCCGTCAGACCCGGATGCGGATGATCTTGCGCATCCAGATCAGCCCCATCACCATGTTGAGCATTGCCAGGCCGATCATCTTCAGCCCCATCGGGTCCGTCCATAGCACCTTCATGAAGTCCGGATTGACGATGAGGATCATGCCTGCGGTGCCGAAGGGCAGCAGCCCGAGAATCCATGCCGACAACCGCCCCTCGGCTGACAGCACGCGGATCTTGTCGTACAGCTTCAGGCGCTCGCGCACAAGGTTGCCGATGGTGTCGAGAATCTCCGCCAGGTTGCCGCCGCTTTCGCGCTGGATGAGCACGGCAATCACGAAGTAGCGCAGGTCATTGACGGGCACTCGCTTGGCGAGGTTGGTCAAGGCTTCATCGAGCGACACGCCGTAGTTGATTTCTTCGAATGTGGTGCGGAACTCGGGGCCCATCGGCTCCTTGATCTCCTGCCCGACCATGCCTAGCGCGCTGGCGAAGGAGTGGCCGGCGCGCAGTGCACGGGCAATCATGTCCACCGCGTCGGGAAGCTGCGCCTCCAGCTTCTTCAGGCGTTTGCGCCGCTGCGATGCGATGTGCAAGACCGGTAGCGCAGACATGAGCAGCGAGCAGGCCGTCACGATGCCAAACGGGAACGGCAGCAACGCACCGACTGCCAGTACTCCGACGCCGATCAGGATGGTGTATCCCAGGAGCTGCGCAACCGACCAAGCGCTGCCGGATTGCTCCAGCCAACGGTCGATCGTGCTCACGCGGGGCAGGCTCATCAACCAGCGCTGGAACTGCGGTGATTCGCTCAGCAGGCGTTTCTTGAGAATCGAGAGCTGCTCGGTGCCGACGTGTCCGCCCGCGGATAGCGCACGGATGCGGGCATCAACACGCTTGGCCTCGGGGCCGTGGTAGTTGTTCCACCACTGGTAGACCCCCTCGATGCAGAGCACGACGGCCGCGAACAGCAGGATTGCGAACGCGTAGAAGATTTCGTTCATTTAGGGTGCCCCCGTTTCTAGATCGCGCTTGGACCACACTGGTGGTGGCTTTGACTTCAAGCCTTTAGACCTCAAAGTGCCTTTGCGGGTCAAAGGTCTCGTCTGGCAAGCCCACCCCGAACACGCGCAGCCGCTCGGCAAATTTCGGATAGACCCCCGTGGCGCGGAAGAGCCCCTTGACGGAGCCGTCTTGCGCGATGCCCGTGCGCTGGAAGGTGAAGATTTCCTGCATGTTGATGACATCACCTTCCATGCCGGTGATCTCCTGGATGCTGATGACTTTGCGGCGCCCATCCGTCAAACGCGCAACCTGGATGATCACGGTGATGGCTGAGGCGATCTGCTGCCGGATTGTTTTGGGTGGCAGGTTCAGGCCCGCCATGTTCACCATGTTTTCCATGCGCGTGAGCGCATCGCGCGGGGTGTTGGCGTGCACGGTGGTGAGTGACCCTTCGTGGCCGGTATTCATGGCATTGAGCATGTCCAGGGCCTCGCCGCCGCGCACTTCGCCCAGGAGGATGCGGTCTGGCCGCATGCGCAGGGCGTTGCGCACCAGTGCACGCTGCGTGATCTCGCCTTTACCCTCGATGTTGGGCGGGCGCGTTTCCAGGCGCAGCACGTGCGGTTGGCGCAGTTGCAGTTCTGCGGCATCTTCGATGGTGACCATCCGCTCGTCGGCCGGGATGAAGCCCGAGAGGATGTTCAGGAGTGTGGTTTTGCCGCTGCCCGTGCCGCCCGACACCAGCACGTTCACCTTGGCTTGCGACAAGGCTTGCATCAGCTTGGCCATGGGCGGCGTGAGTGTCTTGAGATCGATCAAGTCCGAGACCTGCAGCGGGTTGGTCGCAAACCGGCGGATCGAGAGCAGCGGGCCATCGATGGCCGAGGGCGGAATAATGGCGTTCACCCGCGAGCCATCGGGCAGCCGCGCATCCACCATCGGGCTGGTTTCATCAATGCGACGGCCCACGCGCGAGACGATCTTCTCGATCACCTTCATCAGGTGCGCATCGTCGTAGAAGGTGACGTCGGTAAGTTCCAGCTTGCCGCGGCGTTCGACGTAGACCTGCTTTGCCGTGTTGACCAGGATGTCGGACACCGTTGGGTCCTGCAGCAGCGGCTCCAGCGGGCCGAAGCCGAACATCTCGTCATACACATCGGTAGTCATCTGCCGGCGCTCGGTGTCGTTGAGCAGCAGCTTTTCTTCGTCGATGATGTTGTTGACCAGGGCGCCGATCTCGTGGCGCACCTGCTCGGTCGGGAAACGGGCCAGCCGTTCCAGATCCACGCGGTCCAGCACCACTTCGTGCACGGTTTTCTTGAAGTCCCGATAGGCCGGATGGCCCGCCACGTTGTGGTGGTGCGGTGCGTGTCCGTTCATGGACATCGGCGCGTGGTCCGGGCGGGAGAGTTGTTCGCGGATCGACATGATGGGCTCCGTCTGACTGGCGAAATGGACAGGAGAAACTTAGGCAATGTTCGGAGACGACGTCTTGGCCCGCGAGAAGAACTTGCTCAAGGAGAAGCCCTTCTCTTGCGATGCGTGACGATCGTTCTCGCGCGCTGTGGCGAAGACGTTGGCTAAGGCCATGAGCGCCTTGGCCATGGCGCTGCTGCGGTGATGCTGGGCAATGGGCATGCCCTGGCAGATGGAGTCATCCACCGAGGCCGCATCTTCGGGAAGCACATGGAAGAGCTTCTGCCCGAAGACTTGCTCCAGCGTGCTGCGTGGCAGCTCGTCGCGCTTGCCATGCCGGTTGACCAGGATGCGCAGCTTTTCGGCGGGGTAATGCAGGCCGTGCAGGATATCCAGCAGGCGCCGCCCCGTGCGGGCAAAGGCAATGGTCGGCTGGACCACGACGCAGATCTGGTCGCAGTGGTCGAGCACCGCAATCGACAGCGGGTTGATTGCTTGCCCGACGTCCACCAGGATGAAGTCGTAGATCGGTGACACCAGCGAGAGCACGTACTCGATCTTGTCCTTCTTGATCTCGCCCGCCTTGATGGGGTCGCTGGCGCCGGCCAGGACGTCAAAGTCCTTTGCCACGCGTGTCAGACACGCTTCCAGGAAGGCATCGTCCAGGCGGTCGACCTGTGCGCACACTTCGGACAGCGTGGCGGGTGGTGTCTTGTTGCTCACCAGAAAGTGCGTGTCGCTGAACTGCGTGTTCAGGTCGATCAACAGCACGCGCTTGTGTTCGTGTGCTGCCAGCGTGTAGCCGACGTTGCTGGCGATGAAGCTGGAACCGGCGCCGCCCTTGCTGGAGATGAAGGCAATCACGCGCGCTTCCTCTCGCGTTCTCGGGATGTGGCTGGTTTCCAGCCGCGTGAGCGCTGTCGTCAGTTGGGCGCGTTCCAGCGGCCAAGTCAGGATGTCACTGACGCCGGCGCGCAGTGCGCGAATCAAGTCGTCGCGCTCCTGGGTTTGCGTGACGAGAATGCAGGGCAGGTCAGCGAACTGCTGCCGCAGCAGTTCGATGCTCAGCATCTGGCTGGGGCCACTGCTTGGCTGGTCGATGATGAGCGCATCCGCGCCGCGCAGTTGGCAGGCATGCGTGGACAGGCTGCCCGGTGCCGCATGCAGGTGCATGACCTGGTAGCTGCCGGCGGCGGCTACCAGGCGTGCAAGGTCAGCCAGGCGTTCACCGTCTTCGGAGGCAATCAAGATCTTGAGCATGGCAAAGCTCCCCGTTCGATCGTGTGTTCTGTATGTCGTTGCATCGCGCCGTGACAGGGCTGGCCTGGTATCAGGCTGGCGATGGCGGATGCTGTTTGGGCACCCGCCAAGTGCTGTCAGCGTGAGAAGCTACCGGACATCCCGCTACCGCCGTACCCGCCGCTGCCGAATCCGCCGTACCCACCGCTGCCGGTGCCAGTACCCCCAGCGGGGAAGCGGGTCATCGAGCGGTCATAGTTGCTCATGGCGGCCACTGCGGCTTTGCCGTCATAGCCATTCAGCGCGGGCAACCCGGCCGGTGCGTCGGGATTGATCACCTGTGCTTGCTTGACGCTGGTGACGGCCTCGCCGAAGTGCTTGTCCCAGTTGGGTGTCGTGGTCATGCAGGCAGTCAGGGCCTGGCAAGCCAGGATCACGAGTGCGGCGCGTTGCAGGTATTTGAGATTGGTGTTCATGGCATATCTCCACATGGTTCCCGGGTTAGCGTGTCTGCGGGGTTGTGGTCGTATCGGCCACTGCCGTCTGCCGGCCCTGCGTCTTGGTTCTGGCCTGGGCCAGTCGTGCTGCGGTGGCTTCGATTCGGGCAACACGCGCGGCGTTGTCGTCCGTGGGCGCCGGGGCCGATGTTGTGGCGGGCGCGGCCTCTGCAACCGGTAGCGTGGCCGCCGGCTTTTCTGGCGTGACGTTTGCCGGCTGGGTGGGCGGGGCGATGCTCACCTCAGTGCGCGGTGCAGGGATGGCCTGGGCCACCGGAGCGGGCGCAACCGGAGCCGGCATCGGCGCCTGCGAGCTGGGCGCAGTGGGTGCGCTCGGTGCCTGTGCGGGTGCCTGCGGTGCCGTGGCAGGCGAAGCGGCCGTTGCTGGTTTGGCTGCGCGGTTCTTGGGGCCGGAGCCTTCCATGTTGCCCGTCAGGTAGACGGCAAGCTCGTTGGGCGTCGAGAAGCTGTCAGTCGGCAGCGGATACGAGGCTGTCTGCATTGGCTGCACCAGTCGCGGCGTGATGACGATGACCAGCTCCGTCAGATCATGCTGGAACTGCGTGCTGCGGAAGAGCGTGCCCAGGACGGGGATTTCACCCGCGCCAGGCAATGCCTTCAGCGAGCCGCGTGCGTTGTCTTGCAGCAGCCCACCGATGGCGAAGCTCTCTCCGTCACGCATCTGCACGGTGGTGGACGCGCGCCGCGTGGTGATGAGCGGCAGGATGGTCTGGCCGTTCGTGTTGGCACCAGTGACAGTTGCGCCCGTGGGCGAGAGTTCCGACACCTCCGGTGCCACCTTGAGGTTGATGCGGCCATTGGCCATCACGGTTGGCGTGAACTTCAGGCCAACGCCGTATTCCTCTTCTTGCAGCGTGATGGTGGGTGCGCCGCCTGAGCTGCTGCTCTGCGCAACCGGGATGTAGATCTTGCCGCCAGCCAGGAAGCTGGCTTCCTGCCCGCTGAGCGTGACGAGATTCGGCTCGGCAAGAATCTTCACCAGGCTGTCGTTCTTTTGCGCATCCAGCTCAACCTGGAAGGGCCGGTTGTTCGCCTTGTTGCCAAAGAGCGCGGTAGACGAGCCGGTCAATAGGGAGGTCAACAGGCCGCCGCTCCACGAGCCGAATCCGCCTTGGACATTGAGTGCCGAGCCCAGCTGGTTCAGCAGGGTCTTCGACACTTCCGCCACCTTCACTTCCAGCATGACCTGCTGCGGCGTATCCACGATCATCATATTGATGACGCTGGCGCCGCTGCCGCCTGCGGGTGCACCGGCTGCGCCACCGCCCTTGTCTGCGCCACTCTGTGCGGAGGCTGCATAGGCGTGTGCGATTTCCATGGCTTGCTGCGCGGCCTGTGCGCTCGACACGTTGCCGGCGAGCACAAGGCTGTCAGCCGCGGTCATCACACGAATCTTGCTTTCCCCTGGCATCAGCTGCGCGAGCGAGGTCTGCAAGCCCCCTGCATCTGCGTTGACCACTACATTGACGATGCTGCAGGCGCCGCTGCGACCCTGCACGATCATGTTGGTGGTGCCCACACTGCGGCCCAGCAGATACATCGATTGCGGCGACACCATGGTGGCCTGCACCACGGATGGATTGCCAAGGGTGCGATTGCGCACGGGCTCCGGTAGCGAGATGAGCGAAGACTTGCCAACAGGCACCACTACGCTGCTTTCGCCGCGCACGGCGCCTATGCAGTTTGGCCCCCGTACGTCAGCCACCGGCGCAGTCGCCAGCGCCGGGTTCATGCTGATCGTCATCTGCACTGGCGCGGATGCTCCGGCGCGGGACTGCATCACGACCGGTGCTGTCGTGGACTTGGCTACGGCACCTGCTTCCATGGCCGTTTGTGCTGTCGCGTGCGTTGGCATGCAGAGCATGGCACTGGCGGCACTTGCCAGAACGAGCAGGCGTGTGCTGCCGAGGATCTGTCCGCTACGTGGCGCGACAGTGGCGACATTGGTTTTTTGGTTCGTCTTCATATCTCCCCCCCCGAGGGTCTGCTGCACAGGATGAAAATGCGGTTGATACGCTGTGGCTGGTTAACCTCTACGTTGCAATGCGTGTTGAAGGACTGTCAGGTATGGCGGGTCAGAAGCATTCCATGCTGCCTTGCACGCCCGCCAGTACACCGACGCAGTCGCGTTGCCGGATCGGGCCCGAGGCAACGTGGCGCACCTTGGCGGTTGCACGTGTCGTGCTGACCATCACCACCTTGGGTGCGGGCTCGGCTGCGGGCGTGCCCAGCAAGGTGCCCTTGGTGGCGCCGCCGGTTGCCGTGGCGGCCACGTCGACCTGATTGCGCAGCACCAGCGAGAGCGTTCCGACGCTGCGTGCCACATCGAGCTTCTCTGCCTGATCGGGTGTCACTTCCAGCGTGACCGCGTTGACGACCTTGGGTTGCGTGTCGTCGCGGCTGACTTGCTGTGCGACTGCCAGCACCAGGATCTTTTCCAGCACGATCTTGGAGATGCTGTTGTTATTGTTGTTCGCGCTCTTCGCTTCTTCATTGGTGTTGACGATCACGTCGACCAGGTTGCCGGGCAATGCGAAGCCCGCTACGCCCACCACGTCATTCACACGTACGGTAATGGCGCGCTTGCCTTCCGCGATGACGGCAGAAAGCCCGCCCTTGGTACCGATGGGTGCAAGCTTGCTTTCCAGAATCGGTTCGCCTTTCTGCAGGCTTGCGCGCACCACGCGCCCTTGCAGCGCCTTGGGATCGTCAAACGTGCCCGGTGGCAGGCTGCCGGCTGGCCAACTGACCATGCGCAATTGCTCATTGCCCAGCGGTTGGCCAAGATCCATGTCGCTGGCGGCCACCGCGACTTGTTTGACGGAGCTGGATGATTGCTGAGACAGCCAGCGTGATGCAGAGACAACGGCCGCGATCCCCGCTACCAATGCGACGACCAGCATCACGATTGCACGCGCGTTTTTCATGATGAGTTCCCCCTTCTGAGATCAATAGAGCGGATCGGATCGGCAAGGCTCAGGTGCGAGCCTGCTTGTCCTGCCGCCAGCCCATGCCCGCACTCATGGAATCGGTTGTCTTGAAATCTGTGTGCGAACAGAAGTAGATGTCCCATGCCCGGCGCAGCGCCTCTGCGGTCACCTCGGACGGCCCACCGTGGTACTGGACTGCGGAGGCCACCAGGCGCAGCAGATCGCGCGGAATGCAGGCCAGCAACGGTTTGCCGCTGCCCTCGTGCAGCGCTTCGCGCAGGTAATTGAAGGCGGCATCTGCGTTCTGCAGGCCGAGATCCTGCGCAGCGCGCAGATAGACCTCGCGGTAGTCGGCCACCGAGAGCGGGCCTACGTAAAGCTTGCTGCCGAGCCGGCGCAGGAAGGCGTCGTCACCCAACTGAGCCGGTTCAAGGTTGGTCGAGAAGATCGGCCAAACATCGAACGGCACGGAAAACCGAACGCCATTGCGCAGCGAGAACATATCGACGCGGCGGTCCAGCGGCACGATCCAGCGGTTGAGCAGTTCGCTCACGCCCACTTGCTGGCGGCCAAGGTCATCGACGATGTAGATGCCGCAGTTGGCCTTCATGTGCGGGGGCGCTTGATAGAAGCCGGTCGTGCCGTCATAGCGCAGCTCGAGCATCTCCAGCGTCAACTCGCCGCCGGAGAGCACCGCGGGCCGATGGCACATCTGCCAGCGGCGATCCAGCGGGCGCCGGGCCACGGGGCCTTCTTCGTCTTCCTGCGCCACGTGCACGAGTGGGTCGAAGATTTGGATGATCTCGCCCGCGATCGTGATGGCGTGCGGCACCGGCACGGCGCCGGGCAGCAGCATCCCGAGGTGCTGGGCGAGATAGGTCTTGCCGCCGCCGGCAGGGCCGTAGAGCATCAGCGCGCGGCTCGTGTTCAGTGCGACGCCCACATCGTCGAGCAGGTCTGGCGGCATCACGAACGTGCTGAAGGCGGTGGTGACATCAGTCTTGGACAACGATGCGAACTGGATGGAGTGCCGTTGAACGGATTCAACATAGGCTTCCAGCGTGACGGGCGCGGCGCCGACATAGCTGCAGCGCGCAGTGAACTCAGCGGCGCGTACATAGCCGGCGTCGGTCAGGTGAAAGCGCACGTCCAGGTCGTTGGCGCCACGGTGGGCGACTTCCAGCATGCGCTCGCGCACAGCGTAGGCCGCCACTTCATTGATGACCATGGCGGGCAGCTTGATGGTGTCCATCAGCATGACCAGCGTGGCGCTGCGATGCAGGTAGGCCACTTTCATGAGCAGGCCGAGCAGCAACGAGATGTCCAGGCCCGTTTCGGCCACGGTGCGGGGCAGGATGTGCCAAGGGGCAGCGGGCTCGCGACGGGCGGCGTCCAGCCCGGTGGGCGATGGCACGGCCTCGAGCGAGCGCGGCGCATGTTGGGCGTGCCCGAATTCTGTGTGCTCGATTCTTTGGTCCCCGATCATCTTCATCACCGTTTGGCTGAGTGAATACGAAGTGCGCGCCAAGATGTGCAAATTGCGCGCATCAGGCCGATGCAAACAAGACTGCAATCGTGCCGGCGGCAATCGCAACGCCGTACGGCAACGTGCCCACCGACCAAGAGGCATCGGCTTGCGGCGTTGGCGCGCCGGCTTCCCGGCTGACCTGCGCCGACGTCAACAGGACGTCGCGCAGGTTCCGGCGCAGCTGCGCCATGCGCTTATGCCGGAGGGTAAATACCAGCGCCCAGATGCCACCGATCACGAACGTGGCCATTGCAATCTCAAAAGCCATGAACGCACCAAGCCAGGCACCTACGGCGGCCATGAGCTTCACGTCGCCCGCAGCCATGCCGCGCAGCAGATAGAAGGGCAGGAAGATCGCCAGGCCCGTAAGCCAGCCGCACGTCCACTCCAGCGCGCCATTGCCGAAGCCATGGATTGCTACCTGCAACGGCAGCGCCGCAAGCCATGCACCGAAGGTCAGCCAGTTCGGGATGCGGCGATGCTGCGCGTCGATGGCCGCCGCTATCAGCGCCACGCCCATGGCAACGGGGGCAATCATTGACGAGAGCAGGGTGGCGTCGTTCATGGTGTCCTCGGGTTCTTTGGTGCGGTTGCGTGTTCAGTTCAATGGGGTCGGGTCGTGCAAAAGTTGTAGTTGTTCGGTGCAGCGCAGCATCACGGGATGGCCGCAGCGATCATTTCGTAGAGAGACTTCACACTGCTACCCAGCGCCACGACGGAGCCGAGAATGACGATTGCGATAAGCGAACCCAGCAGTGCGTACTCGATCGAGGTCACACCTTGATCGTCGCGCAGCCACTTCCTCGGGTTGATTGGCTTGTGCATGCTGGTCTCCTGTGTAGCGCTGGTAGCTGACCGCGTTGGCAGTCCGCTAGAGCGCGGCTGCAATGTTGGAGAACACCGTACTCAGATTCGTGCCGACGAGCTGAACTGAAGCGATGATCACCACGGCGATCAACGCCGCGATCAGGCCGTATTCGATTGCAGTGACGGCTTGTTCGTCGTACAGGAACTGCTGTAGAAGCGTGCTGTAGCGGTTCATGACAATCTCCCTTTGACCCTGGCAGAAGTTTTGCCCGTTGTTGCTGGGGCGTGGGTTGCCATGTTCATGGCGACCCACGCTTGCACTCGCTTGGCACGCATTGCTGGGTATCAATGCAGTGAGCCTCGCGTTTGCAACATCGGTGCACTTACAGTGCCGCGGCGATGTTGGAGAACACCGTGCTCAGGTTCTGACCCACGAGCTTGACCGAAGCGATGATCACGACTGCGATCAGGGCGGCGATCAGGCCGTATTCGATGGCGGTCACGCCATCTTCGTCACGGGCGAATTGCTTGAGTGCGTTGAGGTAGTTCATGACAATCTCCTTCGGTGGAAAAAATGCGCGTTCGAAAAGCCAGAATGAAAGAGGTCATGTCGGCGGCGCACAGATGGCACAAGCATGAAAGGGCCAGCAGCCTTGGCTGCCGTCACCTGCCCGCAGGAACTCACGTGACACGCACCGTGCGGTGTTGCGCAGCGTGCTGTCCCGTGTGGGCGATGTGAGCGTGTTGTTGGCCGGCATTTGTCTCGATCCCTTTTTTCAATTCGATGCTTTGAATTGGAGATTCCGTTTCGCTTCGCCTTCTGCTGTGAACTTGCTGCTCCCCGTTCAAGGCGGCGGTGACGATGTCTTGCGATCTGGCATAGGCAAGAGCCGGGCCACCCTCGTGCACTTCCATGTGCGACAAGGGTTTGCGGGCGACTGACAGAATTCGGGGGCGTGTGCCTGGTGATTGGGGGCCGCGTTCTCGGGGGCGGGGTTGCCAGGGGGAAACGCGTGGCGTGGCACGTCGATTTGGATGAGGCTACGTAGGGATGACGCAGCGCAGGGGTGCCCTCATTCAAATGGACAGGTGGGGGGGTAGCGTAGTGGATGGTGGAAATCGCCGTCGGGTAGGCTGGGGGTCTGCGTGAGCCTCCTCACAGTGCCCCAGCCGAGGGTGTGTCCATAGCCGGGCGACGTTTCCGGATGGAAACGTCGATCGATCCTCCTGGCGTATCGCTCTGATGGTTGCGCGCAGCAAGGCCGTAGCCACAACGCATCGCGGGAAATGTCCCCGTGCTTCAGTGCTGAAACGTCGATGCAATTTCGACGCTCGGGCGGCGCTAAACACAGACCGCAGGCGCGTGCCCTGCCTTGCCTTATCCGAGTGCGCGAACAAGACTGGGCTCTAAGACCCGCACGCGGCGTGAAGCTGTCGCGCGCGTGACGAAGCCCCACTCAGCGCAGCGCAGACATCGTGTGCGGCGCATCACCCGGAACCGACGCGAGGAGCAGCATGAGCCAGAGATCTGTGCGTCTGCCAGCCGCGCGCAGCACCGCTGCAGCAACTCGTGCAACTGGTGAGGATGCTGCTGGCCACTGGATCGACCTGGC
Source organism: Ralstonia sp. GX3-BWBA (assembly GCF_003290055.1). Classification (NCBI taxonomy): domain Bacteria; kingdom Pseudomonadati; phylum Pseudomonadota; class Betaproteobacteria; order Burkholderiales; family Burkholderiaceae; genus Ralstonia; species Ralstonia sp. GX3-BWBA. The sequence continues at coordinate 876,783 of NZ_QMKS01000009.1, read as the reverse complement.
CCGAGTGCGCGCCTACAGCGGTGCGCTGCTGGTTCTGTTCTGCGTGCTGCTGCTTGGCTGGGCCTGGACGAGCAACGGCTTTACCGATGTGACGATGGCGCGTCCTGGAACGGATTTCTCTGCGTTCTGGGGGGCCTCCCATCTCGCGCTGACGCAGGGGCCCCTGCATGCATATGACGTGCGCGAACTGACTGCGGTGATCGCCGAGCATGGAACGTTGGGAAAGGGGGCTGAGCTGATCCTTCCCTGGCTCTATCCGCCGACCTTTCTGCTGATGGTCTTGCCGCTGTCGTTGATGCCGCTGACTTTGAGCTATCTGCTGTTCCTGGCCGGCACGGGGCTCGTCTATTTCAAATCGATCAGCATGTTGACGGGGGCACAGCACCCGTGGCGCCAAGGGTTGTGGTTGCCTGTGCTGGCCGCTCCGGCAACGCTCATCACCATTCTTGCTGGCCAAAACGCGCTGTTGACGGCCGGTGTGGCCGGGGCTGCCGTGTATCACCTGAACAAGCGTCCCGTCCTTGCCGGTGTGCTGATCGGATTGCTTGCCATCAAGCCGCAACTGGCGGCGTTGTTCCCGCTGGCCCTGGTGATATCGCGTGCATGGAAGGCGCTGGCCAGTGCGCTGCTCACGACCGTGGCGTTTGCGAGTGTCAGCGTGTTGGTCTGCGGCTGGCGCACGGTGCCGGCGTTCCTTGCCAACGCGCAATGGGTGCGGGCGAGCTTCATCGAGGGTGGCGCCAACCTATGGTGGGGCATGCCAACGCCCATCGCAGCCGCCCGGCTGGCCGGGGCGAGCGTGACCGGTGCGTACGCCGTACAGGTGCTGACAGCGCTGGCGATGGCCGCCGCGATGGCCTATGTCTGGCGGCGGACGACGGCGTTTGAGTTACGTGCTGCGGCGCTGGCGATTGCCACGCTGATGGTGTCGCCATATCTGCGTGACTACGAGCTGACATGGCTGGGGCTGGCCATTGCCGGTTTGGTGGGCGACGGTGTGCGTGATGACAGTGGCAGTGGCCTGTCGAGCGGCGAGCGGGCGCTGCTCGTTGTGGCTTGGCTGCTGCCGATCTATGAGCACGCCAATCCGTATCTGAAACTGCCGCAGATCGGGCCGCTGGTTCTGATCGCCATGATGGCGCTTGTTGTGCGTCGCGTGGCAACGCGGGTGTGAGGGCGCCATGGCCATCACCTTGAACCTTCTCAAGCACAGGGCGCCCGAGGGGACGACGGCGTCTCCAGTGGCCGCCGCGGGTGCTCGCCACTGGTTGGGCCCGGACCGCGTGCGCGTGTACTCGATGGCTGCGCTGGCCTGCTACGTCGCGTACTTTGTAATCTGGGCCGTTCGCGCCAGTGTGTTGCAGGTCGCGGGCGTCTTTCCGCTTGGCGGCGATTTTCTGGTGTTCTGGAGCGCCGCGCAGTTGGTGCTGCAAGGGCACCCACTCGCTGCCTACGATGTGGCCGTGCTGCACAGTTTGGAGCTGGCCACCGTCCCTCTGGTGGCGACTACCCAGGGCTTGTTGCCCTGGTTCTATCCGCCAACGTTCCTGCCCTTCGTCGCGCCCTTCGCGCTGCTGCCGTACTGGCTTGCCGTGCTCGTCTTCCTGAGTATGAGCGTTGGCTGCTTCCTGTGGGTTGTCAGTCGGATCGTGCCTTGGCGGCAGGCATGGCTGCCGTGCGCGGCCTTTCCCGGGATTGCAGTTGTGCTGGCAACGGGGCAAAACGCGTTGCTGCTGGCGTCGTGTGCTGGCTTTGCGCTCACGTTGCTGCATTCCCCTCGTCCAAAGCGGCCCGCTAGCCCGGTCGCAGCGGGCATGTTGCTGGCCCTGCTGACGGTGAAACCGCAACTGGCTGTGATGTTTCCGGTGGCACTGATGTGCGCCAGATCCTGGAAAGCGTTGATTGCAATGGCGCTGACCTCACTCGCGCTGGCAGTGCTGGCGCTGGCAGCGTTCGGCCCGCAGTCGTTCATTGCCTTTCTGCACAACGCGGCGTTGGCGCGCTCGGCAGTGGAATCCGGCGCAGTTCATCTGGAGCGCATGCCGACCCTCTTTGCCATGGTCAAGATGCTGCACGGCAGTGTGATGTTGGCCTACGCGCTGCACCTGATGGGGGCCTTCACGGCTTGTGCCGCAGTCGCGTACGCCTGGAGCCGGCCATGCAGCTTTGCATTGCGCGCCGCGGCTGTGCTGACGGCAAGCATGCTCGCCAGCCCCTACCTGTACGACTACGACCTGGCGTTCCTGGGTCTAGCCATTGCCTGGCTGGCCTCTCATGCCTGGCGGGAAGGGTGGCTGCCCGGTGAACGTGAAGGGCTGATCCTGCTGTGGCTTCTGCCGCTGGGCGGAATGCTCCTGATTGACCGACTCGGCTTTCAACTGATGCCGCTTGTATTGCTTCTGGCACTCGCGCATATCGCGCGCCGTATTCATCTTGAGCGCACACGCAACGCGTTACACAGCCGCGTGCCAAGGCGCCTTGGACGGGGAGAACAATGATGTTGGATACCAAAAGAAACCAACTGCTTTCGCTGGTCGTGCCGTTCTACAACGAAGGCGAGGCGCTGGAGTCCTTCTTTGCACGGGTCGTGCCGATCCTGGAATCGATCGAGTTCACGCAGTTCGAGATCGTGTGCGTGAACGACGGCAGCAAGGACGACACACTGCAGAAGTTGATCGCGGTGTCACGCATGGACGAGCGTGTACGGGTGATCGATCTGACACGCAACTTCGGCAAGGAAGCCGCGCTGACGGCCGGCATTGACGAGGCACTTGGCGATGCCGTCATCCCAATCGATGCTGATCTGCAAGACCCGCCGGAACTGATTCCCACCCTGGTGGCACACTGGCAGAAGGGGGCAGAAGTGGTCCTCGCACAGCGCGCCAGCCGTGCCTGCGACACCTTCCTCAAGCGGGTAACTGCTGCCGCGTACTACCGCGTCCACAACACGTTGTCCGACCTGAAGCTGCCGGAAAACGTTGGCGATTTCCGCTTGATGGACCGTGCGGTCGTCAATGCCCTCAAGCAGTTGCCCGAGCGGCACCGATTCATGAAGGGCCTGTTTGCGTGGGTGGGTTTCAACACCGTGATCGTTCCGTATGAGCGCGAGGCACGCAGCGCAGGTCAGTCGAAGTTCTCCGGCTGGCGCCTGTGGAATTTCGCGCTGGAAGGCATCACCAGTTTCAGCACCTGGCCGCTGCGTAGCTGGACGTATATCGGTTTAGCCATTGCAAGCCTGGCATTCGTGTACGGCAGCTACATCATCGCACGCACGATGGTTCTGGGCGTGGATGTGCCCGGCTACGCCTCGCTGCTGTCGCTGTTGCTGTTCTTTGGTGGCTTGCAATTGATCGGGTTGGGCGTGGTGGGCGAATACATTGGCCGCATCTACGACGAGGCCAAGGGGCGCCCGATCTACCTGGTGAAGCGCCGCTATCAGGAGCGCCGGCTGCGCAACCGGTTGACAGGTGAGCGGCGCGTGATTCAGATGATGCGAGGTCAGCGCGGTTAGGTGCGTCTGGGCACAGGGGAGTCCACACCGGACCCGGCACGTCACCTGACCGTCCATGCTCTGGTCGCATTGATGCTTCGGGTTTTGGTTCCGCGACTGGGCCGTGTGGTTTTACGTCCTGAAGGGGGCCCGCGCGGCGATCGAGCACGATGTGGCGTGCGTTGCATGGTCTCGTGGCTGCGCCGGCCGCTCCGATCATGGTCCTTCTATGAACCACGCGTTGAAGAACGGCTTTGGTGACGCGCAGCGCTCGCCTGCTTATTGTTGCGGTTCCTTGATTTGACTGTAGACCGGTGTTGCTTGAGCACTCGATTGCGCCCACCGATTGAATCGGTCTCGGAACGGCACTTCTACGTACTTGTGCAGCAGGTGTGCGATGCCGAACGTCCAGAAGAGGAACAACGCATAGGGAATGAGCCTGTCGTTGAGGCCAGTGCCGGTCGTTGCGCCGAGCATCTGCAGGAACCAGACACCATGCCCGAGGTAGAGCGCGTATGAAACCTTGCCAAGATACTGTGCGGGGCGGGTCTGGAGGAGGTTTGCGATCGGGCCACGATCGGCTAACAGCGACCCGATCAGCATGGCGAACACCAATGGCGCAAACAGCGCCGAACCGGGCAGATCATTGGCAAACATAACCATCGATAGCGATGCGACCGATGCTGTGAGCTGAATGGCGCGTCCCCTCGCCAGTGCCGCGACCCGATCCCTGAACTCGCAGATCAGCGCACCTATGAAGAAGCCGGCAAGGCAGCGCGTCCAGCCGAAGTTGAACGTCATGCCAAGGCACTTTCCGGTGAGCAGGCAGCGATCGATGCTAAGCGTGATCCAAACGGCAAGCGCATATCCGATCAGAGCAAGCGCAGCGAAGCCCGCGATGCGCGCTTTGCCTTGCAGCAGGAAGCAGAGCGCGCCAAATGCGAGGTAGACGAACATTTCATCGCTGATGCTCCAGCCTACGAGGTTGCCCACGCCGTTAGGGAACAGGTTCAAGCCTTGCGACATGGTTACGAGCGCGAGCACTTCGCCAACCGACGGAACACGATAAGCGAAGGCAATGACCAGTGCAGACGTTGCGATATGCGCGGGCCAAAGACGCCCAACGCGGCGGATGGCAAACGTGCGCAGCTGAGCCCGGCTCGCTAGTTGCCCGCCATAGGCCCGACAGATCACGAAGCCGCTCAAGACGAAAAACAGATCAACACAGAGGTATGCGCTGTCAAATTGCCGATGCGGTGGTGCGTAACACATATGGTGGAACACGACGAACAGTGCTGCCACGCCGCGAAGACCTTCCAGGCTTGTGACTGTGGTTCGCATTGGTGTATCTCACGCTTGCTTGTTCTGATTGCCAATGACGCTGTGTTGGTGCTCGTGCAACCTAACGCCGGCAACCCCTTGAGCGGTGGGTATGGCTGCGCCGGGCATGGCTTGAGCCCACCGATTGAACCGGTTACGAAACGGCAACTCGACGTAGTTGTGCAGCAAACTGGCGGAGGCAAACGCCCAGAAGAGAAATAGCGCGTAGGTGACAAGTTGCTGCTTGAGCCCGACGTCTGCCGGCATGCTTACGACAAGCGGCAGCATGACGCCATGCGTAAGGTACAGCGGGTACGACACCTTGCCGAGATACTGCGCAGCCGGTGTTTGAAGGATGCGCGCGACCGGGCCGCGGTCACTGATGAGCGCACCGATCAGCGCACCGAACGTCAGTGGCGCGGTCAGTGCAGACCCGGGAAGGGCATCTGCCGAAATGAGCAGGAACAGCGCTGCTGAAAACGCCGTCACCTGAAAGACGGGGTGGCTCGCCCAGGTAATAAGGCGATCTCGGAACTCATAAATGAGGGCACCGATGAAGAAGCCTGCAATACACCGCAGCCAGCCGAATTGGTGAACCAACTTACTGAGGCAGCCGCCCTGGAGAAGACAGGCTCGGTCGATCTCGATCCAGGCGGCCAGCGCCCACGCCGTCAAGGCTAACGCTGCGAATACCACCATGCGGGTGCGGCCGCGCATCAGGATGCAACCCGCACCGAACAGAAGGTAGACGTACATTTCGTCGCTGGCGCTCCAGCTCACGGCGTTGCCGATGCCGGCCTGGAAGACGTTCAGGCCCTGCGACATGGTGGCGAGTGCCAGCGTCTCGCCAAACGCCGGCAGATGGCGGGCCACGACGAGGGCCAGGACCGTGGTTGCGATGTGCGTTGGCCACAGACGGCCAATGCGGCGGATCATGAACGTGCGCAGCGATGCGAGATTCGACAACTGCGGGCCACACGCGCTGCTGATGACGAAGCCGCTCAAGACAAAGAAGAGGTCTACCGCAAGATAGGCATTGGCAGAGAGCGGGTGCGGCCATGCGCAGAACATGTGATGCACAACAATGAACAAGGCCGCGATGCCGCGCAGGCCCTCAAAGCTTCTGTTCACGCCGTTGTCCCCTGCGCCGGGTTGGATGCGTGTGCGCCAATCGCGGCAACGGGTGGTGTTGCAGCGTCAAAGCTCTCGTGTGGTGCGATCACGCGTTGTGGCGCACGCGCGCGCCTCACGATGATGGCGAGCAAGGCCACCAGCACGATCGGCGCCCATTGCCCTGTCCGGTGCGAAAGCACAGCGAACAGGCCTTGCGCAGGCACCAGCCAGGCGGCAAGCAGCACCGCATTTTCGAATCGGTTGCTGCTGTGGCGCACAAAATCGACCGCAAGCCAAGCCATCGGCAAAGCGAGCCAGGCGAGGTCGTAGTAGATGAGATAGGGCTGCACCATCAGCGTCGCAACGGGCAGTGAGGCAGCGCGCAACTCAAAGCGGCAGGTGCTGCGCCATAACCAAACACAAACCGCAATCACCAGCATCGCCACGCCGGCGTGAGCCGCATATGACACCGTGGTCGAGTACCCGGCGGACCGCAGCGTGCCGAATACCGTTGGCGCGCCGTACAGGATCACACCACCGTTCTCGACAATAGCGTGGCGGAACATGGCCATGCTTCTCGCGGCGGCAACAAAGGTGGCTGTGCCAAATGCGAGCCAACTCACCACCAAAGTCAGCATCGAGAAGAACGCCGCCGATGCGAGTGCGCGCCACTGGCGCTCGCAGAGCAGGTATAGCGGGAACAGGATGCCCAGTTGCGGTTTGATGCACAGCATGGCGATGCAAGCACCTGCCGCCACCGGAGATCGCCGCAGCAGCACCAGCGCCGCACCCGCAACTGCTGCGGTGAAGAGCGAATTCTGCCCCGTGACCAGCGTGACCCACACACCAGGAAACGCAACCGCCGGAATGAGCCAGGGCAGCCGCAGCGCGTCTGGCGCCGACCGCAGCGTTTTGTTGAGCATCCCCAGATAGAGCGCAATGCCGCAGCCAGAGAAAACCACCGTGGCCGCACCAAACGACAACATGCCGATCGGGTAGATCAGCAGCAGAAACGTTGGCGGATAGGAGAACGGCCCAAAAATGTCGGGCGGCAGGATGGCGGCTTCCGCAGCGCGCAACAACCCCCAGTCATAAGCTGCTGTCGCGCCGTGCGTGATGGCCAGGTTGGCGGCACTCCAGAAGACAGCCAGATCCCACCCCGGCGAGGGAATGGTGGTGTTTTGCAAGATGTGGTGGCCCCACCACCACATGCCGAGCAGGAAATACTCAAGGAAGAGCAGGGCCCCGCCATACACATACAGTCGGCGGGACCCCTGCCAACTTCCCCCCCTCGCTCCCCTCGATTTCGGCGCTGTGTCAACCCGCGCCGTCTCCTGCTGGCTGACTGACATGGTCCGCCCCTGTTTTTTGTTCTGTCCCCGCTATCCGCCTTGCTTTTACCCTTGCACACACACCATCCCAAGTTCGCCCTTGCGGATCTGCAGCTTGTGCTCGCGCATCATCCGGAACAGCGTGACGCGTGAAATGCCAAGCTCTTCGGCCACGTCGATGAGCCGTTCATGATTGCGTTGCAGGGCTTCTTTGACGGCACAGCGCTCGGCTGCTTCCCGGGCCTCGGCCAGGGTAGGCGGGTGCGAGGGCTCGACGGGCGGCTGCAGGTCGAGATCGGCCGGCTTGATGATGCCGTCTTCGCACATTGCGGCGGCGTGCCGGATGCGGTTGATCAGCTCCCGCACATTGCCCGGCCACGTGTGCGCGCTGAGTGCTCGGAGTGCCGCCGGTGAGAACCCCTTGATGTGTTCGGGCGAATGGCCACGCACGCTGTTGAGGATGTGTTCGGCCAGCAGCAGGATGTCGGTGTCGCGCTCGCGCAGTGCAGGTTGCTTGACGCGCAGCACGCAGAGGCGGTGGTAGAGATCGCCCCGAAAGCGTTCGGCGGCGATGGCCGCTTCCAGGTCGACATGCGTTGCCGAGATGACACGCACGTCGACGGCAACCGACTCTGTACCGCCCAACCGTTCGATGCAGCCGGTTTCCAGAAAGCGCAGCAGGCTGGTTTGGCTTTCCAGCGGCATATCGCCGATTTCATCCAGGAAGAGGGTGCCGCCGTGCGCCAGTTCGATGCGTCCGGGCTTGCGCTTGACGGCGCCGGTGAAGGCGCCCCGCTCATAGCCGAACAGTTCGGACATCAGCAGCGTGGGGGGGATGGCCGCGCAGTTGACGGCGATGAATGGCTGGCCGGCGCGGCGCGAGGCGCAGTGGATTGCGCGTGCCGCGAGTTCTTTGCCGGTGCCGGATTCGCCCGAGATCAGCACGGGCGTATCCCATTTCGAGACCTTCTCGATGCCGCGGAACAAGCCCTGCATGGCGGGGCAGTTACCGATCATGCCATCGGGGCGCAGCGCATCGCGTGTGAGCGTTGCCGCCGGGCGCAGGTTTGCCATGCCGACGGCGTGCCCCAGTGCGTGTGCCAATTCGGCGCTGTCGCACGGGATGTTGTAGTAGTCGACAAAGTACAGGCCGAGCAGCTTGCGCATTGGGTCAGACAGCATGTCGCCGTTGCCGACCACTCCGATCCAGCCAATGTTCTGCCGGGCAAGCCACGGTTCCAGTTCTTCCAATTCGGTGTCGGAGTAACCGCAATCCAGATCCAGCAGACCGCCCAGGACGGGCTCATCGCGCAGGTTCAGCGCTTCAAGGTCGCGGCGGTTGTTGGCAAACAGCAGTTGCCAACCCTGTTGAGCCAGGTAGCGGCAACGCGTTGCATCGTGACGCAGTGAAACATAGAGCAACGGGCGATTGATGTACGCGTTCATGTTTTCCCCCAACGTTTTTCTATGGAGCCGCGCACTGCTGTTGCGGCCACCAATGGACTGCCAAGTCAACCGTCGGACAAGGGCGGAAAGCCGTCCGTCCGCAAATGCAGTCTGGGGGAGAAACCTCTTTGCACCATGCGGCTGTCGGCGTGCGGTGCATGCCTGGCAACCTGGCGGTCTCGCTTGTTCGAGACTGGCTTTGTCGTCGGTTCGCACCGACGTTACCCCCGGACAACTTCTAATTCGACTTTCACTACGACGAGTGGACTCCCCTCGCATTGCCTGAGGCCGTTATGAATGGCTGTATCAGGCGTGTTCTTGGGTGCTTGGCCATCTGGTGTGGCCGATGCACCGCCTTCGTTCTGAGCTTCCCCTCGGAGTGCCTTTGAATTTGCACTCCGTCTTGACTCTGTCCTGTGGTCTCGGCGGCGGCGTTGCATGCCGCTCTGGTTTGACTGCCGAGCCTTCAGATCACTGATTGGCCTTGCTGGCCTGGACAGTAGAGCGACGACCATGCCACGGCGGATAAACCGTTGAGCCACAACGATTCCAGCCGGAATCAAGGTGTTTGCAGTGGCAGGCGCTAGTCGGATGTTTCGAATTGGATACGTGCCGGATAGCGGCGGTGGCTACTGAAAATCGCCTCAGACCGAGGTGTTTTGTGCGCAAAACATCGCGCAAACGGACGCAAAAAGTGACTTTTAATGCCTGTTGCGGTGCGAAAACTCGGGGACAACCAGAGGGGCCTCGAATGGTTGCATTCATGAAACATGGGTCGCAAATCCTGCAATCCAGAGACCGTGGCAGGTGCCTTCGTATCGCACGACGCACATGTGCGTCGCGGAAATGGCGTAACGGCTTCTCGGCGATGTGGGTGACGGCACCGCAGAACATGAAGCAGATGCCTGAGGCGCGGCGCCCATCATGTCATCCTAAAAGATGAGACGCCTGATTGCCTGGGCGTGTTGCCCATGCGTGCCTTCGCGCGTGCGCTTTCGTATCAGAACTGAAACACGTGCCGTGGATGGCACCCGCAGTCGGGTCTCTGCGAAACAAGGCGACGGATGTGGCGGCAGATCCGTGCTTGGGACGCTGCTTTGGCAGCCTCACTCAACGTAGCGCCGTTACAGCACGACCGGCCGGTCGCTCAGCTCATTGGTGCGCGGCGTGCCATCGGAAGGCACGTGTGCGGCGAGGAGGTCGTTGATCTGCGCCAGCGCATCGAGCACCGGCGCCATGGCCACGCGCTGCGCGAAGCCGCGCGTGATGATTTCGCAGATGGTGCGCCACGTGTGTGCGTCGACTTTCGCGGCGATCCCGTGGTCGGCCAGGATCTCAACCGCGTGGTCGGCCAGGTTGATGTAGAGCAGCACGCCCACGTGTTCACGCGTATTCCACACCTCCAGCAACCCGAACAGCATCCGGGCGCGGTGACGCGGCGACACGCCGGCCCACGCGTCGCGCACTGGCAGCGAGCTTTCGATGACGACGCGCACTTCGCCGCGATGGCGTTGTTCGCCTTCGCGCACGGCGGCTTCGAGCTTTTGCAGATCCTCGGGCGGAAACGCGCGCCTGGCGTGCGACGAGGTTGTCAGCAGGTGGGTCAGGGCGCGGCCGGCGCCGCGGTGATGTCGGGTTGTGGATGTCATGGATGCGTTCACCGGTTACCAGTTGCCGGAGGCGCCGCCGCCGCCGAAACCACCGCCGCCGCCTCCGCCGAAGCCGCCGCCTCCACCGCCACCGAAGTCGTCCCGGTCGCGTCCCCATTCGCCGCCCAGGCCTCCGCCAAGGCCGCCAATCGTGCCCGGGCCCCAGCCGCGGTTGCCCATCATCACGCGGGAGCCGGGCCGGCCGGGCAGGCTGCCGGTCACGCGCCCGCCCGAGCGCATGGCCGCGCTCAGCACGAAGAACACGATGATCGCCAGCGGAAACAGCACCGGCAGCCAATCGCCGATGCCGCCACCGGATTGCTGATGCTTCGCTCGCTCAGCCGGCGGCAGGCTCTCTTGCGCAATGACGGTCTGGATGGCCGAGATGCCCGCTGACAGCCCGCCGTAAAAATCGCCTTGGCGGAAGTGCGGCGCCATCACGTCCTGCAGGACGCGCTTCGATTGCGCATCCGTCAGCGCCCCTTCCAGCCCCCGCCCGACCTCGATACGCATCTTGCGCAGCGACGCCGGGTTGTCCTTGGCAATGAGGATGATCGCGCCGTCGTCCACGCCCTTGCGGCCGGCCTTCCACGCATCGGCCACGCGGATGCCATACGCCTCGATGGGTTCCGGCGCGGTGGACGGCACCATCAACACGAAGATCTGGCTGCCGCGCTGCTGTTCGTAATCGGCCAGCACCTGTTCGAGCGCGCTTTTCTGCTCGGCGCTGAGCGTGCCGGTCAGGTCGGTCACGCGCGCAGCCAGTGGCGGCACGGCCACCATGTCGCTTTGCGCGCGCGCAGGCAGCGCAGTGGCCAGCCACAGGGCTGCAGTCAGCAGGAAGGCGAAGCAGGCACGTGCGCGCATCGACATGATCGTCAGCTCGTCAAAACTTCACCGCGGGTGCAGTGGAGATACCTTTCTCGTTCTCGACCGTGAAGTTCGGCTTGACCTGGTAGCCCATTACCTTGGCCGTCAGGTTGGTCGGGAAGCTACGGGCCAGCACGTTGTACTCCTGCACCGATTTGATGTAACGCTGGCGGGCCACCGTAATGCGGTTCTCGGTGCCTTCCAGTTGCGATTGCAGATCGCGGAACGACTGGTCAGCCTTGAGCTGCGGATAGTTCTCCGACACCGCCATCAGGCGCGACAGCGCGCTCGAAAGCTCGCCCTGCACCTGCTGGAATTTCTGGAACGCCGCCGGATCGTTCAGCACCTCCGGCGTGATCTGGAAGCTGGTGGCTGCGGCGCGCGCCTTGGTCACCGCTTCGAGCGTGTCCTTTTCGTGCGAGGCATAGCCCTTGACCGTATTCACCAGGTTCGGAATCAGGTCTGCACGCCGCTGGTATTGGTTGACCACTTCGGCCCATGCGGCCTTGGTGGCTTCGTCCTTCGCCTGGAAATCGTTATAGCCGCACGCAGACAGGAACGGCGCAGCCAGCACGGCCAGCGACAGTGTCAGCCAGCGCAGCACCGAAAAACGCGTCGAGCGGAAGGTCAGGGCAGGGGTCATGAAGTCCTCTAGATCTGAATCTGAAAAGAGTGTGGCATGAGACCGACATCGCCTCATGACGTTTCAGCGCACTTTAGCTTATGCGCTTGACGCTCCAGTCACACATCAGTACGGTATGGAGACTTTTTTGACAATTTCCATGCGCGCGATTTCCCGTTCCTCGTCGATCTGCTCGGCACCGGCATTCAGCCTGTCGGTCGTGTCGACGCTCGCGCGCGCCAAAAAAGCCACCAAACAGCCGCTCGTCTGACCGGAGCGCTGTTCCGTCAGATGGGCGACGGAACAGCGGTTGACCGATACGTTAGACACGGTTGCCTCTCACCCGCATCTCGCGGGCCTGCATTCCCGAAGCGCTTCTGATGGTTCTTGACCGGTCGTTGATTCGTCCAGGAGTGTTGTCGTGCTTGAAAATTCATCCATCAATCTGTCGAACCACCAACGTCCGTCGTATGCGGGCATCTGGGTGCCCATCGTGACGCCGTTTGCCGATGACGCGACGCGGTCCGTCGACTACGGCGCACTGTATACATTAGTTGCGCGTTACCGCGCCCTGGGCGTTGCCGGCTTTGTTCCGTGCAGCAGCACGGGCGAGGCCATCGCGCTTTCCGAGCAGGAACAGGCCGACGTGCTGGATACGGTACGTGCCGCCGCCGGTGGCCTGCCTGTGATGATGGGGTTGCCCGGCAGCATACTGGCGCCGGTGCGCGAGCGCATGCTGCGGTTGGCCGAGCACCGCCCCACGGCGTTCCTGGTGTCTGCGCCTTCCTACATTCGTCCGTCGCAGGACGGGATCATCGAATACTTCACCGCATTGGCCGACGCCTCGCCCGTGCCGGTGCTGCTGTACGACATTCCGTATCGCACCGGCGCGAACATCGACACCGAAACGCTGCTTGCGCTGGCGGCGCATCCCAAGATCCATGGCATCAAGGATTGCGGTGGCGATACGGACAAGACGCAGCGCGTGATTGCCGATGGGCGGTTGCAGGTGCTGGCGGGGGAAGACGCGCAGGTGTTCGGCACGCTGTGTGCGGGCGGCGTGGGGGCGATCATTGCTGCCGCGCATGTCCGCACGGAGCTGTTTGTCGAGATGGCAAGGGCGGTGCAAGAGCAGCGGTTGAACGACGCGCGGCGGTTGCATCATGCGCTGGCGCCGGTGATTCGGTTGCTGTTTGCCGAGACGAATCCGGGGCCCCTGAAGGCTTGGCTTGCTGCCGAAGGGCTGATTCGGAATGTGTTGCGGGCGCCGATGATGCTGGCTTCTGAGGGGTTGGGGCGGGAGTTGGTGGGGGTGGTGGGGAGGGTTTGAGTTTTTTTGTTGGTGGTCCATCTCTCTTTCGTTCCCTGCCGGGGCTGAAACAAGGGATGCACCACCAAGGCTCATCCCAAGAAAACAAACTCAAACACCCCTAAACGCCTTCCGAGCCGCCTCAAACGTCGCATCCAGAATCGCATCATCATGCGTGGAAGACACAAATCCGGCCTCAAACGCAGACGGCGCCAGATAAACACCCTGATCCAGCATCGCATGGAAGAACGCATTGAAGCGCCCAACATCGCTCTTGGTCACTTCAGCAAAGCTCGTCGGCACGCCCTCGCGGAAGTAGATGCCGAACATGCCGCCCACGCTGTCGGCGGCAAACGGCACACCAACCTCACGAGCGATTTCCGCCAGGCCATCGACCAGCTTGCGTGTCTGCGTCGCCAGACGGTCATGGAAGCCATCCGCAGCAATCAGCCGCAACGTGGTCAGCCCAGCCGCCACGGCCAGCGGGTTCCCCGACAACGTTCCTGCCTGGTAGACGCTGCCCAGCGGCGCCAGGAACCCCATGATGTCCCGGCGGCCACCAAACGCCGCGGCTGGCATGCCGCCGCCAATCACCTTGCCCAGACACGTCAGGTCCGGCTTGATGCCATACAGCGCCTGCGCGCAGCCGAGCGCCACGCGGAAGCCCGTCATCACCTCGTCAAAGATCAGCACGGCCCCGTGCTCGGTACACAGCGCGCGCATGGCCTGGTGGAATTCGTTGCTGCCACGCACGAGGTTCATGTTGCCGGCCACCGGCTCGACGATCACGGCGGCGATTTCCTTGCCGTGACGGGCAAATGCCTCGCGCAGCGCAGTGACGTCGTTGTACGGCAGCACCATCGTGTGCTTGACCACGTCTTCCGGCACGCCGGCGGAAGAGGGCGCGTTCTGCGTCGTATCGGCAAACGTCAGCAGGCCCGAACCGGCCTTCACCAGCAGGCTGTCGGCATGCCCGTGGTAGCAGCCTTCAAACTTGATGATCAGGTCGCGCCCGGTAAAACCGCGCGCCAGGCGCAGGGCGCTCATGGTCGCTTCGGTGCCCGACGATACGAGTCGCACCTGCTCGATCGACGGCACGAGCTTGCAGATTTCCTCGGCCATGACGACTTCAGCCTCGGTGGGCGCGCCGAACGAGAAGCTGTCGGCCGCCACTTCCTGCACGGCGCGGACGACATCTGGGTGCGCGTGGCCAACGATCATCGGACCCCAAGAGCCCACGTAGTCGATATAGCGGGTGCCGTCGGCGTCCCACAGGTACGGACCGGCTGCCTTGGCAATGAAGCGCGGCGTGCCACCCACCGAGCGGAAGGCGCGTACCGGGGAGTTCACCCCGCCGGGGATGGTCTTCTGGGCACGTTCAAACAGGGCAGCGCTGCGGGAGGAAGTCGACATGGAGGGTTTTGGAAGAGAGCGTAGCGCCGAGCAGAGCGGCGCTACGGCACGGTTTAAAGGCTGTTCGAGGTGATTATGTGGTGGTTTGCCGCAGATCCGGGTTGGATACAGTCAAACACCGTGTCTGCCCGGCGCGTGTTCTGGCGCACCCGGGCGCGATTCGGTACCATCTGGCCTGCCATTTTAATAGACGGAACCCACCGAAGCTTTGCCCTATGGAACAACAGATTGAATACAAGACGTGGATGTGCCTGATTTGCGGCTGGATCTACGACGAAGAACAAGGCGCCCCGGACGACGGCATTGCGCCCGGCACGAAGTGGGAAGATGTGCCCATCAACTGGACGTGCCCCGAGTGCGGCGCGCGCAAGGAAGACTTTGAAATGGTGCAGATCTGATCCGGATCTGACCTGTCTCCCGTCAGCAAGTGAGCGTTTGCCCTCTTGCTGACAGCCAAGTATCAGGAAGTGACGGTTCGATGAAATGGGCTCGTCGCTTCCATGCCACAAGCGCTCGGCGGACGGCCGGCGCCATTGACGGCGAATAGGTGACTTGTCACACTTCGTCAAATTCTGAGCTTCACACTTCATAAGCGGGCCGGGGGGCGTAGTTTTGAAGTCGTCGTCAGCGTGGGCCTTTTCCGTTTGGAGGGCACGCTGCGCGGCGATTTGCCGCGATCCATCCGGTCAGAATGTCGTGGCGACCCGTGGTCGCGCACTGCGAGAACATGATGCAATCCGCGCGGGTGGAACAACTGGCTGACTCTCAACCGCTGGCGAACTCTCCGCTGGCGCATTCCCTGACAGGCTGTAAGGTGCTGGTAATCGACGATTCCAGCACCATCCGCCGTACCGCGCAGATTTTCCTCACCCAAGCCGGGTGCCAGGTCATGCTGGCCGAAGACGGCTTTGACGCACTGGCCAAGGTGGGTGACCTGAAGCCCGATCTCGTGTTCTGCGACATCCTGATGCCGAATCTGGACGGCTACCAGACCTGCTCGCTGATCAAGAAAAGCCCAAAGTTTCATGCCACGCCTGTGATCATGCTGTCTTCGCGCGACGGAATTTTCGACCGTGCGCGAGGCAAGTCGGTCGGGGCGGTGGACCACCTTGCCAAGCCGTTCTCGAAGGAAGCGCTGCTGGAGGCGGTCCAGACGCATTTGCCGGTGGCGCCAGCTGCCGCGCAGTGATGGCATCTCTCTTAACGAAGGACTGTTTGTATGGCAATCAAGAAAGTGTTGGTGGTCGACGATTCTCCGACCGAAGCGCTGCACCTGTCGGAGATCCTCGGCAAGAACGGTTTCAAGGTGACGGTCGCTGCCGATAGCGAGCAGGCCATGACCAAGCTCGAAGCCGAAACCTTCGACCTGATCCTGATGGACGTGGTGATGCCCGGCCAAAACGGCTACCAGGCGACCCGCGCCATCAAGAAGGACGAGCGCTTCCAGGGCATCCCCGTGATCATGTGCACAACCAAGGGCCTGGAGACCGACCGTGTGTGGGGCATGCGCCAGGGCGCATCGGACTACATCGTCAAGCCGGTCAAGGCCGAAGAGTTGCTCGAGAAGATCGCCAAGCTGGCGCAGTAAACCCGCGGCAGTTGGCCAATCGTTATCTAACCGCGCGCAACGCCTGACATGGCGTACAGCACAGGACATGAGCCAGACGTGAACGAACAGCGCACCAACCTGACCTCCCGCCAGCGCCTGCATGAATACCAGGCGATGCTGGCCCGCCGCCTCCAAGAGGCGCGCGCCAAGTCGTCGACGGAAGGCTTTCTGGGCGTGCAGATCGGCGAGCACCACTGGCTGCTGTCCCTAACTGAAACCGGCGAGGTGCTGGACTACCAGCCGCCCGCACGTGTGCCGCTCACGCAGCCGTGGTATCTCGGTCTCGTGAACGCGCGCGGCAACTTGCTTGGTGTGATCGATTTCGGCCTGTTCTGCGGTGAAGCGCCGACGGGCAGCGGCAGCGGCGCCAAGATCGTGGTGCTGTCCAAAGACCCGCAGCGGGCGTGCGCGATTGTTGTGCCGCGCGTGGCGGGCCTGCGCAGCCTGAGCGATCTGCAGCCCGCGGAAGCCTCCGTGGAAGAGGGCCGTCCGTGGTTGGGCCGCGCCTGGCGCGACGCGCAGGGCACGCAGTGGCGCGAACTGGATGTGCGGCAGCTTCTAGCCGATCCGGCGTTCCTGCAGGTCGGCCGCAGCCGCACATAAAGCGATTGGGCAATCAGGCCGTAGAGCCGTAGACCAAACAAGAAAGATTGAGCACGCCGCAACGCGAGCGGGGTGTGCAGGGGCAAGAGGCGGTGCGTGGCGCGCAACAGGGCGCGCCAGATGTATCCAGGCACTGCCGAAGGTGCGTACCACGCCGGATGGAACAAGGCGCGGACGCGGACGGGAAATCCATGCGGCTGATCTCGATAGAACGAGACGGCAGCATCGACAAGACAAGAGGGTCCTATGGGGTTCAAGTGGTTCAACGCAGGTCGCCGTGCCGGTGAGGCTGGGGCGCCGGAGGTTGCAGTGGAGGGCGCGTCGGCGGCTTCCGCGCAGTTGGCGCAGTTGGACAATGCGTCCCATACGGATGACGATAATCCCGCTGGCCCGCCCACGCAGCTGGGCCGCTCGCCCATGGATGCCGTGGTCGGCTGGATGGAGCGCGTGCCGTTTGCCGCGCAGCAGCGTGTCTTCACGATTGGCCTGGTGGTCGGTCTGCTGGCCCTGCTGATCTCGGTGTACCTGGATAACCGCCAGGCCAACAACGGTTCGGTGCAGATTGAAATTGCCGGTGACACGCTGATGCACTCGCAGCGTCTGGCCAAGGCAGTGCCGGTGGCGCTGCTGGGTAACACCAACGCATTCGCCCAGCTCAAGGAAAGCCGCGCGCGCTTGCAGGAGAACCTCGAGGCGTTGAAGAACGGCAGCTCCGAGCGCGGCGTGCGTGCCTCGGGTGGCGAGGCCGGAGCCCTGCTCGACAAGTCGATCGAAGAGTGGAAGCGCAGCGACAAGAGCGCGCAGGCCATCTTGGCGCAGGAAAAGACGCTGGTGGCGGTGGGTAAGACGCTGAACGTGTTCAACGCGTCGAACCCCGAACTGCTGGAAGAAGCCGAGCAGATCTCGTCGATGAAGCTGCAGACCAACGCGCCGGCCCGTGAAGTGGCCGCCTCGTCGCAGCTGGTGATGTTGACGCAGCGTCTGGGTAAGAACATGAACGAGTTCCTGGCCGGCGAAGGCGTGAACCCGGAAACGGCGTTCCTGCTCGGTAAGGACACGAACACCTTCCGCGAAACCCTGAACGGCCTGCTCAACGGCTCGGAAGCGCTGCGCCTCTCGGCCGCCACCGATGCCGAGACGAAGGGCTATCTGCAAGAGCTGTCGACCCGCTTCGACAACGTGCAGAAGACCACGCAGATCATTCTTGAAAACCTGCCGGGCCTGATTGCCGCAAAGCGCGCCCAGCAGCAGATCTTCAACGACAACGAAAAGCTGCGTGCCGACCTGTCGGACCTGCAGTCTGCCTATGCCGGCAGCGTGCGTAGCCGCCCGGTGACGCTCGGTGCGGTGGTGCTGTCGGCCATCCTGACCGTGGTCTGCCTGGCCGGCCTGGCCGCCCTGTACTTGCGCGATTCGCGCGTGCGTACGATGGAAGCAGAAGCCCGTCAGCGTGAAGCTGAAGAGCGCCGGATGGTGGAAAAGCGCAACAACGATTCCACCCAGGCCGCAATTCTGCGTCTGATGAACGAGCTGCAGGACATCGCAGACGGTGACTTGACCAAGCAGGCCACTGTGTCGGAAGACATTACCGGCGCCATTGCCGACTCGGTGAACTACACCGTGGAAGAACTGCGCGAGCTGGTCGGCCGGGTGCAGCAGACGGCCGAGCAGGTGACGCAGGCATCGTCGGCAGTGCAGACCACGTCGGAAAGCCTGGTGGCCGCGTCGGAAGAACAATCCCGCCAGATTCGCCAGACCGGTCAGTCGGTGGTGGAGATGGCCGACCGCATTACGCAGGTCTCGCGCGGCGCAGCCGAATCGGCCAACGTTGCACGTGCCTCGCTGGCTGCTGCAGAGCAAGGTCAGCAGGCGGTGCAGAACGCCATCACGGGCATGAACGACATCCGTGATCAGATTCAGGAAACCTCGAAGCGGATCAAGCGCCTGGGCGAATCGTCGCAGGAGATTGGTGAAATCGTGGAGCTGATCTCGGACATTACCGAGCAGACCAACGTGCTGGCACTGAACGCTGCCATCCAGGCGGCATCGGCTGGTGAAGCCGGCCGCGGCTTCTCGGTGGTGGCAGAGGAAGTGCAGCGCCTGGCAGAACGTTCGGCCGAGGCAGCCAAGCAGATCGGTGCGCTGATCCGCACGATTCAGACCGACACGCAAGACGCGGTGCACGCAATGGAGCGCAGCACGGCGGGTGTGGTGGAAGGGGCCAAGCTGTCCGATAACGCCGGTGCCGCACTGGTGGAGATCGGCCGTGTGTCGCGCCAGCTTGCCGAACTGATTGAGAGCATTTCGCAGACGACCTCGCACGAAGCGACGCTGGCTTCGGACGTTGCGCAGAACATCGAACAGATCCTGCACATCACGGAACAGACGTCGACGGGTACGCGCCAGACCGCACAGTCGGTGCGCCAGCTCACGCAGCTTGCTGAAGAACTGCGTGACTCGGTGGCGCGGTTCCGCATCGCCTGAGCTCGTCACCACTGGATTTCGGGCGGGAGCGCCGAAGGGGCCACCCCTGGGCAATTGCGGCAACCGCCACCTGCTTTTTGGAAGCACACATGCGTCATCAATCTTCCGCCGAGCCCGCCCAGTCCCATCCTGCCTCGCTTGAGGCGACCGGGGCCCCTGCGGTTCGTCCGAAAGCTGCCGTGCCCGCGCGCGACCTCTCCGCGCTGGCGTGGGTGGCGCCCAACATGCGCGCCGCGCTGGACGATGCCGTGCGCGAGTTCGGCGAATACGCGGCCGAGGTCATCGCCAATCCGGAGGTCATCGGTGCGCGCGATACGACCTCGCTGCGCCTGGCTGGCCAGTATTTGCACCAGGCTGCCGGCGCGCTGCTGATCGTCGGGCTGCGTGGTGTCGACGTGTATTGCCAGGCCGCCAAGCGCCTGCTCGAAGCCGTCGATGCCAGCACCGTAGCCGCTGACGCGCAGACGCTGGATGTGTTCTCGCGCGCCGTGCAGGCGTTGCAGGAATACGTGGCCGACCTGATGGCCGGCATGGACGAAGAGCCGCTGCGCCTGTTCCAGCCGTATCAAGCCGTGCTTGCCCGCCTGGGCGAAGAGCGCATCCACCCGGCTGATCTGTGGGCCGATGAGCTGCGCCATCTGCCGGCTCTGCTGCTGCCCTCGCGCGATCTGCCCGGACTGGCACGCCTGCGCCGCAAGTTCGAACTCGCGTTGCTGACCGCGCTGCGCGCACCGGCATCCAACGCCGATGGTGCGCAGGTGGATCCGTCCGCCGCCGCTGCAGCCTACGCTCCGCTCGAAGAGTTGCTGCATGGCATTCGCGCGCTCGAGCGCGAACCGCGCCGTGCCGGAGACGATCTGCAGCGCGATCTGTGGCTCGTGCTGGCCCTGACCTTCGGCGCCTTGCGTGCCGGCCTGGTGCCGGCCGACATGACCGCCAAGCGCTTGGCGGCACGCGTCAACCTGTTGCTGCGCCAGTACTCGCACAACAACGTTCATCTGCCGCAAGGCCTGCTGACCGACGCGCTGTACCTGCTGGCAGGCATGGCGTACAGCAACGCGCCCGCAACCCCAGTGGGCGACGACACGCTCGGCCCGGACATCGTGGCCTGTGTGCAGGCCTTTGCGATTCCGCCCACGCACGCACCGGCTGGCGCACTGCATACGCGCCAGTATTACGCGCTGCTGCCGACGGACACCAGCGACACGCTGCAACGCGTTGGCCGCTCGCTCGAATCGCTCAGTCAACAACCTGCGCCCGCTGCGGACGAACTCGACGCCGCACTGCAGACGCTTGCGCTGCATGCCGACGCGTTGGGCCAGCCGGCCCTGTCTGACCTGTCGAACCGACTGACCGAAGCTGCCGGGCAGGACGTTGCGCCCACGCTGCAATTCCTCTCGCGCATGCTGGCACGCCCGTGGGCCGTGCATGGCGAATCCGGCGACTTGCGCAGCGCGTGGTTTGCCGCCCGCTGCAGCGAACTGGCCGAACACGCTCGCGCCACGCAAGACGGCCACGCCGTGCCAGCACCCGCATGGCTCGCGCTGCTGGCCGAAGAAGCCGCACAACGCCGCGCGCGCGCCGAGCAGGTGCGCACGCTGCAAACGCAGTTGGCCTCTGCCGAAACGCACCTCGATGCGTTCGAGCGTGAAGGCAAAGAAAGCGGCGGTCTGCAAGAAGCTGCACGCCTGTTCGGCGAGATGCAGAGTGCCTTTGCCGCACTCGACGCCTATGAGGCTGTCCACGCCACCGAAGCCGCGCAATCGACCATCAATGCGCTGCAAGCGGCGGGCGAGGGCGCCACCGCTGATCGCGAACGCTACCTGGCTGCGCTGGCCGCCAATGTCAGCGGCCTGCAGACCTTGCTCGACGCGCTGTCTGCCGGCACAGAACTGACCGGCGGCCAGGTCGACGAGATCGTCATCGAAAGCCAGTTGACGCCGACCGGGCGCGAAACCGCATGGCGTGAGTTCGCCTTCGATACCGAATCCGGCATGCTGACCCGCCGCGAGCCGCAATCCGAAACGCTCGTCGGCGCGGGTGTGTCCAATGCCGAGGCAGCATCGCCGCTGCAATCGCTGCTCGATCGCCTGCTGGCCAAGCAACCGGTTGACCCGACCGACCCGCTGGCCGCCGAGTTGCGTGCCGCGCTGCAGGAAGCACGCGACGCCGCCGCCATCGACGACGATCCGGCTCGCCGACGTCGCCTGGAAGAGGCGCTGGCCCAGTTCGACGCATGGCAGGTCGGCAGCGCCGGTGCGCTTGAGCGTATGCAGGCCGCATTGGCGGCACCGGCTGCCGTGCCTGCCGCTGCCGCCGCATCTGCGCCTGCTGCCGTGCGGGATACCCAATCCATCGATGCCGAACTGCTCGACATCTTCCTGTCTGAAGCCGAAGAAGTGCTGGCCGGCGTGCGTGCCGATCTGCATGGCCTACAGGCCGCTGCCGATATGGGCACCGGAGGCCTGGCTGCCGGCCCCGATCTGGACTTGCTTACGCAACTGCGCCGCGCGTTCCACACGCTCAAGGGCTCGGGCCGCATGGTCGGCCTCACGCGCTATGGCGAAGCTGCCTGGGCGATCGAGCAGGTGATGAACGTCTGGCTGGCCGAGAGCCGCGTGCCGACGCATGACCTGGCCGCGCTCCTGACGCGCGCCGAGTCCGAACTGTCGACATGGGCGGCTGCCATTGCGCAATCGCCGCAAGCCGATCACGCCATCGAACCGCTGGTCGCCGCCGCAGAGCGTGTGCGCCATGGCGGTCCGTTCGTGTGGCTGGAGACGGTGCCCGAAGCGCACGCTGCTTCTGAACACGTTGAGCCGCAAACGCACGAAGCACCGGCTGCGGAAACCGCATCGCACGACATCGACGCGGCACAGCCGATGGAGCTGGCTGCGCCGGACGTGCCCGTTGCGAAAGCCGAAGAAGCTGTCGCGCTCACATGGGATGACGAGCCCGCGCTGCCCGAAGTCGAGGCGCCGATGCCCGAGGCCACCGCGCCGGTGGTCGAGCATGAGGCCGTCGAGCCGGTTGCAGAGCGCGTCGAAGAGGCCCATCAGGAAACTGCCGCTGAACCGGTGGCCGCTGACGCTGACGTCGACGCCAAGGTGATCCCGTTCCCGTTCGCGCAGACCGGCGAGCCGGAGGAAGCACCGCACGACGATGGCGTGAAGGAGATTGGCCCGGTCCGCATCAGCGTGGCGCTGTACAACGTCTACCTGCAGGAAGCCGATGACCTGATCCGCCGCCTGGGCGTGGATTTCTCGGAGTGGCGCCACGAAGGCCGCACGCCGCCGAGCGAGCTGGCCCTGCGCGCCGCGCACACGCTGCAAGGCAGCTCCGCCGTGGTCGAACTGGAGCCAGTGCGCCAGTTGGCAGGCGCGCTGGAGCAGGTGCTGCTGAACCTGAACAGCCGCCCGGTGGCGATGCATCCGGGCGACTTCCGCCTGCTCGATCAATCCATCGAGCGCATGCGCGGCATGCTGCATCAATTTGCCGCCAGCCTCTGGCCGGAAGCCGACGAGGCGATGCGCCGCAGCCTGGACGAACTGTGCGAGCGTCTGCTCGTGCGTCCGCGCCTGCCGCTGGAGCCGGCGCCAGCGGCCTTTACCGAAGCCGAACAGGCCGAGAACGAAACCGCTGGCCTGGCCGGCGAACCCGGGTTTGAACCGGCGGAGATCACGCCGACGTTTGTGCCGTCGCTGGTGCCCGTGCACGAGTCGCCGGTTGCCGAGCCCGCCGTGGGTGAGCTGGTCCGCCAGGCACCGTCCGACGCGCTCGACCCGGCGCTGCTGGAAATCTTCCTGGAGGAAGCGCACGTCGCGCTGCCCGAGTTGGGCCAGCACCTGCGTGCGTGGGAAGCCGCGCCGCAGGACCGCAATGCCGCCGGCCTGCTGCTGCGTAACCTGCACACCGTCAAGGGCAGTGCGCGCATGGCCGGTGCCATGACGCTGGGTCAGGCCGCGCACGAAATGGAAAGTGCCATTGAAGGCGGCCTGCGCCAGAACCGCGTGGACGACGCACTGTTCCGCAAGCTCTACGTCTGGTTTGACCGCATTCAGGCGCACGTCGATGCGCTGGGCGCGGGCAATCTGCTGCCGCTCGATGCCGGCCTTGCCGATGCTGCCGATGCGCAGCAGACGGCCGCCGACGCGCAGGCATCGTCAGGCGCATCGATGCTGCCAGCTGTTGCGGTATCGACGAACGTCGATCTGACCGGCGCGCGCAGCCCCGAAGCTGAAGCCCTGGAAGTCGCCGAACGCCAGCGTGCGATGGTGCGCGTGCAGGCGCGCGCGCTTGACTCGCTCATCAACGATGCGGGTGAAGTCGGTGCCGCGCGTGCGCGTCTCGAGTCGGAAGTCGATGCACTCAAGACCTATCTGTCGGAACTGAACGACAACGTGGCGCGCTTGCGCTCGCAGGTGCGCGAGATCGAAATCCAGGCCGAAACGCAGATGGAGTCGCGCATTGCCGATGCGGCTGCACACGACGAATCGTTCGACCCGCTGGAATTCGACCGATTCACGCGCTTGCAGGAACTCACGCGGATGATGGCCGAGTCCGTCAATGACGTGGCGACGGTGCAGCAGAACTTGTTCCGCGGTTTCGATCAAGCGTCGCTCGATCTGGAAACTCAGGCACGCCTCACGCGCGGCTTGCAGCGTAGCCTGATGCGCGCACGCATGGTGCAGTTCGATACCGTGGCCGACCGTCTATATCGTGTGGCCCGCCAGGCCGCATCGGAAACCGGCAAGGAAGTCCGTCTGTTCATCAAGGGCGGTACGGTGGAACTGGATCGCAGCGTGCTGGACCGCATGGGCGGCCCGCTGGAACACATGATCCGCAACGCCGTCGCACACGGCATTGAATCCGCCGACGAGCGCCGCGCCAAGGGTAAGAATCCGGCCGGCGAGCTCACGCTCGAAGTGCAGCAGGAAGGCAACGAAGTCGTGCTGCATTTCGTCGACGACGGTGCCGGCCTGAACCTCGACCGCATTCGCGCCCGCGCGCTGGAACGCCAGCTTCTGGCGCCGGAGGAGGAGGCCAGCGATGCGCGTCTCACCGAGATGATCTTCACGCCGGGCTTCTCCACGGCGGATCAGGTGTCCGAGCTGGCTGGCCGTGGCGTGGGCATGGACGTGGTGCGTGCTGAAACCGTCGCCCTGGGCGGCCGGATCTCGCTGCAGACCACGCCGGAAGTCGGCACGCGTTTCACCATCCACCTGCCGTTGACCACTGCCATTACGCAGGTGCTGCTGGTGCGTGTGAGCGAGCGCGTGTATGCGATTCCGTCAGGCATGATCGACCACGTGCAGCAACTGCGCCCCCAGGCGCTGGCCGAGGCGTACAACGCCGCCGCGCTGCAATTGCCGACGGGCCCCGTGCCGTTCCACTACTTTGGCGCGCTGCTTGAAGAGGCGAAGTCCGTCACGGGCGGGCGCAAGTACTCGCCGGCCGTGGTGGTGCGCAACGGTGCCGAACGCGCCGCCGTGCACGTCGACGAAGTCATCGGCAACCGCGAAGTGGTGGTCAAGCACATCGGCCCGCACCTGGCGCGTCTGGAAGGGATTGCCGGTGCGACCACGCTGGGCGACGGCGAGATCGTGCTGATCTACAACCCCGTGGTGCTCACGCAGCGCTTCGAGCGCGAAGCCGCCGTGCGTGGTCTGTCCGATCAGGAGGCGACGGGTGCTGTTGCCGAGCTGCACCGCGACGGCAGCACCGACGCCGTGCCGGGCTTGGCCACACAGCCAATCGTCATGGTTGTCGACGATTCGCTTACGGTGCGCAAGGTCACGCAGCGTCTGCTCACGCGCTCCGGATACCAGGCCGTGCTCGCACGCGACGGTGTGGACGCGCTGCGTCAGCTGCAGGAGATCACGCCCGACGCGATGCTCGTCGACATCGAAATGCCGCACATGGACGGCTTCGACCTTACGCGCAACGTGCGTGCGGACGAACGCATCGGCGCCACGCCGATCATCATGATCACCTCGCGTACGGCGGACAAACACCGCCGCTACGCCGCAGAGATCGGCGTGAACGTCTACCTGGGCAAGCCGTACAACGAAGAGGAATTGCTCCGGCATCTGCGCAACCTCATCGGCGAGCGGGCGCCGGCGGCCAACGCAGGCTGACGACGCGCATCGCAGAAACAACAACGGGCCGGTAAAACACCGGCCCGTTGCTCTTGGTGCATGGCGATTTTCAATCGTCGTCGCTGGTTTTGCTGAGTGCCGCCGCCTCAGCGCCCGATGTGCGATGCGCCTTGGTAACCGCATAGCGGTCCAGCGTCGCTGCACGCGCGCTGGCGTGGTCGACGATCGGCAAGGGATACGTTTCGCCCAACGCGACGCCCGCATCCTTCAGCACATTGGCAGGTGCTGTCCATGGCGCATGGATGTACTTGTCGGGCAGCTTTGCCAACTGCGGCAGGTACTTGCGGATGAAACGGCCTTGCGGATCGAACTTCTCCGACTGCGTGACCGGGTTGAAGATGCGGAACCACGGTTGCGCGTCGCACCCGCTGGAAGCCGCCCACTGCCAGCCGCCGTTGTTGGCCGCGAAGTCGAAGTCGTTGAGCACGTCGGCAAAATACTGCTCGCCGTGTCGCCAGTCGATACCAAGGTCCTTGATGAGAAAGCTGGCCGCCACCATGCGCAGACGGTTGTGCATGTAGCCGCTCTGGAAGATCTGCAGCATGGCTGCGTCCACGAGCGGGTAACCGGTGCGCGCATCCCTCCAGGCTTCGAAGCGCGCATCGCCGGTGTCGCCGTCTACCCAGCGGATGCGATCGAATTCGGGATGGAACGCGGCGGCGTCGGCCAAGTCCGGGCGGTGATGCAGGATCATGAAATAGAAGTCGCGCCAGACCAGCTCGGACAGCCACGTCGCCGCGCCCCGGCTTCCGCGGAGCATGGCGGCATGTGCACGCGCTGCAAGGGTGCGGATCGACACGGTGCCGAAGCGCAGGTGCGTCGACAGATAGCTGGGTCCGCGCACGGCGGGGAAGTCGCGGCGCGCATGGTAGTCGTCCATGCGCTCTTCAAACTCGTCGAGCAAGGACTGCCCCCCCGACATGCCGGTGGGCAGGGCAATCTCCGACAGATTGGTGCGAGCGAAGCCCATCGCTTCCAGCGCAGGCGTCGCGTGCGCAAGCGCCTGCGGCGGCTTGGCCAGCGCACCGAGGTAAGGCTCGGTCGGATACGCGCGCAAGTCGAACGGTGTCAACGCTGCCAACCACGCGTTCTTGTAAGGCGTGAAAACGCCGTACGGTTTGCCTTGCCCGTTCAGGATTTCATCGCGCTCGAAGATCACCTGATCCTTGAAGTCGAACCAGGCGCACGGCTGCTGAGCCAGCACTTTGCGCACCGCTTCATCGCGGGCCTGCGCGGAAGGTTCTTCGTCATGGTTGGCGAAAACGGCTTCGATGTTGAGCTTGCGCGCGATCTCGGGAATCGCGTGGCGCGGGTGATCATGCACGACGATCAGGTCGCCGCCGGCCTCGCGCAACGCGCTGCGCAGCTCCTCAATGGACGCGCGGATGAACTCGATGCGGCGGTCGGCCTTGAGCCCGCGCGCAAGCAGCGCGTCGAGGATGTCGCGGTCAAACACGAACGCGCAATAGACCTCGCGGCAGTGGCGCAAGGCATAATGCAGCGCCGCGTGGTCAAAGTGCCGCAGATCGCGCCGGAACCACACCAGACCACGCTGGAAGTGCGCTCCAATGTTGTACGGCTGGCGGCTTGGGGCGGTGGAGGGCATCGGATGGAATCGGTTGCTCTTTGGACTGGCCGAGCGTATCGCAAAAATCGCCCTTTTTTGTCTTGTTCACGTTGTTGTCATGGCTGATTCTTCTCGTCTTCCGCTGTATCGCATCCTGCAATCCCAGGGCTTCGGCACGCGCCGCTATTGCAAGGACCTCGTGCTCGCGGGTCTGGTATTCATCAACGGCGTCGAGATGGAAAGCCCTGATGCGCTGGTCGATACCGCTGGCCTGGTGCTGGATGTCGACGGCGAACGCTGGGCGTACCACGCCCGCGCCTATCTGATGCTCAACAAGCCGGCCGGCGTGGAGTGCTCGCAAAAGCCGAAACACCATCCTAGCGTGTACACGCTGCTGCCGGTGCCGCTGCGCGAGCGGGCCGTCCAGTGCGTCGGGCGGCTCGACCAGGACACCACGGGCCTGCTGCTGCTCACCGACGACGGCCAGTTCGTTCACGCCATCACCAGCCCGCGCCACCAGGTGCCCAAGGTGTACGAGATCGCCACCGCCGAGCCTGTGACCGATGCGCAGATCGCCCAGTTGTGCGCCGGCGTGCTGCTGGCTGATGAGAATGAAAACGTTGCCGCCGCCTGGGCTGATCGCGTGGACACGCACCACCTGCGCATGGCGCTCACGCAGGGCAAATACCACCAGGTGAAACGCATGGTGGCGGCCGCCGGCAACCACGTGGCCGGACTGCACCGCAGCGCCATCGGCGAGTTGTCGCTGGGCGATCTGGCCCCGGGCGAATGGCGCTGGCTGGAAGCCGCGGACCTGGAGGCTCTGAACACCACGCCGCCGAACGCTGCCGGGGCGAGTGCCTGAAGCGCCACAATGCGCCAAAACAAAAAACCTTGTGCCGAGGGCCGATTCCTCCAAATGAAAGGGGCACCGGCCGGGGGCTTTTGGTAAACTAGCCCCATGGCCTCGCCGGACGCACTTATCAATCTCACGAATCAGTTCCTGATCGCTATGCCCGGCATGGCGGATTCCACGTTTTCGGGCACGGTCGTGTACATGTGCGAGCACAATGAGCGCGGTGCGCTCGGGCTCGTGATCAACCGACCCATCGACATCGACTTGGCGACGCTGTTCGACAAGATCGACCTCAAGCTCGAAATCCACCCCCTCGCAGAACAATCCGTGTACTACGGCGGCCCGGTTCAGACCGAGCGCGGCTTCGTGCTGCACGACGCCACGGGCGCGTATTCGTCGTCGCTGGCGGTGCCGGGCGGGCTGGAAATGACCACCTCCAAGGATGTGCTGGAAGCCGTTGCCCAGGGGGGCGGCCCGCACCGCTTCATCCTGACCCTCGGGTATGCCGGCTGGAGCGCCGGTCAACTGGAAGACGAAATCAGCCGCAACGGCTGGCTGACCGTCCACGCCGATCCCGAGATCATCTTCAACGTGCCTGCTGAAGAGCGGTTTGCCGCGGCGCTGAACCTGCTCGGCATCAACCCGGCCATGCTGTCGGGCGAGGCCGGGCATGCCTGAGCCCGCATCGTCGACGGGTCCAGCCACCACTTCCGTGCTCGCAGAGGGCACCTTGCTGGCATTCGATTACGGCGAAAAGCGCATCGGCGTGGCGCTGGGTAACTCGATTACGCGCTCGGCGCGTGCGCTGGAAACCATTCCTAATCGCTCGGTCGATTTCCGTTTCACCCAGATCACGCGGCTTGTGGGCGAATGGCAGCCCGTCGGCTTC
This sequence comes from Ralstonia sp. GX3-BWBA, assembly GCF_003290055.1. NCBI lineage: Bacteria > Pseudomonadati > Pseudomonadota > Betaproteobacteria > Burkholderiales > Burkholderiaceae > Ralstonia > Ralstonia sp. GX3-BWBA. Next base: position 848,054 of record NZ_QMKS01000009.1, on the reverse strand, counting down.
GTGGTCGGCATGCCTGTTCACCCCGACGGTGAAGAGCAGCCGATGATCAAGCTCGCCAAGCGCTTCGGCAATCAATTGCACGGCCGCTATGGCCTGCCGGTCACCTGGGTGGACGAGCGTTATTCGTCGATCGCCGCGCAGGACGCCGGTGCCTCCGACGATGTGCTCGACGCAGAAGCCGCGCGCATCATCCTCCAACAGTTTTTCGACGAACACGCATGACATCGCAACAGATCGATGCCGAGGCGCTGTACCAGAGCCTCGTTGCACAACTGCGCACGCGGCTTGCCGACGGCCACGCCTGGTCGGTGGCCGGCATTGTCAGCGGCGGCGCCTGGATCGCCAAGCGGCTGGCGCATGACCTTGGCCTGCCGGAATACGGTGTCGTCAACGTCGCCATGCACCGCGACGACTACGCCAAGAAAGGCCTGCACGCCAAGGCGCAACCGACCACGCTGCCGTTCGACGTGAACGAGCGCCGCATCCTGCTGGTGGACGACGTCCTGGCCAGCGGCCGCACCATCCGCGCGGCCATCAACGAGCTGTTCGACTACGGCCGTCCAGCTGCGGTGGAACTGGCCGTGTTGGTCGACCGCGGTGAACGCCAACTGCCCGTTGCCCCGGATTACATCGGTGAACGGATCATGTTGCCGCCCAACGAATCGCTCGTGCTGAGTGAAACCGGCGAGGGCGCTTCGGCCCGCTTCACCTTCACGCGCGAGCCCAAGGGCGCTTGAGTTCGCGCCGCGCCGCGCCCGCTTTGAACTGACCTGTACTGACCTCGTCGCCCTTCGTTTCTCATGCCCAAGACTTTCGCTAACCCGCAGCTCACGAAAAACGGCGAGCTCAAGCACCTGCTGTCGATCGAGGGGCTGTCGCGCGACATCCTCACGCATGTGCTGGACACCGCGCAGCAGTTCGTCTCCGTATCGGATTCCGACCGCGAGGTGAAGAAGGTGCCGCTGCTGCGCGGCAAGAGCGTGTTCAACCTGTTCTTCGAGAACTCCACTCGCACGCGCACCACGTTCGAGATCGCGGCCAAGCGGCTTTCGGCGGACGTGATCAACCTGAACATCAACGCGTCGTCCACCAGCAAGGGAGAGTCGCTGCTCGACACGATCAACAATCTGTCTGCGATGCAGGCGGACATGTTTGTCGTCCGGCACGCCAGTTCCGGTGCGCCGTACCTGATCGCCCAGCACGTCGCACCGCACGTGCACGTCATCAACGCGGGCGATGGTCGCCATGCGCACCCCACGCAGGGGCTGCTCGACATGTACACCATCCGCCACTACAAGAAGGATTTCTCCAACCTGACGGTGGCGATCGTCGGCGATATTCTGCATTCGCGCGTGGCGCGTTCCGACATCCATGCGCTGACGACGCTGGGCTGTGCCGAAGTGCGCGCCATTGGCCCGCGCACACTGCTGCCGGGCGGGCTGGAGCACATGGGCGTGCGCGTCTTCCACAACATGGAAGAAGGCCTGAAGGGCGTGGATGTGGTGATCATGCTGCGCCTGCAGAACGAGCGCATGAGCGGCGCGCTGTTGCCCTCGGCACAGGAATACTTCAAGGCCTACGGCCTCACGCAGGAGCGCTTGGCGCTGGCCAAGCCGGACGCCATCGTCATGCACCCGGGCCCGATGAACCGCGGCGTGGAGATCGACTCCGCAGTGGCAGACGGCGTGCAATCGGTGATCCTGAATCAGGTGACGTTCGGCATCGCCGTGCGCATGGCGGTCATGGGCATCGTAGCTGGCAACAACGACTAAGAAGAGCGATGAAACTGCATATCAAAGGCGGCCGCCTGATCGACCCGGCCAACGGTATCGACGCACAACAGGACCTGTACATCGCTGCGAGCAAGGTGGTCGGTGTCGGCCACGCGCCGGCGGATTTCCATGCCAACAAGACTATCGACGCGACGGGTTTGGTTGTTTGCCCGGGCCTGATCGACTTGTCGGCCCGCCTGCGCGAGCCGGGCTTCGAATACAAGGCCACGCTCGAATCGGAAATGGCGGCGGCCATGGCCGGCGGCGTGACCTCGCTGGTGTGCCCACCGGACACCGATCCTGTGCTGGACGAACCCGGCTTGGTCGAGATGCTCAAGTTTCGCGCGCGCAACCTGAATCAGGCGCACGTGTATCCGCTCGGTGCGCTCACTGTCGGCTTGAAGGGCGCGGTGCTGACGGAGATGGCCGAACTGACAGAGTCGGGCTGCGTTGGCTTCTCGCAGACCGATGCGCCGATGGCCGACACGCAAGTGCTGATGCGTGCGCTGCAATACGCGCAGACCTTTGGCTTCACCGTCTGGCTGCGCCCCGAAGACCCGTATCTGGGTAAGGGCGGCGTGGCCGCAAGCGGCCCGCTGGCGTCACGCCTGGGCCTCTCGGGTGTGCCTGTCATGGCTGAGACGGTGCGCCTGCATACCATCTTCGAGCTGATTCGTAGCACGGGCGCCCGTGTGCACCTGTGCCGCTTGTCATCGGCCGCGGGCATCGAGCTTGTGCGCCGTGCGAAAGCCGAGGGTTTGCCGGTCACATGCGACGTGAACGTCCACCATATCTCGCTGACCGACGTCGATATCGGCTACTTCAATTCGCAGATGCGTTTTGTGCCGCCGCTGCGCTCCGGGCGCGACCGCGACGGCATCGTGCGTGCGCTGGCCGATGGCACCATCGACGCGATCTGTTCCGACCACACGCCTGTGGATGACGACGAGAAGCTGCTGCCGTTTGCCGAGGCCACACCCGGCGCGACCGGCCTCGAAACCCTGCTGCCGCTCACGCTGCGCTGGGCCACCGAACACAAGGTCGAGCTGTCGAAGGCGCTGGCGCGCATCACCAGCGAGCCGGCTCGTGTGCTGGGCCTGCATGCAGGCTCGCTGGAAGTGGGGGCGATGGCCGATGTGTGCGTGTTCGATCCGGATGCGACCTGGAAACTTGAGCCGCGCGCTCTGCGGAGCCAGGGCAAGAACTCGCCGTACCTGGGCTTTGAGCTGGCTGGCCGCGTACGTGCCACGATGGTCGCTGGCCATCTTGCCTATGACGGGCATTGATCAGCGCGTGGCAAGCGCGCCCAGCGAGGTGAGCACGCCACAGCGCAAGCATGTGCGCCGCAAGCTGCGGTTGCTCGCCCATCTGGCCGAAGGCCTTATCACGTGCGCGCTGCTGTTCTGGTGGGTCAGGCTTGAGACCAAGCAGAGGCTGATTCAGCGCTGGTCGCGCAAGTTGCTCGCGCTGTTCCGTGTCTCACTCGTTGTGCATGGCGAGCCGGTCGCGGGCAAGGATCTGGCTGGCTCCATGCTGGTGTCCAACCATGTCTCGTGGATCGACATCTATGCGATCAACAGCTGGTACCCACCGCGCTTCGTCGCCAAATCGGAGATTCGCAGCTGGCCAATCATTGGCTGGCTGTGCGCGCAGACCGGCGTGCTGTTCGTCGAGCGCGCCCGCAAGCGCGATGCGCATCGCATCATGCATGTCATCGCTGATGCGATGCGTTCCGGCGATGTCATTTGCGTGTTTCCCGAGGGCACGACGTCGGACGGGCTGCAGCTGCTGCCGTTCCACGCCAATCTGTTTCAGGCGCCTGTTAGCGCTGGCGCACCGATCCGCCCGCTGGCGCTGCGCTATCGCATTGCCGAGACGGGTGAGTTGACGACCATTCCGGCGTATATCGGTGATCTGTCGATGATGGACACGATCAACGCCATGCTGAACGGGCCACCGTTGGTGGTGGAAGTGTTCGTGGGCCCCGCCGTGGCGCCGGAGATGGACCGCCGTGGGCTGGCTGCACATAGTCACGACGCTGTTGCCGCGCTGATCGACCGCGCGGGCTAGGCTACTCGGCTATTTCTTCTTGTGCGCGAGCGGGTCCTGCGCCTGCTCGCAATCCACTTGGATCACGTCACGCCCGGCTGGTGCCAGCGATAGCTTCGCCGCCGTCAGCTTGCCACCCCACACGCAGCCGGTATCCAGGCCCATCACATCGTCGCGCATCACCAGCCCGCGTGTGGACCAATGCCCGAACACGATCGGTGTGCCGCGCGTGCGGCGCCCCGGCACGTCGAACCACGGCATGTGGCCATCCGGAGCGCCATCGGCGTCAGTAGTCTCGAACTCCATCGTCCCATCGGGCTTGCAGAAGCGTAGGCGCGTCAAGGCGTTGATGGTCAGCCGCAGCCGATCCATGCCGACGAGATCGTTGCTCCACTTGTCCGGATGGTTACCAAACGCATCGGCCAGGAAGGTTTTCCAATGTGGGCTGCGCAGCTCCCGCTCCACCGCGCCGGCCAGTTCTAGTACGTCGCCTGTTGTCCACTGAGGCAGGACGCCGGCGTGCACCATCAGGAAGCTGTTTTCGAAGATGGCCAGCGGCTGGTGGCGCAGCCAGGTGATCAGTTGATCGCTATCGGGGGCGGAAAGAATCTCGGCGATGGTGTCTCGCTTGCCGGGTTTTCGCACCCCTGCCGCCACGGCCAGCAGGTGGATGTCGTGGTTGCCAAGGACGGTGCGTGCGCGTCCTGCTTCGCATAGCGAAATGACCTGGCGCAGCGTGGCCAGGGACTCGGGGCCGCGGTTGACGAGGTCGCCGACGAAGCGCAGCACGGCGTTGGCGGGGAGGGCGGCCAGCAGGGTCTGGAGAGGGGAGCAGCAGCCTTGGAGGTCGCCGATGGCGTGGGCAATTTGGCTCACATTTTCCTTCTGTGGCTCTTTAGGCGATCACCACGCAAAGCGCAGTAAATCAAACCGAGTACCAAGCCGATCAACCCTCCCGAGACAGTGAAAAGTGGCCGCTTCGGAAACACCGGGTCGCGGCTTACAACGGTTTCACCGATCACACGCGTATTAAAAGTGCGCTCGGGGTTAAGTTGTTCTTGGAGCGTATTCTTCCGCTGCTGCAGCAAGCGGATATCCGCGGCGGTGCTGTTGACCATGTTGTCCAGCAGCACATTTTCCGAGAATTTGCCAGCAATGCTTGTTCTCGAGCGTTCCTGCTCACGCCTTTCGAGCTCGGCTTGGCGAGCTCGGGCTCCCGATAGGTCTGCCTCAACCTGCCTCATGTCCTCAGAAAGGCGGTCTAACGTGGGTTTTGCCAAAGAGGCATGCTCTTCCGCTAGATTACGCACGTATTGCTGCAGCACATGTGACGCGTCGGCCGGACTATACCCTCGGACTGCAAGTTCTATGAGGTCAGAATTGCGTAGAAGGCGGACCTCGAAGCTGCGCCGAATGAGATCGGTTTCCGGGCTCACCCCCTCATTCAAAGGCAATTTGAGCTGTTTAAGTACCGTGTCTTGAAACGTCGCAACTTTAAGACGATCAACCGTACGGGCTGGTGGTTCGATGTTGACCACGGTCGGGCCTGTCGATGTCACCCAATATAGCTGTCCGTTTTGAACAGTAACCTGGGCTTGCCAAAGCGGGCGCATTATGAATGTGGCGGCCAAAGCAGCGCTTGCACCAATAGTGGTGAAAACTGCAAGCCTGAGCGCATGACGGCGAATAAATGCGCCGACATCATCCAAGCCAGTACCGAAACGATTCTCATCGGTGGGCATCTGTTCTTCAATCATGATGTTTCTTCTTGACAATCATCCAACGCGGCACACGGAAGCGCACGATACTCCAGTAAAGCCAGACATAGGTCGATACAAAAACGACCACGAATGCAATCAACCACCCATTGCGGTTCCAGAAGAGTGTTGCCGGTAGAACCGCTAACAGGCTCAACAACCACAGATAAGGCGAGGTGAACGAATTCCGACGCAGTCGATGGCGCTCCTCCTGACTACCAACAACCCAGCGCATCAGGCGTTTGTAGATCAGCATGTGAAGGTGGATGCCATCTGGTATCCCGGGGGATATCCCGCGCAGGAATTGCTTCCGATAGATGGAGAACAGCGTTTCAAAAATCGGGTAGATGAACATGAGCACCGGGTACCAAGCGGAGACTTCCGTGTGACGCATGGTCAGTAGCACCGCCAATTCTCCCAACATAAAGCCGATGAGGTAGGCTCCGCCGTCACCAAGGAAGATGTGGCCGCCTGGAAAGTTCCACAGGAAGAAACCCAGGATCGCCCCTGCCATGACAAGCGCGCACGACAAAACAAATACGTCACCGACATGAAAGGCAACCAGCGCTAGCGACAAGAACATCATGGTGGCGACGATCGCCGCTAGTCCGTTGAAACCATCGATGATGTTGATAGCGTTGGCCAAACCTGCCACAGCCAGTGCGGTCAAAAGAATGGAGCCGTAGTATGGGACGGCCAAAGAGCCAAAGCCAGGGATATCGACCTGCGCTATTCGTGCGTTGAGTAACCATACTGCCAAGAGCGCTGCGATGATCGTCAAAACAAGGCGGTCGCGCGCGCTGACACGCTTTGTTAAGTCTTCGATAAAACCGCCGAGGAAAGCAGGAAGCGATGCGCCAATCAGCATTGCATACTCTGGGAACTGGTATGCGCTGGCGATCCATAGAGCAATGCCGTTCAAGATCAGGGCAACTGCGATGCCGCTACCTCCGATGCGGGGGACCGGTTTCGTGTGAAACTTTTGCGCGCCGCTCAGATCCGCATCGCCAGACAAGTGGGAGTGTAGATGCGCGTACCTGACCACCAGCATGGTGATGCAGAACGAGACAATGAAACCAATACTGAAATTCAACATGCTGCAGGGTTCCGCAGTTCAGGGGAGTCGGACGGGGGCGCGTTGATAGGACGCTACAGGCTGGAGTCCGAGCAGGACGGCCAGCCATGTGTGGATGCTGTACTTCTGTCGGATTGCTTCGGTCAGTGGCGTGTACTCAGTGTCGAAAAACGTGGACGGAATTTCCGGTTGCGTTCGATCGATCACGAGGATGTTGTTCGGGTTGTAGAAATCGTAGCTCTTGACCAGGGCATTGGTTGTGATGAGCTTTTTGTTAGCGCCAACCATTTCGATGGTTCGCATCGTGAGCCCTGTTTGGCGCGGGTGCTGTACATCGATGACTGCGCGGCTGCGAACGAGGCCGTCGATCATTTTTTCCTTCGGCAGCGGTGTCCACTGGATTTCACGCAGTGGTGGCGTGATAAAGCCGGGCTCAAGCACCTTCTTGCCGAGCAGCGCAATCTTGCTCGGGTAGAAAAAGTACGTGAACGCTCGCGTTGCCTCGGGGCATTGACGTATGACGCGCTGAATGACGTCATAGCGATCGGAATGCAATGACGCCACGGCGAAAAGGTCGTACCGGGGCTCCACTAATGGAAGATCCCGGTATTCATCGGTATAGAACAGGGGCAGGTGGGCAAGCTGTCCGACAGACTCACAGTCTTCGGCATCGAAGCTAAAGCAAGCGTCAAACAGCGGAAGTATATCTTTAAGGTGGGGGTAGTTTCTCAGCGAATCCCAGTTGTAGTAAGTACATCGCGCCCGAGGGAACGCCGCTCGCAGTAGTTCGACAGCTTCCGCGTGCAACGCCTCGCCTTTGATCACGACGACTTCATCGAAACTGTCTCGGCCGTATTGTTCTGCAAGCGAACGAATGTAATTCGCCATGCGGGTGGCCACGAGAGATGGTGACAGACGTGTGGCAGCCTTGGTCCAGACAGTATTCGACGGCTTGTCGAGCACTACTTCAGCTTGTGCGCCTAGCGCACGAACCGCTTGAGCAATTGCATTCTCATAGCCGAAAAAACGCGGGCTCATGATCAGCACGCGCTTTCCTGAGAGCGAGCGTTCAGTCGTATTCATGTATTGGAAATCTTGGCCGGTACTCCGACCGCGAGTGCCCCTTCTGGGATGGAGGTGATCACGACTGCATTGGCTCCAACGCGGGCGCCATGGCCAAGCCGTACGCCGCCGAGCACCTTGGCGCCAGCGCCGACGGTCACGTTGTCGTCGAGTCTGGGGCGAGATACCTCGCTATAGGCAAAATCAAGTTCTTTGGCGCCGAGTGTCGCGCCCTGATAGATCACAGCGTTTTTGCCAATGCTCCACGCGCCTATCACAGTGCCCTGGGTGTGTGGGAAGTACAGTCCCGGTCCGATCTCGCAGCGGGCGGCAATTTCGATGCCGAAGATGACGAAGTTCAGCATTGAGAGCGCTTTACTGGCTGCTCCCCAGCGGTGTCGGTGGCAACTGTGAGCCAGGCGGCAGAGCAGCACCGGGGCAAAGCGCGGAGACAGTACTTTTACCCACAGGCGCCAGCCCCCGGAGATGGAAGTATTGCCCTCTAGAGAGAGGCCCCGCAGGAGGTCCTCTCGCAGCCACGGAATCAGGCGGAACGTAGTCGCCATCATTTAACCCATCAGCTTTCGGGCGCGCAGTTCTTTATTGGCTTCTTCGAGCCGGTCGGCAGGAAGCGGTTGGGTATGCACCCAAGCAGCAAACCGGCCGAGCCCTTCCTGCAAAGAAATGGCTGGCCTGAAACCAAGTATCGAAGCGCTAGCCGTCATGTTTGCGTAGTTGTGGCGGATGTCCCCCACGCGATACTGGCCTGTGACTTGAACGTTCGGCGTCTTGCCAAGGGCGCGAGTCAGTTCCTCTGCAACCTGCCTGACGGAGCATTGGACTCCGCTACCCACGTTGAAGATGCGGTTGATAGCGTTTTTGGACGCGACACCCATGGCGACCGCCGTGACAACATCTTCCACGTGAACGAAGTCGCGACTTTCCTCGCCGTCTTCGAACAGTGGAAGAACCAGATCGCGGCGTATGCGCGTTGAAAAGATGGAGAGAATCCCGGTGTACGGATTGTTCAGGGATTGGCGCTCGCCGTAGACATTTTGGAAACGGTAGATGACGTAATCGATCCCCAGGGATTCGCAGGCAATGCGTGTCAGGTCTTCCTGTGCGTATTTCGTAGCCGCGTAGATGGAGCCGGGGCGGACACGATCACTTTCGGAAGTTGGTTTCGCTGTCAATGTTGCGCCGCAGCTAGGGCACTCGTATTCCCAACGATGTGCGGCCAGCGCTTCCGGAGTGCGACTATCCGGATAGACCGGGTCCAATCCACAGGATCCGCAATGGTAAGCGCCTTCGCCATACACCGAGCGACTCGAGGCCAGAATCACGCGTTTTACGGTGCGTACCTTGTCTTGCGCCAGCACGTCGAATAGCAGCGCTGTACCGTGGGTGTTGACCATGTCGTAGCGTGCGACTTCGTACATCGATTGACCGGTGCCGGTCTCAGCGGCCAAATGCACGACCGTTTCCACATCTTTGAGCGCGCGTACCCAGGTATCGCGCTCGGCAACGCTGCCACGGACGAACTCGATCCCTTCGGTGTTTAGCCATTCCAAGCCCGTGGGCAGCGCGCCATGGATCTGCGTCGAGAGGTTATCAAGGATGCGTATGGTGTATCCGGCTTCCAACAGCTTCGGAGTGAGATGCGATCCAATGAACCCGGCGCCGCCGGTGATGAGAACGATATTTGACATGTTAGATTGAAAGAAGATTCTGTTTAGCGAGGATTTGTGCCGAACACAAACTGATCGGTTTGCTTCCATTCCAGCGCGCTGTCACCAAAGCGGGTCAAGACGGCGAGCCCGACAAGGATGCCCAAGCCACCACTGAAAATGATGGCAGACAGCGAGTTGAAGCATACATAGATCATGGGAACGGTAAGTCCTGCACAAATGGCGCGGTTCCTTGAAGCCAAACATAACCTTGCAAGTAACGCTAAGAGAGCGGAGTATAGAATGACCCCGGTCACGCCGAAATTAACATATGCATCAATGTAGAATACAGTATTGGCTGAACCTGTTTGGGTCTCGTTTTGCCCCCATTCGAATGCAAAGACCTCGCGCTCTAGATTGAGACTGGGTCTACCTGTTAGGTATGCAATGACCCCAATCGATTGCCCCTCGGTCGGTTCCCCTTTTAATTCGATGTCCAAATAGCGCAACCAATCTACAGCGGATGCATAAGGAATGTACAAGATGCGGTTGAGCACATAGAGCGCTTGGCTGTCACTGCCTTGGAAAAGGTTATATTCGTCGGGTACGGCCGCGGCTGATCCGGTCGACGCTGTGCCACCTTGTTCTACGCTGAGCCCGCCGCGTGCAGCAAAGGAGACGACCATAACCGCTGCGATCAATGCGGTGCCAATAAGATAAACAAATTTCCGCCGATTCGAATTGTAGAATATGATTATTAGCGGAATAAGCGCTGTGATACTTAAGCTTTTTTCGAGCGTTAGTGCCAGCGTGAACAAAAATGCAATCAGCACGATATATCTGTACTTGGCTTGCTTCAGGAATAGGATGCTTAAAACCAGGGGCATCAGCGATGAAATGTTAATCGCGTACCAGTAGAGCAAGGCGCGTTCTGCGCCGACCCTGGTTCGCAGGAATGTTTCTCTCAGCTGGGCAATCTGGTCAAGCGATGCACCTTGAATTGACGCAATGAGTGCGATTCCTGGTGCTGTGGCTGCAGCATATGCAATCATGCAGAAATAGCACAGCAAAACAACCAAGCAGAAATGCCGCCATGATACGTGCAGCAGCATACCTCGTAGCCTTTGCTCGACCGCAGTTCGTTTCCAAAAGAAGTGGAAAGCAAGGAAGTATGTCACCATCGCTATTAAGGACAGTGTCAGCATTTCCGCGTCGTACCCATTACTTCGAAAAAGTATTCCGAGGGCGCTGGGCACTGCGTAGAAAACCAGCGTTCCTATCACGGGGAGTAAATAAAGGCGGCGAAAGCGCAACAGGCCGAGCATGTGCCGTTATCCCAATCTGCGCTTGAGTGCATACTTTGCATACGGCACCACTTTGCATGTCAGCCAAGATACGCCCGGCATCCAGCGGTTCGCGATCGAGAACGCGCGCAGAATGCGATATCGGCTTGATTCAGGTGCGAGATCGACACAGCGTTTCGCGAGCTGGGCCGCAATCTGGGGGTCTTTTGTCAGTTGCCGGAACGCTTCCCCGGCGATGTAGCGAGCTTTCCCCTGTTTGCACAATGCAGGAAGATCGCTGAATTCGGGATTCTTCTCGACGACCAGATCCAACGCGTAGAGCGATTCGTCCAACAGTTCCAAGGTCCGATCGCTCGCACCGAGCCCGTGTTTGCGATACCGTCCAAGGACTTCATTGACCTTGATGACCTTGCCTCGCAGCGCAACCTCGATATAGAACTGCCAATCACTGACCCAAGGTAGACGTTCGTCGAAGCCGCCGGGAGGAATAGCTTCGGGGCGGATCATGACAGACGATGCGCCCGCGATACCCCCCTTCAGGATGATGTCGCGGTATGACCGAATGTCTTCGCGGGCATGCTGGTCAGTCACGAAGATGGTCTGATTCGACTTGGACTCGAAGATGTCGACTGGGTGATAGCACAGCACAGCTTCAGGGTTCGAACGGAAAGCCTCGACTTGCTTCGAGACCTTGCCGGGCAAGAATAGGTCGTCACCACCCATGACGGCGACTAGGTCCCCGGCGCAGCCGAATAGGGCCACGTTGCTGTTTCCAGTGATCCCAAGGTTTGTTGCGTTGAGGATTGGCTTGACGCGCCCCGGATAGCGGGCAGCGTACTCCTCGAGAATCCTGGGGGTGTCATCAGTTGAAGCATCGTCTGCGACAACAATCTCCAAGCGCGGATAGTCCTGTGATAGGACGCTATCCAGCGTCTCGCGAATGAAATGCGCTTGGTTGTAAGTAATCACCATTACGGAGACCAGTGGTTCCGTCGGCAGTTGCTTGAAAGTTGACGTCACGAGCGATTCTTCAAGGAAATTAGGCGCCATGGTCGCAAGGCGGCCGCAGAGAAGGCGAGCGCGGGTAGCACGCTGAGTGTGTTGCGCATCCAGTCGATATGTGCTGTGGTATGCCAATTGAGTACGATGGTGAGCGCAATAGGTATGGCCGCACACAGGCACAATAAGTGGCTGGCTCGGAGATGCGGGCCATATGATCTCAGTCGAGGAACGTACATGGCGACGAATAGGCAGTACCCTGCGTACGAGACCAGATAGGCGATGCCGATATGCTCTGGTAGGGCGTGCCCTGTGTCACGGACAACCCAGATACCGATCCAGAATAGCCCGTACCACAACAGTTCACTGGCGAGAAAAAGGCGGCTGTGTCCGCGCGCGATCAAGGGCATCGCAAAGATAAAGCCCGCAACCTTCAAAAGGTCGGCAGCAAGCATCCAGCGAATGATCGACGCCGCGTCGCTAAACGCCGGTGAGTAAAGGAGTTCGATCACCAGACCGCGCGCTGCAATCATCACGCATACCATGGGGACGAATGCAGCCAGAACGAGCTTCAGCACTGCCTGGAGCAGATTGCACTCCTCTTCGATGGTATTGCAGGCCGCTAGCTTGGGTAGATAGACATTCGATAGCGCGCTTAGCAGCGTCAACACATACATCATGCAAACCGTCCAGGCTGCATCGAAGATGCCGGCAGAGTCTAGCCCCAGCCGTTGGATCAGCATCCGGCGTATCAGAAGGCCTGAGCCGGTCGCCAATGCAGCGCTAATGAGCGAGGATGCGCCAACTTGCAGGAACTCGCGAGCCACGGCCCAGTCGAGCGGGGGAGTGGCAGGATTCCGACATGGAAGGAGGCCGCGGCGGCGGGCGGACTGCCATGCATAGGCTGCTCCCACCAGGAGCGACATGCATAACGCCAAGGCGTTGACGAGTGTGCGCCATTCCGTAGGTGCGAAGTAGCCGCAGGCCACGATCGCCAGCAGCGTGCCCGCCGCTGCGATTTGCGTACCCGCGATGCCGCCGTGACGCCCGCCGCTTGCCTGCACGCCCATGAAGAAAAAGAATAGGATACCGGCGACCGCCGCCCCGATGGTGATGGTCAGGTGTGCCGCTGCCCAGTGAATACCGGGCAGCAACGATTGTGCACCGAACAGACAGACCACCGACAGGAGCAGGGCCGTCAGAAAGCAGCCCACAATGGCAAGACGCGCGAGCGTCCAGAAGCGGATGGGATAGCCTGATGTGCTGCGCGACAGGGATTGAGTGTAGGCCGTTTGACCTCCCCAAGATCCAATGATGGTCGCAGTCTGTTGCACTTGTCGGAGCATCGAAAACACGGCGACGCCGGCAGGCCCCGTTTGGACGGCCATGATCTTCAATGCCAAGGCACCCAAGCCGAGCGACGTAATCGTGCCCAGCCCCGTGATCAGGAGTGCCTTAAAGATTTGCAGCATGCTGTTCAGCAGTCCGTAGCCCCGATTTTCACGACGGCGCGCTGCACGGCTTCAGCGACTTGCAGGACTTCCTTCTCGGTATGCACCGGCGAGAGGGGGAGGCTCAACGTCTCGGCGTGGATACGGTCCGAGATCGGCAGGGCCAGCTTGCCTAGCGCGGTAGCTGCGTAGGCGCCTTGACGGTGCGGCGAGGTCGGGTAGTGAATAGCCGTACCAACTCCCATCGTGGAGAGTTCGGCCTGCAGATGATCCCGCTCCGGGTGTCGGATCGTAAACAGATGCCAAACAGACTCGATGCCTTGGGGCGCAGCCTGCAACGTAAGCGGCAAGGATGCCAACTCCTGGGTGTAGATGCCTACCAGCCGCTGGCGGATGGCATTGTCGGCATCCAGTTGGCGGAGTTTGACCCGGAGCAGGGCTGCTTGCACTTCATCCAGGCGAGCATTGAAGCCGGCTGCTTCATGAACGTACTTCTTCCGCGACCCATAGTTCGAAAGCATGCGGACGCGTTGTGCCAACTCAGGGTCCGACGTCGTCACTGCACCGCCGTCGCCGAGTGCCCCGAGGTTCTTGCCAGGGTAGAAGCTAAAGGCTGCGGCGTCGGCAAGACTGCCTGTGCGCTTGCCGTGATAACGCGCGCCATGCGACTGCGCTGCATCTTCGATTACCTTGAGCCCATGTCTGCGTGCGATCTCCAGGATCGGATCCATGTCGGCCGGCTGCCCGTACAGATGCACAGGAATGATTGCTCGGGTGCGGGGGGTGATTGCAGCAGCAATTAATTCAGGGTCGAGGTTACACGTGTCTTCACGTGGCTCGACCGGCACTGGCGTGGCACCGGCAAAGCTAACTGCCAGCCAGGTCGCGATGAACGTGTTCGATGGGACAATCACCTCATCGCCGGGTCCGATCGACATTGCGCGTAGGATCAAATGCAGAGCGTCGAGGCCGTTGCTTACGCTAACGCAGTGCTTGGCTTCGCAGTAGGCGGCAAATTCCGCTTCAAATGCCTCGCATTGCTTGCCGTGGATGAACCAGCCCGCATCTAGCACTTCCGTGAATGCAGCGATCAACTCATCCCTTTGGCGGGCATTGACATCTTTCAGGTCGAGAAAAGGAATGTGCTCTCTCATGATCGGGTGACTATGCAGTTTCTCTACGACGTCGCGGAATTAATCGGAGTTCTTGGTATCCAGGTATCGAACAATCCTGCCGGGATTGCCAACGACCAGTGCGCGGGCGGGAACATCCCTCGTCACCACGGCACCCGCGCCAATGAGCGCGTGCTCGCCGATCGTTAGGCCCGGGAGTATGACGGCACCAGCCCCAATTGATGCACCTCGCTTGACAGTCGTAACCGGAAATCGATCTGGGTATTGCTTTGACCGGGGATACCGGTCATTCGTGAAGGTGGCGTTTGGCCCAACAAAAACACTGTCTTCGATGACAGTTCCATCCCATAGATACACACCAGACTTGATCGTCGAGTTGTCACCAATGCTGACATCGCCTTCGATAAAGCAATGGGCGTTGATGTTGCAATTCCTGCCAATTCTTGCGCCTTCCAATATCACGCAGAATTGCCACACGCGCGTACCCTCTCCAATAGTCTTACTCTGTACGTCAGCAGACGGATGAATCATCGCTTCTTCTCCTCTTCTGGTGACTTCGGTGAAACTAATGGTTGCTTTGGGCGTTCGATGAGCTGCTTGAATTCCTTGTACTCTCGGATGTAATCCTCAGGATCGTAGATCTTGTTTGCCAGCACAAGCAGCACACAATCTGGCGTGAAATCAAACATTTCACGCCAGATCATTGGTCCGATAAAAAGCCCTTTTGCGGGGGAGTCGAGCTTAACGACCTCTTGGTGTTGGCCGTCATCCAGCAGGAAGCTGCAGGCGCCCTTGACACAAACTGCGACTTGCAACAGATCCGCATGCGCGTGATATCCCCGCCGGACCCCGGGAGCCGTGTCAAAGATGTAATACGCACGAGCAACGGGGAAGGGCAAGTTGCACCCTTGCTCCAACGCGATCAAGGAACCGCGCTCGTCGCCTTTGACATCGAAGCTAATCAGGTGCGTGTTAGTTAGCATGAATTCGTTCGACTGAGGTAGGGGCGAGGCACTTAGTCAGCGATTGCTCCCAACTCTCTGGTTTGAGCCCGAAAACCAACTCCAACTTGTCTAGCGTCAGTCGAGAGTTGCTTGGTCGAACTGCCGGTGTTGGGTATTCCACGGCTGGGATCGGCTCAACGGCCACACCGGTGATGCCTGAGTGCTGCAGAATCGCCTCGGCAAACCCGTGCCAACTTGTGCTGCCGCTGCTGGTCAGGTGATACACGCCACCGTGGGTCGCCCACCAAGCCGGAGCGGCTGGCATGTCGCCGAGTCCGCGAGCGGCGATATGGGCGGTCAGGTCGGCAATGGTACGTGCCCATGTGGGCGCGCCGATCTGGTCGGCGACGACACGCAATTGCGGACGTTCCTTCGCGAGCCGTTGAATCGTGGTCAAAAAGTTTTTGCCGCGCGCGCCGTACACCCAACTGGTGCGGAAAACCAGCGTGGCCGGATTTACGCCCAATGCGTTGTGTTCGCCTGCCAGCTTCGAGGCGCCATAGACATTCAGTGGATTGGTGGTGTCCGTTTCCGTGTAGGCGCCGTCCTTGCAGCCGTCGAATACATAGTCTGTGGAGTAATGGATGAATGCAGCTTGCGCGCGCTTGCACTCCTCGGCGAGGACACCCGGAAGATCGGCGTTGAGCAGGAATGCCGCGTCCCGCTCCTGTTCCGCCTTGTCTACGGCAGTGTAGGCGGCAGCATTGACGACGATCGACGGTTCGATGCTGCGGACTAGCGCGCGTACTGCGTTCAGGCGCGACAGGTCAACCACGGAGCGGTCGATGCTGATGATCTCCCCCAGACCTTGCAGGCTGCGCAACAGTTCCCATCCAACCTGGCCCGTTGTACCCGTCACGACGATGCGCGGTCGCGAGCGTGTGGTCATACGAAGACCTCGGCGCTGGCAAACGCTGCGGCTGCGGCATCTTTTGCCGCCAAGATGGGCTCAATGCCCGCCAGCGGCCATTCGATAGCAATCGTGGGATCATTCCACACCACCGACCGCTCGTGCTCCGGATACCAATAGTCGGTCGTCTTGTAGAGGAACTCGGCGGTCTCGCTCAAGACCAGGAAGCCGTGTGCGAAGCCGGGAGGCACCCACAACTGACGTTTGTTATCGGCCGACATGTGGACACCGACCCACTTGCCGAAGGTCGATGAAGATTTGCGCAGATCGACGGCGACATCAAAAACTTCGCCGGAAATCACGCGGACCAATTTCCCTTGGGCATGCTGAATCTGATAATGCATGCCACGCAGAACCCCTTTGCGGGACATTGAGTGGTTGTCCTGCACGAATGGCGTGCTGACTCCGGTCAGGGCCTCGAATTCCCGGGCGTTGAAGCTCTCGAAAAAGAAGCCGCGGTTGTCTCCGTAAACCTTAGGCTCCAAGATGAGTACGTCGGGCAGGGAAGTTTCTGTGACGATGAGGTTCATCGAAGGACGTCCTCGGCGACAAGCTGATGGAGATACGCGCCATAGCCGTTCTTGGCCAGCGGCGCAGCAAGTCTCTGAACTTGTTCGAGATCAATCCAGTGCTGACGGAAGGCGATCTCTTCGGGGCAGGCAACCATTAGGCCCTGGCGGCGCTGCAGCGTGGCGATGAACGTCGCGGCTTCGATCAGCGAGTCGTGCGTGCCCGTGTCGAGCCACGCATAGCCGCGGCCCATGATTTCCACTTCCAGGGTACCGCGTTCAAGATAGCGCTGATTAACTTCGGTGATCTCGAGTTCGCCGCGCGCCGACGGCTTGACGTCTGCAGCGATCTGGCAGACGTCCGCGTCATAGAAGTACAGGCCGGTGACCGCGTAATTCGAGCGCGGTTTGACGGGCTTTTCTTCAAGGGAGACCGCACGCATGCCGCTATCAAACTCGACCACCCCATAGCGCTCCGGGTCGTGAACATGGTACGCAAATACTGTGGCGCCGCTGGTCTGTACGCTGGCCCGGTTCAACTGCTTTACCAGATCGTGGCCGTAGAATATGTTGTCCCCAAGGATGAGCGCAGACGGGTCACCGCCGACGAACTCCTTGCCGATGATGAAGGCCTGCGCTAGTCCGTCCGGCGACGGCTGGACCGCGTACTGAAGATTCAGTCCCCACTGGCTGCCGTCACCGAGCATCTCGGAGAATCGAGGGGTGTCCTGCGGCGTGGAGATGACCAGGATGTCCCGAATCCCCGCCAGCATCAGCGTGCTGAGTGGGTAGTAGATCATCGGCTTGTCGTATACCGGAAGCAGTTGCTTCGAAACGGCATGCGTGATCGGGTACAGCCGTGTTCCAGAGCCACCCGCTAAAATGATGCCTTTGCGTGTCATGAAAAATCCGGTTGGTTAGCGGCGGCCGCCGTAGTTTACGTCGACCCACTCCCGATAGGCTCCAGAGGTCACGTCAGCCACCCACTCCTGATTCGCAAGATACCATTCGACCGTTTTGCGCAAACCGGTTTCAAAGGTTTCTGCCGGTTTCCAGTTCAGCTCGCGCTCTAGCTTGCGTGCGTCGATCGCATAGCGGCGATCATGACCGGGGCGGTCCTTCACGAATGTGATTTGCTCGCGATACGAGCCGCCCTGCTCACGCGGTTTTAATGTGTCAAGAAGATCGCACAACGTGTGGACGACTTCGAGGTTGTTTTTCTCATTCCAACCGCCGACGTTATAGACCTCGCCCACTTTGCCAGCTTCAAGCACGCGGCGGATCGCGGCGCAGTGGTCGCCGACATATAGCCAATCACGCACGTTCAGGCCGTCGCCGTACACCGGCAGGGGCTTGCCCGCTAGGGCATTCGCAATCATCAACGGGATGAGTTTCTCGGGGAAATGATACGGGCCGTAGTTATTCGAGCAGTTGGTCGTCAGGACCGGCATCCCATAGGTATGGAAGTAGGCACGGACCAAATGGTCCGAACCTGCTTTCGATGCAGAGTACGGACTGTTGGGGGCGTAGGGCGTCGTTTCCGTGAACGGTGCGTCGTCCACGCCGAGCGACCCATAGACCTCATCGGTGGAAACGTGATGGAACCGGAAGCCTTCGCGTGCTGAACCTTCTAGCTTGTTCCAGTACGCACGCGCGGCCTCGAGCAGCGTGAACGTGCCGACCACGTTCGTTTGTACGAAGTCTGCCGGCCCGTGGATCGACCGATCGACATGGCTTTCCGCCGCAAAATGCACGATCGCCCGGGGAGCATACTTTGCTAGGAGGCTGTCCATCGCGGACCGATCGCAGATATCTGCGCGAACGAACGTGTGCCTAGCATCTCCATCGAGCGGTGCAAGCGTTTTCAGATTGCCGGCGTACGTCAGCTTGTCGACGTTGACTACGGGCTCGTCGGAACCGCGCAGCCAATCCAGAACGAAATTGGCGCCAATGAAGCCGGCGCCGCCTGTAATCAAGATCATACGATTTGTAAGGGTAGTCGTTGCGCGGAGGACTTAGACCGGACGATCAGTCCCGCGATTTTGGGAAGTGGCGGGCGGCTCAGGAAAGCCAGCCCGGTATTATAAAGGGTTGAAGGTTAGAATCCGAAACCACTTGTAACATTCGCCGCACACGGCGTTTTGACGTGCCGAGAACTTCATGACACAACTCAACCCCACCATCTTCAAAGCCTACGACATCCGCGGCATCGTCGGAAAAACCGTCGATGCTGAGACCGCACGCCTGATCGGCCGCGCCTTCGGCTCCGCAGCGCGCGCCAAGGGCGAATCCGCCGTCGTCATCGGTCGCGACGGGCGCCTGTCCGGCCCGGAACTGCTGGCAGCGCTGGCAGATGGCCTCCGCGCGAGCGGGATCGATGTGATCGATCTGGGTCTTGTCGCCACGCCGATGGTCTACTTCGGCACGAACATCGAACTGGCCGGGCGTCGCGCTACCTCGGGCGTGATGGTCACGGGCAGCCACAACCCGCCGGACTACAACGGCTTCAAGATGGTGCTGGCAGGCCAGGCCATCTATGGCGACCAAATCCAAGCGTTGCGCACGCGCATCGAGCAGGGCGATTTCACGGAAGGCGCGGGCGACTACGTCCAAGTGGACATCCGCCAGCAGTACATCGACCGAATCGTCTCGGACGTTAAGCTGAGCCGCCCGATGAAGATTGCGGTGGACTGTGGCAACGGCGTGGCAGGTGCTTTTGCGCCGGAGCTGTTTCGCGCGATGGGCTGTGAGGTGACGGAGCTGTTCTGCGAAGTGGATGGCCATTTCCCGAACCACCATCCGGATCCGGCCCACGTTGAGAATCTGCAAGACCTCGTGCGCACGCTGCAGACCACGGATTGTGAACTTGGCCTCGCCTTCGACGGCGATGGCGACCGCTTGGGCGTGGTCACCAAGGACGGCCAGGTGATCTTCCCAGACCGTCAGTTGATGCTGTTTGCGCAGGAAGTGCTGTCGCGCAACCCGGGCGGTGAAATCATTTTCGACGTGAAGTGCACGGGCAAGCTGGCGCCGTTCATTCGTGAGCAGGGCGGCAAGGCGACGATGTGGAAGACCGGCCATTCGCTGGTCAAGGCCAAACTGAAGGAAACGGGCGCACCGCTGGCCGGCGAGATGAGCGGCCATATCTTCTTCAAGGACCGCTGGTACGGCTTTGATGACGGGCTTTACACGGGCGCGCGTCTGCTGGAGATCGTTTCGCGCTTGGCAGACCCGAGCGCCACGCTCAACGCGCTGCCGAATTCGCACTGCACGCCTGAGCTGCAACTGAAGTGTGCCGAGGGTGAGTCCTTTGAGCTGCTCGACAAGATCAAGGCCAACGCCACGTTTGCAGGCGCTAAGGAAGTCAATCGCATCGATGGCGTGCGCGTGGAATACGAAGATGGCTTTGGCTTGGCGCGACCGTCCAACACCACGCCAGTGGTGGTGATGCGTTTCGAGGCCGACAACGATGCCGCGATGGCGCGCATCCAGGGCGAATTCCGCCGCGTGATCCTGGCCGAGAAGCCGGACGCGCAACTGCCGTTCTGATCGCACGGTCCGCGCTCATGAAGTTGGGGGAAAGGGTAACGGCATGCGTGTGCTGATTGTCAAGGTATCGTCGCTTGGCGATGTGGTGCATTGCACGCCGGTCGTGGCCGATATTCTGCGGGCCTATCCGGATGCCGAGATCGACTGGGTGGTTGAAGAAGGCTTCGCGGGTATTGTCCGCATCGTGCGCGGCGTGCAGGGCGTGATTCCGTTTGCGCTGCGGCGTTGGCGCAAGTCGCTCGGATCCGGAAAAACGTGGGGTGAGATGGCGGCGTTCCGCCGTGCGTTGCGCGCCAATTCGTACGATGCTGTGCTGGACACGCAGGGGCTCATCAAGACTGCTCTCATTGCCGCGCAGGCCAAGCTGACATCGGGTGGTTTCGTGGCGGGCCTTGGCAATCGTACGGAAGGCGCCGGCTATGAGCCGCTCGCCAAGCTGTTCTATCAGCGCAAGATCGAGATGGAGCCGCGCGTGCACGTGGTCGAGCGCTCGCGCCGCATGGTGGCGGAGGCACTCGGTTACGCGCTGCCCGATACCATCGATTTCGGTTTGCAGCCGCCGGCCGACTTGCCGTTCAAACTGCCGCGTCCGTACGTGGCGCTGGTGCATGCGACTTCGCGTGCCGATAAGGGGTGGCCGCAGGCGGCGTGGGTTGACGTCGCGCGCGAATTGCTGGGGCGCGACTACGCCATCGCGCTGCCGTGGGGCAGTGAAACGGAGCGGCGCACGAGCGAATCCATCCGCGAAGCCATCGTCGCTGCAGCGCCGGGCACGGTGGGCCGTGTGGTGATTCCGCCGCGCATGTCGCTGCCGGATGTGACGGCGTTTCTCGATCAGGCGACTGCGGTGGTAGGTGTGGACACCGGTCTTGTGCACATTGCTGCAGCGCTGTGCAAGCCGACGGTGGCGCTCTACAACTTCACCACGTCGTGGCGCACGGGCGGTTATTGGACGCCCAATGTGCACGACCTCGGCAGCGCCGAGGCCCATCCCACCAGCGCGCAAGCGCTTGATGCGCTGCGTGCGCTGGGTGTGCTCTGATGCTCCGCGTTCTGTATCGCTGGTTGTGGCGCATCGCGCTGCCGTTCGCGCTGCTGCGCCTGTGGTGGCGCGGCCGCAAGGAGCCCGGTTATCGCCAGCACGTCGGCGAGCGGCTCGGCTTCTACCCGCCGCGCCCGAATCCGGATCGTCCTTTACTGTGGGTGCATGCCGTGTCCGTTGGTGAGACGCGCGCCGCGCAACCGCTCATCGATGCGCTGCTTGCGCGCTTTCCCCATCACGCCGTCCTGCTGACCCACATGACGCCGACGGGTCGCCGCACCGGCGCCGAATTTGCGGCGCAACGCAACGGCCGCGTCATCCAGGCGTATCTGCCGTACGACTTGCCGAGTGCTGTCGATCGGTTTCTGCGTCATTTCCAGCCGCGCCTTGGTTTGCTAATGGAGACCGAGATCTGGCCGGTGCTGATCGAACGCGCCTATGCCGCTGGCGTGCCGATGGTGCTAGTCAACGGACGCCTGTCTGCCCGCAGCCACCGGCGTACCGCGCGCCTTGGCGATGCAGCGCGCCAGACGTACGCGCAACTCGCTGCAGTGCTGGCGCAGACGCCCGACGATGCCGATCGCTACCGCTCCCTCGGCGTGCCGCGCGTGCGCGTCACCGGGAACCTGAAGTTCGACATCACGCCGCATGTGGACCAGATCATGGCTGGCCGCGTGCTGCGTGATGCGCTGCGCGGTCGGTCTGCATGGGTGGCGGCGAGCACGCGTGAGGGCGAAGAGGCCCTGCTGCTGGACGCGTGGCAAGCGCATCGCGCGCAGCACGTCGGACGCCGGCATGCCTTGCTGATTCTCGTGCCGCGTCATCCGCAGCGTTTTGATGAAGTGGCCCAGGCGGCCGAACGCGCAGGCTTGCGCGTCGTGCGTCGCAGTGCGTTGTCGGTGTCTGCTGCAGGCGTGGCGGATGCCGATGCCCTTGCTGATGCCGATGTCCTGCTCGGCGACTCGATGGGCGAGATGGCGCTGTATTACGCGGCGGCGGAAGCGGCGTTCATCGGCGGCAGCTTGCTTCCGCTTGGTGGGCAGAACTTGATCGAGGCCTGCGCAGTCGGCACGCCCGTGGTCATCGGGCCACACACGTTCAACTTTGCGCAGGCGACGCGCGATGCGGTCGCTGCGGGTGCATGCAAGCAGGTGGAAGACGCCGCTGGTGTCATGCGTGTGATCGACGCGTGGCTGTCGGATGCCGACGCGCGTGAGAGCGCATCGCGCGCCGCGCTGGCCTTTGCCGCCACACACGGCGGCGCGACGGCGCGCACGGTGGAAGCGGTGGCCTCCTTGGTGTTGCCGACGCTGTAAGGCGCAGTGCATGTCCGGCACGAAAAGTGCGAACTCATTGCGAGCCGGGCAGACTAACGGCTCCTCATGTGGTTTGCATTCCGTCACCGTTCACGACCCGTTCATGTCCCTACCGAATCGTCCCAAGCCGAGCCTGCTGCGAACGCCGCGCCGTGTGGTGCTGACCGCCATGGCGTTGGCCGCAGTAACCGCCGCCACCATCATCGGTGCCGGCTGCATGACGCCGACACCTTCATCCACGCCCGCTGTGGCGGCCCCCGTAGCCGCGTCAGCGCCGGCCGCTGAAACCAAACAAACACCCGCTAGCGCAGCGCCCAATCCGGGCCAGGCGACGCTCGCGCAAGCGCAGGGCGAAGGCCGCTCGCGTTTCGTGCTCGTGCGTTGGCAAGAGTCGGGCGCCGCGCCGAAGGAATTGCCTTCCGCCGAGGGCGACGATGCTGACCCGGCTACGCAGCCGATCTCGATCGAATTCAGTGGCGGCCTGGAGGCGGCCAACGGCGTGGTGTCCGGCTACTCGGGCTGCAATCGGTTCTCGGGGCCGTACGAGAAGCTCGCTTCGGGCATGCGCTTCGGCAACCTGGTGTCGACGCGTATGGCGTGCGACCCGGCGCGTATGGAGCTGGAGACTGCGTTCCTGGAGGCGCTCAAATCGCCCCTGGCGACCGTCGGTATGCAGCCCTCGGCCAACGGCAAGCAAGGCCGCCAAGTCATCTGGAAGACCACGAGCGGCGCGTTGCTGCAGTTTGCCGAGCGGCCGCTGCCGCCGCGCGGCCAGACACACTGATCAGCGTTTGGCCGATTTGCCGGCACGTTTCGCCAGTTCGGGTTTGGCGCTTGCCGGCGGCAACGCGGTGATATCGCTCGAACCGTTGGCTGTGAGCAGCGTGTTCACTTGGATCACGTCTGCCTCACTCAACGAGCCGGCGGCAGACTTCAGCCGCAGCCCGTTGACGATGGTGTCATAACGCGCGCGTGCCAGATCGCGCCGCGCCTGAAAGAGCTGCGCCTGTGAATTCAGCACGTCGGTGCCGATGCGCACGCCCACCCCGTAGGCGAGCTGGTTGGAGTCGTACGCTGTACGCGCCGACAGCTCGGCCGCTTCCAACGCTTTGACCTGCGCCAGTCCTGCGATGACGCCGATGTACGCTTGCCGTGCGCCTTGCTCGGCAGAGCGGCGGGCAAATTCGAGGTCGTTTGCAGCCTTGGTTTCCAGCGCGATGTTCTCACGCACGCGCGACTGGATCGCACCGCCCGCAAAGATCGGAATCGACACCTGCACGCCAATCTGTGAACTGTCAAAACGCGCGCCCCCGGGCAGCGAGGGCAGATATTGGTTACCGCTCGCATTGGTGTGGCCGGTCTGCGCCACCAGATCGACCGAAGGCAGATGACCTGCGGTCGCCTTCTTCACATCGCGCTCCGCGCTTTGCAGGTTGTACTGCGCCAGCGCCACTTGCAGGTTGCTGCTGCGCGCTTGGTCCACCCAAGGCTCTGCTGAAGCCGGTTCAGGCTGGGGGATCGTGACGCCTGGGCGCACGCCGGCCAGCGTGCCAACGGGCTCCCCGATGATCTGCTTGAGCGCCGATTGTTTGATCTCAAAGTCGCTGCGTGCGGCGATGACGCTGGCGTCGATGGCATCGCGGCGGGCCTGTGCGTCATTTGCGTCAGTGATGTTGGCGTTGCCAACGTCGAAGTTGCGACGCGCTTGTTCGTACTGCTGCTGGATCGCATCGCGTTGCGCGGTGGCGAGCTGCAACGTGTCCTGCGCGTTGAGCACGTCAAAGTAGGCCTGCGCCGTACGCGTGATGAGGTCGAGCTGCGCTTGCGCGAGCGAGGCCTCGGCGGCCTGCGCAGCAATTTCGCCTTGCTTGTAGGTTTCCCAGCGGTCCCAGCGGAAGAGCGGCTGCGACAGCGACAGCGTCCAGCCCGTCGACGAGAACGTCTTGTTGAATTCGGCCGGAGCGGTTTGATCAAAGATGACGCGCGTGGAACTCCAGGCGCCGCCGATCTGCGGTAGCAAACCGGCTCGGCCTTGCGTGAGCTTCTCGCGTTGCGCGAGCGACTGCGCACGGGCTGATGCGAATTGCGGATCGTTGGCCAGCGCGGCGCGGTAGGCAGAGAGGAGGTCGGTCGCGGCCGCCGTGTTCGGTTGGGACTGCGCCCACGCGAACATCGGCATCATGGAACAGCACAGCACAACAAGCGAACCGCGCGCGGCCATCCGCGTACGGCTACTGCGAGCAACAGTCATAAAGCCCCCGAGCGAGGAGGAAACGTTCGCGTTCGGAAGGCAGCGCGGGCGCGTCAGAGCCTGTTCAGAGTCCGTCGATGGTGAACAGGTCTTTGCCCGGCAGCGGCTTCCCCAATCAGTACGTCGCCATCTGCGGGTCCACCTGGTTAGCCCAGGCGTGGACGCCGCCTTGCAGGTTGTAGACACGCGCGGCATCAAAGCCGCCCTGCGTGATCAGATACTGCGCAACCTGCGCGCTGCGTCCGCCGTGGTGGCAGATGCAGACGATGTCTTGGTCAGCATTCAGCTCGCTGGCACGCGCCGGGATCTGGTCCATCGGAATGTGCGTAATGCCGGGAATGGCACAGATCTCCAACTCCTCCGTCCAGCGCACGTCGAGCAGGACGGGCTTCGCGCGCGATGCGTCGGCGAGCCATTGGGCGAGGGCGGTGGGAGCGAGCTGTTGCATGATGATTGGGGAGCCGAGATGGATCAGAAGCGGAAGAGCGACGGTGCAGGAACGCCCACCAGCGGCGCCACATAGGTCTCGAACAGGTTGCGCGTCTGATATTCGGTGTTGGAGATGCGCGTGATCAGCTGTGCTTCCATGACCGGCGCGCCGCCCACGAAGATCGACAGGCGACCGCCCACCTTGAGCTGCTTGAGCAGTGCTTCCGGCACGGCGGGCACCGAGCCCGATACGCAGATGACGTCGTACAGGCCATCGCCCCAGCCCTGCGCGCCGCTGGCTTCGACCACGTCGACGTTGGTTACGCTATTGCGCGAAAGATTGTCGCGGGCAAAGGAGACGAGCTCCGGCACGATGTCGAGTGTGGTGACTTGGCGGCCGCGATGGGCCAGCAGGGCGGCCATGTAGCCGGAACCTGCACCCACTTCCAGCACGTCTTCATGCTTGCGCACAGCCAGCTCCTGCAGCACCCGGGCTTCCACACGCGGAGCCAGCATGTTCTGGCCGCCGGCCAGCGGGATTTCCATGTCGACAAAGGCCAACGCGCGGTAGGCCTCAGGCACGTAATGTTCGCGTTTGACGACGCTGAGCAGGTCGAGAACGTCGGTATCGAGCACGTCCCAAGGACGGATTTGCTGCTCGATCATGTTGAACCGGGATTTTTCGATGTCCATGGGCATGCCTTCCACGCGGAGCGAGTGATGCGAATGAGGGTTTGACGACAAACCCGGCATTTTAGCAAGTCCGGAGGACATTCCGGCAGACATTGTCATGACGCGGCGCCTTCATCGGGGTTGCCAGGACCTTCTGGCAACGTGCGCCACGGTTGTGCGGTGAGGGCGGGCGGCGGCGGAATCACTGCGCCTGTCACTGGATTGCGAAGCACGCCGTGCAGCAGCAGCGACACCACATGGGCGATGAACGCCTTAGGCTCCAACTCCCGGTGCGAGCACGGGCCGAACGAATGCTTCCACATCATGAGGAAGATCATCGGCGCGACCATGGTCAGCGTGGTGAGGTCGATGTTGACGTCGCGGAATTCGCCGCGGGCCATGCCCCGTTCGAGGATGCGCGCGAACAAACGGTCGCAGCGCTCGATGACTTCTTCGTGGTAGTACTGCGCCAAGTCGGGAAAGTTGCCCGATTCGGCCATCAGCAGCTTGGTGAGGCCCGAAGCTGGCGATTCGCCGATCAGTTCCCACCAGCCCATCAGAATCTCGTGCAGCAGCGCTTCGCTGGTGCCATCAAAGCTGTCGATCAGGGCCTCGCCCTCAGCCAGTGCGGGCACCAGGTTTTCCTGCACAACGGCTTTGAACAGCTCTTCTTTGTTGGCGAAATACAGGTAGACCGTGCCCTTGGATACCCCAGCTGCAGAGGCCACATCTTCCAGCCGCGTGGCCGCGTAGCCGCGCGCCACGAACAGGTTCAGCGCGGCGGCGACCAATTCTTGGGGGCGGGCCTCTTTGCGGCGGGTCCAGCGTTTGGAGGAAGACTCGGAATCTTGATCAGTCACGGCGGTAGGGGGTCAGTCAGTGCGCACGATCACTGACTCACAGATAACTTACTTTCCGGTCATTAATGTACGCATGCCGCAAGGGTGGGTCAAGCGGCATCGGCATTGTCAATCAGACTGGGCCTCGATTGTGCTGGTGCACAATAGCGGTTTCCGCCCCGATTTCGTTGACTTGGACAGCATGGACTGTCGACCCCACTGCGGCGCGTGCTGCATCGCGCCTTCCATCTCCAGCCCCATTCCTGGCATGCCGAACGGCAAGCCGGCCGGCGTGCGCTGCGCGCAACTGGACGAGGCCAACGGTTGTCGTATCTTCGGCCAGCCGGAGCGTCCGGCGGTGTGCGGTAGCCTGCAGCCCGAGCCCGATATGTGCGGCCGCTCGGCCACCCATGCCATGCACTTTCTGACCCGACTTGAAATCGCTACCGCAGCGCACTGATTTACCATGACCGATTCCACGAAATCTGCCGCTCGCTCCAACCGCGTCCGCTGGTGGGCGGGTGCGGCCGCTGTTGCTGTGACCGTTGCCGTCACGCTCGTGGCTTGCATGCCGACCGGCTGGACTGGCGACGGCTACACCTTTTCCCGCGGCCAGATGCAGGACGCGCTTGCGGGCAAGTTTCCGTTCCAGCGGCGCTTTCTCGGCTTCTTTGACGTGACATTGTCCAACCCGCAGGTGTCGCTTGACCCCGCGCGCAATCGCATTGCCATCCAGGCGGACGCTGTGGTGCAGAGCGGTCTGTTCCGTCAGCCGCTGACGGGGCCTCTGGCCGTATCCAGCGGCTTGCATTACGACTCGCCCACGCATTCGATTCGCCTGGATCAGCCCACTGTCGATCGCTTCGATTTGCAGAACGTGCCCGGCGGCATCGGCCCGCAGATCAGTTCGATCGGTTCGTTGATTGCCGGCCAACTGCTCAGCGACTACGCCGTCTACACGTTCAAGCCCGAACAGCTGAAAGTGGCTGGCATTGCCGTAGAGCCCGGTACAATCACGGTTTTGCCCGAAGGCGTGCACGTTCAGGCCAAGCGGCCCTGAGTCCTGCTGCGCGCCCAGCGCTTCATTTTCTTTTCCCTCTTTGCTTACTGCATGGATATCGCACTCGCCATCAAAGCGCTGATTCTCGGCATCGTCGAAGGTCTGACCGAGTTCCTTCCCATTTCCAGCACGGGCCATTTGATCCTCGCTGGCCAACTGCTCGATTTCAATGACGAGAAGGGCAAGATCTTCGAGATCGTGATCCAGTTCGGCGCCATCCTAGCGGTGTGCTGGGAGTTCCGTCACAAGATCATCGACGTGATCAAGGGTCTGCCGAATGACCCGCGCCAGCAGCGTTTTGCAATCAACGTGATCGTGGCGACGATTCCTGCGATCACGCTTGCGCTGATCTTCGGCAAGGCGATCAAGGCGCATCTGTTCAACCCGATCGTGGTGGCGTCGGCGTTCATCCTCGGGGGCTTCGTGATTCTGTGGGCCGAATGGCGCGAACGTCATCGCGGCGAGACGCACGATCCGCGCGCCAATGCACTGCTCGAAGCCGCCAAGGCTGGCGCGCCACGCATTGAAACGCTGGATGACCTGCGCATCTCCGATGCCATCAAGGTGGGCTTCGCGCAGTGTTTCGCGCTGATTCCGGGCACGTCGCGTTCGGGCGCGACCATCATCGGCGGCTTGCTGTTCGGGCTGTCGCGCAAGGTGGCCACGGAGTTCTCGTTCTTCCTGGCGATTCCCGTGATTTTTGGCGCGACGGTGTACGAGCTGTACAAGTCGCGCGCGCTGCTGTCGGCTGACGATCTGTCCATCTTCGCGGTCGGTTTTGTGGCCGCATTCATCTCGGCGTTCTTCTGCGTGCGCTGGCTGCTGAAGTTCATTGCCACGCATGATTTCCGCGGCTTTGCTTGGTACCGGATCATCTTCGGGGTCATCGTTCTGGTGACGGCTTATACGCACCTCATCGCCTGGCAAGCCTAAGCCACCGGCGAGCATTTCCCTTCCTCGGTGCGAGGCTTTCGCACCGTCTGCACGATCGGGCGGATTCGGACACACTGGCGGTTTCTTTAGCCAGCCGCTGACTGCCGAATCTCCCGATCATGAGTGCTCTCTTCCAGCCTTTTTCCTTGCGCGGTCTCACGCTTGAGAACCGCATCGTCATCTCGCCGATGTGCCAGTACTCGGCCGTCAACGGCCAAGCTACGGCGTGGCACCACACACATTTGGGCGGCCTGTCGCTCTCGGGGGCCGGGTTGCTGATGATCGAGGCGACCGCCGTGTCGCCGGAAGGGCGCATTACGAACGGTTGCCTGGGTTTGTGGGACGACGCGACCGAAGCCGCGCTTGAGCGCACGCTTGCTGCCATTCGCCAGAACGCGCTGGTGCCGATCGGCATGCAGATCGCGCACGCAGGCCGCAAGGCTTCAAGCGCTCGGCCCTGGGAAGGCGGTGCATTGTTGGCGCTCGATGTCGGCGGCTGGGAAACGATGGGTCCGTCCGCGTTGCCGCAGCGCCCTGAAGAGCGCGCCCCGCGCGAGATGTCCGATGCGGACCTCGCCCGCGTGCGCGACCAGTTTGTCGATACCGCGCGCCGGGCTGTGCGTTTGGGGTTATCGGCCATCGAGCTGCACGCCGCGCATGGCTATCTGTTGCACGAATTCCTGTCGCCGATCGCCAATCAGCGCACGGATGCCTACGGCGGTTCGCGTGAGAACCGCATGCGTTATCCGCTGGAGATTTTTGACGCCGTGCGCTCCGTGGTGCCGGACAACATCCCGGTTGGCGTGCGCGTGTCTGCCACCGATTGGGTGGAGGGCGGTTGGACGCCGGAAGATTCGGTGGTATTTGCGCAGGCACTGCGTGCGCGCGGCTGCGATTGGATCGATGCGTCGTCAGGCGGTGTGTCGCCGCTGCAGCAGATTCCGCTCTCTACGGGCTATCAGGTGCCGTTCGCCGAGAAGATCCGCCACGAAGCGGACATCCCCACCATCGCCGTTGGGCTCATCAACGAAGCACACGAGGCGGAGGCCATCGTTGCGCAAGGGCGTGCGGATTTGGTCGCCGTCGGCCGGGCCTTTCTCTACAACCCGCACTGGGCCTGGGCTGCGGCTGCCGAACTGGGCGCGACGGTCAAGGCGCCGCCGCAGTACTGGCGCGCTTTCCCGCGCCACGCCAAGAACCTCTTCGGCGATACGCATTTCGGCGCACGCTAACGCGGGCTAGCGTGCGCGGATACGGCTAGCCGCGCTTGCGGAAGACCACGTCCCACACGCCGTGCCCGAGGCGCAGGCCGCGTTTTTCGAACTTGGTGACAGGGCGGTAGTCGGGGCGCGGCGCGAAGCCGTCGGCGGTGTTTTCCAGCGTCGGTTCGGCGGACAGCACCTCCAGCATCTGGTGAGCGTATTCCTCCCAGTCGGTCGCGCAATGCAAGTACCCGCCGGGCTTCAGGTGGGCCGCTAGACGCGCCACGAACGGGCTTTGGATCAGGCGTCGCTTGTTGTGACGCTTCTTGTGCCACGGGTCGGGGAAGAACACATGAATGCCATCGAGCGTGCCTTCCGGAATCATCTGCGCTAGCACTTCCACCGCATCGTGCGAAACGATGCGGATGTTGCCGATTTCGCGTTCGCCGATCAGCTTAAGCAGTGCGCCAACGCCCGGCTCATGCACTTCCACACCGAGAAAATCGTCGTCCGGGCGCAATTGCGCGATGTGCGCGGTGGTCTCGCCCATGCCGAAGCCGATCTCGAAGATGCGCTTGGCGCCGGTGCGGCCGAAGGCGGCTTCCCAGTCGAGCGGCTCGGCAGTGTAGGGCAGTTGGAAGCGGGGCCCGAGTTCATCGATGGCGCGCTGCTGGCCGGTCGACGTGCGGCCGGCCCGGCGCACGAACGAGCGGATGCGGCGTGGGTGCCCGGTTTCCGCGCCCGTTTCGTCGCCTTCCGCGGTATTGGTGTCGTGCGATTCCGGCGTGATGTCGTCGGGGCCGGTGCCCGGTTGTTCGATGGGCTGCATGGAGATCCCGTGCCGTTTGCCCGTCGGTGGAATGAGGGGCGAGCAGGCAACAAAAAAGCCGCCGAGGGCGGCTTCAGACTATTCGGTGGAGCGGGCGATGGGAATCGAACCCACGGCTCTAGCTTGGGAAGCTAGGGTATTACCATTATACGACGCCCGCGCAGTCCGTCATTTTATGCGGGGTTGCTGGGGTTGGGCAAGTGACAGCAACGCGGACGGCGAATCTGAAGTGGCGTACACGCCTTTCCCGAGGTGGTCACCTGAAGTCGGAGGCAACAACGACGTGCGCTGCGCCGATGAAATCAACGGCCAGCACGTCATAGCCCCGGAACCCGTCAGATGAAAAGCTGGGTCGCAGCTCGGTACCAGCTTTCGCCGGCATACTGTCCGATTCTTGGCGGTGGCATTACCCACCCGATGGCTTCTCGCGCCGCCGCACCATACTCCTTTTATTCTCATCCCAAGCCGGAAACACCGTCGACCGCTTCACCACACCGTACGCAAAGCTTGTGTCGATGGCGGCGATGCCCGGAATGGCATGCAATTGCACGCGCACGAACTGCTCGTAGTCCTGCAGGCTTTCCACCAGCACGCGCAGCAGGTAATCCGCTTCGCCGGTCAGTACATAGCAATCGAGGATCGCGTCGATGGCGCGGATACGGTTCTCGAACGTCGAGACCACCTCCCGCGAGTGCTGCTGCAGACGAATATGCACGAATGCCGTGACCGGCAGCCCGTACGCCTCTTCATCGACGATGGCCGTGTAGCCGCGGATGATGCCCGCGTCTTCCAGCAACCGCAGCCGGCGCAGGCAGGGCGAGGGCGACAGGTTGACCCGCTCCGACAGCTCCTGGTTGGTCAAGCGGCCTTCTTTCTGGAGGGCGGCAATGATCTGCCTGTCTTTCTTATCCATATGATCTTTCCGGCGTGGCAGGTTCTGCCAAAGCGGAGCGAAGTATTAGCGGAAATAGCAAGATACTACCTTTTGTGCTGGGGCATTCTGTCTCCATTCCGAAATCGAGGGTGGGGCGGCATGCGTGGTTCGACATTGACGGTGGGCGTGGGCGCGCAGGCCGGGCGAAATGCCTTCCAGGCCAGCCCGCTGATCGGGTATGCGGCGATGGTGCTGACGGTGCTGATCTGGGCCGGGTTCGCGCTGTCGATCCGGGCCATTGGCGCTTCGCCGCTGGCGCCTGCCGACGTGGCGCTCATCCGATTCGGCTTGCCGACCCTGTTGCTGTTGCCGTTCCTGCCCTCCCGCTGGCCGATGCTGCGGCGGGTCAAGCCGCTCAGCGCACTGATGGTCCTGGTAGGCGGCGGCGTGCCGTTCTTCTTCATGGCTTCGGCCGGCGGCAAGGTGACATCGGCCGCCCACGTGGCTGCGTTGATCGCGGGCACGACGCCGTTGTCGGTGGCGCTGATTGCGTATGTGGTGGACCGCCAGCGTATCGCTGCGGCACGCGGGCGGGCGATCGCGATCATCCTCGCAGGCGTGCTGCTCTTGCTGGTATCGCAATCGCGCGCGTCGCACGGCGCGTTTGTCGCCGGTGCCGCATTGCTGTTGCTGGCGAGTCTGCTCTGGGGCAGCTACACGTTGGGGCTGCGCCGGGCGGGGCTTGATGCCATCGGTTGCGCATTGCTGTTGAGTGTGCCGTCTTTCTTGCTCACGGCGCTGCTGGCGGGCCTGGGCGTGGTCGACAGCCATATCGGGCACTTCACCGTGGCCAACGCCATGCCTTTCTTGCTGGCACAGGGCTTGGGGGTTGGCGTGATTTCAAGTCTGTCCTATGCACTGGCGATTCGTCATCTGGATACGCCGCGCTGTTCCGCCATTGGCTCGCTGGCGCCCGCGCTGGCCTGTCTGGGGGCTGTGCCTTTGCTCGGTGAATCGCTGACCCTGACCGTTGCATGCGGCATTGCTGTGATCACCGCTGGCGTGATCCTCGCAAACCGTGCGTAGACCATCGCATCGCCTTTCCGGAGAACACACCATGCTCGCAACTCTCGCCACCGTTGCCCCGGACCCGCTGTGGGGACTGACCGCGGCTTTCCGCGCGGACCCTCGGCCCGACAAGGTTGATCTTGTGGTGGGTGTCTACCGCGATGACACCGGGCAGACGCCGGTCATGGCCGCAGTGAAGGCCGCCGAGGAGCGCCTGGCCGCCGCCGGTGCCTCCAAGGCTTACCGTGGGCTGGCCGGCAACACCGACTTCAATGCCGGGTTGTCGACGCTGCTGCTCGGCAACGACGTGGGTCGCCTGGCACGCCAGCACACGATGCAGACCGTGGGTGGGACCGGCGCGCTCAGATTGCTCGCTGACTTCATCGCCGTGGCTTCGCCTGGTGCTCGTGTCTGGGTGTCTGACCCTGGCTACGTCAACCACGTGCCCATCATGCGAGCGGCCGGGCTTGCAGTAGACCGCTACCGCTGGCGGGCCGAAGGCGGGCTGCTCGACGCGGATGCCATGTTCGCGGACCTGTGGGCTGCGCGTGCTGGCGATATCGTGCTGCTGCATGGTTGCTGCCACAACCCGACCGGCATCGATATGGGCGTCGGGGTCTGGCAAACCGTGGCGGAGCGCTGCGCGAAGCAGGGCCTGATCCCGCTGGTCGACATGGCCTATCTGGGTCTCGCCGATGGTCTGGAGCAGGACACCGCGGGCCTGCGGTTGCTCGTCGATGCGCTTGATACGGTACTGGTGGCGGCAAGCTGCTCGAAGAGCATGGGCCTGTACTGCGAACGCACCGGCGCGGCGATGGTGATCGGCAAGAACAGCGCTGCCCTGCAGCCGGTGGGCGGCGTGCTGGAGCGCATCACACGCAGCAACTACTCGATGCCGCCTGACCACGGCGCCGCCATCGTGGCTGCCATCCTTGCCGATGTCGCATTGACGGCGTTCTGGCGTAAGGAGTTGGAGCACATGCGTCAGCGTATCGTGGGCAACCGGCACCGTCTGGATGACGCACTGGCCAGTCTGGGCGCCCCCGTTTCGCTACAGAATCTGGCGCGGCACAAGGGTATGTTTTCCATGCTGCCGTTAGATGCCGATGCCATGGAGCGTTTGCGCGCAGATCACGCCATCTATGGCACCCAGGGCGGCCGGATCAATATTGCGGGACTCGCACCGGAGCAGACCGACCGGGTTGCGGGCGCGCTCGTTGCGGTGGCGTCGGATATGACCTGTATGCTGGTCTGATCGATCTGGATGACTTTGCCTTGAACCCAGGCAACCCGCTCGCCGATTTGCTGCGCCAACGGAAGCCGGCGAGCGAGCTGCAAAGGCCGTCACGCCCCGCTTCTTCCGGCTGTCAGGCACGGACGCGTGGGAATGCCGCACGCCGTGTTATCGGTGCCGTTGCCTAGCGCCGCAGCGCCATCGCCTGCATTGCCGCATCCACGAACTTCGCAGCGGCGTGTTCGCCCGCCATTGGGGAGGCAGCCTTGGCGCACGCGGCAACCACGTCGCACAGCGATTGCGGATCTTCCTTGCAGGCGCGCAGCAGCGGCATGGCGGCACCCGCAGCCGAACCGAAGTGCTGCACAGCCAAACGCATCAACTCGACCTTGACGACATTGGGCAACACGTCGGCCAACTCCGGCGGAACGGCCGACGGTGGCACAGAAAAAGTCTGGACTGGCGCCGCAGGCGGTGTGCTCGCGTCATTGGCCGCAGGCTCGTCGATGGGTGCCGCCACCGCTTGCAGGCCCAGCGTCATGCCGGTCAACGGTGGCAGTTCGTCGTAGATGAGCGACAAGGCGGCAGGTGCGCCGTCGGCTTGATCGTCAAGCAGCGGACGGTTGAAGTGGGCGATGGGGTCGAACGGTTCAGCGGCCGATGCGTTCTCACGCGAGATACCGGGCAGCACGTCGACCATGCCGGCCTGTTGTAGCCCCGCGAGCAGTTCGTCCAGATCGGGCCAGTCGCTCAGCAGTTGATGCAGTTGCCCGACCGTGCGGGCACCGTCGATGAGGATCAGCAGATGGCGCTGGCGCATCTGCATGTCGTGGCGGCGCTCGGCCAAGGCTTCACGGCCGTCCTCGGTTTTGACCAGGACGTTCGTCGTTGCAAGCATAGTGATTCCCCGTTAAGCAGCTCGCCCGGCATCTTGATGTGCCGGTGCAAGCTGTACGTTAGTCATCACATCCGGGCCGTGCCATCGTTCAATTGGCGGAGATGACAAAACGGGGAACCAACGATTGGTCTAGCTCCGCCACGATTCCAGTGCCGGCGCGGGTTCGCCGGAGGTGCCGCTGTGCTGAGCCAACGACTGGGCGTAGCTCGCATACCACGTCAGAACGTCCGGATTGGCCATTGCATCAGGGTTGGCAACGCGCTCGGGCGGCGCGCCCAGCAGCAGCTTCTTGATCGGTACTTCCATTTTCTTGCCCGAGAGCGTGCGCGGCACGCCGGGCGCCTGCACAACCACGTTGGGCACATGCCGGGCCGATAGTCCTGCCTTGATGCGCGCGTTGATCGTGCTGCGCAGCGTGTCGTCGAGCGTCGCGCCCTCGCGCAGCACGACGAACAGCGGCATAAACGATTCCCGGCCGAGAAATTCCAGGTCGACGACAAGGCTGTCGAGCACTTCGGGCAGGTCTTCCACGACGCGGTACAGCTCCGCAGTGCCCATGCGGATGCCGTGGCGGTTGATGGTGGCGTCGGACCGGCCGTAGATGACGGCGCCGCCACGCGGGGTGATCTTGATCCAGTCGCCGTGGCGCCACTGGCCGGGGTACATATCGAAGTAGCTGTCGCGGTAGCGGCTGCCATCGGTGTCGCCCCAGAAGAAAAGCGGCATTGACGGGATGGGCGCGGTGCAGACCAGTTCGCCGACCGCGTCGATGAGCGGTTGGCCGGCCTCGTCCAGGGCTTCCACACGCGAGCCGAGGTTGCGGCATTGCATCTCACCCGCATAGACGGGCAGCGTGGCGACGCCGCCCACGAAGCATCCGGCGAAGTCGGTGCCGCCGGAAATCGGATTGAGCCAGACGTCGGCCTTCACGTGGTGGTAGATCCAGTCATACGCCTCGGCCGAGAGCGGCGAACCGGTCGATCCGACCGCACGCAGTTTCGACAAGTCGAAATCGCGACCGGGCTCGATACCGGCCTTCAGGCAATTGGCGAAGAACGCCGCCCCGGCGCCGAAGAACGTTACGCCCGCATCCTGCGCGAAGCGCCACAGCGTATTGAGATCGGGCGTGCCGGGATTGCCGTCGTAAATGGCGAGCGTGACGCCGCCGAGCAGGCCGCTCGCCTGCGAATTCCACATGACCCAGCCGGTGCTGCTGTACCAGTGATAAACGTCGTCGGGACCAAGGTCGAGATGCAGCGCGCCCATCATCGTCTGCACCAGCAGCAGGCCGCCGTGGCCATGCACGATGGGCTTGGGCATGCCGGTGGTGCCGGACGAATACAGAATCCACAGCGGGTGGTCGGCAGCGACCGGTGTGATGACGAGCGGCACGTCGCTGGCCGTCAAGTCGCGCCAGTCGTGGGCGTCCGGGAAGCGCGCGCGGTTGATATCGCCGAGCAGTTGCGGCACGAGCACGAGGTGTTCGACGGTGGGCAGCGTGGCGACCATCTCCGCGATTACGTCGGTGCGGTCGAAAGCGCGTCCGCCATAGTGATAGCCGTCCACCGCGATCAGCACCTTCGGTTCGATCTGCCGGAAGCGGTCCGTGACGGCCACCTGGCCCATGTCAGGCGCGCAGACTGACCAGACGGCCCCCACGCTGGCCGCAGCGAGGAACGCGACGATGGCGTCTGGCGTGTTCGAGAGATACGCGGCAACGCGGTCGCCGGGCTCCACGCCCATCTTGCGCAGTGCATCGGCCAGAGAAGCGACGCGTTGGCGCAGTTCTCGCCATGACAGATCGGCCAGCGGCTTGGTCTCGCTGGCGTAGCGGATGGCGGTGCGGTCGGGGCTGCCGCCTTCTTCCACATGGCGCATGACCTGATCGACGTAATTGAGCTTGGCGCCGAGCAGCCACTGCGCGCCAGGCATGGTGCGGTCGCCGAGCATCCGCGTGAACAGTGTCGAGGCGCGCAGGTCGAGGTAATCCCAGACGGACGTCCAGAATGCTTCCAGCTCGGTGGTAGACCACTCCCAGAGTTGGGCGTAGTCCTCTGGCGTGGTGGCTGAGAAGCGCAGGCCGCGTTCGCGCGCAAGCCAATCGAGATAGTGGGTCAGGCGCGAACGCGCGATGAAATCAGCAGACGGCGTCCATAGCAGGGCGCCTTCCTGGATGGTGCTCATGTGTCTCCTCCGCCGGCCAGGCAAGGGGAAAGGCCGCCCGCTCTATCAATGTGGCAGGTCGGCCGATAGGGGATGGCGGTTCAGATGCCGCCCATGCACAGATACTTGAGTTCGAGATATTCGTCGATGCCGTAGACCGAACCTTCACGGCCCAGGCCCGATTGTTTGATGCCGCCAAACGGCGCCACCTCATTCGAGATGAGCCCCGTGTTGATGCCGACCATGCCGTACTCGAGCTGTTCGGCCACGCGCCAGATGCGGCCGATGTCGCGGCTGAAAAAGTACGACGCCAAGCCGAATTCGGTGTCGTTGGCCAGGCGCACGACTTCCGCCTCGTCCTGGAACTTGAAGATGGCGGAGACCGGGCCGAAGGTTTCTTCGCGCGCGATCAGCATGTCAGGCGTGGCGTCAGCCAGCACGGTGGGCTCCACGAAACGCTGCGAGCCGAAGCCCTGCATCAGCTTGCCACCGGCAGTCAGGCGTGCGCCTTTCTGCGTCGCGTCGTTGATGTGGCGCTGCACTTTCTCCACGGCCTGATCATCGATCAGCGGGCCTTGCACCACACCCGTCTCGAAGCCGTTGCCGACCTTGATGCCGCGCACCTTGACCGAGAGCTTTTCGACAAACGCGTCGTACACCGAGGCATGCACATAGAAGCGGTTCGTACACACACAGGTCTGGCCCGCGTTGCGGTATTTCGACTGCACTGCGCCTTCCACGGCAGCATCGATGTCGGCGTCGTCGAACACGATGAACGGCGCATGGCCGCCCAGCTCCAGCGCGACCTTCTTCACCGTCGGCGAGCACTGCTGCATCAGGATGCGGCCCACCGGCGTCGAGCCCGTGAACGACAGATGCCGCACGATCGGCGATTCGCACAGGGCTTTACCGATGGCGATTGACCGGTCCGCGTCGCCCGTCACCACGTTGACCACGCCCTTGGGAATGCCCGCGCGGTGCGCCAGTTCGGCCATCGCCAGCGCAGACAGCGGCGTCTGTTCAGCCGGCTTGATGACGATGGTGCAACCTGCCGCCATGGCCGGCGCAACCTTGCGGGTGATCATCGCCAGCGGGAAGTTCC
The DNA here is from genome assembly GCF_003290055.1 of Ralstonia sp. GX3-BWBA. Classification (NCBI taxonomy): domain Bacteria; kingdom Pseudomonadati; phylum Pseudomonadota; class Betaproteobacteria; order Burkholderiales; family Burkholderiaceae; genus Ralstonia; species Ralstonia sp. GX3-BWBA. The sequence continues at coordinate 809,901 of NZ_QMKS01000009.1, read as the reverse complement.
ACGGCGTGATGGACGCGCACACGCCCACCGGCTGCTTGAGCACGACCATGCGCTTGTCGCGCCAGGTGCTGGCCATCACGTCGCCCGAGACGCGCTTGGCCTCTTCGGCAAACCATTCGATGAACGATGCCCCGTAGACGATCTCGCCCTTGGCTTCGGCCAGCGGCTTGCCTTGCTCTGCCGTCATGAGGGCGGCGAGGTCGTCGGCATTGGCGATCAGCAGGTCGAACCAGCGGCGCATCAGCGCTGCGCGCTCCTTGCCAGTCAGCTCGCGCCACGCAGGCCACGCCGCGTTGGCCGCGTCGATCGCGCGCAGCGTTTCTGCATGCCCGAGGTTGGCGACGTCGGTCAGGTGTGCGTTGGTCGCAGGGTCGTGGACGGGGAAGGTCGCGCCGTCGGCGGCGCCAACCCAGGCGCCGTCCACATAGGACTGCGTTTTGACGAGGGTGCGGTCTTTGATGCGCTCCAGCGCGTTGGCGGCGGTGCGGGATGAGTCGAGTGCTTCGGCCATGGCGTTCTCCATAAGGAAGGCGGACCCAGTAGACAAAAAGGGCCCGCCTTTTAGATGCAGCAGTCGCTTAACTTGCTAAGAATAACCGAACGATCGTTCGCTCGCAGACTGAGCCGCCAGGCCTTGTGGTTATTGGAAGAGCGTGTCCCACATGGTGTCGACCTTAGCCTTGACGGCGGCATCCATGACGATGGGCTGGCCCCATTCGCGGGTGGTTTCGCCCGGCCACTTGTTGGTGGCATCAATGCCCATCTTGGAACCCAGCCCAGACACGGGGGATGCGAAGTCGAGATAGTCGATGGGCGTGTTCTCGACCATGACCGTATCGCGCGCCGGGTCGACACGCGTAGTGATCGCCCAGATCACTTCCTTCCAGTCGCGCAGGTTCACATCGTCGTCCACCACCACGATGAACTTCGTATACATGAACTGCCGCAGGAAGCTCCACACGCCGAACATCACGCGTTTGGCGTGGCCCGCGTATTGCTTCTTCATGCTGACCAGCGCCATGCGGTAGCTGCAGCCCTCGGGCGGCAGATAGAAATCGGCAATCTCCGGAAACTGCTTCTGCAGCAACGGCACGAACACTTCATTGAGCGCCACGCCAAGCACGGCCGGCTCGTCGGGCGGCTTGCCTGTATACGTAGAGTGATAAATCGGGTCGCGGCGCATCGTAATGCGCTCGACCGTGAACACCGGAAACCAGTCCTGCTCGTTGTAATAGCCGGTGTGATCGCCGAAGGGGCCTTCGAGTGCGTGCTGATAGCCGCTCGGGTGTGTCGGGTCGGGCTGGATATGACCTTCGAGGATGATCTCGGCGCCAGCCGGGACTTGCAGTTGTGCCTGCGCGAGCGAGGGTGTCAGGCATGTCGCAAGCTCGGTCCGACTGCCACGCAGCAGACCTGCGAACTGGTATTCAGATAACGTGTCCGGCACCGGCGTCACCGCGCCGAGAATGGTGGCCGGGTCCGCACCCAGCGCCACCGCAATCGGAAACGGCTGGCCCGGATTGGCGATGGCGTGTTCGCGGAAGTCCAGCGCGCCGCCCCGGTGCGCCAGCCAACGCATGATGACCTGGTTGCGACTGATGACCTGCTGTCGATAGATGCCAAGGTTCTGCCGCTTCTTGTGCGGCCCGCGCGTGATGACCAGTCCCCATGTGACGAGCGGTGCCGCATCGCCCGGCCAGCATGTCTGTACGGGAATGCGCGCGAGGTCGACGTCATTCCCTTCCCACACGATCTCCTGGCACGCTGGCGAAGACACCTTGCGGGGCGCCATGTCCCACACGGCCTTGGCCATCGTCCACAGCTTGCCGGCTTCACGCAGACCGCGCGGCGGTTCGGGTTCTTTCAATGCCGAGAGCAGGCGCCCCACGTCACGCAGTTCATCGAGTGACTCCGCACCCATGCCCAGCGCCACACGGCGCGTGGTGCCGAACAGGTTCGCGAGCACCGGCATGTCGTACTTCTGCGTGCCATCCACCGGCTGCTCGAAGACCACCGCTGGGCCTTCGGCGCGCAGCAGGCGGTCACAGACTTCGGTCATTTCCAGGCGCGGCGATACCGGTTGGCGCACGCGGCGCAGTTCGCCCGTGCGTTCGAGCTGGGCGAGAAAGTCACGTAAGTCCCTGTATTGCATGGAGATTTTGTAACCAAAGGTAAGGTGGGTCGCCTACAACGTGGAGGGGCCGGCCCTCCGAACGGTCGTCCGGGAGACATTTTTTTGGTGTAGGCAGGGTGGCCGCGATTGTACGGCCAAAACCCCACGGCCCCCTGATGACAGAACGCATCGCAGGTCAGCTAGTCCCAACAACACCGGTTGTATCATAACTTTTAGATATGAAAACTTACTTCTTTATGATTGACTTGGAATAACGCGCTTCCTACAATCCAATCCGATCTGGTAATTGTTGCAACGCAACATGTTTTCGGCTAATGCCTTCGCCCAACTCTCCGACGTATGAGGGGCGACACCAGAGCACATCAGCATCGCTGCGGGACGTGACCTCCCCAAGGACACGGCCCGCATTTCTCTGGGCACTAGGGGAGTGCCCCCAACAGATGCCGGCTGACTGCAACAGCGCGGCATCCTTACTAAAAACCGTTGCGACACGAAACGCACGGCGCCATGCAAAAGAAAGGCGTCTACCGGATCAGCGCAGCGGACGGAGGTAAGTATGAACGGTTGGAAAACCCTTCATTCTTCCGGGATCGGATCGGCGCTGCAACGCCGGCTCGTAGCCCCGGTTGGCCGCCGCCTCGCGCGTGCAGGTCAAGTTGCGCTGCCTCGTAAGCTGCGCATGGAGTTGAACGCAGGGGGCGCTGCCGCGTCCCGCAATGAGTTGCATCCTGGCGTGCTGCTGGTGTTCCGCAGCGGGCATGTCGTGCTCAATAGCATCGGCTTGCTGGCTGTGGCCGCTGCAGTCGCGCTCTCGCTCAACAGCGAGTGGCGTGCCACGGTCGCTCAACGCGTGCTGCATTTCACGCCGGGTGTCGACACCAGTGTCGCCTCGGCCAATCCGTCACCCGCGATTGCGGCTGGCGTGCAGCCGGTAGCTTTTGCGCCGACTGCGCCGTCTGCCGGTACGGGCGCCGCCCAGGCTGTGGCCCCTGCTACGGCCCAAGGCGGCACGGTGGCGGCTGCCGGTTGGGACACGCTATCCAAGGTGCCGTCCGTGGCCGAGTTGGCCGCGCAGATTCCGAACACGCAAGTCGTCCGCGACGCGCGTGAGTCGGCAACCGCCGGTACCCCGCGAGAGCAGGCTGCCGTGGCGGAGTACATTGCCCGCAAGTACCGCGTGGCGGCCACTGCCACGGGCCAGTTGGTGAAGGCGGCCTATCAGACCGGCAAGGAAGTCGGCCTGGATCCGTTGCTCATCCTCGGCGTGATGGCGATCGAGTCCAGCTTTAACCCGTTCGCCGAAAGCGGTATGGGTGCGCAGGGCCTGATGCAGGTCATGACCAAGGTCCACCAGGACAAGTACGAGGTGATGGGTGGCGTTGGTGCCGCGCTCAACCCGTACGCCAACATCAAGGTCGGTGCGCTCGTGCTGAAGGATTGCATCGCGCGTGCAGGTTCGATCGAAGGCGGCCTGAAGCTGTATGTCGGTGCGGTCACACAAGGCGACGGCGGCTACGGCGGCAAGGTGCTGCAAGAGCGTTCGCGCCTGCGCATGGTGGCTACCGGCCACCGTTCGCCGATGACGGCGGCGTCGGAGCGCGAATCGGCGAAGCCGGTCGCAGCGGCAACGCCTGTGACGCAAGCCGAGGCGAAGACGCAAGCCGCCAAGGCGGCCGACAAGCAACCGGCTACAGGTCAGCAGGAAGAGGCGCGTCTGGATGACAAGTCCCAAGGCCAGGCCTGATTGACTTGCTTGGCTGCGCTATATAAGAAAGGCCGTCCTTCGGGACGGCCTTTTTGCTTGGACGAGGCGCGGAGATCGTTTTATCGTCCGAACAGCTTGCCCAACCTCGCGACGGCTTCTTCCAGATGTGCCATCGATGTTGCGTACGACAGTCGGATGTAGTGCTGGGCCGTGTGCGGACCAAAATCAAGCCCCGGCACCAGCACCACGCCGGCGTCATGCAGCATCGACTGGGTGAGGGCATCGGCATTGGAGGCGTGCGGGTGGTTTACGCCACGGCAATCGGCGTAGACATAGAACGCCCCATCCGGCTTGACCGGTACCTTGAAGCCAAGCGACTCCAGCGCCGGCACGATGAAATCGCGGCGGCGACGGAATTCGGCCTTGCGTGCCTCGTAGATCGCCAGCGCTTCCGGTTCAAAGCACGCGAGCGCGGCATACTGCGCCACCGCCGACGCGCAGATGAACAGGTTTTGCGCGACTTTCTCGAACTCTGGCACCAGTTCGGCGGGCGCTACCAGCCAGCCAAGGCGCCAGCCGGTCATATTGAAATACTTGGAAAAGCTGTTGATCGTGACGACATCGTCGCCGAACGACAGTGCTGAAACGGGCGCCTGATCGTACGAGAGGCCTTGGTAAATCTCGTCGACGATCGAAAATCCGCCTCGCGCGCGTACCGTCTGCACGATCCGCTGCAGCTCGTCCGGCAGGATCGACGTGCCGGTCGGGTTGGATGGGGAGGCCAGCAACACGCCCTGCGTACGTTCCCCCCAGTGAGCTTCGACCTGCGCGGCCGTCAATTGGAAGCGTTCTTCCGGCCCCGATGGCACCAGCTTTGCCTCGCCATTGAAGGCCGCCACGAAGTGACGGTTGCACGGATAGCTCGGATCGGGCATCAGGACTTCGCCGCCAACCTCCACCAACACCGCACACGCCAGCAGCAGCGCTGCCGACGCGCCCGCCGTGACAATGATGCGCTCGGGCGCAATGTCGAGGCCGTAAGTGGTCTGGTAGTAGCGGGCGATGGCTTGGCGCAGTGGGCGGATGCCCAATGCGCCGGTGTACTGCGTGACGCCACGTCGCATGGCGTCGGCGGCGGCTTGCACGACGGGCTCGGCGGCGGTGAAGTCCGGCTCGCCGATGCCCATGTGAATGATGCTGCGTCCGGCCAGCTCCAGCTCGCGGGCCTGCTTGGCCAGCTCCATCACGTGAAAGGCGCGGATATTGGCCAGCCGGGCGGCTGTCTGCAGGCGGTGGGCGTCCATCTTGAAGCGAAGCGAAAGGGTAAAGCGAAGAGCAGACGCCGAATTACCGGCGGGCAGCGACCTCGACAGCGCGCACCTGGGCGGCCAGCTTGTCCAGCACGCCGTTGACGTACTTGTAGCCTTCCACGCCACCGAAGGTCTTGGTCAGTTCAACCGCCTCGTTGATCACGACCTTGTACGGGATGTCCACGCAGTGCACTAGCTCGTACGCGCCGACCAGCAGGGCGGCACGTTCGACCGGTGACAACTCGGCAACCGGGCGATCCAGGTACGGCGTGAACGCCTCGGTCAGCGTGGTTTCTTCGCGGATGGCGCCGTGCAGCAGCGCGTCGAAGTGCGCGCGGTCGGCCTTGTTGAAGCCTTGCGCATCCTGCAGATGCGCCTCGACCACGCCGGGGTCGTTGCGATTGAGCAGCCATTGATACAGACCTTGCAGCGCCAGTTCGCGCGCACGGCGGCGCGCGCTCTTGGCGGGCGCCTTGGTCTTGGCTTGGGAATTGTCTTGCGTCATGGGAAAAGCCTTTGCGCGAGGAAGCGCTTATTCATTCTCGCCGTCGTCGTCCTGGCCGTGATCCTGCAGACCATCGAGGTCGTTGGTCAGGTTGGCCATTTCGACGGCGGTACGGGCGCAGTCGCGACCTTTCTCGCGGGTGCGGGCGTGGGCCTGTGCATCGGTGTCGGTGGTCAGGATGCCGTTGGCGATGGCGATGTTGAAGTCAAGGCCCACGCGCGTGATGCCGGCGCCCGATTCATTGGACACCAGCTCGAAATGGTACGTCTCGCCGCGGATGACTGCGCCCAGCGCGATCAGGGCGTCGAACTGGCCCGATTCGGCCATCTTTTGCAGCGCCAGCGGGGCTTCCAGCGCGCCGGGCACGGTCACGAGCAGCACGTCTTCGCCCGCCACGCCGAGTTGTTCGAGTTCAGCGACGCAGGCCTCGCGCAGCGCTTCGCACACGGGCTCGTTGAAACGCGCCTGGACGATGCCGATGCGCAGGCCTTCGCCGTTGAGATTGGTCGGGTAGAAGCCGTGGTCCATGGTGTATTCCGGTTGGGGTTGCCGGTTAGGCAACGTCAAAAAAGAAAGTCGGCGCGGCAGTCTAGGCTGCCGGCGGAAAAATCAATGCGTGGCGGCGGACGAAGTGGAAGTGACGTCGGGCGCATCCGCCATCGATTGGTACGCCGTCACCTCCAGATCGTAGCCGACCATGCTCGGCAGCTTGAGTGGCGAGGCCAGCACACGCATCTTGCCGACGCCCACCTCCTTCAGGATCTGCGCGCCGATACCGTAAATGCGCGGATCGGGTTTGGTGCGCGGGCGCTCGTGCGGCGCGTCCAGCGCGGAGAACTGGGTGAACAGCCGGTCCGCCGAATCGCCGCAATTGAGCAGCACGACCACGCCGGTCGGGGCAGCCTGGACGGCGCGCAGGGCAGCGGGCACGCTCCACGAGTGCGTCGTGCGCTGGCACTCGAGCAGGTCGAGCACCGAGAGGGGCTCATGCACGCGCACCAGCGTTTCGGTGTCCGGTGTCGGCGTGCCCTTGACCAGCGCCAGATGGGCGCGGCCGGCCGCCCGATCGCGGAAGGCGACGGCGTGGAATGTGCCGAACTGCGTCTCCATCGTGCGCTCGCCGACGCGCTCGACGATGCTCTCAGTGCGGCTGCGGTATTGGATCATGTCGGCAATCGTGCCGATCTTCAGGCCGTGTTTCTTGGCGAATTCCACGAGGTCCGGCAAGCGCGCCATGGTGCCGTCGTCCTTCAGGATCTCGCAGATTACGGCGGCGGGTGTCAGGCCAGCCATCGCGGTCAGGTCGCAACCGGCTTCGGTGTGGCCGGCGCGCATCAGCACGCCGCCCTTCTGGGCTCGCAGCGGGAAGATGTGGCCCGGATTCACCAAGTCAGACGGTTTCGCGTTCTTGGCGGCGGCCACCTGAATGGTGCGTGCGCGGTCGGCGGCGGAAATACCGGTGGTTACGCCTTCAGCCGCTTCGATCGATACGGTGAAATTGGTGCCGAACTGCGTACCGTTGCGGCTGGCCATCATTGGCAGGTCGAGCTGGTCGCAATGCTCTTCGGTGAGCGTCAGGCACACTAGGCCGCGCGCGTGCGTGACCATGAAGTTGATGGCTTCCGGCGTGACGAAATCGCTCGCCAGGATCAGGTCGCCTTCGTTCTCACGGTCTTCCTCGTCGACCAGGATGACCATCCGGCCGGCGCGGATTTCGGCAATGATTTCTTCGACTGTGGCGATCGACATGGCGTAGCAGGGGTGCGCGCCGCTGACCAACTCCCGCAAATTCGTAATTTCGGGGGCCATGCGACTGCGTAAATGGGAAGCCGGCTATTGTACGCCAAGGGTACGCCAAGGTGGCCCCAAGCCAGTGGGGTCAGCGGTTCAGGCGGCTGCCAGAGGCTGGGTGCCCACGGGCAGGCCGATGGCGGCGTGGGTCAGCATGCGTTCCACGTAGCGGGCGATCAGGTCGATCTCCAGGTTGACCTGGCTGCCGGCCTTTAAGTGCTTGAGCGTGGTGACCGCCACGGTGTGCGGGATCAGATTGATCGAGAACTCGCAGCCGTCGGCGTCGTCCCGGACGGTATTGACCGTGAGCGACACGCCGTTGACCACCACGGAGCCCTTGTAGGCGAGATATTTGCCCAGCTCCGCCGGCGCCCGCACACGCAGTTCGTGCGATTCGTTGACGGGCGCGAAATGCGTGACCGTGCCCAGGCCGTCCACGTGGCCGGATACGAGGTGCCCGCCGATGTGGTCGGCCAGGCGCAGGGCCTTCTCCAGATTCACCTCGCCCGGACGTTCCAGCCCGACCGTCTTGGACAGCGATTCGCGCGACACATCCACGTCGAAGCGGCTGTCAGTTTTGGCGACAACCGTCATGCACGCACCCTGGATAGCGATCGAATCGCCCAACGCCACGTCCGCCAGCGGCAGGCCGCCCGAGTCGATGGACAGGCGCACGCCTGCATCGGCGTTGTCGCCAAGCGGCGAGACGGTTTCAATGCGGCCAACTGCGGCGACGATTCCGGTGAACATGAGCAATCAATCCGTGGGGTTGCGGCGCGCCAGGATGCGGAGGTCGCCCCCGATGCGCGAGATGTCGTGAAAGAAGAATTCGGCCGCGCCTTCCAGCGTTTGCAGCGGCCCCATATTGAACATGCCCTGGCCCGAGCCGAGCACCTTGGGCGCCAGGTAGACGAGGATCTCGTCAACCAGCCCTTCGCGCAGCAGCGAGCCGTTGAGCTTGAAGCCGGCCTCGACGTGCAGCTCGTTGATCTCGCGGCGGCCCAGTTCGCGCAGGACTGCGGCCAGGTCGACCTTTCCATCAGCGTTGGGCAGGAGGATGACCTCCGCGCCGCGCTCGCTCAACGCGCGCATGCGGCCGGCTTCGGGCTGGGCGGCAAAAATCAACGTCGGCTCGTGGTGCCCATCTGTGGTGAGGATGTGGGCGTCGAGCGGCACGTCCAGCGCCGAGTCGATCAATACGCGGCGCGGCTGGCGCGGCGTATTGACGGCGCGCACGGTCAGTCGCGGATTGTCTTCGCGCACCGTGCCGATGCCGGTGAGGATGGCACAGGCGCGTGCGCGCCAGCGGTGGCCGTCGTTGCGCGCTTCGGTTTCGGTAATCCACTGGCTGATGCCGTTGTCCAGCGCGGTGCGGCCGTCCAACGATGCGCCGACCTTCACGCGTACCCACGGCGTGCCGCGCGTCATGCGTGAAACGAAACCGATGTTCAGCTCACGCGCTTCGCGCTCGAGCAGTCCGCAACGCACGTCGACGCCGGCATCGCGCAGCTTCTGCAAGCCGCGTCCGGAGACGGCTGGGTTCGGATCTTCCATGGCCGCGACCACGCGGGCAATACCGGCCTCGACCAGCCGGTCCGCGCAGGGCGGGGTGCGGCCAAAGTGGCTGCAGGGCTCCAGCGTCACATACGCGGTGGCGCCACGCACGTCCTGGCCGCGCGACTGGGCATCCTTGATGGCCTGGATTTCAGCGTGGTCCTGGCCGGCGGGTTGCGTATGGCCCTCGCCGATGACGGTGTCGTCACGCACGATCACGCATCCGACGCGCGGGTTAGGCGTGGTGGTGAACAAGCCTTTCTCGGCCAGCGCCAGGGCGCGCTGCATCATGGCGTGGTCGAAGTCGGAGAACATGGGCAAAAAACGGGGAGTATGAATTAATCGTCGTTAGTCGAGGCGCCAGTGCCGCACGTTTTGGTGTCCTGGGCCGGATCGCAGATGCGGGCGCGGCCTGCTGAGCTGATGCGGACTCGCCGTACATGTGCTCCGCATCGGATGGTTAGCGTGCCGTATAGCTGGCTGCCGTTGCGCTGTCGCGAGTATCCCACAGGTGCATACGAGAGGGTGTCGACGTCGCGCTGTGACGCCGTGAACGCAAATTCGACCGGCGGCACCACCGGAGGCGATACGCGCATCAAGATATCTTCGGTGCCCGGCTCCAGAGGCGTCGCCTGGGTCTGCGGCGAGGGCGTCATATACAACGCCCATCCCGACGACCAACCCTGCTGAGCGCTGAGCGGGCCGAGGTGGATCCACATACGCTGATTGCGCGACATAGTCTGCGCCAGCGAGATGGCGCTGACAAAGCGGTCGGCCATAACAACGACGGTCTCGCGTTGCCACCAGTTCAGGCCGGTGGGCCCGGCGAACACCGCCAGGATCGCCATGACGCTCAGGACGACTACAAGCTCAGCGAGCGTGAAGCCTGCCCGCAGACGGGCCGCTTTCATGGCCAGCATGCACGCGATGCAGGTTGACGCGCATTGCCGATCTGCGTGAACCGTTCGCCGGTGCTGCGCAGGATGAGCGAGCCGCACCCCGTGCCCGGGTGCACCGGCTGGGCCACGACTTCAACGCAATGTACGAGAGCGCGGTCTTCGCAAGGATTAGTGATCAAGTGATAACCGGAGATGTGGTTCGGAACGCTTGCCGATGCGGAGCTGTCGCCTGTGCGCGCGTACTGGCGCTCCCATTCCACCATGGTCGAGACCAGCGCCGCTTGCACCGCAGCCCGCTGCGCGCGCTCATGGTGTCTTGACCAGGTTTGTATGGCAGTGCTGGTCAACAACGCGGCGATAGCCAATGCAATCGTGAGTTCGACAAGGGTGAATGCGGCATGGCGACACCTCATCGCAGGCCTTCCTCGATCAGCTCACGCCAGCTCAAGCGGCCGAGCATGAATGTCTGCACTTGGGTGTCGATTGCGCCTTGTTGGGTGCCTGTGGTGTAGACCCGTTGTGTCACCGTTCCATTGGGACGAATGATGGGCGATGCACCTTCGATGGTTGCCTGGGCCGTGGACGTACGGCTCGGTATTTTTGGGCGGAAGACGGTTTGCAGCACGATGCTGACGGCGGGGTCGGTGCCAAATCCTGCTGCCGTGAGGCGATACAAACGAGGGGCTGTCGTTTCATCGGTATGGGTTGCTTGGCTGGGCCATCGATCTGGAATCCGCTCGATGACGTACCGCGCAGTGCGTCTGGCAATGCGCTTGCTACCCGGGAGGCGCGTGTCGATCTCTACGGCGAGGGTGGCCGTATCCATCAGTCGCGCCAACGTCCAGAGCGATTGGCCGGGCTGCGGCTGACATAGTCCGAGCGAGACACCGCTGCCGCACGTGCCGGCCAAGAAGCCGCGTCCCGAAACCGGATCGAGAGCGGCGATACGTTCGAGCGGCACGGCCGCTATACATTCGAGATTCGTTGGCGTTTCGGTGGCGACGGACAGTTCGCACTCCGCCGCATTCAGCGCCATTTCGGCAGCGTATTTGGCCAAGGCGCGATCGGCGATGAGAGACGTGCGATGCCGCTGATCCAACACCAGATGGAAGGTCGCCATGGTCAGCAGGCTGAGCAACGCCACTGCAGGCATCACGATCATCATCGAAAAGCCACGCGCCTTGGCCTTGTCGCTCAACATACGTCCACATCGCAGGCGAGCGGATTGCGTAAGCGCACCGTTGCAGTGAAGACGGCACGATGGCGGTGGGGTTGGGTGGGCGTGAACTGCAAGTCCTGCGCGTTGGCGCCTTCCACTCGCTGGAGGTTGGGAAATAGCGCAAGTGTTGACGTGCTCTTGTTGGCTGAACTGGGCGAGTTGTAGTCGCCGCGGACGACCAGCACGATGTGCACGGCTTGAACCTGGCGCCATTGCTCGGCGGTGAGCGAGCGCGCAGACAGTGTCGTGGCGGCCGTGCCGCCAGCGGTCCGAACCACATATAGAAGCTGCATTGTTTCGACGCCGCGGACCATGCCATTAGATGTCCAACCGCCTGCCACAGTCTGACCGTCTTGATGCCTTCGCGAGCGGCACATCAGCTGCGGTTCTTGATCCGGAGCTCGGCTGAGGTAGAGCAGCATGTATCCCGCACGCTGCTCCTCGCTGCCGTTTTGGACACGCTCAGCTACGCCGTAGCCGGAGCAGTCGACAATGCTCTGATCAGTTCGGTCTGGCTTGGTCTGCATGCTGCGACCGGCAAAGCGCACCAGCAGCGCGTCGCTTCCTTGGATGTCGCTGCTATTGCACTCCAGAGCCTCCGCTTCTCGAGGGGCGCAACTGTCCGCACCTTGGATCGAGAGTGCTGCCTTGGCGTCTGGCCATCGGCGCTCCTGCGATACCGCCGGTGTATCGGTTACCCAGCCTGCATGCTGCAGTGCCGTTGTCAGTAGTTCCAGCGCTTGCGTGCCGCGACTTTCGATCAGGGCATCATCGGCAACGCGCTGGTAGCTTGCTCGCGCAAGGAGTGTGAGTTGCAGAGCGATACCCAGCACGATCAACCCTACCAGCATGCCAATCAGCAACTCCACCAGCGTCGCACCACGCCGAGCATGCGAGAGCTGCCGCATGTCAGCGCCCGCTTGCGGATTCGACTCGGTCGTTTTGCGTTCGGACGTCGGTCAATAGTTGACGCAGGCTTTGGCTCGTAGCCTCCATCTGCTCAAGTGCAGACAGGGTGCCCGCAGCGCACAGGGACAATACGGCCAGAGCGACGAGGGATTCGAGGAGGATGGCGCCGTGTTGGCGGATGACGTGATTGTGGGCGGGCATGAGTCAACTGACACTTGGAGTTGCTCAAGTTAGTGTGGATTTGGCCGTATAACTGTCATATCTGGTCAATACCCTCCTGAGGAATCGCCTGCGCGGTATCCCGTGATGTGGCGGACCGTTGGTTTTTCACCAACGTGAGCCTTCCCAAGTCTTTGGTTGAAGGAGGGGGTTGTTGACACTTTTTGACTAATTCCCCACTATTCCAGAGATGCATCTGCCTGGGCTTTTTTTGTCATGCAGATGATCGCGTTCACGGGGGTCGGACGTGAGCCATCGTAGAAGAACTCAAATTAGCTTCAAATCGGCAGCGTGCGAAATCGATTGCGTCGCGGTTGCCGCATAAAACAATAGTCGGGGGTTCGAGTCATGCTTAACGGGATTTCGTCCATTGGGCGGTGCGGGTTTCTAGTCAGTCGTTTCTTGCGCTGACATGGCGGCAGCGGTCCGCAATTCCCTCACCGCGCATCAACTTCAATCGTCACGCAACCGTTGGTGTGAATACCGGGCGGAGCGGCGTGGCGACGCTGTCGGCGTTCGCGCCGAGAACGCGTTGTGTCACAGTCAAATCGATACAGATATGTCGTACCCGAATGGGGAAAGCGGCGGGCGAGGGCGTGCCGGTTGCATTCGTTCGAGCCGCATCCGCGGCATCTCGCTGGTTGAGTTGATGGTGACGCTGGCGATCGTGGCTGTTCTCGCGGTCATTGCGACGCCGTCGTATGTCGGATTGACACAGCGCACGCGGTTGCAGGCAGAAGCCAATTCTTTGGTGAATGATCTGCAATTTGCCCGCAGCGAGGCGATCAAGCGTGGACAGCCGGTCAGTCTTTGTCCCTCGTCTAACGGTACGGCGTGCAATACGACAAGTACGAGCAATTGGGAGACTGGCTGGATTGTCTTCAATGACGTCAATGGCTCGGGTACGACCGACTCCGCCAGCGATGTGCCGCTACGCGTGCGTGCCGCCCTTCCTAATGGCGATACGTTCAGACCCAGTCCGGCGGCTTCGGCGGTGACATATAACCGCGATGGCTTCGCGTCCAATTTGGCCAATGGCACCGTCACGATGACGTTGCACACCGCGGCGCCTGTCAATGACAGCGCGACGCGTTGCGTGGCAATCAACATGGTCGGTCGGCAAGTGGTACAGACCAAGGGGACCGGCTCATGCAGCTGAGTATGAAGTGCCGCACAGCCGCCGGATTCTCGCTCATCGAGGCGTTGATCACCATGGTAGTGGTCGGCGTGGGCCTGTTGGGTTTGGCGAAAATTCAGGCGGCAGCGGTGGGCAATACGCAGATATCGCGTGTGCGTTCGCTGGTGGCCCTGCAGACCGAAAGCTTGGCTGCGGCCATGCACGGGAATAGCACATTCTGGGCTGCAGGTGGCACCGCTCCAGCGACGTTTAGTGTGACCGGCACGACTATTACGGATAGTTCGAATGTCTTGAATCAGACGCTGACCACTGGCGCCTGTCTTTCCGGAAAGTCTTGCACGCCGGCTCAGTTGGCTGCTTACGATGTACAGCAATGGGCCAGCACGATGAACGCGAACTTCCCCGGCTATTCCGCCACGGTTAACTGTACGACCGCAACGGGTGTGCCGGTGAGCTGCAACATCACAGTGAACTGGAATGAGAAATACGTTGCAGTCAACAGCACGACGGCTGCGTCTGGGGTGACCACGGCATCCACCCAGAGCTTTACGGTCTACGTCCAGCCATGAGTGCCAATTCCATGACTCTGCGGAGGCGATCGGCACGCAATCAGGCCGGTACAAGCCTGGTTGAGATCCTGATCGCCATGGTGATCGCGCTGTTCATCATGAGCGGCGTGGTGGTGGTATTCGTCAATATGCAGAAGACCTTCACCAGCCAGGATCAGCTTGCACAGTTGCAAGACAATGAACGGCTAGCGCTGACCATCTTTACCAATGTTGTACAGCAGGCAGGGTATTTCCCCAACCCAACAGTCAACACGGCCCTGTCGGCATTCCCGGCCACTGGCTCGCTGGCTGCCGGCCAGGTAATTTCCGGTACCTCGGGTGCGACGGCGGGCACCGATACGGTGACAACGCAGTTTGCGACTGCCAGCGGTGACGGCACCATGAATTGCCTAGGGCAGACCAACACGAGTGGTGCCCAGCAGGTCTACATCAACACATTGTCCGTCAATGCAAACAACGAATTGCAGTGTGCGATGACGCTCGTGTCCAGTGGTGTAACAACCACGGTACCGCTTGTGAGTGGGGTCACTGGACTGAGCGTGCTGTATGGCACCGATACCAACAGCAACGGCTATGACGACTCTTATCTGACGGCCGCGCAGGTGGCAGCGTCGGGCTATTGGTCGCAAGTCCATACCGTTCAAGTCACCCTCACGTTCACCACACAGTTTGGTAACCAAGTTGGGCAGGCACAGAGCACAACGTGGGTGCAGAACATCAGCCTGAAGAACCAGTCATGAGCACCACCATGCGTTTTTCCAAGCTGCCAAGTCGCGCTGAGCGCGGGTACACCCTTGTTGTTGGATTACTGTTGCTGGTTGTTCTCACGCTGTTTGCTATTGGCATGTTTCGTAGCTTTGGCCTGCAAGAGAAGATTGCGGCAAACACGCGGGATAAGCAGCGTGCGCTCGAGGCTGCACAGAGCGCCCTTCAGTACGGCGAATGGTGGTTGGGACAGGGCAACGGATCCACCGGCATCGCCTGCTCGGGCGTTAACAACGGCAATACGCTCACGAATATGCGGGTATGCAACACCGCCTTGGCGACTCCTTCTACTTTGCCATGGGGCGTGGGGTCAACCTATCTGCCGCCTTCCATGACGGCGAATGGCGGTGGAGGCATGGCCGGTGCGAGTTCTCCGGCGGGGGATATCAACTACGCGGGTGTCCCAGGCCTGTACATCAACTACATCGGTATGAGCCCGAACGGGCTCGCACAGCTTTACCAAGTCACCGCCTATGGCTTTGGCGGTGATGCAACGACAGCAGCAGTGGTGCAGAGCACCTATCGCATTAGTTCTGGCGCCAAAGATCTGGGACAACAGTGATGAAAACAATTCAACGGGTGGGTTTGCTGGCAACCGCTGCGCTACTGCCGGGGGTTGCCAGGGCGCAGTTGGTGATCAGCGACACGCTGACGGGGGCGTCATCTTCGTACAAGTGGCAGGCGCTGAACGGCGCATGCCTGACTGCGGGCAACGGTACAGGCACGATTCCGGCCTGTTCGGGCCTCAGTTACTACAGCGGTAAGACGCTTGTGGGTGGTGTCACGGGTACGCTTCCTGACGCGGTGGGTTCTGGGGCTCTGCGTCTGACCAATGGTGATACAACCACCGGTAGCAACGGTAATAACCAGACGGGCGCTGTCGTTTCGAACTTCACCTTCCCGACCAATCAGGGCATACAGGTAACGTTCACGACGGTGACGTACGGTGGTAATGCCTATAAGAACGCCGCTGGCCAAGCGTCTGGCGCTGACGGCATCAGTTTCTTCTTGGCCGACGGCAAGTACCCGGCAACGGTGGGGGCGCTGGGGGGCAGTCTTGGTTACAGCTGTTCTAACGGCAACCCTACGTACGATGGCGTGCAGGGTGGCTATATCGGTCTCGGTATCGACGAGTTCGGAAATTTCTCGAACGCCGGCGACAACACTAGCTCCGGGGCGAGTGGTGGTGCGATTCCCGGTCGCATTAGCTTGCGCGGTGCGGGCAACACCAACTGGGCAAACCTGTCCACGAACTACGCGAAGTACTATCCGTCAGCCCTGAGCACGACTCAGATGAACGCTGTACAGAGCACGTGTGCAGCAGGCTATCTTTATAACTTCAGCGGTAAGGGGCAGAAGGACGCGAACGGATACTACATCTACGACGGCAACCAGACGACCGAGCAGATTCCATATAACTACAACTATCTTGGCGGCGATACGTTAAGTAGTACCGTCAAGCTCTACAGCCAGGAAGCTGCTGGAAAGAATTCGGCAGGAGGCAGCAACGCGGTGCGGGGAAATGCGACCCCTATCACCTACGCACTCAGTATCACGCAAGACGGTCTGCTGAGCCTTTCATATAGCGTGAATGGTGGCACGGCCCAGCCTGTGATCACAAACCAGAGTATTACCGCGTCGAACGGCCCGCTGCCTTCGTCATTCCGCTTTGGCTTCTCGGCGGGTACCGGCGGTGGCAGTAACGTTCACGAAATCACCTGCTTCAAGGCAGCACCGGTGGGGCAAGCCAACAGCTCGGCAGGTACCAACGTGCAGCAGTCAGCCCGCGTGGAAGCCGGGACTCAGGTGTATCTCGCCTACTATCACCCGACCAACTGGTGGGGCGAGTTGACCGCACAAAACCTGGTGATGGACCCGACGACGGGCATCGTCTCCATTGCTACCAATGCCAATTGGAACGCCAGCTGCACCTTAACGGGTGGGGCATGCCCGGCCATTAGTTCCACCTCGACGTTGACTGCACAAGCCCCATCGGCACGAAACATTTTGACGTGGAATGGCACCACTGGCATTCCCTTCCAATGGTCGAGCCTCACGTCTGCACAGAAGAATGCGCTGGACAGCGGCTCAGCCAGCGGCACCAGCAGCCCTCGCCAACTCTATCTGCGGGGCGATCGCACCAATGAAGTCGCCAATGGCGGCTCTTTCCGCTCCCGCACCGGCGTGATGGGCGACATCATGAACTCCAGCCCGACCTGGGTTGGTGCACCGTCGGCGCCGTACAACGGCCCGTGGGTGGATTCTCTCTACGGGACGGCAGTTCCGCCCGAAACGTCCGGCAGCTACGCACTCTTCAAGACCAACAATGCGCAGCGCGCGAACGTGGTCTATGTGGGCGCCAACGACGGCATGTTGCATGGTTTCCGTGCAGGTGGTTACGACGCGACCGGTAAGTTCACCACGGCGACCACCCCCAACGATGGGCAGGAGGTTCTGGCTTACATGCCGGCGGCAGCCCTGAACACCATCTACAACACCAGTAGCAAGCTGGATTTCAGCTCGCCTTCGTATGCTCACAATCTGTACGTGGATGCGACGCCAGGTACAGGGGAGCTTTACTACAACAATGCCTGGCACACATGGTTGGTTGGCGGCTTGGGCGGAGGCGGCAACGCCGGGGGCGCCATCGCCGACAACACCAGCGTCGGTACGGGCGCTATCTACGCGCTTGATATCACCAACCCTGCTAACTTCAGTGAGAGCAACGCTGGTTCGCTGGTGCTCGGTGAATGGACGCCTTCGACCCTCACCTGTACCAATGTCACTAGCTGTGGCGCCTTTTTGGGCAACACCTATGGCACCCCCGTCATTCGCCGGCTCCATAACGGCAACTGGGCCGTGCTGTTCGGTAACGGCTTGAACAGTGCAAACGGGTCGGCGGGTCTGTACATCATGCTGGTGGCCAGCAACGGCACCACGTCGTTCTACTACCTCGACACAAAGTACGGTCCGAGTAAGGATCCGCTGAAGGCGAACAATAAGAACGGCATCGCCTATGTCACACCAGCGGACCTGGATGGTGATCACATCACCGACTACGTCTATGCGGGCGATGCATTTGGCAACGTCTGGCGTTTCGACCTGACCTCGCAAAACCCGGCATCGTGGAGCGTCTCGTCTGCGCCGATGTTCTCGACGCCAGCGGGTCAACCGATTACCAGCAAGGTCGCGGTTGCCGCCATTCCGGGCAGCGGCACGGGCGCGCCGCGCGTACTCGTCAGCTTCGGCACCGGTCAGAGTTTCCCGGTGACACAGACCAGCGCTGCGGCCTATTCCAGCAACACTGCACAGTCCCTGTACGGTGTTTGGGACTGGAACATGAGCGCTTGGAACAATATCGCACCGGCGGCTGCAGTCTACGCAACCCTGACCGGCCCGCAGACCGTGACCGCCTCTACCCTGCAGACACAAAGTATCACCAACACGTCTGCAAGCTCGGGCACGACGCCATCGTACCGGACTGTAAGCAACAATAAGGTTTGCTGGATGGGATCGACAGCGTGCGGCACTAGCGGTACCGCTAATACCCAGTTTGGCTGGAAGCTCGCGCTGCCCAGCACCACCACGGGCTCTGGTTCGAGCGCGGTCACGAACTATGAACAGGTGGTCTATAACCCAACGCTGGCCTATGGCATGTTCATCGTCAATACGACCGTGCCAGGCACGCAGCAGGTTTTATCCTGTAGCTCGACGCCAGCATCTGGCTACACCATGGCCATTTCGGTCGCATCGGGTGGGGCAGGTACCGCCTCGTTCTTCGGCGACAATAACAACAATTTCCCGACCCTCAACGGCGGCATTGTCAGCGGTATCGGTTTGAGTGGTACCGGCACTCCGTCTATCGTGACCGCCAATAAGCTGCCGTACCTGGTGCAGCAGACCGTCAGCGGCACGGGTACGGTCAACCAGATCAACCCGAGCGCCGCCGGTGTTGGCTCTCGCATGACTTGGACCAAGCTGCGCTAATCATGAGCCGAACCAAGACTCCCTCCTTGTCCCCTGGCGAAGGCGGTTTCTCCTTGATGGAGTTGATGATTACGGTAGCGATCATCGCCATCCTGGCCCGTATTGCCTATCCGTCCTACCAGCAGTACATCCTGAAATCGCACCGCGCGGATGCGAAGACGGCGCTGCTGGATCTGGCAGCACGCCAGGAGCGGTTTTTTACACTGCAGAATAGCTACGCGGCATCGCCTGCCTCCCTCGGCTATGCGGCGGCGAGCTTTCCGTTCGCCATTCAGTCTGGCACGCAGTCGTACTATCAGCTGAATGTCGCGGTAACGGGCACGGCAGGCGCGAGTGGTGCGGCAGCGCCTGGCTATTCCGCTTCTGCTGTTCCGGTCAGCCCGCAAACGGCCGACGCCTGCGGGACATACACCATCAACCAGCTCGGCGTGCAAGGCAACGTCGGCATGGCGGCAGGTACTACGTCAGCGCAGTGTTGGTAACAGGAAAGAAAAAAGGCCCCCAGGGCCTTTGTTCATTTCCGCACATTCGTCGCCGCAATCTCATCCAAAACGTCGCGAAATTCCGACACATCCTCAAAACTCCGATACACCGACGCAAACCGGATGTACCCGATCTTGTCGAGCCGCTTGAGTTCGCGCATCACGAGCTCGCCCACGCGGTCGCTGCCGATTTCCTTCTCGCCGTGGCTGAGGAGTTTTTCTTCGATGCGGGCGATGGCTTCGTCGATGGCTTCGGCGGAAACGGGGCGCTTGCGCAGCGCCAGCCGCATGGAGTCCTTGACCTTGTTGCGGTCGTAGTCGACGCGGCTGCCGTTCTTCTTGACGACGGCGGGGAAGAACAACTCGATGCGTTCGTAGGTCGTGAAGCGGCGGTCGCAGGATTCGCAGCGGCGGCGGCGGCGTACGGTGTCGCCTTCTTCCGACATGCGGGTATCAATCACCTGGGTGGCCGCGTGGCCGCAAAAGGGGCATTTCATGCCGGTGGTCTCCTCGGCAACCTCAAAGAACGCACTGCGCTAAAAGAACAACGCCGCGATGGCCCGGGCGGGCGCATCGCGGCAGGGTACTACGTGGCCGTAAGATCCGGCCATCGGCGGATGCCTTAGGCGTAGACCGGGAACTGCTTGGTCAGCTCAGCCACCTTGGCGCGCACGGCGGCGATGTTCGCTTCGTCGTGCGGGTTGTCCAGCACATCGGCGATCAGATGGGCGACCTTCACGGCCTCGGCTTCCTTGAAGCCACGCGTGGTCATGGCTGGCGAGCCCAGGCGCACGCCCGAGGTCACGAACGGCTTTTCCGGGTCATTCGGGATTGCGTTCTTGTTGACCGTGATGTGTGCGTCGCCCAGCACCTTTTCGGCTTCCTTGCCGGTGATCTTCTTGGCGCGCAGATCGACCAGCATCACGTGGCTTTCGGTGCGGCCAGACACGATGCGCAGGCCGCGGGCCATCAGCGTTTCAGCCATGGCGGCTGCATTCTTCACGACCTGTTGTTGATAAGCCTTGAACTCCGGCGACAGGGCTTCCTTGAACGCCACGGCCTTGCCGGCGATCACGTGCATCAGCGGGCCGCCCTGGATACCCGGGAAGATGGCCGAGTTGATGGCCTTCTCGTGCTCGGCCTTCATCAGGATCACGCCGCCGCGCGGGCCGCGCAGGCTCTTGTGCGTGGTCGTCGTCACAAAGTCAGCGTGCGGCACGGGGTTCGGGTACACGCCCGCGGCGATCAGGCCGGCGTAGTGCGCCATGTCCACCATGAAATACGCGCCGATCGACTTGGCAATCTTGCCGATGCGCTCGAAATCGATGCGCAGCGCAAATGCGGATGCGCCGGCAATGATCAGCTTCGGCTTCTTCTCTTGCGCCAGGGCCTCGAGCGCGTCGTAGTCGATGTCTTCCTGCGCGTTGAGGCCGTAGCTCACAACGTTGAACCACTTGCCGCTCATGTTGAGCGCCATGCCGTGCGTCAGGTGGCCGCCTTCGGCCAGGCTCATGCCCATGATCGTGTCGCCCGGCTTGAGCACGGCGAAGAACACGCCCTGGTTGGCCTGCGAGCCCGAGTTCGGCTGCACGTTGGCGGCTTCGGCACCAAAGAGCTGCTTCACGCGGTCGATGGCGAGCTGTTCCACCACGTCCACATATTCGCAACCGCCGTAGTAACGCTTGCCGGGGTAGCCCTCGGCGTACTTGTTGGTCAGTTGCGAGCCCTGCGCGGCCATCACGGCCGGCGAGGTGTAGTTCTCGGAGGCAATCAGCTCGATATGGTCTTCCTGACGCTGATTTTCCTTCTGGATGGCGGCAAAGATTTCGGGATCGATCTGGTCGATCGTATAGCGGCTGCGTTCGAACATGGCGAGTGTCTGGTCTGAAACGAAACGGAAATGGCGGAGATCGGGCGAGGCGTGGGGAAACATGCGCGCGGCTTGAACGACTGCGCCCGGTGTTGGCCGATTGCAGCGGGTGTCCAAGTCACCCTGTGCTTCCCATTCGCTGCCCAGGCGAGCGGCAGGCGCCGTTGTGCATGACGCCAGAAACCTTGCGCTTCCTCGTGGTCGCTGCCCACATGTCGGAGCCGCTGAAGCTGCTCCAGGATTCGCCAGTCGCGCAAGGTGGAATGGTTGCCCGCGAGTGTACGACAGCCCCATGGCCGCCGCAAGAAGCGAGCGTGCAGACACGCACATTGCGGTGCAATGCGGTTCAAGGCTTCAGGTAAACTCTGACCTTTCGCTTTTTAAGGTCCGGAGACACTTCCATGATCGTATTCGTGACCGGCGCTACCGCCGGGTTCGGCGCGGCCATCGCGCGGCGTTTCGTGCGAGAAGGCCATC
Source organism: Ralstonia sp. GX3-BWBA (assembly GCF_003290055.1). Lineage (NCBI taxonomy): Bacteria > Pseudomonadati > Pseudomonadota > Betaproteobacteria > Burkholderiales > Burkholderiaceae > Ralstonia > Ralstonia sp. GX3-BWBA. The sequence continues at coordinate 788,368 of NZ_QMKS01000009.1, read as the reverse complement.
GCGTGATCGCGGCAGGCCGCCGCCAGGACCGTCTAGACGCACTCAAGGCTGAATTGGGCGACGCCATGCTGCCGTTCGTACTGGATGTGCTGGACGCCGATGCCGTTGCGGCGTTGCCGGGCACGCTGCCAGAAGGCTGGCGTGAAGTCGACGTGCTGGTCAACAACGCTGGTCTGGCGCTGGGCCTCGAACCCGCCCAGCGCGCTGACCTGTCCGATTGGGACCGCATGATCGGCACCAACTGCTCCGGGCTGGTTCATATGACGCGTGCGTTACTTCCGGCCATGGTCGAACGCAACCGCGGTCACGTCATCAATATTGGCTCGATCGCGGGGACGTACCCGTACCCGGGTGGCAACGTGTATGGCGCTACCAAAGCATTCGTGCACCAGTTTTCGTTGAACTTGCGTGCGGACCTCACCGGTACCCGCGTACGCGTTTCGAACGTCGAGCCAGGTCTTTGCTCCGGCACAGAGTTTTCCAACGTGCGTTTCAAGGGCGACGATGCCCGCGTGGAGAAGGTCTACGAAGGCACGGAAGCCCTGACGGCCGATGACATCGCCGAGGCCGTCTATTGGATGGCGGCGCTTCCCGCGCACTTCAATGTCAACGCGATGGAGCTGATGCCCGTTTGCCAGTCATTCTCGGCCACCAGCGTGACGCGAGGCATGGCCTGAATTCCAGCGCAAGCCCTCGGCCGGTCGGTGGATGGCTGGCCGTCACTTGCGTCTTGGTAAAATTACCCGATGGCTTCTTTTGACTGGAACCTGCGTGTGTATTGGGAAGATACCGACGCAGGTGGCGTGGTGTTTTACGCCAACTATTTGAAATTTTTTGAGCGCGCCCGCACAGAGTGGCTGCGCGCGCTTGGGGTCGACCAGCAGGCGCTGGCCGACACGACCGGGGCCATTTTCGTGGTGCGTAGCACCGCTGTGGACTACCGCGCGCCGGCACGCCTGGATGACCTGCTGCAGATCCGTTCGCGTATGGAACGGGTCGGCCCCGCGTCGGTCCAATTCGCCCAGGAAGGCTGGCGCGGCGACGTTTTGCTCGCATCAGGCACGATTCGTGTTGGATGTGTCGACCGGCTCACTTTCCGGCCGACCCCGATTCCCGCTCCCGTACTCGCAACCATCAAAGCCGCCGCATGAATCCCGTCGAGGTCACACAAGATCTGTCGATCGTCTCGCTGGTGCTGCACGCCAGCCTCCTGGTCCAATTCGTCATGGGCCTGCTGCTGGTGATGTCGCTATTCTCCTGGACGTACATCTTCCGCAAAGCCTTTGCCCTGCGCGCCGCGCGCAGCCAGACCGAATCGTTCGAGCGCGATTTCTGGGCCGGCGGCGACCTGCAGGCGCTGTATCAGAGCGCCGCCAACAACCGCCACACGACCGGAGCGCTTGAGCGCATCTTTGAAGCCGGCATGCGCGAATACCTCAAAGCGCGCGAGCTGCAGCGCGGCGGCGGCGATCCGAGTGCCATTCTCGATGCTTCCCGCCGTGCCATGCGCGCGGCCTACCAGCGCGAGATGGACTCGCTGGAATCGCACCTGCCGTTCCTGGCGTCGGTCGGCTCGGTCAGCCCGTACATCGGCCTGTTCGGTACCGTCTGGGGGATCATGAACGCCTTCCGCGGCCTGTCCAACGTGCAGCAGGCGACGCTGTCGGCCGTGGCGCCTGGTATTGCCGAAGCGTTGGTCGCCACGGCCATCGGTCTGTTTGCGGCCATTCCGGCGGTGATTGCCTACAACCGCTACGCCACCGAGATGGACCGCCTGGCCAACCGCTTCGAGAGCTTCATGGAAGAGTTCTCGAACATCCTTCAGCGCCAAACGCGCTAAGGAGCCGCGCTCATGGCTACCATCCAGCGAACGCGCCGCGCCCGACGGGCCAAGGCCGACATTAACGTTGTTCCGTACATCGACGTGATGTTGGTGCTGCTGGTCATCTTCATGGTGGCGGCACCCGTGGTGAACCCGGGGGTGGTCAATCTGCCGTCGGTGGCCAACGCCACGCCGCAGCAGACCCAGCCGCCCATCGTCGTGACCATCAAGGGTGACGGCACGATCCTTGCTCGCGTCAAGACTGGTTCGGGAGCAATCGAGCAGAAGCTCGCCAACAACAACGAGCTGCGCGCGTTTGTGAAGCAGCGCACTGACGAAAACCCCGATCAGCCCGTCGTGATCGCCGCCGACAAGTCGGTCCAATACGACCGCGTGCTGACCGTGATGAGCGTGCTCAAGGCCGATGGCGTGAAGCGCGTCGGCCTGATGGTGAAATCGTCATGAGCACCTTGATGAACCCAGCGTTGACGAACCAAGGCGGGGCAACCTGAACGTCATGACTACGACGTCGTTGCATCGTTATGAGCCTGTGCGCGAGCGTGGCACGCTGCGCGCGTTCGGGCTGGCGGTCCTGACACACGTTCTGCTGATCATCTTTCTGTACTTTGGCGTGCAGTGGCAGAGCAGCACCCCGCGCGGCGAAGAGGCTGAGCTGTGGGACGAGGCGGCGGTTCAGCAAGCCGTACAGCAGGCCGCGCCGGTGCCAGAAGTCAAGCCGGAACCGGTGATCAAAGCGCCGCCGGCCAAGGTGGAAGAGGAAGCCGATATCGCGCTGGAGCAGCAGAAGCGCAAGCGTGAGCAGGAGGCTGCGGCGGCCCGTGAGGCCGAGCTCGCCCGCCGCGCCGCGCAAGACCGCGCCGAAGCACAGCGTCAGGCCCGTCTGAAGGAGGAGCAACAAGCCCGTCAGGCGGAACTCCAACGCAAGGCCCTGGCCGAACAGCAGGCCAAGGAAAAAGCGGCTGAAAAGGCTGCTGCCGACGCGGCGCAGGCTCGCAAGAATGCGCAACTGCAAGCTCAGGCCGAAGCGAAGGCCAAGGCGGAAGCCGACGCGAAGCAGAAGGAATTGAAAGCCAAGGCTGCCGCAGAAGCCAAGGCCAAGGCCGATGCCGAGCGTAAGGCGAATGAATCGCGTGCCAATGCACAGCGTCAGGCCCAACTGGATCGGTTGCGCGCAATGGCGGGGGCGGGCGCGACTGGCACGGTGGCGGGCTCCGGCGGTGGTGTTGGCAATGCTCAGGGCACGGGCGGTACAGCATCGGCAGGGTATGCCGAGCGTGTGCGGGCCAAGGTCAAGCCGAACATCCTGTTCGATCCTTCGGCGGTCAACGGCAACCCGTCGGCGGTCGTGTCGGTGCAGATGGCGCCGGATGGTTCGATCTTGTCCAAGCGCCTGACGAAATCGAGCGGCAACGGCGCCTATGACGAGGCTGTCATGCGCGCGGTCGAGCGCTCTGACCCGCTGCCACGCGATACCAATGGCAAAGCGCCGTCGAGCGTCATCCTGACGTTCCGGCCGAAGGAATAACGGGTCGGCGCTCGCCCAGGCGGCGCTGGCCAACGGTACTCAGATTCCGGATTTGATAGTAGGGAAGATGAACATGATGCGAACGATGTGGATCCCGATGTTCCGACGCGCAGCGCAGGCACTGCTGCTGACTGCGGCAAGCGCCGGCGTTGCCCATGCCCAGCTCAACGTGGAGATCTCGGGCGTCGGCGCCAGCCAGTACCCGATCGCGATCGCCAACTTCCAGGGCGAGGCACAGGCCCCACAAAACCTCTCGGCCATCGTCCGGGCAGACCTCGTGCGCAGCGGCCGATTCTCGAACGTCGATGTTGCCGGAGCGGTGGTGCCGGAAAGCCCGGCACCTGACCTGGGTGCCTGGAAAACCAAGGGCGCAGCAGCATTTGTGGGCGGCACCGTGACCCGCAACGGCGATCGCTACGAAATCCGCTTCCGCCTGTACGACACCGCCAAGGGCGAAAGCCTGGGCGGCCTGTCGCTTACGCGCGGTCCTGGCCAACTGCGCCTGGCTGCACACGAAATTGCCGATTACATCTACCAGAAGCTGATTGGCGAGCGCGGTATTTTTGCGACGCGCCTGTCGTACGTGTCCAAGGTTGGCCGCCGCTTCCAACTGCAGATTTCCGACTCGGATGGCGCCAACCCGCAGATTGCGTTGACGAGCAATGAGCCGATCATCTCGCCGTCGTGGTCGCCGGACGGCACCAAGGTCGCGTATGTGTCATTCGAGAGCAAGAAGCCGGTGGTGTACGTGCATGACCTGGTGGCGGGCCGCCGCACGGTCATCTCGAACCAGAAGGGCAACAACTCGGCGCCGGCCTGGTCGCCGGATGGCCGCCACGTGGCGGTGTCGCTCTCGCGCGATGGCAATACACAGGTCTACATGGTCAACGCCGATGGCTCGGGCTTGCGCCGTCTGAGCCGCAGTAGCGCGATCGATACCGAACCGTCGTTCTCGCCGGATGGCCGTTACATCTACTTCACCAGCGACCGCGGCGGCGCGCCGCAGATCTATCGCATGTCGGTTGATGGCGAAGAGTCGGGCGGTGCGCAACGCGTGACATTCAAGGGCAACTACAACACGAGCCCGCGTGTGTCGCCGGACGGCAAGCTGCTGGCGTACATCTCGCGCGTGGGCGGTGCGTTCCGCCTGTACACGCAGGACTTGTCCAACGGCGATGTGAATGCGCTGACGGATACGTCGCACGATGAATCGCCGAGCTTTGCGGCCAACGGCAAGTTCATCCTGTATTCCACGCGCGTTGGCGGCAAATCGGTGTTGGCCGCCGTGTCGACCGATGGCCGTACGCGTCAGGTTCTTTCCCTCCAGGCCGGCGAAGTTCGTGAGCCGGCGTGGGGTCCTTTCATGCAATAACGAAGCTGTTCCACTAGGAGAAATCGGACATGTCGAAGTCCCAAACCATGATCAAACTCGCAGCCATTGCCGCGCTGCTGGCCCTGGGCGCTTGCAGCTCGGGCGTGAAGCTCGATGACACCGCCAAGAACGGTACGGGCGGTGCTGCCGGCACTGGCGCTGATGCCCGCACGGTGACCCCGGTGGACGTGGGCCGTGACGAACTGACCGACCCGAACAGCCCGCTGGCCAAGCGCAGCATCTACTTCGATTTCGACAGCTACTCGGTCAAGTCGGAGTACCAAGGCCTGCTGGGTCAGCACTCGCGTTACCTGCAGTCGCACAACCAGCGCAAGGTCCTGATCCAGGGCAACACCGACGAGCGCGGCACCAGCGAATACAACCTCGCACTGGGTCAGAAGCGTGCCGAGGCCGTGCGTCGCGCCCTGTCGTCGATGGGCGTGCCTGACAGCCAGATGGAAGCCGTGAGCCTGGGTAAGGAAAAGCCGCAAGCGACCGGCCACGACGAAGATTCGTGGGCACAGAACCGCCGCGCCGATATCGTCTATTAATCGGTACGGTTTGAAGTGGAACGCGCCGGCTGCGAGGTTGCGGCCGGCGTTCTTACGTTGGCAATCACATGAATACGATGATGAAACAGCGCGCTTATGGGGCCATGCGTCGGGCCATCCTAATGGCGACGCTCGTCGCGGGTGGCGCCCTCACCATGGCCGGCCCGGCGGCAGCGGGGGTGTTTGACGACGATGAGGCGCGCCGCGCCATCATCGACATGCGCGACAAGTTCAACAACTTCCAGTCGACGGCGGCGCAGCGTATCGATCAGAACAGCAAGAACCTGATCGACGCGCAAAACCAGATTGAAACGCTCAAATCGGAAGTGGCGCGCCTGCGCGGGCAGAACGAAGTGCTGCAGAACAGCGTCGATACGCTGACCAAGCAGCAGAAGGATTACTACTCTGACCTGGATGCGCGCCTGAAGAAGTTCGAGCCGCAGCAAGCGACGGTGGACGGCCGCGAAGGCATGGTCCAGCCGAATGAGAAGCCGGAATACGACACTGCGCTCAAGGCGTTCCAGGGTGGCGACTTCAAGGGCGCGGGCAACCAGTTCTCGGCGTTCGTGAAGAAGTATCCGCAAAGCCCGTATCTGCCGCTGGCGCAGTTCTGGCTGGGCAATGCGCTCTATGCGCAGCGCGACTACAAGGGCTCGAGCTACGTGCTGGAGAACATGGCGCGCAGCAACCCGCAGCATCCGAAGGCGCCCGATGCGCTGCTGCAGGTGGCGACCAACCAGGGCGAGTCGGGCCAGAAGGCCGCTGCACGCAAGACGCTGGAATCGGTGGTCTCGCAGTATCCCGGTACCGAGCAGGCCAAGACCGCGCAAAGCCGTCTGAAGACGATGCGCTGATCGGCAAGCCGCCCGGCATCTGAACAAACGCCCGCCCGTGGCTGCACCGGCGGGCGTTTTTCATAGGGCGCCGAATGGCGGGCATATGCCGCGTCGGGCGCAAGCAGGGCGGCGGCACGCTAAAATGCGGGCCTTCCCGATTTGCTTTGCAAGGCTTCGCCCATGAAAAAACGCGCCATCGTCCTGCTCTCCGGCGGGCTGGACTCTGCCACCGTGCTCGCCATGGCCAATGCCGATGGCTTTGAGACTTACGCGCTGTCGATGCGCTACGGCCAACGCCACTCGTCCGAGTTGGAAGCGGCCAAGAAAGTGGCGGCGACGCTGGGTGCAGTGCGCCATGAAATCGTCGATCTGGACTTGCGCAAGTTCGGTGGTTCCGCATTGACGGACGATGCGCTTGACGTGCCGACCGACGGCGCGCAATCGGGCATCCCGATCACGTATGTGCCGGCGCGCAACACGATCATGCTGTCGCTGGCGCTTGGCTGGGCCGAGGCGGTTGGCGCACGTGACCTATTCTTTGGCGCGAATGCGGTGGACTACTCGGGCTATCCGGATTGCCGTCCCGAATACGTTGCCGCTTATGAAACGCTGGCCAACCTGGCGACGAAGGCCGGCGTGGAAGGCGAGCGCATCCGCGTGAACGCACCCATCATCAACATGACCAAGGCGGAGATCATCCAGGCCGGCGTGCGGCTCGGCGTGGACTACGGCCTGACCGTGTCGTGCTACCAGGCCGACGACGACGGCCGTGCTTGCGGCGTGTGCGATTCGTGCCGGATCCGCAAAGCCGGGTTTGAAGCCGCCGGCGTGCCCGACCCCACCCGCTACGTCTGACGCACCATGCCCGATATCGACCTCAACGCGTTGTCCCACACGGTGCTGTGGGCCACGTTTGCGCTTACGTTTGTGTTTGGCGCGATCCTCCAGCGCACGCACTTCTGCACGATGGGTGCGGTGTCCGACGTCGTCAACATCGGCGACTGGAACCGGTTGCGCATGTGGGCGCTGGCCATCGGCGTGGCCATGATCGGCACGGGGTGCCTAGGCTGGCTTGGCCTGATCGATACGAGCAAGACGATCTACACGGCGAGCAAACTGCTGTGGCTGTCATCGTTGGTAGGCGGGCTGCTGTTCGGCTTCGGCATGGTGCTGGGTTCGGGGTGCGGCAGCAAGACGCTGGTGCGTATCGGCGGCGGCAATCTGAAGTCGGTCGTCGTGTTTGTGTTTCTGGGGCTGGCGGCGTACATGACGCTCAAGGGCGTGTTTGGCGTGGTGCGTGTGGCAACGGTGGACAGCGTGGCCATTACGTTGCCGACGTCGCAGGATCTACCGAGCGTGCTGGGCCACGCGTTCTCCGCCGATGCGCGCATGCTGCGCCTGGTGCTGGCGCTGGTAATTGGTGGTGCGCTATCGCTGTGGGCGCTGCTCGCGCGCGATTTCCGCACCGGTGACAACTTGCTCGGAGGCATCGGCGTCGGGCTCATCATCGTCGGCATGTGGTACGTGTCGGGGCATCTCGGTTACGTACAGGAAGATCCGAACACGCTGCAGGAAGCGTTTGTGGCGACCAACAGCGGCCGCATGGAAGCGCTGAGCTTCGTGGCGCCGGTGTCGTACACGCTGGAGTGGCTGATGTTCTTCAGCGATACGTCGAAGGTGCTGACGGTCGGCATCGTGAGCGTGCTGGGCGTGATTGCGGGCTCGGCGGCGGTGGCACTGGCCACGCGCTCGTTCCGCTGGGAGGGCTTTGCCAATGCCGAGGACACGGGCAACCACATCATTGGCGGCATCCTGATGGGCATTGGCGGCGTGACGGCGCTGGGATGCACGATCGGGCAGGGGCTGTCGGGCGTGTCGACGCTGGCGATCGGCTCGTTCATCGCGCTGGCCGGTATCGTGATCGGCGCGGTGCTGGCGTTCCGCTACCAGATGTGGCGGATGGAGCGTCTGGTTTGATCTGCCAGGCGTTGACAGAATCGCCGATATCTTCCTATAATCGCGGTCTTTGGGGTCTTTAGCTCAGTCGGTAGAGCAGTAGACTTTTAATCTATTGGTCGCGGGTTCGAATCCCGCAGGACCCACCAAAATTCGAAGGGCTGACAGGCAACTGTCGGCCCTTTTTGTTTGGTAATTCCGCGCGACTGCCATCTCCTCGCACTCTGTGCGGTCGCAGCTTCCACATCGATAGCACGCGACGCCTTCCCGATAGCTGCATCCCCTGACCACCGCCGATCACATGGCGGGCGCGTCGCATTCTGTCGTCGCTAGGGATTCTCTCTATAGCGCTCACGACACGCTGCCACCACCATATCTTCTACTGGAACCGGTTCCATACGGAGAAAAGCGCACAAATGGCAGATATCGTGATAGTGGCGAGCGCGTTCGGCGCCGCCCACGTGCTTGAGCAGGGGCATCACGCCTATGTTCCCGTGGCCGCATCGGTCGGTGCCGCCGGCTTCGAGGTGCGGCGTGAATTGTTGCCCGCTGGGCTCGATGGCGCGGTATCGACAGAGCTCCTCGCTGCCTTGGGCCGGTTGATTGCGGCGCATGGTCTCTGGGCGGTCTATTCGACGCCGGCCACGCTGTACACGGACGATGGCGCTCTGGACGCTGTTGCTATCCGCGGCGCGCTGATCGAAGCGCAAACATTGGGCGCGCGCATCGTGAAGTTCCAGCTCGGCGGGTTTGCCGGCGATGCGTCGGCAGAGGTGCTGGCCCAACTGCTGCAAGGCTGGCGCGCGCGGGTGCTGGTTGAGAACGGTCAACAGACGGTGGGCGGCTCGCTGGCGCAGTTCCGAGGTTTGTTCGACGCATTGGAAGTGGCGGGTGTGGCCGACATGCTGGGCATGACGTTCGACGTCGGCAACTGGGAGTGGTCGGGCGAAGCGCCGCTGGCGTGCGCGCGAGCCCTGGCCCCGTATGTGGAATACATCCATTGCAAAAGCGTCGCGGGCGAGGGAGCACGCCGTTTTGCGGTGGCGCCAGCGGACAACGATGCGCGGTTCGCGGCTGTGCTGGCGGCATTGCCGGGCGATGTTCCGCGGGGCATCGAATTTCCGTTCGACGCGGTCGATCTCGCTGTCGATGCGCATCGGCATGTCACGTGGCTCAAGGCCGCCTGACTGTGACTCGACATCAAAGGAACCTACGCATGTCACAGATGTTGGATGTCATCACCTACGGCGAAGCCATGGCGATGTTCGTGGCGACGGCGCCTGGGCCGCTCGCGCAGGCGACGCAGTTCACCAAGCGCATTGCGGGTGCTGATCTGAACGTGGCCGTCGGCTTGAGTCGGCTGGGGTTTCGCGTCGGCTATGTGAGCCGGGTGGGGCAGGATTCGTTTGGCGAATATGTGTTGGAGACGCTGGCGCGCGAACGGATCGATGCCTCATGCGTGGCGGTAGATCGGCAATATCCGACCGGCTTTCAGCTCAAGTCGCGGGCTGACGACGGCAGCGACCCGCGTGTCGAGTACTTCCGCAAGGGGTCGGCCGCCAGCCGGCTCTCCTGTGCCGACTATGTGGCCGACTATGTTCTCAGCGCGCGCCATCTGCATCTGACGGGTGTGGCCCCTGCAATTTCAGCGTCGTCGTGTGAGCTTGCGTTCCACCTCGCGCGCGAGATGCGCGCAGCCGGTGGCTCGATCTCGTTCGATCCGAATCTGCGCCCAACGCTGTGGCCGTCCGCTGCGGAGATGGTGAACACCCTGAACGCGCTGGCGGCGCATTCCGATTGGGTGCTGCCCGGCTTGTCCGAGGGGCAGCAACTGACCGGCTATGACAGCCCGGCCGATATCGCGCGCTTCTATCTCGATCAAGGTGCTCGTGGTGTTGCCATCAAGCTGGGTGCTGCCGGCGCGTACTACCGGACCGCCGACGGCGCAGAAGGCATCGCCGACGGCGTGCGCGTGGAGCGCGTCGTCGACACGGTGGGCGCGGGTGACGGTTTTGCAGTGGGCGTTGTCAGCGCGCTACTCGAAGGGCAGTCACCCGAGTTGGCCGTTGCGCGCGGCAACCGTATTGGCGCGCTGGCGATCCAGGTGATCGGAGATTCCGAAGGCCTGCCGACTCGCGCCGAGCTCGATGTGCTTGAGCGACCGGCTCGCATGATGCGCGCGCCGGAACCTATTTCCAGCGTGTAACGCAGCGCTTCGACTGCCGCCCCTCGTGGGCGACGCAAACCACCAAAGGAGACACGACCATGGCAACGCAACTGGCTGCGCGGCGCTGGTGGATGATCATGCCGATCGTCTTTATTACCTACAGCCTGGCCTACCTCGATCGCGCGAACTATGGCTTCGCGGCGGCGGCCGGCATCAATCACGATCTGGGGATCAGCCAGGGGCTGTCGTCGTTGATTGGCGCGCTGTTCTTCCTCGGCTATTTCTTCTTCCAGATTCCGGGCGCGATCTATGCCGAACGGCGCAGCGTGAAGAAGCTCGTGTTCATCAGCCTGGTGCTGTGGGGCTTGTGCGCGGCGCTCACGGGCGTCGTGAGTGACATTCCCTCGCTTCTGGCGATCCGGTTCGTGCTGGGCGTGGTCGAAGCGGCCGTCATGCCCGCGATGCTCATCTACATCAGCAACTGGTTTACCAAGCAGGAACGATCGCGCGCGAACACGTTCCTGATTCTCGGCAATCCTGTGACCGTGCTCTGGATGTCGGTGGTGTCGGGCTATCTCGTGCGCGAGTTCGGCTGGCGCCATATGTTCATCGCCGAGGGCGTGCCCGCCATCATCTGGGCCGTGTGCTGGTGGTGCCTGGTGCAGGACAAGCCCGCGCAGTCATCGTGGCTGAGCACACAGGAAAAGCGCGACCTGGAACAGGTACTGGCGGCGGAGCAAGCGGCCATCAAGCCGATGCGCAACTATGGCGAGGCTTTCCGCTCGCCTGTCGTCATCAAGCTGTGCGCGCAGTATTTCTGCTGGAGCATTGGCGTCTATGGCTTCGTGCTGTGGCTGCCGTCCATCGTGAAGAACGGCTCGTCGCTCAGCATGGTCGAAACGGGCTGGCTGTCGGCGCTGCCGTATCTGGCTGCCACCATCGCGATGCTCGTGGCGTCGTGGGCGTCCGACAAGGTCGGTTCACGGCGCGGTTTCGTTTGGCCGTTCCTGCTGGTGGGCGCTGCGGCGTTTGCTGCATCGTATGGACTTGGGTCAACGCATTTCTGGATGTCGTATGCGTTGCTCGTCATTGCCGGTGCGGCGATGTATGCGCCATATGGTCCGTTTTTCGCCATTGTGCCGGAGCTGCTGCCGAAGAACGTCGCGGGCGGCGCGATGGCGCTGATCAACAGCATGGGCGCACTCGGTTCGTTTGTCGGCTCGTACTTCGTTGGCTACCTGAACGGTGCCACCGGCTCGCCGCTGGCGTCGTACGCATTCATGAGCGCCGCACTCTTGGCGGCCGTGGTCCTCACGCTCTGCGTCAAGCCGCAACCGCGTGATGCTTACGGGCTCGCCCACCCTGTGCCTGGAAAATGAACTGATGAAACCTCTCGTCATTGCCTATAAGCCATTGCCCGACGATGTCGTCGCCCAGTTGCGCCAGCATGTCGAACTCGTGCAGGTCGACGGTGTTGCGGCGTTGACCGGGTCGCTTGCCAACGCCGAGGGCGCGATCGGTGCAAGCCTGAAGATCACGCCCCAGATGCTCGACCGCGCGCCCCGGCTCAAGGTGTGGTCCACGATCTCTGTCGGCTATGACAATTTCGACGTGCCTGATCTCACGCGTCGTGGCATTGCGCTGGCGCACACACCGGATGTGTTGACCGAGTCGACCGCCGATACCGTGTTTTCGCTGATTCTCGCGTCGGCGCGTCGCGTCGTGGAACTGGCCGAGTGGGTCAGGGCCGGCAACTGGCAGCGCAGCATCGGGCCTGAGCTCTACGGCACGGACGTTCAGGGTAAGACGATCGGCATCGTCGGGCTGGGTCGGATCGGTGCGGCATTGGCGCGCCGCGCAGCGCTGGGTTTCCGGATGCGTGTCCTGTACACGAACCGGAATCCGCATCCCGAAGCCGAAGCGCAGTACGGCGCGCGCCGCGTGACGCTCGACACGTTGCTGGCTGAAGCCGATTTTGTTTGCCTGCAGGTGCCGCTGACGCCCGAAACACAGCACCTGATCGGCGCGGCGGAGCTGGCGAAGATGAAACGCAATGCGATCCTGATCAATGCGTCGCGTGGGCCCGTCGTTGACGAGGCGGCGCTCATCCATGCATTGCGCGACGGCACGATTCGCGGCGCGGGGTTGGACGTGTTCGAGTACGAACCGCTGCCCGCAGACTCGCCGCTGCTGCTGATGAAGAACGTGGTGGCATTGCCCCATATCGGCTCCGCAACGCACGAGACGCGACACGCAATGGCCCGCTGCGCGGCCGACAACCTGGTCAGGGCGCTGGCTGGCACGTTGCGTGAGAACCTCGTCAATCCGCAGGTACTGGAGCGTGTTCGTGCCTCATGAGCGGGGCGCGGGGATTGCGCTATGATCCTCGCACCCTGGCTCCGGCCCCTCGCGCCGACGGACTGTTCTGAAGCGCATCGTGACTGATTTCCCATCCTCCTCCTCGCGCCCTGCGACCATCACCGACGTTGCCCGCGAAGCGGGAACCGGCAAGACCAGCGTGTCCCGCTATCTGAATGGCGAGACACAAGTCCTTTCCGAAGATTTGCGGCAGCGCATCGAAGGCGCCATCCAGCGGTTGAACTACCGGCCCAACCAGATGGCGCGCGGCCTCAAGCGCGGGCGCAATCGCTTGCTCGGCATGCTGGTGGCCGACCTCACCAATCCTTATACGGTCGAAGTGCTGCAAGGCGTGGAGGCGGCCTGCCACGCGCTGGGCTACATGCCGCTCATCTGCCACGCCGCAAACGAGGTCGAGATGGAGCGCCGATTCGTCCAGTTGCTGACGACGTACCGGGTCGAGGGATTGATCGTCAACGCGCTCGGTGCAGAAGAAGCCGTCTTGCGCCCGCTGCGTGGTGGCGGCATTCCTGCCGTGCTGGTGGATCGCACGGTCGAAGGGTTCGACGCCGACTTGGTGGGCCTCGATAACCGCGACGCCGTCAGGTTGGGTGTGCAGCATTTGCTGGATCAAGGTTTCGATTCCATCCAGTTCATCGTGCAGCCGTTTGAGCAGGTCAGTTCCCGGCGTGAGCGCGAACTCGCTTTCCGAGAGACGATGGCAGCGCGAGGCCGGCCAGCGGAGCCGACCGTGGTGCTGGACCCGAACGATCCGGCCTCAGTCGAGTGTGCGCTGGCAGCGATCGATGCACGCATCGAAGCGGTGCACCAGCGGAGCGGAAAACGACTGGCCCTGTTTGTTGCCAACGCGCCGGTTGCGCTGGTCGTTGCGCGGCATCTTCGTACGCAATTTGGTCCAGCCTGGCAGGAGCGGACGGCGCTGCTGTCGATCGACGATCCAGAATGGGCGGAGTTGATCGGCATCACCACGATCCGGCAACCGACGTACGACATCGGTTACAAGGCGGTCGAATTCGTGCATGAGCGCATCGAAGGCGTAAGCGGGGATGCCCGTGTCGTGTTACTCCCGGGTACGCTGGTCGAACGTGCTTCGACAGCGCATTCGGTACAGGCCGCATCATGACGTTGCGCCTGTATCTCGCCGGGCCGGACGTTTTCCGTCCGGAGCCCATCGCGCACGGCGAAGCGCTCAAGGCGCTGTGTGCGGAGTTCGGCTACATCGGCCTGTATCCGCTCGATAACACGATTGCGCCACAGGCCGATGGCCCTGCGACCGCTGCGGAGATCTACCGCCAGAACATCGCGCTGATCGACTCTGCCGACGCCGTGCTTGCCAACGTGGCGGATTTTCGCGGCTACGAACCCGATTCCGGCACGTGCTTCGAAATCGGTTACGCCATCGCCCGTGGCAAAGACGTGTGGTGCTACAACGTACCCGCCGTGCCACTCTTGGGGCAGGTGCCGAACACCAACGGCAACGATGCAGATGGCTGGACCGTGGAAGATTTCGGCCTGCCGCGCAACCTCATGATTGCTTGCAGCTGCCGCCTCGTCGTGGGTGATGTGCGCGCGTGCCTGGAGCGCATGCGCGCGCACTACGCATAGTCGTGCGCTGTATATGCGTATGCGGATGCTTCCTTCGGAGTAGGTGAGGCCGTGGACTCCGCGCCAGGCTGCGCCGGCAAATATCGGCGCACGCTGCATCGCCCGACCATTGAAGGGGATGTGCCGGTGTAGGCGCCACTCTTCTATAGCCCTGCCTCGGCCAGACGGGCATCAATACTCGCCAGCGTCAACGTCTGCGCAAACAGCCGCGTGAGCGATTGGCTCGCGTACTGCGGCACCTCGTCCGCCGTGGTCCAGCGGTACGCATCCATCTCTGGGATGAGTCGGCCGGTGTGATAGCTGTTGAACATCGACGTGCACGTCAGCGTGTCGAGCGCAACTTCCGCGCGGCGCAGGCGCGTGGCGAACAAGTGCAGCTCCTTGTCACGGCGATAGGGAAAACGGCCCAGTTCGATCAGTGCGTGGCTGTCGAGCACAAGGCCGGTTTCCTCGCGTGTCTCGCGCAGCGCGGTGTCACGGTGATTCTCGCCCGGGTCGGGGGCGCCTTTGGGGATGTCCCAGTGGCGCGTTTCGGTGGCGTGGGCGAGGAACACATCGCCGTCTTCATTGAGCAGCACGAGGCCGCAGGATAGGGCGATCGGCATGTTATTTCGCTCCGACGCGTTGTGCGATGCGTGCGCTCAGCAGTTGGTGCTCGCGGCTGAATAACCGGCGATAGGCCAGCAGCACGGCCGCAACCGTCCCCAGTCCTGAAGATGCCGCCAGCAGGAACATGATGACGATCTGGTAGCGCACGGCCTCCAGCGGTGACTGCCCGGCCAGCACCTGGCCCGTCATCATGCCGGGCAGGCTCACCACGCCCACGACGGTCATCTGATTGATGATCGGTGTCATGCCGGCGCGCACGGCCGTGCGGGCGGCATCGCGCGCACCCTCCCAGCGTGTGCCTCCCAGCGCAAGAATTGTCTCCACTTGGTCTCGCGTGGCCGTGAGTTCGCCGGTCATGCGCTCCAGTGCAAGGCCCACGCCGGTGAGCGTGTTTCCCAGAATCATCCCCATGATGGGGATGGCGTATTGCGGCTCATACCACGGCCGCGCATGCAGTACGACCACCAGCCCGATCGCCCCGATCATCCATGTGCTGCCGAAGACCGACAACGTGCCGTCCAGCTGCAGGCCTGCATAGCCGCGCGCGCCCCGGTTGCCGGTGGCGTGTCCGGCAATCAACGTCATGACAGCCACGATGCCCAATACCACCGGCCAATACGCGTGGGCGAAGACCCATTCGAGCACGAAGCCTACCGCCAGCAACTGCACGACGGTGCGCACGGCCGCCCACGCCAGGCGGCGCTCGAGCCCAAGCCCCAGCCCGACGGATAGCGCGCCGTTCACGAGGATCAGCGCCGCCGCAATGCCGACCTGCAAGGCGGAAAGCGAGAGGTCTTGCCCGTTCATCGCGGGGGCTCCGTGTCGAGCTGTCCGGCAACCATGCGCCAATGCTGACCGCTGATGCGTTCCGCTTGCGCCGGGTCGTGCGTCACCCACATCCACGCATGCCGCTCGGGCGCCTGAGCGAACCAATGCTGCAAAAGCGCCTCAACGGCGCGTGCGGAGGCGGGGTCAAGGGCGGCCGTGGGTTCGTCGAGCAGCAGGACGGTCGGCCCTGTCTGCAGCGTGCGGACCAGCGCGGCGATCTGCGCTTCACCGCCGGAAAGATCGATGGCGTTCTTGTCGAGAAAGCTGGCGTCGCGCTGGGCACCCGCAAGCAGGGCGATGGCGGCGTCGCGATCGAATTCGGCGCCGTGTCGCCGCGCATGTAGGCGGTATGGCATCTGCAGATTGTCTTCCACCGTACCGGGCAAGAGCGCAGGGCGCTGGCGCACGTACGCCACGTGACAGCGGTAGGCCGGAACGGCGCGCGGGCCAATCGCCTGGCCGTGCCATGTCACGTGCCCGCCCTCGAGCGGATCGAGCAATGCCAGCGCGCGCAGCAGCACGCTCTTGCCCGCGCCGGATGGCCCGGTCAGCGCAATGCGATCGCCAGCCTGCACAGCAAGCGTGGCGGGTTGCAGCAGCGTGACACCGGTGCGGGCATCGCGGCGTTGGAGATGGGTGGCAGCCAGCATGGTGGGGCGAGTGTGTTGCGTACGGTACGGCATCAATGCGCCGCTTTTATGCATTATGCATATGAGCGGGTGAGGCGGTCCTCCGCCGTAATCCTGAACTCGCCTGCGCAGGCGCAGTGCCATCGCCGCATGGTTACGCCATCCGCGTGCCATGCGGAGTGGCCCTTAGCCCAAACGGAGCAGCCCCAAAGCGTTGGCCGGTGGCCGATGTCGGACGAATCCGACATGCCATTCAGCAACGGGAGGGTCGCCATTTGCGCATGCGAGACATAGGATCGAAGCATCACTAGAAGAAGCGACGGAGGGCGCCATGGAGACCGACAAAGTGCAAGTTGCCCACCCATGGTGGCAGCCGGGAGTTTTTGCATCTGCGCCGGCCATTTTTCTGTGGATCTGCGCGGAGTTGCCTCCCGATATGCTCGGGGCCATCTTCCATGCGGGCACGTCGCCCGATTCCCTTCGGCATGTTGGTGACACGCTGTTTGTAGTTGGCTGGACTGCCAGCGGCGCGTTGATGTGGCATGGCCGGCGGCGCATCGGGCATGAGGCGGACGTGGCAGCGCAACCCGTTCCAGCCCAGGTTGATGCCACGGCGCAGGCGCACGGGCTCGCTGGATTGCGTCAGAACATGGCCCGGCGGTGGGAGCGCATGCGCCATCCGATTCCGCTGCACTGATATTGTGCTGCCACAAACGAGAAAGGCCGGATTGCTCCGGCCTTTTTTGGCGGGCGGGTAGCCCTCTCAGGAGGTGCTGCCCGGGATGATCTCGTTCGCGTCGGCATTAGACGCGGGCGTTGGCGCACTGACCGGCTCGCCTTGTGCATCCTGCCATTTTTTGTAGCCCCACCACGCCGCTCCGGCCACGATCCCCACCTTGCCGAGCTTGCGCGTGATCCGGCCGATGACGGTGCGGCGCAATCCTGCATATGCGAGTGACAGCGCCGTGCCAACCAGCGGATATTCACGGGCAATGCCCAGCGCTCGCATCAGGCCATTGGGGCGCGCCAGCGGGCGGATGAAGCTAGGGAGCAACGCGCCAAGGCCTCCCAGGCTGAACGTACGGCTGGTGGCGCGATGTACATCGTTGCGGGCTTGGGCGTAGTCGTAGCGCTCCAGCGCGGCGCGTGTCAGTAGCAATTCCTTGCGGACGCTTAGCGGCAGTCGCGTTTCGGCACCGCGGCGTGATGGCCGGACATGATGTCGTGCACTCGATGCGGGTTCGTTCATAGACGGGCCGGGCGACGGCGTGTGTTCGGTCGGATCGGTCATCGGCGCAGGATCTCCCGGTCTTTGTCGAGTTCGGCCAGCGTGGCCTCGAACAGTGGCGGTGCGTTACGCAGCAGCGAGCGTACCTTCCACAGGCACGCCGCCGCGCCCAGCGCATACAGCGCGGCCATCACGGCAAGGGACTGCCAGCGATACGTATCCCAGCACAGAATGACCACCAGCGCAGTCAGCGTCATGATGGACAGGCCGATCAGGCTCACGGCCAGCATGCCCAGGAAGGCGGTACCGAGCAGCCGTTCTTTTTCTTCAGCCAGTTCGACGCTCGCCAGCTCGAGCCGCGTCTGCAGCATCGAGACGACCGTGCCGGCCAGTTTCTTCAAGGAAGCGAACAGCTTTGGGCTGGTGTCGTCGGTCATGGGGTGTTGAGAGGGTGCTAGGCCAATGGCGCCACTGCGGACGCAGCACGCGCCATGCCCGGAATGGAGCCGCCAAAATGCAACTGGCCGATGGCGCGATCCACAGGGCGCGCGCCATCGGCCAGAAAGGCTGCTGCGGGTTACTTGCGGTTGAGCAGCAGGCCGATCAGCAGGCCCACGCCGGCCGCCACGCCCACGGCTTGCCACGGATGATCGTGGACGTAGTCATCGGTGGCGCGTGCGGCAGCCTTGCTCTTGTGGACGACCGCGTCTTGCAGGTCCTGCGCCTTTTCCTTGGCTTGGCGGAGCATGCCCATGCCGCGTTCGCGCAGTTCGGCGGCCTTTTCGCCGCTGCTGGAGGCAGCTTGTTTGAGCAGGGTTTCAGCGTCGGACAGTACAGTCTTCACGTCGGTCATCAGTTTCTCCTTATTGACGGAATCGGCCAGGTTGGGGGAAGTGTTCGTCATGGTCGGGTCCTCGGTGTCGGGGGGTGTTCAATCGTCAATATCTTGGCGCGCTTATTCGCTAGCATATGTGTGAGCGCTGCGAAACTTCAAGCGCTCGCGTCGCGCGCACTGCGATGGATCAAGGCTTCGGTCATTGTCCGGCAATGTGCGCGCGCCTTCCACCCTGTTGTCAGCAAATGCCGCGCCTAATGACGAAAAGTGATGTTGTTGTGAATTTATAGTCGTTTTGGTTGGATGGCAATCTGGCTATAGTGGTTCCCAATCTGTGTATGGAGGACACGATGTCTCTACGTTTGGGCGATATCGCCCCTGATTTCGAGCAGGATTCCAGCGAAGGCCGCATCAAGTTTCATGAGTGGCTGGGCAATAGCTGGGGCGTGCTTTTTTCGCACCCGGCCGATTACACGCCGGTCTGCACCACCGAACTGGGCCTGACCGCCAAGCTGAAGGATGAATTTGCCAAGCGCAATGTCAAGGCGATTGCGCTGTCGGTCGATTCGGTCGAGTCGCACAAGGGCTGGATCAACGATATCAATGAGACGCAGAACACCAGCGTCAACTTTCCGATCATTGCCGACCCCGATCGCAAGGTCTCGCAGTTGTACGACATGATTCATCCGAATGCGAGCGAGACCTTTACCGTGCGTTCGCTGTTCGTGATCGATCCGAACAAGAAGATTCGCCTGACGATTACGTATCCGGCCTCGACGGGGCGCAATTTCAATGAAGTGCTGCGCGTGATCGACTCGTTGCAGTTGACCGACAGCCACAGCGTGGCCACACCAGGCAACTGGCAAGACGGCGACGATGTGGTCATCGTGCCGTCGTTGAAGGACGAGGAAGTCTTAAAGCAGAAATTCCCGAAGGGCTACAAGGCGGTGCGGCCGTATCTGCGCCTGACGCCGCAGCCCAACAAGTGACCGTCTCCTTGGTAGTGTGATTGCGGCCCGGCCTAGTGCCGGGCGTTTTTGCGTCGGCATGACAATCTGACTGTGCGGTAACGCGCAGCGCAAAACAAAACCGGCCAGCCCTTTCGGGTCTGGCCGGTTTGTCTTTTGTGAAGACGGTTCAGTGTGCGATCAGATCGCCCAGCCGCCTGCGTAGAAGGCCACCAGCGCACCGGCAATCGCCACGGTGCCGATGTTGAGCTTGCGCCATTCGCCGGCCACCAGGCGGCCGATCACCAGCGTGCTGAAGCCGAGCATGATGCCGGTGACGATGTTGCAGGTCAGCACGATGAACACGGCGCAGACCAGGCCGGACAGCGCGTCAACCATGTCGTCCATGTGCAGTTTGCTCACGCTGGAGAGCATCAGCAGGCCGACATACATCAGCGCCGGGGCCGTTGCGTACGACGGCACCAGGCCGGCCAGCGGCGAAAAGAACATCACCGCCAGGAACATCACGCCGACCACGACAGCCG
The DNA here is from genome assembly GCF_003290055.1 of Ralstonia sp. GX3-BWBA. Classification (NCBI taxonomy): domain Bacteria; kingdom Pseudomonadati; phylum Pseudomonadota; class Betaproteobacteria; order Burkholderiales; family Burkholderiaceae; genus Ralstonia; species Ralstonia sp. GX3-BWBA. The sequence continues at coordinate 768,513 of NZ_QMKS01000009.1, read as the reverse complement.
TCAGGCCCGTCTTGCCGCCTGCTGCCACGCCAACCGTCGACTCGATGTAAGCCGCTGCAGGAGCGCCGCCGAAGAATGCCGAGAAAATCGAGCTGATCGAATCGGCCGTGAGGGCGCGGCCGCCGTTGATGATGTGGCCCTTGTCGTTAAGCAGGCCGGCTTGGCCGGCCACGGCGCGGATCGTGCCGGTGGCATCGAACACAGCGGTCATCACCAGCGCCAGCACGCTCGGCAGCACGGCGGCCGTGAGGGCACCGCGGATATCCATTGCACCGATCAGCGAGGCGTGACCTGCGGCGGCGAGCGAAGGCACAGCGAACACGCCGGTGAACTTCACGGCCGGGTCAAAGATCAGGCCCAGGATCGAGATGGCGATAATCACGATCAGGATGCCGCCCGGCACACGACGACGCTCCATGCCGAAGATGGCGGCCAGACCCAGCACCGACATCATGACCGGGAAGGCGGTGACGTGGCCAAGTGCAACGGGCAGGCCTTCGCCGGCGTTCTTGACCACCAGTCCGACGTCGTTGGAGGCGATCAGCAGCAGGAACAGGCCGATGCCGATGCCTGTGCCATGCGCCACGCCCGAAGGCAGATTGCGCAGGATCCAGGAGCGCACGCCCGTAGCCGAGATGGCGGTGAAGGCCACGCCCATGAGGAATACGGCGCCCAGCGCGATTTCCGGCGTCAGCTTTTGCCCAAGCACCAAGCCAAAGGCCATGAACGCGGTCAGCGAAATTGCGCAGCCGATGGCGATCGGCAGCTTGGCCCACAGGCCCATCAGCAGCGATCCGAAGGCAGTGGTCAGACATACAGCGACGAAGACTGCACTGGTATCAAAGCCGGCCTTGCCCAGCATGCCGGGAACGACAAACACGGCGTAGACCATCGCCATGAAGGTGGTGATGCCAGCCACGACCTCGCGCTTTTGCGTGCTGCCGCGTGCAGAAATCTGGAAATAGCGATCGATGGCACGCGCATCGGCGATGCCAGCGGCGCCAAGTTCCGTCGACGACGGAATGGACTGTTCAGCCATGGTGGGTTTGTCTCCTGGCAGGACTCCGCGCCGGCCGATCTGGGTCGTCCGCGTAAGGTGCCCTGTTCTGGTTTTGATATCGGTACGGGTGCCTGCGTACGCGCGCCGGCATTCTCCAGACCGTTGTCTCGCGATTGGTTTTGTCGCGTGGCGCTGCAATCTGCGTGTGGACTGCGCGCTCGTTCTATCGGTGTGAGGGGCGTGCGGCCCAACAATCCGCCGACACTTGGACCGAAGCATAGACGCGCGCTACCGCCGATTCATGCGGCGTGGCGTATCCCGGTCATTTGCAAATTGGTATATCGCGAGGGAAGGAGAACAACGGTGCCCAGGACGGGCGAGAGATGCAGCCAGGGGTGTGGCGAGTGGCGCACGAGTGTGCGCCAACTCGCCGGAAAAACAAAGCGCAATCAGAAGAAAGCCTGAATGCCGGTCTGTGCGCGGCCCAGGATCAGCGCGTGGATATCGTGTGTGCCTTCGTACGTATTCACCACTTCCAGATTCACCACGTGGCGGATCACGCCAAACTCATCGGAGATGCCGTTACCGCCCAGCATGTCGCGCGCCACGCGGGCGATGTCGAGCGACTTGCCGCACGAGTTGCGCTTCATGATCGAGGTGATTTCCACCGCCGCCGTGCCTTCGTCCTTCATGCGCCCCAGACGCAGGCAGCCTTGCAGGCCGAGCGTGATTTCGGTCTGCATATCGGCCAGCTTTTTCTGCACGAGCTGGTTGGCGGCGAGGGGGCGACCGAACTGCTTGCGGTCCAGCACGTACTGGCGCGCGATGTGCCAGCAAGCTTCTGCAGCGCCCAGGGCGCCCCACGCGATGCCGTAGCGCGCCGAGTTCAGGCACGTGAACGGGCCCTTGAGGCCGCGCACGCCCGGCATCAGGTTTTCTTCCGGCACGAACACTTCGTCCAGCACGATTTCACCGGTGATCGACGTACGCAAGCCAACCTTGCCGTGGATGGCTGGTGCCGTCAGCCCCTTCCAGCCTTTCTCAAGGATGAAGCCGCGGATTTCGTCCTCGCCGTTGTCATTCGGCAGCTTGCCCCACACGACAAAGACATCGGCGATGGGCGAATTGGTGATCCACATCTTGGCGCCCGACAGCGAGTAGCCGCCGTCGACCTTCTTGGCGCGCGTGATCATCGAAGCCGGGTCGGAGCCGTGGTTCGGCTCAGTCAAACCAAAGCAGCCGATCCACTCGCCGGTTGCCAGCTTGGGCAGGTACTTCTGTTTTTGCGCTTCGCTACCGAATTCATAGATCGGCACCATCACCAGCGACGACTGCACGCTCATCATCGAGCGATAGCCCGAATCCACACGTTCGACTTCGCGCGCGATCAGGCCGTAGCTGACGTAGTTCAGGCCCGGGCCACCGTACTGCTCGGGAATCGTCGGGCCTAGCAGGCCCAGCTCGCCCATCTCACGAAAGATCGATGCGTCGGTCTTCTCATGCCGGAACGACTCCAGCACGCGCGGCATCAGCTTGTCCTGGCAGTACGACGCGGCGGCGTCGCGCACCATGCGCTCGTCGTCGGTCAGTTGTTGGTCGAGCAGCAGCGGGTCGGCCCAATTGAAGGCGTTGCGAGCAGTCACAGCGGTAGTCTCCGAGTCTTTGTTGTTCCGTTATACGGAACACAGTTTCGAAATTTAGAGCTATCATAGCGCAAGCACCGACAATTTCCAGGGCTTTTTTGCCATGAGCACAACCCGTCTCCCTGATCCCGAATTCGATACGGCGCCCGCCGAGTCGAGCGATCCGAATTTCGTTACGGCACTGGCGCGCGGGCTGGAGTTGCTGCGCGCATTCCGCCCGGGTGACACGCTGCTCGGCAACCAGGAATTCGTGCGGCGCACCGGCTTTCCCAAAGCCACGGTGAGCCGGCTGGCCGGCACGCTGGTGTCGCTTGGCTACCTGCGTTACGACGATGCGCTCGGCAAATACGGACTCGACGCCGGTGTGCTCGCGCTTGGTTTTGCTTACCTCGCATCGAGCGACGTAATCCAGCTTGCGCGGCCGCACATGAGCGCGTTTGCGCAGCGCTTTGGCGTATCGATCTCGCTAGGCAAGCGAGATCGGCTGGACATGGTGTATCTGGAAACGATCCGTCATGACAGCCCTTCGATGAGCGGGTCGTCCGGGCTGGGCGTAGGCTCGCGGCTGTCGCTGCTGTCGAGTTCGATGGGGCGGGCGTATCTGGCTTCGTTGGCTGCAGCGCGGCGTGAGCGCCTGTACGAAGCACTGCGCACGCAGCAGCCGGCGCAGTGGGCGGCAGAAGGTGCCGCCGCAGATGACGCAGTGAAAGCCGGCATACGCAATGGGTATGCCGTATCGCTGCGCGACTGGCATCCAGCCATCCACGCGTGTGCGGTGGCGTTCTTCGCGCCGAGCCAGCGCGAGCCTTACGTGGTGAGCTGCAGCGCGCCTTACACGGCCGCCGACGCGGAACGCATTCGCGACGAGCTGGCCCCCGCGCTGCGCGAGTTCGCGGCAAGGCTCGGCCAAGTGGTCGAGCCAGCCTGAGCCGCGTCGATCAAAGGTCCGTGCGCAGCTTCCAAAGCTCCGGAAACAACACGACATCCAGCATCTTCCGCAGGTAGCCGACACCCTCGGTGCCGCCCGTGCCGCGCTTGAAGCCAATCACGCGCTCCACCGTAGTCACATGCCGGAAGCGCCATTGCCGGAACGCGTCTTCCAAATCGACGAACTTCTCGGCCAGTTCGTACAGCTCCCAATGGTGCGTCGGGTCGCGATAGACCTCCAGCCACGCCGCTTCCACCGAAGCGTTGTAGGTGACCGGGCGCGACCAGTCACGCTCGACGCAATCCGCGTCGAACGCAAAGCCGTGGCGCGCCATGTAACGCACGGCTTCGTCATACAGCGACGGCGTTTCCAATGCAGTCTTGACCTGTTCGTAATGCTCGGTGCGGTGCGCATGTGGCTTGAGCATCGCCGCGTTCTTGTTGCCGAGAATGAACTCGATCTCGCGGTACTGATACGACTGGAAGCCCGACGATTGCCCCAGGTGCGGACGCATGGCCGAGTATTCCGGCGGCGTCATCGTGGCGAGCACGTTCCACGCCTGCACCAGCTGATCCATGATGCGCGACACGCGCGCCAGCATCTTGAAGGCGGGCGGCAGGTTGTCATTGCGCACGCAATCCCGCGCGGCGCGCAGCTCGTGCAGCATCAGCTTCATCCACAGCTCGGTGGTCTGATGCTGGACGATGAACAGCATCTCGTTGTGATCTGGTGAGCGCGGGTGTTGCGCGTTCAGGATCTGGTCGAGCGCGAGGTAGTCGCCGTAGCTCATCGATTTCGAGAAATCGAGCTGTGCGTCGTGCCAGCCTTCGCCCGGGGCGGCATGCATTGGGCAGCCCGATGCTGCAGGTTGATTTGGGTTCGACATCTCAGGTCACCAGCGTACGTTCGTTGAATTGGGCCGATTGCCATGCGCCGGTCTCCAGCACATCGCGCAGCACCTCCACGGCATCCCACACATCGGCAAAGCTCGTGTACAGCGGCGTGAAACCGAAACGCATGATGCGCGGCTCGCGGTAGTCGCCGATCACGCCTCGCTCGATCAGTGCCTGCACCACGGCATAGCCGTTGGGGTGTTCGTAGCTGACGTGGCTGCCGCGCACGGCGTGCTCACGCGGCGTGACGAGCGTGAGCGGGAAGCCCGCGCAGCGTGTTTCGACCAGCGTGATGAAGAGGTCAGTCAGCGCAAGCGATTTGGCGCGCAGCGCGGCCATCGACGTCTGCGCGAAGATGTCGAGCCCGCATTCCACCATCGCCATCGAGGTGATCGGCTGCGTGCCGCACAGGAAGCGGCCGATGCCGGCGTCGGCTGTGTAGCGCGACTCCATCGCGAAGGGCCGTGCATGGCCCCACCAGCCCGACAGCGGCTGCCAGAAGCGCTCGCGCAGTGCCGGTGCTACCCACACGAAGGCCGGCGAGCCTGGGCCGCCGTTCAGATACTTGTAGGTACAGCCGATGGCGTAATCCGCGCCGCCAGCGTGCAGGTCCACGGGCACCGCGCCGGCCGAATGCGCGAGATCCCAGATGGCCAGGGCGCCGTGCTGGTGCGCCAGTGCAGAGACGGCCGCCATGTCGTACATGTGCCCGCTCTTGTAGTTGACGTGCGTGAGCATGGTGACGGCGACGTCGTCGCCCAGCGCGCCTTCCAGCTCTTCCGGCGAATCGATCAGTCGCAGCTTGTAGCCGTCGCGCAGCATATCGGCCAGTCCTTCCGCGATGTACAGATCGGTCGGGAAGTTGTGCGTTTCCGAAACGATGATCTTGCGGTCTGGCGCGTCTTCGCGCTGCACGCGAATCGCCGCGGCAAGCACCTTGAATAGGTTGATCGACGTGGTGTCGGTGACGACGACTTCATCTTCGCGCGCACCAATCAGCGGTGCCAGTTTGTTGCCGAGGCGGCGCGGCAGTTCAAACCAGCCGGCTTGGTTCCAGCTGCGGATGAGACCGTCGCCCCATTCGCTGGCGACGACTTCCTGCGCGCGAGCGAGAGCAGCTTTCGGGCGTGCGCCGAGCGAGTTGCCATCCAGATAGATCACGCCTTCGGGCAGTGCAAAGGCGTCGCGCAGCGAGCCGATGGGATCGGCCGCGTCGCGTTCGAGGCAGGAGTTGCGGGTGATTGTCATGTGAATGCGGGGCGAAGTGATTGGTGTTCTGTCGTGGTATCGATCAGGGCAGGCTGCGGAGCACGGCGCGCACCGGGCTTGCATCGAGGGTGGCGAACTTGAGGGGCAGGGCGATCAGTTCGTAATCGCCGGCGGGCACGTCGTCGAGCACGAGTCCTTCGAGGATGGCGAGGCCGTGCTTGCCGACGGCGTGGTGCGCGTCCATGGTCTTGGAGGTTTGCGGATCAAGCGAGGCGGTGTCGACGCCGATGAGCTTCATGCCGTGGGCAGCCAGCAGCGCGATGGTCTCGGGCGCAACGGCGGCAAAGTGGTCGTCCCACGCGTTCTGCGGCATGTGTGCGTACGTGCGCAGCAGCACGCGCGGCGGTGCGCCAGTCAGCGCTTCACGCACGTGTTCCGGCTCAACGCGCGCTACGCCCACGCAGTGGATGACGCGGCATGGGCCAAGGTAAGCGTCCAGCGGCACCTGCCCGATGGCAGCGCCGTCGGCGCGGTAGTGGAGCGGAGCATCGGCATGCGCGCCCGTATGCGGCGAGAGCGTGATGCGCCCGACGTTGACCGGGCAGTCGCCTTCCAACTTCCACGCAATTTCCTGCGAAAACGGCGTGTCGCCGGGCCACGTGGGCGTGGCGGGCGAAAGGGCGGGGCTGATGTCCCACAAAGTGCGTTCCAAGGCGGCTCCAGGGCGGAAAATTCGTTGAATCCGTGCCGAAATGATAGGGAAAAGCACGCGCAATGGGTGTGCATAATCGTGCGTGCTATTTCAATGAATTCGCATAAAATTCAACATATCAAAGAAATCACGCAAAGAACGACGACAGATGCAACTCGATACCACCGATCTGCGCATTCTGCAGGTATTGCAGGAAGACGGCCGCATCAGCAATCAGGACCTGGCTGAGCGCGTGGCGTTGTCGCCATCAGCTTGCCTGCGGCGGGTGCGGATGCTGGAAGAGGGCGGAGCCATCACCGGTTATCGGGCGCAACTGGGTCGCGCGGCACTGGGGCTGGAACTGGAAGCCATCGTGCAGGTGTCGATGCGCCAGGACGTGACGGGTTGGCACGAGACGTTCATGGCCGCCGTGCAGAGTTGGCCCGAGATCGTGGCCGCTTACATCATCACCGGGGATTGCAACTACATCCTGCGCGTGCAGGCGCCCAACCTGCAGCACTACTCGGAGTTCATCATCGAGCGGCTGTACAAGACGCCCGGCGTGATGGACATCCGCTCGAATATCGTCCTGCGTACCATCAAGGACCGCGATGGCGGCTTGGCGCTGCTGATGGAAGCGCGTGGCGTGCGCCCGCTGGAGGGCGGGGCGGCGGGCAAGCGCGGGAAGGCAAAGTAGAAGCTAGCGCTGGAGTTTCTGACGAGAATCAATCCCCTACTGCAAGCATGCGCGGATAGTGGCCCTGTGTTGTCGACCGGAGCGGGCCATGGCCAAGAAGTTTCCGCTGCATCCTGTGCATCCTGAGCGCATCTGCTGGGGCTGCGACAAGTATTGCTCCACCGACGCCCTGGGCTGCGGCAACGGCTCGGGCCGCACGCAGCACCCCGCTGAACTGCTGGGCGACGACTGGTACGAATTCGGGGATTGGGGCATCGACGCGGAAGCGCCGCAGAAGGCAGCGACTTCTACGTGATGTGGCCGGAGGATCAGTCGCCGATGTGCGTGAGCGACGAAAACGCGCCGCGATGGAACACCAGCGGTGCGCCGTCCGCGTCGATCACGCCGCAGCGCTCGACTTCACCCACGAAGATGACGTGGTCTCCTTCGTCATATCGGCTGCGGTTATGGCACTCGAACCACGCCAGCGATTGCGCGAGGATCGGCAAGCCGGTTGGGCTCAGGCGATAGTCGATGTTGGCAAAGCGGTCGCCTTTGAGCGTGGCGAAGCGCTTGCACAGGTCCAACTGCTCGGCCGCCAGGATATTGATGACGTAGTGCGAGCCGGCGTGGAACAGCGGAAATGAATTGGCCTGCGTGCCCAGGCTCCACAGCACCAGCGGCGGATCCAGCGACACCGAATTGAACGAGCTGGCCGTCACCCCAACGAACGCCGGCGTACCCGGCCGGCCTTCAGAGCGCGTGGTAACCACCGTCACCCCAGTCGCAAACTGGGACAGTGCATGCCGGAAGTGCGCGGCGTCAAAATCGGGCGGGGTGGCGCGGCCATGTGGGCGTCGATGTGACGACGCCTCGCGCGCGGAAGATTCCGGGGCGCGCGCATCCATGGGAATGGCTCCGTGTTGGTCCATGAAAACTACCGAAAGTAATACTCAATTGTAACGGACGCCCGATAGGCCGCATCGGGGTAGGGCTTTGCGTGGTCCTGCGATCACATGAGGGTGCCTGTGTCAGGATGAGGGTCTTCGACCGACCAATGGCAGCCTAATCAACCGCAGGAGAATTCGAATGACTGAACAACGCGCCCTTGAAACCGCCGTTCTGGGCGGCGGCTGCTTCTGGTGCCTGGAAGCCGTGTTCCAGCAGGTGCAAGGCGTGCAAAACGTGGTGTCCGGCTATGCCGGTGGCCATGTCGATCGTCCGAGTTACCGTGCCGTATGCAATGGCAACACCGGCCATGCTGAAGTGGTGGCCGTGAAGTTCGACCCGGCCGTGATCCCGTATCGCGAGATTCTCGACATCTTCTTCGCCATTCACGACCCGACCACCGTGGATCGCCAAGGCAACGATGTCGGCCCGCAATACCGTTCGGCTATCTTTGCGCAAACGCCCGAGCAATTGGCGACGGCACGCACGGCCATTGCCGAACTGGGCGCCAGCGATATCTTTGAAGCGCCCATCGTGACGGAACTGGTGGATGCCGCTGACGGCAAGGTGACCTTCTGGCGCGCGGAAGACGAGCACCAGAACTACTTCCGCGACCACCCGGCACAAGGCTACTGTGCGTTCGTGATCTCGCCCAAGGTGGCGAAGTTCCGCAAGCAGTTCGCGCACCGCTTGCAGGGTTAGGAGATGGCGCCGAGGCTACGCTGCGTCCGCCGGCAGGCGCGCGGCAATGGCCTCGGCCAGCTTGATGCACGACAACGGGGACGATCCTTCCGCCTTGTTGCTGACCAGGATCGTCACCTTGCGCCCGGCCGCCAGCGCGCCGACTGCCATGTCAGCCAGCGTCTCGCGCGAGAGCGGGTCTTCATCGACGAGCTTGTTGAACGGTTTGTACGCCGCTTCGGCTTGCGCGTAGCGATAGCGGCTGTTCAGGTTCCAGCGCACCACCAGCGGGCCGCCCGCGCCCTCATCCAGCAGCGCAACGGCGGCGGCTTGCCGGTCCACCGCCGGCATCCGCTCATGCAGGCCGACGCAATAACGCACGCCTGCCGCGCGCAGCATCTTGATCAAGCGTGGCGTGAGCAGCGTGGCATCGCGCAATTCCACCGCGTAGACGGCATCGGGATTGAGTTGCGGATCGAGCGGCGGTAGGGCGGTCAGGAACGCCTCAAGCCGCTCTACAAAGCCGGTGGCATCTTCGGCCAGCGCGCCCAGCGGCGAGAGCTGAAACACCAGCGGCCCGCATCGCGTCCCGAGCCCGCGGGTGGCTGGCTCAACAAAATCGCGGATCGCAAATTCAGCATTCAGGAAGGCGGGATTGGCCATGCGCCCGCGCCCGTCCGATTCCCGAATCCACGCATCGCATACGGCAGAGGTGGCTTTGACGGCAAAGCGGAAATCTTCCGGCACGCTGGCCGCGTAAGCGACGTAGTCCGCCAAGGGGATCGGCGAATAGAAACCGCGATCGATGCTGACCGTGCGCAGCAACGGATGCTGGGCATAAGCCGCCAGGCCCTTGCGTGCGAGCATCGAATCGGAATACTCGCCCGCATACACCAGCCCGTCCCACCCCGGATACGACCACGACGACGTGCCAATGCGCAGGCCGCGCGGCAAGCGTTGCGCGAGCTCGGCCACTTCGGGTGCGACCGCTGCGGGCAGAACGCCTTGGCGGGTGGGGGAACGTTTGGTTTTCGGGGCGGACTTGCCGGGTTCGGCGGCCGCGCCGTCGCTGGGTATGGGCGGCGCGCCGAACAGATCGTCGATGGGGGAACTGGCAGTCAAATGGTTACGCGTAGATATAGCGGCGCGACCACGGGATCGACGTCGCCGATTTGCCGGCCTTCTGCAGCACGGTCTGGAAGATCGAGATTTCGTCGGCGTCGAAAGCGTGCGCGCAGCCGGCCAGGTAGACGCGCCAGATGCGGTATTTTTTCTCGCCCACCATCGCGCGGATGGTCTCGCCGTTGGTTTCGAAACGCTCAGCCCAGTGCTCAAGCGTGCGCGCATAGTGGCGGCGCAGGCTTTCAACGTCAAGCGCTTCCAGGCCGCCATCCTGCGCGGCGCTCAGCGCCAGCGAGATGTGCGGTAGTTCACCTTGCGGAAAGACGTAGCGATCGATGAAATCGCCGCCGCCCATCGAGCTCTCGCCGCCAGCCGTGTCGGACGACGTGATGCCGTGGTTCATGGCGACGCCGCCATCGGCCAGCAGATCGTGCATGCGACGGAAATACCCTGGCAGGTTCTTGCGACCGACGTGCTCGAACATACCGACGCTCGTGATGCGATCAAACTGGCCGGTGAGGTCGCGGTAGTCCTGGATGCGGATTTCGATCTGGTCTTGCAAACCGGCCGCCCGCACGCGTTCGGTGGCAAGCTCGTACTGGTTTTGCGACAGCGTCACGCCCAGGCAGCGCGCGCCGTACTTCTGCGCGGCACGCAGCACCAGCGCGCCCCAGCCGCAGCCGATATCAAGCAGCGTTTGCCCGGGCTGCAAGCGGATCTTGGTGAGGATATGGTCGATTTTCTTGAGCTGCGCCTCGTCGAGCGTTTCATCGCCATTTTCGAAGTAAGCGCAGGAGTAGACCATGTTCTGGTCCAGCCACAGCTTGTAGAAATCGTTGGAAACGTCGTAGTGGTACTGGATCGACTCCCTGTCGCCTTCCTTCGTGTGGGCGAAGTGGCGTACCACGCGGGCCAGCGCGTTTCCACTGCTGACCGCAGCCGCAGAAGCCAGGCTGTAGCTCACGTTGATGATGTCGGCCAGCTTGCCGTCCAGATCGATCTTCTCCTGAACGTACGCCTCGCCAAGGTTGTTGAGCGTGGGGGACAGCAGCAGCGGCAGTGCGCTAGCTTCGCGCACGGTGAGCGTGACGCGGGGCTGCTCGAAGCGGCCCAGTTCATATTGATCACCGTTCCATAGCCGCAGGCGTAAAGGAAGGTCGGCAGACTCGCGGATTTCCTGGATCCACTGCTCGAGTTTGCGGTCAATCGCCTGTTGGAAAAACATGTCGACGCCTCCCTGATGTGCAAATGTTCGGGGCGGCCATCGGATTGCGGCCCGAACGGATCACATTAGCTTACGACAAAGTTTCCCATTGTGCTGTCTGGGTCTTACGGGCGCGTGCCGGGCCAATCCGCTGCCAGCAAGCGCCGTGCCGACATGACGCGATGCGCAATAACGTATTGCGCGTCTATGCGTCCGGCTACGGGGCGAGGCGGACGATCGTCCAGCTGCCGTCTGCCTGTTTGCGGTACTCCAGACGGTCGTGCAGGCGCGAAGGGCGGCCTTGCCAGAATTCCAGCCGCTCCGGCAGCAAACGATAACCGCCCCAGTGCGGCGGGCGCGGGGGGGAGTCGCCAAAGCGCTGGCTGTATTCGGCTTCGCGGGCTTCCAGCGTGGCGCGGTCGGGCACTTCGCTGCTCTGCTCCGACGCCCACGCCCCCAACCGAGAGCCTAGCGGCCGCGAGTGGTAATAGGCATCGCTCTCTGCGTCGCTCACTTTTTCGACGATGCCCTGGATGCGTACTTGCCGCTCCAGCCCGATCCAGTGGAACAGCAGCGCAGCGCGTGGGTTAGCGGCCAGTTCCTCGCCCTTGTGGCTGGCGTAATTGGTAAAAAAGGTGAAGCCGCGTTCGTCCAGATTCTTGAGCAGTACAATGCGCGCCGCCGGCTGGCCCTGCGCATCGACAGTGGCGAGCGTCATGGCGTTGACTTCGGCCACCTCGGCCTTCAGCGCCTCGTCGAACCAGCGTCGGAACTGGCGCAGGGGGTTGGCGTCGACGTCGGCAATGTCGAGCGAAGCGCGGGCGTAATCGGTGCGGATATCGGCAATGGAGGTCATGAGCGTGGCGGATGCAACATGCGAACGGGCCGAGTATAGACAAACATCGGCGGCCGCCGTTTGCGCCTGCGCAAGCACAGGCTGGCACGTTTCACGCTTCGGCGTCTGTTCTGGCGGTCCGCCGTGCGCCGCCTATATTGGCTAGTCAAGGGCGTCAGGCTGGCGCCGCCTGCCATGTTCCCCACAAAAATTTCAACAGGATGTCGAAATGGCCCCCCGTTCCCATTCTCCCGACACCGTCGCCGGCCTGACACGCCGCCAGTGGCTGCAGGGCACGCTGGCGTTGGCTGCGGCCGGGCTGGCGGGCTCGCAGGTGCTGCGTGCGGTCGCCCAGGCCCCGACTGAATCGCTGGATGCATTCATGGTGTTGTCACAGGCACTGACGGCGCGGCCGGCGCTGGATCGCGGCGTCGGCACGCGGTTGCTGGCGGCGCTGGGCAAATCCAGCGCCGACTTTGCCGCGCAATTGCGGCCACTGGCACAGGCGTTGGCGGCGGGCTCGCTTTCCGATGCGCAGCAGAAGACCGCGCTGCAGATTCTGGAAGCGTGGTACCTGGGTGTGGTCGACGGCAATATCGTCACGTACGAGCAAGCGCTGATGTACAGCGTGGTCTCCGACACGCTCGTCATCCGCACGTATTGCCCGAACCAGCCAGGCTTCTGGGCCGAGCCCCCTGTCGAGAGGCAAGTCTGATGGCCGATACCCAACAAGCCGATATCGTGGTGGTGGGCTCCGGCGTGGCCGGGGCGCTGGTGGCGTACGAACTGGCGCGCGCGGGCAAGTCGGTGCTGATGCTCGAAGCCGGTCCGCGCCTGCCGCGCTGGGAGATCGTCGAGCGCTTCCGCAACCAGGCCGACAAGATGGATTTCATGGCTCCGTATCCATCCACGCCCTGGGCGCCGCACCCGGAATATGGGCCGCCCAACAACTACCTCGTGCTCAAGGGCGAGCATCAGTTCAACTCGCAGTACATCCGGGCGGTGGGCGGCACGACGTGGCACTGGGCCGCATCGACGTGGCGCTTTTTGCCGAATGATTTCAAGCTGCGCAGCGTGTACGGCATCGCGCGCGATTGGCCGATCCAGTATCAGGATCTGGAGCGCTATTACGGCCTGGCCGAAGAGGCGCTGGGCGTATGGGGGCCGAACGACGAAGACCTCGGCTCGCCGCGCAGCCAGCCGTATCCCATGGCTCCGCCTCCGCTCTCGTTCAATGAGCGCACGATCAAGGAAGCGCTCAATGCGCATGACGCGAGCTTCCACGTGGTGACCGAACCCGTGGCACGCAACAGCCGCCCGTACGACGGTCGCCCGACCTGCTGCGGCAACAACAATTGCATGCCGATCTGTCCGATCGGCGCGATGTACAACGGCATCGTCCATGTGGAGAAAGCCGAGCAGGCCGGCGCGCGGCTGATCGAGAACGCCGTTGTCTTCAAGCTCGAAGTCGGCCCCAACAAGCGCATCGTGGCCGCGCGCTACAAGGACTCGAAAGGCGCCGAGCACCGCGTGGAAGGCAAGTGGTTCGTGCTGGCCGCCAACGGCATCGAAACGCCGAAGCTGATGCTGATGTCGACCAGCCAGGATTTTCCGAAGGGCGTGGGCAACAGCTCCGACATGGTGGGGCGCAACCTGATGGACCACCCCGGCACCGGCGTGAGCTTCTATGCCGACCGCAAGCTATGGCCCGGCCGCGGGCCGCAGGAAATGACCTCGCTGATCGGTTTTCGTGACGGGCCATTCCGTGCCACGCAGGCTGGCAAGAAGCTGCACCTGTCGAACATCTCGCGCATCGAGCAGGAGACGCAACGCATCTTCAAGGAAGGCAAGCTGATCAAGCCGGCCGAACTCGATGCGCGCATCCGCGACCAGGCCGCGCGCTACGTCCAGTTCGACAGTTTTCACGAGATCCTGCCGCTGCCCGAGAACCGCATCGTGCCGAGCGCGACGGAAGTGGATGCCATCGGCATTCCACGCCCCGAAATCACGTACCACATTGACGACTACGTCAAACGCAGCGCGGTGCATACGCGGGAGGTCTACGCGACGGCAGCGCAGGTGATGGGTGGCACCAATGTCGAATTCCACGACGACTTCGCGCCCAACAACCACATCACCGGCGCGACCATCATGGGTGCCGATCCGAAAGACTCCGTGGTCGACAAGGATTGCCGGACGTTTGATCACCCGAACCTGTTCATCAGCAGCAGTTCCACCATGCCGACCGTGGGCACCGTCAACGTGACGCTGACCATCGCGGCGCTGGCCCTGCGCATTGCTGACCAACTGAAGAAGGAGGCGTGAGATGAAATCGATCGCTTCTTTCTCGATGTTGTTGCTGACCGGCCTCGTGACGAATGCCTGGGCGAAGGACACACCGGCTGACGCTGCGCAGATCAAACGCGGTGAATACCTCGCGATTGTGGCGGACTGTGCGGCCTGCCATACGGCGCCCGGCGGCAAGCCCTTTGCCGGCGGCTTGCCGATGCAGATTCCGATGCTGGGCACCATTTACAGCAGCAACATCACGCCCGATGAGAAGACCGGCATCGGCAAATGGACCTACGAAGAATTCGAGCGCGCCGTGCGAAAAGGCGTGGACGACGACGGCGACAATCTGTATCCGGCCATGCCGTATCCGTCGTACGCGAAGATCAACGATGCGGACATGCGCGATCTCTATGCGTATTTCCACAACGGCGTGACGGCCGTGCAGAACGATCCGCCACCGAGCACGATCCGCTGGCCGCTGAACATGCGCTGGCCGCTCAAGCTGTGGAACCTCGTCTTCCTCAAGAGCGAGCCGTACACCCCGAAGGATGACAAGTCGCCGACGTGGAATCGCGGTGCGTACCTCACGCAAGGCCTCGCACACTGCGGCACGTGCCATACGCCGCGCGGCTTCGCCATGCAGGAGAAGGCACTGGACGAGCGCGGCAGCGGCTATCTTGCAGGCTCAACCCTCGCGGGCTGGACGGCATTCAACATCACGTCGGACCCAACGAGCGGCATCGGCGCCTGGAAGCCTGAACAGCTCGTCCAGTATCTGCGCACCGGCAGCGTGCCCGGCGTGGCGCAAGCCGCGGGGCCGATGGGCGAAGCCGTGCAGCACAGCTTTTCGCGGATGACCATGCAGGACGTCGAGTCCATCGCCGAATACCTGCGCACCGTGCCAGCGGTAAGCAACAACCTTGAACGCGCACGACAGGATTGGGGCAAGCCTGCCACCGATGTGACCGCGCTGCGCGGCAAGCCCATCGAAACCACGATTGACGCCGCGCGCCTGTACCTTGGCAATTGCGCCACGTGTCACCAGGCTGATGGACGTGGCACGCCCGATGGCTATTACCCGCCGCTGCTGCACAACTCAGCGGTCGGCACGCGGGACACGACCAACCTTGTGCAGGTGATGTTGTTTGGCATTGAGCGCAAGGCAGGCGACAAGCACATCGGCATGCCGGCGTTTGGGCGTCAATTGTCCAACGAACAGCTCGCCGCGCTGACGAACTACGTCACGCGCCAGTTTGGCGATCCGGCCACGCCGGCGGTGACGGCGGAGGCCATCGCAAAGCGGCGTTCAGCGAAGTAGCGGCGACGGTGCCGGCGGCAAGTCAGCCGCCGGTCGTGTGCGGGTCGCGCGACGCGGGTGCTGCGGGACGCTGGGGCACAGCGGTCTTGCCCGAGTCGGGCTGCGTCGATTTCAAATCGCCTTCCGGCGTGCGGCCCGGGTTCTTGCTGTGATACGTCTTGCCCGGCGGCGGCGCAGTCGGGCGTTGGCGCACATCGGCGAGTAGCTTGCCGCAGGCGCTCTCCGGTGCAGGCTTGAGCTCAAGCACCGGCAGTACCGCCGCCACCGGCGCCGTCAATGCCAGCGCCACTGCGCCGCCTGCCCGTAGCGCCACGACTGCCGGGTTAATCGACACATCCGGATGCTTGTATGTGCCCTTCACATACAGCGGTGTGCGAAGCGAAAACACGCGCAGCCCCTTCGAATCCGGATGAATGGTGAAGTCCAGCGCTTCCTGCCTGAAGCTCGTCGCGCCGGTCACGTCGATGACGGCATCCTGCGTATCCACCACAAACGTGCGCGCCTGCGCCAGACCATTGCTCACAGCAAAGTCGCCCGCCGCGCAGTTGATGGTGACCTGCTTGTCGCCAAAGAGCTTGGTCAGGATCACGTTGCCCACGTTCAGCCCCATGGCTTCCAGGATGAACTTGCTGATGGTGCCTTGCTCCACCAGGATCTTCACCTCGCCGTTGGATGAACCGAGCAGCGCCGCCACCGAGTTGCCCGTGGCTGAGAGCCGCGCATCGCCGTTGATCTCGCCCACGCTGGCGCGCACCGATTCGATCTTCGGGAACAGTTGTTTGATCTTGAAGTGCCGTGCCGCCAGCGCGGCGCGCGCCTGCATGGGCGTGGCGTGTCCGTCGAGCTGGATGTTGGAGGAAAGCGTGCCGCCCGCAATGCCGAAGTTGAGTGGGTCGAGCGTGAGCAGGGCGTCCTGCAGCTTGACGTGCGTAACGAGGTGGTTGATCGGCAGATCTGCTGTGTGGACGATGCGCTCGCCTGTGAACTTCACGTCGGCATCAATGGCGTTCCAGCGATCGGTACGGAAGGGCTCGACCGGCAGCACCTTGTCGGCCGGCTGGCGCACGGTTTTGCTGTCACCTGGGTCGGCGCTCGGGTCGGCGCGCTTGGCCTTGCTGGCGTTGGAGTCGGCACCGATGATTGGCGCGAGGTCGGCGAACAGCAATTGATGCGAAACGAGTTCGCCTGTCAATTGCGGACGGGGCTCGCGCATCGCAAAGGTAAGCGTGCCGCCCAGATCGGAGCCGCCCACGCGGCCCGAGAATTTCTCGTAGCGCCACGTCGATCCTTGCTTGCGCAGTTCACCGATCAGCCGGCCGCGGGTGTCGAACGGCGGCGTATCCGGCAGCACCACGCCGGTCAGCGGATACAACTGCGCCATGCTTGCGCCCGACAGGTGCAGGCGTAAGTCGATGGCCGTCAGGCTGGCGGGGTTGGTGAGCGTGCCTGCCAGGTCGATGCGCGTCTTGCCGACCGTCACGTCGGCCTGCAGCGGGTAGGGCCGTTGTGCCTCCTGCAGGCGCAGCACGCCGCCGGCCTTGCCGCTGCCCTTGATGGTGGCGTTGTTGTAGGTGCCCTTGACCGTCCACGCGATGCCGTAAGGCTGCTGCGGATCCGGCTCCGCCCGCGTCTGCGCGGCGGTATCGGATGCTGCCGCGCCGGATGCAGCCGGCACTCCGCCGGGCTGGTCCGCGCTCTTGATGGCGGTGCCGTTGGCGGCGGTGTATAGCGTCTGGTTGTCGACGGTGTCGATGGCCGCTGTCAGGTGAATGCGCTTGATGTCATCGTCCAGGGCCAGCGAGCCCTTGCTGAAGGCGATCTCGCGCAGGTCCAGCTTCCAGTCCGACGGCTTCTTGTTGTCGCCCTCGCTGCCCGCCAGATCGAACGTCCAGTTGTTGCGGTTCTGCTTGTCGCGCTCCAGCGCAATGGCGGGCGTGTCCAGTGTCACGCTGGGGATGACGATGCGATGCGCCAGCAGCGGCAGCGCCTCCAGCACAAACGTGAGTTGATGGATGGTGGCCACGTTCGGCTGCTTGGCCCAATCCGGGTTTCCGATGGTGATGTCGTTGGCAATCAGTCGTGGCCAGGGCACATATGCACGCCAGCCGGATTCGCCTTCGGGCTTCTTCCACGTGAGCATCAGATCGCCGTTGATGGCGAAGGGGCGCCCGATGGCTTGCGAGACGCGATCATTCAGATACGGCTTTGCGCGGTTCCAGTCGAACGTCAGCACAAAGATGACCGCCGCTGCCACGATGACGACGGGTGTGATGACCAGTCCGAGGGCGAGTTTGCCGGATGTACGCATCGTCTTTTTGTTGGTATTGGCACAAAAATGCGACTGCGCACGTTGATATATAGTTCGGCGCAACCACGATTCAATTGTGTCATGAGCCAAGTAGCAATCAGCGCGCCAGCGCACCCGCCCGTCCTCGATGATGAATACGCACGCCGGTTTGGCGGTGTTGCCCGGTTGTACGGTCCGCAGGCGCTGGAGCGGTTTGCGGCGGCGCACGTGTGCGTGATCGGCATCGGCGGCGTGGGTTCGTGGGTGGCCGAGGCGGCGGCGCGCTGCGGTGTGGGCAAGTTCACCCTGATCGACCTCGATCACATCGCGGTGTCCAACACCAACCGGCAGATTCACGCGCTGGGCGATGCGTATGGCATGGCCAAGGTCGACGCCATGGCCGAGCGTATCCTGCAGATCAATCCGCGCGCCGAGATCAGCCGCATCGATGATTTCGTGACGGTCGAGAACGTCGAAACACTGCTTGGCCATCCGTTCGATTACGTGATCGACGCGATCGATGCGGTGAAGGTGAAGACGGCCATCATCGCGTTCTGCAAACGCACCGGCAAACGCGTGGTGACGTGCGGCGCTGCAGGCGGGCAACTGGACCCGACGCGCATTCGCGTGACGGACCTCTCGCGCACGATTCAAGATCCGCTGCTCGCCAAGGTGCGCGGCAACCTCCGCCGCCAGCATGGCTTTCCGAAAAACCCGAAGTCACGTTTCGGCATCGATGCCGTCTTCTCGGACGAGCCGCTGCGCTATCCCGAACCCGAGCAACAGGCGTGCGCCGTCGAGTTGCCGGTCGAGTCGAGCCACGCCGGCATCGACGACCTTGCAGCGGCTGGGGATATTGCCGTGGTCAACGCGCCGCCCGCTCCGCAGCCTGCGCAGCAAGGGCCGCAAGGCCTGGCATGCGCGGGCTTTGGCTCGTCCGTTTGCGTGACGGCGGTGTTCGGGATGGTGGCCGCGTCAACGGCGCTGCGTGCGATCGCCGGTGTCTGACGGCGTGCTGCTTGATCGAGGGATGACCTGATCAAGCTTCTCGCGGATGGCGTCGGCATACACGCCCGACCATCCGTCGCGTGGCTGGCTGTTGGCAAAGACCACAAAACCAGGCATGACCGACACGCCGTATCGATCAGCGGTGTGCTGGTTCTCGTCGAAATCCATGGTGACGAATGTGGCGCGTCCGGCGAAGCTCGATTCCATCTGTTCGAGGCTGGCCACGGCGGACTGGCTTGGGTGGCTCCACTCCGCGGCAAAGCACACCACCACCGGGCTGCGTTGCGAGGCGTCGATCACATCGGATTGAAACGAGGCTTCGTTGACGATCTTCATGGGCGCTCCCAGGGTGGAGTGGACGCCCGCGCAACGAAGGCCAGCGGGCAGGGCCACTTTGACTCTAGGCAGCAGACCGCCGGTCGACAACCCGGGTTCAGCCGACGTGCTCGATGTTGCGCACCGCGCTGCCCATTTGCGCCAGGTACGTCGTCATCATCCGGTCCATCACGTCCACATGCTGGGCAAACCACTCTGGCAATTCCGCCACCAGCCGCCGGCCCAGATCCATCTCGCCGGCGGCGGCGCGCTTGCGCACCTCGCGGCACAGCGCCAGCACGTTGTCGTGCTCACCGCGGTGGCAGTGGCGCGGGGGGAAGTCCGCGGCGTCCATCCACGTGTTTTCTTCACCGAAATGGTGCTCGGTGTGGTCGATGAAGGCGTCGAGCGCGGGAATGAACTCGGCGTCCGAGGCATCTGCGATGGCGTTGAGCAGCGCGCAGAATTCGGCGTGGTTGGCGTCGGTGGCGGCGTCTCCTAGTTGGAGCGCCTCGGACCATTCGATCACGGGCATGGCAGGCTGAAGAATTGGATGGGCGAGGCGGTCAGCTTAAGCGACGGCCACCTCACCACAGTTTGACGTCGGGCAAACGTATTAGCCGGCGTCCGGTGCGGGATGCTGCTGAAGCACTTCTACCGCCCGCGTGTATAGCGCCACCGACGGCGCATAGCCACGCCCGATCTGATACAGCGCACCGCCCAGTTCGGCCAGCAAGCTGGGAAAGCCGGTGATGCCCCAGCGGCGCGACAGTCGGAAGTCTTCGCGCGTTTCGTCGCGCAACGCGTCCGTGTCGAACACGGCATCGAAGTGTGCCGCCTCAACGCCATTGGCGAGTGCAACGTCGCGCAGCACGTCGGCTTGTGTGGTGTCGCGGCCTTCGGCGTAGAAGGCGTGCTGGATGGCATGGAAGACGGTGAGCACGCGTTCGTCGTCCTCGGCCCAGTGCTCGCGCGCCATGACGACGGCGCGGCAGGCGGGTTCGGTGTCGTAGACGAAGCCATTGCGGCGTATGGCCGCCTCGGGCGACTGGTCGAACGGCATGCCGCTGCGTTCGGCCACGGCATGCCAGTGGTGCAGGATTTCGTCGCGCTTGTCTGCAGCCATCGGTTCGCGTTGGCCGGGGCGCAGGCCGCCGGTGATGAGCGTGACGGGCACAGGCGCGCCGAGGGTGTCGGCCAGCCGCTTGCGCAGGTCAGCCAACTGCGGGCCGAAACCGTAGCACCAGGAGCACATCGGATCGGCTACGTAGATCAGTCGCATGACGGCTCCTCAATTCAGTTTGGACGCCAGCTGCCGGCGCCAGTGCGATACCGCCTGCGGTGCGTCGCGCATCATGTCGAATACCGAGACCATCGTCTTGCGGGCGAGGTCGTCACGGAATGTGCGATCCCGCTCAACGATGGCGAGCAATTGCTCCAAGGCCGCTTCGTAATCCTTGCCGGCGATGTACTGTTGCGCCAGATCGAGCCGCGCCTGCAGATTGCCGGGCTCCGCTCCCACGACCGTGCGCAGGGCGCCGGCATCGGGCAGCGTATCGGCCCGTTCGGTGGCCTTCAGCCGCGTTTCCAGCGGGGCATAGCGTTCGTCCTGCGGCGCCTTGGGGGAGAGCAGTGCGAATTCGCCCTGCGCGGCATGCACGTCGCCGCTGTCCAGCAACAGGTTCACCAGCTCAAAGCGGGCGGCATCGAAGCCCGGGTCGAATGCCAGGGCGTTCTGGAACGCTTCGCGCGCGTGGGCAGTTTCGCCGGCCTGGCTCGCGGCCAGCCCTTCGCGATAGGCGACTTCTGCGGGTTGCGGAATCACGCGGTCCAGAAACGCCCGCAATTGCGCTTCGGGCAAGACGCCGACGAACTGGTCGACCGGTTTGCCATCCACGAACGCCACCACATACGGGATGCTGCGCACGTGGAACTGGGCGGAAAGCTCGGGGTTTTCGTCCGAGTTGATCTTGGCGAGCTTCCATTTTCCGGCGTACTCGGCCTCCAGCTTTTCCAGCATCGGGCCCAATGTGCGGCACGGACCGCACCATGGCGCCCAGAAATCAACGAGCACTGAGACCTGGCGAGAGGTTTCGATCACTTCTTGCGCGAAATTCTGCGAGGTGATGTCGCTCATCGTCGGGATTCTCCTGAGGGGCAATGGCGCCGGCATACGCACCGGCGAGAGGTATCGTGCATTTTACTTGGGGGTGGAGCAGACCGTTTCCAGGCGATCTGCCCGCCTTTTGTCCGCCGCAATAACGTATGTCAGGGCAACGGTTGAAAATAGAACGATCGTTCGGATACCATCCGGTAAAAACAACACACAGATTCACGGAGACATGGCATGACACGACCGCACTTCCAGTTCTGGCCCCGACGTTTGCCGCACAACATCAGCTCGCCGCAAACGAGCCTTTGGTACAACCTGGAAGTGTCTGCCCGACGCTATCCGGACAAGGACGCGATCATCTTCTACGGTCGCCACACCACCTTCCGTGAGCTGCACGACGATGCGGTGGCCGTGGCTGGCTGGCTGCAGCAGGTGGCGGGGGTGCAAAAGGGCGACCGCGTGCTGCTCTATATGCAGAACTGTCCGCAGTTCATGGCCGCGTATTACGGCATCCTGCGCGCTGATGCGGTGGTCGTGCCGGTCAATCCGATGAACCGGCCGGAAGAATTCAAGCATTACATCACCGATGCGGGCGCCGCTACGGTCATCTGCAGCGCAGATCTGGCCGTCAACGTGACCACGGCCAACGCCGAGCTGCCGGAGGCGCAACGCACCAAGCACCTGCTGGTCACGTCGTACGCCGATGCGCTGCCGGCCCAGTACGAATATCCCGAAGATGCACCCCCCGCGTGGATTACCGCGCAGCATCCGGCACAGCCCGGCGCCGTCGCCTGGAACGACGCACTCGCACAGCGGCTCGTGCCGGGCCCGCACACCGCCGGGCCGGACGACCTGGCCGTGATGCCGTATACATCGGGCACCACGGGCTTTCCGAAGGGCTGCATGCACCCGCATCGCACGGTCATGCACAACGTGGTGGGCGGTTCGATGTGGTCGAGTTCGACCAAGGAAGGCGTGAGTCTGTCGATCATCCCGCTGTTCCACGTGACCGGCATGCAGTACGGCATGAACGCACCTATCTACATGGGCTCCACGGTCGTGATGTTGCCCCGCTGGGATCGCGAGGTGGCAGGGCGGCTGATCTCGCGCTACAAGATCACGCATTGGACGAACATTCCGACCATGGTGATCGACTTCCTGGCGAGCCCGCAGCTGGCGGAGTTCGACCTGTCGAGCCTGGCCTACATCGGCGGCGGTGGCGCGGCGATGCCGCAGGCAGTGGCCGAGCGGTTGCTGAAGGATTTCAACCTCGCGTACCAGGAAGGCTACGGCCTGTCGGAAACGATCGCGCCTACGCACAGCAATCCGGCGGATCGGGCCAAGCAGCAGTGCCTGGGCATTCCCGTGTTCAACACCGACGCTCGCATCGTCGATCCGCAGACGCTGCAGGAGCTGCCGATTGGCGAGGTGGGTGAAATCATCGTCAGCGGCCCGCAGGTCTTCCTGGGTTACTGGGGCAAGCCGCAGGCCAGTGCCGAAGTCTTCATCGAATTCGAAGGCAAGCGCTTCTTCCGCACGGGCGACCTCGGCAGGATGGACGAAGATGGCTACTTTTTCCTCACCGACCGCCTGAAACGCATGATCAATGCGTCGGGCTTCAAGGTCTGGCCGGCCGAGGTGGAGAGCCTGCTGTACAAGCACTCCGACGTGCAGGAGGCCTGCATCATCGGCACGCGCGATGCGTATCGCGGCGAGTCGGTCAAAGCGGTGGTGGTGCTCAAGGCCCACGCCAAGGGCAAGACCACCGAAGAGGACATCATCAACTGGGCGCGCGACAACATGGCCGCCTACAAGTACCCGCGCGTGGTGGAGTTTGTGGATGCGCTGCCCAAGTCCGGCACGGGCAAGGTGATGTGGCGCACGTTGCAGGAGCAGGAAAACGCAAGGAACGAAGTGGCCGCGAAACCTGCGGCGGCATAATGAGAAAGGGGCCTCAGTGGCCCCTTTTTCAATGTCCGCGCGCCTTGAACAAGAGTGCGCCGATCCCGTGGAAGCCACGCTGACGCGCATGCCGCATCGGCGTGACGCCCCCGCGGTCGGCCAGGTTGGGGTCGGCGCCGCCGTCGAGCAGGAGCTGCACGGTCTTCTCGTATTTGTCGCTGCCATCGCCCAGGGCCACGGCTTCGATCAGCGCGGTCAGGCCCAGGTTGTTGGTGGCATCGGGCGGTACGCCGGCCTTCACGAGTTCGTTGACGACTTCGACGTAGCCACGGCGCGCAGCCGGGATAAGCGCAGTATCGCCATCAGCGTTGGTGGCGCGCAGGTTGGCGCCGTGCGACAGGGCCAGGCGTACCGTTTCCGCATCGCCCTGGATGGCAGCGAGCAGGAAGGCGCTGTTCTGCGTGTTGTCCTGCAGGTTGACGTCGGCACCGGCCTGGATGAGCAAGCGTGCTGCCGCACCCATGTGCGCCATGACGGCGGCGATGAGGGCCGTGCGGCCCTCGGCATCACGCGCCTTGAGGCTGGCGCCTTCGGCCAGCAACGACTGGATGGCCATCGTGTTTCCGGCCTGCGCGGCGAGGATCAGGTCGCGGTCACGCGTGGCGGGGTCGCTGCGGCGGGTGGGGCGGGCGTCGGCCGGGCGTGCCGCGCCGGGTGCCACTTTGGCGCTCGCGTTGGCTGCCACATGCAGGACCGGCAGGTGTTGCTCCTGCCACGCATTGGCCATGTCGCCCACGGCCAGTGCCATCCCCAGCATGACGCCGATGAGCTGGTTGATCGCGGGGCGCGGAGCGATAAGCATGGCGGGCGGGTTCAGGCGCTGAGATAGGGATCGGGAAGCGGCGCGGTGTCGGTTGCGTCCGTTGTCGCGCAGGGGGCGTTTGCCGCGTCGGTGGCCTGCAGGCGTGACCACAGGCGGTCCAGATACGGATCGTGCAGCCCATTGCTGGCCAGGCCGATCAGCGTGCGCTGTAGGTATTCGCGTGCCGGCCCGTACAGCCCGACCGCCTCGCGCAGGCAGCCGACCACGCGCTCGTCGGGCAGACGGCCGGCATAGGCCTCATGCGCGCGGTTCATGACAAAAGCCAGCGCCATGACGCGTCGGCCATTGATTTCGGTGGGCAGCCAGCGGGGGAGGTACGCGCCGGTCAGCATTTCGCGGCGCCAGAGCACGCGGAATTCGTGCTCCGCATGGTCGCGCGGTACGCGGAAGGCTACGCCTCGGCAGCTGCCGCCACGGTCCAGACCGAGCACGAGCCCGGGGTTGTCCCAAGTGCCGCGATTGATACGGGAATAGAGGTAGAAGCCACGGTGATAGCCATGCACCGTGGCGCGGGCGGCCTCGGTGTGGAAGATCATCGGGTTCCAGATGAGCGAGCCGTAGCCGAACACCCAGGCGTCCTGGCATTCGCCGTGCGCGGCCGACAACCGCGCGAGCGTCGATGCAAGCGACGCTTCCAGCGCAGCCTCGGTCAGCAACGACGACGCGACGGGCGAATCACCCAGGGCGGCGCGCAACCGGTTCTGTTCGAGATCCTCTCGGGTGACGGCCATGTCGCAAGCATAGAGCAATCGTTACGAGTGGTCACGCGGGCTGACGGCCGATGGCCCGGAAACGGGGCGTTGCGATGCTCGGGGGCGTTTGACTATGGCGCGGCCGCAACGGTGGAGCATGCGCAGCCGGAAAACTGGAGGCGGGGGATCGGAATTGAACCGTCTTATACGGCTTTGCAAGCCGCAGCATTGACCACTCTGCCACCCCGCCGGGGGAGGCGGCTTGCGATGCACCGCGTGGCACATCGCAAGCCGGGGCGGATTCTAGCGCAGGATCAAACTTCCAGCAGATCGACCTCAAAAAGCAACGTTGCGTTCGGGGGAATCACGCCGC
This sequence comes from Ralstonia sp. GX3-BWBA, assembly GCF_003290055.1. Lineage (NCBI taxonomy): Bacteria > Pseudomonadati > Pseudomonadota > Betaproteobacteria > Burkholderiales > Burkholderiaceae > Ralstonia > Ralstonia sp. GX3-BWBA. The sequence goes on along the minus strand of NZ_QMKS01000009.1, from coordinate 743,500 downwards.
CTGCGCCGCGTGCGCCGTAGCCCAGGGCCGCCGGAATGATCAGCTTGCGCGTGCCGCCGACCTTCATGCCTTGAACGCCTTCGTCCCAGCCCTTGATGACCATGCCGCCACCCAGGTGGAAGGCGAAGGGGTCGTTACGGTCCTTGCTGGAGTCGAATTTCTTGCCGGCCTGGCCGTTGTCGTACAACCAGCCGGTGTAGTGCACGGTGACGTATTTGCCGGCCGTGGCTTCAGCGCCGTCGCCGACGACGACATCCTCGTATTGCAGGCCGCTTGCGGTGGTTTCGATGGTCATGATGAGCCTCGTGGAGTGGCGTGGGTGATGAGGGGAAAGGGCTCAGGCGGCGTCCGCGGCCTTGAGCGTTTCGATCTGGACGTGGACGTTGTCGGCGTCGTTGGCGATCCAGATGTCGCCGTCCTGGATGGTGACTTGCAGACGCATGGTGCGTTCCACCATGGCGGCTAGCGCGGCCACGGTGTCCGCCGCAACTTCGTACACCGACACGTTGGCAAAGCGCGTGATCTTGGTCTCGATTTGTTGCCACCACACGCGGCTTGCGTTGCCGCTATATGTATAGACGGCGACTTGTTCGGCGCGGTTGCTGGCCTTGCGGATGCGGGTGTCGTCGGGGTTGCCGAGGTCGATCCACAGTTCGATGGCGTCGGTCAGGTCGCGCTGCCAGAGTTCGGGTTCGTCGGGCTCGGACAGGCCACGCGTGAAGGCAAGCGTTTCGCTGGCGTGGCGAGCGAAGGCGAGCACGCGCACCATCATGCGTTCGTCGTTTTCGCTGGGGTGGCGGGCGACGGTCAACGCGTGATTGGCGTAGTAGTGGCGATCCATGTCGGCGATCTGCAGATCGACCTTGTAGATCGTGGATTTCAGGGCCATGCGGGTGGTCGGTGGATGGGCCGTTTTTGGCAAAGCGCGCATTGTCGCACGGGCCGGTGAAGCTGACGGATTGGCCTGGCGCATTCCCAACGGCGGCGGTTTGCGGTATATGAGCGGTGCGTGCGCTATTCGGCGCATATTTTTCCTATCCAAACAGGACAATCAGAACGATGCGTTGGATATTCGGAATCGTGGGTCTGTTGCTCGGAGGCCTGTCGGGGGGCGTCGTCGGGGCGTTCTTTGGGGCGTTGATCGGTCTGGGACTGGCATCGCTGATTTTGTACATGGACAAGCGGGGCAGCGCGCAGTGGGCAAATCCGCCCGACGCGCCGGGCGCAACCGGCGCTGCGCAGAGCCATGCGCCCGCGCAGGCTGCCGTGTCGCCACCGCCTGCCACGCTGCAGGAACGAGTGGCGCAGCTTGAGCACGAGGTTTCGCTCCTGCGCCGGCAGATGGCTGAAATCAAAGGTGGAACGTTTGCAGCGCCCGCCAACGTGGAGGCCGCTGCCGTTGAGGCGCCGCCGATCGTGGCCGAGGCGTTGCCACCGGTGGAGACGCCTGCCGTACCTGCGTCGACACCGCAGGTGGTGGCTACGCAGCCAATGCCTCAGCCTGTTCCCCAGCCCGCGCCGGTCTTGGCGCCGCACGAGCCCGATTGGGTCGAGCGCGCCGTCGGCGCTGCCCGCGACTGGCTGCTGGGCGGCAACAGCGTGGTGCGGGTCGGCATCCTGATCCTGTTCTTCGGTGTGGCGTTCCTGCTCAAGTACGCGGCGGACAACAGCCTGCTGCCCGTCGAATTCCGGCTGGCGGGTGTGGCGGTCGGGGCAATTGCGTTGCTGGGCATCGGCTGGCACCTGCGTGAGAAGCGTCCGGGCTATGCGCTCGTGCTGCAGGGCGGCGGGGTCGGCGTGCTGTATCTGACGGTATTTGCAGCCACGCGCGTGGTGCCACTGCTCAGCCCCGCAATGGCGTTTCCGCTGCTGGTGCTCATCTGCGCGCTGGCCGCCGGGCTGGCCGTCAAGCAGAACGCGCCAGCGCTGGCCTTTACGGGCAGTGCGGGCGGCTTCCTCGCGCCGATCCTGATCTCGACGGGCCAAGGCAGCCACGTGGCGCTGTTCAGCTATTACGCGCTGCTCAATGCGGGCATCTTCGCCATTGCGTGGTTCCGGGCGTGGCGGGCGCTGAATCTGCTGGGCTTCGTCTTTACGTTCGGCATTGCCACGGCGTGGGGCGTGCTGCGCTATCAGCCGTCGTTGCTGGCGAGCACCGAACCGTTCCTGATCCTCTTCTTCCTGATGTATGTGGGCATTGCGCTGCTGACCGCGCTGCGCCGTCATATCAGCCTGACGAACTACGTTGACGGCACGCTGGTGTTCGGCACGCCGTTGGTGGCGATGGGGTTGCAGGCGGGGCTGGTGCACCACATTCCGTTTGCGATGGCGTGGAGCGCCACTGCGCTGGCCGCGTTCTATCTGGCAATTGCGGGCTGGCTGGCGCCCAGGCGGGCCCACCTTGGTCTGCTGTACGAGGCGATGCTCGCGCTGGGCGTGATCTTCATCACGCTGGCGATTCCGCTGGCCTTCGACGGGCGCACCACCAGTGCGGTGTGGGCGCTGGAAGGGGCCGCCGTGGTATGGCTGGGCGTGCGCCAGCAGCGTCGGCTGGCGCTGGCGGCAGGCCTGCTCCTGCAGCTCGCGGCGGGCGCAGCATTCGCCGTGGACGCGGTATTCGATTGGGCGCCGCAGAACGGCTGGGCCGTGCTCAACAGCCGCTATATCGGCGGGGTATTGATTGCGCTGGCGGGCGTGTTCAGCGGCTGGCGCCTGCATGGCAAGGCGGAGGCGCGTGTATGGCTGAAGGCGGCGCCGGTGCTTGGCATCGTCGCGTCGGTGTGGGGCTTGCTGTGGTGGCTCGGCAGCGGCAGCAACGAGATCGACCGCTGGGCCTGGCGCTTCGCCAGCAAGACAGTCGACCGGCCCGACATTCCGCTGTATGCGGCCTTCGCCGTGCTGACGGCGTGGGCTGCGCACGGCCTGCGTCGCAAGCTCGATTGGGCGCTGGCCGAATGGCCTGCGCTGGCGTTGTCGCCGGTGCTCGCGTTGGTTTCGCTGGCTGCGATCGAGCACTGGGTGCCGTCACCGCTGGCCGGCTGGGGCGGGCTGGTGTGGATTGCGGCTGTGGTGCTGACCTTCGTGCTGTTGCGCCGCCAGGAGCGCGACGTGAAGGACACCATCCTCGCGCCGCTGCATACCGTGCTGTTCTGGCTGATCTGCGGCGTACTCGCGACGGAAGGCTACTGGCGCCTCGATGCCTACGTGCCCGAGGGCACCTGGAGCTTCGCCGCCTGGGCCTATGCCTACGGCGCGTTGCTTGCCCTGCTGGCGGGCGCAGGCTGGCGCATCCGCTGGCCCATCACCCGCTTCGAACGCGCCTACCTGCTATGGGGTGCCGCGCCACTGGCTGCCCTGCTGTGGCTGTGGAGCTTGGCGAGCGCCGCCAGCGATGGCAATGCCGCGCCGCTGTTCTACCTGCCGATTCTCAATCCGCTGGACGTCGCGCAACTGCTGGTCTTCTTCGCCATCGCGTTGTGGATGCGCCGCGTGGCGCTGCAGAAGCTTGTGCCTGAGCCGATGGTGATCGGCTACGCCATCGGCGCGACGCTGTTCATCTGGGCCAACGCGGTGCTGCTGCGCACGTTGCACCATTGGGCGCATGTGCCGTACACGCTGGACGATCTGGGCGCCTCAATGCTGGTGCAGGCGTCGCTGTCGATGTTCTGGACGGTGCTGGCGTTGGCCGTGATGGTGTTTGCCACGCGGCGCGCCAGCCGCGCGCTGTGGTTCACCGGTGGGGCGCTGCTGGGCGTGACGGTGGTCAAGCTGTTCCTGTTCGATCTGTCGCGCGTCACGGGTGTCGAGCGCATCGTGTCATTCATCGGTATTGGCGTGCTGCTGTTGCTGATCGGCTATCTGTCGCCGTTGCCGCCGAAGCCCAAAACCAGCGCCGAAGCTGAAACCGGGGAGGTTCTGTGAAGAAGGTTGTTCTTGCGATGGCTGCGGCATCGCTGTTGTCTGCGCCGGCCTGGGCCGAGCGCTTTGCGTTGACCGGCACGCCCGGCGCCCCTTACTACGCCGTCACGCTCAGCGAAGACGTCTACGCCCATGCGCACGAGGCCAGCCTGGCTGATCTGCGCATCCTCAATGGCGACGGCGAGCCCGTGCCGTTCACCATCGATATCCCGCGCGATCCGGCGCCACAGGCTCGCACATTGCACGACGTGCACTGGTTCGCCACGCCCATCGACGATGTGCAGAAACCGGGTGCCGCTGGTGTCGTGCTCGGTACCGATGGCGTGCTGCGCGCAACGGGCGTCCAGCTATCTCAGGCGTCTGTCCGTGCGTGGGTGGTCGACCTCAGCCAGCTTCGTGACACGGTGACGGCGCTGATCGTTGCGCTGCCCGCTGCGGAATTCCAGAGCGGTGTGAGCGTGCAGGCCAGCGATGACCTGCAGCACTGGAGCCCCGTCGCCCAGGCCACGCTGTTCCGCCTGTCCAATCAGGGCAGCACGCTGGTGCAGGATCGCATCGAGTTCACGGGGCTACGGGCGAAATACTTGCGCCTGACGTGGCAAGGCAAGCCGCCTGTGCCGGATGCGGTGCGTGCGGAGCTGGCCGCCGGTGCGCCGGTGGCGCTTGCGGATAACGCCATCCAGTGGCGCTCAGGTCTGGCGCCAGTGCAAACGCCCGCCGCCGGCGATTACGACTTCGATACCGGCGGCGTGTTCCCGGTCGAACGCGTGAAGATCCACCTGCCGCAAGCCAACACCGTCGCGCAGGCGACGCTGTATGCGCGTGCCGATGCCCAGGCGCCCTGGCGGCCAGTGACTTCCGCGCGCCTGTTCCGGCTGGCGGGGGCCGACGGGAAGGGGGAGCAGGAAAATGCGGCCATCACCGTGCCTGCGACGGGCGAGCGCTATTGGCGTCTGCAGGTCGACACGCGCAGCGGTGGCCTGGGTGCCGGCGCGCCGCAGTTGGCAATCGGCTGGCGTCCGGCCACGGTCACGTATGCGGCGCGCGGTAATGTGCCGTTCATGCTGGCGGTGGCGGAAGTGGCGCGCGGCAATCCGGTCGCACGGGCGGATTTGCTCGCGGGTGCGTCGCCTGCCATTGCGCAGGCACAACTTGGCGCGATGAGCGATTCGCCTGCCGACGCGCTGACGGCAGAGCCCCCGGGCGGCCGCAAGCGCCAGTGGGTTCTGTGGGGCGCGCTGTTGGCGGCGGTGGCGGTGCTGGGCGGCATGGCCTGGCGGTTGTTCCGCGCGCCGGCCGTACCGCCGGATGCATCGACGTAATCGACCTTGCTCAAAAGAAAACGGCGCCACCTGGGCGCCGTTTTTGTTGGCAGAGCGGATGTTCAGTGCGCGAAGGCGGGTTGAACGAACAGCGCAACGCACAAGGCAAAGCCCGCAAACCACATCAGCGAACGCAGCGGTGCCCAGTTGGCGAGATAGCACACCGTGTACAGCACGCGTACCACGATGAACGCGATGGCCAGCAGGTTGATGCGGTCGATGACGCCGCCGCCCAGGATGGCCACCAGCACAGCCACCGCAAAGAACGGAAACGCTTCAAAGTGATTCTGCTGTGCGGCTGCGGCACGGCCCGCTGCGCCGGTTTGCTGTGCAAGCCACGCGCGCGGATTGCGGTTGTCGTACCGCGGGCCTTTGGCCTTGGCGATGCCGACGCACACGATCGGCAACACCGCTGCCACCAGAACGCACCAGAGGGCGATCGGCATGGTCAGTCTCCTGGATGTGGATGGTTGTGAGGGTGCCGCACCCTAGCATAAGGTGCGTTTTCAAACACCTGAGGCGCTAGTCGACACCCTGCACGGCAATGCGCACATCCCCGAGCATGACTACCTGGCCTGCGCGAATCTTGGCCGTCTTGCGCAGCTCCGGTTGGCCGTCGACCGTGACCGCGCCATCGGCGACCACAGCCTTGCCGGCGCCGCCGCTGTCCACCACGCCGGTGAGCTTGAGCAGCTTGTGCAGCTCGATGTATTCGGTGGTCAGGGCGAAATCAATATTGGGCATGGATGGATTGCGAGGTTTATTGAGGCGTGGCTTCCACGCTGATGTCGAGGTCGACGCGGTCGCCCACGTCGGGCAGAAAGCGCGTCATGCCGAAGGCGCTACGGGCAATGGAGAGGTGGAAATCGCCCCCGCAGACGTGGCGTGTGCTGCCGGGCATCTTCTCGTCGCCACAACTGAAGCGGAGCGCCTCCAGCCGCACAGGCTGCGTCACGCCGTGCAGCGTCAGCTTGGCCTCGATGGCGGCAAGCTTGCCGCCTTCCACGACAAAGCGGTCGCTGCGCAGGCGGATGACCGGATACTGCGCCGCGTCGAGAAACTGCTCGGATTTCAGCACACCGTCCAGCACTCGCAGGCCCGTGTTGACGGATGCAGCATCGACGGTGAAATCGATGCCGCCCTGGTTGGTGGCTTCATCGAAGTTGATGGCGCCGTCGATCTTGTCGAAGCGGCCGCGCATTGTGCTGCGATCGAAGTGCGATGCGCCGAAGTAAACCGATGTGTGCGTCAGGTCTGGCGCAAATGACGTGGCGAAGGCGGGAGTGGTGAACAACCCGGCCAGCAATAGGATCCATGCACGCATGATGCCTCCGATATCAGAGGCCCATGGCGCGCATGGGCCCGTGTTTACTTGCCCCAGCTGTCTTTCAGGCCGACCACGCGGTTGAACACGGGCTTGCCCGGTTGCGAGTCGGTGCGGTCAGCCACAAAGTAGCCATGGCGCTCGAACTGGAAGCGGTCTTCCGCCTTGGCCGTTGCCAGCGTCGGCTCCAGGTAGGCCGTGACGATCTTCTTGGAGTCCAGGTTGAGCGCATCCAGGAAGTTCTTGTCGCCCGAATCCGGTTGCGGGTCGCTGAACAGGCGGTCGTACAGGCGCACTTCAGCTTCCAGCGCATGTGCGACGCTCACCCAGTGGATGTTGCCCTTCACCTTCACGCTGTCAGCACCCGGCGTGCCACTCTTCGTGTCCGGAATGATGTTGGCGTGCACGGCGGTGATGTTGCCGGCGGCATCCTTGTCGCAGCCGGTGCATTCGATCACATAGCCGTATCGCAGGCGCACCTTGTTGCCCGGGAAGAGGCGGAAGTAGCCCTTGGGCGGCGTCTCGGTAAAGTCCTCACGCTCGATCCACAGCTCACGTGTGAGCGGAAATTCGCGGCGGCCGAGTTCGGGCTGCTTCGGATGCACGGGTGCGGAGCACGGCTCATTGAAATCGGCCGGCACGTTGTCGAGCACCAGCTTGACCGGGTCCAGCACGGCCACCGAGCGCGGCGCACGGGCATCGAGGTCGTCGCGCACGGCGCCTTCCAGGATGCTCATGTCGATCCAGCTGTCAGCCTTCGACACGCCAACGCGTTCGCAGAAGAGCTGGATCGATTCCGGCGTATAGCCGCGGCGGCGGATGCCAACGAGCGTCGGCATGCGCGGGTCGTCCCAGCCGTCGACGCGGTTTTCCGTCACCAGTTGCAGCAGCTTGCGCTTGCTGGTGATGGCATACGTCAGGTGCAGGCGCGCGAATTCGTATTGATGCGGCAACGGCGCGGGCAGCACGCCGGCGTCGCGCAGGTGGTCGAGCACCCAGTCGTACAGCGGGCGGTTGTTCTCGAATTCGAGCGTACACAGCGAATGGGTGATGTTCTCCAGCGCATCGGAAATGCAATGCGTGAAGTCGTACATCGGGTAGATGCACCACGCGTCGCCGGTGCGGTGGTGATGCGCATGGCGGATGCGGTACAGCACCGGATCGCGCATCACGATATTGGGCGCGGCCATGTCGATCTTGGCGCGCAGCACCAGTTCGCCATCCTTGTACTTGCCCGCGCGCATATCGCGGAACAGCGCCAGGTTTTCGTCCACCGAGCGATCACGGAAAGGCGATGGCGTGCCCGGGCGGGTGAAGTCGCCCCGGTTGGCGGCGATCTGCTCGGCGCTTTGGCTGTCGACGTAGGCCGCGCCGCGCTGGATCAGCACTTCAGCAAAACCGTAGAGCTGCTCGAAATAGTCGCTGGCGTAATAGAGATGCTCGCCGCCGGCGTCGTTCCACGAATAGCCGAGCCAGTGCACGGCGTCGATGATGGAATCGACGTATTCGGTGTCTTCCTTGACGGGGTTGGTGTCGTCAAAGCGCAGGTGGCAGCGGCCGTTGTAATCCTTGGCCATGCCGAAGTTCACCCAGATGCTCTTGGCGTGACCGATGTGCAGGTAGCCATTGGGCTCCGGCGGAAAGCGCGTGACCACCGGCGGGATCGGCTGACCCGTGGCGTCCTGGCGATTGGCGTAGGTGCCTTGCGCGAGGTCGCCGTCAATGATCTGGCGCAGGAAGTTGGACGTGGGGGCGGCGGCGTTGTCTTGGCTCATGGGAGTGCGTGATTCGGCAATCCCGTGATTTTACCGTGCCCGGCGGTCTACGCCCCTGGACGCTATTTGCGCTGGGCCAGACCGTCGAGCGCCTGTGCGCGCAACAGCTCATTCGAGGCGGTGAACGTCTGCTGACGCAGTTGCGCGATTTGCGCTGCGCGATCGGCTTCCGACAGGCCAGTAAAGGCGTTGATTCGATCGCGTTCGTGGGTGTAGGTGTCGTAGCGGCTGCGCCAGTCGGCTTCTTCGCGGTTGCCCTGGATCAGGCGGTCGGCCACGAGGCTGTCCACGCCCCGGGCTGACAGGCGCTGGCGCATCTCGGCCTCGCTCATGCCTTGCTTCGTCCACGTTTCCATGTCGCTGGCGAGCTTGAGGGGAGCAGAGGCATCGCGGCGCGCCTGCTGCACCGAGGGCGGCAGGTTGGCATCGATGGCGGCGATCCTGGCCGCGCGCTGTTCCGGCGTGAGCGACGGGTCGGCCATCACGGCCAGGCGGTCCAGCGCGGCGGCGTCCATCGCGTCGTCATCGCCGTACCAGGCCTGGGCGACGTCCGCCCCCAGGTATTGGCGGCGCTGCGCGGTGCGCTCGCTCAACTGCTGGCGCAGCGTGGCGATCAGCTCGGGGCGCTGCTGGACTTGTTCTACGCTCGGCTTGTTGCGGCTTGCGCCGCCGTGTTCTGCCGCTGCCTTGCGATAGGCGAGGTAGTGCTGCAGCAGCGATTGCGCCTCCGCCAGCGCCGGCGTGACCAGCTTGGCGCGCAGATGCGCCTCAGCCATCGACACACGCTGCGCTTCGGGCAGCGACGCGGGCACGTCGAGGAAGTAGTCGAACACCGCGCGGTTGGCGGCTTCGACGATGAGGTGGCCGTGTGCATCGACGTGCAGGCCGTCCGGCGCCTGTGTGTCGGCCAGCTCGGGTGCCGGCGCGCCCGCCGTCAACGGTTCGCCGCCCACACTGCCGATGAATGCGCCCTTGGCCGCCTGCGGCTGCGATGCCGCAGGGGTCTGCGGCGCATCTGACGTGTGCCACCAGTAGACCCCGCCCGCGACCGACACCGCCACCAGCACGGCAACAACAAACGTCATGGGTTGTATCGATGGCGATTGGGGCTTCATCGTGGCGTTCAGCGCGTGGAGGGTTAGAGGCCTGCCGTCTTCAGTCGATTGGCTTGTGTACGAATCACCGCAACGGGGTCCGCTGCGCCCCAGCCGATCAGCCCAAGCAACTGGTTGACCTCATCGAGGTGATTCCACGCGTAATCCGTCGACAAGACCTGCCCGAACTTCGCGCTGCACACGGAGACGAGCCCATCGTTTGTTCCCGAGCCGCGCGCCTGCATGACGCCGCCGCTGAACACCAGCACCGGATCAAACACGTCGAGAAGGTTGGTGGCGGTGGAGCGGCCCGTCCACGAATACAGCTTCTGCACGTTGCCGTTGCGCACGTCGGTGGCGCTGCCGGTGTTGCACCCGCTGGCCAGGCCCGCGCTCGGGAATGCCTTGTTGAAATCGGCGGCGCCCGACGTCGACAGGATATGCAGCGCCGCAAAACCATTCTGCGGATTGCTGTTGCCGTTGAACCAGCCGAGCACCGAGCCGAATACGTCCGCGCCGAGGTTCACGAGCGCTTGGAACGGAGCGGGTGTCGACTCCACAAAGTCCGCAAACTCTGACCCCTTGTGGGGCGTGCCGATGGTGGTGACGGAGGCCACGAGGTTCGGTACCACGGCGGCTGCATAGCGCGATGTCAGTCCGCCCTGGCTGTGTCCAATGAGGTTGACCTTGGCGGCGCCCGTGGTGGCCAGCACGCTGCGGATCTGGCTGACGAGCTGTTCGCCGCGCACGGTTTCATCGTTGAAAGCAGATACATCGGCCACATAGACATTGGCGCCGTTGGCGCGCAGGTCTTCGGGGATCTGGTACCAGTAATCGACCACGCCGAGGAACTTGCTGGTGCCCGAGAGACCATGCACCAGCACGATCGGGTACTTGGTGGCGGCATACGTGCTGGCGGCTTGAGCGGGCGCGGCCGCAACCAAAGTGAGGGCGGATGTGGCCAAGACGGCGGCTGCAGCGTGCGTGCGCAGGAAGCTGCGCGCTGATCCATAGACAGCATGGAGCAGGGAAGTCTGTGACATTCGGTTGTCTCCTGGACATTGGATTGGTGGTCGACCTCTACGGGCCGATCGCCCTCCGTTATCCGAAGCGCCGCGTCCAACGTCAACTGGAGTGGAGGTTTGGCTCTAATGCTGCGTTGCCGCGTGCGCAAACAAAAACCGGAGGGCGGGCCCCCGGTTTCGTAGGGTGCGATGCAGCAACGTCGCCGTTCTTATTCTTCTTGAAACGCTTCCTCGCGTTTTCTGTTGATGGCCGGCAGCGCCACCAGCAAGACCAGGATGCTCGCCGCAATCAGCAGCCCCAGCGACAGCGGCCGCGTGACGAAGGTAGAGAAATCCCCGCGCGAGAGCAGCAGCGCACGGCGAAAGTTCTCTTCCATCATCGGCCCGAGCACGAAGCCGAGCAGCATTGGCGCCGGTTCGCAGCGCAGCTTCACGAACATGTAGCCGATCAATCCGAAGAGCGCCGTCTGGAAGATATCGAACGTCGTATTCGAGACCGAATACACGCCGATGCAGCAGAACACCAGGATGGCCGGATACAGGAAGCGATAGGGCACCTTCAACAGACGCACCCACACGCCGATCATCGGCAGGTTCAGCACGATGAGCATCAGGTTGCCGATCCACATCGAGGCGATCAGGCCCCAGAACAGCGCGGGGTTGCTGGTCATCACCTGGGGGCCGGGCTGGATGTTGTGGATGGTCATCGCGCCCACCATTAGCGCCATCACCGCATTGGGAGGAATGCCCAGCGTGAGCAACGGAATGAAGGATGTCTGCGCGGCAGCGTTGTTGGCCGATTCCGGACCAGCCACACCCTCGATGGCGCCCTTGCCGAACTCGTGTGAATACTTCGACGTCTTCTTCTCCAGCGAGTACGACGCGAACGACGCCAGCGTCGCGCCACCGCCGGGCAGGATGCCCAGCAGCGAGCCGAGCGCCGTGCCACGCAGCACGGCCGGGATCATGCGCTTGAAGTCTTCGCGGCTGGGCCAGAGGTTGCGCACGTGCTCGACAAAGGTTTCGCGGTGCTCCTTCTGCTCGAGGTTGGCGATGATCTCGGCAAAGCCGAACACGCCCATCGCCACCGACACGAAGTTCAGCCCGTCGGCCAACTCCGGCACGTCAAACGAATAACGCGCGGTGCCTGAGTTCACATCGGTGCCGACCAGACCGAGCAGCAAGCCCAGCACGATCATCGCAATTGCCTTGATCAGCGAGCCCGAGGCCAGCACCACCGCCCCGATCAGGCCCAGCACCATCAGCGAGAAATACTCCGCCGGCCCAAAGTTGAAAGCGAATTCCGACAGCGGCGTGGCAAACGCTGCCAGTACCAGCGTTGCCACGCAGCCTGCGAAGAACGAGCCGAGGCCCGCCGTGGCCAGCGCCACGCCTGCGCGCCCCCGTCGTGCCATCTGGTAGCCGTCGATGGTCGTGACGACAGACGAAGATTCGCCCGGCAGGTTGACGAGGATGGCTGTGGTGGAGCCGCCGTACTGCGCACCGTAGTAGATGCCGGCCAGCATGATCAGCGCGGCCACCGGAGGCAGCGCGTATGTGGCGGGCAGCAGCATCGCAATCGTGGCGATGGGGCCAAGGCCCGGCAGCACGCCGATCAGCGTACCGAGCACGCAGCCAATGAACGCGTAGATCAGGTTCTGTATGGAGAGCGCGGTGGAGAAGCCGAGCGCGAGATTGGCAAAGAGGTCCATGGTGTCGTCCGCGTCCCGCTCAATTGCCGATGAAGGCAGGCCACACCGGAAACTGCAGCTTGAGCCCGTAGACGAAGGCCGCGAGGCTCATCACCACCATCACGATGGCGGTGCCGGCGGCGCCCTTGAGCGTGAACTCGTGGCTAGCCATGCTGGAGACCAGCACGAGCACCACAATCGAGAGCACCAGCCCAAGCGGTTGCAGCAGCAGCCCGAACAGCACCACGGAGCCGAGAACCCACAGCAGCGTTTTGACGTCCCAGCGCGGAATGCGATCGACCACGCCCTTGCGCGAGAGGGATTGCACGACCAGCACCACGCCCAGCAGGACGAGCACAACGCCCAGCCAGAACGGGAAATAGCCCGGGCCCATGCTGCTGGCCGTACCCATGCGGTAGCTGCGCGCCAGAATGGCAAACGCCGCACCGGCGACGATGAACATGACGCCGGATGCAAAGTCCTGGTGACTGCGGATCACCGGACGACCTTGTGGATCGTTCTGCAAGTCTGGTCTCCTCGGGGTGGCGTGCAGCGCCGGTTATGGCAGGCCGACTTATGCCTTGTAAGCCGGCCAAGTTTGCACGCTAAGCAGACCGGCTTTCAAGCACCTTGCGGAGGGGAAGGCGGGCGTTCTCATGGCCTCGCGCGGCGCCTAGGCAAACGGTTCAGGGTTTGTCCCTAGCGTTGCCTGGGGGAAAACTTGGGGCCGAGCAATGCGGTTGCGCGGCCCTGTGCATTTACATGCCGATACCGCGCGCCATCAACACAGCCGCCAGCGGAATGAAGATGATCAGGTGCGACTCGATCATGACCCAACGCCGCGTTTTCGCAATTTCCGCAGGTGTGGGCACGAAGTCGGGCAAGGTCTTGCCTTGCTTCTTCCAGCGCAGGATGTTGACGGTCGGAATGATCGACATCAGCCCGATCAGGACGAACAGGCCAACCTTGACGTGGAATACCGGGTTGTGGACGTAGAACGCGTAGCCTTTGGCGCCGTAGACCACGCGCAGCAACCCTGTTATCAGTACCGCGAGCGCGGCAAAGCCGAACACGGCGTCATAACGCGCCAGGCGCTTGCGCGTCTCGGGCGTCATGTCCGGGCGCAGCACCACGGCCTCGGCGGTGAGAAAGACGATCAGCGTGAAGATCGAGATGTAATGCAGGTAAGCCAGCAACGCATCAAGCCACATGAGGACCTCGTCTTGGGTGGAAGAAGTTGCGATTAGATGACGCCTTGCGCGCGCAGTGCTTCGACCTGCTCGGGTGAGAAGTCGAGCACGTCGCGCAGCACGGTTTCGGTGTGTTCGCCCAGCAGCGGCGGGTGGCTAGCGGCCTTGGGTGGCGTGGCACTCATCTTGACCGGGCTGCCGACCAGCTTGACGTTACCGGCGCTCGGGTGAGGCAGGTCGACGCGCAGTCCGCGCGCCTGCACCTGCTCGTTGTCGAACACCTCGTCGAGCGAGTTGATCGGGCCGCACGGTACGCCGGCGGCTTCGAGCTTGTCGATCCATTCGCCTTTGCCGAAGCGTTTGACCATCTCGGCCAGGATCGGCACCAGCACGTCGCGGTTGGCTACGCGCTGCGGGTTGGTGGCAAAGCGCGGGTCGTCGGCCAGTTCGGGCATGCCGCCGGCTTCGACAAAGCGGCGAAACTGGCCGTCATTGCCGACTGCCACGATGATCCAGCCGTTGGCGGCCTGGAACGTCTGATACGGCACGATGTTCGGGTGCGCGTTGCCCCAGCGCTTGGGTGCCTGACCGCTGGCCAGATAGTTCGTGTTCATGTTCGCCAGCATCGCGACCTGCACGTCGAGCAACGCCATGTCGATGTACTGGCCCTCGCCGGTGCGGTCACGATGGGCAAGGGCGGCCAGCACGGCCACGGTGGCGTACATGCCGGTCATCAAATCCGAAATGGCCACGCCGGCCTTCTGCGGGCCGCCGCCGGGCAGGTCGTCGCGCTCGCCGGTCAGGCTCATGAAGCCGCCCATGCCTTGCACGATGAAGTCGTAGCCGGCGCGCGCGGCGTAAGGGCCGGTCTGGCCGAAGCCCGTGATGGAGCAGTAGACAAGGTCCGGCTTTACCGCCTTGAGCGATGCGTAGTCGAGCCCGTATTTCTTGAGTTGGCCGACCTTGTAGTTTTCGAGCACCACGTCTGCATGTGCCGCGAGCTTGCGGACGATGTCCTGGCCCTCGGGCGTGCTGATATCGACGGTGATCGAGCGCTTGTTTCGATTGGCCGCGAGGTAATAAGCGGCTTCGGCGGTGTTGTTGCCCGCTTCGTCCTTGAGCCACGGCGGGCCCCATGTGCGCGTGTCGTCGCCGGCGCCGGGGCGTTCGACCTTGATGACGTCGGCGCCGAAATCGGCAAGATTCTGCGCGCACCAGGGGCCGGCAAGCACGCGGGTCAGGTCGAGAACACGGAGATGGCTCAGAGCGCCCATGGATTGACGAATCGACACGATTGGAACGGGTGCACTCTACACCACGCCCCGGCAGGGCCGCAGCCCCATGCGACCAACCGGGGAAAATGCGGCGCAGAATGGACGCGACCGGGTTGCGAACCCCGTATAATCAACGGTTTGCACTAATCCAAGGCGCTCAGGAGCGGATGCTCCGAGGCGCAATGCTGACTCCGGCACCCCGCGACATGAAAGCCTCCGATATCCGCCAAAAATTCCTGACCTTCTTTGAGGGCAAGGGCCACACCGTGGTGCGCTCCTCGCCGCTGGTGCCGGGCAACGACCCGACGCTGCTGTTCACCAACTCCGGCATGGTGCAGTTCAAAGACGTCTTCCTTGGTACCGACAAGCGCCCGTACGTGCGTGCGGCTTCCGTGCAGCGCTGCCTGCGCGCCGGCGGCAAGCACAACGACCTGGAAAACGTCGGCTATACGGCGCGTCACCATACGTTCTTCGAAATGCTGGGCAACTGGTCGTTTGGCGACTACTTCAAGCGCGATGCACTCGTGTGGGCGTGGGAGTTGCTGACCCAGGAATACAAGCTGCCGGCCGACAAGCTGTGGGCCACCGTCTACCAGACCGACGATGAGGCCTACGACATCTGGACCAAGGTGATCGGCCTGCCGCCGGAGCGCGTCGTGCGCATCGGCGACAACAAGGGCGCACCGTACGCCTCCGACAACTTCTGGCAGATGGCCGAAACCGGCCCGTGCGGCCCCTGCTCGGAAATCTTCTACGACCATGGCCCGGACGTATGGGGCGGCCCCCCGGGAAGCCCGGAAGCCGACGGCGACCGCTACATCGAAATCTGGAACAACGTGTTCATGCAGTTCGATCGCCAGCTCGATCCGGCGACCGGCGAATACACGCTGACCCCGCTGCCCGCACCGTGCGTCGACACCGGCATGGGCATGGAGCGTCTGGCTGCAATCCTGCAGCACGTTCACAGCAACTACGAGATCGATCTGTTCCAGGCGCTCATCGCAGCGGCTGCGCGCGAGACCAACACCAAGGATCTGGCCAACAACTCGCTGCGCGTGATTGCCGACCACATTCGCGCGTGCTCGTTCCTGATCGTCGACGGCGTGATCCCGGGCAATGAAGGCCGCGGCTACGTGCTGCGCCGGATCATCCGCCGCGCCATCCGCCACGGCTACAAGCTGGGCTGCCGCGCTGCGTTCTTCCACAAGCTCGTGGACGATCTTGTGGCGCAGATGGGCGAAGCCTATCCGGAACTGCGCGAGGCGCGCGACCGCGTGGTCGAGGTGCTACGCACGGAAGAAGCCCGCTTCTTCGAGACCATCGAGCACGGCATGTCGATCCTCGACGCTGCGCTGGGTGAGCTGAAGACGTCGGGCCAGGATGGGAAAGAGCGGATGCTCGACGGCGAACTCGCCTTCAAGCTGCACGACACCTTCGGTTTCCCGCTGGACCTGACGCAAGACGTCTGCCGCGAGAACGACGTGATCGTCGACGAAGCCGCCTTTGACGCCGCCATGAACCGCCAGCGCGAGCAGGCACGCGCGGCCGGCAAGTTCAAGATGGTCGCCGGCACGCTCGACTACACCGGCGACAAGACCACCTTCCACGGCTACGACCAGCTCGTGCGCGAAACCGCGCGTGTGACGGCGCTGTTTGTGGACGGTGCGTCGGTGCAGGAAATGCACCCGGGCCAGACCGGCGTGGTGGTGCTGGACCACACCCCGTTCTATGCGGAATCGGGCGGCCAGGTTGGCGACCAGGGCACGCTCAAGGCCGCGACCGTCTGGTTTGACGTGGCCGACACGCTCAAGGTGCAGCCGGAAGTGTTCGGCCACCACGGCGAGCTGCGCACCGGCGTGCTGAAGGTTGGCGATGCCGTGGCGGCGGAAGTGGACGCCGTGCGCCGTGCGCGCACCATGCGCAACCACTCGGCCACCCACCTGATGCACAAAGCCCTGCGTGAAGTGCTGGGCAGCCACGTGCAGCAGAAGGGCTCGCTGGTCGATGCGGAAAAGACACGCTTCGACTTCTCGCACAACGCGCCGATGACGCCGCTGCAGATTCGCGAAGTGGAAGCCCGCGTGAACGCAGAAATCTTCGCCAACGCTGCGACGAGCGCCCAGCTCATGGGCTTTGACGATGCGGTCAAGAATGGCGCGATGGCCCTGTTTGGCGAGAAGTACGGCGATGAAGTGCGCGTGCTGTCGATTGGTTCGTCGAGGGAACTGTGTGGCGGCACGCACGTGGCGCGCACGGGCGACATCGGCCTGTTCAAGATCGTGAGCGAATCGGGCGTTGCAGCCGGCATCCGCCGCGTGGAAGCGATCACCGGCGACAACGTGCTGCATTACCTGCAGACGCTCGATACGCGCATCAACGAAGCGGCCGCCGCACTGCGTGCGCAGCCGTCGGAACTGACGCAGCGTATCGGCCAGGTGCAGGATCAGGTCAAGACGCTGGAGAAGGAGCTGGAGCGCCTGAAGTCGAAGCTGGCCGCAAGCCAGGGCGACGAACTGGTGAGCCAGGCGGTGGACGTTGCCGGCATCAAGGTGCTGGCCGCAAAGCTGGATGGCGCCGATGCCAAGACGCTGCGCGAGACCATGGACAAGCTCAAGGACAAGCTGCAGACCGCGGCCATCGTGCTGGGCAGCGTGACTGACGGCAAGGTCGCGCTGATCGCCGGCGTGACGGCTGACGCCACGGGCAAGGTCAAGGCTGGCGAACTGGTCAACTTTGTCGCCCAGCAGGTCGGCGGCAAGGGCGGCGGCCGCCCGGACATGGCGCAGGCCGGCGGCACGGAGCCGGACAACCTGCCGCAGGCGCTGGCCGGTGTGGCAGCCTGGGTGCAGCAGAAGGTCTGATGTAACGCCTTCGCATCGGATGCGCTGAACGGCGCGCGTTCCCGGCAACGGGGCGCGCGCCGTTTTGTTTTGGGGCGATCAGCGAGGCGGCGTAGTTTCCAGCCGGAAGACGCGCAGCCGTTCATTCCGATCGCCATGGCGCGCGCCCGACCAGAACAAGGTCCACTCATCTCCGGGCGTTCGCGCGTGCGAATGGCTGTCCTGGACGATCAGCCATCGGCAATTGTGCGCGGTGGATTGCGCAACGGGCTGGTGGAGGATGCCGGTGAAGTAGCGCAGCATGGGCGCTTCCGATTCGCCCAGATGCAGGCTCGCCATGCAATCATCGGTGCGCCATGCCGGCGCCAGCTTGGCACTGAGACTGTCGAACACGGAGCGATAGCTCTTGGCCTCGTCCAACCAGGGCAGCAGGAGGGTACCGATCAACCCCCAGCCGACCAGGGCGCCGGCTGCCCACGACAGTGCACCGCGCCATGCGCCGGCTTGTTTCAGCCGTGGCAGCAGCCAGATCCATCCCCCTGTCAGGGCGAGTGCTGCGGCCACCAGCGTGGGGTGAATCGGCAAGATCCAGTCGACCGGTAACCAGCGGTCGAGCCAGAGCAGGCCTGCACGCGATGCGCTTTCCGTCATGACGGCCCATAGCAGCCACGCAAGCAGCACGATGCTGCCGAACAGCGCGCGGCTGAAGTAGTCCCACACGGCGTGCGGGCGCGTCGGCAGCCGTGCGATCGCCTGCTGGCCCAGCATCGCCAGCGGTACGATGAACGGCAGCAGATACAGCGGGCGGGCTGTCGCCGAGACCTGGAGTGCAAGCAGCCCCACGGCCGCGAACGCCAATGGCAGCGCCACACGCGGTGTACGCCAATCACGCCACGCGCCGCCAACCAGTGCGACGAGCGCGAGTGGGCCGGCTGGAAACCCGATGGTCAGCAATGAATGCCAGACGTAGAACGGATCGTCGTTCTCCGCGCCCAGCACGGGTACGGAAAAGCCCAGGAAGCGGCCGATGTTGTTGTCCCAGAACCAGACATGGAAGAGGTCCGGCGCGCGTAGGTAGAGGAGCGTCGGCCAGATCGTGGCGAATGGAAGGAAGACGAGTGCCGCGGTGCCGAGTTGTTTTGCGAACGCGCGACTGCGGCACGCGGGAAGCAGCACGCACGCGCTGGCGATGGTGATGCAGAACACCAGCGGGATGAATACGCCCTTGGCCAGCAACGCCATTCCCATACCGATGCCAAGCAGCCATGCGGAGCCGCGTGAACGCGTTGCCGGCAGCGCGCATTCGAACAACCCGCAGAAGCCGATGGCAGTGCCAGCCAGCAACGCCACGTCGGTGATCATCTCGTGCGCGTGCTTGACGACGATCAGCGAGCCTGCGCACAGCGCCACTGTGCCCAGCACGCGCGCGTCTGTCCATGAAGATGCACCTGTCGTCGCCCGCGCGAGCCGCGCGGTGAACGCAAGGGCCAGTCCGGCAAACAGCGCGCTCGCGAGCCGCGCGGCGTCATGCGCGGGCAGCACGTCCGCCAGCAGCCAGACCAGCGCGCTGGCCGTCCACGCATAGAGCGGTGGCTTCTCGACAAAGGGTTGGCCGGCGCTGACCGGCACGATCGCGTCGCCGGTTTCCACCATGTGCTGGACGATGCCGAACGTATAGGTTTCGTCCTGCTTCCATGGGTCGTGGCCGAGGGTGCCGGGCAGCAGGTAGGCGCAGGCGATCAACGCGACGAGAAGCCATTTGCGCAACGCTTGCCATGGCCACGCGCGCACTGATGGGGCCGCGGGTGCGATCACCCCACCTGAGGCGAGCAGGGCAGGATTTGCTGTGAAGTCACGCACGTGCGTGGTCGCGGCGGGCGTGTGTGCGCTCCGCCGTCCAGGGCGTGTGGGTTCCTGCATGGTGCGAGGTTTCCGGTTTGCTGGATGCGGCCCGGAAGGTGGCGGGCCGATCGGCTTGGATGACAGACAGAACGCCCCGATCCGGTCCGGGTGGGGCGGTGTGCAGTACATCACGCACAACTTACGGAGACCCTGAGCGGCGCCTCACAAACCTGAGCAACGGATTGCCGTGGGGCAGGCCGCGCGGCTTTCAGGGCACGGCGCGCCCCGCGTTGGGGCTTGTCTGCGCCGTGAGAACAAGCTCGGGAACGCGGCCCGGCTGGAGACAGGCCCCGCCATGGCCTATACCGGGAAAACGTTGCCGATTGCGTAGGGATTGTGTGCCGCTTGGCAGGCAATTTGCATCGGTGGCGCGTGCTGTTCCCCACAGCACGGGTTGATCCCATCCCTATCCCCAAATCCGAGGAGAACCATGAGCGTCCTATCTGACAAGGTCGACGCCCCGCCACCGCAGCCGCCGCACCGGCTGCTCGGGCGCAAAGGCAAACGATTGGCGCGTGCCGTCGCGGTTGGCGCTTTGCTGGCGGCCGGCGTCGGTGCATCGACACAGCCGGTTGCGCAACTTGCGCCGGAGTCGCACGCGCGCAAGGTCAAGGTGCTGATCATCAGCATGTTCGCGCCCGAGGCGCAGCCGTGGATCGACAAGCTTGGCCTGACGCAAGACGTGCCGGTGCCGGGCCTGTCGATCGATTACCCGAACGTGCATTGCAACGCCAGCGACGTCTGCCAGCTCACCACGGGCATGGGCAAGGCGAATGCCGCGTCGTCGGTGTCGGCGCTGATCTACA
Organism: Ralstonia sp. GX3-BWBA; assembly: GCF_003290055.1. Classification (NCBI taxonomy): domain Bacteria; kingdom Pseudomonadati; phylum Pseudomonadota; class Betaproteobacteria; order Burkholderiales; family Burkholderiaceae; genus Ralstonia; species Ralstonia sp. GX3-BWBA. Next base: position 723,339 of record NZ_QMKS01000009.1, on the reverse strand, counting down.
GCGGCAAGTTTGATCTGCAGCGCACGTACTTCCTTGTGGCGGGCATTGCCGGGATCGACCCGTCGCAGGGCACGCTTGGCAGCGCTGCGTGGGCGCGCTTCCTGGTCGACAGCGACATCGCGTGGGAGATCGATGCGCGCGAGGTGCCCGCCAACTGGCCCAACGGCTTCATCGGCATCAACACACAGGGCCCGGGGCAGAAGCCGCCGCTGGATTACAAGACCGAAGTCTTCCGCGTGAACGAGGCGCTGCTACAGAAGGCACTGGCGCTTTCCAAGGGCGCGGTGTTGGACGACAACGCAACTGCACGCGCCTATCGCGCCAACTACCCGAGCGCACCGGCCAACCAGCCGCCATCCGTCGTGCAATGCGACACCGCTGCGGGCAACACGTACTGGCACGGCGCCAAGCTGGGCGAGCGCGAAGCGGCATGGGTCAAGCTGCTGACGGACGGGCAGGGCACGTACTGCACAACGCAGCAGGAAGACAACGCCACGTTCGAGGCGCTCACGCGTGGCTCCAAGGCAGGCCTGCTCGACCTGCAGCGTGTGGCCGTGCTGCGCACTGCATCGAACTTCGACCGGCCGTATCCGGGGCAGACGCCGTATGACTCGCTGGTCAACAGCAACTCGGGCGGGTTCGTGCCGTCGCTCAACAACCTGTATCTGGCGGGCGGTCCGCTGGTCAATGAGATCGTCACGCGCTGGAGCGTGTGGAAACACGGAGTGCCCTCGCCATGATCGATTCCCGACTCAAGACCCCCATGCGATCCATCGCCAAGCTCTGTGCGGTTGGTGCCGCAGCGCTGACCTTGAACAGCTGTGCGTTCGATGGCGTCAAGGTCATCGTCATCAACATGTTCCAGGGCGAGGCACAGCCGTTCATCGACCGCTACGACCTGAAGGAGAAGGTCTACATCTCCGGCTTGTCGTCCGGCGCGCCCAACATGCTGTGCAACTACGACGGCATCTGCCAGGTCACCACGGGCATGGGCTATGCGAATGCCGCATCGACGATTTCCGCGTTGCTCTATCGCAGCAAGCTGGACCTCTCGCACACCTACTTTGTGATTGCCGGCATTGCGGGCATCGATCCGGCGCAGGGGACGGTGGGCTCGGCGGCGTGGGCGCGGTATGCGGTCGATTACGGCCTCTCGCACGAGATCGATGCGCGCGAGATGCCGGCAGGCTGGCCATACGGCTACTTCGGCATCGGCACCAAGGGCCCAGGCGAGAAGCCGCCGATGGACTACCGCACCGAAGTGTTCCAGCTCAACGAGACGCTGCTGCAGCGGGCCTACACGCTGTCGAAATCGGCGACGCTGGAAGACAGCCCCGAGGCCATCGCCTTCCGCAAGAACTACCCTTATGCGCCGGCCAACCAGCCACCCGCTGTCATCCAGTGCGACGTGGCTTCCGCAGATACGTGGTGGGCCGGCCGCAACCTTGGCCAGCGGGCGCGTGACTGGGTGAAGACGATGACCGACAACAAGGGCACGTACTGCACGACCGCGCAGGAGGACAACGCCACACTGGAAGTGCTCACGCGCGGCGCCCGTGCCGGCAAGGTCGACCTCAGCCGCGTGGCATTGCTGCGTGCCGGGTCCGACTTCGATCGCCCCTACGATGGCCAGAGCGCCTCCGACGGGCTCATCAACTACGCGCAGCAGGGCGGTTTCGTGCCGGCCACGCACAATCTCGTCAATGCGGCCAAGCCGTTGCTGGACGACATCGTGCAGCACTGGCCGCAGTGGAAGCAGGGGGTACCGGCGAATTAACAGTTGCTGACATCACATTTCAATCTATATAATGCGAATCATTCTCATTTGATGGGTGGCGACGGGTAACTTGCCTGACCGCTGACCATCGCTCTTGCCGGGCGAGCCAGCGGGTTGCCACCTGCCAGCCAACGGATCGACGCGCCGCGTGATGTTTTGCGGCGCGTTTTCTCTTCTCTCAGCGCATGTCCGCGCGTCCGGTTTCGCTAATCCTGATCGACCCTGTTGCCTGCGATGAACCGTCATCTCGCGGCCCGCGCATTCTCCTGCGCGCTCGCCGCCATTCCTCTTGCCGTTTCCACATGGGCGCATGCCGAAGAGAGCCCGCCGGCCACAGGTGCCGCCACGGTCGACCTGAATGAGACGACCGTCACTGCGGGCAGTCAGCGCGGCTTTGCGGCCAGCACGGCGCAGGTCGGCGCGTTTCGGGGCATGGCGTTGCGCGATATCCCTGCCACCGTGAACGTGGTCACGCGCGAGGCGCTCGACGCGCAGCAGGACACGTCGCTGTACGACGCCCTGCGCAACACGGCCGGCGTGACGCGCCAGCAGCTTTCGGGCGAGACGTTCGATAACCTCGCCATTCGCGGCGTGACGCTGGAGAACCGCACCAATTTCCGCTTCAACGGCTCGATGCCGCTTCCGGCGCTCACGGCCATCCCGCTTGAGGACAAGGAGCGCGTGGAGGTGCTCAAGGGCGTGTCGGCGCTGTATTACGGCTATACGACTCCGGGCGGGGTAGTGAACCTCGTCACCAAGCGGGCGGGCAACACGCCGGTCACTACGCTGGGCATGCAGTTCGACAGCAATGGCACCGTGGTCGGCACGCTCGACGTGGGGCGCCGCTTTGGTGAAAACAATCAGTACGGCCTGCGCTTCAATGCGGCGGGCGGCTCGCTGCAGTCGCCAACAAGCGGCATTGACGGTACGCGCCAGCTTGCCGCCGTGGCTTTCGACTGGAAGGTCAACAGCCGCCTGAGCCTGAAGGCCGACGTGGAATACTCGCGCAAGGTCATCACCGAACAATCGGTGGTGACGCTGCCCGCCGCCAAGAACGGCGTCATCACCTTGCCGGCCATGCCCGACCCGGCCAAACGCATTGCGCCGGGGTGGGCCGACTTTGACGGCAACAACACCAATGCGTTGCTGCGTGCCGATTACGCGCTCGCCGATACGTGGCTGCTGACGGTGGAAGGCGGCATGTCGGAGACGGCGCGCACGCGGGCGTTCTCGGAATTTCGCCTGACCAACGCGGTGACGGGCGCCGGCACAGTCTCTGGCCAGCGCCAGAGCGGCCGCTGGAACACCAGCCACGTGCGTGCCGACATCTCCGGTACCGGGAAAACGGGTTGGATCACGCATGACCTGACCTTCGGCATTGCGCGATCCGACATGCGCCAGGCGGCCGTGTACTCGGACCGTTTTTCAGGCGCGCAGAATCTGTACAACCCCGTGGATCTCGGCTGGTTGCCCACCACCGGCACGGGCGTCACCGCAGAGCAGCGCGCCGTGGATACGGGGGTCTACGCGCTGGATCGCATGACGCTGTCGCAGCACTGGCAGGTGATCGCGGGCCTGCGCTACACGCGCTACACCAGCGAGCAGGCGCCCAACCGGTACGAGGCCAGCAAGACCACGCCGCTGGGCGCGGTCATCTACAAGTTCACGCCGGCGCTGTCGGCATACGCGTCGTACGCGCAGGGCCTGGAAGCCGGTGCGCGCGCGCCCAACACGGCCGCCAACGCCAATGTGGCCATGCCGCCTGCGCTGTCGGAACAGAAGGAGGTGGGCGTGCGCTACGAGACGCCAGCCGGCACACAGCTCGCCGCTGCCGTGTACGACATCGACCGCGCCGCGAGCTACACCAACGACGCGAACGTCTTCGTGCAGGATGGGCGCGAGCGCATTCGCGGTATCGAGCTGACCGCCCAAGGCCGCGTCACCAAGGACCTGTCGCTGCTGGCCTCCGCAGGCTGGACGGACGCGAAGTTCCGCGGTGTCGGTAACGGCCTCGACGGAAAAACGCCGGAGAACACGCCGCGCAGCACCTCCAGCGTCTTTGCGGAATACACGCTACCGATGCTGCGTTCGGTCTCGTTCAATGCAGGCGCCTATTACCTTGGCCCGCGCCCTGTGAATGATGCCAACCAGGCAGAGCTGGGCGGCACGACGCTCTTCAGTGCAGGCGTGCGTTACGTGACGCGCGTCTCGGGCAAGCGGGCAACGCTGCAGTTCAATGTCGACAACCTGACCGACAAGCGCTACTGGGCGGGCGCCGGCAACAACCGTCTGTCGATGGGCGCGCCACGGCTCTTCAAGCTCGGCATGAAGATCGATCTGTGATGCGTGTCAGCCGCCGGCGGCTTTCTTCACTGCGCCCAGCACATCCATCGGCAGCGGAAAGACAATCGTCGAACTTCTGTCACCGGCGATCTGCGTGAGCGTCTGCAGGTAGCGCAACTGGATTGCCTCGGGTTGCTGGGCCAGCATGCGCGCGGCTTCCAGCAGCTTTTCCGATGCCTGCAGCTCGCCTTCCGCGTGGATGACCTTGGCGCGGCGTTCGCGTTCGGCCTCGGCCTGGCGGGCGATGGCGCGGATCATCGATTCGTTCAGGTCGACGTGCTTGATCTCCACGTTCGCGATCTTGATGCCCCACGGGTCGGTCTGGATGTCGAGCACCTTCTGGATGTCGAGGTTGAGCTTTTCGCGCTCGGCCAGCATCTCATCCAGCTCGTGTTTGCCGAGGATGGCGCGCAGCGTGGTCTGCGCGAGCTGGCTTGTCGCTTCAAGATAGTTGGCCACCTGAATGATGGCGCGCTCCGGATCGACTACACGGAAATACACCACCGCATTGACCTTGACCGATACGTTGTCGTGCGAGATCACATCCTGGGGTGGTACGTCCATCACCACCGTGCGCAAGTCCACGCGCACCATCTGCTGGATGGCCGGCACGATGAGCACCAGCCCTGGCCCCTTCACGCGCCAGAAGCGGCCGAGCAGGAACACCACGCCGCGCTCGTATTCGCGCAGCACCCGAAACGACGAGATGACCAGCAGCACGGCCAGGAAGATCAGGCCGCCTGCACTGAAAAATCCGTAGACCATATTCTTCTCCTCAGAATGACGCCGGGACGACGTTCAGCGTCAGGCCGTGCCGCGCCGTCACGCGCACACGGTCGCCGCGTGCGAGGGGCCCGTCGCAGTGCACGCGCCAGCGCTCGCCATGCACTTGTGCCCAGCCGGCGGCCGGGTCGTTTGGGTCGGTCGGGTCCAGCTCCAGCAATTCGCCGGTCATGCCGATGAGGATGTCGCCACCGGCCACGTTCGGGCGCCGCCGTGCCCGCAGAGCCATGCTCGAGAGCAGCAGGATCACCGCCAGGCTCACGAACGCCATCGATACGATCAAGGGCAGCGGTACGCCAAAGCCCGGCGTTTGCGTGTCGATCAGCATCACCGCGCCCAGCACGAACGCAACGATGCCGCCCACGCCGAGCGCGCCGAACGTCGGCAGGAATGCTTCAGCAACCATGCAACCTAGGCCGAGTGCGATGAGGGCAAGCCCCGCGTAGTTGATCGGCAGCATCTGCAACCCGTAGAGCGCCACCACGATGCACACTGCGCCGAGGATGCCCGGCACAACCATGCCCGGCGTCGAGAACTCGAAGATGAGTGCGTACACGCCCACCGTCAGCAGCAACAGCGCCAGGCTTGGATCGGTAATGACACCGAGGAAGTGGTTGCGCCAGTCCGGCTCCAGCGTGACGATCGTGGCCTCTGCCGTATGCAGCGTGACCACGCCGGCGGACGTGCGCACCGCGCGGCCGTCGACTTGCTTGAGCAGATCAGGGAGGTTTGCCGCAACAAGATCGATCACGTGCTGGCTCGCGGCTTCGGGCGCGTCGAGGCTCACGGCTTCACGCACGGCGCGCTCGGCCCATTCCGCATTGCGACCACGCAGTTGCGCCAGCCCGCGGATGTACGCCGCCGCGTCGTGCATCTGCTTGCGGGCGAGGGTGTCTTCGTTGCTGGAAGAGACGATTGGCGCGCTGGCCGGTTTGGCACTGTCGCCGGGGCCGGGAGCGTGGCCGCCCATGCCGATCGCCACGGGAGACGCCGCACCCAGGTTCGTGGCGGGCGCCATCGCCGCAACGTGGCATGCATAGAGGATGTAGGTGCCCGCGCTCGCTGCCCGCGCGCCGCCGGGGGCCACGTAGCCTGCCACCGGCACGGGCGACGCAAGGATGGCCTGAATGATCTGGCGCATCGACGCATCGAGGCCGCCGGGCGTATCCATTTGCAGCACAACAAGCTGCGCACCTTGATCGCGCGCCTGTTGCAGGCCGCGGATCACATAGGCTGCGCTGGCTGGCCCGATGGCACCGGTGACCGGCAACACCACGACCGGCGCGGCTGCCACGGCAAGGCTGGTCCAGACCGCGGCGATGACCGCTGCCAACCATCCTATCCAACGCCGCATCCGCAACGACGGCCGCATTCGCGCCTCCGTCCGTGATTGCCGCGGTTTTTGCCTGATCAGACCTGCGGCACGGTCCCGATATCCGCTTTCAGTTTAGGCGGCAATGGCCTCGCGCGTGGGTGCGCTTGGCGCTGGTTTTGGCTCGCTCAGCAACTGAACCAGCGCCTGTAGGGCGGGCCCTGCCATGTCGCGGTGCCAGGCGAGCAGCGTGTCGACACGGCCAGGCTTACCCAGCGCGTGGATGCTGATTTCCGGGGCATTCGTATACAGCTCAAGCACCGAGCGGGGCACCAGCGCCACGCCAATGCCGGCCGCCGCGCACGCGATGATGGCGTGATACGAGCCAAGCTCCAGCACCCGGGACGGCACCATGCCATCTGCGGCGAACCAGTCTTCGATCAATTGCCGATAGGCGCAGCCGGGTTCGAACGCGAGCATGCCGGCGGTCTGCACGTCCACAGCGCGGCGGATTGGCGGATGGGCGCGGTGCGCAATCAGCACCAGCTCTTCCGCAAAGGCCGGCAGCGTCGTCATGGCGGCGCGCGTGTTGTTCAGGCACGCCGTTTCGGCAACGAACGCGCAATCGACTTCAAAGTTGGACAGCGCCTGGAGGGACTGGCGCGTGGTCATCGTTACCAGTTCGAGTTGCACGCGCGGCCAGCGCTGATGCAGCGTGGCCAGCAGGGCCGGAAGCCGGCTTGCCGCCGTGCTTTCCATCGAGGCGATGCGCAGGCGCCCGTGCGGCTCGCGCGGCTGCACGGCTTGGCGTGCTTCTGCGGCCAGGCGGAGGATGTCGTCGGCGTAGGTCAGCAAGGTCTGACCGGCGGGCGTGAGCACCATGCGCTTGCTCTCGCGCACGAACAGTTGCACGCCCAGCGAGGTCTCGAGCTGGCGGATGCGTGTCGTCACATTCGACTGCACGCGATTCAACTGCTGGGCCGCCCGCGTGACGCCGCCTTCCCGCACCACCGTCCGAAAGATCTCAAGCGAGGGCAGATCCATGATGTATCTCAAATGCTAATGGGTTTGTTCAATATAATTCATTTTTCAGAATGGACGGCCTTGCGTACGATGAAGTGCCGATTTCCTCATCCGGGCCTTTCCATGGAGCACACGCTGTCGTCTACCTCTACCTTGTCCGCCGCGCGTTCTCAGCGGGCCACCGCATGGCGCGTGGCGATTGCGGGCATGGTGGCGCTGTCCGTGGCGATGGGCATCGGCCGCTTCGCCTTCACGCCGATCCTGCCGATGATGCTTCACGACGGCAGCCTGACGTTGGCGCAGGGCAGTTGGCTGGCCACCGGCAACTACCTGGGCTATTTCGTTGGCGCGCTGGCCTGCATGGCGGTGCGCGGCGACGCGGCACGGCTCATCCGCATCGGCCTGGTTGCGACAGTGCTGCTGACCGCCGGAATGGGCGTCCTGCAAGGACAGCCGGCGTGGCTTCTCCTGCGCTTTGCAGCCGGCATGGCCAGCGCGCTGGTGTTTGTTTTTACGGCGGGCTGGTGCCTCCATCGGCTGACCGAGCTGGGCCATGCGGCGCTCGGCGGCATCATTTTCTGCGGGCCGGGTCTTGGCATCGCCATACCGGGCTTGGCGGCCAGCGGGATGGTGGCGCTGGGTTGGCACGCAACGTCGGCATGGATTGCGTTTGGCGTGCTGTCGGCGCTGCTCTCGGCGGCGGTGTGGTCGACCATCCGGCCGGAAGCGCATGCGCATGCTGCTCCGGCGCCGGCTGTATCCGGGACGGCACCCGGCCTGGATGCGCCCACCAGCGCGCTGACGCTCGCCTACGGCCTGGCCGGCTTTGGCTACATCATCACCGCCACGTTCCTGCCCGTGATCGCGCGCAAGGTGCTGCCGGCGGGTTCGGTCTGGCCCGATCTGTTCTGGCCGATGTTCGGTGCGGGAGTGGCGCTCGGGGCGTTCCTTTCCACACGGATCAGCCTGGCGCGCGACAACCGCTCGCTGCTGGCCACGGCCTACGCCATGCAGGCGCTTGCTGTGACTACCAGCATCGTGTGGCCAACGGTGGCGGGGCTGGCGCTTTCCAGCACGCTGCTCGGCCTGCCGTTCACGGCGATCACGCTGTTCGCCATGCGCGAGGCGCGCCGGCTCTGGCCGCATGCCGTGCCGCGTCTGATGGGGCTCATGACGGCCGCGTATGGCATCGGCCAGATCGTCGGGCCGCCGCTTGCGAACCGGCTGTTTGCGGCCACGGGCGGCTTCAATGCATCACTGGCCGTGGCAGCGGTGTCGCTCGTGGCGGGCGTGGCGACCTTTCTTGTGGTGAAGCGCGTGGCACCGGCGCGTGCGTGATGCGCGGCATGTGAAGGCGTGTACAACGCGCTCAGCGCACCCGTTCTAGAATGCCTCCTCCATTGGAGGAGCCCCATGTCTTTTGCCCTGCGCCCCGATGCCGTCACGTCTGGCGGCGAAATGAGCCAGGCCGAGCGCGCGGTGCGCGTCGATCTTGCCGCCGCATATCGCCTGGCCGCGCTCAACGGTTGGGACGACCTTGTCTACACCCACCTGTCGGCCACCGTGCCGGGCGAGCCTGATCACTTCCTGATCAACGCGTTCGGCCTCGCGTTCGACGAGATCACCGCATCCAACCTGGTCAAGATCAATGGCCGCGGCCAGCTTGTCGGCGATTGGCCCGACGCAGCTACGCGTCCGTCCGTCAACGTGACGGGCTTCGCATTGCACGCCGCCGTGCACGCCGCCCGGCCCGACGCGCAGTGCGTGATCCATCTGCATAACACGGCCGGCATTGCCGTGTCGGCGCAAAAGCACGGGCTGCTGCCGTTGTCACAGCATGCGCTGCGGTTTCACCGGCGCATTGCGTATCACGATTACGAAGGGCTTGCCTTTACGCCGGAAGAGGGCGGCCGCCTTACCGCATCGCTCGGCAGCCATTTCGCCATGTTGCTGCGCAATCACGGCACGCTCACCGTCGGCCGTACCGTGGCCGAGGCGCACGTGCTGATGGCCACACTCATCAAGGCATGCGAGATCCAGATCCAGGCGCTGGCCGGCGGCGAGGTCGTCTTGCCCGCGCCGCAAGTGGCCGATCGCGCGGCGGAACATCTCGAAGATGGCGGCGCGATTGAAGGCGTGATCGAGTGGCCGGCGCTCTTGCGCAAACTGGATAAAATCGACGCTTCGTATCGCGACTGACACAACTGACGAGACTGGTCCAAGCCACTCATCAAAACGGAGACACCCCATGCCGACTTTCCATATCGAGATGTTCGAGGGCCGCAGCGTTGAGCAGAAGCGGAAGCTCGTCGAAGAGGTAACGCGCGTCACCTGCGAATCGCTGGGCTGCGCGCCGGGCGCCGTCGACATCATCATCACCGACATCAAGCGCGAGAACTGGGCCACCGGCGGCGTGCTGTGGTCCGAACAGAAGTAACCCGTCTTCCACTCACATTTGCCGGCCCGCCATGCAGCCCAAGCAGCATTTCGCCTCAGACAACTACGCGGGCTTCTGCCCGGAGTCTCTGAAGTATTTCCTGGAGGCCAACGGCAGCGGCCATGAGCCGGCCTATGGCGATGATTCCTGGACGCAGCGCGTGTGCGACCGCATCCGCGATCTGTTCGAGACCGATTGCGAAGTCTTCTTCGTCTTCAACGGCACGGCAGCCAATTCGCTGGCGCTGTCGTCGCTGTGTCAGTCGTATCACTCGGTGATCTGTCACGAGCTGGCGCATATCGAAACGGACGAATGCGGTGGCCCCGAGTTTTTCTCCAACGGCTCAAAGCTGCTGACCGCCAAGGGCGAGAACGGCAAGCTCACGCCGGACGCGGTGGAAGCGCTCGTTACGCGGCGCTCGGATATCCACTACCCGAAGCCGAAGGTCGTTTCGCTGACGCAGTCGACGGAAGTCGGCACCGTCTACACCGTGGACGAGGTGCGGGCCATTGCCGCGATTGCCAAGCGTCGCCAGTTGCGCGTGCACATGGACGGCGCGCGTTTTGCCAACGCGGTGGCGTCGCTCGGCGTGCATCCGTCCGAGATCACGTGGCGCGCTGGCGTGGACGTGCTGTGCTTTGGCGGCACGAAGAACGGCCTGCCGGTCGGCGAGGCCGTGGTCTTCTTCGATCGTCGCCTGGCGGAAGACTTTGCCTATCGCGTCAAGCAGGCAGGGCAGTTGGCCTCGAAGATGCGATTCATCTCGGCACCTTGGCTGGGTTTGCTTGAAAACGACGTGTGGCTGCGTAACGCGCGTCACGGCAATGCGATGGCGCAGCTTCTGCATGCGCGCATTGCCGATGTGCCGGGCGTGCGCATCATGTTTCCGACCGAATCGAACGCCGTGTTTGCCGAGTTGCCGGTGCCCGCCATCGAGGCGCTGCGTGCACGCGGCTGGCGTTTCTACACGTTCATTGGTGCCGGCGGCTGCCGCCTGATGTGCTCGTGGGATGTGGAGCCCGAGACGGTGGAAGCCTTCGCCGCCGACATCCGCACGGCCTGTGAGCAAGCTGTCTAACGCATCTCTCTGCCATGAGCTTCGACTACCGCTTCTGCCCCCAATGCGCCACGCCGCTCGTCGAGCAGCACAACGCCGGCCGCCTGCGCATCTCATGTCCGGTGCCGGACTGCGGCTTCGTCCACTGGAACAATCCGCTGCCGGTCTTGGCGGCGGTGGTCGAGTATCGCGGGCAGATGTTTCTGGCGCGCAATGCGCTATGGCCCGAAGGCATGTTTGCCCTCGTCACCGGCTTTCTGGAGCGAGATGAAACGCCTGAAGAAGGCATTGCCCGCGAGCTGAAGGAAGAGACGAACCTCGATGCACAGTCGATCTCGCTGATCGGCGTGTATGAGTTCATCCGCAAGAATGAGCTGATCATTGCGTACCACGTGGTGGCCGATGGCGAAATCGCGCTGTCGGAAGAACTCGTCGAGTACCGTCTGAAGCCGTTTGAGAAAGTCCGTCCCTGGACGGCCGGCACCGGTTATGCCGTCGCTGATTTCCTGAGTGCGCGCGGCTTGCCTGTCAGCTACATCGACATCCGCACCGGCGAACCCGCCGAGCCGCCGCCGCGCCAGTGGCAGCCGACACGGCTCGTTACAATCACGGAATAACTGATGCGAGCGGCGCTGCGCCGCTTGCCCGTACCACTGAGGAAGACATGGAGTTTCAGAAGGAAATCGACGCGCGCGGCCTGAATTGCCCGCTGCCCATCCTGCGCACGAAGAAGGCCCTTGCCGACATGCAAAGCGGCGACGTGCTCAAGATTCTTGCTACCGACCCCGGCGCCACGCGGGACTTCCAGGCATTCGCCAAGCAAACCGGCAACGAGCTGCTGGAGCACAGCGAGCAGGACAAAGTGTTCACGTTCTACATGCGCCGCCGCTGATCGGGTAGCGCGTTCAATGAAAACGGGGCGATCCGGTTTGGCCGGATCGCCCCGTTTTCATTGGCTGCGGATCGTTTCGCGAATGGGCGTGGCTTACTTGCGCGCTTCCATAGCCATGCGCAGCGCCAGGCTGGTCAGCACGGTGCCCATCAGGTAGCGCTGAACCGACAACCAGCTCGGCTTGCGAGAGAGGAATGCAGCGATGCTGCCCGCCGTGGCCGCGATCATCGAATTGACGGTCAAGCTTACGCAGATCTGCGTAAGCCCCAGGCACACCGACTGCACCAGCACGCTGCCGTGCGCCGGCTCGATGAACTGCGGCAGCAGCGACAGGTACAACACTGCCACCTTGGGATTGAGCATGCTGGTCAGCAAGCCCATCGTGTACAGCTTGCGCGGGCTGTCCACCGGCAGCTCCCGCACCTGAAATGGCGCGCGGCCACCCGGGCGCACGGCTTGCCACGCCAGATACAGCAGGTAGATCGCGCCGCCAAAGCGCAGGGCATCGTAGGCAAACGGCACGGCCATCAGCAAGGCTGTGATGCCGAACGCCGCGCACAGCATGTAGAAGACAAAGCCGGTGGCGATGCCCGCCAGCGACACCAACCCGGCGTTACGCCCCTGACAGATCGAACGCGAGATCAGGTAGATCATGTTCGGGCCGGGCGTCAGCACCATGCCGAGAGCAACCAGGGCAAAGGTGAGCAGGTTGGTGAGGGTAGGCATAGCGGGCTCGATGTCAGCGGCAAGGACGAAGAGCTTGCAGGCTAGCACCCGTCGCCAACCGCCCGACAGGTACAGAAAATCGCAAATTTCGGCAATTCTGTATTGGTCCTCCAAGGAGAGCCAACCGCGACCATTGGATAACGCATGCGGCGCATGCCTGGAAGCCATCGCGGGTTTTTCATTTTTTGGTGCGGGCAGGCTGGGGGGAGGGGACAGCTTACAGAATGCTGAACCATCGGCGACCGCGCGCCATGTGTGTGTCATCGGCGTTGTTGAAGGTATGCCGAGATCATTCCTCCCCCCCATCCCCTGGTCCCCATGCGCCTGCATTTCCTCTTTCCCGCCGTGCTGTTCATGGCGTTGCCTGCACATGCTGAGGTTCTTATCAGCGAGTACGTAGAAGGCAGCTCGAACAACAAGGCCATCGAAATCTACAACCCTGATGGGGCAGAAGCCGATCTGTCGGTCTACAAGATCGAGCAGTACAACAATGGCGCCAGCACGCCCACCGCATCGTTTGCGCTTTCGGGCAAGCTGGCGCCGGGCTCTGTGCATGTGATGGCCCACAGCACGCTGGCCAGTGCGCTGGGCACCCGCGTCAACCAGACCGCGGCGTTCTCCTTCAACGGCGACGACGCGCTGACGCTCACGCGTTCCGGCGTCGTTGTCGATCGCATTGGGCAGGTCGGCTATCAACCGCCGTCCGGCTTTTGGGGTGCGGCCAGCGCCGGCACCAAGGACCACACGCTGCGCCGCAAAGGCACGGTGAAGGCGGGCGACACGAACACTACCGCTGCCTTCGATCCATCCGTGCAATGGGATGCGTTCAACGTTGACGACTTCTCCGACCTTGGTCTGTACAACGGGCAGGGCACCGCCACGCCGCCACCCGCCGCTGCCGTGTGCGGTGCCGCTGCAACGCATCTTGCGGATGTGCAGGGCGCTGGCACAACTTCGCCGCTGGCCGGCCAGAACGTCGAGGTCGAAGCGGTCGTGACGGCCGACTACAGCGGCACCAACGGGTTCAACGGCTTCTTCGTGCAACAGCCCGACGCGCAGCGCCGAAGGCTGCCCGGCGTGTCGGAAGGGCTGTTCGTCTACGCGCCCGGCGTCACCGCCCGTGCAGGTGACCTCCTCCACCTTGTCGGCAAGGTGGAGGAGAAGTACGGCCAGACGCAATTGACGCTGGTCACCAACGGCATCGCAAGCTGCGCCAGCGGCAACAGCGTGACGCCGGTCGACGTGACACTGCCCGTGGCCGATGCCACGGCGCTCTCGGCGTATGAAGGGATGCTCGTGCGCCTGCCGCAGACGCTGACGGTGAGCGAAACGTACGAACTCGGACGCTATGGCAGTCTGCTCCTCAGCAACGGGCGCCTGCCATTGCCCACCAACGTGGCCCCACCCGGGACCGGCGCTGTGGCCCAGGCTGCAAGCAATGCCCTGAACCGCATCGTGCTTGACGACGGTTCCAATCAGCAGAATCCTGCCAGCGTGCGCTACCCGGCGCCGGGCCTGTCTGCGGCGAATTCCGTGCGCGCCGGCTATACCGTGAGCGGTGTGCAGGGCGTGCTGGAAATGCGCTACAACGCCTGGCGCCTGCAGCCTGTGCCGGGCGCGGCCGCACCGGCTTTCAATGCCGCCACGAACCCGCGTGCGGGTGCACCTGCACGCCATGCCCAAGCTGATGTGCGCGTCGCCTCGTTCAACGTACTGAACTACTTCAACGGTGACGGCAAAGGTGCCGGCTTCGATGGGCCGACCAACCGCGGCGCCAAGACACAGGCCGAGTTCGAACGCCAGGAAGCCAAGATCGTCGCCGCTATCCGCGCCATCAATGCCGATGTGGTCGGCCTGATGGAAATCGAGAATGACGGCTACGGTGAACTCGGCGCCATCCGCCGCCTGACGAGCCAGCTCGGCGCCGACTGGCGCTATGTCGATCCTGGCGTGCCGAAGCTGGGCAGCGATGCGATTACGGTGGCGATCGTCTACAACAGCCGCACCGTGGAGCCTGTAGGGGTGCCGGCCACGCTTGCCATCGACAACAAGAACCGCCAGCCGCTGGCGCGCAGCTTCCGACGCATCGGCGGCGCGCAGAACTTCACCGTGGTCGTCAATCACCTGAAGTCCAAGGGCTGCACCGGCACAACCGGTAAGGACGCCGACCAGGGCGACGGCCAGAGCTGCTGGAACCCCACCCGGGTGCGTGCTGCCGGTCTGATCGCCGACTGGCTGGCGACCTCGCCAACCGGTGTGGCTGACGTAGGCAAGCTTCTCATCGGCGACCTCAACAGCTATGCCAAGGAAGATCCAGTCTTGCTGCTTGCCGACAGGGGATACGCCGACATGGTGGAGAAGTTCATTGGCAGGGATGCCTACAGCTATGTCTACGGCGGCGAATCCGGCTACATCGACCATGCGCTTGCCACCTCCGGCCTGGCCGAGCGTGTACGCGCCGTGCACGAGTGGCACATCAACGCCGACGAACCGATTGCGTTGGAATACGCATTCGCATACAAGAGCGCCGAGCAGCAACAGACCTTCTACGCGCCGGACGCGTATCGCTCGTCGGATCACGATCCGGTGCTGGTCGACCTCGCGCTCAATACGGAGGCTGCAGGTGGCGGCACTGCCCCCGAAAACGATGTTGCTACGGGTAGCGGCCCTGGCAGTGCCGGGGAATCGGGCGCCGGTGCGGTAGATCCGCTGATCGGGCTCGTGCTGGGGGGCGGTGTGGTGGCCCTGGTGTGGCGTCGCGCGTGGCGCGCCTGAGCATCCCGACACTTCGCCGTCCAGCGTGGTGGTTGCGCGGGCGAGTGCATCCCGGCTTCCTTGCGGCGGCGCTGTTGATGCTCGCCTTGCAGGCCGGCGGTGTCACGATCGCGGACACGCTGCGCTACGAGCGCGCCGCTATCGCGTCTGGTGAAGTCTGGCGGCTGATCTCCGGCCACTTCGTCCATTTCAACTGGGCGCATTGCCTGCTCAATGTCGGTGGTCTCATCGTGCTGGCGGTCATCCTTCCCGCGTCGCTATGCGTGTGGCGCTGCTGCCTGTGGCTTGCGGCGTCGATCGGTCTCGTGCTTTTTCTCGCGCTGCCCGGGCTGCAGCACTATGCCGGGTTCTCGGGCATCGCATACGGTCTCGCCGTGGTCGCGTTGCTGCCACGTGTGCCTGATGAGCCGATTGCGGCCGTCGTGCTATTTGCGCTCGTGGCACGGGCGCTCTGGCAGTGGCTCGACACTGGCAACGCCGATGCGATGCCATGGTTGGGAGCGCCGCCGCTTGCCGCTGCGCATCTGGCCGGGTTGGCGGCCGGCGCGCTATTGCTTTGCATTGAGTGCCGGGCATCCGTCTGAGCGCCCTATCCGTCGACGTGCTTTAAGCTTCTGAATTGGCAAGATCGGCAACATCGCGAGCGCGACGCGCCGATGCAATCGATTCCGATATGGAAACTGGGGATGATGTGAACAATGTAGCGGTGGCGGTGCGCGCGCTGATCTTGGGCGTATGGCTTGGCTTGATGTCCGCCGGCAGCCACGCGGCCGAGACTTCGCTATTCACACCGGAAGAGCATGCCTGGATTGCCGCGCATCCGGTGGTACGTACGTGCGTCGACGCGCACTGGCGTCCGTTCGAGTTTGTCAAAGCCGGCAAGGCGGCCGGCATGGTTCCATCGTTCCTCGACGCGGTTGCCCATCTGAGCGGGCTGCGTTTCGAATATGTGGACGGTGCGTGCTGGAACGGCTCGATGGCTGCATTGAAGCTGGGCCAAGTTGACATGCTGCCGGACTGGAGCAAGGACGAAACCGTAGCACCGTACCGGGACGGCTTCATCGCGAGTACGCCGTACTATGTCGGGACAATCGCAATCGTTACAGCGGAGCAGGAAAACCTGTTTGCCAGTTTTTCGCAATTGTCCGGCAAACGGGTCGCGATCAAGGGCGGCGGCGGACTTGAACTCGCTATCCTCCGCAGCACTGTCCCGGTGAAGTTGGTGACGTTTCAAAACGAGTCCGAGGCGTTGCAGGCGGTTGTTGATGGCGATGCCGACGCCGCACTCGGGACGGACGCATCGATCGTTCCGCAACTGCACCGGCAGTTCAAGGGCCAGCTGTTCCTCTCAGGCAGCATCTGGGACCGGCCCTATGCGTTGACGATGGTCACGCGCGATGACAATCCCGTGCTTGCATCGATTCTCGATAAATCGCTGACCGCCATTTCGGCGTCCGATGCTGACGCGATCAGGCAGCGATGGCAAGAGACAACCGACTACGGCGCGCCGTCGCTCGCGTCGATCCTGCATTACCGCTGGCGGCAGGTCGCCCTCGTTGCGGGCGTCGTTCTGGCCTTTGCGGTGCTGGCGTATGTGCTATGGCGCGCGCGTATTGCTGCCGTGCGCAGCGAGCGCGACAAGGCGATGTTCCTTGCGTTCATCAGCCACGAAATCCGCACGCCGATGCACACCATTCTTGCTTCGCTGGAGCTGCTGCAGCGCTCGCAGTTGACCGGTCAGCAAGCCAGCCGTGCGGACGCCGCCGTCTCGGCATCGGAAACACTCTTGGCTCTGCTCGACGATGTCCTCGAATACTCGCGCCTGGAGTCCCGCACCGTGACACTCGCGCTCCGGCCAACGATGATCGGACCCTGGGCGGAGCAGACGCTTGGCATGGTGCGTTGGCGCTCCGAAGACAAGGCGCTGGCGCTGTCACTCGATCTTGCCTGTGCACCCGACTTCAGCGTGGACATCGATGCCATGCGCGTGCGGCAGATCGTTTTGAATCTGCTGGTGAACGCGATCAAATTCACCACGGCCGGCAAGGTTGTTTTCCGCGTCGACTATCTGCCCGGAAAACGACGCGGTACCGGAACGCTCGTACTCGAGGTAAGAGACACGGGGATGGGCATTCCTCCGGAGCGCCAGCGGAACATTTTCGAACCTTATTCACGCGTGGAAAGCCCGGGCAATCGCGGTGCCAGCGGCAGTGGGCTGGGCTTGTCGATCTGCCGCGAACTGGTCGAGCTGATGGAGGGCGTGATCACCGTCAGCAGCAGCCCAGAGGTCGGCACGGTGTTCACCGTCATGTTGCCGACACGCGAGGCGCATACAGAGGCGGCGTTGGCGAAGACTGCAGGAAAGTCGTTGGCGTCTGTGGCCCCAGCGATATCGTCTCCCAGGGCGCAAAAGCCGCAGTCGCCGGAATCGAAAGAGGGCCCGCTTGTCCTCGTGGTCGATGATCACGAGGCGGTGCAACATGCGATTCAGCATCAGCTGGACGCACTGGCTTGCCGGTCTGCCATTGCCGGCACCGGCGAGGCGGCGCTCGAACAGTTTGCGTCAGCAGCGTTTGACATGGTGCTGCTCGACTGCAACCTGCCAGGCATTGACGGATATACCGTCGCGCAACGCATGCGAGAAATCGAGCGCCAGCGCGGAGGCGAGCGCACGCCGATTGTCGCCATCTCCGCTGCAACAGACGACGCGCACCGAGTGCGGTGTTTCGACAGCGGCATGGACGGTGTTCTGGGCAAGCCATTGCGTCTGGCCGCGTTACGGGAACTGATCGAGCTCTGGTGTGCTCATGGCGATTCCGGCTCCAACGCGGAGTCAATGGAACACGACGTGGCGCCGGCGGTTGACGTGCTTGCGATCTATCGGCAGACCATGAAGACCGATCTTGAGATGCTTGCTCAGGGCCTCGCCAATCGCAACATTGAGCAGGCACGTCGAGCGGCTCATCGAATTTCCGGTGCTGCCGCCGTTGTGGACGATCTGCAGACGCGCAGCTTGGCAAGTGAGTTGGAGCGGCGTCTTTCGGACTCGCCCGGCGACATCACCGCAGACATGCAGGCCCTCTTGGCGGAAATCCAATCCTTGCACGGGGCGGATACTCCCAACGCTTGATCTCCCTCCCGGGGGCGAGCAGCCTCGTCCTGATCCGACGCCCCCCACATGCGCTGCCCGACTCTCTTGCGGCAGCGTGGCGCCTTGTCCCGCCTCAAGGTCTCCATCTCGGCGGCTTGGCCGGTTGACCCGCTGCGTTCATAGCGAGATCGCCTCTGCACGTCAGATGCCCAAGGCGGAGGACGCGCGAAACATCTGCGTCCATCTCGCACCGCTTTTCAGAGCAGTCTGATATGGCACCGCGAATCGCGCTGGAATACTTGCGCCTGCCTTCTTCGATAGGCATTTGTTCTCGACCAATCCGGCACGTTCGTGCCCCGGATTCAATCAAAGGGTAAGTCAATGAAAGCAAAACTGTTCCTGGCTGGCGTCGCCATGTCTGCTCTGTCGGCCGCTGCAATGGCACAGACGACGCCCACGTCGGTGGATGGCGTCATCAACTTCCAAGGCACGATTGTCAGTGACACCTGCAAGGTGTCGTCGGCAACGGGTGACGCGGGCACCATCAACGTGGACATGGGCACCATTGCCGCTGACGACATCGGTACGGTGGCGGCACCGAAGCGCCTGGCGAGCGGTGCCGGCTCGGCAAACTTCGACGTGGTGTGCAAGACGGGCGCCAAGGTCAGCATGAAGTTTGCCGGCAAGACGGCTGAATTGAGCGCCGACAAGAAGACGCTGCGCGTGAACAACGGCAACACCTCTGCTGGCTTCGCCCAGGGCGTGGGCATTGCCGTGTACGAAGGTACGGGCGCCAGCGCAACCGCGTTCGACCTGAGCAGCGGCAATCTCCTGGCACAGACCGCCCTGCCCGCAGAAGGCGGTGCAATCAACGTGCGTTTCGCTGCGGCATACGTGGCCCCGGACGCTGCCCTGATCAAGCCCGGCATTGCCAACGCAAGCCTGCCGTTCACGCTGAGCTACGAGTAAGCCAAACGCCGGCCGATCTGGCTGGCATCAATCGGCAGCGGAGCTTTAGCCGCTGCCGCCTCTTTCTCTTCACGGGCACTTCCGGATATGAAAGCAAAACGATTCGCCGCTGGCGCGGCGTTGGCGTGCGCGCTGGCAGCGTCCGCGAGCCACGCCGCCGTTTCCTTGAATGCCACACGGGTGATCTTCGAGGGCAAAAACAAAGAAAGCTCCGTGGTGGTCAGCAATGATGGCGGCGAAGCGCTCATTCAATCCTGGCTGGACCCACTCGATGATGCTGCCAATGCGCAATTGCCGTTCGCCATCACCCCGCCGCTGGCCAAGGTGGGCGCGAAGCAGCAGCAACTGCTGCGTGTGCTGTACGAGGGCGTGGGTATGCCGTCTGATCGCGAGTCTGCGTTCTGGCTGAACGTGCAAGAGATTCCCCAGGCAGCCAACAACGACAACGTGTTGCAGCTTGCCGTGCGCCAGCGCATCAAGGTGTTCTATCGACCGGCTGGATTGGCGGGCGACCCTCAGAAGGCACCTGCAAGCCTGCAGTGGCAACTGAATCAGGACGCAGGTAAAGCCACGCTCCGTCTGAGCAATCCGAGTCTCTATCACGTGACGGTGGTGGACGCCAAGCTGCGCGTTGGCGGCGCGGAGCATACCGTTGTGGACGCCAACATGATCGCGCCCGGTTCGACACTGGCGCTGCCGATCACGCTGCCCGGTGGCCAGACGGCCGCACCGGAACTGCACTACGAAATCATCAACGACTACGGCGGCCGTGAAAGCTTCCGCGTCGTCCTGCACGGCAACCAGTTGAGCAAACCGGTTCCCGCCGGTAACTGATTGAGCCGGTGGGTTCGATCAGCCAACCCGCATGGGTTGGTGTAGCCCGCACCCTTTCGTAGCGGAGCTTGCCTATGTGACACCTCCGATTCTCAAAGCCCGAAGCGAGCATTGCGATGTCTAAACGCCCGACCACCAAACGTTTTCCCAGAAAGACCGGCGGAAAAGCGCTCGCGGCTCGCCCCATTGCGACGCCGATGTATCTGGCGTTGTGTTTGGCATTGTTCAACAGTGCGCACGCGGCTGAAGGCGACATGCTGGTGGCGCAGGCAGACCCGACGCTCCTTGCGTTCAACACCAACTTCTTGCATGGCGAAGGCCGCCCGGCCGACTTGAGCGCTGTGCTGTCTTCAGGCAACAGCGTGCCGCCTGGCACATACCGCGTCGAGGTGCAGGTGAATGGCGACCTCGTCGGCCGCCGCGACATCGATTTCCATCAGGACGGCGGAAAGGTCCGTCCGTGCCTAACCGCCCGGATGCTGCACGATGTGGGCGTCAATCTCGGTGCCATCACGCCGCCACTGGATGTGCAGAGCCAAGCGTGTATCGACTTGCCTCGGCTAATGGATCAAGCGGCCGTCGATTTCGACTCGGGCCGATTGCGGCTTAACCTGAGCATTCCGCAGGCATTCCTGTCACGTGCAGCGCGTGGCTATGTGGATCCGGCCTTGTGGGACGAGGGTGTTACCGCTGGCTACGTCAACTACCAGTTCAGCGGAACCTACGGCCATGGGCGCATCGGCAAGGACAGCAGCAGTTATTACTTGGGGTTGCAGAACGGCGTGAACATTGGCCGCTGGCGCCTGCGCAATGAATCGACGCTGAGCGGCAGCAACGACGGTCAGACACGTTTCCAGAGCAACCGCACGCTGGTGCAGCGTGACCTTGACGCTATCAAGGGCCAACTGACGCTCGGTGAGCAGTACTCCGATTCCACCCTGTTCGACAGTGTGCGATTTCGCGGCGTGCAAGTCAGCTCAGACGACGCCATGCTGCCCGATAGCGAACGCGGTTATGCACCGGTTGTTCGCGGGCAGGCGGCGACCAACGCCGTTGTGGAAGTGCGTCAGAGTGGCTACGTGCTCTACCGTGCCAACGTACCGCCGGGCCCGTTTCAACTGACTGACATTTTTCCGTCCGGCTCCAACGGCGATCTGGAAATCACCGTCATTGAGGCCGATGGCACCAAGCGCGTCACCCACCAGGCGTTCTCCAGCTTGCCCCTGATGCTCCGCAAGGGGCGCCTGAAGTACAGCTTTGCTGCGGGTCGGTACGATGGTGAGCAAGACACGTCGCCCAATCTGGTCAGTGGATCACTGGTCTATGGCCTGACCGACAACAGCACGGTGGCGGGAGGCTTGCAGGTCGCGCGTGACTTCCAGGCCGTCAACGTGGGCGTTGGTACAAACACCCCGATCGGCGCGCTGTCGTTGGACATCACACAATCAAGCAGCCGTGCGCAGGGCAAGCGCGACACAGGGCAGAGCGTACGTATCCTGTATGCCAAGACCTTCACACGCACCAACACCAATTTCACGCTCGCCGCCTATCGCTACTCGACCTCGGGCTATCGCACGTTCAACGACCACGTCAACGATGTGAACAACGCTGGGGGCATCCAGTCCGGCCGTAGCCGCTCCCGCATTGACTTGACGACCAGCCAGGATCTTGGCGGCCCCGAGCGCAAGTACGGCAGCGTCTACCTGAACGTCAGCCAGCAAACCTATTGGAATCAGCCGGGATCCAGCCGCAGTGTCAGTGTGGGCTACGGAAACACCTGGAAGCAGCTGAGCTACAACCTGAGCCTGAGCCAGACCAAGGACACGCGCTTTGGTGGTTACGGCAACAACACGCAGGTCATGCTCACGATGTCGGTTCCGCTCGGCGGCAAGCTTTACTCCCCGCGCGCCTATACCAACGTCAGCCATGACAGCAACGGCAGCACGAACATTCAGAGCGGCCTCAATGGCTTCGTGACGGACAAAACGTCGTACGCCGTGCAGGCCGGTTACACAAACGGTGGGCGCGGCGCTACGGGCGGGGCAAGCATCACCCACGACGCCGATGCGGGGCAGCTTTCGGCCAACGTCAACGTGGCACAGGACTACCAGTCCGCCAGCATGAGTGCCATGGGCGCGGTAGTGGTGCATGGCGGCGGCGTCAACCTGAGCCGTACTGTTGGGGACACCTTTGCGCTGATGAAGATGGAGGGCATCAAGGGCACGGACGTTCGTACCGAAGGCGGTATTCCAGTCAGTCGCAATGGCTACGCGGTGGTGACTTTTGCGCAGCCATACCGCTTGAACGCACTGCGTCCTGACACGCATAACCTGGGTGCCGACGTCGAGCTCGAAGATACGGTCAAACAGGTGGTGCCACGCCGTGGTGCCATCGTGCAGGCGACCTTCCGCGGGGTCAGCGGACGACGTGCCCAGTTCGCGCTGCAACTGGCGGATGGCAAGCCGGTGCCATTCGGCGCCAACGTGGAAGACGCGCAAACGGGTAAGCAGCTTGGCATCGCAGACCCCGCCGGCAAGGCATTCGTCCTTCTGCAAGAGGAAAAAGGCACGTTGACCGTGAAGTGGAAAGACGGCCAGTGTCAGGCGCCCTACGCGTTGTCCGAGGCGCAGGCGGGGCAGAACTATCAGCGACAAACGCTGCATTGCCGCTAGCGATCCACAGGACCGGTGCCGGCATCCGGACATCGCAGTGCTTCGTCGATTGCGCCAGCGGGCGTTTCTGTTCAGACACCGCCTTGTACTCGCACTGCCTGAATAGGAGTCAAAGAAGATGCATGAGTCGAGAAGGTTTAGAAAACGATACGGTATTAGCGCGTACCGGTCGGAACTCAGATCGGTTTTGTTGGCCGACAACAAGCCGGCTTGCCCACGCATGCTCGCCACCAAGCTAACGCACGGCGCCTTTGGTCGTTTGCTGCACGCACTGCGACGGACTACATCTTCGCTGTTGGTCCTGATCCCTGCGCTGGGATTTGGCTTGATCGTCCCGGCCCATGCCACGCTTGTGATTGGGGGGACTCGGGTCATCTATCCGGAAGCATACAAAAGCGTCACCGTGTCAGTGAGTAATCACGACGAAGAGCCGGTGCTGATGCAAAGCTGGATGACCGACGCGCGTGACGAGGCCCATCCCGCGATTCCGTTCGCAATTGCCGAACCGTTGGTCAAGATCGAGCCGGGTCGAAGCAGTGGTGTGCGCATCTTCTACGCGGGTGACGGGATGCCGCCGGACAGGGAGTCGATGTTCTTTCTGAACATCGTGGGGATTCCTGTGAAACCGGCAATGCAAAACGCCGTTCAGTTCGCAATCAAGCAACGACTGAAACTGTTCTATCGCCCCAAGGCACTGCACGGCACTGTGTCCGACGCTGTTGCCGCACTGCGTTGGCAGATCGATCGGGACCGCCTCGAAGTCGTCAACGCGAGTCCGTTTCATGTGTCATTGATCGATCTGGACGTGCAGTGGCAAGACGGGCACCTGCTCGTGTCTGACTATGTGTTGCTTCAACCCGGCGCGACCAAACGGTTTGACGTAACGCTACCGCGCGCGATAGGGCGCAAGAACCTGCGCTTTGTCGAGATCAACGATGTCGGTCTGCAAGTGCCACACGAAATTGACCTTCACTAAACGCGATTCCCCCAACGAGAAATTGCGACGAATATGTTCAGAATCCTTTTCCTTCTAGTGTTTTCGCTCACATGGCTGCCTGCCACGAGTTTCGCCTTGATGTGTAAGGCGGACGACAGCGCGAAAAGCGTCACCATCACGGAGCCGATCGGCGTGGTTTTGGCGGTGCCGGCCGACGCACCCGACGGAACCATCATATGGGAGTCGCCTACCCGAACCATCAACGTCATTTGTTCCGACAACCTCGACGTCGGGCAGGAGGGGGTCTATTTCTATGTCAACCCGGCCAAAGTGAGCGTTGGAACCGGAATTCGCGTGGGAATCCGTTACAAGGGTGTCCCGATTACATTGGAGACCGGGCGGTACTTTACAGGCCATAACACGTGGGAAGGATGCACCTGGGCGAACTGCACGGGCTGGCGAGAAGCACGGTTTTCGCTGACCTTCTCGGTGTTTGTGCAGAAGTATGGCGCGACCCCCTCAACAGGGCAGGCAACAACCGCCACAAGCTATCGGACCTTCCAGCTGGACGGCTCTGGGGGGCTGAACAATGTACAGGACAGCAATCTCAACTACGTACTCACTGGCTTGGATAACGTACGTTTTGTTCCGTGTTCGCCCCAACTTTCGATTTCACCAGGCACGGTGGATTTTGGTGAGGTATTTGTGCTGGGTGCAACAGTGGGCGGGGTCGCGGCGAGCAAGCGGGTCAACCTGAATCTGCAACGCGCCTGTACGACACCTTACACGGTCAACGCGCGTTTCACGCCCACGGCCGGAACTGTCGTGGACGGCCTGTTGGTCCCGGAAAAAAACGACTCCATCGGGATTTCGATCTTGCGCTCAGAGACTCAGGAGAAGCTGGCCTTCAACGATTGGTTCAAGTTGACGGACATGAGCGGATCGACCCCGGCCTCGATCGATCTCAACACGCAACTGATCTGGCGCAAGAAGCCCGTGGCTGGTCCCTTCAATGCGGCTGTGTTGATCGATATGTACTACAAGTAACGTCGTAGCTCTTCATGAAACAGCGCGATCTATCTTCGCCCGCTAGCGAGGGCTGTGATCGTTCCATAAGAGGGCTTCGCGTACATCAACGTGGGGCACGCTCCATGGCGTCGAATGACGCAGTACCGCCACCACCACGACAACTACAAAAAAGGGGGGCGGCTAACAGCGGACGCGGGCACCACTGTTTCGAAACACCCACCCGCAGAAAGACTGGGTAGGAGTCGCTCATTGACCCTGCTGAGGCGCCTGGCAGGGTAATAGCGGCAAGGCTTCTTCGACGAGGGATGCCAATAAGCGAGATCGCTTCTCAAGCTAGGAACAGCAAGTGGCAACGCACAGTTCGTGATGTGCTATGCCTTAGCGGAATTCGATAGAAGCGGTAGGGGTGTTTCGATAAAGAAGGAATATGGAGTTTGGCTATGAAGGGTAAAACCCCGAGTCTTTTGATAATGCTGTTCAATTCCCTGTTGAGACATACGCGCACGGCGTTAGCACTATCGTTGTTGATCGGTTCTGTGGCACCAGCACGCGCCCTCTGCTCTTTCGATTCAGGCTATTCCACTGGGGTCATGACTTATACGCTTCCTTCTAACCTGGTTGTGCCGCGTAATGCGACGATTGGCACGGTTATTTGGACGTCACCGCTGCAAACTGTGCCAAGCACCCAGAAATGGGGATGTAATACATACTGGATGCTTGGAATGGTGAACGCTGTTGGTGCCACGGCAAACGCAGCGACCCCGTCTTATCTTCCCATTGGTAATACCGGCTTGGCGTGGGTTTTCGAAACTTACAATGATATTGCTTACGGGATATCGAAGCCAAATAATAGTTATGTGATGCCGGGCACGCCGAGTTTCAGCATCAAAATCGTAGCGATCGGTCCTATTAAAGCCGGGGCAAGCATTCAGCAGGGCGTTCTCGGGAGTCTGAGCGCGGGCGGAGACATTGCGATCTATACGATCAAGGCAGGCAATACAGTCTCTGTTTCAGCGCTCACCTGCAAAACGCCCGGCGTCACGGTAAAGATGGGCGATAAGAATTATTTGAGCTTGTTCCAGGGCGCTGGCACAACGCTGGCACCGGTCAACTTCTCGATTGCCCTCAATGAGTGTCCGGCGGGCATCAGCAAGGTGTCATACCAGCTAGTACCCAACACGCAAATCCTCGATGCTGCGCGCTCGGTCATCGCCCTTGATGCCGATTCCACCGCCAAAGGTGTCGGCTTGCAGTTGCTGACCAATGCAGGCAACCCGCTGCCGCTGAAGACGAATATCCAATTCGGCGGATACAGCAAACTGGGCGGCAATTTCAACCTTCCGCTGAAGGCGGCCTACCGTCAAACCGAATCGGCGGTTGGGCCGGGCACGGCAAACAGTTCTGTCACTTTTGTGATGAGTTACGAGTAGCCAGCCCAAGGTGGTTTGATAAATCCCGGGCTGCTATGGCCGTGCATCTTTGCGCGGCACCGTGGGCTTCGCAGTCCATCCGGACACGCGGCCACATTGCAACCTTGTTTCGAAGCACTGCTGGAAGCGATTTCAGAACCGTGGCGGTGGTCTGCCACCACTACGGGATGGGCCGGTTGCATGCGCCTCGGGGGAGGGAGGCCGCGCAGGTTCCGCCGATGGAAGCACGCAAGAAAAAACCCCGACCGGAATGGGTCGGGGTTCTGATATTGGTGGAGCCGGCGTCAACCTCATATATGAAAAAATTTTAGCAAAAACAATGCTGTATAGAATGATTTTGCAGTTAGTACCCCCAGATGTACCCCCAAATCTGCACCTCTGCCGCAGAACACTTTGCGTGATGCTTCGCTACGGTGTCCAAATGGGACGCGAAATCTATCGCCCATGCCATGTGCTGATTAAGCAACTCACGATGGCGTTGCCTGTCCTTCGGTACCGGATCATGTCCTGCTCGTCGAACTGGCAGCCGTGACGGCCAAATCTTGCGCGCAGCGGCAAAGGTACGCATCAAACGTGGATTTACCTGTCCCATCAACCTGCCTAGCGAGCTCGCCATCCTCTTCTCGGCTCGCGAAACTCGCTCGCGAAGACACCAAGCGTTCAATTAATCTGGCGCAATGATGCGGATGGCAGCTATTTGGCGTGGGCGACTTACTTTTTCCGGATTAACAAGTGAGAACCTATTTGTTCCAGTGGAAGAACGAGAATTAATTTTTAAATAATTGTTGACGACAATTGATATCGTTGCCTAGTATTTATAAACGGCGCATGAAAATTTTGCGCTAAAGGTAGCCTGATCTCCAGAGGGCGACGTGCCGGAAACGGCAAACTTGCGACGTGTACATCCGGCTGGCGTTCGCCAGTCGGGGTGCCGTAAGAATAAATTGACAGCTCATGTTCTCCCTTTCTTGCGTGGTGCTCAATTGGAGTGCGCTAGCGAGATTGTTGTTTTCTGCCGTAATCTCCAAAGAAAGATCTTCAAGAGCTTGGAGTTGTGTGGTTGGGGCGGTGCTATGGAGTTGCGAGCCACGGAGTTGGCAATGCGAGTCCATCACCTCATCGAGGAAGAGTCGAGGCGCGGGGCGGAGCTTTCAAGACAGCAAATCGCTGCCGGTGTTCTGAAGAGTACATCTGAAAATCTCAAATTGACCACGCCAGCAGGCTACATGGAAAGCGATGGCGGAGTTATGGTGCTACTGGGTCTATTTGATAGCTGGTCATCAGCGACGGAAGATATCGGAAATAGCAGGGTAAATCGGGAGCTTCAATCAACTCCCTATGAAGCCTTGCTGGCGTACGCATATTTTTGTGTCGATATTTTTGGCTCGAAAATAGTTAGGATCGGGGGCAGGGAGGAGGAGAGAGGTTTCCTATCAGTTCAAATCGACGAAGCTGTAAGGCGCTGCGAGATGGCGTCAGAGGCATGGCACTTTTCTCGGCACCCGATGGTAGTGGGCCACAGTGCTGGAAACGTGCGCGGTAGAGATAGTGCATTGCTCAAGCACTATGCTGAGGATCATCACGTGCTTCATATGCACGCTTTGGCGAGTAAATTGGTTCCGGATTGGGTGGAAAGCGACGAGGAGCAGATTCCTTTGCAGGTTATTGATCCAGATGCCTTGGTGGAGCAGTTGTTGATTTGCATGAATGGTGGCGCCGGAAATGAGAGAAAGGTCGGGGAGATTATTGATGTCTATATAAATAATCTAATTAAGAGGTTTGCCCGCTATCTCATTTCCTGCGGGATGCCTACGGAGAACGACTATAAGCGAGCCTCGCAGAAGATCAGTAAGTACGTGCCCTCCAGATCTGAAAGGTCTGTTCGCGCGGTGATACGGCAACATTTCTCCGAAATGCATACCGATAGGCTTGGTAGGGGCGTGCCAACGTGAGAGCCTTGCGCAGCGAAGAGTTACGAGGCCAACGCTGATAGGAGCGTTGGAATCATGTGGAAGGATACTAAGGTGAGTGCAGCGATGTACGAACAGCGTCATGCGATCTACCGCTTAGCCCGTGGAAGCGGTGCTCGGGTCAGTGCGGCCGGAGGGCTCGCTCAGGAACACATGCGCCTTGCTGATGATGGCACTCTGTCGGTCAGTGAGCGATATCGCCAGCTCGCCGCCTATCACGTGATAACCCTCGATTTTCGTAGAGCAATCCAGGCTATGTGGGCGTCGATCGCATCGATCGACCGATTCTCTCCTCTCTCAGGGTTGCAAGAGGACCTGGGAAGTCGAGTTCCGCCGCTATGGCTTGCTAGTTCTGGGGACGCCGCTGCCTACCCACGTAGCGAACTTGATGACTGGCTCGATGTTGAGGGGCTCGCAGATTTGCACGCCGAGATTGCCAGGATGGCGATTTCCCGACGTGTGAGGTGCATACACGATGCCGTCTCACACATTCTGTTTGGTGAGTTTGGGTTCGCTGTGCAATGTCTCAAAGCGTCAGAACTGAGTGATGAATGTCCGACGCTTACAGAGTTGCTTGACTGGAACGCGAGTGTTGACGAACCACCAGCATGGCTGGATTGTTGGAGGTAGAAGATGGGGCCGCGTGCCAAATGCTTGATGACATTGGGCGGAGTAGCGATTGTCGTCGCTACGATAATTCTCGGGCTAGACCATCGCCTTTGGCTATTCGCTTTAGGTGCACTGCTGATGTCGCCGTTGTGGGTTGCCTTGTGGGGCGATATCGGTCAGAGGTCGAGTGACCGTTGTTTGTCACCTCCCGCCGAGTCACCAGACGTCGATTTTTCTTCGTTTTCCACCAGATTTTTCGATGATGATTCTTTTTCGGGACTTTTCGCCGATAACTCATATGAGCAGTGGCGCAGCCCTGATCCGAACCATATCTCCAACGGTGGAACCAATCTAATCGAGTTCGAGAGCTCATATCGATAACACGTATCTACAAGGCGAATTTTCAAAGAGCTGATAACATTCTTGTGCGATCCGTGAAAGGGATGGCGTCCACACACACTCCACTGAATGTGCCGGGGCCGCCAACCCCAGACGCATTCGCAACACTTCGCCTTTGCCCGACTGCCAATCGAGCAGAGGTAACCGCTGAAGCGTGGTGCCCGTAATTGGGCTCGCCACGTTACGCAGGGCGCTAGGAGCTGCAATGCTCCTTTCGACCCAATCTTATGAACCAACGTGGTTGGGCGACACGGAAACGGGCCTCCAGGCGACTGGAGTAACCCTGTCATGTGTGAACGGGTGGAAATCCCGGCAACGGCCGGCTCGTGAGGGTCGGACGGTGCCCCAGGTGGTGGGCTGCTGAGGGCGCAGGAATGCGCCAGGGGTGTGAGGAGAAATCTGGATCACCTGGTACTCACAGGCGCAAGCTGGTGAGATCGCTGGATAGCTTAAGCCATAAAGTGCCTGTCACGAACAGGCAGCTGGGTTAGGCGTGGCAAGCCGCTGGCCGGCTCGCTGGGAGGCGAGTCGGTTAGTCAGGGCGTGATGAAGCGTCAACGTAGTAGGGGAGGTGCTCTGGAACCTCGACCCCCTGAAACCCGCGCATGCGGGGTAGGCCCTCAGGGCTATGCGTTGATAGTGGAGCGCGGCGGCGTGTCAAGTTGACACATGGGACTAACGTGGGAATCACCGACGGCCAATTAATTCCGGGTGGCACCGGCAGCGGCACAGGTGAGGGAGACTCAGCAAGTAGCTATGAGGCAAGGGCAGACCTGACGGTTGTCCACGCGGAGCGAAAGCTGGGGGCGGTATGAAGAAGTGTTTGTGAGTGTGTTCTGAAACAAACGGGGAGGCTTGGCCGCTTCCCCTCTTTTCACGGAGAAACAATGATGTGCAAAACTTGATCAACGGCCAGATGGCCAAAGTCGCTCCAGTTCGAGCGCAACGACCGCCGGGGTAGTTCACCCGGCGGTTTTTCCTTGTCCCTGCCTGGCTTATCCCGGGTGGCGGTGTCTATACCCGCACTGATTGAGTCAGGGGTGGACGTCGTGGCTGTATCGGCACAGATGGGGCATACATCGATCGTAATGACGGCACACTCCCCGAAAGAATGAGGCTTAACGCCGTATCGTATTCCTGCCGCCGTTTTACGAAGTCTGGAAGTACGCACGGTCTAAGTTCCAAACGGAAAAAGGCCGCCAGCTAGTAACCGGCGGCCTCAAAGTTAGATTACTGGAATCCAGTGTTCGGGCGGTACGCCGTTGGCACGCCACTCGATGTCGCCGGTAGCTTGGCAGCGCCACGCCCACTCTCCGGGTCTGTCGTGTACCGTGGAGCGGCGCAATGACTGAACCTTGTATGGGTGAAACAGGTAGCAATCGCCGATTTGTCCCAGTTTTAGATACGTCTGCAAGATGCCTGTCATGCCCAGCGCACTCTGCTTTAAAGGAAATATGCTCGTCACTGTGTATTCGTTGTTGTTGATCAGGAAAACAGCAGTGTTCTTGGATGGGATCGATTTCAGCGTCACATCGTACTGTTCAAAGTTGGGTTGGACAACGCGGTCGTACATACGCAAGTCTCCTCATGAGTTGTTCTCGCCAAGGGTAATGCGTAACAGAGAAACATAATTTGCAACTCAACAAGGCGTACGCGCTTAGGAATACTTCGGCGTTACCGGAGCTCTTAGTCACAGCGAAACGCGATCCGAAATAGTTCCTGTCTATCCGCCTGCGACGATAAATCCGGTAGGGCGATGGAATTGCTGCGGCGCTCATTCGGCAAGAATCGTATATACGGAAGGAATGTCCGTTCCGAAAGCTTGGGACCAATCGCGGGGCGCAGTCGCTTCCATTGATGCCGGAGGTCGCCGACCAGCTTGCCAATTTGCCGGCGTAACAGCCGGAATCCAGGTTGGCAGTAGAGGTCGTCGAGCAGTTTCTCCGCGTCGGGATCACGTAGTACGCCATCGACCTCTATTGTGCGACGCCGACTGGGCGGCAGGGAGGCGATCCGGTGGATTCGTTCAACGTATTTGCTATAGGCGTTGTGCGACAGACGCCAACTCCAGCTGCGGCCGTCGTGTACGAGTTCATAGCGCCCATTGCTCGCAGAGAGCCTAGTCTTCCGCTCTCGCATATCAAGCAATTTTTCTCGCTCGTGAACACGGCCCATGCCGCTACTCGCCACCAGCACCCAATAGACTCGAACATTGCCGTCTTGATCCGTGCGTACGGACGTGCGCACAGCATACAGCGCGCTGGATGCTTCGCCCGCACGCCGTCGCCTGAGCTTTGTTTGGCGGCTGAGCCCGGTCTCATATGCTGCAGAGAATTTCTCGGCTAATCGCTTGTAACCCGCAGGATCAGTTTCACCGGATGTGTAGTGGTAATTGCCGTGCGTGGCAGCTTGTTGGAGCCGCTGTAGGAAAACTAGTGTATTCGGGTAGAGCATGCTATTCGACCTCAATCAGTGTGCACTGTGTAATGCGCATTGAGCACTACGCATTGCGCAGTGTTCAGTGCTCATTGAGTCTTCGGATAGGTAGGGTTCCCCGCGGCGATGAGGAGGTGCCGAGCCTCTGGCGAGCAGCGACAACATAAAGGGACCGCATTGGCATCTCATGGGTTCCACGGCTGGAAAGTGTGTCGTCACGGGTGACGACACAAATAGAGGTTCCGGCTGCATAGCCGGCACGGCACGAAAGCGGCACTCCGGCCGTATAGCGTGCCCGCCCGCCGGCTGGCTTTGGCGGCAGCCAAAACAGCACTTCGCCGCAACTACCGGGCGGCGCGCAATGGGAGGCCAGCTCAACGTGGGCGCCACGCAGGCGCTCGAATCTGATTGCTGAGCACGCCAAAGACGATTTCGATAAGACTGGCCAGTCACGTGCTATCGCCCACGCAAATAGAAGCCGAATCATGCTGGCTGGCGAATTCGGCATCGCCCAAGGTAAGTTGATACATTGGATTGCTGCCACCTTCTGCGTGCGCCCAGCGCTTGATAGCCTGAAGGGCGGCGATTCGCATTGGTGCGCTTAGATCGGAGATCTCTGCACTCATGATGGCCGCGACAACTTGCGGACCGTGAACCGGGAGCAGCAAATACTTCTTTGCGAGATTTGCGATTTGCTCTCGGTCATTCATGGAGGTCGTTTTTAATTGCACTACCCACGCCTCTTGGTTCGCATTCGCACGCGCATGCAGTTCAGCCGTCGAGACGCGCTGTGATTCTGCTGCGCGTACAGCTTGCCTCGCTGCGTCGCGACGCTCCTGGACTGCGCGTCCGCAGTCCAGGATCGACTCGCCGCGTTTCGCCCTACGCGCAAGGTCTCGTAACCATCGACCGGGCAAATTGATTCGCACACCGATGCCATTGACTTCGTCTTGGCGCCGCGCGCAGTACTCGTCAGCTAGATCCTGGGCGGCCTGCATGGACAACTGATGCTGATCGACCACTTGCTCGATTAGATGACGATCTTGCTCTGCAAGTGCGAGCAGTTCGATTCGAACATGTCGACTACCACCACCACGTATTTCGTTTGAGTCGGTCGTCGCCGTTGAGAGGGGGGAAGGATGGGGTAGTGGTGATCTCTGTGTCGTTTCTGAAGAATCGGTAGTCTCTGATATATGTAAAGCAGCAATCCCGCTTTCCAGCGTAGCTGGCATCCCCGCTTCCCGGGCTTGTGATGTCCCGTCTACGGTACGTTGAGACTCAGTGCATGCGGCGGGAAGAGGTCGCGGCTTCGATTTTGGGAAGGACTGTTGAACAGATACAACGATTTCGTCGAGAATACTGTCGACTTTTTGGTGGTTGCGGAAGTACCGCGTCAAACCGATTTGGCGGTCAAAGTATGAGCAGTAAAGTTTCTCGCCAAACTTGTCCTTACTGCTATCGAACTGTCGTTTTGACTTGTGCCGTCGTCCGATTTTGTCGAAAGCTGTACGGAACTCATCGCAGGTCATCGCCAATTCTTCATGCCAGCTATCCCCTGCGCGATAAAGCTGATTGCGTGGGGCTGGCTCGAGGAATTTGTAGAAACCGTCCGGATGCCTATCGAACCAGTACTCCAGCTGCTGCATGAGTATGCAGGCCGCAATTGAGCCCGCGTAAGGCATTAATTCCTTTCGGTAAGGGATTGATCCGAAAATCAAGCGAAGGCTTTTATTCCTCATCTTTGGAGACATAGATTACACGATGGACAATAGTTTCCACGTGCACCGCCTTCGCGCAAATCCCCCCGTTCTGCGACTCTGATGGTGTCATACAGCTCATCATCACTCCCGATATCGTTTCCGGTGGGATAGAATCGCCGGCCTCTCTTTTGTCTACCTATTACGGATCAACAGGGGGTTGAGTCGGGATTTTGCGCCGTAGTTCGCAGAACTAGGGGGATTGTCTGATTCGAGATGTTGACCGACTATGGCGCCATCTGTTCTAAGGAGATCAAAGTTGGAAAACACCTTTTATCCAGAGAAGCGATCGTCTACGACTGAATCTTCACCACTAGTTCTTCAGCTATTACAGAGCGCGGGGTTGCTGCGACTTTCAAACGTCGAGGCATTGGTCGGAATGAAGAAGTCAACCATTTACAAGCGCTGCGGGGACGGAACTTTCCCCCGCCCGATAAAATTGTCCAGTCGCATGAATGTATGGCGAGTTGCCGATGTCTTGGCATGGATCGCAGACCAATCCCAGCAGACCACGGGCTCCGCGTAGCCATGACGAAGGAGCATGCGCGTTACCTGGGTTGGGGCGCCCTGCATTACGCAGCTACTACGTCATCAATGCATGGATCGGTTGAGCGTGCGACACCGTGGGCGTAGCTAGGCATGGACATCCGGGATTGACAGCTATCTGGGCAGATCTCGCAGGCAGTCTGAGAACTCGAGCTGGATTTCGTTCATTGGAGTGGCTACCCGTGGGCCGCCAAATCCGTACACAGTCTCTCCGGTCGCGTTCCGACGGGAGATCTGGATGCCACAAAAACTCTGTGCCTGCTGTGGCAAGTTATTCGATCCACGTCCACAGATTCCGCATCAGGCTTATTGCTCATCACAGGCATGCCAGCGGGCCCGAAAGCGCCGATGGCAGCAGGACAAGCTCCGCAACGACCCGGACTACCGCAATAACCAGCGTGACGCGCAGAGGGCGTGGCTGAAGCGTCACCCGGATTACTGGCGCCAGTACCGAAGTGACCGCCCTGATTACGGGGCGCGCAATCGCACACGGAACCAAGAAAAGGCTCTCATCTCTGTAGATGGTTTTGCAAAGATGGACGTGTCGCCAATCGCGCCTGGCCTGTACCGGATTCGCCCGGCAACCACGCCCTGGCGCGAGGATCGGGTTTCCTGGCTCGTCACGATCGAACCTGTTTGCGTGGGGTGTCCTTGTAAAAAGGACGTGTGCAAAGAGAGGACGTGATCGACATATAGGAATCAAGAACTTACCGTTTGTCGAATGATCTCTCGAGCACCCTGTATGGATAGAGATTGAGCGGGGGGACGCCATGACGGGCAGCAATGTCCGTCATGCCGCCTGGTAACGGGAATCCGAGAGCGCCAACCTTTCAACCAGGCGATCGGCAGCCATGCGGCAAGAAGAAGACTCGAGCGATGCCTCATCCACGACCGTTACCTATCGGGCGGCGGAATATGTCCGGATGTCCACCGAGCATCAGCAGTACTCGACCGAAAACCAGGCGGACAAGATCCGGGAATATGCCACGCTTCGGGGCATCCAGATCGTCCGAACCTATGCGGACGAAGGCAAGAGCGGCCTCAGTATTGACGGGCGGCAAGCGCTGCAGCAGTTGATCCGCGATGTCGAGTCCGGTCATACCGATTTCAACATGATCCTGGTCTACGACGTCAGTCGATGGGGGCGCTTCCAGGATGCCGATGAGAGTGCCTATTACGAATACATCTGCCGACGGGCTGGCATTCAGGTCACGTACTGCGCAGAACAGTTCGAGAACGATGGCTCGCCCGTTTCCACCATCGTCAAAGGCGTGAAGCGCGCGATGGCCGGCGAATACAGTCGTGAGCTTTCGGCCAAGGTTTTTGCAGGACAGTGTCGCCTGATCGAGTTGGGGTATCGCCAGGGCGGTCCCGCTGGCTTTGGTCTGCGGCGCATACTCATTGATCAAAGCGGCGCGTTCAAGGGCGAGTTGGTGCGCGGCGAGCACAAGAGCCTGCAGACCGACCGCGTGATCCTGATGCCGGGCCCTGAGCCTGAGGTGGCGACCGTCAACCAGATCTATCGCTGGTTCGTCAACGACGGGTTGACCGAGTCGGAAATCGCTTCCCGGCTCAACGCCCAGTGCATCTGCACGGACCTTGGTCGGGACTGGACGCGCGCGACCGTGCGCCAGGTGCTCAGCAACGAAAAGTACATCGGCAACAACGTCTATAACCGGATCTCGTACAAGCTTAAGAAGCACCGGGTGATCAACCAGCCCGAAATGTGGATCCGGAAAGATGGCGCGTTCGAACCCATTGTTCCTGCCGATATCTTCTATACGGCCCAAGGAATTCTGCGAGCGCGGGCGCACCGGTTCAGCAACGAGGAGCTTCTCGAGAAGCTGCGCAACCTGTACCGGCAGCGTGGCTTCCTATCGGGGCTCATCATCGACGAAGCGGAAGGCATGCCCTCCACTGCGGCGTACATTCATCGCTTCGGAAGTTTGCTTCGCGCCTATCAGGCCGTTGGATTCACGCCGGATCGCGATTACCAGTTTCTGGAGATTAACCAGTTCTTGCGTCGCCTGCATCCCGAGATCGTCGGCCATACCGAACGCATGATCGCCGACCTTGGAGGCTCCGTTGTCCGAGATCCGGCCACCGACCTGCTCGACGTGAACCGCGAATTCAGCGTGTCGATGGTGCTATCACGCTGCCACGTTCTGGAAAACGGCCGGCGGCGCTGGAAGGTCCGGTTCGACACCAGCCTGCTGCCCGACATCACGGTCGCCGTCCGGCTCGACGAGACCAACCAGGTTGCGCTCGATTATTACCTGTTGCCGCGCCTCGATTTCGCGCAGCCGCGCATCTGTCTTGCCGATCACAACGGAATCGAGTTCGAAAGCTATCGCTTCGACAACTTGGACTATCTGTACGGCATGGCCGAGCGCAGCCGACTCCGGAGGGCCGCATGACCAAGGAACACCCCTCGATCGAATTGCAGATGATTGCAGTCGACTTGATCGACGTGCTGAATCCGCGAGAACGAAACAGCCGGGTATTCAACGAAATCATCGCGAATATTAAGGCCGTCGGTTTGAAGAAACCGATCCGGGTAACGCCTCGAAACGGGGGCGGCGGTTCGAAACGCTATCTGTTGATTTGCGGGGAGGGACGTTTAAAGGCGTTCCGGGCGCTCGGCGAAACGCATATTCCGGCACTCGTCGATTACGTCAACGATGAGCAGGCCTTCATCATGAGCCTGTCGGAGAACATCGCCCGGCGCCAATATCGTCCGCTCGAACTGCTCGCCGGCATCGAGCGCCTGCGCGACCAAGGGTACGACAAGAAGGCGATCGCCGACAAAACCGGCCTGAGCGTCGAATATGTGCAAGGCATCTTATATCTCCTGAAGAATGGCGAAGAGCGGTTGCTGGTTGCTGTCGAACGTGGCCGCATCCCGTTGAATGCCGCGATCACGATCGCCGGTGCCGGCAGTGATGACAAGGCAATTCAGGCCGCGCTACAGGATGCGTACGAATCGGGGACTTTGCGGGGAAGCCAGCTCATCCAAGCACGTCGCGTAATCGAGCGGCGCCGCACGCAAGGCAGATCGCTGGCTCGCGGCACGCCTCGCAAAAAGGCGGAGGTGACGTCGTCGAGCCTGGTGCGAAATTACCAGCAGGAAGTTGAGCGCCAGCGCCTGATGATCAAGAAGGCGGAGATGACCCAACAGCGGTTGCTGTTCATCGTCGAGGCGCTGCGCCAGTTGCTTGCGGATGAGAATTTCACCAACCTGCTGCGCGCAGAGGGTCTGGAAACGCTTCCGAAATTTTTGGGTGAGCGTGTCTGGGACGGGAGCCATGTCGTATGAGCCAGCCACCTCTTGGGTTCATTCCCGAACCAATCACCGTCCTGCTCGACAGGATCCTGCCGTCGCGAAGGGCACCCGATGGCGTCCTCGAATCGAAGAAATATAAGACGATACTGTCCTCGGTGGAGGAAGTGGGCTTGATCGAGCCGCTGACCGTCAGCAAGGCTGACCCGAAATCCGGCCAGCACGTCCTGCTCGACGGACATATCCGCATGCTCGCACTCCGGCAGCTCGAGTTTGTTGATGCGCCGTGCTTCGTCGCGCTCGACGACGAGAGCTATACCTATAACAACCGGATCAATCGCCTGTCCACGATCCAAGAGCATTTCATGATCCGGCGCGCGGTCGACCGGGGCGTGACGCCCGAGCGGCTGGCCAAAGCGCTCAGCGTTGACGTTAGCCACATCGTGAAGAAAATGAATCTGCTCGATGGCCTGTGCAAAGAGGCAGCCGAGCTGCTGAAGGACCAGCAGTTTTCCGCGAATCTCAGTGCTGTACTTCGCAAAATGAAACCGACGCGGCAAATTGAATGTGTGGAACTGATGCTTGCCGCCAATAACATCACGGTGGCTTATGCGCAGGCACTGCTTGCGGCAACACCGTCTGAAATGCTGGTCGGGGAAGCGAAGCCGAAAAAGATGGCCGGCGTCACGGCCGAGCAGATGGCGCGCATGGAGCGTGAGATGGGCAACGTGCACGGCCAATTCAAACTGATCGAACAATCCTACGGGCAGGACGTGCTTAACCTTGTGCTGGCCAAGGGGTATCTCGCCAAGCTGCTCGGCAACGACGCGGTCGTGCGCTTTCTGACGAAGAATCGGCCTGACATGTTTGCGGAGTTCGAGGACATTGTGCAGACCGTGTCGCTCGACAAGTGAGTGCCTGTCGCGTGCCGTTCAACGGGTCGGGGCAACGGTTGTTTGATCTAGCACGCTGCCAGCCGTCGCTGAGCCTCCTCTCGAGTGGTCGACGTGCGGGTACTGGTAATTCCGATCTTCTCGAACGGCTTGAGGTCGAAGATGCCTTGTCTGTTGACGAGGATGTCGACACGCGGGAAGAGCGCGATCAGCGCAGCGGCTTGGGCGGGACCGGACAGGTCGCCGGCGAAGGCTTCGAGGAGGCGCTGGGCACCTCGGCCAGCAGGCGGCATCGGCCACCGACGCATCGGTGCGTCGGTTGAGGATGACGCGGGTACCCTCGGCGGCAAAGGCGGCGGCAATGGCGTGCCGACGCCCCTGGTGGAGCCGGTCACAAGCGCGAGCTTGTTCTGACGGTGGGGGTCCACCGCGTTGGAATCAGGAAGATGGAGGAGAGGCGACGCAGGAATCGCCCCGGATGATTCAACCATGATACGAATCACCCCGCTTTTGGGCAGCCGAAATCATTTTAGAGCGGTTTCCAAGGCGCTTTGGCTGCCCGGCTCGCGATCGCGCCCGTATCCCCTCGACTTGACGGCCCAAGCAAGCGGCGATTAGCCTGCATATTAGAACCTTGCCATCCGCTTACGGAGCGGACGGCGGTTCGTAAAAGCCGGATCACCGGCAGAACGGGGAGCGCGACCATGAGCACTGACGTCCAGACGCCGCCTGAGGTCGCCACCGCGACCGAAGGTGCCTATCAGCTTGACACTATGGATCGCGACACCAACGTGGGCCGGCTCGTGCATCGGGTCCGGCATGCATTGGTGACGCAGATTGACAGCACCTTGGCGTCAATTGACCTGACCGCCGCGCAGTGGATGGTGGTCATCTACCTGGCCGAAGACTTGGCCACCACGCCGGCTGAACTCTCGCGCCTGCTGCACTACGATCCGGGCGCGATGACGCGGCTGATCGACAGGCTGGAGAAGAAGAACATCGTCAAGCGCGCCCCGAGCGATGCCGACCGCCGCTCGGTGGTGGTCACGCTCACCGATCAGGGCCGCGCGCTGTACCCGGAAATCCAGCCCTTGATCATCGACGTGCTGAACCACCTGCTCCGCGGGTTCTCGCAGACCGAGATCAAGCAGCTGGAGAATCTGCTGCTGCGCGTACTGCACAACGCCTGAACCGGCTCACAATGTTACTGTGCGGCCGATCTTGGCTCTGCGATGGCCGTTGTACTGGTATTCCCGAGCCCGTGTACCGCTGCGCGTCTCGAACCAACCTCAGCGCGTTCGCTCCCGGCCGTGAACCGGTTAAACAAATCAAACTCAGCCGACGGTGATATCGACTGGCGCGCAGGGCATCGGGCTGGCGGCGTGGTTCGGCCAGCGGCGATCGCTCCTGCGTGCTGCGTCGCGCCCGCCCAAACATGTCGCCCTCGCTCATCTGGATGGCCACGTTGGCGTTCGCCCGATAGTCCTCGAACTGGAAGATCAACTGCTCTGCATCAAGCTCTGCGCGCAATTCTCCGGCCGCCAGGGTCGCCGCGATGACGTCATGCAGGCATGCGCGGCCGGTGTCGCGGTGCCTGCGGATGCAGTCATGGATCGGCCTAGAGGCGCGTCCGGCATTTGCTGCTGGTGGCGCGCCTTCGTGGCGGAGTCGCGGGCGCCGGTGGCGGCAGGACGGACGTGCATGGCCCAGCGCTGGGGCGATGGTCCTGCTGATGGTGCCGTTCATGGAATGCCGCGGGTTGGCTGCCCGTGGTGGTCGTGGGCAGTGCCGCTGCCGTCGCTGCTGATGTTCCGGCACCTTCGTGAGGTATGAGCGGGCGCTGTCGACGACGGGGCGCGTGCCCATCATCGAGATGGCGCTGTTCAGCAACCGGAGCTTCATCTTGGGCGTGCTGGCGGATCCTCCTTTTCTGCACGGCCATCATCGTACTTCCTGACGCTGGCGATCGTGCTGCAGTTCGGGCGCGACCTGCTAAACCTGCATCCGTTTTCCGAACTGGATGGTGACGCACATCCATCGAGGGCGTGGAGGCGACGATTTGGCCGAATTGTCGCGACGCAGCAAGCCTATTGCTCGCAATAGGAGCTAACTATTCTTGCTGCTGGGTCTAAAGCAGGTCATAATGTCCGCAATATTGCCCAGCGAATACAAAAAATGTCACATGCCCAGCCATTGGAATTGCTTAAGCAGGCTCGTAGTAGATACACGCAGCGACAAATCGCCGCACACGTTGGGAAGGACACAAAGACCGTGAGGCGCTGGGAGAAAGGTGAAACGCCATGTCCGGCGATGCTCGAACCGGCATTGCGCGACCTTTTGCAACAGCCTACGACCGGCACGATTGACGGCAACCATAGCTTCCGTTTCATTGACCTTTTCGCAGGCATCGGCGGTATCCGAATGGGCTTCGAGGCCCACGGCGGCGAATGTGTCTTCACCAGTGAATGGAATGACTTCTCGAAGAAGACCTATATCGAGAACTACGGCGACCATCATCCCTTTGTCGGCGACATTGTGCCGTTCCCAGCCGAGGACGTACCAGATCATGACGTGCTACTTGGCGGATTCCCCTGCCAGCCGTTCAGCATCGCTGGCGTGAGCAAGAAAAATTCGCTGGGCCGCCCGCATGGCTTCGAGTGCACCACACAAGGGACATTGTTCTTTGATGTGGCCCGCATCATCGCCACCAAGCGCCCCAAGGCGTTCCTTCTGGAAAATGTGAAAAACCTGCTGTCGCACGATAAAGGCAATACCTTTGACGTGATTCTGCAAACGCTCAGGGATGAGCTGGGTTATGACGTGCATTACAAGATAATCGACGGGCAGCATTTCACACCGCAGCACCGTGAACGAATCATCATTGTCGGTTTCCGCGAAAAGACCGGCTTCTCATGGGATGACCTGCAACTGCCGACCGAGGGGCCGCGCCTTGCATCAATCCTGCACAAGACCGATGGCACAGAGCCGGTCATTCCGTGGGACGGCGACCGCTTTTTCGATCACAACAAGCAGTGCGTACAGCCCCGGTACACGCTGACGCCAAATCTGTGGACCTACCTGCAAGCCTATGCAGAAAAGCACCGTGCGGCTGGCAATGGGTTCGGCTTCGGTATGGCCTATCCCGATAGCGTTACCCGCACACTGTCCGCCCGGTATCACAAGGATGGGTCCGAAATCCTTGTGTCGCAGGGCAAGAACAAACGGCCGCGCCGCCTGACTCCTCGCGAATGCGCCCGCCTCATGGGCTTCCCTGACACTTTCCATATACCTGTTAGCGATACGCAGGCTTACCGCCAGTTTGGCAACAGTGTCGTGATGCCGGTAATGCGGGAAGTCGCCCGCATTATGACGCCACACGTGCAGGCGATGATCGCTCACGAGCGAGACGGCACTCCGCTTGCGTTGCCATTGTTTACCTGATGGTTGACGTTGTAGACAGCGTCACACGTAGCCGGATGATGTCCGGCATACGTGGGCGCAATACCAAGCCGGAAATCGTGGTTCGCAGCCTGCTGCACCGTCATGGTTTCCGGTTTCGCCTTTATGTTCACGATCTGCCGGGCAAGCCGGATGTCGTACTGCCCCGCTACCATGCAGTAATATTTGTGCATGGATGCTTCTGGCATGGGCATGACTGCCCGCTGTTCAAGTGGCCTAAAACCCGCCCGGACTTCTGGCGCGAGAAGATTCTACGAAATAAGGTAAACGACAACCGGGCTATAGAGGCCCTCCGGGCAAATGGCTGGCGGGTTGGCATCGTATGGGAATGCGCCCTGCGCGGTGCTGGGAAAAATATCGAGGGAGTAGCACAGAGCCTTGCAGAGTGGCTTCGTAGCGACACCCCATGCATCGAGGTGAGGGAATGAAGCCAGGGTACCTGTCGGAGTATTTTGAGGGGGTCGCAGCCAAGAGGCTGAGTGCGGTAGAGGCTGACGAGACACGTTCAAACCAGCACGAATACCACGCCACAAAGAGGGTGCAGGCATTCCTTGGTAGTCCTGAAGAGAAAACGAGAATACCCGCCCGTTTCCTCTATCTCACCGACGACGATCCCGACCCCATTGTGGAAGATGCGTTCCTGACGCTATACAACTGCCGCAAGGGCAAACCACGTGCCCCAGAGTACCATCTGTACTTCCCGACCACGAACGTATCCCTGAACGCCAGCGAAGGCGATCTGCTTGTTATCGCCAAAAAGCGCGACGGTGACCTGCTCGTTATCATTGCCGAGAACGGTTCAAGCATTGGGCGACAGATTGAATGGTTGTTTGGATTTGCTGATCTGGCGCACCCCGGCTTCTCGGTCAAGTCCGAACTGGAAACAGAGCAGGACCGCATCGAATTTGCCTCGCGGTTTATTCTGGAAAACATCGGCATTGCGGTTGAAACGTCTGAGGACACCTATCTTGATGAAATGCTCAGTCGCTTCGACAGTCGCTTCCCTACTACGCGAGAATTTTCGGCTTATGCACGCTCAACCCTCAAAGACCTTTCCCCACAGGATCAGCCAGACCTTGTTCTGATGACGTGGATGGAGCGCGAGGAAATCCTTTTCCGTACGCTTGAGCGCTACCTTATCGCCGACCGACTATCGGTTGGTTTTATTGACCCCTCAAAGACGGTGATTTCTCCTGCCGGATTCCTCTTTCACTCAGACGAAGAATTGAATGGAATCCACAAAAAAATAAATGGGGTCGATGTTGACAGTTTCATTTCGTTTTCGCTGTCGGTACAGAATCGACGAAAAAGCCGCGTCGGCCTTGCCCTAGAAAATCATCTGGAACTGCTGTTTGCGGATAACGGCCTGCGCTATACGCGAACAGCCATAACAGAGAACAAGGCCAAGCCAGACTTTCTGTTCCCCGGCGTGGCCGAATACCATAATCCGGCATTCGATTCGCTGAGACTGACCATGCTAGGCGTGAAATCGACCTGCAAGGACCGCTGGCGACAGGTTCTCGCCGAGGCAGATCGGATTGATGACAAGCATTTGTTGACGCTGGAAACTGCAATCTCTACGCACCAGACTGATGAAATGGCAGCAAAGCGGGTGCAACTGGTTCTGCCGCGCGGCCTGCATCAAACCTACACACTGACCCAGCAGGCATGGCTTATGGACGTGGAGGCATTCATTAGTCTGGCTCGACAGCGTCAAAACAGTTAATGGAGACCCTTTTGAAGACCGCTAAATGGGAGGTGAGCGGAAAAGAGCTCCGGCTAATTGATCCGGCAGGGAATCTTCGCGCTACCTCTGTAGAAGAAGCATATGGGGCGCTCGTAGAACGCCGACCCGCTGAGGAATGGATCCCAACGAGAGTTGAGGGCCTAAGAGTTTCACGCTATCCCCTGATCCCGTGCTTGGTGGTCGAAGAAGACTGCGATGGGATTCCTATTTATTCAATCGCCGCGAAGAGCCGTGGTCTGTCTTCTCCGCTTGATCTCTCCGATCTGGAGCGAGGCCATGTCATTATAGATGGCATGTGGTATCCGATTGATTCGCCAACGGGTACCGAGGTCGTTGAACTGTTACGCGATGCAGGTGGTGAACTTGGTCCCGCTCACTCGCTAAAGTTTTTCCTTTGCGTTCGCAAGGCGGCTGTGTCCGGCGGGCCGGTTGATGACCGTACGGCCGGGCACCCGGTATCGCCTTCTGCGTTCGTTCCGACCGGCGACGACACGCCTTTCGGCGTCGATGCGACGCTGTACTCTTATCAACTTTTGGGTTGGCGTTGGCTGAAGTTCCTGTTATCGGAGGGGAGCGGAGGGCTGCTCGCCGACGAAATGGGACTCGGAAAGACACTGCAGATTATCGCGGCGTTAAGCGACGCTGGCGGTGGTCCACTCCGGCCTTCGTTAATCGTCGCTCCGGGCTCGCTGCTCGAAAACTGGCGCCGCGAGATCGGCAGATTTACGCCGCATCTGAAAGTCCTGAAGCATCACGGACCGTTCCGGACCGGCCGTCCCGCAGACCTATCCGAATACGACGTGGTCGTTACCTCGTATGACGTCGTGGTTGGGGACAATAGTCTGCTCAATATGATCCGCTGGAAAGTCGTTGTGCTTGACGAGGCGCAGTTCATCCGAAATCCCGACGCGCAGCGCACAAAGGCGGTGAAGCGCTTGAAACGGGATGCGGGTCTTGCGGTGACCGGCACACCGATCGAGAACAGGCTGCTTGATATCTGGTCGATCATGGATTT
Organism: Ralstonia sp. GX3-BWBA; assembly: GCF_003290055.1. NCBI lineage: Bacteria > Pseudomonadati > Pseudomonadota > Betaproteobacteria > Burkholderiales > Burkholderiaceae > Ralstonia > Ralstonia sp. GX3-BWBA. The sequence continues at coordinate 679,141 of NZ_QMKS01000009.1, read as the reverse complement.
CGTGTTTCCTGGATACCTCGGAGACGCAAAATCTTTCGAGAAGCAGTTCCTCGACAACACAGATGGCGCGGCCCAGCTTGAGCCCTTGATTTCTCCCTTGATGCTGCGGAGACGCGTCGCAGAGGTTGCCCAGGACTTACCTCCCCGCATCGACATTCCCCAATTGCTTGAGCTGGACGAGTCCGAAGCTGCGGCGTACGACGCCGAGCGCGAACGTATAGACGCCGAATACGGTTCTGCAGCAACACTCGTCGCCCTGACCTCTCTTCGGCGTTTCTGCGCGCACCCGAGCCTCTTGGGCGGAGGATTAGATGCGTCCGATCCTATGGCCTTCTCCAAGTTCCGGCGGCTCGACGAGATCGTCGAGGAGATATTCGAGCGGGGCGAGAAGGTGCTGATCTTCACATCGTTTACCGCGATGGCGGACATGATTGCGCTGCATATCGAAAAACGCTTCGGCACCTTCGCCGGAGTTATTGACGGGCGCCTTTCAATCGAAGAGCGGCAACCGATGATCGACCGGTTCGGTGCCGTAAGGGGCGGTGCCGCGCTCGTGCTTAACCCGAAGGCAGGAGGGGCTGGTCTCAACATTGTCGCGGCCAATCACGTGATTCATTACAACCCCGAGTGGAATCCCGCTCTAGAGGATCAGGCGTCGGCGCGTGCGCATCGGCGCGGCCAAGAGCTGCCAGTCACCGTTCACCGTTTGCTTATCGCGGACACCGTCGAGGACGTCGTGAATGACCGACTGACGAGGAAAAGGACTCTTTCAAGTACCGCGATCGTCGGAATCGAGGGGAAGGACGAAGATTACGGCGACATCGTCGCGGCGCTCAGCCGCTCGCCGTCGAAGCAGGAGAGGAAATAGGATATGGAGCGTCGAATAGCGAAGATTCTGAGCGCGAACGACACTGGCGAAACGGGAGCTCATCAGGCAGGCATCCTCGTCCCTAAGGAGCCTGAGTTGCTCTCGTTTTTCCCAGGGCTGGATGCGGACCAGTACAACCCTCGGGTCCACCTGCATTTCCTCGACGATGGAGGTGCCTTCTGGGAGTTCGCCTTCATCTATTACAACAATGCCCTTTTCAAGGGGACGCGTAACGAGTACCGACTGACGCGGATGACGAAATACATCCGGCAGGCAGGGCTCATCGCTGGGGACGAATTAATCCTCTCGCGGGATGGCGACCGTTATCTGGTATCTCATCGTAGTCGGAGGATGCCGGAGCGCTCCGGGAACGTGCTTAAGCTCGGCACCGGTTGGCGCGTCGTCCCGATCTGAACCAAAGGAAAAAAATGAACAGTTTCGAGGAAATCGAACTACAACCGGACCCGGAGCGTGTCATCGTCGGCCTCCGAGACACCGGATACGAATTCAACACCGCTGTCGCCGACATCGTGGACAACTCGATCGCGGCGAACGCGACGAAGGTCGTACTCGACCTTTCTGCCGATTTCAGAGGAAATATCCGACTGATGATTGCGGACGACGGCGATGGTATGGACCGACAAGGGCTGATCAATGCCATGCGGTACGGCTCGAAGGCGCGCCCGAGCCCGGCGAGCCTTGGCAAGTATGGTCTTGGTCTCAAGACTGCTTCGACGGCGTTCTGCAAGCGGTTGTCGGTAATCTCTCGTCCCGACGGAGAAACACCAGCACTTATGGCGACGTGGGACCTGTACCACGTCGCTAAAGTGAACAAATGGGCGCTTCTCCTCCGCGAGGAGTGCGATGAAGAGTCCCTCGAATTGCTGGAAAAAGTTGCTCCTAGCGGCTCCGGCACCGTCGTACTTTGGGAAGACGTCGATCGTCTGATCAAGGACTACTCGGCCCCGTCGGGAAAGCCGGCGCAGAAGGCACTGAAGGTAAAGGAGGACGCGCTCCGTCAGCACCTTGCGATGGTCTATCAGCGGTTCCTCGATCGGAACGATGAACGCGCCCAGCACGTTAGCATAGAGCTCAACGGTGTATCGGTCGATGCTTGGGATCCGTTCCAGAGAGGGCTATCCGAGCTCGTCGCCGAGGAGTCGCTGGAGGTGCAAATGGAGGGTGGCAAGAATGCTTCGTTCGTTGTGCGCGCCTTCATCCTTCCTCGCCGAGAGGAGTTCCCGCAGGACGAACTAGCTAAAAGGGCGATGCTCACTAACGAGCGACAGGGTATCTACATCTATCGAGAGAACCGGCTCATTCACGACGCCGACTGGCTGGGCTTATATCAGAAAGAGCCACACCTCACACTGCTGCGCGTCGAGTTTTCGTTCGATCACCGCTTGGACGATGCCTTTCATCTCGATATCAAAAAATCCCAGATCATCCTGAACGAGGACTTGGCGACGTGGTTACAAGAGTCGTTCTTGCCCGCGCCGAGGAGGGAGGCGAACAGGCGATCTCGAGAAGGACAGCAAAAAGTAATCTCCAAGAAGGGCGACGGCGCGCACGATACCTCGAACAACAACATTCGTAACCGCGAGGCCGTAGCTGGTGGTCCGAAGGTTGGCGTCGTCGATCCGGACGCAGGTGTGGCCGAGATCGACAACAAATATGGCAAGACACGTCTGAAGCTAGCGATCGCTTCCGCGAAGCGTCCGGGTGAAGTCTTCGTGCAGCCGGTCGACGGCATCAACAACGGCCTTCTGTTCCAGCCGGCGATCATCGAGCAACACAAGGCCGTGCAGATCAATACGAGCCATTCCTATTACCACAAGGTCTACGTCCCGAACCTCAGCCGTAGCGTGACTATGCAAGGTCTCGACTCGCTAATGTGGGCGCTTTCTGTAGCGGAGCTCTCGACGGTGCAGGACGGCACAGCTGCGATGTTCCAAGACATGCGCTACGAGATCTCGCGTATTCTCGAAAAACTGGTCGAGACGTTGCCCGACCCCAATATTCGTGAGGACGAATGAAGATGCTTGACCCGCGTGCACTTGCGAAAGCTGTTTCAGCAGAAACGGGGCTCGGGTTCATCGGCTCGGAGGGACGTAGCACTAACGGTGTTGACTGGTTTGAACTGTCGCCGGCGGGACATCCGCCTAGCAGGACTTTCGTGATCCGCCTCGAAGTTGGTTGGCGCCGGATCGACGCGCAATTTCGTCTCGGCAATTTCGCGGGAGATCTACTATCGGCTATGAGAGCCACCGACGAAGCTGGCCGCCTTGCTTTCCATTCAGTGCTCGACGCGTGTCGCAACGCGGGAGCCGATGTTGTTTTGAAAGTGAACGGTGCGACTCGAAGTCACCGGGATGACGCAATATGGGTGGAACCATGGCGTAGTTTCGAGTTTGTGATCAGCAAGGGAATGCTCGCGATCAACGAAGGCAACGACAGTGCAGACATGCGTCTGATCGAAGAATGGGCTACTCGCGCAGCTGCTGCGGTTCTTGCTCTGTTGCCAGTCGAAGAGGAGATCGAGGAAAGTACTGAAGCGCAAGGCTTGCCAGAGGGGGCGAGGATGCGGATTGAGGTCAATCGCTACGAGCGTGACCGGCGCAACCGTGCGGCGGCGCTCGCTATTCACGGGCACAAGTGTATGGCATGCGGTACGGAGATGGCTGCGTGGTATGGGCCAGTTGCGGAGGGCTTGATCGAGGTTCACCATGTTGTCCCGGTATCGGAGCTCGGTTCAGGATACGTTATCGATCCGGGAAACGATCTAGTGCCGCTTTGCCCTGATTGCCATTCGGTCGCCCATCGGCGATCACCGCCGTATTCGGTCAGCGAGCTACAAAGCATGCTGCGTTCGGACTGGCGGCAGAACTCTTCGGTTTGAGTTTTACTGACTCGCCCCCGGCTTGGGGGCTCCATTTGGCGTTAGCTAAGTTGCCCCTCGCTTGATTTGATCCAAGTAGTCGGCCCAGCGCTGCATGAGTTCGATTCGAGCATCAAGCCATTGGGTGCGGTTGTAAGCTCGCCCCAGGCTGTCGCGTACTTCGTGTGCTAACTGCATCTCTACGATTTCCGGAGGTATGCCCAGCTTTTCCACAGCCAGTGTACGAGCTGTTGCTCGCCAACCATGGGGCAGCGCTGTCTCCGAGTCGATTCCCATGCGCTTGAATGCGGCTGAAAGGGCCATGTCACTCATTGGCCTATCGCCTCCGCGTAGGCTTGGGAAAACAAAGCGTCCCTCTCCAGTGAGTAGGCGCAGCTCTCGCAGGATTTCTACAACTTGGCCGGATAGTGGAACCAGGTGATCTGGCCCATTCTCCTTGCCGGCCTTTTTCCGCTTCATGCGTCCGGCCGGTACAGTCCACATGCCTGCGTCGAGATCGAACTCTCGCCATTCCGCCTGCCTTAGTTCTCCGGGCCGTTGAAATAGCAGTGGGGCAATTTTGAGCGCCGCCGACACAACGGGCGTTCCTGCGTATCCGTCGAGGGCTCGCAATAACTCGCCGAGTTGGGTTGGATCTGTCACCGCTGCGTGATGCTTAACGCGTGCCGGAGGAAGGGCGTCGCGTAAGTCCGCGCTAACATCTCGCGCAGCTCGCCCGGTACTGATCGCGTACCGCATGACTTGCCCGACCAACACACGTACGCGATGGGCGGTTTCCAGCGTGCCTTTCTTCTCGATTCTGCGAAGCACGTCTAGAACGTCCGGCGAGCTAAGTTGGCCGATGGGTTGGCCGCCAACATATGGAAAAGCGTGCACCTCCAACCTGCGCAAGTTTCGTTGCGCGTGGGATGCTGATAGGGATGGCGCAAACTTGGCCCACCACTCCCGAGCAACCGCTTCGAAAGAGTTTTCCGCGTTGAAGCGCTGCGTTCGCTTGGCTGCTTGCTTTGCCAGCGACGGGTCGATTCCGTCGGCGAGCTGCTTTCGGGCAGCATCACGCTTGTTTCGTGCTTCCCTCAAGGAAATGCCGGGATACGCGCCAAGCGTCAGCGCTTTTTCCTTGCCTCCGAACCGATACTTGAGGCGCCAATAGCGCCCACCGTTTGGTCTGACCTCCAGATACATCCCGCCGCTGTCAGCAAGTCGATATTGCTTCTCTTTCGCGGTTGCATTGCGGACCTGCAAATCTGTCAGTGCCATCGCTCGAGTTCTTCTAATTGATGTCCCCCCGGTGGGGTCTTGGTGCGTGGGGGTACCAATGCGAGGTGGGCATTGAAGTACCCCGAGATGTACCCCCAAGTACCCCCGGATCCATGTGGAATATTATAAGCAACCCTGGAAAAAGAAAAACCCGCGACAGCTTAGCTGCCGCGGGTTTCACGATCTTCTTGGATCAACTTGGAAGGTGTTTTGGTGGAGCCGGCGGGAATCGAACCCGCGTCCGCAAGCCCTCCACAGAGAGTTCTACATACTTAGTTCTGTCATTTGATTTAACCGCCGCATCGCGGACGAACACGCTCTACGACGGCGATTCACTAAGTTTTCGTCTCTAGGCCCGTGACTCACCTAGAGCTTATCTGACGTAGATGACCTCGCTAGTCTTTCGACCCTAGCCCGTCAGCGAACCAGTGCGAGGACGGCGGCCCTTAGGCTGCCAGTGCGTAACGTTCGTCGTTAGCAGTTATTGCATTCCCATTGATTAACGAGGTGACGGGTCCTCGGTATGCCCTCCACTGCTTCGCAACCCACGTCGAAACCAGGTCGGCCCCAGTAAGGAAGTGTCGATTATCCCATAGATGGGCTACTTCAGCGAGAAATCAACCCGCGTCGTCTTGCCCTTGTCCTTGATGCCTTCGGCGGTCAGCTTCGGCGCTACGACGAAGAGGCGCCCAGGATCCACACGTTCTGCCAGCGCCACATGCACCGCATTGGCCCGACGCTGGGCAAGCTCCCGCAGATCCGCATCCGTCACTTGCACATTGGTTTCCATCAGCTTGCGCATTTCATCGGGCGGCAAGGACTTGGCCAGGCCGATCACGTTGCGGGGTTTCGGGAATTTTGCGGCTTTATACGCGCGTTCAAGGTACTTGTTCTCTTCTTCCGGCTTGACCGTCGTATCGGCTTCGGCGGCGTCGCCTGCATCCTTGAGTTTCTGTTCACGGATCTGACGGTTCACTGCCTCCCGGCGCAGGCCGTCGCGGTCAAACTCCGGGTCGACGCGGCCGACGATGTCGACCTTGAGCGCCGGGCGGTCCTTGAGCGCAGTGGCGAGCTTGTCAAGCTTGGCAAAGGACGCTTGGCTGATGTCCGAAGTGCCCGGATCAAACTCGATGTAGCCGAGTTCTTCGCCGCCGCTGCCGCCGAATGCGCTGGCGAGCAAGGAGAACGGCGCCGTCACGGCGCGCGCAATGAGGTTGACGAACGCACGCAGGATGACGCCGCCGATGCTGAACTGCGGGTCATCGAGCGAACCCGACACTGGCACGCGCACGTCGATCTCGCCACGAGAATTCTTCAGCAGCGCCACCGCCAGGCGCACCGGCAGATTGGTGGCGTCTTTGCTTTCTACGCGATCGCCGAAGGTGAGCTGGTCGATGAAGATGTGGTTGTCGGCGGTCAACTTGCCCTGGTCGAGCAAGTAGTGCAGATCCATCGTGAGCTTGCCCTTGGTGATCGGGTAGCCGGCGTATTTGGCAGAGTAGGGCGTGAGGTTGGTCAGCTCCACGCCGTCGGCCTTGGCAGTGAGATCCACAAAGGCCGTGGGCGCGAGCGGGTTGACCTTGCCGTGGATGTCCACCGGTGCTGTGCCATCGACACTGCCGCGCAACGTCACGTCGGCAGGTGTCTGGTTGGCGGCGGTGCTGATCGTGCCGATCGAGCCGCCGATGGCCGTGAGGTTGGCGGTGTAGTTCGGTTTGACGAAGTTGTCGGTGAAGCGGATGTTGCCGTCTTGCAGCGTGATGGCGTCGACGCGCAGGTCTGCACCGCCGGCCTTGGGTGCGGGCGCGGAGGCGGTTACGGTCACGGCCGATGCAGGCGCCGCAACGGGAGCCGAAGCCGCAGCGGCTGATGCCGATGCGGGTTCGCTTTGCGTCAGCGATCGGCGCTCCTCGGTCGGCTGCACGCGGATATCCTGCAGGTTCAGGCGGCCGTTCGGGTTGATGATGATCCGCGCGTAGAACGTCGAAAGCGCAACGGCGCCCACCCGCACGCGCGGTGTGGTGCCGTCGTAATTCGCCTGGATGCGGTTCAGCGCGAGCGAGCGCCAGCGCAAGAAGTCATCCGAGCTCACGCGGTCTTGCAGGCGCACGTTGCCCAGCGTCGCGTTGCCTTGGTAGTTCACCGTCAGCGCTTTGCCCTGATTCAGCACAAGGCGTCCATCCATCGACAGCAGCGCGCTCGTGATCGCCGCATTCAAAGACTTGTCCAGATACGGGTCGAAGCCCGCCAGCGACAGGTTCTGCGAGTTCACGCGCAGGTCGGCCTTCAGCGGCTGTGGTACCACCTCGCCGCGCACATCGAGCTTGCCTTTGGCGCCCAGCCCCGCACCAATCTGCACATTGACGGGCTTGCCGAGATCGGTCGACGCGTTCTGCACGACCACGTTCAGCGGTTCGACACGCACCTTGACCAGGCGCGAATTGGATTGGTCTTCAAAGCCGACGGCGCTGTTGTCCAGCTTCAGCGTCTGCACGGTCACAGCCCAGGGTTTTTCGGCCGGGGCGTTCGACTTGGTGCTGGGTTTGACCGGCGCCGCCGATTTGCCCGCTGCCGTGCCCGCCACCGGCTGCGGGCCATCGAGCAGGGTCAACGTGGTCGTACCGTCCTTCTTGCGTAGCGCGTCGATCTGCAGGCCGTCGGCACGCACTTCGTTCAGTGCGATGGTGCGGGTGCTCAGGTCGAAGCTCTTTACATCGGCGCGCAGCAGCTTGGCGCGCAGCGCGGTATCTTTGCCCGTGGCGGGCGCCAGCGACAGGTCGGCCAGGCTTGCGGTCAGTGGCTCCGCGCGCACGTTGAATTTGTCCGGCCCGAAGTCGAGCGCCACCTTCCCGTCGGCCGACAGCGCGCCGTTCTGCAATTGCGGGGCACCCGCCTGGCGCAGATACGGGCCGATGCCGGCCAGCTTCACGCCGTCCAGCTTCAGTTCCAGCTCGCCGGTGTTTTTCTCCAGCGATGTGTTCCCCTTGACGTTAAGCGTGCCGCCTTGCGCCAGCTTGGCACCCACATCGAGCGTGGTCGGACCGCCCAACGTGCGCACGCCAATGTCGCCGTGGAGGTCTTCCAGTGTCAGGTCGGCAGCCGGCTGCGTGGTCGCGTCTCGCCAATGGACCGTGCTGTTCGCCAGCTGCAGCTTGCTGACCACCACATCCAAGGGCTTCGGCTTGGCGGTCGGCGTTGGCTCTGCCTTGGCAGCATTCGCTTCGGCAGGTACGGGTTTGCCGCCGAGTTGCGCGAAATTGATCGCTCCATCTGCACCACGCGTGGCATCGACGCGCACGCCATCCAGCGTCAGCGCGTCGAGGTGGAACACGTTGTCGAGCGGGCGTACGTCGCTCAACGTTGCGCGCACCTGTTTGGCGGCCACCAGGGGCGCTTTCTTGGCATCCACCACTTCCAGGTTGTCGAGGCCGGTCGTGCCGTGCACGCGCAGCACCGGCGCGCCGCTCTTCGGCTTCTGGAACTCGATTGTCAGGTCGGTCGTCAGCTTGCCTTGCGGCACCGCCACCGGCAGTGGGCCGGGCACGTAGCCGAGGTAGCGGGGCAGATCCAGGCCATCAATCTTGACGTTGAGGTTCGATTCGAGCGAATCGGCAAACGGCTTTGTCTTGCCAGCGAAACGCAACGGCGCGCCGTCGATACGCGCTGCCAGCAGCGGTTGCACGAAGATGTCTACGTCGGCTGGCAGGCTCGCCAGGAAAGGTACACCGATCTGCAGACCATCCACCTTGTGCTGCGTACCGAGCGGCTGGTCGACAAAATCGATCGCGCCGTTGGTCAACTGCAGATTGGCGAAGACGAAACGCGCCGGCTCGTCCGACTTGGGCTTGGGCGGGTTTTCCGGCTGGCTTAGCCTATCGACGATGTCGGAGAAGTTGAAGCGCTGTTCGGCGGTGCGCACGATACGCACCTGCGGCGCCTCGATGCTGAGCTCTTCAATGACGGGCGCGCGGCGGAAGATCGAACTCCACGACGCGTTCACATGCAGATGGCCGACGTCGACAAACGGCGTTTTGCCGTCGCGTTCGGCAATGTGGAGCCGGTCGACATCAAGCCGCAGCGTGTATGGGTTGATGCTGATCTTGCCGACCGAAACCGGCCGTTCCAGCAGCTTGCTGAGCTGAGTTTGAGCCAGGTGGCGCAGCAACGGGGGGCCGCCGAATGCGCCCAGCAGCCCGAACACCACCAGGAAGATCAGCACGCCGATCCCGGTGCGCTTGGTGCGCCGCGATGTACCGACCTGAGCCGCGCGTTGCCAGCCTGCCGTACCGCGCACGCGGTCAAGCCGTGCGCGCCAGCCGTTGGTATTCGATTGCTTATCAGGGCGCGAATCGGGGGAGGTGCTCATGCTGGTGTCGGTCCGGCCATGGCGTGGCCTACTTCGTCAGTCGGTCGACCGCCAAGTCCCCGATGGGAGGCGGCGGTCCTGAAAGATGCGAGGCCCAGGCGTTCACCCGGGCATCGTGGTCAAGCGCGTTGCGATTCGAGCAGCAGCGGAATCAGCTCGGCAGCGCTGGCGATCAGCGCATCGGCGCGCCATTCCACGGGTGATGGTCCATTACCACAATAGCCGTAACTGGCTGCAATGGTAGGCATGCCGGCAGCGCGGCCCGCTTCGATATCGCGAAGGTCATCGCCCACGTAGACGATCTGCTGTGCATCGACGCCGATGGATTCGGCTGCGTGCAGCAGCGGGGCGGGGTGGGGCTTGGCGTGCGGCGTGGTGTCACCTGCAACGACGCAGGCCGGCGGCACCGGCAATGGCAGCTGTGCAACCAGCGGTACCGTTAGGCGGCCAGACTTGTTGGTGACGATGCCCCAAGGGATGCCCGCGCGGCCCAGTTCGACCAGCACGTCGGCCATGCCCGGAAACAACTGCGTGCGCACGCAGATTTCCGCCTCGTAGTTGGCGAGAAACGCCAGCCGTAGCGATTCGAATTCCGCATCCCCCGGCCCAACGCCGAAGGCCACGCCAATCAGCCCGCGAGCACCATGCGAGGCAACCGGGCGCAGCGCTTCGTAGTCCACCGGTTCGAGGCCGCGGTCGGTGCGTACCTTGTTGGCCGCAGCAGCCAGATCGGGGGCCGTGTCCGCAAGCGTGCCGTCCAGGTCGAACAGCACCGCACCCAGCGGACCAGGAAACAGGCGCACCGTCATGCCTCGGCCGGACGGCGCGTCGCCATCAAGTAGTTGACACTGGTGTCCTGCGTGAGGGCGTAGCGGCCGGTGATGGGGTTGTATTCCAGCCCGCGCATCTCTTGAGCTTGGAGGCCGGCCCCACGTACGAACGCGCTTAGCTCCGAGGGGCGAATGAATTTGGCGTAGTCATGCGTGCCGCGCGGCAGCATGTTCAGGACATACTCCGCACCAATGACTGCCAGCAGATACGCTTTTGCGTTTCGGTGGATGGTCGAGAAAAACACATAACCGCCCGGCTTCACCAACGTCGCGCACGCGCGCACAACGGATGCCGGATCCGGCACATGTTCGAGCATCTCCATGCAAGTGACGACGTCGAAGCCACCTGGCTCGCGTGCGGCCAGTGCTTCTGCGGCGATCTCCTCGTAATCGACGGTAATGCCCGCCTCGAGGCTATGCAGGTCGGCGACACGCAATGCTTTGCGGGACAGATCGATGCCTTTGACGTTGGCACCGGCACGCGCCATGCTCTCTGAAAGGATGCCGCCGCCGCAGCCGACGTCAACGACGCGTTTGCCAGCCAGCGGTGCAATCGACTGAATCCAGTCAAGGCGCAGCGGATTGATTTCGTGCAGGGGTCTGAACTCGCTGTTCGGGTCCCACCAGCGGTGGGCGAGTTCGCTGAATTTTTCGAGTTCGCCGGGATCGGCGTTCGCGTGAGTGGTCGTCATGTTGCGCTGCGCCAGGGCATATCTGCTAGGTGAGGAAATGTACCAAAAAGCGTCGCCCCGACCAAATCACGGGGTTCGCAAAAAGGTTTCACATTGAAACAGAAGTGAACAAACGCGCATGCAATTCCTCCAACTGTCACCTTCGCTCAAGGAGAGATCAATGAAATCCAAACAAATTCTGATAGGACTGGGTGTTGCGAGCCTGACGGCTCTGGCGGGCTGCGCCGCGCCGGGTTACGGCGGTGGCTATAACGGTGGGTATGCTCAACAACCGGCCTATGGCCAGCAACCGGCTTATAGCGGGCAGCCACAGCAAACGGGCGCCCTTTATGGCCGGGTCGAATCGATCCAGCCGATGCAGGCCCCGGCAAATAGTCCGGGTATTTTGGGCACGATCATCGGCGGCGTGGCCGGCGGCATTCTAGGCCATCAGGTTGGCGGCGGTACGGGTAACACAGTCGCGACTATTGGTGGCGCAGCACTTGGCGCCTATGCAGGCAACCAAGTCGAACAGCGCGCGGGAGCGGGTGGTCAAACGGTGTACCGCATCACCGTGCGCCTGGATGATGGCCGCGTCGCGACCGTCACGCAGCGAAACCCGAACAATCTGCGCGTTGGCGATCGCGCCATGGTTGCTAACGACCAGGCGACGCCTTCCTATCAATAAGAAGGGCGGTCATGAGAAAGGGGCATCGGGTGCCCCAAATAGAAAAAGCGATGGCGCATTGAGCGTCATCGCTTTTTTCGTGCCTATTCCCTTAGCAGGCCAGCGGAGGGCATCTGCCGATATATAGGCGAAAAAAAACCCAGCTTTCGCTGGGCTTTTTCCCGGTGTGAACCGAATTACTGAGCCTTGCGGGTGCCGACCACTTCGACGTCCACGCGGCGGTTCGGCTGCTGGCAGGCGATTTGTGCCTTGCGAGTGCCCTTGCACGACTTCGGATCAACCTTCAGCTGGCGCTTGCCCTTGCCTTCCGTGTAGACACGGTTGGCTTCGATGCCCTTGCTGACCAGGTAGCCCTTGACGGCTTCAGCACGACGGACCGACAGGCGGTCGTTGTACTTGTCCGAGCCGAACGAGTCGGTGTGGCCAACGGCGATCACGACTTCCAGGTTGATGCCCTTCAGCTTCGAGACCAGGTCGTCCAGCTTGGCCTTGCCTTCCGGCTTCAGCACAGCCTTGTCGAAATCGAACAGGGTGTCAGCAGCGAACGTAACCTTTTCGCTCGACACAACCGGGGCAGCCGGAGCAGCCGGAGCAGCCGTCGGAGCAGCAGCCGGAGCCAGAGCGCCGTCGCACTGAGCGTTGGCGGTTGCCGGCGTCCAGAAGCCATTGCGCCAGCACAGTTCGTTCGTGCCGTTCTTCCAGACCCACTCGCTCGTGCCGTTACCCCAGTTGTCGTTGACGGCCTTCTTTTCGTAGGGCACCGACTGAGCGTAAGCGGACGCAGCCATGGCTACCGCAGCTGCAGCGAACGCGAGCTTGGCAAATTTTTTCATATTTCTCCTCTCAGGATGAGATCACCGCAGAAGACTGCGAGCAGATGGGACGAAAACAAGTCATACATTCTTCGGAGTATAACATTCTCGGTGTGGTGAAGGCTCCACTTCGAACAATGTCTGCCTCTTCGCTGGGGGATTGTGCCACAAGCACGCACTCCTAAAAAGCAAATATAAGCGATTCGAACGGGGCACCACGGCCTTGTGGTGTGTACGCAACAAGGCAGGAAATGGCTCGCAAACCCTTATGGGGACTGGCTCGCCGGTTTTGTCCTCCCTCGCAGGGAACGTGCCCGGGGTTGACGATGCGTCGCTCGCGCGTATGAGGGGGAGGGGCTTGCGGCATGGTAAAATGTTCTGTTATTCGCGCAACCGCAGCGTCCCGCTGTGGGCACCACTGTGCTCACTAGGGGACCTCTCACCGTTCGCCCAATGGATCAATTCGCCAAAGAGACACTCCCGGTATCGCTCGAAGAAGAAATGCGCAGCTCGTACCTCGCTTACGCCATGAGCGTGATCGTGGGCCGCGCCCTTCCAGATGTGCGGGATGGTCTCAAGCCGGTGCATCGTCGTGCGTTGTACTCGATGCACGAGCTGAACAACGACTGGAATCGCCCCTATAAGAAGTCTGCCCGTATTGTCGGGGATGTGATTGGTAAGTATCACCCTCACGGCGACACTGCTGTATACGACACCATTGTGCGGATGGCGCAGAACTTCTCTCTGCGCTACATGCTGGTCGACGGCCAGGGCAACTTCGGCTCGGTCGATGGCGACAATGCCGCGGCGATGCGTTACACCGAAATCCGCCTGTCGAAGATCGCCCACGAACTGCTGGCCGACCTCGACAAGGAAACGGTCAATTTCGAGCCGAACTACGACGGTTCCGAAACTGAACCGTCTGTCCTGCCGGCCCGCATTCCCAACTTGCTGATCAATGGGTCGTCCGGGATCGCGGTGGGTATGGCGACGAACATTCCGCCGCACAACCTGAATGAAGTCGTTGATGGCTGCCTGCATTTGTTGCGCAACCCGGAAGCGACGGTCGATGAACTGATTGAGCTGATCCCGGCGCCGGATTTCCCGACGGCCGGCATCATCTACGGCATTTCGGGTGTGCGCGAAGGCTATCGCACCGGCCGCGGGCGCGTGGTGATGCGTGCCAAGACGCACTTCGAGGATATCGATCGGGGCCAGCGCCAGGCGATCATCGTCGATGAACTGCCCTATCAAGTTAACAAGCGTACGCTGCTCGAGCGTATCGCCGAGCTGGTCACCGAAAAGCGCATCGAAGGCATTTCCGATATTCGCGACGAGTCGGACAAGTCTGGTATGCGCGTGGTGATCGAACTCAAGCGCGGCGAAGTGCCGGAGGTTGTGCTCAACAACCTCTATAAGAATACGCAGCTGCAGGACACGTTCGGTATGAACATGGTCGCGCTGGTCGACGGCCAGCCGCGTCTGCTGAACCTGCGTCAGATGCTCGAGTGCTTCCTGCTGCACCGCCGCGAGGTGGTGACGCGTCGCACGGTATTTGACCTGCGCAAGGCGCGCGAGCGTGGTCACATCCTGGAAGGTCTGGCCGTTGCACTCGCCAACATCGACGAATTCATCGCCATCATCAAGGCAGCTCCGACCCCCCCGGTTGCCAAGGCTGAGTTGATGACCCGCAGCTGGGATTCGGGCTTGGTGCGCGACATGCTCGTTCGCGCCGAGAGTGAAACCTCAGGCGGCGGTGGCGCCTACCGTCCGGAAGGTCTGCTGCCTGCATTCGGTATGCAAGGCGACGGCTTGTACAAGCTGTCGGATACGCAAGCGCAGGAAATTCTGCAGATGCGCCTGCAGCGCCTCACCGGACTGGAGCAGGACAAGATCGTTCAGGAATACCGCGAAGTGATGGCGCAGATCGCCGATCTGCTGGACATCCTGGCGCGGCCGGAACGCATTACCGCCATCATCGTCGATGAACTTACCGCGATCCGCGCGGAATTTGGCGATGAGCGTCGCTCGCAAATCGAGCACAATGCGACCGAGTTGGATACAGAAGACCTCATTACGCCGCAGGATCTGGTGGTGACGTTGTCACACAGCGGCTATATGAAGAGCCAGCCGATTTCCGAATACCGTGCGCAGAAGCGTGGCGGCCGCGGCAAGCAAGCTGCTGCGACGAAGGAAGACGACTGGATCGACACGCTATTTGTTGCCAACACGCATGACTACATCCTTTGCTTCTCGAATCGCGGCCGTCTGTACTGGCTGAAGGTCTGGGAGGTGCCGCAAGGCAGCCGTAACTCGCGCGGTCGTCCGATCGTCAATATGTTCCCGCTGTCACCGGGCGAGAAGATCAACGTGATCCTGCCGGTCAAGCAGTTCGACGAGCAGCACTTTGTGTTCATGGCCACCTCCAAGGGGACGGTCAAGAAGACGGCGTTGACGGAATTCTCGAACCCGCGCAAGGCCGGCATCATCGCGGTGGACCTGGACGAGGGCGATTTCCTGATCGGCGCGGACATTACCGATGGTCAGCATGACGTGATGCTGTTCTCCGACGCTGGCAAGGCGGTGCGTTTCGATGAGAACGACGTGCGGCCGATGGGTCGTCAGGCGCGCGGCGTTCGCGGTATGAACTTGGAAGAGAGCCAGCAAGTGATTGCCATGCTGGTCGCGCCAGCGGAAACCGAAGGCGACGGTGCCCAGTCGGGCGCTGGCAGCGTGCTGACCGCCACCGAGAACGGCTACGGTAAGCGCACGCCGATCTCGGAATACACGCGACATGGCCGCGGGACGAAGGGCATGATCGCCATCCAGACCTCCGAGCGTAACGGCAAGGTGGTGGCCGCCGCGCTGGTGGCGCCTGAAGACGAGATCATGCTGATCACGACGGGCGGCGTGCTGATCCGCACACGGGTGGACGAGATCCGTGAAATGGGTCGTGCCACGCAGGGCGTCACGCTCATCTCGGTGGGTGAGGGCAACAAGCTGTCCGGGCTGCAACGTGTGATGGAGTCCGATGCTGAAGGTGTGGATGGCGTCGAAGGTGCCGATGCGGCGGATGCCGCCCCGGGTGCCGATGCACAGGCGGATGACAGCAGCGAGACATAATTAGAAACATCTTTTGCTTGCCGTTAGGCGCAGTTCTGTCATGATGCCGGACCTGTGCGCGGCAAGGGCTTGGAACTTTTGCGTCACACGCCCGGCCTAAACGCAACGCTTATCTCAAGGGAGCAACAATGCACAAGAGTCTCAAACTCAAACATCTGATCGTGGTGGCCGGTTTCGCTCCGCTGTTTGCGTTCGCGCAGGCTGGCGACGCCGACAAGACGGCTGCCATCAAAGATCTGCTGACGACGATGAACGTTGATGCAGCCATCAAGGGTCAGGGTGAAGTGTTGGCCAATGGCGCTAAGCAGGAAGCCCCGCTAGTGCTGGAGCAGGCGCTGGTCGAGAACAAGACTCTGAACGACAAGCAGAAGCAAGCTGCTGTCGACAAGCTGAAGAAGAATGGCGCCGTGCAGCGCATGACCGACGGTGCTGGCAAGGACTTCGACACGGAAGCTTTCCGCAAGGACGCTCTGCAAGCCCATTATGACTCGCTGGGCAAGTACTACTCGACCCAGGAAATCAAGGACCTGACCACGTTCCTGAAGACGCCGAGCGGCCAGAAGTTCATGGCCAACCAAGGAAAGGCCATGCAGGAAGTGTGGGGCAACGTGATGCAGAAGTACGGTCCGCAAGTCGGCAAGAAGATGCGCGACATGGCTGACAAGGAAGTTGCCGCCGCTGCGAAGTAATTAGCCGGCATAGGCGGACGATCGGGGCGCAATCCCCGTCGCCCTGCCAGTTGGTAGATAATGGCTGTTTGGGTTTGCGCCCAGACAGCCATTTTTCTTTTGCCCTTCGCCCTATGAACCAAGCGGATCGAGCCCTTCAAGCCAGCCAGGCGCGCGTGTACAACTTTTCGGCAGGTCCGGCGGTGTTGCCGCTCGAGGTGCTGGAACAGGCGAAAGAGGAGATGGTTTCCTGGCACGGCAGCGGCATGAGCGTGATGGAAATGAGCCATCGCGGCCGTGAATTTGAAAGCATCCTGGCAGCCGCGTTTGGCGATTTGCGGCAGTTGCTTGCGGTGCCGGACAACTACGAAATCCTCTTCCTGCAAGGCGGCGCCATCGCCGAAAACGCCATCGTGCCGCTGAACCTCATGCGTCGGCTGTCGGCGGATGCGCCGAAGGCTGACTACGTCGTCACCGGCACGTGGTCGGTCAAATCACAGCAAGAAGCGCGCAAGTATGGCGAGGTGAACATCGCTGCCACCAGCGAGGCCGAGCGCTTCCACAAGATCCCGGATGTATCGAGCTGGAAGTTGTCGTCGGACGCGGCCTACGTGCACCTGTGCACGAACGAAACCATTGTTGGCGTTGAATATCAGGAGACGCCAGACGTCGGTCAGGCGCACGGGCGTGTGGTGGTGTCCGACGTGTCGAGCCACATCCTCTCGCGGCCGATCGACTGGAGCGGCTATCAGGTCCTGTACGGCGGCGCGCAGAAAAACATCGGCCCTGCCGGCCTGACGATTGCCATCGTCCGCAAGGACCTTCTGGGGCACGCCCACCCGCTGTGCCCCTCGGCATTCAATTGGCGCCTCGTGGCCGAGAACGGCTCGATGTACAACACGCCGCCCACTTACGCCATCTACATCGCGGGGCTCGTGTTCCAGTGGATCAAGCGCCAGGGCGGGGTCGAGGCGCTGGAGACGCGCAACATCATCAAGTCGAAGATGCTGTACGACTTCATCGACGCCAGCAGCTTCTACCGCAACGAAATCCATCCGACGTGCCGTTCGCGCATGAACGTGCCCTTCTTCCTCAACGACGAGTCGCGCAACGAGGCGTTCCTCACGCAGGCGCGCGAGCGCGGGTTGGTGCAGCTCAAGGGCCACAAGTCCGTGGGCGGCATGCGGGCAAGCATCTACAACGCGATGCCGCTGGAAGGCGTAGAGGCGCTGGTCGACTTCATGCGTGAGTTTGAACGAGTGTCTGCGTAAGGCTGACTCTCGATCACGGCAGAACATTGCGCGAAGCGCCCGCTTCGCGCGGCAATTTGCAATCCGTTGCCGAACCAGATTCCTACAATGACCAGTCAGTCAGACGATACGAAGCAAAACAAGGACGCCGCATTGGCGGCGGAGCTTGCGCCGTTGCGCACGCAGATCGACGCAATTGACAACCAGCTGCTTACGCTGCTCTCCGACCGTGCCAAGGTGGCGCAGGCAGTGGGCGAGGTGAAGAAGCGCTATTCGTCACCGGCGTTCCGGCCGGACCGCGAGCTGCAGGTCATCCGCAAGATGCAGTCAGGCAACCAAGGGCCCCTGCACGACGAGAGCATCGCCGCCATCTGGCGCGAGGTGATGTCCGCCTGCCGTGGTCTGGAACAGGCCCTGCGCATCGGCTACCTCGGCCCGGCGGGCACGTTCTCGGAGCAGGCGGTGATCGCGCATTTCGGCCACGAGATCCAGCCGATGCCGTGCCCGAGCATCGACGAGGTGTTTCGTGCGGCGGAGTCCGGCACGGTCGATTGCGGTGTGGTGCCGGTCGAGAATTCGACGGAAGGCGTGGTGTCGCGCACGCTCGATCTGTTCTTGCAGACGTCGCTGAAGATCAGCGGCGAGATCGCGCTGCGGGTGCACCATAACTTGCTGCACAAGACGGGCGACATGTCGCAGGTGAAGGTGGTGCGTGCGCATGCGCAGGCGCTGGCCCAGTGCCAACGGTGGTTGAACACGAACTATCCGAATTTGCCCCGCGAGGCTGTGTCGAGCAACGCTGAGGCAGCGCGCATGGCTGGCGAGGACGAAACCGTTGCGGCGCTGGCAAGCGTGCAGGCGGCCAACCGCTACGGCCTACACGTGGTGCGTGCCAACGTGGAAGACGATCCGCACAACCGCACGCGCTTTGTCGTGATCGGCAACTACGAGACGGAGCCGAGCGGACGCGATCAGACATCGTTGATCCTGTCAGTGCCGAACGAGGCCGGCGCTGTCTACAAGTTGCTGGCGCCGTTGGCAGAGAACGGCGTGTCGATGTGCCGCTTCGAGTCGCGTCCGGCGCGCAGCGGCGCGTGGGAGTACTACTTCTACGTCGACGTAGAAGGCCATCAGCGTGACCCGCAGGTGGCGCGCGCGCTGGAAAAGCTGCGTCACGACGCGGCGTATTTCAAAGTGTTGGGGTCCTATCCCTCGGCACATTGAGGGATTCAAGGCGCTCTGCACGGGCAGAGCGTCGATAACAGAGGAGCACCCCATGTCTTTGCAGTTCGGCCCCGAGTATGTCCGCGCCATCGCCCCTTATGTGGCCGGCAAGCCGATTTCCGAAGTGGCACGCGAGTTTGGTCTGGATGCCGCGCGCATCGTCAAGCTGGCGTCCAACGAAAATCCGCTGGGCATGCCGCAGTCAGCCAAGAACGCGATGGCCTCGGCCATTGACGAGCTGGCGCGCTATCCGGACGCCAACGGCTTCAGCCTGAAGGCGGCGTTGCATGCCAGGTTTGGCGTGCCGGAAACATGGATCACGCTCGGCAACGGTAGCAATGACATCCTCGAACTGGCGGCGCGCGCGCTGGTATCGCCGGGGCAGGCTGTGATTTATGCGCAGCACTCTTTTGCCGTGTATGCGCTGGCAGCCCAGGAGGTGGGGGCGCGCGCCATCGAGGTGCCGGCTCGCGAGTACGGCCATGACCTCGATGCGATGGCCGCGGCAATTACGCCGGACACGCGTCTGATCTACATTGCCAATCCGAACAACCCTACCGGCACGTTTCTGTCGGCCGACGAGATTGCGGCGTTCCTGGCCAAGGTGCCGCCGACGGTCGTCGTCGTGCTGGACGAGGCGTACAACGAGTTCCTCAAGCCCGACCAGCAGTACGACTCCACTGCCTGGGTGCGCCAGTACCCGAACCTGCTGGTGTCGCGAACGTTCTCCAAGGCTTACGGGCTGGCTGGCTTGCGTGTCGGCTATGGCATCGCGCAGCCGCAATTGACCGATCTGCTCAACCGCATCCGCCAGCCGTTCAACGTCAATAGCCTAGCGCAGGCCGCTGCTGTGGCGGCGCTCAATGACGCGGAATTCCTGCGGCAATCGGCGGAACTGAACGCTGCCGGCTACGTGCAGTTGACGAACGCGTTTGATCGGTTGGGCCTTCAGTACGTGCCGTCCTCGGGCAATTTTGTCTTGGTTCGCGTGGGCGAAGACACCGGTGCTGGTGCGCGCGTGAACCTTGCGTTGCTCAAGCAAGGTGTGATCGTGCGTCCGGTCGGCAACTACGGCTTGCCGCAATGGCTGCGCATCAGCATCGGCTTGCCAGAAGAAAACGCCACCTTCATCGATGCACTCGAAGTGGCGCTGGCGCAGGAAAAAGCCGCCGCGTAACTTCTATCGCAACCGCTGCAGCGCCCCGTATCAGGCTCGGGCGCCGCGCACATCGGGCTACAATGCCGCTTTGCTTTTTTCTGGCAGGGCGGTGTTGTGGCCTCTTCTTTTTCCAGTTCCCGGTTGGTGATTGTCGGCGTCGGTCTGATCGGCGGTTCGCTGGCGCTGGGTTTGCGTCGCGCGGGGGTGGTTGGGCACGTCGTAGGCGTCGGGCGATCGGCCGCGTCGCTTGAGGCGGCGATCCGTCTTGGCGTGATCGACGAAGCCTTGCCGATGGAAGAGGCCGTGCGCGGCGCCGACATGGTCGTGCTGTGCGCGCCCGTCGCGCAGACGCTGCCATTGTTGCTCGCCATGCAGCCGCATCTGGGCCCGGACACCATCGTCACGGATGCCGGCAGTACCAAGTCAGACGTCATCATGGCCGCCAAGACGGCGCTGGGGGATCAGGTCAGCCAGTTCGTTCCGGCCCACCCGATTGCCGGCCGCGAGCTGAACGGCGTGGAGGCTGCGCTGCCCGATCTCTATGTCGGCAAAAAGACCGTGCTTTGCCCCCTGCAGGAAAATCGGCGCAGCGACGTTGCCCGTGTGCAGGCGATGTGGGAGGCGGCGGGAGCGTATTGCCACATCATGTCGGCCGTGCAGCACGACGCCGTGTTCGCCGCCGTCAGCCACCTGCCGCACGTGCTGTCATATGCGCTGGTCGCGCAGATCATCAATGCAGAAGACGGGGCGCTCAAGCTCGATTTTGCCGGTGGCGGCTTCCGCGATTTCACGCGCATCGCCGCATCATCGCCCGAGATGTGGCGTGACATCTGCCTGTCGAATCGCGATGCGCTGCTGCGCGAACTCACAACGTACGAAGCGGTGATCGGGCGTCTGAAGGCGATGATTGCGGAGCGCGACGGTGTCGCGCTCGAGCGCGTGTTCCGCCGTGCCAGCGAAGCGCGCTTGGCGTGGCCGCAACGTGCGGCACCAGGAAATGCCACTGGCGCACAACCTGAATAACGTTTGTTTTGAACTGAGTGGATTCATGGAATATCTGGACGTCGGTCCGCTGAAGACGGCGCGCGGCACCATCAAGCTGCCGGGCTCGAAGAGCATCTCCAACCGTGTGCTGCTGCTGGCTGCACTCGCGCAGGGTGAAACCGCGGTGCGCGACCTGCTCGACTCTGACGACACGCGCGTCATGCTCGATGCGCTTGGCAAGCTGGGCGTCTCGGTCGAGGGCCTGGGCGACAACGCATACCGTGTCACCGGCACTGGCGGCCGCTTTCCGAACAAGTCGGCTGATCTGTTCATGGGCAACGCCGGCACAGCCATCCGCCCGCTGACGGCCGCGCTGGCGCTGCAAGGCGGCGAGTACACGCTGCATGGCGTGCCGCGCATGCACGAGCGGCCGATTGGGGACTTGGTCGACGGGCTGCGCCAAGTTGGCGCGCGCATCGACTACACGGGCAACGCTGGCTATCCGCCGCTGGCGATCCACGCCGCGCCGGTCAAGATCGACGCGCCGATCCGCGTGCGCGGCGATGTGTCAAGCCAGTTCCTGACGGCATTGCTGATGGCACTGCCGCTGGTCGAGTCTGTCGGCAATGTCACCATCGAAGTGGTTGGCGAGTTGATTTCCAAGCCTTACATCGAGATCACGCTGAACCTGATGGCGCGCTTCGGCGTGCAGGTCGTGCGCGACGGTTGGGCGTCGTTCACCGTGCCGACCGGCGTTGCCTACAAGGCGCCGGGTGAGATCTTTGTAGAAGGCGATGCTTCGTCCGCGTCGTACTTCCTGGCCGCCGGCGCGCTTGGTGGTGGGCCGGTGCGTGTGGAGGGTGTGGGCATGTCTAGCATCCAGGGCGACGTCCGCTTTGCCGACGCGCTTAACCGCATGGGCGCCAACGTCATGGCCGGCGGCAACTGGATCGAAGTGCGGGGCGCCGAGCGGGACGACGGCAAGCTGCACGCCGTCGAGTTGGATTGCAATCACATTCCAGATGCGGCAATGACGCTGGCGGTGGCCGCACTGTTTGCCGACGGCACGACCACGCTGACCAATATTGCGAGCTGGCGCGTCAAGGAGACCGACCGGCTGAGCGCCATGGCTACGGAACTGCGCAAGCTTGGCGCCGAGGTGGAGGAGGGTCCCGACTACATTCGCGTGACGCCTCCGTCGCAATGGACCCCGCCGGCCGGCGGCATCGACACCTACGATGACCACCGCATGGCGATGGCTTTCTCACTGGCGGCGTTCGGCCCAGTGTCCGTGCGTATCAATGACCCGCGCTGCGTCGCCAAGACGTTCCCGGAATATTTCACGGCGTTCGGCGGCATCACCGCTTGAATCGCAATTAACTGCCAGAGTTCATCATGTCCGAAACCGCTGCTTCCATGCCGTATCCGGTCATCACCATCGACGGACCGACCGCATCTGGCAAGGGCACGGTCGCTCACCAGATCGCTGATCTGCTCGGTTTTCACCTGCTAGATAGCGGCTCGCTGTACCGATTGGTGGCGCTCGCCAGCATGCGCGAGAACATCGACGACCACGACGTTGAGAGTCTTGTGCGTATCGCACGCGAACTCGATGTGCGCTTCAAGGCAGATCACATCTGGCTCAAGGGCGAGGATGTGAGTTTGGCGCTGCGCCATGAGTCCGTTGGCAACCAGGCTTCGGCGATCGCCGTGCATGGCGCGGTGCGTGAGGCGTTGCACGCACGTCAGCGGGCGTTCTTGGAAGCACCCGGTCTCGTGGCCGACGGCCGCGATATGGGCACGGTGGTTTTCCCCGAAGCGGTGCTCAAAGTGTTCCTGACGGCAAGCGTGCAGGCACGCGCCGAGCGGCGCTATAAACAATTGATTGCAAAGGGTTTTTCTGCTACAGTGGAAAGTCTTTCGCAGGACTTGGAGGCGCGTGATTTGCGGGATCGCACCCGTAGTGTCGCGCCGCTGCGTCCGGCGCAAGATGCGCGGCAACTGGATTCGTCCGACATGACGGTCGATGAAGTGGTCGCGCAGGTACTGGACTGGTACCGCCAAGTGCAGGGCGCCAACAAGGCGAACTGACTCGGCTGAACCGGTTCGATCGGTGCCGGTGGCATGTCGCCGCCGGCGGTTGTTCAACTTATAACCCCGCATGCGTGTCTTCGCCCATTCTGTGCGAAAGCAATGCGAGGCATGTTCTGCGGATGCCTATTTTTTATGTCCCAAACTAACGAATCTTTTGCCGCCCTGTTCGAAGAGTCGATCGCCAAGTCCAATATGAAGGCTGGCGAAGTGATCTCTGCGGAAGTTGTGCGTATCGACCACAACTTCGTCGTTGTGAACGCGGGCCTGAAGTCTGAAGCTTTTGTTCCGGTCGAAGAATTCCTGAACGACCAGGGCGAGCTGGAAGTGCAAGTCGGCGACTACGTTTCGGTCGCGATCGACGCACTGGAAAACGGCTACGGCGACACCATCCTGTCGCGCGACAAGGCCAAGCGTCTGGCTTCGTGGCTGAACCTTGAGAAGGCACTGGAATCTGGCGAGATCATCTCCGGTACGGTGACTGGCAAGGTCAAGGGCGGCCTGACTGTCATGGTCAACGGTATTCGTGCATTCCTGCCGGGTTCGCTCGTCGACGTGCGTCCGATCAAGGACACCACGCCGTACGAAGGCAAGACCCTCGAATTCAAGGTCATCAAGCTGGACCGCAAGCGCAACAACGTTGTGCTGTCGCGCCGTGCCGTGGTTGAAGCCACGCTGGGCGAAGAGCGTCAGAAGCTGATGGAGACGCTCAAGGAAGGCGCGATCGTCAACGGTATCGTCAAGAACATCACCGACTACGGCGCGTTCGTGGATCTGGGTGGCATCGACGGTCTGCTGCACATCACCGACCTGGCATGGCGTCGTGTGCGTCACCCGAGCGAAGTGCTGTCGGTTGGCCAGGAAATCACCGCCAAGATCCTCAAGTTCGACCAAGAGAAGAACCGCGTTTCGCTGGGCGTCAAGCAACTGGGCGAAGATCCGTGGGTCGGCATCTCGCGCCGCTACCCGCAAGGCACCCGTCTGTTCGGCAAGGTGACCAACCTGACCGACTACGGCGCATTCGTCGAGATCGAAGCTGGTATCGAAGGCCTGGTCCACGTGTCGGAAATGGACTGGACCAACAAGAACGTGGCCCCGTCGAAGGTTGTCCAACTGGGCGACGAAGTGGAAGTCATGGTT
The DNA here is from genome assembly GCF_003290055.1 of Ralstonia sp. GX3-BWBA. Classification (NCBI taxonomy): domain Bacteria; kingdom Pseudomonadati; phylum Pseudomonadota; class Betaproteobacteria; order Burkholderiales; family Burkholderiaceae; genus Ralstonia; species Ralstonia sp. GX3-BWBA. The sequence continues at coordinate 655,108 of NZ_QMKS01000009.1, read as the reverse complement.
CTGGATATCGACGAAGACAAGCGTCGTATCAGCCTGGGCATGAAGCAGTGCAAGGCCAACCCGTGGGACGATTTCGCACGCAACCAGAAGAAGGGCGACAAGCTGGCTGGCCAGATCAAGTCGATCACCGACTTCGGCGTGTTCATCGGTCTGCCGGGCGGCATTGACGGCCTGGTGCACCTGTCGGACCTGTCGTGGCAAGAGACTGGCGAAGAAGCCGTTCGCAAGTACAAGAAGGGCGACGAAGTGGAAGCTGTTGTGCTGGCCATCGACGTCGACAAGGAACGCATCTCGCTGGGTATCAAGCAACTGTCGGGCGACCCGTTCAACAACTTCATCTCGACCAATGACAAGGGTTCGATCGTGCAGGTCACGATCAAGGCCGTTGATCCGAAGGGTGCCGTGGTGCAGCTGGCTGACGACGTTGAAGGCTACCTGCGCGCCTCGGAAATCTCGAGCGACCGCGTGGAAGATGCCCGCAACGTGCTGAAGGAAGGCGAAACGATGACCGCGATGATCGTCAACATCGATCGCAAGTCGCGCAACATCAACGTCTCCATCAAGGCGAAGGACAGCGCTGACCAACAGGAAGCGATGCAGAAGTTCTCGGCGGATACCGGCGCAGCTGGTACCACGAACCTCGGCGCGCTCCTGAAGGCCAAGCTGAACGAAACCAATCAGTAAGCATCAACCGGGTCGACCCTAAAGAACGACGAGGACGCGCGCAAGATGCCCATGACCAAGTCCGAACTCGTGGAAAAGCTGGCCGCCCGCTTCCCGCAGCTGCTGCTGCGGGATGCCGATATCGCGGTCAAGACGATCCTGGATGCGATGTCCGACGCCTTGGCGGACGGCCACCGCATCGAGATCCGCGGATTCGGAAGTTTCGGTCTGAATCGTCGTCCGCCGCGTGTCGGTCGCAATCCCAAGTCGGGCGAGAAGGTGCTGGTACCCGAGAAGCGGGTGCCGCACTTCAAGGCGGGCAAGGAGTTGCGCGAACGGGTTGACCGCAGCCTGGAGCGACAAGGCGAGCCTTCTTCGGAGGGCGAGCCTGCCGTGTCGCTTGCGGCTGTAAAGGCTGTGCGACAGACTGACAGCACCCGCCAGACTGCCGGTTTTCCGGTAGACACGGTGGTGCCGCTAGCCATGTCGCGCTAAGCCTAGGTAGTACTTGGTAGTTTCAAGAACGCCCCGCTTGTCGGGGCGTTTTTTATTCCGACGATGCTTGTCTGCCGCCAAGCCCGGCGTGGCTGGCCGCCATATGAATCCGCTACAATGCGGCACAACCCGGCAATCGCGCCGTTTCCGGCTGTTCACCGCCGTCCGTTTCCGAATCCGCATGAAATTTCTCGTCTGGGTCATCCGCATTCTGTTGTTCGTGCTGCTCTTCGTGCTGGCACTGCACAACACGGCGGAAGTCTCGCTCGTGCTCCCGTTTGGCGTGGTATGGCATGCACCGTTGATCCTGATCGCCTTGGCATTCTTTGTTGCCGGCATCTTGTTGGCCATGCTGGCGATGGCACCGCGCGTGATGCGGCATCGCTTTACGGCAAGCCGCTTGCGTCGCCAGATCGGTCGCATGAAGAAGGCCGAAGAGGTGACCGAGGTGCCGACGCCCGTGGTCGCCGATTCTCCGTATCACGTTCCCGGCCCCAAGGTCTGACGCATGGATTTTGATCTCTGGTGGCTGCTGGCCATCCCCCTGGTGTTTGGCTTGGGCTGGGTGGCTGCTCGGCTTGATGCCCGCCAGTTGCGCACCGAACAATCGTCGCTGCCGCGCTCGTATTTCAAGGGGCTGAATTTCCTGCTCAACGAGCAGCCGGACAAGGCCATCGACGCTTTCATTGAAGTTGCGCGTCTCGACCCGGAGACCACGGAGCTGCACTTTGCGCTCGGTAGCCTGTTCCGCCGGCGCGGCGAAACCGAACGCGCTATCCGCGTTCACCAAAATCTCGTCAACCGTCCCGATCTACCCCCCAATGAGCGCGATCACGCGTTGTTTGAACTGGGACAGGATTTCCTGCGCGCGGGCCTGCTGGATCGCGCGGAGGAATCCCTGCGGATGCTGATGGAAGGCACATTTGCCGAGCCGGCCAAGCGCGTGCTGCTCGAGTTGTACGAAATCGAGAAGGAGTGGCGCAAGGCCATTGACGCAGCGCGCGAATTGCAAAAGCTGCAAGGCAAGGATTACGCCGTGCAGATTGCGCAGTTCTGCTGCGAGGTCGCGCAGGAAGCGCTGCAGCGCAAGGACGTGCCGACTGCCGTCGAGTGGCTGGAACGTGCCCTGCAGGAAAATCCCAAGAACGTGCGCGCTACCATCCAGTTGGGCGATGTGGCGCAAGGGCGGGGTGACGTTGAAGGCGCCATCAAGCGTTGGCGCAGCATTGAACAACAAAACACGGCGTTCTTGCCGCTGGTGGCTGAACGCCTGATGAAGGCGTACACGCAGATTGGCCGTGCCGCCGAGGGACTCGCTTGGCTGCGCTCCAAGATGGACGCACGCCTTGGCCCCGAACTGCTCGATACCGTCTACAAATACGAACTGGACGTCCACGGTATCGACGATGCCGTGGCGCTGATGCGCGACCAGATCCGTCGTCAGCCCTCGTTGATGGCGTTGACGCGGCTGGTGGAAGCCGAAGCGACACGGGCGTCTGAGGCGGTTGGCCATGAAGCGCCCGCGACGGCCGACGTCGCCGAAAGTGCGCTCGCAGACCCCGTTGAAGCGGGCAGCAATGCCGACATTCAGCGCGCGCAAGATCTCGGTGCCATTCGCGATTTGCTGCAAAGCCGTACGCGCAATCTGGCGCGCTATACCTGCCAGGAGTGTGGTTTCCGGGCGCGGTTGTTCTATTGGCAATGCCCCGGCTGCAACCGCTGGGAAACGTATGCACCGCGCCGGACCGAGACGCTCGGCGGCAGCGGCGGCGCCAGCATGTAATTCAGTCCGGCGTGGCGTGTTTGTAGCGGCCGCGCTGGCGCTTTTTTAATCTTTAAGTGTTCGTATGAAAATCACCATCATCGGTAGCGGTTATGTCGGTCTGGTCACCGGCGCTTGTCTGGCAGAGCTGGGCAACGATGTGTTCTGCCTCGACGTCGACCAGAAGAAGATCGATCTGCTCAACGCCGGCGGCGTGCCCATCTACGAACCAGGTCTGAAGGAGCTGATCGAGCGTAACCGCGCGGCCGGCCGCATCCAGTTTTCGACCGACGTGGCTGCCAGCGTGGCGCACGGCGACGTGCAGTTCATTGCTGTGGGCACGCCGCCAGATGAAGACGGTTCGGCCGACCTGAAGTACGTGCTCGCGGCCGCTCGCAACATCGCCCAGCACATGACGGGCTTTAAGGTGATCGTCGACAAATCGACGGTGCCGGTGGGAACGGGCGACAAGGTGCGCGCTGCGGTTGGTGAAGTACTGGCAACGCGCGGCAAGTCGGACGTCGGCTTCTCGGTGGTGTCGAACCCGGAGTTCCTGAAAGAAGGCGCCGCGGTGGACGATTTCATGCGCCCGGACCGCATCGTGCTCGGCACGTATGGCGATAACGACGGCCTACGCGCCAAGGCCATCATGCGCACCCTCTACGCGCCGTTCAACCGCAACCACGAACGCACGTTCTACATGGACGTGCGCTCCGCCGAGTTCACCAAGTACGCCGCCAATTCAATGCTTGCCACGCGCATCTCGTTCATGAACGAGATGGCCAATCTGGCCGACAAGGTGGGCGCGGATATCGAACTCGTTCGCCTGGGCATCGGCTCAGACCCGCGTATCGGCTACAGCTTTCTCTACGCCGGCACTGGTTACGGCGGTTCGTGCTTCCCGAAGGATGTGCAGGCGCTGGTGCGCACGGCGCAGGAGTACGGTCAGACGCTGCACGTGCTGGAAGCCGTTGAAGCGGTCAACGACAAGCAGAAGGAAGTGCTGGTCGACAAGATCGAAGACCGCATGGGCGCCGATCTGACCGGCCGCACCTTCGCCATTTGGGGCTTGGCTTTCAAGCCGAACACCGACGACATGCGCGAAGCACCGAGCCGCATCCTGATTGCTGCGCTGCTGGCGCGTGGCGCGCGGGTGCAAGTGTATGACCCGGTTGCGATGGAAGAAGCCCGCCACGCGTTGGCACTCGATCTTTCTGCCGAGCAACTGGAACGTGTGACGTTCTGTGCCGGTCAGATGGACGCGCTCAAGAATGCCGACGCGCTGGTCATCGTGACCGAGTGGAAGGCGTTCCGTAGCCCGGATTTCAACGCCGTGAAGGCCCTGTTGAAGACCCCGATGGTGTTCGACGGCCGCAACCTGTTCGAGCCGCAAGCCATGCGCGACGCGGGCTTTGAATACCAGGCCATCGGGCGCTCCACCCAATCGTAATCACCGAGACCCACCGGCCGCTGCCGGCGCCCAGACCCATGACCACGCTCGCTTCCGAACAGATCCACGCCGCCCGTATTCTCGTGGTCGGCGACATGATGCTCGACCGCTACTGGTTTGGAGACGTCGATCGGATTTCGCCGGAAGCACCGGTACCGGTCGTGCAGATCAAGCGTCAGGAAGAACGCCTGGGTGGTGCCGCCAACGTGGCGCGCAACGTGGCGGCACTGGGCGCGCAGGCCACCATGCTCGGGGTGATTGGCGACGACGAGCCGGGCCGCACCATCGAAACGCTGCTTGGCGAGAGCCACGTTACGGGTCACCTGCATCGTGACCCGGCGGTCAACACGACGATCAAGCTGCGCGTGCTGGCACGTCAGCAACAATTGATCCGCGTCGATTTTGAGAACGCACCCACGCACGAAGTGCTGATGTCGGTGCTCGATCGTTTCGCCACGCTGGTGCCGCAGCACGATGTCGTGGTGCTGTCGGACTACGGTAAGGGCGGTCTCACGCACGTCGGCAAGATGATCGAGACGGCACGCCAAGCGGGCCGGCGCGTGCTTGTCGACCCGAAGGGCGATGACTATTCGCGCTACAAGGGTGCCACCATGATTACGCCCAACCGTGCCGAGATGCGCCAGGTGGTGGGTTCATGGAAATCGGAGCAGGACCTCACCATCCGTGCACAGAACCTGCGTCGCGAGTTGCAGCTCGAGGCGCTGTTGCTCACCCGCTCGGAAGAAGGCATGACGCTCTACACGGAGCACGAGGTGCTGCACGTGTCGGCGCAGGCGCGCGAAGTGTTCGACGTCTCCGGCGCCGGCGATACCGTGATCGCCACACTGGCCACGCTGCTGGGCGCGGGCGCCAACATCAAGGAAGCCGTGCAGTACGCGAATCGCGCAGGCGGCATCGTGGTCGGCAAGCTGGGCACGGCTGTCGTCACCCACGCAGAACTCTTCAACTGATCACCTGATCAACGGATCATGACCATCATCGTCACCGGCGCGGCAGGCTTTATCGGCGCCAACATCGTCAAAGGCCTGAACGAGCGCGGCGAGACCGACATCATCGCCGTCGACAACCTCACGCGGGCCGACAAGTTCAAGAACATCGTCGACTGCCAGATCAGCGACTACCTGGACAAGACCGATTTTGTCGAACGCTTTGCCCGCGGCGAGTTCGGCAAGGTCCGCGCGATCTTCCATGAGGGCGCCTGCTCCGACACCATGGAGACCGATGGCCGCTACATGATGGACAACAATTACCGCTACTCGCTGGCGGTGATGCGCGCGTGCCTGGACCAAGGCGTGCAGTTCCTCTATGCGTCGTCGGCAGCCACATACGGCGCGTCGGAAACGTTCCGCGAAGAGCCCGAGTTCGAGCGGCCGCTCAACGTGTACGGCTATTCCAAGCTGCTGTTCGACCAGATCGTGCGCCGTGTCATGCCGACGGCGCTGTCGCAGATCGTCGGCTTCCGCTACTTCAACGTCTACGGTCCGCGCGAGCAGCACAAGGGTCGCATGGCGTCTGTGGCGTTCCACAACTTCAACCAATTCCGCGCAGAAGGTACCGTCAAGCTGTTCGGCGAGTACAACGGCTACCCGCAAGGTGGCCAAATGCGCGATTTCGTGTCCGTGGAAGATGTGGTGAAGGTCAACCTGTTCTTCTTCGACAATCCGGACAAGTCGGGCATCTTCAACCTCGGTACGGGCCGCGCGCAGCCGTTCAACGACATCGCCACGACGGTCGTGAACACGTTGCGCGCAGCGGAAGGCAAACCGGCGCTTTCCACCGAAGAACTGGCACAGGAAGGCCTGATCGAGTACGTGAAATTTCCGGATGCGTTGCGCGGCAAGTACCAGTGCTTCACGCAGGCGGACCAGTCGCGCCTGCGCGCGGCGGGCTACACGGCGCCGTTCCTGACGGTCCAGGAAGGCGTCGAACGTTACTGCGAGTGGCTGTTGAAGCAGCCGGCCTGATCGCATAGCACCTCAACAATAAGACAGCGTGTGACTTTTTGTCTGCGCGCTGCAGCATCGCCAAGATGCTCTTTAAGATGTGCCGAAACCGCCGCTCACGTGGCGGTTTTTTTGTTCCCTATACCAAGGAGAAGCACATGTTGAAGAAGTTGTTGGCCACTGCATTGATGTCGCTGTCGATGCTGTCGGTCTCGTGGGCCGCGGTAGATGTGAATACTGCAGATCATGCTGCGCTCGAGACGCTGTCCGGCATCGGTCCCAAGCGTTCCAAGTCGATCATTGAAGAGCGCACCAAGAACGGTCCGTACAAGGACGCCGCCGACTTCAAGGCTCGCGTGTCCGGCATTGGCGACAAGACGCTCGTCAAGCTGGAGAACGAAGGTTTGACGTTCGGTGCTCCGGCACCGGCGCCGGCCACAGCCAAGAAGGAGGGCAAGGACGCGAAGAAGAAATAAGTCTGCGATCATCTGCCGACAACGCCCCGCCCCGAGCGGGGCGTTTTGCCATGTGCGGGGGAGGGATTTGGGCTGCATTACAATGCTTTGATTCCCGTCCCCCACGCATCATGGCCTATCTCACCATTGAAGACACCATCGGCAACACGCCGCTGGTTCAGCTCCAGCGCATTCCCGGCGAAGGCAACGCGCGCCGCGGCAATGTCATCCTCGGCAAACTCGAGGGCAATAACCCCGCCGGTTCGGTCAAGGATCGCCCTGCGCTGTCCATGATCAAGCACGCCGAAGCGCGTGGCCGCATCAAGCCGGGCGACACGCTGATCGAATCCACGTCGGGCAACACAGGCATTGCCCTGGCCATGGCCGCCGCCGTGCGTGGCTACAAGATGGTGCTGATCATGCCGGAAGACCTGTCGGTGGAACGCCGCCAAAGCATGGCCGCTTATGGCGCGGAGATCATCCTCACCCCCGTCAAGGGCGGCATGGAATACGCACGCGATCTGGCCGATGCGATGGAAAAGGAAGGTAAGGGCGTCATCCTCGATCAGTTTGCCAACCCGGACAACCCGCTCGCGCACTACGAGACCACCGGCCCTGAACTGTGGCGCGACACCGAAGGCCGCATCACGCATTTCGTTTCGGCGATGGGCACGACGGGCACGATTACCGGTGTCTCGCGCTTCCTGAAAGAGAAGAACGCCGACATCCAGATCGTGGGCGCACAGCCGGAAGAAGGCTCACGCATCCCGGGCATCCGCAAGTGGCCCGAGGCGTACATGCCGAAGATCTACGATCCGAAGTACATCGATCGCACCGAGCCGGTAAGTCAGTCCGATGCCGAGCACATGGCGCGTCGCATGGCTCGCGAAGAAGGCATCTTCTGTGGAATATCTGCGGCGGGTGCCTTGTGCGTGGCGCTGCGCGTGGCCGAGGAAGTCGAAAACGCGACGATCGCTTTCGTGGTGTGCGACCGAGGCGATCGCTACTTGTCGACGGGTGTCTTTCCCGCCTGACGACACGCCGCGTCGCCATGAAAAAAGCGCAGCCGAAGCTGCGCTTTTTTTTGCGTGGGCGACGGATCACCCCTGCATCGCCTGCCGTACGGCCTGGCCCAGCTCATACACCGCGGCCGCGTAGAAGAAGCTGCGGTTGTAGCGCGTGAGCACGTAGAAGTTACGCAGGCCGACGCGGTATTCGGTTGGCTGCCCAGGCGTGGGCAGATCGATCATCAGCACTTCGGTTTCCTGCTCACGGGCGGCATCGACGCCCGGAGCCAGGGCCAGACCAGCGCGTGTGAGCCTGGACAACGTCATGCCAGGATACGGCTGGCCGTCTGCGGCCGCTGCCGCAATGCCCTGGCTGTCGGTATCGCCGGCAATGTTCCACATCACAGGGCGGTTCGGCTCCCAGCCGTGCATCTGCAGGAAGCGCGCGACGCTGCCGATGGCATCCACCGCACTGTTGCGCAGGTCGATATGGCCGTCGCGGTCGTAATCGACGGCGTATTCGCGGATGCTGGTCGGCATGAATTGCGGAATGCCGACTGCCCCCGCATATGAGCCAAGGATCGAGAACGCATCCGCGCCCGTGTCGCGGCACCAGAGCAGGAAGTCCTTGAGTTGGTTGCGGAACATCGTGCTGCGGTCTTCGCGGTTGGGCGTGTCGGGATAGTCGAAGGCCAGCGTGGACAACGCGTCCATCACGCGGAAATTGCCCATGTCTCGGCCGTAGATCGTCTCGACGCCCAGGATGCCCACGATCACGTCGGCTGGCACGCCGAATTCGTTCTCGGCGCGGCGCAGTGTGTCGCCGTATTGCTGCCAGAACCGCACGCCTGCGCCAATGCGGATCGGCTCGATGAAGCGGCCGCGATAGGCCGTCCAACTGCGACGCGCGGGCGTGGCCGGAGGCAGGATCAGGCGCGCCACCGTTGCGGAATAGGCCGTGCCCGCGAACAGCGTATCGAGCGATGTCCGGTCAAAGTTGTACTGCGCGACCAGCATGCCGATAAAGGCCTGCGTTTGTGGGTTGTTGCGATAACGATCGGGGTCGATCTCTTCTTCATGCACCGCTACGCGGCGCTTGGGCGACTTGGCAGCTTTCTTGGCAGCCAGCGAGAGCGCCGGGAAAGAGAGCGCGGAGAGCGCTGCGCCAGCCACCAGGGCGCGCAATATGGGACGACGGGAAGAAGGCGATTGGCTCATGGGCAGGCTTCATACGGGATCGGGGCATTGTAGCGGATGCCTCTGCTGGATCGCCCAGGGTGCGCGGCGTTGTCGCGCAGCCGTGCTAACGTAGCGGCTGGAGACACTGAAGCACACCGGATCACAACAACATGGCGACCGGCCTCTACACGCATCCCGAATTCCTCCGGCACGAGATGGGACCGCACCATCCCGAATGCCCGGACCGCCTGCGCGCGATCGAAGACCAGCTCATCGCCAGCCGCATCGACGACCTGCTCGTTCCCTGCGAGGCGCCGCCCGCCACCGAGGCGCAGCTGTGTCGCGTCCATCGCACCGAATACGTGCGCGAGTTGGTGGCCAGCGTGCCGATTGCCGGCTATATGCCGATCGATCCCGACACCTCGATGAACCCGCACACTTATATGGCCGCAGTACTGGCCGCAGGTGCCGCGGTGGACGCCACCGACAAGGTTATCGCCGGCGAGCTGGAGAACGCATTCTGCAGCGTGCGCCCACCTGGTCATCATGCGGAACCGGGCCGTGCGATGGGGTTCTGCTTCTTCAACAACGTGGCTGTGGCCGCGCGTCATGCGCTGGACCATCACGGCTTGCAACGCGTGGCGATCGTCGACTTTGACGTGCACCACGGCAACGGCACTGAAGCGGCGTTCATCGATGAGCCGCGCGTGTTGATGTGCAGCATCTTCCAGCACCCGTTCTATCCGTATTCCGGCACGGAGGCGGTGGCGGCCAATATGGTGAACATCCCGCTGCCGGCCTACACGAACGGTTTGACCGTACGCGAAGTGGTGGAGACCATTTGGGTGCCTCGCTTAGATGCGTTCCAGCCCGAAATGCTGTTCATCTCCGCCGGTTTCGATGCGCACCGCGAAGACGATCTCGGACAGATGGGCCTGGTCGAGGCCGACTACGCGTGGATCACGAAGCAACTCATGCAAGTGGCCCGCACGCACGCCAAGGGCCGCATTGTCAGTTGCCTCGAGGGCGGCTACAACCTCAGCGCGCTGGGCCGCAGCGTGGTGGCACATGTCAAGGCGCTGGCTGAGCTTTGAGCACTCAACGATGACGAATCGTCGATGACATTCGAAAAAGTAATAAAGACATCGTTAAAGAATCGTTCCTCGCATGTAGGGCCTGCCTTACACTAGCGCCTCATTCAAACAAAAAAGAGACGGCAACGGCCTAGGCACAGGGCGGTTGCCGTTTTTGTCTGTACGCATGATCGAACTCAAGGGGATATCGCAGCACTTCCGGGGGGCGGGCGGCCATGACGTCCACGCGCTGCGCGAGGTGGACCTCACCATCGACCGGGGAGAAATCTTCGGCATCATCGGCCGCAGTGGTGCGGGCAAGAGCACGCTGGTCCGCGTCATCAATCTCCTGAACCGCCCAACGTCTGGCACTGTCACCGTGGCGGGGCAGGAACTCACCGCACTCAATGCCGACGGCCTGCGCCAAGCGCGCCGCAAGATCGGCATGATCTTCCAGCACTTCAACTTGCTGTCGTCACGCACCGTGTACGACAACGTGGCCCTGCCGCTGGAGTTGGCCGGTACGTCGCGTGAACGCATACGCGAGATCGTGTTGCCGCTGCTGGAACTGGTGGGCCTGTCTGCGCATAAGGACCGCTACCCCGCGCAGATTTCTGGTGGCCAGAAGCAGCGCGTTGGCATCGCCCGCGCGCTGGCCAGCCAGCCGGATGTGCTGCTCTCTGACGAGGCGACCTCCGCGCTGGACCCGGAGACGACGCGCTCGATTCTTGACCTGCTGCGCAAGATCAACCGCGAACTGGGTCTGACCATCGTGCTGATTACGCACCAGATGGAAGTCATCAAGCAGGTGTGCGACCGTGTGGCGGTGCTCGACGCTGGCCTGGTGGTGGAACTGGGCCGCGTGATCGACGTGTTCCTGAAGCCCGAGCATGACGTGACGCGCGCTCTCATCGGCGAGGTGATCTCGCAGGAATTGCCGGCCTCCGTTCTGGCGCGCGTGGAAAGCCGTCTCACCGCACGTGAGCACGGTGGTCGTGATCATCTGTTCCGCCTCGCCTTTACCGGCGCAGGCGTAGACCAGCCGGTGCTGGCGCAGGCGATCCGCAACTACGGGCTCGACTTCAACATCCTGCACGGCCATATCGACGAAATTCAGGGCCAGGCCTTTGGCTCGCTGGCGATCCTGGCGTCGGGCGAAACCGCCGACATCAATAACGCGATGAACTTCCTGCGCGAGCAAGGCGTGGTGGTCGAGGAGATCAATCATGTGGTCTGACCTGACCGATCTGTTCCTGCCGGCCTTCTGGGAAACGCTCGCCATGGTGGGCGTGTCGGGCGGCATTGGCGCGCTGTTTGGCGTGCCGCTGGGCGTGCTGCTGTATCTGACGACTTCGGGCGGCGTGCTGTCGGCACCGGTGTTCAACCGCGTGGCAGGCCTTGTCGTCAACGCCGTGCGCTCGGTGCCGTTCATCATCCTGCTGGTCGCGGTGATTCCGTTCACACGCTTGTTGGCGGGCTCGTCCATCGGCACCGCCGCGGCCATCGTGCCGCTGACGATTGCTGCGATTCCCTTTGTTGCACGCCTGGTTGAGACCGCGTTGCGCGAAGTGGACCGCGGCCTGATCGAGGCCGCCCAATCGATGGGTGCGACGACGGGTCAACTCGTCTACAAGGTGCTGTTGCCCGAGGCGATGCCGGGCATTCTCGCCGGCCTGACGATCACCTTCGTCAGTCTTGTCGGCTACTCGGCCATGGCCGGCACCATCGGCGGCGGCGGCCTGGGCGATCTGGGCATTCGCTACGGCTATCAACGCTACGAATCGGACATCATGTTGGCGGTTGTCGTCATCCTGATCGTTTTTGTGCAGGCAGTGCAATCGACGGGCGATTGGCTCGTGCGCCGCCTGAGCCACCGTTAATCACCCAATCGACAGACACAACGAGGAAACACAATGAATCGCCGTCAACTGCTGCAATGGTCCGCGAGCCTTGGTGCCGCACTGGCGTTGGTCTCAGGCAGCGCCCTGGCGCAGAGCAAGCCGATCAAGATCGGCGTGACCGCCGGCCCGCACGCAGAGATCATGGAAGAAGTGAAGAAGGTCGCCGAGAAGGACGGCCTGAAGCTCCAGATCGTCGAGTTCAACGATTACATCCAGCCGAACGCGGCCCTCGCTGCCGGCGATCTGGACGCCAACAGCTATCAGCACCAGCCGTATCTGGACGACCAGATTGCCACGCGCGGCTACAAGTTCGTAAGCGTTGGCCAGACCATCACCTTCCCGATGGGTATCTACTCGAAGAAGATCAAGTCGCTGAAGGAGCTGAAGGACGGTGCGCGCTTCGGCCTGCCGAACGATCCGACCAACGGAGGCCGCGCGCTCCTGCTGCTGCAATCGCAAGGCGTGATCAAGCTCAAGCCGAACGCCGGTTTCAAGGCCTCGCCCCGCGACGTGGCCGAGAACCCGAAGAAGCTGAAGTTTGTCGAGTTGGATGCCGCGCAACTGCCGCGCTCGCTGGATGATCTGGATGCCGCCGCCATCAACGGCAACTACGCCGAGAAGGCCAACCTGGACCCGACCAAGGACGGCATTGCCATCGAAAGCCCGAAAGGCCCGTATGCCAACGTGATCGCCATCCGCGCTGTCGACAAGGACCAACCCTGGGTCGCCAAGCTGGTGAAGGCGTATCATTCGGACGCCGTGAAGTCCTTCGTCAAGACGAAGTACAAAGATGCGGTGATTGTGGCCTGGTAATCACTTTGTGATTTCTCGGTGACCCGGTAGAGGGTTCTACCGAACAGATTGCCGGACGTTTGACTGGCGTCCGGCAAATTTTCGCGGTTAAAATAGCACGACCGTTCGGAAAAATTACGCGAGCGACCAGCCCCCCTTATAATGGCCGGCGTTTTGCAAAATCGTCTTATCAATTAGTGGAGTGAGCGCATGAAAGTCCTGGTCGCAGTCAAGCGCGTGATCGATTACAACGTCAAGGTTCGCGTGAAGACGGACGGCAGCGGTGTCGATCTGGCCAACGTCAAGATGAGCATGAACCCGTTCGACGAGATCGCCGTGGAAGAGGCGGTTCGCCTGAAGGAAGCGGGCATTGCTACTGAAGTGATCGCCGTCTCGTGCGGCGTGACGCAGTGCCAGGAAACCCTGCGCACCGCCATGGCCATCGGCGCCGATCGTGGCATTCTGGTCGAGACTGCCGAAGAGCTGCAGCCGCTGGCCGTCGCCAAGCTGCTCAAGGCGCTGGTCGACAAGGAACAGCCGCAGCTGATCATCCTCGGCAAGCAGGCGATTGACGACGACGCCAACCAGACCGGCCAGATGCTGGCTGCGCTGGCCGGCCTGCCGCAAGCCACGTTTGCCTCGAAGGTGCAGATTGCCGACGGCAAGGCTTCGGTCACGCGCGAAGTGGACGGCGGCCTGGAAACCCTGTCGGTCAAGCTGCCGGCCGTGGTCACCACCGACCTGCGCCTGAACGAGCCGCGCTACGTGACGCTGCCGAACATCATGAAGGCAAAGAAGAAGCAGCTCGACACAGTCAAGCCGGAAGACCTGGGCGTGGACGTTGCACCGCGCCTGAAGACGCTGAAGGTGGTTGAGCCCGCCAAGCGCAGCGCCGGCGTGATGGTGCCCGATGTGGCCACGCTGGTCGCCAAGCTCAAGACCGAAGCCAAGGTGCTGTAAGCGGTCATCCGCTATTTGCACGCAACTTCAAGCACACCGAACAGGCAGATCAAGATGACCGCACTCGTTATTGCTGAACACGACAACCAATCCATCAAGGCCGCGACGCTGAACACCGTGACGGCAGCCGCCCAATGCGGCGGTGACGTCCACGTGCTGGTAGCCGGCGCTGGCTGCGGCGCCGCTGCACAAGCCGCTGCGCAGATCGCCGGCGTAGCCAAGGTGCTGGTGGCCGACGCGCCCCAGTTTGCTGATGGCCTGGCCGAAAACGTCGCCGAGCAGGCCCTGGCCATCGCCGGCAACTACAGCCACATCCTGGCGCCCGCCACCGCTTACGGCAAAAATATCCTGCCGCGCGTGGCCGCCAAGCTCGACGTGGCCCAACTGTCCGACATCACCAAGGTCGACAGCCCCGACACGTTTGAGCGCCCGATCTATGCCGGCAACGCGATTGCCACCGTGCAATCGGCCGACAAGGTGAAGGTGATCACCGTGCGCGGCACGGCATTCGACCCCGCTGCCGCCACCGGTGGCTCCGCCGCAACCGAAAGCCTGACCGCCGTGGCTGACGCCGGCATCTCGCAATTCGTCTCGCGCGAAGTGACGAAGAGCGATCGCCCGGAACTGACCGCTGCCAAGATCATCGTGTCGGGCGGTCGTGGCGTGGGCTCCGGTGAGAACTACACCAAGGTGCTGACGCCGCTGGCGGACAAGCTGGGCGCTGCGCTGGGTGCCTCGCGTGCCGCAGTGGACGCCGGCTTCGTGCCGAACGACTACCAGGTCGGCCAGACCGGCAAGATCGTCGCGCCTCAGCTGTACATCGCCGTCGGTATCTCGGGCGCGATCCAGCACTTGGCTGGCATGAAGGATTCCAAGGTGATCGTTGCGATCAACAAGGATCCGGAAGCGCCGATCTTCCAGGTGGCGGACTACGGCCTCGTGGGCGACCTGAACGCCGTCGTGCCGGAGCTGGTGACCGCACTGGGCTGATTGCAACGCGCTGCGCGCATCAAGAGAAGCGCGCAGCAATGCCCGACGCAAAGCCGTTTCCGACCTGTTTGGAAACGGCTTTTTTTGTACGCGAGCGCCATCAGGAGAGTGCGTCACGCACTCGATGAGGCACTGTCCTGATCGCGCTTAACAAGAGTTGGAGAGAGACATGACCTATCAAGCCCCAGTCAAGGACATGCTGTTCGTGATGAACGAGCTGGCCGGCCTGGACAACGTCGCCAAGCTGCCCGGCTTTGAAGACGCCACCGCCGATACGGCCCAGGCCGTGCTGGAAGAAAGCGCGCGCTTCACCGGTGAAGTGGTTGCGCCGCTCAATGTGGAAGGCGACCGCAACCCGAGTAGCTGGAAAGACGGCGTCGTCACGGCCACCGCGGGTTTCAAGGAGGCCTTCGCCCAGTTCGGCCAAGGCGGCTGGCAGGGCGTGCAGCACCCGTTGGAATACGGCGGCCAGGGCTTGCCCAAGCTGATCGCCACGGCGTGTATCGAAATGCTGAATGCGGCGAATTTGTCGTTCGCACTTTGCCCGCTCCTGACGGATGGTGCCATCGAGGCGTTGTTGACGGCCGGCACCGAAGAGCAGAAACAGCTTTTCGTCCCCAAGCTTATCTCGGGCGAATGGACAGGCACGATGAACCTGACCGAGCCGCAGGCCGGGTCCGACCTGGCACTCGTACGCACGCGCGCCGAGCCGGTAGGCGACGGCACGTTCAAGATTTTCGGCACGAAGATCTTCATCACCTGGGGCGAGCACGACATGGCCGAGAACATCGTCCACCTTGTGCTGGCGCGTACGCCTGGCGCGCCCGAAGGCGTGAAGGGGATTTCGCTTTTCGTGGTGCCGAAGTTCATGGTCAATGAAGACGGTTCGCTGGGCGCGCGCAACGATGCGCATTGCGTGTCGATCGAACACAAACTCGGCATTAAGGCGAGCCCGACGGCCGTGCTGCAATTTGGCGATAACGGCGGGGCGATCGGTACGCTCGTCGGCGAAGAAAATCGCGGCCTGGAATACATGTTCATCATGATGAACGCGGCGCGTTATGCGGTGGGCATGCAAGGCATCGGCGTGTCGGAACGCGCGTATCAGAAGGCCGTCGCCTATGCGCGCGAGCGCGTGCAGAGCCGCCCGGTAGATGGCTCTGCTGCCAAGGCCGTGCCCATCATTCACCACCCCGACGTCAAGCGCATGCTGCTGACGATGCGTGCCATGACCGAAGGCGCTCGCGCGCTGGCCTACGTGGCCGCTGCAGCGTGCGATGCGGGCCATCACGCTGCCGATGATGCTGCACGCAAGCAGAACGCAGCGCTGTACGAATTCCTGGTGCCGATCGTGAAGGGTTGGAGCACCGAGATGTCGATCGACGTGACAAGCCTTGGTGTCCAGGTGCATGGCGGCATGGGCTTCATCGAAGAGACGGGCGCTGCGCAGTATTACCGCGATGCGCGCATTCTCCCGATCTACGAAGGCACCACCGCCATCCAGGCCAACGATCTGATCGGCCGCAAGACGGTGCGTGACGGTGGTGCGGTGGCACTCGGTATTTGCGCGGAAATCGCCAAGGTGGAAGCGGCGCTTGCGGCCAAGGGCGGTGCGCATTGCGAGGCGATGCGTACGCGACTGGCTGCTGGCCGCGAGGCAATGGAATCGGTGGTGCGTTTTGTGGTGGCCCAGACCAAGACGCAGCCGAACGCCGTGTTCGCCGGCAGTGTGCCTTACTTGCGCCTATGCGGGATCGTGCTGTCGGGTTGGCAGATGGCGCGCGCGCTGCTGGTGGCCCTCGACCGCGAGAGCGAAGACCCGAACTTCTATGGCGCGAAGATCGCCACCGCGCGCGTGTTCGCTGACGTGTTGCTCACGCAGGCACCCGGTATTGCGCAGAGCGTGCTGACGGGCGGCGAGACGATCGGCGCGATGCCTGAAGTGCAGTTCTAAGCGGCATCAGCGGAACAAAAAAGGGAGGCTTCGGCCTCCCTTTTTATTGCATGCAGCGTAGGTGATCAGGCCAGCGCAGGCTTGGTTGCCGGCATCGGCGTGCCGCCCAGGTAGCGATACACCGACAGGTCATCCGAGCGGATGGCAGGCGAGCGGCCGGACACCAGATCCGACAGCAGCTTGCCCGAGCCGCATGCCATGGTCCAACCCAACGTGCCGTGGCCCGTGTTGAGCCACAGGCCGCGCACGGGCGTCTGGCCGACGATGGGCGTGCCGTCCGGCGTCATCGGGCGCAGGCCGGTCCAGAACGAGGCGCGCGACACATCCCCGGCACCCGGGAACAGATCATTGACCACGAACTCCAGCGTCTTGCGCTTGCCCGGGTCCAGGCGCTTGTCATAGCCGACGATCTGCGCCATGCCGCCCACGCGGATGCGGTCGTCAAAGCGCGTCACGGCCACTTTGTAGGTCTCGTCCAGGATGGTGGACGCAGGGCTCTTCGCCGCGTCGGTCATCGGTACGGTGATCGAGAAACCCTTGAGCGGGTAGACCGGCACGTTCACCAGATTCTTCAGGAACGGCGTGCTGTAGCTGCCCAGTGCCACGACCACGAGATCGGCGTCGATCGGCTGGCCGTCGACCAGCGCGCCGCGTACGGCGTCGTTCTTGAAGATGAGGCTGTTGATCGTGCTGTTGAAACGGAAGCGCACGCCGAGCCCTTCCGCCATCGCGGCGAGGCGCGTGGTGAAGAGTTGGCAATCGCCTGTTTCGTCATTGGGCAGGCGCAAGCCACCGGCCAGCTTGTGGCGGGTCGAGGCCAGGCCTGGTTCACTGCGCACGAGGTCTTCGCGTGAAAGCAGTTCGTAGGGCACACCAGCACGCTCGAGCACGGCGATGTCGTTCGCGGCGCCGTCGAGCTGTTGCTGGGTGCGGAAGATTTGCAGCGTGCCTTGCTGGCGGCCTTCGTAGGCGATGCCGGTGTCGGCGCGCAGGTCGCGGATGCAGTCTCGGCTGTATTCGGCCAGGCGGACCATGCGCTCCTTGTTTTGCGCATAGCTGGCGGCGTCGCAGTTGCGCAGCATCTGCCACATCCACTTGAGTTGGAAGAGCGTGCCGTCGGGGCGGATGGAGAGCGGCGCGTGCTGCTGGAACATCCACTTGATGGCTTTGAGCGGCACGCCCGGGGCGGCCCACGGCGACGCGTAGCCCGGCGAGATCTGGCCAGCATTGGCAAAGCTCGTCTCCAGCGCCGGACCGGCTTCCCGGTCGACGACGGTGACTTCATGGCCCGCGCGGGCCAGGTAATAGGCGCTGGTCACGCCAATCACGCCGCTGCCAAGAACGAGCACGCGCATGGTGATACTCCCCAGAGATGCATTTGCGATAGATGTCGCTATCGTATTCGTACAAGACCAGCAATTGTTTCTGTATATTTGTCGGAAACAGAAACTATTTCGATTTCGAGGCGTTTTCAACCATGCGAACCCAGCGCAAGCCCGTCCGGGCCCTCGATAAGCTCGATCGGCGCATCCTCGACCTGCTGCAAAAGGACGGACGGCTGTCGATGAAGGAGCTGTCCGAGGCGGTCGGCCTGACCATCACGCCGTGCATCGAGCGTGTTAAACGGCTGGAGCGCGAACGCTTCATCCTCGGCTACTACGCGCGGCTCAACCCGGCCATGCTGGGCGCGTCGCTGCTGGTGTTTGTGGAGATCAGCCTGGGCAGCAAATCCGGCAACATGTTCGAGCAGTTCCGGCGCGAGGTGCTGCGCATTCCCGAGGTGCTGGAGTGTCATCTGGTGTCGGGCGATTTCGATTACCTCATCAAAGCGCGCATTCGCGAGATGAGCGAATACCGCCGCTTGCTGGGCGACATCCTGCTGCAGTTGCCTGGCGCCGTGCAGTCCAAGAGTTACATCGTGATGGAAGAGATCAAGGAGACGCTCGCCATCGATGTGACGGAAGGGGCCGCGTGACGTAGCGTTGTCACGGAAACGCCTTAGGCTGGCCGGCACCTTCATCACCGACACCGGAGCCCGCATGTCCGACCAGCCGATCTTCAAACCGACCCGCCGCACGCTTACCAAGGGCCTCGTTTCCGCCAGCGGCACCGCGCTGCTCGGCTCGCGTATTGGCGACGTGCTGGCACAGGGCGTCGCGCCCGCTGCTGTGACGTCCGAGCGCCTGCGCCCCCAACTGCCTAGCGGTGTGATGAGCGGTGATATCACCGCCGACAGTGCCATCGTCTGGAGCCGCACCGATCGGCCTGCGCGCATGATCGTCGAATACTCGACGGACGCCGCCTTCAAAAACGTCGCGCGCCGCGTTGGCCCAGCGGCCCTCGAAAGCGGCGGGCTCACAGCCCGCGTTGACTTGACGAGCCTGCCCGCTGGCGCTGACATGTTCTACCGCGTCCGCTTCCAGGACCTCGTGCACGACAAAGTCTTCAGCGAGCCCGTCACTGGCCGGTTTCGCGCGGCACCCGTGTCGGCCAATCGCCCGATCTGCTTCGTCTTCTCCGGCGATGAAGCCGGCCAAGGCTGGGGCATCAACGAGCGCTTTGGTGGCTATCGGCTGTACGAAGCGATGCGCCGCGAATCGCCCGACTTCTTCATCCACTCTGGCGACCAGATCTACGCCGATGGCCCGATCCAGGCCGAGGTGAAGCTGCCCGACGGCTCGATGTGGACCAACCTCGTCACCGAGGCCAAGTCGCACGTTGCACAAACGCTCGACGATTATCGGGGTGCCTTCGCCTACAACCAGCTCGACAAAAACAAGCGGGCGTTCTCGGCTGAAGTGCCGTTCCTCGTGCAGTGGGACGACCACGAAGTGCGCAACAACTGGTATCCCGGCCAGCAGATCGGCCCGGAAGAGAAGCGCTACCAGGAGCGCAGCGCGTCGCTATTGGCGGCGCGCGCGAAGCAGGCGATGTTCGAGTACAACCCGTTCCGCTTCAACCCGATCGACCCCGAGCAAATCTATCGCGCGTTCCAATACGGGCCGCTGCTCGACGTGTTCATGCTGGACGAGCGTAGCTACCGCGGGCGCAACTCGCCGAACCGCCAGACCTGGCTGGATGCCGATTCGGCCTTCCTCGGCCCGGCGCAAGCGGCATGGCTCAAGCAATCGCTCAAGCAGTCGAAGGCGACTTGGAAGGTGATTGCCAGCGACATGCCGATCTCGCTGGTCGTGCCCGATCTGAATCCGGACGTGCCCAAGGGCACCTACGAAGCCTGGGCCAATGCGGATGATGGCGCGCCGTCGGGCCGCGAACTGGAACTGGCTGAGATACTGCGCTTCATCAAGCAGGAGAACATCCAGAACGTGGTGTGGGTGACGGCTGATGTGCACTACGCACAGGCCACGTACTACCACCCATCGCGCGCGAAGTTCACGGAGTTCAAGCCGTTCTGGGAATTCGTCGGCGGACCGATCAACGCGGGCACGTTCGGGCCGAACGAAGTCGACCAAACCTTTGGGCCGGACCTGCGTTACATCAGCATTCCCAAGGACAACCCACAGAACCAGTCGCCAGCGGCGCTGCAGCAGTATTACGGGCGCGCCAAGATTGATCCGTCCACGCGCACGATGCACGTGTCGCTTCACGATCTAGACGGCAAATCGCTCTGGGAAGTGAAGCTCGATCCCGAGGCGTAGCCGGTGTCACCCGCAGCGGGGCGGGGGCGGATGCGATAGGATCAGCAAGCCCCCGCATCCATTCTGTTCCGCTGTGTCCGATATGTCCGATCGCCACGTCCCCCGCAAGGGACGCGGCGCCACTTCCAATCTGCAAGGCCGCTTCGAACGCGACGAACGCACGCGCGTCGACGACGGCTGGCAACCGCTTGTCGGGCACCTCGATCCGGATGACGCGCCGCCGCGCATCCAGACCTCCGTCTCCATCGAACGCGCGCGCTCGATCCTGAGCCATAACCAGTCGCCGGATATTCCGTTTGGGGTGTCGCTGAACCCGTATCGCGGGTGTGAGCACGGTTGCGTGTATTGCTTTGCGCGGCCCACGCATGCGTATCTGGAGTTGTCGCCGGGGCTCGATTTTGAGACCAAGCTGTTCGCGAAAGCCAATGCCGCCGAGGTGCTGCGTGAGACGCTGGCCAAGCCCGGCTACCGTTGCGAGGCGATTGCGCTGGGCGTGAACACCGATGCGTATCAGCCGATCGAGCGCGAGTTGCGCATCACGCGCGACGTGCTACAGGTGCTGCACGATTGCGATCACCCGGTCGGGCTCATCACTAAGTCGACATTGATTGAGCGCGACATCGATCTGCTTGCCCCGATGGCGGCTAAGAACCTCGTCGTAGCGGCCGTTACGATCACCACGCTTGACGCCGATCTGGCGCGCAAGCTGGAGCCTCGCGCCGCCACGCCGTCGCGCCGCCTGCGCACGATTCGTACGCTGGCCGAGGCGGGTATTCCGGTGGGAGTCAGCGTCGCGCCGATGATTCCCTTCATCACGGACGACCACATGGAGCAGATTTTGGAGGCTGTGCACGAGGCGGGCGCCACGTACGCGAGCTACATCGTGCTGCGCTTGCCGAATGAGCTGAACGCGGTGTTCCAGGATTGGCTGATGGCGCATTTTCCCGACCGGGCGCAACGCGTGATGAACCGCATCCGCGATCTGCACGGCGGGCAGGATTACAAGGCGGATTTCGCCACGCGCATGCGCGGCACCGGCATCTGGGCGGACTTATTGCGGCAGCGTTTCTACAAGACCGCCGACAGGCTCGGCTTCAGTTACCACCGCTACAATGAACTGGTGCTTGATACCTCGCAGTTCAAACCTCCGGCGCGCGCTGCCAAGCCGCGAAAACCGGTCGATGAGCGCCAGGGCAGCTTGTTTTGACTACTGCGACAGTTCTTTCGCTGCCTGCACCTGCGTTTCGAAATACGTCTGGAAAGTAATGGCGAGACCGGCCATCAGCAGGCCCGTGCCGATCATCAGCGTGAGGACGCTGAGCAATACGACAGGCCAGCCCGAATGCGTGGGCGTCCCGTCGGCATTGAATTGTGCATCCCATTTTTCGTCGGGGCGCAGGCCGTAGACCAGCGCAGACAGATAGCCCGCCAGCACTGAAGATCCACCGATTATTGCGCAGACCCAGCCCGGGATGCTCGCACGCTGCGTCGACCATAGCAGCGCCACGCCAACCGCACCGAGCATCATGGCAAGCACTTGCGACCACGCCCAGAAGTCGCGTCCGCCCTTGAGGTAGAAGCGATGCGCGCCCACGCTACCGAACAGGAAGGCGAGCAGCACGGTCAACAGCTTGGATTTTTTCTGGAGAGCGGTCGTAGGCATAGCGGGCGGTGGACACACGGCAAGAGACAGCGCCGCGCATTCTACGCCCAACATCAACCGCGGCGCAGCCAAAATGGCGGCGCCGGGAGCGCGTCCTAAAGACGCATCAGCAACTGGAAGAAGAGGCCGTCGGTTCGGCCGGATGCGCGCAACGCTGCGGAGCGCTTGCGGCAGGAGAGGCAGGATCACTAAATCGGAACCGGACGCAGCGATGGCACGCTCATCGAAACCGTCGCGTCTTGCTGTAGCCGAGGTGCTTGATGGCGCGAACCGACTTCACCGTAGAGCAGGTGAGCGAGCATCAGCATAAAGGCCGTGGTCCAGATCAGGCCGAGGATAAGCCGCACATGGCGGTGGAGAGGGGATGACATTGAAGCACCTGTTGTCGTTGTGATTGGTGTGATGCATGCGTGCATGCCAAACGTGTGCACGTAGCATCCTAGTACGACTCAGGCGTGCCCCGGCAAGTTCCGGGATGTGAAATGCGGCGGCGCGTGGGCCTTAGCCCCGGCGCGAGCCGCGCCAGTTGCCTTGGTCGCCGTTGCCGCGTTCCTGGCGCATGCGTTCCTGCTGCTGCCAGTCGCCGCGGCCGCCGCCATCCCGAGGTTGAACCCGGCCATTGAGGCGATCATCGGCACGGGCACGCGCTTCCATGCGCTCCATTTGTGCGCGGATGCGGGCCGCCTGCTCGCTACGCGTGTCGGCAAAGAATTGCGCCACCAACGGACGCTCCTGCGGCATCGTCTGTGCCGTTTGCGTCCAGACGGGCAGGGCGGATTTTGCAAAGGCGACGGCGGCTTGACGCGCCGATGCGTTGGCAGCCACAGCGCCCGCAGAGGCGACGATCAGAACGCCTGCCGCCAAGGGGCGAAGCAATGCGCGAATCGGCATGGCTATCTCCTGTCGGGCAAGGATTCGAAAGCGCCACGCGCCGCGTGCTTCTGGTATGTGCAACAGAGATCGGCAGCGCGTGTTCATGCTTGTCAATGTAAGGCTTCACTCAGCAGGCATCCACTGTCCGAACGTTACCCGTGTAACGAGATGTTTCGTGCACGCTTTGCCATGGCGAAGGGCGGCGCCGAGGTCATTTCCCTGTGTAGCGGATGCGATACACAGCGCCGGCCAAGTCGTCGGACACCAGCAGGCTGCCGTCGGGTGCCACGAGCACATCCGCTGGACGTCCCCACGGCTGTTCGCCCTGCAACCAGCCGTGCGCGAACGGTTCCTGCTTCGTCACATTGCCGGCAGCGTCCAGTGCGACGCGCATGACGCGGTAGCCCACTTTCGACGATCGGTTCCAGGAGCCATGCTCGGCAATGAAGATGTTGTTCCGGTACTCAGCCGGAAAGCTGATCCCTGAATAAAACCGCATGCCCAATGCCGCCACATGCGCCCCGAGCTTGGCGACAGGGGGCACGTAGTTGCTGCATGGGTGTCCGGCCCCGAATTCCGGGTCCGGAATGTTGCCCGCGTGGCAGAACGGGTAGCCGAAGTGCGGATTGGGTTTGGTGATGCGATTCAGCTCGTCGTCGGGCACGTCGTCACCCATCAGATCACGGCCGTTGTCGGTGAACCACAATTCGTGCGTGGTCGGGTGCCAGTCGAAGCCGACCGTGTTGCGAATGCCTCGCGCCACCAGTTCCAAGCCGCTGCCGTCGGCGTTCATGCGCATGATGTTGGCGTACCGGTTTTCATCCGGGCGGCAGATATTGCAGGGTGCACCAACAGGCACATACAGTTTTCCGTCTGGCCCGAATGCAATGAATTTCCAACCGTGATGCGTTTCCGTCGGCAGCTTGTCGTTGATGACCACGGGCTCGGGTGGATTGCCGAGTCGCTTGTCGATGCCATCGAGCCGCACCACACGCGAAACCGCAGACACATAAAGGTTGCCGTCACGCCATGCCACGCCAACAGGGAGTTGCAGCCCGGACGCCACCACATGGATCGGCGCATTCGGGGTCTGCAATGGCATCGCGTAGACTTTGCCGACGCGGCTCCCAACATAAAGAATGCCGCCCGGAGAAAGCGCCATTTCACGTGCGGCCGGCATCGCGTCGGTCAGCACCTCGACACGGAAGCCGGGCGGTACGTGGAGTGTCTCGATGGGGAGCTTGGCGAGCGCCGCAGTCACTGCACCAAGCCAAGCTGCGACCACAATGGCGGGCTTTACGTACCGTCCTTGCCGCGCGTGCCGCCCGGCATCTCCACTCGCTACGCCTAAGTGTTTGTTTGGTCGGAGAAATTGCGCTATACTTGCGTGTTTCTCTGTACGCATACCCAGTTTTTCAAGGAATAGATCCATGGTCGTGATCCGTCTGGCCCGCGGTGGCTCCAAGAAGCGCCCGTTCTTCAATATCGTTGCGACCGACTCGCGTAACCGCCGTGATGGCCGTTTCATCGAGCGCGTCGGTTTCTACAACCCGCTCGCCGGTGAAGGCGAAGAAGGTCTGCGCATCGTGCAAGACCGCCTGACCTACTGGGAAGGCGTGGGCGCACAACTCTCGCCGACGGTTGCCCGTCTGGTGAAGCAAAACGGCAAGAAAGCTGCTGCCTAAGTTTTAGCATGCGTCGATCGACGGTGCCGTCCGAGCACTTCCTGCTGTGACGCGCGCCGCATCGACACGGCCCGGTCCTGTGGCTGCCGCAACGCAAGTAACCTCGCAAAAGGTTGCTGAACGGCTGCAAGCCATGCGCCCGGGGGCAGGCACCAATCCGACGCTCCCAGACGATCTCGTCGAGGTGGGTTATGTCGGTGGGGCCTACGGTATTCGCGGTTGGATCAAGGTCCAGTTGCACGGCGATGCCGACGCGCTGTTGAATGCCCGCACGTGGTGGCTCAAGCCGCCTGCTGGCGCGTTGGCAACGTCGGCAGACTGGCTGGTGTTTCCCGTTGGCACGTCGCGCGAGCATAGCGGTACGGTGGTGGCGGGTTCGCCTGCCGCGCCCGACCGCAACGTCGCCGAGGCACTGCGCGGCTATGCCGTGTGGGTCAGCCGGGCCGATTTTCCCGAGCCGGACGATGACGAGTTCTACTGGGTCGATCTGATCGGCGCCACGGTCGTCAACGAGCAACAGGAAACGCTTGGCACGGTGGCCGGCCTGATCGACAACGGTGCGCATCAAGTCCTGCGTATCGTCGGTGAAGGCGAGGTCGAGCGGCTCGTGCCATTTGTCGAGGTTTACGTGAAGTCGGTGGATGTCGCAGGCAAGCGCATCGTCGTCGACTGGGGTCTGGATTACTGAACATGCGGCCGGAGAATTCGGCGATGCAGTTTGACGTCGTCTCGCTGTTTCCGGACATGTTCCGGGCGCTGACGGACTGGGGGATCACCAGCCGCGCAGCCAAACAGCAGGTGTACACGTTGCGCACCTGGAACCCGCGCGATTTCACGACGGACAACTACCGTACCGTGGACGACCGCCCTTACGGCGGTGGTCCAGGCATGGTGATGCTGGCCAAGCCGCTGGAAGCTGCGCTGGATGCAATTCACGAGGCGCAAGCGCCGGCGGCGTCGCATGTGGTGCTGCTGTCGCCGCAAGGCAAGCCGCTCACGCACAAGCGGGTGATGGAGCTGGCGCAGCTGCCGGCGCTCACGTTGTTGTGCGGGCGCTATGAAGCGATCGATCAACGTCTGGTCGACCGTCGAGTAGATGAGGAAATCAGCCTTGGCGATTTCGTCCTCTCCGGCGGAGAGATTGCAGCGATGGCGATCATCGACGCCGTAGTGCGGCAGTTGCCCGGCGTGCTGGGCGATGCGCAGTCGGCAGTGCAAGACAGTTTCGTCAATGGTTTGCTGGACTGCCCGCACTACACGCGGCCGGAAGAGTACGAAGGTGTGCGTGTGCCAGATGTGCTGCTGGGTGGTCACCACGCCGAGATCGAGAAGTGGCGCCGCCAGCAGGCGCTGTTGAATACGATGCGCAAGCGGCCCGATCTGATCGAGGCAGCGCGCAAGCAGGGTTTGTTGTCCCGCAGCGATGAGGTCTTCCTCGCTGCCGCGGCGATAACGGCAAAGGGGTCAGAGACTTCCATACCGGAAGGTTCGGCCAAGTGAAGTTCCCATCCTCTACCGGGGCCGCGGTCAACCGATCAGGCAAAACGCCGGCATGATGGTCTAGGAGAAAAAGATGAATCTCATCGAGCAAATCGAGCAGGAAGAAATCAAGCGCCTGACGGCCAACAAGACGATCCCCCCGTTCGCCCCTGGTGACACCGTGATCGTCAACGTGAACGTCGTTGAAGGCACCCGCAAGCGTGTGCAGGCGTATGAAGGCGTCGTGATTGCCAAGCGCAATCGTGGCCTGAATTCGTCGTTCATCGTTCGCAAGATCTCTTCGGGCGAAGGCGTGGAGCGTACGTTCCAGCTGTACTCGCCGCTGCTGGCCAGCATCGAAGTGAAGCGTCGCGGTGATGTGCGCCGTGCGAAGCTGTACTACCTGCGCCAACGCTCGGGCAAGTCGGCACGCATCAAGGAGAAGCTGACCTTCAAGCGCAAGGAAGCCGCAGCGGAGTAATCTGCGCGCGTTGCGAAAAGGCACCTTCGGGTGCCTTTTTTCTCTTTTGCGGCGGAAGATTGACCACATGTGTGTCTTCCGCCCACAACTCATTCATTCCCATCCGATGCGCCGTCCTGTGTTCGATCCTGAGCAGTTGCCGGTGGTGCCGACCGAGGCATCATTGCCGGCGCTCGGGGTCACGCGGCTGACCGCCGAGTTCGTGCGTGAACGGCTGCAAATGCCGCCCGACTGGCAGCCGGAGCAGACGGACGAATCCCGCCTGATCGACGCTTCGCTCAAGTTGCGCGAGGCAGCGGTGCTGGTGCCGCTGGTGCAGCGCGAGGCGGGTTTGACGGTGCTGCTGACGCAACGCAATGCGTCGCTTAGCCAACATGCTGGCCAAGTCAGCTTTCCGGGCGGCGGGCGCGAGGACTTTGACCGGGACATGGTCGACACGGCGCTGCGCGAAACGATGGAGGAGGTCGGCATCAGTGCGGATCACATCGAGGTGATCGGTAGCTTGCCTGACTACATCACCGGGACGGGTTTCCACGTGAGCCCGATTGTCGGGTTGCTGGTGCCTGATTTCACACTTCAGCCCGACCCAAGTGAAGTGGCCGAGGTGTTTGAAGTGCCGCTGGCCTTTTTGATGGACCCGGCCAACCACGAAGTGCGCGAACTGCGGTGGGAAGACCGTGTGCGTCGTTTCTATGCGATGCCATATCGGCGCTCTGGCCAAGAGTCTGACTCTGGTCATCACTTCATATGGGGTGCGACGGCGGGTATGCTGCGCAACTTGTATCACCTGTTGGCAGCGTAGCGTCGGCGCGAATATGGGCCCCAAGGTGCGCTGTTGCGCGCACGCTGTGTGCTATCGTCTTGCACATCGCCTCCACGGCGTGATCCACGCCTTCGCAACGCCCTTCCAATGACTTTTTTCTCCGTACTCTGCGCGCTGATTCTTGAACAGTTCCGTGCGCTCAGCCGGGACAACCCGATCTACGACGTCGTGCGCGCACTGGCCGCGCGGGCAGAAGAATGGTTCGACACGGGCCATCGTCGCGACGCCGTGCTCGCCTGGTGTGTGGTCACGCTACCGGCCGTGGTGGTCGTGGCGCTGGTGCACTATCTGCTGTCGTCGATCAGCCTTGGGCTGGCGTTCCTATGGAACGTGCTGATGGTCTATCTGACGCTTGGTTTCCGCCAGTTCAGCCACTACTTCACCGATATCCACGAGGCGCTGCGCAGCGATGACGTTGTCACTGCGCGCCTGCTCCTCAACGAATGGTCGGGGCAGGACACGACCGACATGCCTGTCAATGAGATCGTCCGCCATACGCTCGAATGCGCGATCGTGGCGGCGCATCGTCACGTGTTTGGCGTGTTCTTCTGGTTCCTGGTGCCGATCGGCCCCGCGGGTGTGGTGTTGTACCGCGGCGCTGAATACCTCGCTCGCCACTGGAGCGATACGTCGACGGAGCGCAGCCCCGCGCTCGGTCTCTTTGCCCGTCAGGCATTTTTCGTCATCGACTACATCCCCGCGCGCCTGACTGCGATCGGCTTCTCCATCGTCGGTAACTTTGAAGATGCCGTGTACGCGTGGCGCAACCGCGCTGCCAAGTGGAACGACGAAGTGAATGGCATCCTGCTGGCGGCCGGCGGCGGTGCACTGGGCGTGCGCCTTGGCACGCCCATTCCGCAACGCGATTCGGTCGATAGCATTGCCGACGAGGACGGCGCCTATCCAATGGAAGTGGGGCAGGAGCCGAACGTACGCACGCTGCAGTCAGCTGTGGGACTGGTGTGGCGCGCGGTGGTGCTGTGGATGCTGCTGCTGGCGATGCTGTCGATTGCCGTGTGGTTGGGCTGATGCGGCTGTCACCTAGCCGCTGAACGATCAATCAGGCCGCATCCTCGCGGTCTTTGCCGCAGCGCCAGCACTGGGCGAACTGCGGCTCGTGGCTCTCTCCGCAATGCACGCAACGCCATGCCGGACCGGTCGGCGGATGCTGCGCTTGATCGATCAGCGCTCGGGCCTGCGCTTCCTGCGCCGGGTTCACGAGCCACACTTGCGCTGCGCAGTCCTGCGGAGGAACGTCACCCGCTACGCTGCTCAGGTAAATGTTGCGCAGCTCGGTGCGGATGCCGGCGGCAGACAGCACGTTTTGCCAGTGTGCTGCCATGCCGAGCGATGAACTGCTGATCAGCAACTTCATCTCAGCCTCCCCGAACGTGTTACGAAGCCGCTACCAAGGCTTCTGTTGCTCCGATTCGTGCAGCAGTTGCGCGTAAAGCTGGTGCCGCCGTGGATCGATCTTGCCTTCGGTAATCGCACCCAGAATGCCACAGCCGGGTTCTTGCAGGTGTCGGCAGTTATAAAAGCGGCACTCGGTCAGGCGGGGGCGGAATTCGGGAAAGGCGCGTTCCAACATGCCTTCGCTCAGGTGATGCAGGCCGAATTCCTGGAAGCCCGGCGAGTCGATCAGCACGCCGCCCTGGCCCCATTCAGCGGGTAGGTGATAGAGCCGCGTGAACGTGGTCGTATGCTTGCCGGAATCCAGCTTCTCGGATATCTCCCGCGTTTGCGCGTCCACGCCCGGAATCAGCAGATTCAGCAGCGATGATTTGCCCATGCCCGACTGTCCGATCAGGATCGAAGCGCGCGCAGCCACGTGCGGTTCGAGCGCGGCGTGCGCGGCGTCCGGCGCGCCATGCACGGTCAATTCCACGATCGTGTAACCCAGCTCTCGGTAGAGGGCCAAGCGCGAGCGCGCCGTCTCCAACCGCGCGGTCAGGTCGATCTTGTTGAGCAGGATCAGAGGGGTGATCCCGAGGGACTCTGCCGCGACAAGCGCGCGGCCGAGCAGGTCTTCCGAAAAGCTCGGCTCGGTGCCGAGCATGATGATGATCTGATCCAGGTTCGCTGCCAGCACCTTCGATTTGAACTGGTCTGAGCGGTGGAGCAGGTTACGGCGCTCGTCCACGCGCACGACGACGCCCTGGTCGACGGCGGTGGCTTCATAGACCACGCGATCGCCGACAGCGCATTCGCTGCGCTTGCCGCGCGGGAAGCATTGCAGGAAACCGCCGCCTTCGCGTTCTACCAGGTAATGGCGCCCGTGTGCGGCGATGACGAGCCCGTGTTCGCCAGTGGCGGCCTGCTTATGGGCGCGGCCCAGTTTGCCGCGCGTCATGCCGTGCGGGCCTGTACAAGGCGCTCCACACGCTGCGATGCAGTGGGGTGCGAATAGTAGAACGTTGAGTAGACCGGGTCCGGGGTGAGCGTCGATGCGTTGTCCTGGAACAGCTTGACCAGCGCCGAGACGAGTTGATTGGCATCGGAGTGCTCGGCGGCGAAGGCATCTGCTTCGTATTCGTCCTTGCGCGATGACAGGCTCGCCAGCGGCGAGACGAAGAACGTGAATACCGGCAGCATCAGGAAAAACAGCATCAGTGCCAGCGCGTGGTTGTCGGAGAACAGGTTCGGCGCGACGCCTAGGCCCAGGTAGAACCACGTGCGCGTCATGAGCCAGCCGAGCAGCGCCAGTGCACCGAGGCTCAGAACGAACGTCACGGCGATGCGCTTGGTGATGTGGTGGCGCTTGAAATGGCCCAGCTCATGCGCGAGCACGGCTTCCATTTCGGACGAATTCAGGCGGGCGAGCAGCGTGTCGAAGAAGACGATGCGCTTGGTTGCACCAAAGCCGCTGAAGTAAGCGTTGCCGTGGGCGCTGCGGCGGCTGCCGTCCATCACGAACAGGCCCTTGCTGGCGAAGCCGCAGCGCTTGAGCAGGCTTTCGATGCGCGAGCGCATTTCCTCGTCCTGCAGCGGAGTGAACTTGTTGTAGAGCGGTGCGATGACGTTTGGGTAGATCGCCTGAACAAACAGCATGAACGCCATCCATACGATCCAGGTGTAAAGCCACCAGTACGCGCCCATCTTGCCCATCAGCCAGAGCACCGCCAGCAGCAGCGGCAGGCCCAGCACGGTGCCGATGGCCAAGCCCTTGAGGTTGTCGGCCAACCATAGCTTGAACGTCATGCGGTTGAAGCCGAATCGTTCTTCCACGACAAACTGGCCATACAGCGAAAACGGCAACTCGATCACGCTGCTGATCGCGATGACCGATGCGATCAGCGCCACGCCATACGCATAACCGGGGCCAAACACGCCCAGCCATGCCTGGTTGATCCAGTTCAGCCCGCCGAGCAGCGTCAGGGCGATCAGCAGGGCGGCCTGAACCGGCACTTCCAGCATCGCCAGGCGGGTGCGAGCGATGGTGTAGTCCGCGGCCTTGCGGTGCATGTCCAGTGTGATCGACTCGGCGAACTGCGCAGGCACGGCATCGCGGTGACGCGCCACGTGACGGACTTGCCGCGCGGCTAGCCACAGGCGCGTGGCGGACATCAATACAAGGGCGATCAGGAAGACAGCGGTAAAGGCGGGCATGTGGGGAAACACCTATCAGATATGCGAAAATTATAGCCTTCAGTCATTTTCTCAAGGCCCTTGAGTGAGCACCCCAGTGAGTACCCCTGTTTCGTCCGTCGCATCCTCCTCGCCCGCCAACCGCGTTGCCGCCAAGAGCGATAACAACCTTGTCTGGCTCGACATGGAGATGACCGGCCTGAGCCCCGACAACGATCGCATCATCGAAGTGGCCGTGGTGGTGACGGATTCGGAGCTGAACATCCTGGCTGAAGGCCCAGTGCTGGTGATCCATCAGTCCGACGAGCTGCTCGACGGCATGGACGCGTGGAACAAGGGCACGCACGGCCGTTCGGGTCTGATCGACAAGGTCAAGGCGTCGACCACGACCGAAGCGGAAGCGGAAGCCGAACTGCTGGCGTTCCTCAAGAAGTGGGTGCCGAAGAGCAAGTCGCCGATGTGCGGTAACTCCATCTGCCAGGACCGCCGTTTCATGGCGCGCTACATGCCCAAGCTCGAGGAGTACTTCCACTACCGCAACCTGGACGTCTCCACGCTCAAGGAACTCTGCAAGCGCTGGCAACCGGCCATTGCCAAGGGCTTTACGAAGCACCAGCGGCACACGGCGTTCGCAGACATCATCGAGTCGATCGAAGAGCTGCGCTATTACCGCGAGCACTTCATCCGCGACGTGCCGCAAACGCCGGACGCTGAAGCGCTGGCGTCTTCGGTCGCCCCGTAAGCGTTAAACCTGCAGCGGTTTTACACGTACAGCGTGCTTGGGCCGCCAGGCCTTGACCACGCTGTCGTGCGTCTCGACATACGGGCCGCCGATCAGGTCGATGCAGTACGGCACAGCCGCAAAGATGCCCGGCACCGTGGCGCGGCCTTCCACATCCTTCAAACCTTCCAGCGTTTCCTTGATGGCGCGCGGCTGCCCGGGCAGGTTGATGATCAGCGTGGCGCGCGACGGCGTTTCGCGGATCACCGCTACCTGACGCGACAGAATCGCCGTCGGAACGAAATGCAGGCTGATCTGGCGCATCTGCTCGCCAAAACCCGGCATTTCCTTCGTGGCGACGGCCAGCGTGGCCTCGGGCGTCACATCGCGGCGCGTCGGGCCAGTGCCGCCCGTGGTGAGCACCAGATCGCAGCCGGCATGGTCGACGAGGTCGATCAGTGTTTCGGCAATCGCCGCTTGTTCGTCCGGAATCAGCCGCTCCACCCCTTGCCACGGCGACGATAGCGCGGTGCCAAACCAGTCCCGCAGCGCGGGAATCCCTTCATCCTGGTACGTGCCGGCCGAGGCGCGGTCTGAGATCGACACAAAACCGACGATCAGTTCGTCGGCGTGGCGGCGGGTGATCGGCGCGGAGGGGGCAGGGGCTGTCATGCGTCGTCGCCTTCGGCTTCGGGTTGATCGGCGTCGTCTTCGTCGCGGTCATTGCCGGACAGGGCCTGCTTGACCATTTGGAACAGCTCGCGCGACGACTTGGGCGGCTTGGCCAGCTGTGCTTCCTTGCGCGCATTGCGCACCAGCGTACGCAGCGCCTGCACGTCGGAATCCGGGTGCGCTGCAATGAACTCGGTAACGGCGTCGTCGCTGGCGATCAGGCGGTCGCGCCAACGCTCGATGGCGTGCAGACGTGCGGTTTCCGCCTTGGAAGCGCCAACGAAGGTGGCCAGGACGCGGCGAATGGCTTCGACTTCCTCGTCGGTCAGGGCGCGCATCAGCTTGCCGATGTACTGCATCTGGCGGCGCTTGCCTTCATGGGCGGTGGTGCGTTTGGCTTCGCGCAGGGCGTCGAGCAGCTTTTCGGGCAGCGGCACCTTGGCGAGTTTGTCCTTGGGCAGCGCTTCCAAGGCGGTGCCCAGGTCTTGCAAGGCGTTCACCTCGCGCTTGCGCTGCGATTTGCTCTTGGGCGTATCCGGATCGTCCTCGTCACCGATGTCGGTGCGCACGACGGGTTGGAGATACGTGGGGTTGTGTCGGGATGCTCGGCTCA
This sequence comes from Ralstonia sp. GX3-BWBA, assembly GCF_003290055.1. Classification (NCBI taxonomy): domain Bacteria; kingdom Pseudomonadati; phylum Pseudomonadota; class Betaproteobacteria; order Burkholderiales; family Burkholderiaceae; genus Ralstonia; species Ralstonia sp. GX3-BWBA. The sequence goes on along the minus strand of NZ_QMKS01000009.1, from coordinate 622,206 downwards.
TGGCGCGCATTGTATCTTGCTATGATGGGCGCTTTCGCCAGTTCTTGCCCGCTTTTGGCAAAATCCCGGCACCCGTTTCTCCCCTCCATTGCCTATGTCTCAAACGCCCGATTCCAAGACCGCCCCTGTGTTTGCCTACCGCCGCGAACAGCTCGAGGAGATGGCCTCCGATGTGCTCCGCATTGCCCGTGAACTCGGCGCCTCCGATGCCGCAACGGAAATCTCCGAAGGCCAAGGCCTGTCTGTCACGGTGCGCAAGGGCGAGATCGAGACCATCGAGCAGAACCGCGACAAGATTGTTGGCGTGACGGTCATGCTCGGCAAGAAGCGTGGCAACGCCAGCACGTCGGACTTTTCGCCGGCGGCACTGCGGTCCACCGTCGAGGCTGCCTACAACATTGCGCGCTTCACCGCCGACGATGATTGCGCCGGTTTGGCAGAAGAAGAACTGCTGGAGAAGCACCCGCAAGACCTGCAGCTCTATCACCCGTGGATGATTGACGCCGAAGCTGCCGTGGAGATCGCACGCGCCGCTGAAGCCGCTGCCTTTGCCGTAAGCCCGAAGATCCGCAACAGCGATGGCTCGAGCATCTCGGCCCAGCATTCGCACTTCGTCTTGGCCACGTCGCGCGGTTTCATGGCGGGCTACCCGTATTCGCGTCACTTCATTTCGGCTGCGCCGATCGCCGGTTCGGGCGCGCATATGCAGCGCGACGATTGGTATTCATCCAAGCGCTCGCCGGACGATCTGGCCGCACCGGAAGCGATCGGCAAGTACGCGGCGGAACGTGCGCTGGCGCGTTTGTCCGCGCGCCGGCTGACAACGCGCAAGTGCCCCGTGTTGTTCGAGGCGCCGCTGGCTGCAGGTTTGCTGGGCGCCTTTGTGCAGGCGGTGTCGGGCGGCGCGTTGTATCGCAAGTCGACGTTCCTGCTCGATACGCTGGGCAAGGAAGTTTTCGCGCCGCATGTGCAGATCACGGAAGACCCTCACGTCCTCAACGGCATGGGCAGCGCGCCGTTCGACGAGGAAGGCGTGCGCACGCAGCGCCGCGATGTGGTGAAGAACGGCGTGGTGGAGGGCTACTTCCTGTCGACGTATTCCGCGCGCAAGCTCGGCATGCAAACCACGGGCAACGCCGGCGGCTCGCATAACCTGACGTTGTTCTCCGACAAGACCACGCCCGAAGACGACTTTGCCGGCATGCTGCGCCGCATGGGCACGGGCCTATTGGTAACCGAGCTGATGGGCCAAGGCGTGAACTACGTGACGGGTGATTACTCGCGCGGCGCGTCAGGCTACTGGGTTGAAAATGGCGTGATTCAGTACCCGGTGGAAGAAATTACGATTGCCGGCAACCTGGGTGAGATGTTCCGCCAGATTGTCGCCATCGGTGCCGATGCGCTGGTACGCGGTACGAAGGAAACCGGCTCGATCCTGATCGAGCAGATGACGATTGCTGGCGAATAAATCGCCACCGCCGAAATAAAAAACGCGCTCGGAACTGAGCGCGTTTTTTATTGCCTGTCGCCAGTTACTGCTCGTTCGATGGCGGGCGTTCGTAGGTAACGAACGCGTAGTCGAAATCATTGGGTGCCGCCGCGTGGTGCGTCTCGCGTGCGACTTCGTGCCAGAGCTTGGGGTCGGGCGCGGGAAAGTATGCATCGCCTTCGAAATCGGCGTCGATTTCCGTGACGATCAGGCGGTCTGCGCTCGGGAGGGCATCCGCATACAGTTGCGCGCCACCGATCAGGAAGATCTGCTCGGCGCCGACGCACAGGCGCTGCGCATCTTCCATCGAAAATGCTATCTCGCAGCCCGGCAGTTCGAGCTTGGCATTGCGCGTGACGACGATGTTGCGTCGGCCCGGCAGCGGGCGGCCGATCGAATCGTACGTCTTGCGGCCCATCACGATGGGCGCGCCCATTGTGGTGCGCTTGAAGTGCGCGAGATCTTCGGGAAGCCGCCAGGGCAGGGTGTTGTTGCGGCCAATCACGCCGTTACGGGCGCGGGCGACGATGAGCGTCAGGATGGTCATACGGTTACACGGCCACCGGTGCTTTGATCGCAGCGTGGCTCTGATAGCCGACGATCTCAAAGTCTTCGTATTGGTAGTCGAAGATGCTTTCAGGCTTGCGCTTGATATGCAGTTTCGGCAACGGCAGCGGTTCACGCGCGAGCTGCGTTTCGACTTGTTCGAAGTGGTTGTTATAGAGGTGGCAATCGCCACCGGTCCAGACGAAATCGCCCACATCGAGGCCAGTCTGCTGCGCAACCATATGCACGAGCAGCGCGTAGCTGGCAATGTTGAACGGCACGCCAAGGAAGATATCGGCGCTGCGCTGGTAGAGCTGGCACGACAGCTTGCCGTCAGCCACATAGAACTGGAAGAACGCGTGGCAGGGCGGCAGCTTCATGCGCGGGATGTCGGCCACGTTCCAGGCGGAGACAATCAGCCGGCGCGAATCGGGGTTGCGCTTGATCTGCGCGATCAGCTCGGCGATCTGGTCGATGTGTTCGCCGTTGGGCGTCGGCCACGAGCGCCACTGGGAGCCGTACACGGGGCCCAGCTCGCCGTCGGCGTCAGCCCATTCGTCCCAGATCGTCACGCCGTTGTCTTGCAGCCACCGCACGTTGGTCGAGCCCTGGAGGAACCACAGCAGTTCATAGACGATGGACTTGATGTGGACCTTCTTGGTGGTCACTAGCGGAAAGCCATCCTGCAGGTTGAAGCGCATCTGGTGGCCGAACACGGATCGCGTGCCGGTGCCGGTGCGGTCGGCTTTGTCGGTGCCATGTTCGTAGACATGGCGCATCAGGTCGAGATAAGGCTTCATGCGAGCGCGGGCGAAGAGGCGAGGGCGTCGGATATCGGGTGAGCCGCATTGTAACGTGAGCGGCGCGGCGTCGACTGTACCGGCAGTGTCTGGAAACTGGCCCGGTCGGACGGGCGGCACGGTCGGGTCGATAAAGCGCAGAATTGTCGATGTTGCGGGGCAGGCAAGGCTGGCAAGATCGCGACATCGCTTTCAACTGTCTGCTGGAGAAACAGCGTGTCGTCCATAGCTACCTCCGCTTCGGCCACCCGTGCCGCCGAATTGCGCCATCTGCGCGCAGCCGCCGAATTGGTCCATGCGGTGATTCCCCCGACCCCGCAGTATTGTTGGCCGCTTCTGGCGCAAGCCGTGGGGGCGGTGGTGTGGGTTAAGCATGAAAACCACACCGAAGTGGGCGCGTTCAAGGTGCGAGGCGGGCTGACTTATCTGTATGCCTTGCGCCAACGTGAGCCGGACGTGCTTGGTGTGATTGCGGCGACGCGCGGCAATCATGGTCAGTCGATTGCATTGGCGGCGCGCCGCAATGGCCTGGCCGTCACCATCGTCGTGCCGCACGGCAATAGCGTGGAGAAGAACGCCGCCATGCGCGCACTTGGCGCAGAGCTCATTGAAGCGGGCGATGACTTCCAGGCGAGCCGCGAGTTCGCCGATCAATTAGCCGGTGAACGTGGCTTGCACTTTGTGCCCTCGTATCACGACGATCTGGTCGTCGGGGTGGCGAGCTACTGGCTGGAGTTTCTTGAGGCCACGCCGCTGGATGTGGTCTACGTGCCGATCGGCATGGGTTCGGGGATTTGCGCGGCGGTGCGGGCCCGCGATGCGTTGGGGCTGTCGACACGCATTGTCGGCGTTGTGTCAGCACATGCCCGGTGCTACGAGCAGTCGTTTGCAAGCGGTACCGTGGTGTCGGCGCCGGTGTCGACGTTGCTCGCCGACGGGCTGGCGTGCCGCACGCCGGACGCGAACGCGCTTGAGGTGATCCGAGCCGGCGTCGAAGAGATCATTGCGGTGACGGATGACGAAGTGGCGGAGGCCATTCGCCTGTACTTTTCCACCACGCACAACGTGGCGGAGGGCGCCGCGGCCGCAGCCCTTGCGGGTGCATGGCAGCAGCGGGAGCGGATTGTTGGCCAGCGCATCGGCCTGCCGCTGACCGGCGGCAACATTGATCGCGCCAAGCTGGCGCGTGTGCTCGCCGGTCAGCCCATCCTGGCTTAGTTTAGGCGGGTTGTTGGCGGCGACGTTGGACCAGCCAACCTCCGCCCAGCACCACCAGGAACACCACCACATACACTGCCCACTTGAGCGGCGGCTGTGGGGCAAAGAACGCCTTGAGAACCGGTTCGGCCACGATCATGTGCGCGGCCGTATAAGCCAGCACAGCGGCGCCGCCGTAGATGATGACCGGGAAGCGTTCGATCAGGCGCAGTACCACGCCGCTACCCCACACGACGACCGGCACGCTGATCAACAGACCCAGCACCACCAGCAGGAAGCTGCCATGCGATGCACCGGCAATGGCGAGCACGTTGTCGATGCCCATCACTGCATCGGCGATGATGATGGTCTTCATGGCGCCGATCAGCGTGGTGCTGCCCGCGCCGTGTTCATCGCCGCCTTGGCCGTCGTCGGCCAGAAGCTTCCACGCGATCCACACCAGCGCCAGACCGCCCACCAGCATCAGGCCCGGAATCTTCAGCAGCCATACCACCGCCAGCGTCATGAGCGCGCGCACGACTATGGCGCCCGCGGCGCCCCACATGATGGCCTTCTTCTGCAACTCGGGCGGCAGGTTGCGCGCTGCCAGCGCGATGAGGATGGCGTTATCGCCCGCAAGCACAAGGTCGATCACGATGATCGATGCCAGCGCGGCAGCAAACTGCATGGTGAAGATGTCAGACAACCATTCCATGGTGGCTCCAAGTCAAACAACAATAAAAATCGGTTGACCGAACTGCATGGAGTGCTGGGGCGAGACGCTTTGCAGACCATGAAATCCGGTTGCAAAGGTCTTGCTCGACACGAACAGGTTGGGAACCTGCTGGTGCCGGCACGACCGGAAGCGTGTGCTTCGTCATGACGATCGTGCCTGGGGCTGAAGAACCCCCGAGCTACTCCCCTTTGAGGAAGCCCGCATTATATCGCGGCGGGCGGATTGTGCGCTGCAAAAACGCAACATCGGCCTACCAGCACGGTGTGCGTGATTTTTTCAGCGGCGCGGGTGATTTTTACGATTGGCGCGATGCCGTGTTGTGGCGGCCTCCGGCGAAAGAACGGTGGCGCTGTCACAAAGCGGCGTCTACGCTGCAATTTCATCCGTGCGCCATCAGCGTGCGGTGATGGCATAGGCGCGATGGCACATTTCTCGCTGTCAATGGCCCTCATGACCATGCAGCACCGTGCCGTTCCACCCACAACGGGAGACACCATGCAGGCCACCAAGCCGTCCGCCGATGCCTATGCCCGCCGCGCACTGGCCCGTCTGATTCAGCCGCAGCCTACGGTTGACGCCGTTGGCGCGGGCCTGACTTTCTACCAGCTCTTTACGGAAGACGATGCCGCGTTGCGTTCCGAGGCGGAAGCCGGGCTGCTCTCACGCCCGGCCAGTATCAGCCCGAAGTTCTTCTACGACGCCCTCGGCTCGCGTCTGTTCGAAGCGATTACCGACTTGCCTGAGTATTACCCGACCCGCACCGAAGCCGCTATCTTCAGCCTGCACGCGGCCGAGATCGCGATGCGCGTGGGCCGCGGCGCCACGTTGATCGACCTAGGCGCCGGCAATTGCGAAAAGGCTGCACGGCTGTTCCGCACGCTCGCGCCGTCGCGTTATGTGGCGATCGACATCTCGGCGGATTTTCTGCGCGATACGCTGCGGGGGCTTGCGCGTCAGCATCCGCAATTGCCGATGGTCGGCATTGGCGCCGACCTGTGTGCGCCGCTGGTGTTGCCCGATGCCGTTGGCGATGGGCGCCGCGTGTGGTTCTACCCCGGTTCGAGCCTTGGCAATTTCACGCCGGAAGAGGCGAGGGCATTTCTCTCACGCCTGCACGAGGCTTCCGCGCCTGGCGACAGCGTGCTGATCGGCATCGACCTTATCAAAGACGCCCAACGGCTCGAAGCCGCTTACGACGATCCGCTTGGTGTGACCGCGGCGTTCAACCTGAACGTGCTGTGCAACCTGAATCGCCTCCTGGGCGCAAATTTCGACGTGCGGGATTGGCGCCATGTCGCGCTGTACCGCGCGGAGGCGCATCGCGTTGAGATGCACCTGGAAGCACTCCGCGATGTAACGGTGCAATGGGGCAAGCACGCGCGTACCTTCGCCGCCGGCGAACGCGTGCACACCGAGAACTCCGTCAAATACGACCTGCCGAGTCTGCAAGCGATGTTTGCCGATGCCGGTTTCGAAGATCTGCATGCCTGGACCGATGCCGGCAGCGACTTTGCCGTCTGTCACGCGAGCGTAGGCCGTTAGACGGGGGCGGCGGAACGCCAAGCAGGCCGGTGCGATAATGGATCGATTCCCGCCCGAGGTTTGCCGCGATGGCTGAATTCTTCATGCTCCCCGATCCGACCTTCATCGGATCGCTTCCCGACTGGACCGACGGCCGCCGCTTGCCGCGCCAGGGCATCGCGCACAGCCTGGTCGACGCCCGCAATCGCACGCTGGCGTTGTTGTCGGCGTTTGGCGATACGCAGCGCGGCTGGCAGATTGAACGCGTGGAGCATCATGCCCCACCGCTCTGGACGCTGGGCCAACTGGCCTGGTTTGCAGAGTTCTGGTGCCTGCGCGAGCCGCGTCGCAACGGCAGCGATACCATCGAGGACGGCGCTGGCACCGAGTGGGATCTGGCGCTCTGGCAGGCCACGTTGCCCGCCGCGCTTGATGGCGCCGACACGTTCTTCGACATGGATCGCATGCCTCCAGAGGCATGCTGGGACCTGACGCTGCCCGGCATCGCCGCGATCAAGCAGTACGCGCATGGCGTGCTCGACCGCGTGCTACGCAAGCTCGCCACGCTGGGCACCGACGACGACGCGGCGCTGGAACCGTTCCGCTGGGCGGTGTTCCACGAAGACCTGCGCGCCGAACATCTGCACGGGCTGCTGCAGGTCCTAGGCCTGCAACCCGCTGGACAGCCTCCGCTGGCCGCCGTGGCCGTGCCGGCTGCGCAGACATTGTCGTTGCCCGGCGGCCGTTTCCAGATGGGCTGGCCAGACGCCGACGGTTTCTTCTTCGACAATGAGTGTCCGCCGTACCGCACGTATGTGCCCGCGTTCGAGATCGATGCGCAGCCGGTTACGAATGGCCAATACCTGGAGTTCATCGAAGACCGTGGTTACGATCATCCGCAGTGGTGGTCGCCGGCCGGCATGGAGTGGCTGATGATGCAGGAGCGTTCGGCGCCGCTCGGTTGGCAGCGCGATCCCGCCACGCGTACCTGGCAGGCACTGCGCTACGGTCAGGCGCGTACGATCAACCGCGATGAAGCGGTGCGCCATGTGAGCCTGTACGAAGCCCAGGCGTGGTGCCGCTGGGCCGGCCGTCGCTTACCGACTGAAGACGAATGGGAGATGGCCGCGGTGCAGGGTAGGGCTGGCTTTCATTGGGGGCAGGTGTGGGAGTGGACGTCGTCGCCGTTCGAGCCGTATCCGGATTTCGTACCGGGCATGCCGCGCGGCCGGGTGGCGAGCTTGTCGGCACCGCATTTCATGACGATGCAGGCGGTACGAGGCGCTGCCGTACATACGCCGCAGCGCACGCGTCACCCGCGTTTCCGGGGCTTCCTGCTGCCGGAACGCGATGACGTTTTTGTCGGCTTCCGGACCTGCGCGCTTTGACGAGCGCAACCCTCGCTTCGGCGAGGGTTTTTGTTGCCTGCGGCGCTCACACAACAAGTCGCGCGATGAGCATCAGAAAAAGCCTCGCAGGTGTCTTCTCGTAAGTCCAACTGCGATTAACCGGCGTTGCCCAAGAAGCAAAAACCCCACGCTGTTAGACGTGGGGTTTTTTGTTGGTTGCCCGCTAAGGCCATCCAGAGGAGATGGCCCTTTATCGATCAACGATCGAAATCGCGCGGACGGCCCTTGCTGCCGTAGCTGTCGCGGTTGCCATAGCTGCGACGCTGAGCGCCGTTGCCACCGTCGCCGAAGCGGCTGGCGCCGTTGTTGTCGCCGAAGCGACGCGGGGCGCCTTCACGGTTGCCATCGCGATTGCCATAACCGCCGCCGTTGCTGGTGCCCGCGCTGTTGCCGTAGCTACGGTTGCCGTCTTGCGAGCCTTGCGTGCGTGCGGGTGCGGGACGTTGTTGCCAGTCGCCACGGTTTTGCTGGCCTTGGCCATACGACTGACGCGGGGCGCGGTCGTCGCGGTTCCATTCGCGTTGGGCGCCTTGGTAGCCGCCGCTGTTGCTGTTGCTGTTGCCGTTGCGATCATCGCGGCGCGGAGCAAAGCCGTCGCGGTCGCCGCCGAAGCTGCGTTGGAGGCGGCCTTCGCTGTTACCGCCATTGCCCCCGTTGCCGCCTTGGCGCGCGCCGAAGCCTTCACGCTGGCCGCGATAACCGCCGCCATTGCCACCGTTTCCACGGTAGCCGCCACGGTCGCCGCCGGCACGCGGGCCGCCAGTGCGGGGCTTGGCCGAGCGCTTCGGCTCCAGGCCCTCGACAACCGATGCGTCGATGCGGCGATCAACGAAGCGCTCGATACGGCGCCATTGGAACGTGTCGTTGTGGTTCACCAGGTTGATGGCGATCCCGCTGCGGCCGGCACGGCCCGTACGGCCGATGCGGTGCACGTAGTCTTCAGCTTGCTTGGGCAGGTCGAAGTTGACCACGTGCGTGATGTCCGGCACGTCAATGCCGCGGGCGGCCACGTCGGTGGCCACCAGCACGCGCAACTGACCGCGGCGCAGAGCCGTCAGCGTACGGTTACGCGCGCCCTGGTGCATGTCACCATGCAAGGCGCCGGCGGAGAAACCGTGCTCGGTCAGGCGCTCGGCCAGCGAGTCGGCATCACGCTTGGTCGCCGTGAAGACGATGGCTTGCTTGAGCGACGCGTCGCGCAGCAGGTGATCCAGCAACTGCTGCTTGTGCGACATGTCGTCGGTGAAGTGCAGGCGCTCTTCGATGTTGCTTTGGTCGATCTTCGCGGTGGCGATTTCGATACGCTGCGGCTCGCGCATCATGCGCTCGGCCAGTTGTTCGATGCGGCGGTCCATGGTGGCCGAGAACATCAGCATCTGGCGCGTGGCGGGCGTGGCGCCGACGATGGCTTCGATGTCATCCGAGAAGCCCATGTCCAGCATGCGGTCGGCTTCGTCAAAGACGAGCATGTTGAGTGCCGACAGGTCGATGCGGCCCGAGTCGATGTGGTCGAGCAGGCGGCCAGGCGTGGCGATGATGATGTCCGGCATGCGTGCCAGCATGTCGAGCTGCTTCGGGTAGGGCATGCCGCCCAGGATGCTCGCGCAGACGATGCGGCGCAGATGGCGGCCGTATTGTGCGGTGGCGGTAGTCACTTGCAGGGCCAGTTCACGCGTGGGCGTGAGCACCAGCAGCGACGGCTTGGCAGGTGCCGGGCGGGGGCGGCGACCCTTCATGCGTTGCGGCGGGCCGTCCATGCGCGGACGCTGCGGCTCAGGCTGCTCGCTGATGCGCTGGATGGCCGGCAGAATGAATGCGGCGGTCTTGCCCGAACCGGTTTGGCTCGTGACCAGCAGGTCGCGGCCCAACAGGCAGGCCGGAATGGCTTGCGCTTGAACCGGCGTCGGGGTGATGTAGTTCACTTCGCCCAGCGCACGGACGATGCGGTCGTCCAAGCCCAGTGCAGCAAAGGCGCTAGCACGGGTCGCGGCTTCGGCGACGAGGTTTTCGGTATTGGTGTTGCTGGTTTCAGCGTGCGCAATAGCGCCGCTGCCGTCTTGAGGCTGCGTCATGTCGAATAGGTAGTAAGGCTGCCGCGCCGCTACATCAACGGATGCAGACAGCGGAAATGGGATACGGCGACCGGTTAATCACGGGCGTCGGCGCCAATCGGATAAGGCCGGTTCGACAGACGGGCTGCAGAACGGACAGGCGGGGGAATGGGCCGGCCTCAAGCTGAACAGGTCAGCGAGGTGGGGCGGCGGTCCCTTCGGCGTGATGTGAATCCACGCGGGAGATCGGAGACGATGCCAAGCACAATGGCAATCGGCTGCGCATGCATGCAACGGGCGGGGATTCGGACGATGCGCGCCGGTCTGAAACCAGCACATCGGCCAACCGCGGACCGAAAAATACGGCAGTAAGCAGCCAAGTCACGGACTATAGCACGAATTTTTGCAGTGCGCAAAAATGCTAGTGATATTGATGTATGTGCCGGCACCGACGCTTGCCGGATCGAGCGCGCGGCCTATACTCAAAAGACCGGCCATGCTCATAGCCGGAAAGGGGCGGATGATGGAATTCCCGATGGCCTTCTCCAACCTGTACCTGTTGCTCGCCGTTTGCGTTGCGGGTGTGATCGGACTGGCCTCTGCGCCGCTGGTGATCCGAGGTGCGCGAGTAGGGATTCGCGTGCTGCTGACGATTATCGGGGTGCTGATCGGGCTGCTCGTGCTCGAAGCGCTGCCGGTGCTGACCTAGATGGCCCGGGGCCATCCGCAGCCATAGGCCCGCCCGCGTGTGGCGGGCCTCGTTGTTTTGTGCGGGCAAAAAACAAAAGCCAGGCGTGTTGCCTAGCTTTGTCGCATCTGCTGGTCCCGCCGACAGGAATCGAACCTGTATCTCACGCTTAGGAGGCGCGTGCACTATCCATTGTGCTACGGCGAGTGACCGACTCCCGGGTGACGCCAACGGCCGCCCGAGCGAGCCGCGATTCTACGCAATTTGCAGAGCCAAGACCAGTGAGCCGCGGGAGCGCCAGGCTGCGTCGGCAGCAGTTACCGATGCCATGTGAAACGATGATGACGCCATGGGTTTTGTAGGTTGCCGCCCACAGTCAAGGCGTTCTTGTGATGGGGCAAACGCTAAAGCGAACGAACGATCGGTCAAAGAATCAGATTTAAGTATTACGAACTTTCCAGGGTTGTTCACGGAAGTTATGCTTTCTCACCTATTCCAGAACCCCCTAGGCGACCAACATGCTGACATCCGAAGAACGGGACGATCCGTGGACGGTGGAGCCGTCGCTGGAAAGCCTGCTTCCCAAGCATCGGCCCGGGACGATCGATCGACCGATCTATTTCCGTCACACCGATACCCCCGACGGCCACGTCATCAAGCAATTTCCTGACGGCTCACGCCAGCTCGTGCGCTTTGTCGGCCTGGAAGAGCAGGTCGTCAAGCACTTTCTCTGAAATCCGCTTCCCGCGCCGGCAAGCACCTCGGCACATGTCGTAAGACATGCTGTGTTGTGTTGCCTGACGATGCACTGAGGTGGTGAGCGCTCTATCATTCGCAAATATTTACGTAAGCGATTGATAAGTTCATGGGAAGTATGCAAGGGTTTGCACCCGCCACACCGCCGGCGCGCAACCATCATTCCAGACAGCGAGCCGTCGCTGCGCCGCCTGTCATCGACATGGTGGTGCCATGGCCGGTGCGTGAATGGTCACCAGTGGTGACGTCTGATGAGGCGGCAGCCATGCGGTCCGCGTTGGAGCGCGGTAATGTGCTGCATTTTCCGGCGCTCGATTTCCCACTTGATGCCCGGGAGCAGCGGTTTCTCGATGCGCGCTGGTCTGACGGCAAGACGAAGAACATCAACCTGCGCGCGAACGAATCCCGCGTGCGCGGCGCCGTCGGGCAGCCCGCCGATCTGGGCGATCTCGCTACCTTGATTCTGCGTTACGCCGATGCTGCCGAGCGCCTCGTGCTGACGCTGTTTCCCGACTACGCCCCGCATTTGAAGCGAGCCGGCACGTCGTTGCGGCCGGCCGAGATTGCCGGGCGGCCGGTCAGTTGGCGCAAGGACGACACGCGTCTGCACGTCGACGCATTCCCGTCGAACCCGCTGCACGGCCAGCGCCTATTGCGTGTGTTCCACAATGTCGATCCGGATGCCTCGCGCGTCTGGCGCATCGGCGAGCCCTTTGCCGACTTCGCCCAGCGGTTTGTGCCGAAAACGCGGGGGATGCTCCCGGGACAATCGTGGCTGATGCACAAGCTGCATATCACCAAGCGCCCACGCTCCGAATACGACCACCGCATGCTGCAGCTGCACGATCTCGCGAAGGCCGACCTGGTCTATCAGCGCGGGGCACCGCAACAGACGTTCGAATTTGCTCCGGGTGCGACTTGGGTGGTCTTCAGCGATCAGGCGCTGCATGCGGCGATGCGCGGCCGCGCGATGATGGAACAGACTTTCTATCTTGACCCAGCGGCCATTGCCGATCGCACCCATTCGCCCGAAGCTGTCCTGTCGCGCATGCTCAACAAGCCGATGCTGCCGGCCCAGCGCTGACTGCGCAAAGCAAAACGCCGCCTGACTGCACGGCGGCGTTGCGCGATCACACCATTACGTTCAATCGGCGACCTTGTCGCTCGGGTACTTGAACGAGTCGCGCAGCAGGAAGCTCATCGGGATATCCAGCTTCGCGCTGTGCGGCGGAATCGGTTGTTGGAACCACTTCTTGTAGAGCTTGTCGGCGTCGTAGTCGAGGATGATGTTGGTCATCGCGCGATCGACGAGGCGCTTGAATTCGGCGTCGTCCTTGCTGAGCATGATCGCGTAGGGCTCGACCGTCAGCATGTCGCCGACGACGGCGTAGTCGCTTGGCGTCTTGGTGTTGGCGCGGAAGCCGAAGAGCAGCACGTCGTCCATCGCAAAGGCGTCAGCCTTGCCGGTTTCGACCATCGCGAAGGATTCAGCGTGGTCCTTGGCTTCGAGAAACTTCATATTCAGCACGCGGACGTCGTTCATCTTGCGCAGTTCCGCCACGCTGGTGGTGCCTTTGGTGGTGACGACGGTCTTGCCGCGCAGGTCGTCCCACCTGCGGATGCCCGACGAAGTCTTGACGATCATGCGGATGCCCGCGATGTAGTGCGGGATCGTGAATGCCACTTTCTCGCGGCGTTCGCGGTTATTGGTGGTCGAGCCGCATTCGAGGTCGGCTTTGCCTTCGATGATGGCCGGCATCCGCGTCGAAGGCGTGACCATCACATATTGCACTTTCAGGTCAGGGCGCTTGAGGTCCGTGCGCAGCTTGTCGACCACGCGCAGGCACAGGTCGACGGCATAGCCGACGGGTTTTTTATCGGCGTCGTAGAACGAGAAGGGCACGGAGCTTTCGCGATAGGCGACGCGGACGGTGCCCGTGTCGCGGATGCGGTCGAGCACCGGCGTGGAGGAGGCCACAGCCGTGCCCGGTACAGCACTGGATAGCGAAGCGAAGAGCAGCGCCGCAGCCTGCAGCGCGCGCGTGAAGAACGGCATGGTTGTATCCCCCGGGAAAGAATCGGCGGCCCACTTTATCGTTATGCCCGGCTCGTGGCCGGAGGGCCTGCCGCATGATACGGCGCGACGTTGCAACCTGCAGGCCCGTGCTTTTTTGGTGTTGTAAGCAGGCTGCAAGACTGGACCCCGCCCTCTAAAAGCCGACGCGTGGCGATTGCCTTGCAGTGGTGCATTGCGCACACGTGGCGTGCGCGACGCACCGTCTCAGCCGTCCGGCCGGTGCGGTGGACTCCCCGCGGTGCATGCCCGAGCCGTGCATGCGTTGCTGCGGTGCGAAGCCGCACCGCGCCTAGCGTTAGGCGTTTTTCCCTACCGGGTTTGTCCCGACTGCCCGAGACAGACGAGGGGCGCTATGCTCCGGCCATGTCTTGTTCGCAAGGCATCGAGGAGAGACTCTTCCGGCCCGCCGAAAGCGGGCCGTTTTTCTTTGGTGCGCTTGTTTCCTAGTTCTGGTTGGGAAGAACGCTGCCCGGCTGGGACGACTGCCGCGGCCAGTTCGAGAACGCGAAAATCCACAGCGCCACCAGGTTCACCACCGGTACCAGCACAAGCAGCGTCCACCACTGTGAGAAGCCGGTTCGCAGCAAGATCTGCCGCACCGGAATGCCTGCCACGATCAAGATGATCAACAGCCCGAATAGTCCGCGCATCGTCGTTCCCCTTCCGTAACGGTATGGATGGCGCGGCCGGAAAAAGAGAGTCCGGCGGCACAAGCGTTATAGCACCGGCATCTGCAAGCGCAATGCCGCCGGTGGACGACACGCGGGGCGACTACAATACGCGCCTTCCGGCCGCACGCGGCCTGCCTCCTTCTCACTCCAGCATGGCCCTGTTTTCCATTACCGATGCGCAACTGGCGTTCGGCCACCTGGCGCTGCTCGACCACACCGACTTCTCGCTGGAGGCTGGCGAGCGCATAGGCCTGATCGGCCGCAATGGCACCGGCAAGTCGTCGCTGCTCAAGATCGTGGCGGGTACGACCTCGCCGGATGACGGCTTGATTGCTCGCCAGAGCGGCGTGACGTCGGCCTATGTGCCGCAAGAACCCGAATTCGACCCGGAGCAGACCGTGGCCGAAGCCGTGGCGATGGGTGTGCCGCATGCCGCCGGCTTGCTTGCTGAATACGAAGCGCTGATCACGTCGATGGGCGATTCCCACGATGAAGACGCGCTGCACAAGCTGCAGGCGTTGCAATCGCAGTTGGAAGCCGCAGACGCCTGGCAGCTGCGTACGCGTGTGGAAACGACCATCGCCCAGTTGGGCCTGCAGCCGGGCGCGCGCATCGGTTCGCTGTCGGGCGGCCTGACCAAGCGTGTGGCGCTCGCGCAGGCGCTGGTGGGTGCGCCCGACATCCTGCTGCTGGACGAGCCGACCAACCACCTCGACTACGACTCCATTCGCTGGCTCGAAGATTTGCTGCTGGCGTTCCGCGGCAGCGTGTTGTTTATCACGCACGATCGCGCGTTCCTCGACCGTGTCGCCACGCGCATCATCGAACTCGATCGCGGCAAGCTGCGTTCGTACCCCGGCAACTTTACGGCGTATCAGACGCGCAAGGCGCAGGAGCTGGACGCCGAAGCCCTGGAAAACGCCCGCTTCGACAAACTGCTCGCGCAGGAAGAAGTGTGGATCCGCAAGGGTGTGGAAGCGCGCCGCACACGCAGTGTCGGCCGCGTTGCGCGGCTGGAACAGATGCGTGTGGAACGCCAGGTGCGCCGCGAGGTGCAGGGCAACGTCAAGCTGGAGGTCTCGCAGGGCGATCGCTCGGGCAAGATCGTCGCCGAGCTGATCGACGTGACCAAGCGCTATGGCGACAAAACCGTCGTTGACAACTTCACCGCCACGATTTTGCGCGGCGACAAGGTGGGGATTCTCGGCGCCAACGGGGTCGGCAAGACCACGCTGCTGAAGTTGATTCTCGGCGAACTGGCTCCCGATTCGGGCACGGTGCGCAACGGCACCAACCTGCAGGTGGCGTACTTCGACCAGATGCGCGCGCAATTGGATCTGAACCGGTCGCTTGCCGACACCATCAGCCCGGGCAGCGACTGGATCGAAGTCAACGGTCAGCGCAAGCACGTGATGAGCTATCTGGGCGATTTCCTCTTCCCGCCCGAGCGTGCGCGCTCGCCGGTGGCCTCGCTGTCGGGAGGCGAGCGCAACCGGCTGCTGCTGGCGCGCCTGTTTGCCCGTCCGGCCAACGTGCTGGTGCTCGACGAACCGACCAACGATCTGGACATCGACACACTTGAACTGCTGGAAGAGCTGCTGCAGGAATACAGCGGCACCGTATTCCTGGTCTCGCATGATCGCGCGTTTGTCGACAACGTCGTCACCTCGGTGATTGCGGCAGAGGGCGAGGGCCGTTGGCGCGAATACGTGGGCGGGTTCTCCGATTGGCAGACGCAATCTGCGCGCGCGGCGCGGATGGCGCAAGCCGCCAGGCCCGTCGCCGAAGAGAAGAAACCCGAGGCGGCCAAGCCGCGCGAGCGCGCCACGGTCAAGCTCAGCTACAAGGAGCAGCGCGAACTCGACGCGTTGCCCGCCACCATCGAGGCGCTGGAGGCTGAGCAAAAGCAGGTCGGCGGCGAACTGGAAGACGGCACGATCTACGGCCGCGACCCGGAGCGCGCGCAGAAGCTCGCCGAGCGCCACGAAGCCATCGAACTGGAACTGCTGGAGGCGCTGGAGCGATGGGAAGCCCTCGAAGCCAAGCGCGCCGGCACGGTGTGACGCCGCAGTAACCACGCAATATGTCAGCGGGATGTCGACCGGATGTGGGTTTCGGGTCGCATCCCAACGCTGACGATCCCTCCGCATTGTTGAGGACGGCTTCCTTTACAATGCGCGCTGCATTCCCGGTGCTTGGGGACAGACCCAAGCCTGGTCAGTTTTTCCGCCTTCCATGAGCAAAACCTCCCAATACAGCGAATCGTCGATCAAGGTCCTCAAGGGCCTGGAACCGGTCAAGCAACGGCCGGGCATGTATACGCGCACCGACAATCCCCTGCACATCGTGCAGGAAGTCATCGACAACTCCGCTGACGAGGCGTTGGGCGGCTACGGCAAGCTGATCGCCGTGACGCTGCACAAGGACGGCAGCGTGAGCGTGGAAGACGATGCGCGCGGTATTCCTGTCGGCATCCATCCCGAAGAGGGCGTGCCGGTGGTCGAGATCGTCTACACGCGCCTGCATGCCGGCGGCAAGTTCGACAAGGGCCGCGGCGGCGCATACGCGTTCTCCGGCGGCCTGCACGGCGTGGGTGTGTCGGTCACGAACGCGCTGTCGACGCGCCTGGAAGTGACGGTCTGGCGCGACGGCAATGTGTCGACGCTCGCATTCTCCGGTGGCGACGTGATCGAGCCGCTGACCACCCGCAAGGCCGAACGCGGCGAGAAGAAGAGCGGCACACGCGTGCGCGCGTGGCCGGACGCCAAGTATTTCGATTCCGAGAACATCCCGCAGGCCGAGCTGCAGCGCTTGCTGCGCAGCAAGGCCGTGCTGCTGCCGGGCGTGAAGGTCAGCCTTACGCTGGAAAAAACCGGCGAGACGCTCGAATGGCAATACGACCAGGGCCTGCGCGGCTATCTGGTCGAATCGCTCGCACAGGGCAGCGGTGCCGAGCCGGTGATCCCCCTGTTTGAAGGCGAACACTTTGCCGACCCCGACAAGCTCGGCGAAGAAGGTTTTGCCTTCGGCGAAGGCGCTTCGTGGGTGGTGGCCTGGACGGAAGAGGGCTCTCCGGTACGTGAGTCATACGTCAACCTGATCCCGACCCCCGCGGGCGGCACGCACGAATCCGGTTTGCGCGAAGGCCTGTTCCAGGCCGTGAAGAGCTTTGTCGAGATGCATGCGCTCCTGCCCAAGGGCGTCAAGCTGATGTCCGAAGACGTGTTTGCGCGCGCTTCGTTCGTGCTGTCGGCCAAGGTGCTCGACCCTCAGTTCCAGGGCCAGATCAAGGAACGCCTGAACAGCCGCGACGCGGTGCGGCTGGTCTCCACCTTCAGCCGTCCGGCGCTGGAGCTGTGGCTGAACCAGCACGTTGAGCACGGCAAGAAACTGGCCGAACTCGTCATCAAGCAAGCGCAGGCGCGTACACGTGCCGCGCAGAAGGTCGAGAAGAAGAAGGGCTCGGGCGTTGCCGTGCTGCCCGGCAAGCTGACCGATTGCGAGTCCGATGACGTTACCCGCAACGAACTCTTCCTGGTGGAAGGTGACTCCGCTGGCGGGTCGGCCAAGATGGGCCGCGACAAGGAATTCCAGGCCATCCTGCCGCTGCGCGGCAAGGTGCTCAACACGTGGGAAACCGAACGCGACCGCCTGTTCGCCAACAACGAAGTGCACGACATTGCGGTCGCCATCGGCGTCGACCCGCACGGGCCGAACGATACGGTCGACCTGTCGGGCCTGCGCTACGGCAAGATCTGCATCCTGTCCGATGCTGACGTGGACGGCGCGCACATCCAGGTGCTGCTGCTCACGTTGTTCTTCAAGCACTTCCCGCAACTGATCGATCGCGGGAACGTATGCGTGGCCCGGCCGCCGCTGTATCGTGTCGATGCCCCTGCGCGCGGCAAGAAGCCCGCGCAGAAGCTCTACGCGCTGGACGACGGCGAGCTGGAAGCCATTGAAGACAAGCTGCGCAAGGACGGCGTGAAGGAAGGCGCCTGGCAGATCTCCCGCTTCAAGGGCCTGGGCGAAATGAGCGCCGAGCAGCTCTGGGAAACCACCATGAACCCCGACACGCGCCGCCTGCTGCCCGTGGCGCTGGGCGAACTGGGTCAAGACCAGACCATCAACATGATGAACATGCTGATGGGCAAGGGCGAAGCCGGCGCGCGACGCACGTGGCTGGAAGCGCGCGGCAACGAAGTCGAAGCCGACATTTGACCGCTGACCGACAACGATGAAGCTTTTCGCACGTTTCGCATTCGCATTGACGGCGCTGGCCCTCCTGGCCAGCCAGCCGGTGCGCGCGGACGTCTACGGCTACATCGATGAAAACGGCCTCGCGCACTTCGCTGCGGAACGCCTGGACGATCGCTACGTGCTCTTCATGAAGGGCGCCGCAGTGGCGAGCAAGGGCGACGATAAGGACGGCAACAAGGACGACAGCGCCATCGCCCTGCCGGCAACCGAGCTGCCCGATGCCGATGCTTACCTCAACGCCAGCAAGCGCGATGCACTCGACAACGCCGGCGGCATGCGCCAGCGTCTGGTGCGCGCGGTGTTGCAGCATCCGAACGTGCCGACGGTGGAGCCGCTGATCCGCCAGGCCGCCAGCAAGCACGGTATCGACCCCGCGCTGGTGAAGGCCGTGATTGCCGCCGAATCCGGTTTCAACCCGCAGGCCGTGTCGCCCAAGGGCGCAATCGGGCTCATGCAGGTGATTCCGGATACCGGCGCGCGCTACGGCGTGACCGGCGACGCCCGCCGCACGGCCGCACAGAAGCTGGCCGACCCGAAAACGAATATCACCACCGGCGTGCGTTACCTGAGCGATCTGCTGCGCATGTTCTCGGGCAACCTTGAACTCGTGCTGGCCGCCTACAACGCCGGCGAAGGCGCGGTGCAGAAGCACGGCAACGACATTCCGCCCTACGCCGAGACCCAGAACTACGTGAAGACGGTGCTGCAGTTCTATCGTTACTACAACCCGGTCGCCGCCGTGCCCGGGTTGATGAATGTGAGCGCCAACGGCGTCATCGCCACGCGCAAGCCAGGCCGTACGGGCCGGCCCGCACGCATCGAACTCGTATTGGACCCGGCCACCGGCGTGGCCACGAACATCCCCCAACATTGATCCCGGCGGCGCCGCAACGTTGAAGCGCGCCGCTTTCGCTTGAGCCTCCATGGAACAACAAGACATCCTCTTCGACCCCAGCGAGCCGGCCGAAGCGCTCACGCTTGGCGCCTACGCCGAGCGCGCCTATCTCGACTACGCCATCAGCGTGGTCAAGGGCCGCGCGCTGCCCGAGGTGGCCGATGGCCAGAAGCCGGTGCAGCGCCGCATCCTGTTTGCGATGCACGAGATGGGCCTGCGCTCCGATGCCAAGCCAGTCAAATCGGCGCGCGTGGTGGGCGACGTGCTCGGTAAATACCACCCGCACGGCGATCAATCCGCCTACGACGCGCTGGTGCGCCTGGCGCAGGATTTCTCGCTGCGTTACCCGCTGATCGACGGGCAGGGCAACTTCGGCTCGCGCGATGGCGACGGTGCGGCGGCGATGCGCTACACCGAAGCGCGCCTCACGCCCATCTCGCGTCTGCTGCTCGAAGAGCTGGACCAGGGCACGGTCGACTTCATCCCCAACTACGACGGTTCGATGGACGAGCCGAAGCTGCTGCCGGCGCGCCTGCCGTTCGTGCTGCTTAACGGCGCATCGGGCATTGCGGTGGGGATGGCCACGGAGATCCCGTCGCACAACCTGCGCGAAGTGGCGAACGCCACCGTGGCGCTCATTCGCGACGACAAGCTCACCAGCTCCGATCTGATGCAGTACATGCCTGGGCCGGACTTCCCGGGTGGCGGTCAGATCATCTCGTCTGCAACCGACATTGCGCAGGTGTATGAGAGCGGTCGCGGCAGCCTGAAGGTGCGCGCGCGCTGGAAGATCGAAGAACTCGCGCGCGGCCAGTGGCAACTCGTGGTGAACGAATTGCCGCCCAACACCTCGTCGCAGAAGGTGCTGGAAGAGATTGAAGAGCTGACGAATCCGAAGGTGCGCACGGGCAAGAAGTCGCTGTCGCCGGATCAGCTCACCATGAAGCAGACCATGCTGGGTCTGCTCGACGCGGTGCGCGATGAGTCGGGCAAGGACGCGCCGGTGCGCCTCGTGTTCGAGCCCAAGAGCAAGAACATCGACCAGCAGGAATTTGCCAACACGCTGCTGGCACATACGTCGCTGGAGTCGGGCGCGGCCATCAACCTCGTGATGATCGGCACGGATGGCCGCCCGCGTCAGAAGGGGCTGGCGGAGATCCTGCGCGAATGGATCGCCTACCGCTTTGCCACGGTCACGCGCCGCACGCGCCATCGTCTGGGCAAGGTGGAAGACCGCATCCACATCCTCGAGGGGCGGCAGCTGGTGCTGCTGCGCATCGAGGATGTGATCCGCATCATCCGCGAGAGCGAAGACCCCAAGGCCGCGCTGATCCAGGTTTTCAACCTCAGCGACCGTCAGGCCGAAGACATCCTGGAAATCCGCCTGCGCCAGCTCGCACGCCTGGAAGCCATCAAGATCGAGCAGGAATTGAAGAACCTGCGCGAAGAACAGGGCGAGCTGGACGTGCTGCTGAAGTCCGAGACCATGATGCGCCGTCGCATCATCAAGGAGATCGAGACCGACGCGAAGCAATATGGCGACGACCGCCGCACCTTCATTCAGGAAGAGCGCCGTGCCGCCGCCGAAGTGAAGGTCGTCGATGAACCCGTCACGGTGATCGTCTCGCAGAAGGGCTGGGTGCGTACGCGCCAGGGCCACGGCCACGACGCCACGCAATTCGGCTTCAAGGCAGGCGACACGCTGTACGACACGTTTGAATGCCGTACTACCGACGCGCTGCTGATCTTCGGCACGCGCGACGACAAGGGCACGGGTCGCGTCTATTCCGTAGCGGTGGCCAACCTGCCGGGCGGCCGTGGCGATGGTGTGCCGCTGACGACGCTGATCGAACTCACGCCGGGCACGCATATCGCCCACACGTTCGCGGGCCACGCCGAACAGAATCTGGTGATTTCCACGCGCGGCGGCAACGGCTTCCTCGCCAAGGTGGGCGACATGGTCGGCCGCCAGAAGGCCGGCAAGGCGTTCCTGACGCTGGACGAGGGCGACCAGCCCAATAAACCGGCGCCGGTGCCGGCTGACGCTTATGGCGTGGCGTGCCTGTCGGAAGGCGGCCGCATGCTGCTGTTCCAGATCAGCGAGTTGAAGACGCTCGCCAGCGGTGGCCGTGGCGTGATCCTGATGGAGCTGGAGAAGAACGAAACGCTGCTCCAGGCGCTGGCCTTCGGTGCGGCGGGCTTCGTGCTCTCGGGCACTGGCCCACGCGGCGGCAAGGCCGTCGAACAGAGCCTGACGACCCGCGCGCAAGAGCCGTACGCAGGCAAGCGCGCACGCAAGGGCAAGACGCTGGAGCCCAAACTGCGCGATCCGAAGCTCTCCCTGCCGAAACCGGCACCGGCAGCTGCCTGATCTGATGAGCGATCCGCACGCCCCGCCTGATGCGGCTTCGGCGACAGACGCAAACGTTCCCTCGTGCCGCAAACTCTTCACCGAGTTTGCGCGCATGGGGCTGTCGGGCTTTGGCGGCGTGCTGCCGTTCGCGCGTGCCGGCATTGTGGATCGCAACCGCTGGCTATCCAACACCGAGTTCGCCGAGCTGCTGAGTCTCGGGCAGGTGTTGCCCGGTCCGAATGTCGTCAACCTGTCGGTGATGCTCGGCTATCGGTACCACGGCGTGCGTGGCGCCGCGGCCGCAATGGGCGGCCTTGTGCTCACGCCTGCCGTGCTGCTGCTGTTGATCGTCATGCTGTACGACCAATTCAGCGCGCTGCCTTTGGTGCAGAACCTGCTCAAGGGCATGGCAGCGGTGGCGGCGGGGCTGGTGCTTTCAACCGCCGTCAAGCTGGCGCAGGGCCAGTCGCGCACCTGGCGTGCCGTCTGCATCGGTCTGGCGGTCGTCCTCACCATCGGCGTGCTGCAGTGGCCGCTGCTTCCCGTGATGCTGGTGCTGATCCCGCTTGCCCTCCTGCTCGAATGGAGGGCGATGCGATGAGCTACCTCACCACCGTCTTCGATCTATTCTGGCACTTTCTGGTGCTGTCGTTTCTCGCCATCGGCGGGGCCAGTTCGACGCTGCCCGACATGCATCGTTTTCTGGTCGATACGCGGCACTACATGACGAGCGAGCAGTTGAGCGCCATGTATGCCATCTCGCAGGCGGCACCCGGGCCCAACGTGTTGTTCGTGGAACTGTTCGGCTGGCAGGCGGCGGGTCTGGGCGGTGCAGTCGCATCGCTGGTTGGCATCTGCGGGCCGTCGTGCGTGATCGCCGCCGTCATCGCGCGCGTCATGGACCGCAAGCCCGACGCGCGCTGGATCGCGTTGGTCCGCCGTGGCCTCGCACCGCTGACGATCGGCCTGTTGTTCTCCACCGGCTGGGTGCTTGCCCGGGGGGCAGACAGCAGCTTCAGCACCGTCGCGCTGACCGTCGCGACGGTCGTGGCCTGCACCTTCACCCGCGTCCACCCGCTGGTGCTGGTAGGGCTGGGGGCGTTGGTTGGTGGCATGGGCTGGGTGTAGCGCCCTCAGTCGCACCGGCTGCGCGGCGTTCACCGCAAGCGAATCCAAGGCGGACGAAAGTCCGCCTTTTTCTTTGCGCGCTTGCCGTAGATACCGGCCCCGCTTTCCTTCGGGAATACCCCAATGCCGTTGATGATGTATATACAACAACATATATATTTACGCGATGTTGTCTGTATATCGATTCGCATCCGCTCGACCTGCGCGTCAAGTCTGTACGGGCCCCGCAGGCAACCTCGCCGACATAAAGAGGAGACAGTTTGGAACACCTTCAACGCAACCTGCGCGCGCGGCATATCCGTTTTCTGGCGCTCGGTTCGGCCATCGGCACGGGCCTTTTCTACGGGTCCGCTTCGGCCATCCAGTTGGCCGGGCCGGCCGTGATCCTCGCGTACATCATCGGCGGTGCGGCCGTCTACATGGTCATGCGCGCGCTAGGCGAGATGGCGGTGCGCCAGCCGGTCTCCGGTTCTTTCGGCCGTTATGCGCGCGACAACCTCGGTCCACTCGCCGGCTTTCTGACCGGGTGGACGTACATCCTCGAGATGGTGATCGTCTGCCTGGCTGACGTCACGGCGTTCGGCATCTACATGGGCTTCTGGTTTCCCGAGGTGCCGCAATGGATCTGGGTGCTCGGCATCGTCATGCTCATCTGCGGCCTGAACCTGTGCAACGTCAAGGTGTTCGGCGAGATGGAATTCTGGCTCGCGCTCATCAAGATCGTGGCGATCGGCGCCATGATCGTCGGCGGCACCGTCATCCTGTTCCTCGGCGTGAAGATGAACGGCGAGCATGCGTCCGGCCTCAGCAATCTCTGGTCGCATGGCGGTTTCCTGCCGCATGGCGTGGGCGGACTCATTGCGTCGTTTGCCGTGGTCATGTTTGCGTACGGCGGCGTCGAGATCATCGGCATTACCGGCGGTGAAGCGCAGAACCCCGACAAGGTCATCCCGAAGGCCATCAATGCTGTGCCGGCGCGCATCCTGCTGTTCTACGTGCTGACCATGTGTGTGCTGATGGCGATCTTCCCGTGGACGGGCATCGACGGCCAGGGCAGCCCGTTCGTGCAGATATTCTCGGGGCTGGGCATCCAGTCTGCGGCGGCGATCCTGAACCTCATCGTCATCTCGGCGGCCATTTCGGCCATCAACAGCAACATCTTCGGCGCGGGCCGGATGATGTACGGCATGGCCGAGCAGGGCCAGGCGCCGCGCATCTTTGCGGCCACCTCCCGCCACGGCGTGCCCTGGGTGACGGTGCTGTTCATGGCCGGTGCGCTGCTGGGCGGCGTGGTGCTGAACTACCTGATTCCCGAGAACGTCTTCGTGATCATCGCGTCGATCGCCACGTTCGCCACCGTCTGGGTCTGGCTGATGATCCTGCTCTCGCAGGTGGCCATGCGCCGGCGTCTGTCAGCCGAAGAAGTGCGTGCGCTCAAGTTCAAGGTGCCGCTGTGGCCTGTCGGGCCGGCGCTTGCCATCGCGTTCATGCTGTTCGTGATCGGCGTGCTGGGCTACATGGAAGACACCCGCGTGGCGCTGTACGTCGGCGCAGGCTGGGTGCTGCTCATGTCGGCCGCGTGGTATGTGCGCGTCAAGCCCAACGCCGCAGCCGTGTTGGCTGAAGAGGCAAGCGGGGCGTGAGCCCGGCCGCCCAAGAAAGCGAGTTTCGGAGACAACCCATGTCGAACCACACCACCGCGCCGTCGTACGCTGGCCGCGACGGCGCGCATGCGGCAGTACCGGCGCAACCGCTGTCGCGCACGCGCGCCATTGCCGCCATCACCATCGGCAACGGCTTGGAGTTCTATGACTTCGTGGTCTACAGCTTCTTCGCCACGCTGATCGGCCGGCTGTATTTCCCGGTCGGCAACGCCACCGGCCAGTTGCTGATGTCGTTCGCCACGTTCGGCGTCGGCTTCCTGATGCGTCCGCTTGGCGGCCTGCTGATCGGCATGTACGCTGACCGCGCAGGCCGCAAGCCCGCCGTGGCCCTCACGCTGTGGCTGATGGGCCTGTCGTCGCTGATCTTCGTTGTCACGCCGACCTACGCCCAGATTGGCATCCTCGCGCCCATGTTCGTCGTGCTTGCACGGCTCGTGCAGGGCTTTGCCATCGGCGGTGAGATGGGCGCTTCGACCGCGCTGCTGCTGGAGTACGCCGACGACCGCTCGCGCGGTTTCTATACGAGCTGGCAGCCGTTCAGCCAAGGGCTGGCAGCGCTGTTCGGCGCGCTGGTCGGCTTGCTGCTGAGCAACCGGCTGGCGCCCGCGGCGCTGGAGTCGTGGGGTTGGCGGCTCGCGTTCGTAATCGGCATTCTCGTGATCCCGGTCGGCCTGGTTATCCGCCGGCGCCTCGAAGAAACCGCCGCGCCGCACAGCACGCGCGAAGCCGACGCAACGCTGCCGCTGCTGCGCGAACACCGCCGCACGCTGGTGGCGAGCATTCTGCTGATGATCGGCGTGGCTTCGTCCACGTACGTCATCGTCTACTACCTCAGCAATTACGCCGTGAGCGTGTTGCACATGCCGCTGTCGCTGGGTATCTGGGCGGCGTGCATTGCGGCGCTGGTGCAGGTGGTGCTGTCACCGTTTGCGGGCCGGCTGGCAGACCGCATCGGGCGCCGCAGGGTAGTGTTGTGGTCGCGTGTTGCGCTGCTGGCGATGATCTATCCGGCCTTCGCGCTCATCAACGCTGAGCCATCGCTTGCCCGGTTGCTGATCGTGGTCGGCTGCCTGTCGGTGCCGATGTCGATGACCTCGCCGGCGTCGATGGTGCTCGTGAGCGAGGTGCTGCCGCAGCGGCTGCGCGCCACGGGGCTGTCGATCGCCTACTGCGTTGCCATTGCCATCTTCGGTGGCTTTGCCCAGTTCTTCTCGACCGAGCTGATCCAACTCACGGGCAATGCAAACGCGCCGGCCTTCTACGTGATCGGTTGCGGGCTGGTCTCGCTGATCGGCCTGGCGATGGTGCCCGAGACCCTCGGCCGGCGCCTCTCGTAACGCTCAGTCCACCCCGACGAAACCGCCGGTCTGGTGTGCCCACAGCCGCGCATACAGGCCGCCGTGTTCGAGCAACTCGGCGTGCGTGCCGCTCTCGACAATGCGGCCGCCGTCGAGCACCACCAGCCGGTCCATGCGCGCGATGGTTGAGAGCCGGTGCGCAATGGCAATCACGGTCTTGCCCTGCATCAGCGTTTCCAGGCTTTCCTGGATGGCCGCTTCCACTTCCGAATCCAGCGCTGACGTGGCTTCGTCCAGGATCAGGATCGGCGCGTCCTTGAGCAGCACACGCGCAATCGCAATGCGCTGACGTTGGCCGCCCGAGAGCTTCACGCCACGTTCACCCACCAGCGCGTCAAAGCCGCGTCGCCCTTGCACGTCGGATAGCTGCGGGATGAATTCGTCGGCACGCGCACGGCGTACCGCTTGCAACAACTCTGCCTCGGTGCTGTCGGGTTTGCCGTAGCGCAGGTTGTCGCGAATGGAGCGGTGCAGCAGCGATGTGTCCTGCGTGACCATGCCGATCTGCTCGCGCAGGCTCTCCTGCGTCACGGCGGCAATGTCCTGGCCGTCCACCAGAATCCGGCCGCGCTCCACGTCGTACAGCCGGAGCAGCAGGTTCACGAGCGTCGACTTGCCCGCGCCCGACGGGCCGACCAGGCCGATGCGTTCACCGGGGTGCACCACGAGGTCCAGCCCTTCGATCACGCCGCTGCCCTTGCCATAGTGAAAGCCCACGTGCTCGAAGCGCACTTCGCCCCGCGTCACGTGCAGCGGCTTGGCGCCGGGCTGATCGATCACGGCGCGCGGCAGCGCGATGGTCTGCATGCCGTCCTGCACCTGCCCGACGTTTTCAAAGATGCCGTTGACCACCCACATGATCCAGCCCGACATGTTGTTGATGCGGATCACCAGCCCCGTGGTCAGCGCAATGGTGCCGGCGCTCACGCGGCCCTGGCTCCACAGCCAGAGCGCGAGCGCCGACGTGCCGACGATCAGCAGGCCGTTCATGGCCGTAATGGTGAAATCCATGCCGCTGATCATGCGGCCCGATAGGCGGGTCTTGTCGGTCTGTTCTGCCATGGCGTCGCGCGCATAGCTTTCTTCATGCTGCGTATGGGCGAACAGCTTGAGCGTGGTGATGTTGGTGTAGCCATCCACGATGCGGCCCATCAGCTTGGAGCGCGATTCCGTGGCGATAACTGAACGCGCCTTCACACGCGGCACGAAGTAGCTCAGGGCCGCGATGTAGCAGCCAATCCACACCAGCAGCGGCACCACGAGCCACCAGTCGGCCTTGGCGAACAGCACCAGCGCGCTGATCGCGTAAATCACGACATGCCAGAGCGCATCCACCGACTGCACGGCGGAATCGCGCAGCGAGAAACCGGTCTGCATGATGCGCTGGGCAATGCGGCCCGCAAAGTCGTTCTGGAAGAACGTCAGGCTCTGCTTGAGCACGTAACGGTGGTTCTGCCAGCGGATCAGGTTCGACAGGTTCGGGTTGATGACCTGGTGCACGAGCACGTCGTGCAGGCCGAAGATGACCGGCCGTGCGATCAGCGCCACAAAGGCCATCCACAGCAATTCGTTGCGATGACGGCCGAAGAACGCTGAGCCGGGTGTTGCCTGGATCATGTCGACGATACGGCCGAGGAAGTCGAACAGCGCGACTTCGATCAGCGCGCCCAGCAACCCAACGAGCAGCAGGAATGCGAAGACGCCGCGCACTTCGCGCAGGAAGTACGCGTAGAAGCGCCAGACATTGGCCGGGGGCTGCGTGTCGGGCAGGGGACGGAACGGATCGATGAGCTTTTCCAGGCGGCGCAGCAGCATGTCGGGTCGAGGGAGAAGAGACCGACGCCCCAGGGCGGGACGTGCGCGGAAGAGCTGCCCATGATACGCGCGTGAAAGTGCCCTTGCTGGCGGCTCTTGAGACGCATCGCGCCATGAAAAAAGCCGCTCGGTTGAGCGGCTTTCTTGTTCATCCGGGAGGCGGCGCTTAGTGCACCACAATCCGCGTGAACGGCTCCACGTAAGCCTGCAGGGTGATCATCAGGCCCACCAGGAAGGCCAGCGCCAGCGAGTGGAAGAACACGTAGCGCAGGATGTCGCC
This sequence comes from Ralstonia sp. GX3-BWBA, assembly GCF_003290055.1. Lineage (NCBI taxonomy): Bacteria > Pseudomonadati > Pseudomonadota > Betaproteobacteria > Burkholderiales > Burkholderiaceae > Ralstonia > Ralstonia sp. GX3-BWBA. The sequence continues at coordinate 594,512 of NZ_QMKS01000009.1, read as the reverse complement.
CTCGTGGCCGTACCACTTGGTGGCGGTGGAGGCCACGACGATGGACTGCGCGTCGATCATCTTGCCCATCACGCCGCCCGAGCTGTTGGCTGCCGACATGAGGATTGGCGACAAGCCGAGTTGCGTGGCCGTGGTCTTCTGCAGGCCGCCAAACAGCACGTTCGAGGCCGTATCCGACCCCGTGAGCGCCACGCCCAGCCAGCCCAGCATCGTGCCGAACAGCGGGTACAGCACGCCGGTGTGGGCGAAGGCCAGGCCCAGCGTTGCGTCCAGGCCCGAATAGCGGGTGAGATAGCCGATGCCGAACATCGCGCAGATGGTCAGCAGCGAATAGCGCGTGAGCTTGATGGTGTTCCAGTATTCCTTGACCATGCGCGGCACCGAGTAGCCCATCAGCAGGCCGCCCACGATGGCCGAGACCAGGATGCCCGTGCCCGCCATCGACAGCACATTGAAGAGGAACACCGCGCCTTCGGCGGTCTCCTTCGCGACCACCGGCGGGCCCTTGAGCACCATCTTGTCCAGACCGGGGATCGGGAACTTGAATTGCCACAGACCGTCTGCGAACGCCTTGAACTGCGGAATGCCCCAGATGAACACGAACACGGTCAGGATCACCCACGGCAGCCAAGCCTGCACGCGCGTGATCTTGGTATTGGCATCAGCGCTGGTAGCGGCACGCGCTTCGGCGGCGGCTTCGGGGTCGACGCGGGAGTTGTCCTCGCGGTTGCGCAGGGCGGTCGAGGTCCAGATCGTCTTGGGCTTCCACACCTTCAGGAACAGTGTGAGCGAGCCCATCGACACCAGTGCGGCAATCACGTCCACCAGCCACGGGCCGTGGAAGTTCGACACCAGGAACTGCGGAATGGCGAACGACACGCCCGCCACCAGAATCGCCGGCCAGATCTGCAGCATGCCGCGGAAGCCCGCGAACGCCCAGATCAGCCAGAACGGCACCAGCACCGAGAAGAACGGCAACTGGCGGCCAACCATGGCCGACAGCTTCAGCAAGTCCAGCCCCGTGACCGAGGCCAGCCCGATGAGCGGCGCGCCCAGTGCGCCGTAGGCCACCGGGGCGGTGTTGGCGATCAGGGCCAGGCCAGAGGCGGCCAGCGGCGAGAAGCCCAGGCCGATCAGGATGGCGCCCGTGACAGCCACCGGCGTGCCGAAGCCCGCTGCGCCTTCAAAGAAGGCACCAAAGCTGAATGCCACCAGCAGCAGTTGCAGGCGGCGGTCTTCGGTAATGCCGGAAATCGAGCTCTGTAAGACCTTAAACGACCCGTTCAAGGTGGTGAGCCGGTGCAGGAAGATGATGTTCAGGACGATCCAGCCAATCGGGAACAGACCCGAAATGATGCCGAGGCCTGCCGCCTTGCCGGCCATTGCGGTCGGCATGCCGAACACGAACGAGGCGATCCCCACCCCGACAATCAGCGCCAACCCGGCCGCCAGATGGGCCTGCATATGGAAGAACGCCAGCGAGCACAGCAGCACGGCAACCGGTATCCCGGCCGCTAAGGTTGACCACACGGCGCTGCCGAGCGGGTCATAGACTTGATTCCACATCTTGATCTCCTCCTGTTTGGGCGTTTCGGTTCTTCTCGATACCGAACGTCTTCTGCTGCCCCTTTTTCGCAGGGGCAAACGCGGATTGTAGGAACAAGCGTGTCCGGGTAACGGCAATATTCTGTCACTTTCGCCCTGAAAAGTATTCATCGGCGCCAGCGCGTGGTATGGCGCGGCTCAAGCAATTGCACCGGGTAAATCCGGGTTGTGGAATCATTGCGCCTGCAGCGCAGACCACCACCCCATTTCGCCCCCTATCCATGGCTTCTCTGACGGCCTTTCCGATTCGCCGATGCGGCTCCCGATGGGCTGCTGCCGTGCTCGCCGCATTTGTGTCACTGGCGACGCTGTCCCCCGCCGTGCATGGCCAGACAGCGGCAGCGCCCGCCCAGGCGAACACCGAATCGACGCGGCCACGTATCGGTCTGGTGCTTTCGGGCGGCGGGGCGCGCGGCTATGCGCATATTGGCGTGCTCAAGATGCTGGAGCGCATGCGCATTCCCGTGGATGTGATTGCCGCTACCAGCATGGGCGCCGTGGTGGGCGGGCTGTACGCCAGCGGCATGCGTGCGGATGCGCTGGAGCAGAAGCTCTCGCAGGTCGACCTGAGCGACATCGCCTTCGACCGCAACGATCGCGCCAAGCTGCCGCAATCGCTGCGCGAGGATGATTTCCAGTATCCGATCGGCTTGTCCGCCGGCTATGGCGACGGCAAGCTCAAGCTGCCCACCGGCCTGGTGCAGGGCAACCGCCTGCTCGCGCTGCTCAAGAACTGGACGGCGCAGTGGCCCGACAACATCGAGTTTTCGCGCCTGCCGATTCCGTTCAAGGCCATGGCGACGGATCTGGCCACGGGCGACGGGGTGATTCTCGACCACGGCTCGCTGCCGCTGGCAATGCGGGCCAGCATGGCGGTGCCTGGGCTGTTCGCGCCCATCGAAGTGGGCGGACGCACGCTCGTGGATGGCGGCCTGGTGAGCAACCTGCCCGTGCAGCTTGCACGCGACATGGGGGCAGACATCATCATCGCCGTCAACATCGGGTCGGACTTGCAGCGGCCGGAAGACCTGGCCTCGCCGGCGGCGGTGACGCAGCAGATGATTACCATCCTCGTTGGCCAGAACGTGCGCGCGCAAAAGGCGCTGCTGCGCGGCAAGGATGTGCTGATCGAGCCGCAGCTCTCGGAGCTTTCATTTACCGATTTCGCCAAGGGCCCGCAGGGCGTGCGACAGGGCGAGCGTGCGGCGCAGGGCGCTGAAGCGAAGCTTGCGGCGTTGTCGCTGTCGCCGCAGGCGTATGCCGTGTACCGCGCGGCCCATGAGCCGCAGGGCGTGCTGGTGGCGGGCGCACGCATTGACGCCATTGACGTGACGACCAGCGGCCGCGTGCCGCCCGCGCGTGTGCGCCAGTTGATCAAGGTGCGCGAAGGCGATGCGTATGACGCCGAAACGCTCAACCGCGAGCTGTCGGCGCTGGCCACCACGGGCGACTTCGAAACCGTCACACAGCAACTCGTGGAAGAGAACGGCGTGCACACGCTCAAGATCGACGCGCATGAAAAGTCGTGGGGCAACCAGTTCTTCCTGTTCGGGCTGGGCATGTCGACAAACTTCGACGGGCGCGGCGCATTCAACGTCAACCTCGGCCATCGGTATCCGTGGCTCACGCAGAGTGGGCTGGAGTGGCGCAATGACATCGTGCTCGGCAGCAACCGGGCGGGCATCCACACCGAACTGCGGCAGCCGCTGTGGCAGGCGCGCGGCTTCTACATCGCGCCGTATGCGGAGTATTCGCGCCGCAGATCGGATCTCTACTTTGACGATCTGCCGCCAACCCGAGACGCCAAGCCGTTCAACAACCTGACAATCGAGACAGCGCGCGCTGGCGTTGACCTGGGCATCCCGTTGGGCCGCAAGGGTGAACTGCGCCTAGGCGTGAATTACGTCAGGAAGACGGCGACGTTCAATTATCTGGCACTGATCGCGGACGAGTCCGGGAATATCGTGGATGCGACGACCTTGGATACCTTGCGCGCTCAGCAGCCGGCCTTTCGTGCCCAGCTCACGCTGGACCAGCTCGACGATCCGCTGTTTCCCCGCAGCGGCTACTACCTGTTTGGCAGCATGGAAGCCGGTTTCGGTTCGCTCGACAAGAAGTACAACACCGCGCAGGCCAAGGGGCTGTGGGCCACGAGCTACGGGCGCCATACGTTCAACATGGCGTTGGAAGGTGCCGGGCAGTTCGGCGCCAACAGCCCCACGCGCGACAACGGCGGCAATAGTGGCAGTGGCGCCAACGAAGGCTTCTACCTCGGCGGCTTCCAGCATCTCTCGGCCTACGCGCAGGATCAGTTCAATGGCCAGTACCTCCTCTACGGCCGGCTCACGTATCTGTACGACCTTCGTATCGACGATCTGCTCGGCCTGCGCACGCCCGTGTTCGGCGCCAGCGGTGAGGCCGGCAACGTCTGGCAACTGCGCAACAACTTCGGGCGGGGCCCTTACCTGAAGAGCGGCAGCGTATTCGTTGGCGGCAACAGCCCGATCGGGCCGCTGTATTTCGGTTTTGCGGTGGCGCCGCAGGGCGTGTGGAACGTGTACCTGCAGCTCGGCCGCGTCTTCTGAAACAGCATCAAACGGGAGCGCACCTGCCTGCACGCGCTGGCACTGCTTGCTTCGTAAGGTCTTGATCAGATTGAAAAATCAATCGATCAGCTTGCGGCGGATGTGCGTGCTAGCCTTCCGCTTCGCTTTTTCAAGACCTCGGGCGCGGTCGCGCCCAGCCCCCTTCTCATGATGTTCTCCGTGTTGTTCCGTCGTTCCCGTTCGTCCCGGTGGTTGCTGTGCGCGTGCGCGTTGGCTGTGTTGCAGGCGTGCGGCAAGCATGCAGATGACACCGCCAAGCCGGCCGGCCCGCCGGAGGTCGGGTTTGCCGTTGCGCAACGCTCGGATGCGCCACTGGTGACCGAACTGCCCGGCCGCCTGGAGCCGTATCGCACGGCGCAAGTGCGTGCGCGCGTCGACGGCATCGTCCTTAAGCGCGCCTACGACGAAGGCCAGTTGGTCAAGGCCGGCCAGGTGCTGTTCCGCATCGACCCCGCGCCGCTCAAGGCACAGGTGGACGCTGCGCAAGGTGCGCTTGCCCGCGCGCAGGCCCAGCTCGCCATCGCACGCGACAAGGCTGTGCGCTACGAGGGGTTGGCCGCCACGCGCGCCGTGAGCGAGCTGGAATACGCAGAAGCGCAAGCCGCCGAACGTCAGGCTGCAGCGGACGTGGTGTCCAGCCGCGCTGCGCTGCAAACCGCGCAGCTGCACCTGGGCTATGCCACCGTTACAGCCCCGATTGCCGGCCGCTCGCGCCGCGCGCAGGTGACCGAAGGCGCGTTGGTCAAGGAAGACGCTGCCACGCCGCTCACCACCGTCGAGCAGATCGACCCGATGTATGTCGACTTTGCCCAGCCCGCCGCCGAGGTGCTCGCCTTGCAGCGCGCGCTCAAAAAGGGCCAGGCCGCTGCATTGAGCGGCCAGGACATCGGCGTGCAGGTCATCCTGAGCGATGGCGTGGCGTACGAGCGCCCTGGCAAGCTGCTGTTCTCAGATCTGGCGGTGGACCGCGCGACCGACAACGTTTCGATGCGCGCCGTGCTGCCCAACCCCGATGGCTTGCTGCTGCCCGGCATGTACGTGCGCGTGAAGCTCTCGCACGCTGTGCGGCAAGGCGCGGTGACGATTCCGAAGGGCGCGTTGCAGCGCGACCGCCATGGGGCGACGGTGTTTGTGGTGCAGGCAGACAACACGCTGGCGGCGCAGCCCGTGGCTGCGCAAACGTTGGCTGGCGATCAATGGCTGGTGACGAGCGGCCTGTCCGGCGGCGAGCGCATTGCCATTCCCGGCATGCAGACGCTGGCAGCAGGCATGGCGGTCAAGCCGGTTCCTGCGGCACCGCGCGCCGACACGAAGCCGAAGAAGGGCTGACCATGGCACGCTTCTTTATCGACCGCCCGGTCTTTGCCTGGGTGATTGCGCTGGCCATCATCCTGGCCGGCGTGCTCGCGTTGCCCAAGCTGCCGGTGGCGCAGTATCCGAACATCGCGCCGCCCAACGTCAGCATCTCGGCCAACTACCCGGGCGCGTCCGCGCGCACGGTGGAGAGCGCCGTCACCGCCATCATCGAGCGCGAGATGAACGGCGCGCCGGGGCTGCTGTACATGTCGTCTTCGTCCGACGCGGCGGGCAACGTGTCGATCAACCTGTCGTTCACGCAGGGCACGAGCCCCGATCTTGCGGCGGTGGAGGTGCAGAACCGGCTGAAGATCGTCGAGGAGCGCCTGCCTGAAGTCGTGCGACGCAACGGCATCCGCATCGAGAAGGCGGCCGAGAATTACATGATGTATCTGTCGCTGGCAGCCGAGCGCGGCCGCTTTGACGGCATCGACCTGGGCGACCTCGCTTCGTCTGATCTGATCCCGCAGTTGCGCCGCGTGCCGGGCGTCGGCACCGCGCAGTTGTTCGACGCGGAATACGCCATGCGCATCTGGCCCGATGCCGACAAGCTCACCGCATTGGGCCTCACCGCGGGTGATTTGAGCGATGCCGTGCGCCGCTACAACGCGCGCATCACCGTGGGTGAGATCGGCAGCGCAGCCGTGCCGGGCAGCGCGCCCATCAACGCGAGCGTCACCGGTGACGATGGGCTCACCACGCCGGACGCATTCGGCCAGATTCCGCTGCGTGCGGACGCGCAGGGCCGCATGGTGCTGCTGCGCGATGTGGCCCGCGTGGAACTGGGCGGCAGCGATTACCTGTACCTCTCGCGCATGAACGGCAAGCCGGCCACGACCATCGGCATCAAGCTCGCGCCGGGCGCCAACGCCGTGGGTGTGGCCAAGCGCGTGCGAGCGGTGCTGGACGAAGCGCAGGCGCATTTCCCGCCAGGCGTGCGCTACGAAGTGGCGTACGACAGCTCGCGCTTTGTCGGCATTGCCATCGAGCAGGTCGTCAAGACGCTGCTCGAAGCCGTGGTGCTGGTGTTCCTGGTGATGATGCTGTTCATGCAGAACCTGCGCGCGACGCTCATCCCGACGCTGGTCGTGCCGATCGCGCTGCTGGGTACGTTTGCGGTGATGCTGCCGATGGGCTTTTCCATCAACGTACTGACGCTGTTCGGCCTGGTGCTCGCCATCGGCATTCTGGTCGACGATGCCATCGTGGTGGTGGAAAACGTTGAACGCGTGATGCACGAAGAAGGGCTCTCGCCGCGCGAGGCGACGGCTAAGGCGATGCGCCAGATCAGTGGGGCCATCGTCGGCATCTCGCTGGTGCTGACGGCGGTGTTCGTGCCGATGGCGTTCTTTGGCGGCGCGGTGGGGAATATCTACCGGCAGTTTTCGCTGTCGCTGGCGGTGTCGATGGTCTTCTCGGCATTCCTGGCGCTGACGCTCACGCCGGCGCTTTGCGCGACGCTGCTCAAGCCGGTGCAGGCCGGTCATGGTGCCGAGCGCAAGGGCTTCTTCGGTGCATTCAACCGGGGCTTTGCGCGGTTGACGTCGCGCTACCAGAACGGTGTCGCGCGGCTGCTCAACCGCACGGGCCGCGCACTGGTGGCGTATGGCGCGATCATCGGCGCGGTGGTGTTGCTGTTTATGCAATTGCCGACGGCCTTTCTGCCGGAAGAAGATACCGGCGAATTCATGACCGTCGTCATGTTGCCGACTGGCGCTACGCAGGCGCAGACGCTCGACGTCGTGCGGCAGGCAGAGCAGCACTTCATGACGCAGGAGGCGGCCGTTGCGTCCACGCTGGCCATCACGGGGTTCAGCCTGTACGGCAACGGCCAGAACGCGGCCATGCTGTTCCTGACGCTCAAGGACTGGAAGCAGCGCAAGGGCGATGACCAGCATGTCGATGCCGTGGTCGAACGCGCCAACGCGGCGTTCGGCAAGATCAAGGGCGCGATGGTCATGGCGATGAACTCTCCCGCGCTGCCGGAACTGGGCGGCAAGCCCGGGTTTGACCTGCGCTTGCAAGACCGCGGCGGTGCCGGCTACGAGCGCCTGGCGCAGGCGCGCGACCACATGCTGGCCGAGGCGGCCAAGCATCCTGCGCTATCGGAAGTCACGTTCGCGGGCCAGGGCGATGCGCCTCAGGTCCTGATCGATGTGGACCGCAAGAAAGCCCTGTCGATGGGCGTGTCGATCGAAGACATCAACCGCACGCTGGCCGTGATGTTCGGCTCCGACTACGCGGGCGATTTCGTCTACCGCAACCAGGTTCGCCGCGTGATCGTCCAGGCAGACGGCAAGCAGCGCGTCTCGGTCGAGCAGCTTGGCCGCATGCACGTGCGCAGCGCGACGGGGGCCATGGTGCCGCTATCCGCATTCACCACCACGAAGTGGATGGTCGGGCCGCTTAAGCTGGATCGCTACAACGGCTTTCCGGCCATGACGATCACCGGCTCGCCTGCACCCGGTCACAGCTCCGGCGAGGCCATGGCGGCGATGGAGTCGATTGCCCGCAGCCTGCCTGAGGGCTTCGGCTACGAGTGGACAGGCCAGTCGTTCGAGGAGCGTCTGTCGGGTGCGCAGGCGCCGGCGCTGTTTGCGTTGTCCATCCTCGTCGTGTTTTTGTGTCTGGCCGCGCTGTACGAGAGCTGGTCGATTCCGTTGGCCGTCATGCTGGTGGTGCCGCTGGGCGTGTTGGGCGCGCTGTTGGGCGCCACGCTGCGCTTCCTGCCCAACGACATCTACTTCAAGGTCGGGCTCATTGCCACCATCGGCCTGTCGGCCAAGAACGCAATTCTGATCATCGAAGTTGCCAAGGATTTGGTGGCGCAGGGTATGGGCTTGATCGAAGCCACGCTGGAGGCAGCGCGCCTGCGCTTCCGGCCGATCGTGATGACGTCGCTGGCGTTTGCGTTTGGTGTCGTGCCGCTGGCGATTGCGAGCGGTGCGGCATCGGCCAGCCAGCGCGCCATCGGTACGGGCGTGCTGGGCGGGATCATCACGGCGACGGTGCTGGCGGTGTTTTTGGTGCCGGTGTTCTTTGTGGTGGTGCGGGGCGTGTTCAAGGGCAGCGAACGGCAGCGCAGGCTGGACGCGGCGCACGAGCACGAAAGTGTGGGGCCGGCCGCCTGATTGGCGCGATCACTCCGCGGTGGCTGGGCTCTTGCGCCTGGCTACCGCTGGGTCGAAACCGAAGAAGCCGAGGACCTCTGCGGCAACCTGGTCGCGGTCGTTGTCCACGCAGATCATGTGGTAGCTGTTTTCCAGCACCACGCTGCGCGCATGGGGGAGGGCGGCCTGCAGCGTTTCGGCGGAGCGCAGGCTGGTGAGTTCGTCTTCGCGCGAATGGATCACCAGCGTCTGGCACTGCGTATCGGGCGCCCCGGCCAGCGCCCAGCGTCGCAGCCGATCCACCTGCCGAATGCACGCCAGTGGCACCCAGGGGTAGTGGAAGCTGTCGCCGCGTGCGAGCTTGGCTTTGATGACCCGACGCAACAGCGGGTTCTTGATGCCGAATGGCTCGTCCTCTTCCACGCGCATGCGCGCAGCCATGCCCGGGATGCGATACACCGCGTAGCGCAGATCTCGATACCACGGCGTCGACCAGCCATCGATATGGATGGGCGTGGCGAGCAGCGCCAGCCTGTCTTGCGCGCGCACAATGCCATGCCGAACGCGATGCGCCAGCACCAGCGCCAGCAGTGCGCCCATGCACATCCCTGCGATATGCACGGTGTCATGCTCTGCGGCGAGCCGCTCATAGGTTTGCGTGAGCGTTTCAAGCCACGCTTCGGCGCGCATGTGGATCAGGTCTTCGGGCCGCGTGCCGTGGCCGGGCAAGGTCGGCACGTGCGTGACGGCGCCGGCGCTGCGCAGCGCTTTCTGCAGCACGCCCAGGTCGTAGGCTGTGCCGCCCAGGCCATGGATCAGCAGCACAGCCGTGCCGCCGGATGCCGATGGGGTCACAGTGCGGTCTCGACCGACCAGGTACCGGTTACGAGCGCGGTATTGCCAACGGCGTCCGTCAGTGGGCCACCGGTATCCACCACGGTGTGCAGCGTGCCGTCGCGCGCGGTGATGCGCAGTGTCTGGCGGCGTGTGGGCGTTACGATCTCGTCTTCCGGTGCGCCTGTCCCGAGCCAACGCGCGCGCAGCGCATCGCGGTCATCCGGATGCACCAGTTGCAGCACGGTCGAGATCGACGCCATGCTTGCCGGTTCGTGTCCGAACACGAGGGCGACGTCGCCGCCCCAGTCGATGCGGCCGCTGGCGGGGTCGATGGTGTAGACGAGCTGGCCCGACGCCGCCAACGCCAGTTCCACGCGGTTCTGCCACTGCGCGCTTTGCTCGTGCAGTTGTTCGCGCGTGGTCTTGAGCGCGCTCACCAGCAGTACCAGCAGCGCGGCAATGCCCAGGTACAGCTGCGCTTCGAGCAGCGACTGGCCATAGTGATGATCCAGCACGGCGAAGGGGCCGTCGCCCTCAGCGGTTTGCGTGAGCGCCACCAGCGTGAGCAGCAGCACCGCCATCGAGCCACCGCGTCCGCCCCACAGAAGGGCCACCACCACGGCAAAGAACAGCGGGACGTACGTCAGCGCAAAGCCGATTCCGTCGCCAAATTTGGCATCGCTGTTGCCATCGAAGATGACGTACGCCGACAGCGCCAGCGCAACGACGGCCGCCAGACCGAGCACGAAATCCGTACGGTCCGTGCCGCCCGAGCGGAACGCGCGAAAGCGCGACCATGCCGCCAGCACCGGCGTGACGATCAGCACGCCCAGGAAATCCGACGCCGCCCAGATGCGCAGCACGTGACCGAACGAGCCGCCTTGCGACCACGCAAACCATGCCGCCCCGAACAGCGCCCCCAGCAGCGCACTGACCGCGCCCGCCACCAGCATCGCGCGTACGAAGTACAGCCCTTCAAGCGGCACGCGCGCCAGCCGCACCAGCGCCACGGCCAGCGCCGCGCTGCCCGCCTCGTCGAGCACAAAGAGCATCGCGTGGGCCGGGTTGGTGTGTTCAATGGCCGCCAGCGCCAGTTGCGCCACGGCAAACGCTGCCCCCAGCCCCGGCCATTCGCGGTACGGCCGCAGCATGAACGCGGCCATGGTCACGCCCGCCGGCAACCAGATGTAGCCCGTCATGTCGACCGGCCCGTTCAGCCGGTGCGACACGATGGCGGCAACCAGGTAAAGCGCGCCCCACAGGATCGTGGCGACGGTGGTGGAAGGTCGGTTCAATGGCATCCGGGTTTCCCTCGGTGAAAACAAAAAACCGCGCCGGCGTAGGTGCCGTGCGCGGTTGGTGATGCTACCGCAATCGGTTTTGCTGATGGCTTATACGACAGGCAGCGCCAGCACTTCGCGAGCAGCGCGCCGATCGCGCAACTCCGTCATCCAACGCTCAAGGTTGGGTCGGGCGGGGCGCTCCATCGGCAAGCCGAGCCAGCGGTGCGTAGCACAACCGCACACGATGTCGGCCATGGTGAAACGCTGGCCGGCCACGTAGGGCTGCTTGGCCAGCACGGCTTCGAGAATGGCCGTGCTGCGCTCGGAGGCCTGGCGCGAGCGTTCAATGCGCGCGGCGTCGCGCTGGTCTTCCGGCGTGCGCACGAGCTGGAGGAACGCATCCACCATCGACGGGCTGTATGACGTGGTCTGCCAATCCATCCAGCGGTCGGCATCGGCGCGCTCGTGAAGTTCGAGCGGATACAGGTTGCCCGGGCCGTAGCGTGCCGAGAGATAGCGCACGATGGCGTTGGATTCCCACAGCACGAAACGCGTGTCGCCGGAATCGTTCAGGCCGTCCTCGATGACGGGGATCATGCCGTTCGGGTTCATCGCCTTGAATTCCGGCGTGTCGACACCGCCAAAGGCGCCGCCGACGTCGATGCGCTCATGGTCCAGCGACAGCTCGTGCGCGCACCAGACGACCTTCTGAACGTTGACCGAAGAGAGTCTTCCCCAGATCCGCAGCATCGACGATGGCTCCTTTCTTGAATGGATGGAATGGATTGTTATGTAATTTAGGCGGCCTTGGGCGTGAGCGCTGCGATTTCCGTGCGGATCAATTCGCCCAGCACGGCAATGCCTTGCTCGATGCGCTCCGGTGCCACCGTCACGAACGCCAGGCGCAGCGTATTGCGACGCGGCGCGTTGGCATAGAACGGTGCGCCCGGCACGAAGGCTACGTTGCGCGCGACGGCCTTTTCCAGCAGCGCCATCGTATCGATGCCTTCCGGCACCTCCACCCAGATGAACATGCCGCCTTCCGGTCGGTTCCAGTGCACACCGGCCGGCATATGGCGCGTCAGCGAGTCGAGCATCGCCTCGCACTGCTTGCCATAGAGGTTTCGAATGCTCGGGATGTGCGTATCGAGCAGACCGGTCTTCAGTACCTCGTACGCCACGCGCTGCGTGAAGCTGGGCGTGTGCAGATCCGATGCCTGCTTGGCCTGCACGAGTTTGAAGTGGATGTGTTCGGGCGCGATGATGTAACCCAGGCGCATGCCCGGCGCCAGGATCTTCGAGAACGAGCCCATGTAGATCACGCCGTCCGGATTGAGCGAGCGTAGCGACGGCAGGGCGTCGCCGGTGTAGCTCAGTTCGCCGTACGGGTCGTCTTCCACGAGCAGCACGCCGAGTTCCTTCGCGCGGGCCACCAGGGTCTGGCGGCGGTCCAGCGGCAGGCGGCGGCCGGTCGGGTTCTGGAAGTTCGGGATCGTGTAGAAGAAGCGCGCACCGGCAGCCAGCTCTGGCGTGAGCGCGTCCGGCAGCAGGCCTTTGTCATCGGTGGCGATGGACGTATAAGTCGGCTCGAACAACGAGAACGCCTGCAGCGCACCCAGGTACGTCGGCGTTTCGACCAGCACCTTGCTTTGCGGGTCGATGAAGATCTTGCCCAGCAGGTCCAGCCCTTGCTGCGAGCCCGTGGTGATCAGCACGCGCGAAGCGGTGGTGCCATGACGTTGGGCGATCCACTCACGCAGCACCGACAGGCCTTCGGTCGGGGTGTACTGCAGCGAGGCCTGCGGGTTGTCAGCAAACATGCGAGCGCACGCCGCCTGAATCGCTTCGACCGGGAAGGTGACGGGGGCGGGCAGGCCACCGGCAAACGAAATGACCTCAGGACGTTCGGTGATCTTGAGGATTTCCCGGATCGCCGAGCTGGTCAGTTTCTGAGCGCGGCTGGAGAAGGTGCAGGCGGTGTGGTCCATGGTGTGGTCCTAGTGTTGCGGCGCCCACCTCGTGAGCAGGCGCCGTGGGTGGGCAAAGCGAAAAGAATAGCAGGCAACCGGCCCATCCAATATTGGGCCGTCACCTTAGAGACTGCGGGAAAAAGCGTCGCTCAGGCGACTTCGGCAATCAGCTCGATCTCGACGCACGCGCCAAACGGAATCTGCGCGACGCCAAAGGCGCTGCGGGCGTGCTTGCCGGCGTCGCCAAACACGTCGGCGAACAGTTCCGATGCGCCGTTGGTCACCAGGTGCTGCTCGGTGAACTCCTGCGTGGAATTGACCAGGCTCATCACCTTGACGATGCGCTTGACGCGGCTGAGGTCACCGCCCAGGTGCGTGTTCAACGTGGCGATCAGGTCGATGGCGATGGCCCGTGCCGCGGCCTTGCCTTGTTCGGTGGTCATGTCGGCGCCCAGCTTGCCAACCCACGGCTTGCCGTCTTTCTTGGCGATATGGCCGGACAGGAAGACCTGATTGCCGGTTTGCGCGGCCATGACGTAGGCGGCAGCCGGGGCGCCGGCGGCGGGCAGTTCGATGCCGAGTTGCTTGAGCTTGGCCTGTGCGTCGTGCGAGGCGGTCATGAAGACTCCTTGGTGAGTGCGGTAAACAAAAGAGGAAGACGTTGCTATCGGCGTACCGACGTTCGCCGGCCGATGCCGACCACGGCAATCACAGCCAACGCAAACAGCACGGTAGGCGCGTCGAGCGATTCGCCCAGCAGCAGCCAGCCGCCGATCAACGTCATGAAAGGTTGCAGCAATTGTATCTGGCCGACCCGCGCAACACCGCCTGCCGCCAGGCCGGAGTACCAGAACAGAAAGCCGATGAACATAGAGAAGGCCGACACGTAGGCCAGCCCGATCCAGGCGCGGGACGACGCATGCGCCAGCGCTTCGGCCTGATGTGTCGACGGCAGCCACGCAAGCGCGCCCACCAGCGGCAGCAGCACGGGCAGCGAGACGACCAGCGCCCAGGCAATCGTCTGCTTGCCGCCCAGTTCGCGCGCGAGCTTGCCGCCGGTGGCATAGCCGAGGGCACCGGTCACCATGGCGGCGAAGAGCAGCCAATCGGCGCGGTGCAGGGCGCCCGCTCCTTGCAGCAGGGCAAATGAAACGACGAGCACACTGCCCACCATTGCGCAGAGCCAGAACCCTGCGGACGGCCGCTCGCGCCCGAACCAGGCAGCAAAGATGGCGGTTGCAAGCGGCAGCAGGCCGGTGATGATGGCGCCATGGGCGGCCGGTACATCGCGCATGGCCAGCGATGAAAACAGCGGAAAACCCACCACCACGCCCATCGCCGTCACTGCAAGTTGCCACCACTGATTGCCGCGCGGGCGTTTGGCCGCAGAAAACGCGCCGGTTGCCGCAAGCAGGCCCAGCGCCAGGATGCTTGCCAGCACCGCGCGTGCCAGCGCCACGAAGGTGGCATCCAGCTCGGCGACGGCCATGCGCGTGAACGGCAGTGTCTGGCTGAAGATGGCCACACCGATGAAGCCGAGCAGCAGGCCGCGGCGTTCAGCGTGGTCAACATGTTGCATGGGCAGGGCGGCGGACTTGTTCATGGCGGCCGCTCAATCTGCAAACGCCACGGCCACGCGTCGGTTCTGGCGGCTCTTCTTTTCAATCTTGGTGACGACCACGCGGCCGATTTCTCCGGTGGCGCGCACGTGGGTGCCGCCACATGGCTGGCGGTCGATGCCGTCGATGTGGATGATGCGGATGGCTGATGCGCCCGCCGGCGGTGCCGCGCCGATGGTGCGCACCAGTTCGGGCTGCGCGGCCAGTTCCTCCGGTGTGATCAGATCGATGCGCACCGGCGTGTTGCGGCCGATGAGTTCATTCAGTTGCGTGGTGAGGGTGTCGCGGTCGAGCGTCGATTCAGGCAAGTCGAAATCGACGCGACCGGCGTCCGGCGAGATGCCGCAGCCCGTGACCGGCACGGGAATCAGCGAGCCCAGCAGGTGCAGGCACGTATGCAGCCGCATCAGCCGATGGCGGCGGTCCCAGTCGATGGCGGCCGTGACGGGCGTGCCGGGCGCGAGCAGCGTGAGGCCAGCGTGGTCGGCAGGCACATGCAGAACGGTTTGGCGATCGGGGCTGTAGACGGTGTCGGCAATCGCGATGGTTTGCCCATCGGCCAGGGTGAGCGTGCCGGTGTCGCCAGCCTGGCCGCCGCTGCGCGCGTAGAACACCGTCGCGTCCAGCTCGATGCCTTCCGGATGCACGGCGACGACCGTGGCGTCGCAAGTGGCGCGGTACGCGTCTTCGTCAAAGCGTTTCAACGTGGGCATGTGATGTCTCCGGTTCGGTGTGGGCGGAATTCTGACCTTGATCCTACCGAACTGTGTCTGTACAGTACCTGTACACTTTGTCGTGGCGCTTTCTGTACAGTTTTCGGCCCGCTTCAGCCTTCCTCGTCATGAATTCCACCTCCCACATCATCAGCCTGGACGCCCGTCGCGCGGCCGCCCGCCCGGCGGCGGAGCAGTTGCCTGACCCGATTCCGTCTGCGCAGATGACGCTGGTGGATCAGCTCACCGAATGGGCGCGTATGCGCATTGATGAGCGGGTGTTTCGCGCGGGCATGCGCATGCCATCGATCCGGCAATTGGCGCAGGAAAAGAGCATTTCGCGGTTCACTGTGGTGGAGGCATACGAGCGCCTGGTGGCGCAGGGGTATCTGGAATCGCGCCGGGGCTCGGGCTTCTATGTGAAGGAGCGCCACACGCCGCTGCCTGAGGAGCCGGTCGCACCGCCGCCCACCGCCGCACGCAAGATCGACGTGACCTGGCTGCTGCGGAACATGTTCCATTCTGCCGAGCCCCGCAAGGCGCCGGGCATCGGCTTTCTGCCCAACGGCTGGCTCGATGGTGAATTGATCGCCAACGCGCTGCGCACCCTTGGCCGGCAGAACGGCAACCAGTTTCTCGCGTGGGGATCGCCGCAGGGTTTTTTGCCGCTGCGTCAGCAGTTGCAGACGCGATTGGCGGAACTGGAGATCGGCGCCCGGCCGGACCAGATCGTCATGACGTCGGGCATCACCTCGTCGCTGGACCTGATCGCGCGCCAGTATGTGCAGCCTGGCGATACGGTGCTGGTGGGCGATCCGGCGTGGTTCCTGATGTTCGGCCGCTTTGCCGCGCAAGGCGCACAGGTGATCGGTGTGCCGTACACCACCGAGGGCCCGGACCTGGTTGCTCTGGAAGGGCTGGTGCAGGTGCGTCGGCCCAAGCTGCTGATCATCAATTCGATCCTGCATAACCCGACGGGCACCTCATTGTCGGCTGCCAAGGCGTTTCAGTTGCTGCGGCTGGCTGAGCAGTACGGTTTCCTGATCGTCGAAGACGATATCTACGGCGACCTCGCCCCGCCCGGCCACCCCGGCACGCGGCTGGCGAGCCTGGACCAGTTGCGCCGCGTGATCTACCTCAGCAGCTTCTCCAAGACGCTGGCGGCCAACCTGCGCGTGGGGTTCATCGCCTGCCACCCCGAGCTGGCCAAGAACCTGGTCGACGGCAAACTGCTGACCGGTCTGGTCACGCCGGAGATCAACGAACGCTTGCTCTACAAGATCCTCACCGAAGGCCACTACCGCAAGCACGTGGAGCGCATACGCGCCCGTCTGGATCGCGCCCGTGACGGCGTGCAACGCAGCCTCGAACGCTTGGGCCTGAAGCTGTTTGCGCAGCAGGGCGCCGGCATGTTCCTTTGGGCCGATACGGGGCAGGACACCAATGCCATCGCGCGCGCCGGGCATGAGCACGGCTATGTGTTTGCGCCGGGGAGCCTGTTTTCGCCGTCGCAGATGCCGTCGACGTGGATGCGCTTCAACATTGCGACCAGCGCGGACCCGGACTTGCTCCGGTTCCTGGCGGAACAGCTCGAACGCGGGGCTTGAAAACCGGGCGCCACGCCACATCTAGCTTCACAAATTCATGCGGGCGCACGCGCAAAGGTGTAGCCCGCTTCTCTTTCCACTTTCCAGACTTTTTATGCACACCATGAGCGCACCGCACGAGAAGATGGCTTTCCAGGCAGAAGTGAAGCAGCTTCTGCATCTGATGATCCACTCGCTGTACAGCAACAAGGAAATCTTCCTGCGGGAGCTGGTTTCCAATGCGTCAGATGCGGTGGACAAGCTGCGCTTTGAGGGCATCGCCAACTCGTCGCTGCTGGAAGGCGGTGGTGAGCTTGGCATCCGCATCGGTTTTGATGCCGCCGCGCGCACCATCACGATTGCCGACAACGGTATCGGTATGAGCCGCGATGAGGCCATCCGCAACCTTGGCACCATCGCCCGCTCGGGCACGCGCGAGTTCTTCAGCCAACTGTCGGGCGACCAGCAGAAGGATGCCGCGCTTATCGGCCAGTTTGGCGTGGGCTTCTACTCGGCGTTTATCGTGGCCGACCGCGTGACGGTGGAATCGCGCCGCGCCGGCGTGGCCGCCAATGAAGGCGTGCGCTGGGAAAGCACCGGCGACGGCGAATTTACCGTCGACACCATCGAACGCGCCGAGCGCGGTACCACCATCACGCTGCACCTGCGCGAGGGCGAGGACGATTTCCTCTCCGCCTGGCGCGTGAAGTCGGTCGTGCAGAAGTATTCGGACCACATCTCCCTGCCGATCCAGATGCGCAAGGAGGCGTGGGACGAAGAGAAGAAAACGATGGTGGCCCAGGACGAATGGGAAACCATCAACCAGGGCAGCGCACTGTGGGCACGCCCGCGCGCTGATGTGACGGACGATCAGTACATCGCCTTCTATCAGCACATCGCCCACGAAAACGGCAAGCCGCTGGCATGGACGCACAACCGTGTGGAAGGCCGCAGCGAATACACGCAACTGCTGTACATCCCGACCAACGCGCCGTTCGACCTGTGGGACCGCGAGCGCCGCAGCGGCCTGAAGCTGTATGTCAAGCGTGTCTTCATCATGGACGACGCCGAGCAACTGCTGCCGGCCTATCAGCGCTTCGTGAAGGGCGTGATCGATTCGGCCGATTTGCCGCTGAACGTCTCGCGCGAAATCCTGCAGGAAAGCCGCGATGTGAAGGCCATCCGGGAAGGCTCCACCAAGCGCGTGCTGGGCATGCTCGAATCGATGGCCGAGTCGGATGACGCGGCCGAGAAGGAAAAGTACGCCACGTTCTGGCAGAACTTCGGCCAAGTGCTCAAGGAAGGCATCGGCGAAGACCACGCCAACAAGGACCGCATTGCCAAGCTGCTGCGCTTTGCTTCCACGCACAACGAAGACAGCGCCCAGACCGTCTCGCTGGCGGATTACATCGGCCGCATGAAGGAAGGCCAAGACAAGATCTACTACGTGACGGCCGAAAACTGGACGGCTGCCAAGTCGAGCCCGCATCTGGAAATCTTCCGCAAGAAGGGCGTGGAAGTGCTGCTGCTGACCGACCGCGTGGACGAGTGGATGCTCTCGTTCCTGCACGACTTCGAAGAGAAGGAACTGGTGTCGGTGGCGCGGGGTGATCTCGACCTGGGTGCGATGGAAGACGAGGCCGAGAAGGCCGAGCACGCCAAGGTGGAGGGCGAGTTCAAGGCGCTGGTTGAGCGTGCCAAGGCGGTGCTGGGCGACAAGGCCAAGGACGTGCGGATCACGCATCGCCTGACCGATTCGCCGTCGTGCCTCGTGGCCGATGAAGGTGACATCAGCGGCACGCTGGCGCGTCTGCTCAAGCAGGCCGGCCAACAAGCGCCCGACAGCAAGCCGGTGCTGGAACTGAACCCGACGCACCCGCTCGTGCGCAAGCTCGCGCTGCTGGAAACCGTGACCGGCAACGACGCCGATCGCGCCGCGTTTGAAGATCGCCTGCATGTGCTGTTCGATCAGGCGCTGTTGGCCGAGGGTGGCGCATTGGCCGACCCGGCAGCCTACGTGCAACGCGTGAACCGCCTGCTGGCCTGACGACAAGCGTGACGCTCAAGCGATGCTTTCCGCCCGTGGTCGACGCGCACACGCGCGTGCTGATCCTGGGCAGCCTTCCCGGCGAAGCATCGCTTGCGCAATCGCAGTACTACGCTTACAAGCACAACCAGTTCTGGCGCTTGGCCGGCGAGGTGATCGGCCAGGACCTGCCGGGCATGGAATACGCCGCGCGCTTGAAGGCGCTGCTCGCGCATCGCATCGGCTTGTGGGATGTGGTGGCCGAGGCCAAGCGAGAAGGCAGTCTCGACAGCAAGATTCGCGACCATGCTGGCAACGACCTCTCCAGCTTGATTGCCTCGTTGCCAAACCTGGCGGTGATCGCCTTCAACGGCGGGACTGCAGAGCGCATCGGCTTGAAAGCGCTCGGCTCGCATGGCGGTAGTTATCGGATCGTCCGGCTCCCCTCCAGCAGTCCGGCGCATACGATGCCGTATGCGGAGAAACTGTATGCTTGGCGGGAGTTGGAGCCATGGCTCGGTAAAGCTGACTGATGTTGGCGGTGCCAATAAATCGTGATTGTTGTTAAGTGCGATACGTCTTGAATTGGCATTGCCCGACGCCGGGTTTCCATCCCCGGGACTGACTGTCAACGATCTACGGCGTTGGGCAAGGGAGGGCTGTAGGTTCGGTCTACTCTTTTTGAAAGGTGCGGACCGCCATGCTTGCGTCATCCATGCGAACCATATGTCCCATCTTGCCGCCTCGGGTGACATACAGATCCCAATGAATTGGGCTGCCAGGTTTTGCTACCGAGCTAAAAGTTGCCGTTCCGGAGCAATTGGCATCAAGTGCATAGGTACCCTGCAGCTTGTCTCGGCTGATTTTCCCGCCGCGACTTGATGATTGCTTACCTGCAACATTGCCAGCGCCGTCGAAGATCAGTACACCGCTGTGCACCCGCTGCACCCCAGGTTCGCCTGGTTCGATAAACCCGCGGCCGGCGAAGATGTATTCGCCGTTGAGCGTCTGTGCTGAGCAGTTGTACTCCTGCGCCAGTGCAACGACAGGAGCGACGCAGGTGAAGCTGAGTGTCAAGACAACGATCTTACTCATCATGTTCTCCGTAGGCGCGCGACTGGCAAGGCCTTTGTTCTCCGGATACTAAGATCGCTTCGTCGGCATGGTCACAGATCAAGCCCCCCACCTCGAGTAAATCGCCTTAACCATGCCATTGCATTGGCTTGGAGTTTCTTCAGTGAAGCGTTCAACGATCCCTGCCACGTACGTTGCGTGATCTGCGGAGGTCGGCAAGATTCGTACCGGTGCTCGTACGGCCGGGGTTTCGGGGCCGCGGGGCCAGCGGCGGGATTGATTCCAGGCCAAAGTCATTCAAGCATGAAGCAACCTGCGAACTGCATAGACTGATGTGCATGGCTGCGCCGTATGCTTGACTTGATGTTCAGCCATCGCCGTACGCGTTCCCGTAAGCCGGTTCTCGGTCAGCGCGCCCACTCGATACCGTCGGCATTGTTTCAGTTCTGATACGGCTTGGGCTCGGAATCGGCTCTCCGTGGCGATCATGAACCCGAAAACCTTGTCCTGCCGATGTCAGCATGAATGTTGCTCCACATTGCTTCAGCGCACTACCCAGCGACCGCGCTCCGACATACGTGTCGACTGGCAATGGCGACTGTGGCCCTGGCTTTCGTCGTGGCGTCGCCTGGAACGCATGCTCAGGAAAGTCCTGCCCCGCCATCGACGGAATGGATCTTGGTGTGTCTTTGCCAAGCGTCGGCAACCATTTTGATAATGGATGGTGACGGGTCGTTAGGTCGTTCAATCAGATGTTTTTGATTTTGGTCGGCATCGTTCGAGTGATGGAGATGGAGATGAAAATCGGCCAGTTGTTGCTTGCGAGCATCGTTGTCTTGAGCCTCCTCCCTCTTAGGCGAGCGAGCGGCGAAGCAACGGAGACCCGAACCGGCACGCACCTCATCACGCTCGGTACGCGCGGTGGGCCGATTCCCGCCAAGGACCGGGCGCAGTCGTCGAATCTGTTGATCGTCAACGGGACGTACTACCTTGTAGACGCCGGTGATGGCGTGCTGCGCCGAGTGACGCAGGCGGGGGCTAATTTCCGGCAGATCGGGAAAGTGTTCATCACGCACGGCCACGACGATCACACTGCAGGTCTGGGTGCACTCATGTCAGTGGCATGGGATTTTCAGCGCCATGATCCCATCGACGTCTACGGCCCGCCCGGGACCACCGCGCTCGTGAAAGGCGCCATTCAATATTTCACGGTGAATGCGGAAATCCGCTGGGCCGAAGGTAGGCGCACACCGCTTGGCGATGTGTTCGTTGGCCATGACGTTGCGCCGGGGCTGATCTACCAGGACCAGAACATCAAGGTCACTGCTGTGGAGAACACGCACTTCCATATTCCTGAAGGCAGCCCGTACTACGGCAAGTACAAATCCTATGCGTACCGTTTCCAGACCCCCGACCGTGTCATTGTCTTTACCGGTGACACTGGCCCCAGCGACGCAGTGACTGAGCTGGCAAGGGACGCCGATACCCTCGTGTCGGAGGTGGGCTCAAGCGAAGACGTGAAGCAGGTGTTCATCAAGAACGGGACTTGGCAAGGCATGACACCGGAGCAACAGGCGGCGCTCATGCGGCATGAAGTCGAGGAGCATCTAACGCCGGATGCGGTCGGAAAAATGGCGGCACGCGCTCATGTCAAAACGGTGGTGCTTACGCACCTGTTGCCGACGGTCAACGAGCATGACGATTATCAGCGCTATGTGCCTGAGGTGAAGAAATTCTTCTCCGGACAAGTGGTCGTTGCCAAGGACCTGATGGAGTTTTGACCCTACGTCCACTCAATTCAAGCCATCTTCGCAACACGGTGGTCCCGGGCGGGGTCGTTCGCAATCATTCTGGGCGAGAAGCTTGCAGCACAGGTGTCAAATTAACCAGAATATCAACCAGTTCTGGCGCCTGGCCGGCGAGGTGATCGGCCAGGACCTGCCGGGCATGGAATACGCCGCGCGCATTGGTGTGAAGGCGCTGGGCGACATCGGCGACCGGCACACCATCCTCAAACTCCCTTCCAGCAGTCCTGCTTATGCAGCCGTGCCGTACGCCAAGAAGTTGGTGGCGTGGCAAGCGCTGCGTGGTTGGCTGTCGTAGCGCTCTGCTATCTGGCCAGCCCCTCGTACAGGCCAGTTACGTCATCCATTACCTGAAGAATGCGTTCGCTGGTTGTGGCAACGTTGCGCAACTGCTCTGCGCGCGTGCCTTCGGTCTGCTTGAGCGCTTCGGCAAAGAACAGCCACTGCGTGCTGGCCAGTTGCAACTCACTGTTGATTGCCCCCGAGTTCTGCGGCGCAGACGTGAGGAAGGCCTGAGCGGCCGTAAATTCCTTCATGGCTGAATCGAGATCCTGCGTCATCTGCGCAGAGGTAATGTCCCACGCACGGAACATGCTCAGCTTGGCAATGCGCTGCGAAAGCATCCGCTGACGGCCGGCCACGTTGATCAGCTTGCCCGTTGACGTGCCCGATTTTTTCTCCAGCAGCACTGTGCCCTGTTGCGCGAGCTTCAGCACGTCCTCGCTGGCTTGGGCGATCTTCTTCGCGTTGTCGATGTTCGGGTCACCGCCTGTCAGCAACTGCCTGTAGACGAACCACATCTGTTCAAGTTTGGCGTAGGTGTCCTTGATCTCGGGCGTGGGCGCGAATGCTTTCAATTCCGTGAGTTGCCGATCAAAGAGCGCGACTGACTGCTCGAGAATCTTCTTCGATCGCTCGACCTCCACGCCCAGGCCGATCTGGCAATACGCCTTGGCCATGCGCTGCGACAGCATGCGCTGGCGGCCCGCCTTGTTGATGGCCGCGTTGATCGTCAGCGGTTGCGCGCACGCGCTCCCCATCAGCCCCGACAGCAGGGCGGAGCACACAAGCAAGCGGATGAATTGCAGATAGGGTTTCAAGCGGTTCTCCGTCTCATGATCAACGCAGCGACATGTGCCCGAACGTGCGAGATGCCGGCGTCGATGGCCGGCGCGTGCCTGCACCGGGCTGCGCGGCATCGTCGGTCCCGACGACATTGCGGATCAACTGGTCCATCTCCTGGATGATGTCCGCGAGCACCGTAGTGATCACTGAGAACTCGCGCCCATATGGGCCCGCCCTTGCGGCCGAGACGCGCGCGTTCATGGCGACGATGTTGGCCTGCATGGAGATGCGTCCGAGGTGCGCGGCGATCTCTGCCTGACGCTTTCGCAGCGCGACTTCGCACACGTGCATCTCCTCTTGATAGGCCTGTGTGATGGTCTGCAGAAGTTCCAGCATGGGCGTGGCCTGCGCCACGATGGCATCGAGAGACGTGTTGCGTTGGGTCGTGCCGGTCGACAAGGCATCGATACCGCTTTTGACCAGTACGATGAACTCGCGGACACGTGCATCACCACGCAGCTTGCCGAAGTAGAGCTGACGCAGCGCGTCCGAGAATGCCCCGGGCAGGCGCGCATTGCCCTCGACAAGATCGGTGTGTGCCGACGCGAATGTCGCCAGGCATGACCGTGCGATGTCGAGCGCTGCGGCGTGACCCTGAGCGGCCAACACCATTTGCAGCACGATCCGCTGCGACAGCATGCGTTGCCGTCCGGACAGGTTGATCAGCTCGCCAATGGTCTCGACGGACACATCGGCCCCAGAAGCCGGGGTGGAGGAAGCGTTCATGTCATTGCCTTGGTGGTGGTGCCGACGGCTGATGCCGCGCGTCGGCCAAAAAAAAAGCGCTCCGAAGCGAGCTGGCGACGCACCGGTTGCCCGGGTCGTGCCGTGTCGCCTCGGAGCGCCGTTGCCCCGGACGCCCCCTGCGGAGCGTGTCATTGCGATGTGCCAAGGTGAATCAAGGCCGCCGTTGGCCTTGTCCTTGCCGATGCAATAGCCATGCCACGCGAGAGATGCAGGCGGCCCTGTCGATCAGCACACGTCGAAAGGATCTGCTGCACTAATCTCGTGCCAAATGCCTCATGACGAGGCGTGCGCGTGCGTCATGCAGCGGCGGAATCGCTGGCCTACACTGTGCCCCTGCGCAAAGGAGCGCGGCGCCGGCGGATCGTGCAGAAGATCGTCGGCGGCCCCAACGATGCATACCAAGGAAATCACTTCCATGACCACACCTTCGATGTACGAGTTTCTGGTCCCGACCGTGAACCGCATGCTGGGTAACCTGTCGGCCCTGCTCGACAAGGCTGCTGCCCACGCAGAAGCGAAGAAGTTCGACCCGGCAAATCTGATGACCGCGCGTCTGGCGCCGGACATGCATCCGTTTCCGCGGCAGGTGCAGATTGCCTGTGACCAGGCCAAGGGCGGCGCGGCGCGTCTGTCGGGCAACGAGGTGCCGTCGTACCCGGATGTGGAGACGACCATTCCAGAGCTGAAGGCGCGCATTGCCAAGACGTTGGAGTTCGTCAACAGCATCGACCCCGCGGCATTTGCCGGCAGCGAAGATCGCCAGATCACGCTCAAGAGCCCGACGCGCGAACTGCAGTTCACGGGCATTGATTACCTGCGTGGCTTCGTGCTGCCGAACCTGTATTTCCATATCACCACGGCTTACGCGCTGCTGCGTCATAACGGTGTGGAGATCGGCAAGATGGATTTTCTCGGGCGCCCCTAAGAAGCGCCTTGCTTCAAAGTCAAATACAACGCCGGCTGCCTGATGACAGGCGCCGGCGTTTATTGATTGGCCGACTGTCAGGCTTGGCTCCATGCGGGTTCGGGGGGTGTCAATGCGCAAACGTTAAGGGCGCGTCACACCCGCGCCGCAGCGCATCTGTCACAATCGCGCCCGTGGCCGACGCGGGGGGCGTCGGTGCATTTCACTATCGGGCCTTCACATGCCGTTTCTCGGAATCGGGTTTCACGTCATCGTCGCGCTGTTCTTTGCGGTGCATGTTGTGCGCAACAACCAGAACATGTACTGGTTGTTCATCCTCTTTGCGTTTCCATTGCTGGGCAGCGTGGTGTATTTCTTCGCCATCTATCTGCCCGAGATGCGCCACTCGCGCGGCGCACGCGTTGCCAGCCGCGCGGTGACACAACTGATCGACCCGAACCGTGCCGTGCGCGAAGCGCGCAACGATTTCGACCGCGCGCCAACTGTGCAACACCGCCTGCGCTTGGGCGAAGCACTCCTGGATGCCGGCGATGCCAAGGAGGCGCGCGAGCATTTCGAGCAGGCGGCTACGGGCCCGTTTGCCGGCGACCCGGCCGTGCTGCTGGGTCTGGCCCGCGCGCAGTTCGCCACGGGCGATGCGGCGCTCGCCAAAGGCACGCTCGACAAACTGTTCGAAGCGCATCGCGTGACGCGCCAGCAACCCGAGCCGACATTGCTGTACGCGCGCGCATTGGCCGCGACAAATGCGCCGAATACGCGTCAAGCGTTCGAGCAAGCCCTGACCTGTGCGAATGATGCCGCTGCCCGTTGCCTCTTCGGCGAATGGCTGCTCGCGCAGAACGACGCCGCCGACAAACAGCGCGCGCAGGCCCTGTTTGAAGAGATTCTGCGCGACGCCAAGCACTGGACGCGCTATGCCAAAGACCACAATCGCGAGTGGCTGCAGCGCGCTGCTGCCGCTCAGTCTTCTTCCCGTTGATCCGCTTTATGACGCTGCTGAAACGTAAATCCATCGAGGCCGTCGCCTCGCGCCGCCCGGCTCGCGCAAAGCGCGAAGACCGCCTGGACCACGATGACGAACCGAAGCGCATGGCCCCGCGCTTTGCGCCGGTCACGTTCTCTGAACTGGCCGGTGTGCGCTATCTGCACTTCGGTACCGAATGGGTGCAGGGCGCGATGCGCCTGTCCAAGCCCGATGCCATCGAACTGGAATACGCACAGCAGATGATGGCGTGGTTGCTGTTTCTCGATCCGGCCGCGCGACCGGATTTCCACATCGTGCAGCTCGGTCTTGGCGCTGCCGCGCTGACGAAGTTCTGCCACCGCCAACTTGCGCCCGCGCAGGTGACGGCGGTGGAGTTGAACCCGTCCGTGATCGTCGCGGCGCGCAGCATGTTTGGCATGCCGTTTGACGACGC
The DNA here is from genome assembly GCF_003290055.1 of Ralstonia sp. GX3-BWBA. Lineage (NCBI taxonomy): Bacteria > Pseudomonadati > Pseudomonadota > Betaproteobacteria > Burkholderiales > Burkholderiaceae > Ralstonia > Ralstonia sp. GX3-BWBA. The sequence continues at coordinate 568,707 of NZ_QMKS01000009.1, read as the reverse complement.
GCGCTTGAGCGTGCTTGAGCAGGATGCCTACGACTGGGTGATGGACGCCAGCCACCATGGCACCGTCGATGCACTGCAGATCGACCTGTATGACGCCACCGCGCGCGGCCCCGTGTTGGATACGCCGGCGTTCTACAAGGCTTGCCGCCAGGTACTGCGCTCGCCGGGCGTGATGACGATCAATCTGTTTGGCGACCACACCAGTTTCCCGCGCAATATCGAGCGCATTTGCGATGCGTTCGACAACCGCGTGCTGGTCTTCCCAGAGGTGCACGACGGCAACGTGATTGCGCTGGCGTTCAATGGCCCGCCGCTGCACGTTAGTTGGGAAGCCGTGCAGGCGCGTGCCGCTGCGCTGCAGGCCTCACTCAAGCTGCCGACCAAAGGCTGGGCAGACGGACTGCGCCGTGCCAATGCCGGCCAGGAAGACGCGCTGTCCATCTGATCTCGACACGCAGCCAATGCAAAACGCCCCGGCATTGCGGGGCGTTTGCTTTTGGGGGGAGGGCTCAGGCTGCCTCGCCCATGCCGGGCATCTGGTCAATGAAGCCGGTCACCATCTGCATGCGGCCACCGTCAATGCGCACGAAATCGGTGCCCTTGACCAGTGCCTGGCCCTCCGGGCCGAGCGTCCAGCGGAAGCGGATCGTGTCCTGCACAACATCCACGCCGCCGTCGCGCGCAAAGCGGAAGCCGGGGAACTTGGCCTGCACGCCTGCAATCAGCGCGTCGATGCCGTCATGGCCGGTGCCTTGCATGAGCGGATCGACATACGTGGCGCCCTCTGTCCAGGTCTGCGCGACGAGGGCGCTGCGCTGGGCAGCGTCCGTCGCGTTCCACGCGGCGATGTAACGGTCGACCAGCGTATCGGCGAGCGTGTCGTTGGCGGCGAGTTGGGTGGCAGTCATGGCGTTTCTCCGTTCGAAGTGGGAAGCTCTGCCAGCGCGGGGATGAGCGATTGCGCTGGATGGCTTCATCTTCGGCGCCGGCGTGGATGGTGTCGATTACGCGTCAGGTAATTGGCGCTTTCCCGGACAGGAATACGCAGCGCAATGCATCGTCATCCGGTTTCGTCGCCTGATCCGGTCTTTCGCGTGCGCTCGCAGATCGACGGCGAGACTCCGGTAGCCTTCGACCTCCGATTGGAGGTCCGGCATGCACAAGAAAATCACAGGTGAGCCATCGCGCAGTCTCTCGCCGTTGCCATCGTCTGTATCCCCAACAGAGCGCACGGTTCAAGAAGGGACAAGTCAACCGACGGCGCGCACGCGTTCCCCAGCGTTTGCGAGTCTTCCCACCTCGCGTGCCGGCGGATCGGCACGGGTTTCCGCCGCGCCGGCCAAGATTTCCGATACTGAGTTGGCACTCGCTGCGTACCTGCTTGCGCGTGCAGTGGATGGGCGCCCGGTGGCCGCATCGGAAATATCTCGCCTTCGCCTGGCGAACGCCAGCGTGAACGAGACCCGCCAATTGCTTAAGCATGGTCGCGGCAACGTCGACGTGGACGTGCGAGCCACGCACAACGAAAGTACGTGGCGAACGAACGCAGCGCGGACCTTCAGGCTGGAACGTGAACGGAAAGCGAAGATACCCTGGAATGCGTTCAACCAGCGTGCGCCGTATTCCGCCGCGGCAGCATCGGTATTTGGCGCAGGAAATTGTGGCGAGCACACCAGCACGACGAGCGTTTATCACAGTCGCCGGTTGGCGCCCGGCGAAGAGGTGCATTACGTGAGTGATCCGGCCGCAGGACACGCGTGGGCAGAAGGCCGGGTGCCAGCTGCCGCCGCTGCCGAACAGCCGGAGCGAACGGTCGTGATGGACGCCTGGGCCGCTGGGCCCGCGGTGCTCGCATCCGACGGCCGCTTCGCCAAGCGTCGCGACGGCCTGGAAACTACGCTGCACTTCAATGCGGAAACGGGCCGCGACGCCCGCATTGCAGCCAACGATCTGGTTCTGGAGGCACGTTCTGCAGGCCCCGCGGACATCGCCCGGCGCGTGCAAAGTGAAGCCCGGCCTACCGCTCGCTTCGCTGCCTTTATCGATTCTGTCTTGCCAAGCGGTGTTGGTCACTGGCGTGAGCAGCACGTTCTTGACAGAAACTTCTCGCAACGGGTGAAGGGCAAGCTTGCTGTTCCTGGGGATCGGGCCCAGATTCTTGGGCTGGCTGCGCACGTTGCAGAACAGCTTGGCGTGCCGCCTCAGCAACGTTCAGCAGAGGCGCGACGAATCGTCGAGGCGGCCCACGCTATGTTGCCGGACCGGTGAGGCGAATGATGCCGGCATCGGTGGGCGGCGAATAGCGAAACAGGCTTCCCGAAAAAATCACTTGGATAGCAGCCGCATCGCAGATTCCAACCCGGCAATCGTCACCGGATACATCCGCGTCTTCACGATCTGGTTGATGACTGAGATGGACTGGCGGTATTCCCACAAGCCTTCCGGCTCGGGGTTGAGCCAGACGAATTTAGGAAACTGTTCGATCAGTCGCTTGAGCCACGTGGCGCCGGCTTCGGCGTTGTTGTATTCGACCGAGCCGCCAGCCTGGAGGATTTCGTACGGGCTCATGGTCGCGTCGCCCACGAAGATCAGCTTGTAATCCGGCGGGTACTTGCGGATGACGTCCCACGTGGAGAAGCGCTCCGCGTGGCGGCGCCGGTTGTTCTTCCACAGCCATTCGTAGACGCAGTTGTGGAAGTAGTAATACTCGAGGTGCTTGAACTCGGTCTTGGCGGCGGAGAAGAGCTCTTCCACGCGCTTGATGTGGTCGTCCATCGAGCCGCCCACATCCATCAGCATCAGCACCTTGACGTTGTTGTGCCGCTCGGGGCGCATCTTGATGTCGAGCAGGCCGGCGTTGGCGGCAGTGGAGTGGATCGTGTCGTCCAGGTCCAGCTCAATGTCCGCACCATCACGCGCGAACTTGCGCAGGCGCCGCAGCGCCACCTTGATGTTGCGCGTGCCGAGTTCGACGGTGTCGTCGTAGTCTTTGTATGCGCGTGCTTCCCATACCTTGACGGCGGTGCGGTTGCCCTTCGATGGCCCGCCGATGCGGATGCCTTCCGGGTTGTAGCCGCCGTGCCCGAAGGGCGACGTGCCGCCGGTACCGATCCACTTGTTGCCGCCTTCGTGGCGCTCGTGCTGCTCGTTCAGCAGTTCCTTCAGGCGCTCCATCAGCTTGTCGAGGCCGCCCATGGCTTCGATCTTGGCCTTCTCCTCTGGTGACAGCTCGCGCTCCAGCTTTTTGATGAGCCAGTCCAGCGGGATGTCCGCGCGCCAATCCACCGCACCTTCCACGCCCTTGAAGTAGGCGCCGAACGCCTGGTCGAACTTGTCGAAATGCTTTTCGTCCTTTACCAGCGTCATGCGCGCCAGGAAGTAGAACTCGTCGAGCGACGGCGCGATGACCTGCTGCTTGAGCCCTTCAAGCAGCGTCAGGTATTCCTTGACCGAGACCGGCAGCTTGGCGTGCCGCAGCGTGAAGAAGAAATCGATGAGCATGGTGGTCCTCCGGCGCTTAGGCGCGCGGTTGCTCCAGCTTGTATTGCAGATGGCGTTTCACGGTCAGCCATTCCGATTCGATAATCGAGAACACGACCGTGTCGCGGAAGCTGCCGTCCGGCATGCGTTGGTGATTGCGCAGCACGCCGTCCTGCTTGGCGCCCAGCCGGGCGATGGCCGCGCGGCTCTGGTGATTCATCCAGTGCGTGCGGAATTCCACCGCAATGCAGCGCAGCGTTTCGAACGCGTGCGTGAGCAGCAACAGCTTGCATTCCGTGTTGACGGCCGTGCGTTGGACAGATGCTGCGTACCACGTGTGGCCGATTTCCAGCCGGCGGTTGGCTTCATCCACGTTGAAGAGGCGTGTGGCGCCGACCACCTTGCCGGGTTGCCCATCGCGCATCTCGCGCACGACGAATGGCATGGCGCCGAGGCGTTCGCGCATGTCCAGGGCAATGGCCAGCCAATCGCCGGTCTTGTCAGGCGAGGGCACCGAGGTGTACCAGAGCTTCCACAGCTCACCATCAGCGGCCGCGGCGCGCACGTCATCCAGATGTTCTGGCCCGAGCGGCTCCAGGCAAGCGTGCTGGCCGGACAGCGTGATGGGCTCGATCAGGCGCGGCATGGTCGGACTCGCTCAGCGGTTGGCGCGATTCATGAACACTAGGCGCTCGAACAGGTGCACATCCTGCTCGTTCTTGAGCAGCGCGCCGTGCAGCGGCGGAATCGCGGCGTTCTTGTCCTGGCTGCGCAGCGATTCCGGCGGAATATCTTCGGCCAACAGCAGCTTGAGCCAGTCGATCAGCTCGGATGTCGAGGGCTTCTTCTTCAGCCCCGGCAGATTGCGCATCTCGTAGAACGCGTCCAATGCGGCCTTCACGAGCGCCGGCTTGATGCCCGGGTAGTGCACGTCGACGATGGCCTGCATCGTCTCGGCATCCGGAAACTTGATGTAGTGGAAGAAGCAGCGGCGCAGGAAGGCGTCGGGCAGTTCCTTCTCGTTGTTCGACGTGATGATCACCAGCGGGCGGTGCTTGGCGCGGATGGTTTCGCGCGTTTCGTACACGTAGAACTCCATGCGATCCAGCTCGCGCAGCAAGTCGTTCGGGAACTCGATGTCGGCCTTGTCGATCTCGTCGATCAGCAGTACGACAGGTTTATCCGCCTCGAAGGCTTGCCACAGCACGCCCTTGACGATGTAGTTGCGGATATCGTGGACCCGGTTGCTACTTTCCTTGTCGCCCAGCTGCGAGTCGCGCAGGCGCGAGACCGCGTCGTATTCGTACAGGCCCTGCTGCGCCTTGGTGGTCGATTTCACGTGCCACTGCAGCAGCGGCATGCCCAGCGCGGCGGCCACTTCCTCGGCCAGCATGGTCTTGCCCGTGCCCGGCTCGCCCTTGATGAGCAGCGGGCGCTGCAGCGTCATCGACGCATTGACGGCGAGCTTGAGGTCATCGGTAGCGACGTACTGGTCGGAGCCGTCGAAGCGTGAGCGCTGGTCGGATGGGGCAGGCGAGGTGGTGGTGTTCATCGTGCAAGCCTACTGAGCGGTAAAAGATTTGGAAACGGCCAGTATAAGAGCATTTGGCTGTTTGACGCCGGGCGGCCGCAGGGGGCGGGCGGCCCCGCCATTCCTTGCTGTCAAGTCACGGGAGCCCTAACTGGACTGGCAAAAAAACGGTGCGGTACAATGCGCCGGTTTGACGCACCTCAAATGACCGTCCTCTGGCCAGTTGCCAACGGCGGGTGAATGCGCCCAGCGAGACAGCCGGCTGAGACGAGCCAAGCCGGCAGGGCGAGCAGGATTCTGAAACTCCACGCTTAAGAACGAGATGAAAAAGATCCTCACCATGGTGGCCGCCTTGGGCACATTCGGCGTACTGTCCGCCGCAGCCAACAGCGCTGCCGCAGCCGACGTTCAGGGCAACGCGGCCGCCGCCGAAAACAAGGTCGCCATGTGTATCGGCTGCCATGCCATCCCCGACTACAAGACGTCGTTCCCCGAGGTGTATCGCGTGCCCTATCTGGGCGGCCAGAACGCCAAGTACATCGAAAGCGCGCTGCATGCGTATCAGAAGGGTGACCGCAAGCACCCGACCATGCGCGCCATCGCCGGCTCGCTGACCGACCAGGACATCGCCAACCTTGCCGCGTATTACTCGCAGCAGACGGCCGCTACCCAGAACAACCCCCAGAAGTGACGAGGAAGAACATGAAGAAGATCTCGCTCGCAATCTCGTTCAATCTGGGCGCGCTGATGCTGGCCGCGGCCGTGTCGGCACAGGCTGCCGATATTGAAAAGGGCAAGCAGCTGGTGGAGAAGGGCGCCTGCGTGGCCTGCCATGGTGCTGGCCTGAACGCTCCGATTTCGCCGGACTATCCGAAGCTCGCCGGCCAGCACGGCGACTACATCTATCACGCGCTGCTGGCCTATCAGACCAGCAACAACCCGCTGGTGGGCCGCAGCAACGCCATCATGGCAGGCCAGGTCAACAGCAACCCCGCGACCATCGGCGCCGATGGCAAGCCACGTCCGTTCACGCAGGCCGAGCTGAAGGACATTGCCGCGTACATCGAATCGCTGCCGGGTTCGCTGGTGCTCAAGAAGTAATGCGGCATCGCCGGTAAAGAAAAACCGCTCTTCGGAGCGGTTTTTTTATGGCGTCGGATTCAGCGGGCAGTGGCGCGTTTGCGCACGCATTCGATATAGGCCTCGCCGTCGGGAGGCAGGCCGGTGCGCTGCGCCGTCCACAGCATCTGGCCCAGGCATTCCATCACCTGATGCTGTGCCTCGTGAGGCGAGTCGAGCCGCTGGGCCAGGGCTTCATAAGCGGCGCGAATACCGCGTGGCTGATCCACCGATACCTGCTCGCTGATCGACAGGTGCATCGACAGGTGGAGGAACGGGTTGCTCTGGCCGCTTTCCGGCGTGTAGTCGCGGGCGAGCGCTTCGTCGCCGGCTTCCAGGGTGTCGTGGTATTCGGGATGCTGCAGCATCCAGTCGAGCGCCATGGCTTCGAGCGGCGTGAGGATTTCTGCCTGGCGGTGCTTGCGCCACGCGCCGCAGAAGAATTGACGGACTTCGTCGCGGGAGGGATTGAACATGATTTCGCCATTGTACCGGCGCGCCTGGATGCCCGCCGGCAGCTTGGCGAGACGCCGACGCTACAATGGCGCCCCGCACCCGCAGACGGCGACCCCAAACAAAAACGCCGCACGCCATGAGACAACCGACCGATTCCTCCCTCGCCGCGCGCGCCGCCGACAAGCTCCTCGGCGTGCTGCTGATCGCCGTGTCCGCCGCTTCATTCGGCGCGATGGCCATCTTCACGCACTACGCCTATGCGAGTGGTGCCAATGTGGTCGGTCTGCTGATCGTGCGCTTCGTGATCGCGGCGGCGGCGCTGATGGTGGTGATGCGTGTTCGTCGCATCGGCATACCGCCGTGGTCGCGCGTGGCGGGGCTGGCGGCAATGGGCGGCATCGGCTACGCGGGGCAGTCGTTCGCGTTTTTCACGGCATTGAACTACGCGCCGGCCAGCCTGGTGGCGCTGCTGCTGTATCTGTATCCGATGTTCGTGACGGTGCTGGCGGCGATTTTCCTGCGCGAGCGGCTGACCGCCACGGCGATCATCGCGCTGGGGCTGTGCTCGGTCGGGGCGGGGCTGACGGTGGGCGGCGCGGGCCTCTCGGGCGGTAGCCTGCTCGGTATTGCGCTGGGTGTGGCTTCCGCGGTGATCTACTCGATCTACATCACGGTCGGTGCACGTGTCACGCGCGGGCTGGATCCTCTGGCGTGTACGACCGTCATCTGTACCGCTGCGGCCGTCGTCTACACGAGCATGGCGCTGGCCGGCGCGCCTGCGCACCTGCCCGGCACGTTGGGTGGCTGGGCGGCGGCACTGGCCATTGCGGGCTTGTCGACGGTGGTGGCGATCCTGACGTTCTTTGCCGGCTTGCAGAAGCTGGGAGCGGCGCAGGCGTCGATGCTGTCCACGCTGGAGCCGGTGGTGACGGTGCTTCTGGCGGCATTGCTGCTCGGCGAATCGATCGCGCCCATGCAGATGGCGGGCGGCGCATTGATCCTGGCGGGCGTGCTCTGGCTCACGCGTGCAGACGCGAAACCTGCCGGCCACAGCGTGGATGACATGGCCTGAAGCCGGATCCTCACTCCAAAGAAAAACCGCCCAGCGTGAACTGGGCGGTTTTGCTTTCTGCCTTGAGGCGATTACTTCTTCTGCCCGGCCGGCAGGCGTTGCAGGCTCTGCACCCGCATCAGGGCCGGACGATCGGCCATCACGCCATCGTAGAACGAAGCGAGGTCACCCTTGAGCGCGGTGCGCGACGCATCGTTCAGATAGATCATGTGGCCCGACGGGTAGTTCTTGATCGTCAGGTTCTTCGCCTTGAGCGTCGGGTCGAGCGGCATTTGCGCCAGCGTCAGCTCGGTCTGGTGGAACGGCGTGACGGCGTCGAAATAGCCGCTGGCCTGCAGCACCTTCAGGTCGGGATTCAGGCTCATCGTCGAGGCGAGGTCGCCGGCGGTGTACAGCGTGTTGCCACCGCCCTTGTTGGCGCCCGTCGGGTCGATGTGGCTGAAGTCCCAGTTGTTGAACACGGCGTCGTTCAGGTCCACGAACGAGGAGGTCGACGTGTACTTGAGCTGGGTGTTCAGGTAGCTGTTCCACAGCACCGTATACGCGCCACCGATGTTCGAGATCGACGGATCGTTGCTGCCCGAGTTCGGCAGGATGAACGGCGCGATGCCCTGGCCCGTGTAATTGGCGCGGCCGTCATACTGGCCGATCTGGATGCCTGGGTTGAGCGTCAGGAAGAACGTGTACGGCGGGTTGTTGTTCTGCGACGGTACGTTGCCGAGCGCCGCCGGATTGCCGAACGTCTGGATCAGCGAGACCGGATCGGTGCCGATGTACGAGCCCATCGTCTGCGCCGTCGCCAGGTTCAGGTTCAGGCGCACGTTGACGAAGCCGCCATCCGCGGCGCTCGGCGCTTGCGCCAGCGGTGCGAGCGTGTTGTCGGCGTAGTTGCGGGCCTGGACCATGTAGCTGTCGAGATCGGTCGGTGCCGGGTTGAGTGTCGTCTTCTTCCAGTAGAAGGCATCTGCGGCGAGTGTCGGGAAGGTGCCGACGGCCGAGAGCGCATTCGCGTAGTCGAGAATCGACGATTGCAGCGTGATCCCGTTCAGTTCGATACCGTCTTCATGGAGCACCCACGACAGCACCGCACTGCGCGCCGTGCCATACGACTCACCGTACAGGAACTTGGGCGAATTCCAGCGCGAGTTCTTGGTCAGGTAGCGCTGGATGAAGCGGTCGATGGAATGCGCGTCCTGGTCGGTGCCCCAGAAGTCTTTGTTCTTGGCCGGTGCAATGGCGGCTGAATAACCAGTGCCGACCGGGTTGATGAACACGAGGTCGGAGCGGTCGAGCAGGCTGTCCGGGTTGTCGGGCAGTTTGTACGGCGCCGGCGGCGTGAAGTTCGGGAACGACGACTGCAGGCGCTTAGGCCCGAACGAGCCGAGCAGCAGGAACACCGACGACGAACCAGGGCCGCCGTTATAGAAGAACGTCACCGGACGCGGTTTCGAGGGGTCCGGGTTGTCCTGCGTGTACGCCACGTAGAACATCGTCGCGTTGGATTGCGACGTAACCGGGTCGATGGTCGTCAGGTGGCCGGCGGTGGCCGTGTAGGCGATGCTCTTGCCACCGATTGTGACTGTATGGTGGGTGATGGCTGCGCTCTCGCCCGGGTCGGCAGCCAGGGCGTCGTTGGGCCCGGTGCCGTAGACGTTCGGGTCGACGTAAGGCTGGTCGGGCGGCACGGCGGCCGTCACCGGCTGGGTGGTTGCGTTGCCGGCGTTGGCGGCAACGCCGCTGGGGTTGGCCGTGGCGGACGAGTCTCCGCCGCCGCAACCCGCCAGCAGCACGGCTGACAGCGCCGCAGCCGCAAACGATACACCAAGGGTTCGAGACAATCCTGCAAAATCACTGGTCGATAACCTGGATTTTTTCATGGCGATAATGGCCTTCTTCAGGGTGACGAACGACATCACTTAAAACGCTTAGTTTTAAGTGGGCTCCATATTCGTTTTGCGTTTTTTCATTTCTCTGTGGCGCGAAACGAATATTCTGATTTCCCGCCTTGTCCGCGGAAATTAATTCAATTGCTTTTTATTGGGCAAAAGAGGCCCCTGAAATCCGAGGGGATTTCAAAAAGAAACGACCTTGGGATAAAGCCCTCAGGGGTTTGCGCAAAGCCTGGGAGGGGCTGTGCGAAAACGTGGGGATGAATGCGGCCACGCACCTGTTTTAAAACCAGGCGCGAATCCGATACGTCCAACCCTGCGGGTAATACAATGACGAACCAAAAAGTAGTTCGTAAGCAAACCGTTGTAAAGGGCTCTTTTTCATTGCGTGCGATGGGCTGTAAAAATCACCATGCCCATGCCATGGCGCGTCGCAATAAGTGCGATTAAATACAAACAAGGCATGCCGTTTTTTCTAAAGCATCTGTGCCCTGGCGGGTGCCGGATGTCCATCCGGGGCGTGCAGGTGTCCGGCGCGCGCGGAAACAGCGCATTACAATGCGCTCCTCAACTCTTTCCGGAGCACCTTGCAATGCCGATGCTTGAACCGTCCGTGCTGGACCAACTGTTCCACGCAGCCCGTACCCACAACGTGTGGCTGGATAAGCCGGTCGACGACGAACTTCTGCACACGCTGTACGACACCGTGAAGTACGGCCCGACTGCCGCCAACAGCACGCCGGCCCGCTTCGTGTTCGTCAAGAGCGCGGCCGCCAAGGAGCGCCTGATTCCGTGCATGTCGGCCGGCAATCAGGAAAAGACTCGCCAGGCGCCCGTGGCCGTGATCGTTGCGTATGACACGCAATTCCACGAGCAACTGCCCAAGCTGTTCCCGCATACCGATGCGCGTTCCTGGTACGCCGGCGATCAGGCCAAGATCAATGCGGCTGCGCTGATGAACGGCTCGCTGCAGGGCGGCTATCTGGTGCTCGCCGCGCGTGCCCTGGGCCTCGACTGCGGCCCGATGGCCGGCTTCGATGCCAACAAGGTGAACGAGACGTTCTTCCCTGATGGCCAGTGGAAGGTCAACTTCATCATGAACATTGGCTACGGCGACGCCGAAAAGCTGCATCCGCGCAACCCGCGCCTGTCGTTCGAAGAGGCGTGCAAGATCGTTTGATCGACAACTGGTCGCGCAAAGAAAACGGGGACTCGCTTCAGCAGCGGCGGTCCCCGTTTTTTATTCCTTCGGCGCCGGTGTCTTCGGCCTGAATTCGCACAGTGGCTCGATGGCGCAATGCCAGCACTCGGGCTTGCGCGCCTTGCACACGTAGCGCCCATGCAGGATCAGCCAGTGGTGCGCGTCCTGGCGAAACGCTTCCGGCACCACCTTCAGCAGTTTCAGCTCGACTTCCAGCACGTTCTTGCCCGGTGCCAGCCCGGTGCGATTGGCCACGCGAAAGATGTGCGTGTCCACGGCAATCGTGGGTTCGCCGAAAGCCGTGTTCATCACTACGTTGGCCGTCTTGCGGCCCACACCCGGTAGTTCTTCCAGCGCGGCGCGGTCGCGCGGCACTTCACCACCGTATTGGTCGAGCAGGATGCGGCACGTCTGCAGGATGTGCTTGCACTTGGTGCGATACAGCCCGATGGTCTTGATGTATTCGGTGATGCCTTCCTCGCCCAGCGCCAGCAGCTTGGCGGGCGTATTGGCCTCCGGGAACAGCTTGCGCGTCGCCTTGTTCACGCCAACGTCGGTCGCCTGCGCCGAAAGGAGCACCGCAATCAGCAACTCGAACGGCGTGGTGTATTCCAGCTCGGTGGTCGGCGTCGGGTTGTTCTCGCGCAGGGTCTCGAAGATGGCGTGGCGCTTGGTGGGATTCATCGTCGGGCAGGGTTCAGGGTTTGTCCGCGTCGGGTTTGGTGCCGTGTTCGATCTGGCTGGCGATGCGTTTGCGGCGCGCTTCGGCCTCGTCAATCTGGGCTTGCACATCCGCCGACACGTCGGTCACGTTGCGCGGACCTTGCCCGCGCGCGGCCATCTCGGCCTGCTTCTGGCGCGCGCGTTCAATCGCAGCCTGGATGATCGCCTTCTTGCGGGCCTGTGCGGCGAGTTCGGCGTCGTCAGCCGGTTGTTCGGCGCTGACGGCAGCGAGTTTGGCCGCGGCCTTGGCGGCAAGGCGCGCTTCGTTTTCGGCTTGTTCGCGCTTGAGGCGTGCGTTGCGGAAGACGTAGCGGTCCCGCGCGACATCGGCTTGCTGCTGGCTCCAGGCGTCCCAGCCCGTTCGTTCGCCGGTGACGGGGATCATGTCGATGCAATCGACGGGGCAGGGCGGCACGCAGAGGTCGCAACCGGTGCACCAGTCTTCCAGCACCGTGTGCATCGCCTTGGGCGCACCAACGATGGCGTCGACCGGGCACGCTTGAATGCACAGCGTGCAACCGATACAGCGTTCCGGGTCAATGACGGCGACGGCACGAGGCTGCTCGATGCCGTTGGAAGGGTCCAGCGGCAACAGATCACCTGTGCGGCCGAGCGCGTCGGACAGCCGGCGGACACCTTCCGCGCCGCCGGGTGGGCAGCGGTTGGGTAGCGCCTCGCCGTTGGCCATGGCTTCAGCGTAGGGGCGGCAGCCGTTGTAGCCGCACTTGGTGCATTGCGTTTGCGGCAGGAGGTTTTCGAGCCGGTCGGCCAGGGATGCGGCCACTGCGGGGACCAAGGAAACCACGATGGGACTTGTCGTTTGAATAGCCTGCCATTATCGCCGATTTGGCCCCCGCGCAAGGCGTGCATGCCCTGACATCGCATACGGCGGGCATGTCTTAACCCTATGACATAATTCCTGCGTTCTAAACGGACCGACGTGCCATGCCGTCTCACCCAGCCGCGCCCATCGCCGACATCGAAGTCGATGCTCATGGCGAATCCGCCGCACCCCGCACGCGTCGTGACCCCGCCGGCACGCGCCGACGTATCCTTGCTGCTGCCATCGAAGAGTTTTCGCGGGGCGGCTTTGCCGGCGCCCGCGTCGACGCCATCGCCCGCCGCGCTGAGACCAATGAGCGCATGCTGTACTACTACTACGGCAGCAAGGAAAAGCTTTTTCTGACCGTGCTCGAACACATGTATTTCCGCTTCAAAGAGGCGGAGGAGCAGGTGCAGATCGAGTCGTCGGACCCGCGTGAGGCAGTCATTCAGCTTGCACGGTTCGTCTGGGACTTCTATTACGAGAACCCCGAGTTCATCCGTCTGCTCAACAGCGAAAACCTGCACGAGGCACGGCATCTGAAGACGTCGCCGCACCTGGTCGAGCTGGTCAATCCGGTCATTGATGTGCTGCGCGGCGTGGTCGAGCGTGGCCAGCGCAGCGGCATCTTCCGAGAGGACGTCGATGTGTCGCGCCTGTATCTGACGATCTCGGCGCTGGGTTATTACGTGCTGTCCAATCGCTACACGATCAGCGCCGTCGTGGGCCGCGACATTGCCTCTGCCGACGAGCACGAAGCCTTCGCGCAACTGCATATCAAGATGTTGCTGGCGTATCTGGATCGGCCCAAGGACTGATCGGCTGAAGCATCGTCGCGTGACAAAAAAAAAGCCTCGCGGGTGCGAGGCTTTTTCTTGGATGCTTAAGGCTTACGCGACTGCTTTGATGCGCGGAGCGCTCTCTTCGTTGCGGCGAATGAAATCACGCAGTTGCGGATACACCTGCTCGCGCCAGCGGCGACCCGAGAAGATGCCGTAGTGGCCGCACTTGGGCGCCGTCAGGTGCTGCTTGCGCGCGGTGGGGATACCGGTGCACAGGCCATGCGCGGCTTCGGTCTGACCGCTGCCGGAGATGTCGTCCAGCTCGCCCTCGATGGTGAAAAGCGCGGTGCTCTTGATGTCCTGCGGGCGCACCGGCTTGCCTTCCACCACCCACGTGCCGTTGGCAAGGTGGAATTCCTGGAACACGTCGCGGATGGTTTCGAGGTAATACTCGGCCGCCATGTCGAGCACGGCGTTGTACTCGTCGTAGAAGCGCACGTGGGCTTCAGCGTCTTCCGTGTCGCCCTCGATCAGGTTCAGGTAGTAGTCGTAGTGCGATGACAGGTGGCGGTCCGGGTTCATCGCCACGAAGCCGGCGTGTTGCAGGAAGCCCGGATAAACCTTGCGGCCGTGCCCCGGATAGTTGGCCGGCACCGTGTAGATCACGTTGTTTTCGAACCAGCTGTGCGACTTGTTGGTCGCCAGCGAGTTGACCGCGGTCGGGCTCTTACGCGCATCGATCGGGCCGCCCATCATGGTCATCGTGCGCGGCGTCTTCTCGCCGTCCGAGGCCATGAGCGAGATGGCGGCCAGTACGGGCACGGTCGGCTGGCACACCGAGATCACGTGCAGCTTGTCGGCACCAATGTGATCGATGAACTCGCGGATGTAGTTGATGTAGTCCGACAGGTGGAAGGCACCTTCTTCGGTTGGCACCATGCGAGCGTCGATCCAGTCGGTCACGTACACCTTGTGATCCTGCAGCAACGTGCGCACGGTGTCGCGCAGCAGCGTGGAGTGGTGGCCCGACAGCGGCGCGCACACCAGCACGATCGGCTCATCCTTGAGCAGCTTGATGGTCTCGGCGTCGTCGGCGTAGCGCTTGAAGCGGATCAGGCGGCAGAACGGTTTCTCGACGATGGTCTGTTCGACGATGGGAATGTCGCGGCCGTTGGATCTGACGGAGCGAATGCCGAATTCCGGCTTCTCGTACTCCTTGCCCAGGCGGTATAGCAGTTCATAGCCCGCGGCGTAGCGTTGCGCGCCGGGCATCAGGGACAGCGGACTCAGTGGGTTGGTGAAGGTCTTGGCGGTCGCTTGGGCCCAAGCCGTCATGGGGCTGAGCAGGGCGCGCTGGAATTCATGAAGCTGGTAAAGCATGGCTGGACCGGTCTCTGGTGGCGGGGGCGACGCAAACGATTATGCACCTAGGCGCATGTTACTGCGATGCAGCATAAACCCTGATAACAGAGTGTTGCGTGGCTCTATGATGCGCCCGTGTCAGTCTAGTCCCATGCAGCAAAAAAGCGGCCGAAGCCGCTTTTCTTTTTGCAATTGCACCTAAGGCGTGACGCCTACCGCACCTTACAGGACGTCAGCGATGGCGTTCACCACGGCGTCGATGTTGTGCGTGTTCAACGCGGCCACGCAGATGCGGCCGGTCGACACAGCGTAGATGCCATGCTCGTTGCGCAGGCGATCCACTTGCGCGGAGGTCAGGCCCGAATACGAGAACATGCCGCGCTGGGCTTTCACGAACGAGAAGTCGGTCTTCACGCCCTTGGCGGCCAGCTTGTCGACCAGTGCGTTGCGCATCGACTTGATGCGGTCGCGCATTTCGCCCAGTTCCTGTTCCCACATCGCGCGCAGCTCGGGGCTCGTCAGCACGCTGGCGACGATCGTGCCGCCGTGCGTCGGCGGGTTCGAGTAGTTCGTGCGGATCACACGCTTGACTTGCGACAGCACGCGGGTGGCCTCGTCCTTGCTGGTCGTCACGATCGACAGTGCGCCGACGCGCTCGCCGTACAGCGAGAACGACTTCGAGAACGAGCTGGAAACGAAGAACGGCAGGCCCGATTCAGCAAACAGGCGCACGGCCAGGCCGTCTTGCTGGATGCCGTCGGCAAAGCCTTGGTAGGCCATGTCGAGGAACGGAATCAGGTTCTTGGCCTTGATGACTTCCACGACCTGCTTCCACTGGTCGGTGGTCATGTCCACGCCCGTCGGGTTGTGGCAGCAGGCGTGCAGCACGACGATCGTGTTCGGCGCGTAGCTGTTGAGCGAATCCATCATGCCGGCGAAGTTCAAGCCGTGCGACGGGGCATCGTAGTACGCGTAGTTGACGACTTCGAAGCCGGCCGACTCGAACAGCGCGCGGTGGTTTTCCCAGCTCGGGTCGGAAATGGCGACCTTGGCGTTCGGGTACAGGCGCTTGAGGAAGTCGGCGCCGATCTTCAGTGCGCCGGTGCCGCCCAGGGCTTGTGCGGTGACGACGCGGCCTTCGGTGATCAGGGGCGATTCAGCGCCGAACAGCAGCTTCTGCACAGCCTGGTCGTAGGCGGCAATGCCTTCGATCGGCAGGTAGCCACGCGGGGCAGCGGCGGCCAGGCGGGCCTTTTCGGCTTCCTGCACGGCGCGCAGCACCGGAATTTTCCCTTCGTCGGTGAAGTACACGCCCACGCCCAGATTCACTTTGGTGGTGCGGGTATCGGCGTTGAAAGCTTCATTCAGGCCCAGGATGGGATCGCGCGGAGCCAGTTCGACGGCGGAGAAAAGCGACATGAGATGTCTCGATCGGTTGGTTCGGAATTCGGTGGGATCTTGCAGGCGGTGCGGCATGGGCTCCGGGGCGGGTCGCCCGGCGCCTGATGTACAACGAGGCGCGCACGAAGATCGATTGTACCGAATACAGGCTCTAATCGCCCGAAAAATCCTTGCAGAACAGGCGCCTAAAGCGTTTGAACGGCCAATACAGATGTGCGGGTCCGGCTGTCCAAACGATTGCTCGGGCTGCACGCTACACTAGACGATTGGTTGCAATTGCCGCTGCCGTCCTCACTTTCTGAGGGCGTGCGAGTCACTTTGTCGACTTACTGCGCTGCCATCCTACCCGCCGCCATGACCGATCTGAGCCAAGTCCCCAGCCCGCACGATGAGTCGAAGTTTGTGACTTTCGAGGGCTCGCCGTTCCAGTTGTACCAGCCGTATCCGCCGGCCGGCGACCAGCCGGAGGCGATCCGCCAGCTCGTCGAGAACATTGGCGACGGCCTGTCGTACCAGACCCTACTGGGCGTGACGGGCTCGGGCAAGACCTTCACCATGGCCAATGTGATCGCCCAGGTGGGGCGGCCCGCCATTGTCTTTGCGCCGAACAAGACGCTGGCGGCGCAGCTGTATTCGGAGTTTCGCGATTTCTTCCCGCGCAATGCGGTCGAATACTTCGTCTCGTACTACGACTACTACCAGCCTGAAGCCTATGTGCCGCAGCGCGACCTGTTCATCGAGAAGGATTCGTCGATCAACGAGCACATCGAGCAGATGCGGCTCTCCGCCACCAAGAGCCTGCTGGAGCGCCGCGATGTGGTGATCGTGGCTACCGTGTCGGCCATTTACGGTATCGGCAACCCGAGCGAATACCACCAGATGATCCTGACGCTGCGCGCGGGTGACAAGGTCAGCCAGCGTGACGTGATCGCACGCCTGATCGCCATGCAGTACACGCGCAACGAGACGGATTTCCAGCGCGGTACGTTCCGCGTGCGTGGCGACACGGTCGACATTTTCCCGGCCGAGCACGCCGAGATGGCCGTGCGCCTGGAGTTGTTCGACGATGAAGTCGAATCGCTGCAACTGTTCGACCCACTGACGGGGCGCGTGCGGCAGAAGATTCCGCGCTTCACGGTGTACCCGTCGAGCCACTACGTGACGCCGCGCGAGACCGTGCTGCGCGCCATCGAGACCATCAAGGCCGAGCTGCGCGAACGGCTCGATTTCTTCTACAAGGAAAACAAGCTGGTGGAAGCGCAGCGGCTGGAGCAGCGCACGCGCTTCGATCTGGAGATGCTGCAGGAGCTGGGCTTCTGCAAGGGCATCGAGAACTATTCGCGCCATCTGTCCGGCTCCGCGCCGGGCGAACCGCCGCCGACGCTGGTCGACTACCTGCCGCCCGATGCGTTGATGTTCCTCGATGAATCGCACGTGCTGATCGGTCAGCTCAACGGCATGTACAACGGTGACCGCGCGCGCAAGGAAACGCTGGCCGAATATGGCTTCCGACTGCCTTCCGCGCTCGACAACCGGCCGCTCAAATTTGCTGAGTTCGAGACCAAGATGCGGCAGGTGACGTTCGTGTCTGCCACGCCGGGGGATTACGAAAAGAAGACGGCTGGCACGGAAGTCGTCGAGCAGGTCGTGCGCCCCACAGGCCTCGTCGACCCGACGATCGAGGTGCGCCCGGCCACGACGCAGGTCGACGATCTTCTGTCTGAGATTCACGTGCGCGTCGAAGCTGGCGAGCGCGTGCTGGTGACCACGCTCACCAAGCGCATGGCCGAGCAGTTGACCGAGTTCCTGTCGGAGAACGGCGTCAAAGTCCGCTACCTGCATTCGGACATCGACACCGTGGAACGCGTGGAGATCATCCGTGACCTGCGCCTGGGCACGTTCGATGTGCTGGTCGGTATCAACCTGCTGCGCGAGGGGCTGGATATTCCCGAGGTGTCGCTCGTGGCGATTCTGGATGCCGACAAGGAAGGTTTCCTGCGCGCCGAGCGCTCGCTCATCCAGACGATCGGCCGCGCCGCGCGGAACGTGAACGGCACCGCCATCCTTTATGCCGATCGCATGACCGATTCGATGAAGAAAGCGATTGGCGAAACCGAGCGCCGCCGTGCCAAGCAGATCGCTCACAACGAGGAGCACGGCATTACGCCGCGTGGCGTCGTCAAACGCATCAAGGACATCATCGACGGCGTGTACAACGTCGATGATGCGCGCGCCGAACTGAAGGCCGCGCAAGAGGCCGCCAAGTACGAAGATATGAGCGAGAAGCAGGCGTCCAAGGAAATCAAGCGCCTGGAAAAACAGATGCTCGACCACGCCAAGAACCTCGAATTCGAAAAGGCGGCGGCGGTGCGCGATCAGCTTGCGAAGCTCAAGTCGCAGCTCTTTGGCGCGAGCGGCGAAGACCATATCGTTCCGGCTGCCTGAACTGCACGGCCACTTGCGTTGTCGGATTCCCGCCTTGCCGTAGGCGGCGGGGGTTGCTGTTGGCACCATTTCAGATCAAATTCAGGCGCCGCGCGTCGCCTGACCGGGGAATCGGCACGTGCTGCAGCGCTCGACTGCACGCGTCCGCCATCAAGGGAGTTCGATGTTCAATTTTTTGCTTAACCCGTGGCGCAAGTGGCGCGCTTCCCGGCACGCCAGCCGTCAACTCGATGCCATCCTCGCCCAGTTCGAACCCACGCGCAGTCTGGCCGAACGCAATGAATGGCTGATCGAGCTGGCTTACTGGCTGCGCCGGGCGGAGCGGCCCGTTGGTGCCGCATCAGAGTCTTGGCGCTATGCACGTCTGCGCTATCTGCTGCAGGTGCTGGAGAACAATCCGGCCCTGGCCGAACGCGTCGGGCAGACATTGCGCAGCATCGTGCAGGACAACGATCCGGTGTCGCTGCTGTGCGATACGGGGTTGTCGTCACGCTCGGGTTTCTGGAGCGAGTTGATCGACCGCTGGCAGGTGCGCTTGCTGCCGCCAGCACCCAATCAGCCGCAGCTGGCAACGTTGTTTGCACTGCTGTTTGTGGGGCCGACCGATGCTCAGTGGGTGGATGGCCTGGACGACGAACTGGTCACGCGCCTTTACGCGCTGTTCCGCGCGGGGATGACCGACGCCGATCATGCTGCTGGCCAGACACGCCTGGAGCGCAGCCTTGGCATCGGCATACAGATCCTGATCAGCCAGGTCCGTGCGGCGGGTTTGTCGCGCGGTATCCGCAGCCGCATGGACCATGCGGAACTCACCGATTCTCCGTTCTATCTGCTGGCCGACGCAGCCAACGCGATCTTCCTGGAACGACCCAACACGGAGCTTGCGAGCCCCGCGCGGTTCCTGCAGGAACTCAACTACTTTCGCGCCGTGCTGGACCGCTGCCGCACGGCTACGACCGGCGTGTATCAGCATCTGGACGAGAACGGCGTCTCGGTGGAAGTCGTGTTCCAGGTCGAGCGCATGAAGGCGTGGCTGGGCCGCATCGATTTGCTGCTCACGGCATGGGCGGACACGCAGGGCTCGCGTCGCTTCGTGCATATGACGGCCGAGCTGGTGTCGGCCAGCCAGCATCGCCGCAGCGTGGGGTATCTGATCCGCTCCACGTTTGCTGATCTGGCGCGCAAGGTGGTCGAGCGCTCTGCGGAGAGTGGCGAACACTACATTACCCGCGACGGCAAGGAATACGGCGCGATGGTCAAGGCTGCAGCCGGCGGCGGCGTCATTACGGCGGCCACGGTGTACATCAAGTTCTTCATCACCGGGGCGCATTTGTCGCGCTTTACCGAAGGGTTGTTCGCGTCGATCAACTATGCGGTCAGCTTTCTCGGCATCCATTTCGCGCATTTCACGCTGGCCACCAAACAACCCGCCATGACGGCCCCTGCGCTGGCGCACCGGCTCGACCAGGTGGGCCGCCAGGAAGGGTTGGACCGCTTTGTCGACGACACGGTCGCCATGATCCGCTCCAACGCGGCGGCGATTGCGGGCAATCTTGTGGCCGTGGCGCCGGTGGCTTTCCTGGTGCAGTGGCTGGCCGGGCGTTTCTTCCATGCCGATCTGATTTCGGCAGCGAAGGCGATGGCGACCATCGATTCGTTCTCGATTCTTGGGCCGACGCCGCTGTACGCGATCTTCACGGGCGTGTTGCTGTGGGCGTCGAGCCTGGCGGCGGGTTGGGCCGACAACTGGTTCGCGCTGCATCGTGTGCATGACGTGATTGCCTACCATCGGCGCTTGCGTTTCATGGTCGGCACGCAGGGCGCGCAGCGCGTTGCCAGCTTCTGGAAGCGCAATCTGTCGGGCATTGTCGCCAACGTGTCGCTGGGCTTCATGCTGGGGCTGGGGCCCGAGATCCTGTCCTTCTTCGGCCCGCATATGGAAGTGCGTCACGTCACGCTGTCGACCGGTGCGGTGGCAACCGCCGTGGGCGTGCTGGGCCCCAGCGTGATGCATACGGCGCCGTTCTGGCTGGCCGTGGCCGGCATTGCGCTGATGGGTGTGCTGAACGTCCTGGTGTCGTTTGCGCTGGCCTTTAACATGGCGATGCGCTCGCGCAACCTGCGCGGGGTCGATCGCAAGCGCGTGACGAGTGCCGTGTGGCGCCGCATCTTGCGCGATCCGCTGTGCCTGCTGGTGCCGCGTGCCCCGACTGTGAGCACGCCGCCCAGCAGCACGCCGGTCTAGGTCTAGTGGGTTGCGGGCGCGGCAGGCGCGCCCAACTCGCTGCGGAACGGAATGGACGGCTGCGCGCCGAGCCGCGTGACTGACACTGCCGCCGCAGCTTGCCCGAATTCGATGGCCGTATCGGGCGCTACGCCTTCCGCCAGTGCCGCTGCCAGCGCGCCGACAAACGTATCGCCGGCAGCCGTGGTGTCGATGGCGTGCGCGATCGGTGCCGGCATCAACAGGCGCGACTGCGCATCTACGTAAGCCACGCCGCGCGCCCCCAGCGTGACGATCACGTGCCGCGCACCTTGTGCATGCAGATCAGCGGCGGCATCCAGTGCGGCTTCGGGCGAATCGACGGTGCGGGCTGTCAGTAGCGCGGCTTCGGTTTCGTTCGGGATCAGGAAATCGCAGGCCGCAATCCATGGGGTGGGCAGTGGGCCGATGGCAGGCGCCGGGTTCAGGATGACCGTTTTGCCAAGCCGCTGCCCGAGCTTGAGCGCGCACTCCACCGCATCCGGCGGAGATTCCAACTGACAGACGATCACGCGTGCGCGTTCGAACGCAGCCCGCTGCGCTTCGATCATGGCTGGCGTCAGCAATTCGTTGGCGCCGGCCACGATGACGATGGTGTTCTGGCCACTGTTGGCCACGGTCACACAGGCGATGCCGGTAGCCGCCCCGGCGTGCACCGACACCATCGACGTGTCCACGCCCTCGCGGCGCAGGCCGTCGCGCAGTGCGGTGCCGTATGGGTCGTCACCGACGCAGCCGAGCATGGCGACACGCGCCCCCAGGCGCGCAGCCGCCACGGCCTGGTTGGCGCCCTTGCCGCCCGGGATGGTTTCCAGCGCAGGCGCAGCAACCGTTTGCCCGGGACGCGGCAAGCGCGGCGTGCGGATCACGAGATCCATATTCAGGCTGCCGACGATCAGCACGTCGGCAGCAGAGTGGGCGGAAGAGGCGGAAGGGCGCTTGGCCACCATGGCAAAAACTACGTTGAAAGCGTGAAAGGAATGCGGGATCAGGCTGCGCGGGCTGGGCGTTCGGGTTCGGCCGTCGACTCGCGCAAAGACAGGCGTGGCGGCAGCACGATGCGGCGCGCACGGTGCTCTTCCACAGGATGGCGCAAGGCGTTGTCGCCGAGGTGTTCAAGCAGCGTCTGCGCGGTGGTCTCGCCCAGCTGGCGGATCGATTGGCCAACCGTGGACAGCGCCGGATAGACGTAGCGGCTCAGTTCGATGTCGTCAAAGCCCATCACGGACAGCGCCTTCGGCACGGGAATGCCCAGTTCCGCCGCGGCGCGCAGCGCACCGATGCCCATCAGGTCATTGCCGGCAAAGATGGCCGTGGGCATCTCGCCTTCGGTCAGCAACTGGCGTGCGGCGCGGTAGCCGCCGGGGCTGGTGAAATCGCCTTCGGCAATGCGGGCGGAGGCTTCCGGCACGCCGGCTTCGCGTAGCGCTCGGTGGAAACCGGCCAGGCGCTCTGTCGTCACGCTCAGTGCCGACGGCCCGCTGATGCAGGCGATGCGGCGGTGGCCGAGGTCCAGCAGATGCTTGGTCGCCATGTAGGCGCCTTCTTCATGATCGACCTGCACCTGATCGGCCTGGATGCCTTCGGTCGGGCGGTCGACCATCACGATGGGCAGAGCGGATTCACCAAGCGCTTCAACCAATGCCGTGTCCGGCCCGGCGCTGCTGACGATGATGCCGTCGACGCGTTTTTCCATCAGCACACGCAGGTAGTCGCGCTGCTTGCGGGGGTCGTCGTCGGAATTGCAGAGGATGACGCTGTAGCCCGCGGCGGCGCACACATCTTCAATGCCCCGCGCCAACTCCGCAAAGTACGGGTTGGTGGCGGTGGGCACGAGCACGCCAATGGTGCGCGTAGTGCGGTGTTTGAGCGAGCGCGCCACGGCGCTGGGCACATAGCGCGTAGCTCGGATGGCTTCTTCCACGCGTTTGCGCGTCTCCGCGTTGACCGGTCTTGTGTTGTTGATGACGTGCGAGACGGTGGTGAACGAAACTCCGGCCAATGCGGCCACGTCCTTGATGGTTGCCATGACGATCTCCTCTGTCTCTTAATGTTGCTTGCTGCGGTTGCGCTTGCTGCGATAGGTATCCATGACCACGGCCGCGACGATGACCGCGCCCGTGATGATTCGTTTGGTGGGCTCGGAGGCGCCGATCTGTGCGAGGCCCGATTCGAGCACCGAGATGATCAGCACGCCGAACAGCGTGCGCACGACCGAGCCGCGCCCACCCATCAGGCTCGTGCCGCCGATCACCACGGCCGCGATCACCTGCAGTTCCATGCCCACGCCGGCGTTCGGATCGGCCGCTTCCAGGCGCGACACCTGGAACAGCGCGGCCAGGCCCGAGAGCAGCCCCATCAACGCGAACACCGCAATCTTGTAGGGGCGCGGATTCACGCCCGCCAGCCGTACGGCTTCTTCATTGGTGCCGATAGCCACGAGGTATCGGCCGAACACCGTGCGCACCAGCACGATCTGGCCAACGATCGTGATGACAATCGCAATCAGGAACGACGGCGCAATGCCCAGCGCGATGGGGTTGGCCAGCCAGTCGACCGCGCTGCCGATGTACACCGTGCGCGAATCGGTGAGGCTGTAGGCGAGGCCGCGCGCCATTTCCAACACACCCAGTGACACGATGAACGACGGAATACCCCAGTGCACCGTGACCGATCCGGTCAGCATGCCCGCCGCCGTTGCCAGCACCACGCCCGCCAACGCCGCCGGCAACAAGCCCCAGCCGAACTGGGTCATGGCAACGGACAGCACCGAAGCCGCCAGCGCCAGCACCGAGCCGACCGACAAATCAATGCCGCCGATCATCAGAATGAACGTCATGCCCACGGCCATCACCAGCAGGTCGGGGATCTCGTTGGCGATGGTGGTGAACGTGGGCAGCGAGAAGAACGTCGGCGACAGCGTGCTGAACAGCACCAGCATGGCGACCAGCGCAGCGAGCAACCCGCCGATGGTGCCGAGCGACATGCCCAGCGCCGCGCGCGTGCCGGCAGCCGGTGTGGGCGGCGTCGGGGGCAGGGTGGAATCAGAGCGCATCTGCGGTCTCCGAGGGCGATTGTGATGCACGTGAATCGGATTCGCCCGATTCACCAAAAGCGGCGGCGAGCAGCGCGTCCTGGCTCCAGCCGTCGCGTTGGAAGATGTGTGTCAGTCGCCCGGCGCGCATGACGCCAATGCGATCACACAGTTGCATGAGTTCGCGCAGATCGCTCGACACCACGACCAGCGCCTTGCCTCGCGCGGCCAGCGCGTCGAGCAGCGTATAGATGTCGAACTTGGCGCCGACATCCACGCCTCGCGTCGGCTCATCGAATAGCAGCACGGGCGTGTCGCGCTCCAGCCACCGGGCAATCGCAACCTTCTGCTGATTGCCGCCGGAGAGTTCTCCGACCGGTTGCTCGGGCCCAGCGCAACGGATGCGCAATGCGCCGATGTGCCGCTGCGCCAGCGCACGCTCGCGCGCCGGTTGCAGCCAGCCGCGCTTCGTGACGGTGGGCATGTTGCCCAGCGCGATGTTGGTCGCGATGGGCAGGCTCAACATCAGGCCTTCGTCCTTGCGGTCTTCGGTGAGCAAGCTGATGCCGTGACGTACCGCGTCGCCGGGCGAACGGATGCGCACAGGCGCCAGCGGCGAGCCGACTTCGACGGTGCCCGCATCCGCGCGGTCCGCCCCGAAGATCAGCCGCAGCAATTCCGTGCGGCCCGCACCCACTAGGCCGGCGATGCCGAAGATCTCTCCGGGCGCCACGTCGAAGCTCACATCGCGCACGGCTGGCGCACGCGTCAGACCGGTCACCCGCAGCGCCGGCGAGCCGTCACCAAGCCACGGCTCGCGCGCGGCCCGTTGCGTTTCGGATGAGGCGGCCACGTCGCGGCCGACCATCGCTTGGATGAGTGCGTCCTGCGTGACCGTGGCCGCCGGTGCATCGGTGACCAGCTTGCCGTCACGCAGCACAACGATGCGATCGGCAATGCGCGCCAGTTCGTCCAGGCGGTGGGAGATATAGAGGATGGCCACGCCCTCGCGGCGCAGGGCGTCGATGCGCTCGAACAGCGTGGCGCTTTCGTGCGCGCTCAGCATCGCCGTCGGCTCGTCGAGGATGAGCACCCGGCATGCGCTGGCCAGCGCGCGGGCAATCTCGATCATCTGCCGGTGGCCGATGCCGAGCGTGTGTACGGGTGTCCAGGGATCGAGGTCCAGACCAACGCGTGCAAGCGCCTGTTCGGCCCGATGGCGCAGCGCAGCGCGATCCACAAAACCCAGCCGCCGGGGCAGTTCGCCGAGGAACAGGTTCTCGGCCACCGTCAGCGTGGGCACCATGCTCAGCTCCTGCAGCACCATGCGCACGCCCAGCGCTTCGGCAGCGCTGCGCGAATCGGGTGCGTACAGCGTGCCGCCCAGCGTCATGGAACCCGACGTCGCCGTCTCCAGCCCGCAGAGAATCTTGGAAAGCGTGCTCTTGCCGGCGCCGTTCTCCCCCGTGAGCGCAAGCACCTCGCCCGCGTGCACGTCGAGATCGATATCTCGCAGCACGGGGGCGGCGTAGTGCTTGCTGACGGCGGAGACGCGCAGCAGCGGCGGGCGCGGTTCGTAAGCGGCAGACATGGCTGGCGGCGGCTTGCCGGTCTGTGGCGTTACGTACGCGTGACGAGGTTGACCGGTGTCTCGACGACACCCGACAGCTTCGCCTGCGGCGTCTTGGCGGCCAGCGCCTTCAGGGCGGTCTCGATGCCGTAGACGGCTTGCTGATCGGCGTGCTGATCAGCAGTGGCAACGACACGCCCATCAGCCAGCATGGCCTTGATGGCGTCGATGTTGTCATAGCCGCCAATCAGCACCTTGCCCAGCTTGCCCGCCGCGCGCACGGCCGATACGGCGCCGATGGCCATGTTGTCGTTGCCGCACAGCAGGGCCTTCAGGTCAGGTTCTGAGCGCAGCATGGCGGCCGCCACCTTGTTGCCCTTGTCGATTTCCCATTCGCCCGATTGCACCCCCGCGATCTTCAGCTTGGCGGCTTCGGCCGCATCCCTGAAGCCGGCGGTGCGCTGTTGCGCGTTCGTCGTGGTCGGAATGCCTTCAATAATGCCCACGGCATCGCCCGGCTTGAGCGACTTGGCAACGAAGTCGCCCACGAGTCTTGCCCCCTTGCGGTTGTCCGGCCCCACGAAGGGTACGTTGAGCCCTTTCTCCTTGAGCGCCGCCGGGTCCAGCCGGTTGTCGATGTTGATGACGAGAATGCCCGCGTCCACGGCCTTCTTGACGACCGGCACCAATGCCTTGGAGTCGGCCGGCGCCAGCACCAGCGCATCCACACGCGCGACGATCATCTGCTCGACCAAGCGGATCTGGCCGGCAGTGTCGGTTTCGTCGCGAATGCCGTTGGTCAGCAGCGAGTACTCCGACGCGTGGTCCTTCTGATGCTTGCGGGCGCCGTTCTCCATGGTCAGGAAGAACTCGTTGGCGAGCGACTTCATGACCAGCGCCACTTTGGGCGGCTGGTTGGCGGCGTACGCCAGCGAAAACGGGAACGGCAGAGCTGCAGCTACGGCAGAGCCCGCGCTAAGTTGCAAGGCGCGGCGACGGCGGATATCCATGGTGTCTCCTCCAGGAAGGGGCCTGTCTGGGGCGGGTGGGTGCGGGCATCGTTACTTGTCACGCCATAAGGCGTTCCTAAGGGCAATCGCGCCTCGCTCTTCGCAAACGTTTGCGTATCTGACAGTCTCGGCTACCGCGTAACAGAAGTCAATCAAATTGCGCTTTTCACCGCATAAGGAAAAACCCGCAGTGACGGCGCCTTCGCGACGGCCCCGCAAGTTGCGCCGCGGGAGTGGCGTGATAGCCCTATCGAACGTGGTTGATTGTTTTAGTCCACAATACGGCCTGCCGCGTGGCCATCCCGGTTTCCGGGCTCTGCAAATCCCCTTGCTGCGACGCGGAATCCCCCGACACCTTAGTTGACCGATTTTGTCGGGTTCCTTTATACTTGAGCAAAACGATCAGGTATTTCCCCGACGCCATGAGATTGACCACCAAAGGCCGCTTCGCGGTCACCGCCATGATTGACTTGGCGCTGCGCCAAGAACAGGGTCCGGTCACGCTGGCTGGCATCAGCCAGCGTCAGAAGATTTCGCTGTCGTATCTGGAGCAGCTGTTCGGCAAACTGCGCCGCCACGAAATCGTGGAAAGTGTGCGCGGTCCGGGCGGCGGCTACAGCCTCGCGCGCCGTGCCGACGACGTTACCGTTGCCGACATCATCATCGCCGTGGACGAGCCGCTGGATGCCACCCAATGCGGTGGCAAGGGCAACTGCGGCGGCGAAGAGCATGTCGGCGGTCACACAGGCCGCTGCATGACGCACGATCTGTGGGCCACGCTCAACCAGAAGATGGTCGAGTATCTCGATTCGGTATCGCTGCAGAACTTGGTCGATCAGCAACGCGAGCGTCAGCCCGAAGTGATCCAGGACATGCGTGAAGCACGTCCGGCCCGCCGCGAACGCGCACCGACACGCGCCCGCGCCGTCGACACGTCTGCCACCACGTCGGTGGCCGCCGAGCCGGTCAAGCGCCCGCCGCTGGTCAACTCCGTTTTCAGTCTGGCGCAGTCGTGATTGCGTCAGCGTGAGGCCGGCCACGACGCCAGCCCCACACAAGAACATCGCCCCCCACACAAGGCAGACAAGATATGAGCACCCCGCAACTTCCCATCTACATGGACTATTCCGCGACGACGCCGGTGGACCCGCGCGTCGTCGACAAGATGATTCCGTACCTGCGTGAGAGCTTCGGCAACCCGGCCTCGCGCAGCCACCCGTTTGGTTGGGAAGCCGAGAAGGCCGTCGAAACCGCGCGCGAGCAGGTTGCAGCACTGGTGAATGCCGACCCGCGCGAAATCGTCTGGACGTCTGGCGCTACCGAGTCCGACAACCTGGCCATCAAGGGCGCTGCCAATTTCTACAGCAGCAAGGGCAAGCACATCATCACCGTGAAGACCGAGCACAAGGCTGTGCTGGACACGACGCGTGAGCTGGAGCGCCAGGGCTTCGAAGTGACGTATCTGGACGTGAAGGACAACGGCCTGATCGATATCGAAGTCTTCAAGCAAGCCATTCGCCCCGACACCATTCTTGCGTCGGTGATGATGGTAAACAACGAAATCGGCGTGGTTCAGGACATCGAGCAGTTGGGCGAGATCTGCCGCGAGAAGGGCGTGATCTTCCACGTGGATGCCGCCCAGGCCACCGGCAAGGTGGGCATCGACCTGCAAAAGCTGAAGGTCGACCTGATGTCGTTCTCGGCCCACAAGACGTATGGGCCCAAGGGCATCGGTGCGCTGTACGTGCGCCGCAAGCCGCGTATCCGCATCGAAGCGCAGATGCACGGCGGTGGCCACGAGCGCGGCATGCGTTCGGGCACGCTGGCTACGCACCAGATTGTGGGCATGGGCGAGGCCTTCCGCATCGCCAAGGAAGAAATGGCGACCGAGAACGAGCGCATCCGCATGCTGCGTGATCGCCTGTATCGCGGCCTCAACACGATGGAAGAGGTGTATGTGAACGGCGACATGGAAGCCCGTGTGCCGCACAACCTCAACATCAGCTTCAACTTCGTCGAAGGCGAGTCGCTGATCATGGCCATCAAGGACGTCGCCGTGTCGTCGGGCTCGGCCTGCACGTCGGCATCGCTGGAACCGTCGTACGTGCTGCGTGCGCTGGGCCGCAACGACGAACTGGCGCACAGCTCGATCCGCTTCACGGTGGGCCGTTTCACCACGGAAGAAGAGGTCGATTACGTGGTCGAACTGCTCAAGAACAAGATCGGCAAGCTGCGCGACCTGTCTCCGCTGTGGGAGATGTACAAGGACGGCGTGGATCTGAACAGCATTCAATGGGCGGCGCACTAAGCGCGGCGTTTGAGAACAACGGCGCCCCCGCGCCAGCCAACGATTGATAGAGGTGTGAAATGTCTTACAGCAACCAAGTTCTGGACCATTACGAAAACCCGCGCAATGTCGGTTCGTTCGAGAAGGGCGACGACACGGTCGGTACCGGCATGGTCGGCGCGCCGGCTTGCGGCGACGTGATGAAACTGCAGATCAAGGTCAACGAGCAGGGCGTGATTGAAGACGCAAAGTTCAAGACCTACGGCTGCGGTTCTGCCATTGCTTCGTCGTCGCTGGTGACGGAGTGGGTGAAGGGCAAGACGCTGGATCAAGCGCTGGAAATCCGCAACACGGCCATCGCTGAAGAGCTGGCGTTGCCGCCGGTGAAGATCCACTGCTCGATCCTGGCCGAGGACGCCATCAAGGCGGCGGTGGCGGACTACAAGGAAAAGCACGGCTCGGCCGAGCAGAAGGCGGCTTGAGCCGGATTGGATAGAAAGGACGCAGCATGATCACCCTGACCGACAAGGCCGCGCAGCACGTTTCCCGCTACCTGACCCGCCGTGGCAAGGGCGTGGGCTTGCGCGTGGGCGTGAAGACCACGGGCTGCTCGGGCCTGGCCTACAAGCTCGAATATGCAGACGAGATTGCCGCCGAAGACGAGGTCTTTGAGTCCAACGGCGTCAAGGTGATCGTCGATCCGAAGAGCTTGCCGTACATCGACGGCACCGAGCTGGACTACGCGCGAGAAGGGCTGAACGAAGGTTTCCGCTTCAACAACCCGAACGTGAAGGACGAGTGCGGCTGCGGCGAGTCGTTCCGCGTGTGAGCGGGGCGCATTGAAGCAGGCGATTGTCGGTTTCGAGCGGGACGAGGAAGGCCACTGGGTCGCCCGTCTCGCTTGCGGGCATGGGCAGCACATGCGCCACGATCCGCCCTGGCAGTTGCGGCCCTGGACTGAAACCGAAGCCGGGCGCGCCAGCAAGATCGGCGTGATTGTGGAATGCCTGAAGTGCGATCGGGGTGAGCCGGTCGAATAAGGAACACGAGGCGGCGCAGCCGCTTTTTTTATTCATGAATTTCGGCTTGTCAGCGAACACGACGCATTTTTCCCTCTTCGGTCTGCCCGAGCACTTCGAGGTCGACGACGACGCGCTGAACGCTGCGTACCGCACCGTGCAGTCGCAGGCGCATCCGGATCGCTATGCCCACGCAGGCGACGCCGAACGCCGCGTCGCCATGCAATGGGCCACGCGCGCCAACGAGGCGTATCAGACGCTGCGAGATCCGCTCAAACGGGCGACGTATCTGCTGCACCTGCGTGGTATCGACGTGCAGGCCGAGAACAATACCGCCATGCCGGCCGCGTTTCTCATGCAGCAAATGGAATGGCGCGAAGCCCTGGGCGACGCCAAGGTGGAGCGCAACGTCGATGCGTTGGACGGTTTGCTTGGCATGCTGCGCAAGGAAAAACGTACCCGCTATCAGGCGCTGTCCGGCTTGCTCAATGGCGATGGCAATACCGCGGCAGCAGCGGACGCCGTGCGCCAATTGATGTTCATCGAAAAGATCGAACGCGATACCGCCGAGGCCATCGACCGGCTGGAAGACTAAAACCCAGAATTTGCGACAATGTTGGGTTTGCCTCGGCAGGCAGCCCATCCGCGCAATCGAGACATCCCCATGGCTTTACTGCAGATTTCCGAACCTGGCGAATCGCCCGCACCGCACCAGCGCCGTCTGGCGGTGGGCATCGACTTGGGCACGACCAACTCGCTGGTGGCCTCCGTGCGCAGCAGCGTGCCGGAAGTGTTGCCCGATGATCAGGGCCGCCCGCTGCTGCCCTCCGTGGTGCGCTATCTGCCCGCGGGCGGTGCCCACATCGGCTACAAGGCTCAGGCCGAAGCTGTGCGTGACCCCAAGAACACCATCATCTCAGTCAAGCGTTTCATGGGGCGCGGCTTGAAGGATGTGGCCCACATCGAGAACACGCCATACGACTTTGTCGACGCGCCCGGCATGGTGCAGTTGAAGACCGTGGCCGGTGTGAAGAGCCCGGTGGAAGTGTCGGCGGAGATTCTCGCCACGCTGCGCCAGCGCGCCGAAGACACGCTCGGCGATGAGCTCGTCGGCGCCGTCATCACCGTGCCCGCGTACTTTGACGATGCGCAGCGCCAAGCCACCAAGGACGCGGCCAAGCTGGCCGGCCTGAACGTGCTGCGTCTGCTGAACGAGCCGACCGCTGCCGCCATCGCCTATGGCCTGGACAATGCCGCCGAAGGTATTTACGCGGTCTACGATCTGGGTGGCGGTACGTTCGACATCTCGGTGCTCAAGCTCACCAAGGGCGTGTTCGAGGTGATGTCGACGGGTGGCGACTCTGCGCTCGGCGGTGACGACTTCGACCAGCGCATCGTCTGCTGGATCGTCGAGCAAGCCGGTCTGCAACCGCTCTCTGCCGAAGATACGCGCCTGCTGCTGAACAAGGCACGCGCCGCCAAGGAATGGCTCTCCACCGCCGACAGCACCGAGATTGACGCGATGCTCTCCACCGGCGAGACCGTGCACCTCGTGCTGACCGCAGAGGCCTTTGCCGAACTGACCGCCAACCTGGTGCAGAAGACGCTGTCGCCGGTGCGCCGCGCGCTGCGCGATGCGGGCGTGACGGTCGAAGAGATCAAGGGCGTTGTGCTGGTCGGTGGCGCGACGCGCATGCCGATCATCCGCCGTGCCGTTGGCCAGCTGTTTGGCCAGACGCCGCTCACGAACCTCGATCCCGACCAAGTGGTCGCTATCGGTGCGGCCATGCAGGCCAACCTGCTGGCCGGTAACCGTGCGCCGGGTGAAGACTGGCTGCTGCTCGACGTGATCCCGCTGTCGCTGGGCGTCGAGACGATGGGTGGCCTGGTCGAGAAGATCATCCCGCGTAACAGCACGATTCCCGTCGCTCGGGCGCAGGAGTTCACCACCTTCAAGGACGGCCAGACGGCCATGGCGATCCACGTGCTGCAGGGCGAGCGCGAACTGGCGAGCGATTGCCGTTCGCTGGCGCGTTTCGAGTTGCGTGGCATCCCGCCCATGGTGGCCGGCGCTGCGCGCATCCGCGTGACGTATCAGGTGGATGCTGATGGCTTGCTGTCGGTGTCGGCACGCGAAACGGTGTCGGGCGTGGAGGCGGCGATTGCTGTGAAGCCGTCGTACGGTCTGGGCGATGACGATGTCGCCCGCATGCTGAAGGAAGGTTTCCAATCCGCCGAAGACGACATGCGTCGTCGTGCGCTGGCGGAAGAGCGCGTTGAAGGCGAGCGCTTGCTGGAGGCACTGTCGCAGGCGCTGGCGGCCGATGGCGATTTGCTGTCGCCCGAAGAGCGTGCGGCCATCGACACCGAAATTGCCTCGCTGCGCACCACCATGCAGGGCGAAGACCACCGCGCCATCAAGGACGCCGTGGACGCCCTGTCGCACGCTACCGACGAATTCGCCGCGCGCCGCATGGATCGCGGCATTCGCAAGGCGCTCGCCGGCAAACGTATCGAGGAGCTCGGCTGATCGCCGATCGCATCCCCCAAAACACACTTATCGAACGAGTTTCTTCATGCCACACATCGTCGTTCTTCCTCACGTCGAATACTGCCCGGAAGGGGCCGTGATCGAAGCCAAGCCCGGCACGACCATCTGCGACGCGCTGTTGGGCGCCGACATCGAGATCGAGCACGCATGCGAGAAGTCGTGTGCCTGCACGACGTGCCACGTGATCGTGCGCGAGGGTTTCAATTCGCTGGAAGAGGCGACCGAGAAGGAAGAGGATCTGCTCGACAAGGCCTGGGGCCTGGAGCCGAACTCGCGCTTGTCGTGCCAGGCCAAAGTGGCGGATACCGACCTGACCGTCGAGATTCCGAAGTACACGATCAACCACGCCAAGGAAAACCACTGAGCCGAGTGGCCAGCGGTGGAGGGAGCCCATCATGAAATGGAACGACATCCAGCAGATCGCGGAAGCGCTGTACGACAAGTACCCCGACGTCGATCCGACGCGCCTGAATTTTGTGGACTTGCACAACAAGGTCGTCACGCTGGAAGGCTTCGACGACGACCACAAGCGTGGCGGCGAGAAGTTCCTCGAGGCCATCCAGCAAGCCTGGATCGACGAAGCCGAATAAGCGCGCAGCCTAAACGCGCACGCATGAAAAAACCGGCACGAAGGCCGGTTTTTCTTTGGGGCGAAGGCGACGGCGAGTTAGCCAGCCACCAGCGTACCGTTCTCGATATGCACGCGCTCGCCTGCCTGGAAGCCCGGGGCGGCCTTGTACGTGAAGCTGCGGTTCGTGCCGTTGTCCATGCGCACGTTCACGCGGTATTGGGTGTCGCGGCTGTAGTAGTTCTCCGCCACGTGGCCGCCGTAACCGCCCGCCACTGCGCCGCCGACTGTCGCCAGCGTACGGCCATTACCGCGCCCAATCTGGTTACCCAGCAAACCACCCACCACCGCGCCGCCGATCATGCCCAGGCCGGTTTCCTTGCCCTGCGTGGTGATCGGGGTGACCGACGTCACATGGCCTGCATATGGGCTGGCCGACTGGCGCGGCTGTGTTTGCGCATAGCTCGGACTGGTCGACGGCGCGCGTTCAGCGTACGACGGCTCACGGGCTCGCGTTGGAGCGGGAGCCATGTTCTGCGCCGGATACGGAGCAGCCTGATTCGGCTGCGTGGTCTGGCCCGGTGCAGCCAGCGCCATCGGGGCCGAAGCGCCCGGCATTGCCGCTGCCGATTGCGCAGCCACATTCGGATCTGTGCTGCCCTGCGTAGCCTTCGAGGTCGGCAGCACGCCAGTGATGGCGGCCACCGCAGTCAGGCTGGCGATGATGACAGCCACAGCCGCCGTGGTCATCAGCGGATGCATGCGTCGTGACGACGACGGCACCTGACCCGGCGACGTGCCGCCATATTGTTGACCTTGGTTCGGTTGGATGTTGTTCGTCATCTTCGTTCTCCTGCGGCCCGTGATTGGTTCGTGGTTCGGCCCTTCGATGATCACAGTGTGGTCCATCGCCCGAACGGATGCCGTTTTAATTTGTAAGCATCTGTACTCCAGTTTTTCTATTTAAAATCAATGGCTTGGCAGGATTTGATACACATTGTCAAAGCGGGGCGATGTTACAAATAGCGGGGTGGGCGCGGGATTTGCGCACCTGCGGGGCAACAAAAAACGCCCCCGAAGGAGCGTTTTTTGAGATGGAGGACCGAGTCGATCAGTCTTCGCGGCGCAGGTGCGGGAAAAGGATCACATCGCGGATGTTCGGGCTGTCCGTGAGCAGCATCACCAGGCGGTCGATGCCGATGCCGCAGCCGCCGGTCGGGGGCATGCCGTATTCCAACGCGCGGATGTAGTCGGCGTCATAGAACATGGCTTCTTCGTCGCCGGCGTCCTTCTGCTCGACTTGTTTGCGGAAGCGCTCAGCCTGGTCTTCCGGGTCATTCAGCTCGGAGAAGCCGTTGGCGATTTCGCGGCCGGTGATGAACAGCTCGAAACGCTCGGTGATACCGGGCAGCGTGTCGGAGCCGCGTGCCAGCGGCGACACTTCGACCGGATAGTCGATGATGAAGGTCGGCTCCCACAGTTGCGACTCGGCGGTTTCTTCAAACAGCACGAGCTGCAATGTGCCCACGCCGGCGTTCAGGAATTGCGGCGCGTTGGTGTCGATCTTGAACTTCTTCAGCTCGGCGCGCAGGAAGTCGACATCCGCCAGTTGCGCGTCGGTGTACTGCGGCGCGTACTTCTGGATCGCTTGGCAGATGGTCAGGCGATGGAACGGCTTGGCAAGATCCAGCTCGCGGCCCTGGTAGGTGAGCGTGGCGGTGCCCGAGGCGTCGATCGCCGCTTGGCGGATCAGTTGCTCGGTGAAGTCCATCAGCCAGCGGTAGTCCGTGTAGGCTGCGTAGAACTCCATCATCGTGAACTCGGGATTGTGTCGCGGCGACACGCCCTCGTTACGGAAGTTGCGGTTGATCTCGTACACGCGCTCGAAACCGCCGACGATCAGGCGCTTGAGGTACAGCTCCGGCGCAATGCGCAGGAACATCTGCATGTCCAGCGCGTTGTGGTGCGTGATGAAGGGCTTGGCTGCCGCGCCGCCCGGAATCGGATGCAGCATCGGCGTCTCGACTTCCATGAAACCGTTGCCGGCCATGAAGTTGCGCAGCGAGGCCATGGCCTTGGTGCGGGCGCGGAAGGTGTCGCGTGTTTCCTTCGACACGATCAGATCGACGTAGCGCTGGCGATACTTCTGTTCCTGATCGGCCAGGCCGTAGTAGTCGCCCGGCAGCGGACGCAGGCTCTTCGAGAGCAGGCGCAGCTCCGTCACAGCCACCGACAGTTCGCCGGTCTTCGTCTTCATCAGCGTGCCGCGCGCAGCCACGATGTCGCCCAGGTCCCACTTCTTGAAGCTGGCGTAGACGTCTTCGCCCACGGCGTCGCGGCTGATGTAGAACTGGATGCGGTCGGTGGCGTCCTGTACGGTGGCAAAGCTGGCCTTGCCCATCACGCGCTTGAGCATCATGCGGCCGGCAACGGCCACCTGCACCGGTTCGGCTTCCAGCGCAGCCTGCTCCAACTCGCGGTACTTGGCTTGCAGATCACCGGCATGGTGCGTCGGGCGGAAATCATTAGGGAACGCGACGCCTTGCTGGCGGATCTCTGCCAGTTTCTCGCGGCGCTCGGCGATGATCTTGTTGTCGTCCTGCGCCGGCACGGCGGCCGCGGTGTTCGATTCGGCCGGGTTGTTCTGTTCGGTCATGATGGTGAGGAGAGGAATGTCGGTTCAGGCGATGTTGCGCAGGTCGTCCAGTTCGGTCGCGCCAAAATCGGGGCGGACGAGGTAGGCGGCGATGCGCGTGGCGGCGTCTTGCGGCGAGACCAGCTCGCCATGCGCGTGCAGATCGCGGAAGCGCTGCACGCCGGCAAAGTCGGCGCCACGGATGGTGCGTTGCATGTCGGTGTCGATCACGCCCGGGGCCAGCGCCACGGCGCGCACGCTGGCGTCGCCATCGGCATTGAGGGCGCGCACGAACATGTCCAGCCCCGCCTTGCCCGTGCAATATGCCGCCCAACCGGCGATCGGCCGGCGCGCCGCGCCTGACGAAATCGCCAGCACGCGGCGCTGCGCGTTCCACTCGGCGGTGCCGCGCAGCAGGGCAGCAGTCAGCGCCATCGGGCCTGCGAGGTTCAGTTGCAGGTGCGGCAGCAGCGTATCGGCACGCAGCGTGTCGATGGTGCCGATCGGCTCGACCGCGCCGGCGTTCAGCACCAGTGTCACGTTGGCAAAAGCGGGCAGGGCGGCAAGCGTCTTGGTCATCCAGGCCTCGGCGGCATGCGCGTCGGACAGGTCGACCTGGTGCCAGTCGAGCGTCACGCCGGCGGCTGCTGCCTGCGCGCGCAATTCAGCGTTATCGCCGCGTGCCACGCAGATGAGGCGGCGACCGGGTTGCATCAGCGCCTGGGCCAGCGCGGCGCCCAGGCCGCGCGAGGCACCGGTCAGGATGAACAGGGACGTGTCAGACATGGCAGTCGCTCTGGTTTGGCTCGGATCAGACGCCCTGCTTCAGGCTGGCCTGGATAAAGGGATCCAGGTCGCCGTCCAGCACCTTCTGCGTGTTGGAGATTTCCACGTTGGTGCGCAGATCCTTGATGCGGCTCTGGTCGAGCACATACGAGCGGATCTGATGGCCCCAGCCCACGTCGGTCTTCGCAGCTTCCTGTGCGTCGGCAGCGGCCTGACGTTTGCGCAGCTCGTGCTCGTACAGGCGCGACTTCAGCATCGTCATCGCTTCAGCACGGTTGCGGTGCTGCGAGCGGTCGTTCTGGCACTGCACGACGATGCCGGTCGGGATGTGCGTAATCCGCACGGCCGAATCCGTCTTGTTGATGTGCTGACCGCCAGCACCCGAAGCGCGATACGTGTCGACACGCAGATCCGCCGGGTTGACCTCGATCTCGATCGAATCATCGACTTCCGGATACACGAAGATCGACGAGAACGACGTGTGGCGGCCACCCGCGGAGTCGAACGGCGACTTGCGCACGAGGCGGTGCACGCCGGTTTCGGTGCGCAGGAAGCCAAACGCGTATTCGCCCTCGACCTTGATCGACGCGCTCTTGATGCCGGCAACGTCACCTTCGGATTCTTCCAGCACTTCGGTCTTGAAGCCCTTGCGCTCGCAGTACTTCAGATACTGGCGCAGCAGCATCGACGCCCAGTCGCACGCTTCGGTGCCGCCGGCGCCGGCCTGGATGTCGATAAAGCAGTTGGCGGCGTCCATCGGGCCGGAGAACATGCGGCGGAATTCCATGTCTTCGACAATGGCGCGCATGCCTGCGGTGTCAGCCTCGATGGCTTCGATGGTGTCGTCGTCGCCCTCTTCGCGGGCCAGCTCGAACAGCTCGGCGCCGCCGGTGAGGTCTTCATCGAGCTTGGTCAGCGCCAGCACGACGGTTTCAAGCGACTTCTTCTCGCGACCCAGCTCCTGGGCGCGTTTGGGATCGTTCCAGACCTCGGGGTTTTCGAGTTCTTTATCGACTTCAACTAGACGTTCAGATTTGACGTCGTAGTCAAAGATACCTCCGAAGGTCGTCGGCGCGCGACTTCAGGTCGGCCAACGTGTTCTGGATGGCATTGAGGCGTTCTGCTTCCATGGTGCAAAAATCCGGTCGGAAACCGGAAATTATAGCGGAATCAAGGGGTTTCCCGTCCGGTTGGAACTCCAAAACGGCCATTTTCTGGGCTGCGCGCCGGGATTTGTGTGACTGCCGCGGGCGTCCCGCGTGGCTTCGGTTAGCATGACGGCCAGTCCATATGGCTTTTGGCGCCGTCCGATGATCATCCGCTCGCTGCTCGATACCGATCTGTACAAATTCACGATGATGCAGGTGGTGCTGCATCACTTTCCTGGCGCGCACGTCGAATACCGCTTTAAGTGCCGCAACACGGGTGTTGATCTGGTGCCGTTCATTAACGAGATTCGTGCGGAAATCCGCCATCTCTGCACCCTGCGCTTTACCGATGCGGAACTCGATTACCTGCGCGGGATGCGCTTCATCAAGAGCGATTTCGTCGATTTTCTCGACCTGTTTCATCTCAACGAGAAGTACATCGACGTGCGTCAGGCGCCCAGCAACGATGGGCAGATTGAGATCGTCATCGCGGGGCCGTGGCTGCACACGATCATGTTCGAGGTGCCGGTCCTGGCCATCGTCAACGAGGTGTTCTTCAGCCGCACGCAGACGCACCCGCAGTGGGAGGAGGGCAAACGCCGCCTGACCGACAAGCTGGCATCGCTGAAGCGCCCCGGCCTGGAAGAATGCCGCATTGCCGATTACGGCACCCGCCGTCGCTTCTCGCACACCTGGCACGAACATGTGCTGCTGGAGACGTGTGCGCAGCTCGGCGCCCAGTACGCGGGCACCAGCAACGTCTACTTCGCCATGAAGCACGGCATGACGCCGCTTGGCACCATGGCGCATGAGTACCTGCAAGCCTGTCAGGCACTCGGTCCGCGCCTGCGCGATTCCCAGACCTTTGCGCTGGAAACCTGGGCCAAGGAATATCGCGGCGATCTCGGTATCGCGCTGTCGGATACCTACGGCTTCGACGCCTTCCTGCGCGACTTCGACATGTTTTTCTGCAAGCTCTTCGACGGCGTGCGCCACGATTCCGGCGACCCGTTCGAGTGGGGCGAGCGCATGCTCAAGCATTACGAGGACATGCGTGCCGAGCCGAAGTCCAAGGCGCTGATCTTCTCCGACAGTCTCGACATGCCCAAGGTCATCGGCCTGTATGAGCGTTTCCACGGCCGCTGCAAGCTGGCCTTTGGCGTGGGAACCAACCTGACCAACGACCTGGGCTACACGCCGCTGCAGATCGTCATCAAGATGGTCCGCTGCAACGGCCAACCGGTGGCCAAACTGTCGGATGCGCCGGAGAAGACCATGTGCGACGATCCGGCCTATCTCACGTACCTGAAGCAAGTGTTCGGCGTGCAATAAGGCTCACGCCAGCGCCGAATAAGTTTCAACGGCGTTGGCTGATCGTGCTCGAAGCGGCTCGTATAATCGACCGATCTTTCGGAGCCGCCATGGAATCACAACCGGACACCCCCGTCGACCCGCTCGACACCAGCCGTGCACGCGATGCCATCTTTGGGCGCATCCGCAATGCGCAGCATCGTCCCGAGAAGCCGACACAGGGTGAGCACGACGCCGTGGTGGATTACCTCGCGCGCCATCCCGCCGGCCCGCGCCCGCCAGTGCCCGAGAACCTCGCCGCGCATTTCGCCGAGCAGGCACTGAAGATGGCCTCCACGCTGGATACGGTGGGCGCGCTATCCGACGTGCCGGGCGCTGTGGCCCGCTATCTGTCTGGCTTGAACCTTCAACCGCAGGCGGTGGCTTGGACAACGTTGCAATCGCTTGACTGGGCGGCGGCCGGCATCGGCGTCGAATTCCGTCCGCCCGTGCGTGAAGCAAAAGCCGATCATGAACACAGCGATCTCGTCGGCATTACGGGTTGCTTCTGCGCGATTGCCGAGACGGGCTCCCTGATGCTGCTGTCGGGGCCGGAGAATGTCGCCTCCACGGCGCTGCTGCCCGAGACGCATATCGCCGTGGTGCCGCAGTCGCGCATCGTCGCCAATCTGGAAGACGCCTATGCGCTGATGCGAGCGGAGCGGGGCGAGCTGCCGCGCGCCACCAACGTCATCAGCGGGCCGTCGCGCACGGGTGATATCGAGCAGACTATCGTGCTTGGCGCGCATGGCCCGTACCGCGTGCACGTGATCGTGGTGACGGCTTCCTGAGACAGCGTTCGGGGCTCGTTGCTGCATCAAACCTCCGTGGATGTTTAAGGGGCGACAGACCTCTGGCGTTTACACTGGCGTCTTTGTTTGTGTGGCGCAGTTGCGTTTGCGATGTGCGCCCGCGATTAGGAGAACGCCTACGTGAAACGCCTCTGGCCCCTTGTTTTCCTGTTTGTCTGTGGCCTGGCGCGCGCCGCTGATGTGAGCGGCGCTGAGTTGCATCTGCTGTGGGGTGTGCCGTTTGCGGGCATCCTGCTTTCGATTGCCATTGCACCGCTCGTCGTGCCAAAGCTATGGCACGACCATTACGGCAAGATCGCGGCGGCGTGGGCGTTGGCGCTTCTGGTCCCGTTCGGGATCGTGTTCGGCTCTGACGCGGCCATCGCTTCCGTCAATCACGCGGCCCTTGCTGAATACATTCCCTTCATCGCTCTGATCGCCGCTTTGTACGTTGTTGCAGGTGGCATCTGCATTCGCGGCAATCTGCACGGCACGCCAAAGCTCAATACCGGCTTGATCGCACTTGGCACGGCCCTGGCCAGCATCATGGGGACGACCGGCGCGGCCATGCTGCTGATTCGGCCATTGCTGCGCGCCAACGAAGCACGCCGGCATCGCGCACACGTCGTCGTGTTCTTCATCTTTCTGGTAGCCAATGCCGGTGGAGCGCTTACGCCGCTGGGCGATCCGCCGCTATTCCTCGGCTTCCTGCAGGGCGTTGATTTCTTCTGGACCACGCAACATCTGTGGCGCCAGACGCTCACGATGTGGGTGCTGCTGCTGGCGATCTTCTTCGTCATCGACAGCTACCTCTATCACACGGGCAAGGAAGAGCTGCCCAACATCACCGACGCCACGCCGGACGACGCCGGCCCGGTACGCTTCGAGGGCAACGTCAACTTTGTGCTGCTGGCAGGCATTCTCGGACTCGTGCTGATGAGCGGGCTGTGGAAGCCCGGCATCGTCTTCTATGTGATGGGCACCGAGGTGCTGCTGCAGAACGTAGTGCGCGACATCGGGCTGGTGGTGATCGCGCTGCTTTCTCTGTGGCTCACGCCTGGGGGCGCGCGCGCCGGCAACGAGTTCAACTGGGAGCCTATTCTGGAAGTCGCCAAGCTGTTTGCCGGCATCTTCATCACGATCGGGCCGGTGATCGCCATGCTCAAGGCCGGCGTGGACGGTCCTTTCGCGGGCATCGTCCATCTCGTCAACGACAGCGCGGGCCAGCCGAACAACGCAATGTACTTCTGGGCGACGGGGTTGCTGTCGTCGTTCCTCGACAATGCGCCGACGTATCTCGTGTTCTTCAACACCGCAGGCGGCGACGCGCGCATGCTGATGAGCGAGGGCGCCTCCACGCTGGCCGCCATTTCCGCTGCGGCCGTGTTCATGGGCGCCAACTCTTACATTGGCAACGCGCCCAACCTGATGGTCAAGGCCATCGCCGAAAGCCGTGGCCTGCAGATGCCGAGCTTCTTTGGCTACATGTTGTGGTCTGTGTGCATTCTCGTGCCGATTTTCGTTCTGATGACCTTCGTCTTCTTCCGCTAACCGAACGTGTGCTGAACGTATGAAACCCGGAATCCTTGTCACCCGCGCGATGTTTCCCGAAGTGCTGGAGCGCTTGCGCGAGACCTTCGATGTGATCGACAACCAGGCGGACGTCGCTTATCCGCCCGAAGCCCTGGCGGAGCGTTTGCAAGGTCGCGTGGGCCTGCTGTCCAACGCCGCCGACACCATCAACGCCGATCTGATCCGCCGCGTGCCGACCCTGCGCGCGGTGTGCAACATGGCCGTCGGCTACAACAACTTTGACCTCGCGGCGATGACGCGCGCCGGCATCCTGGCCACCAACACGCCCGATATCCTGACCGAGACCACCGCCGACTTCGGTTGGGCCTTGCTCATGGCCGCCGCTCGCCGTGTGTCCGAATCCGAACGCTGGCTACGTGAGGGGCATTGGAAGCGCTGGACTTACGACGCCTTCCTTGGCGCCGAGGTGTACGGCAGCACGCTGGGCATTCTTGGCATGGGCCGTATCGGCCAGGCGCTGGCGCGGCGTGCGAGCGGCTTCTCGATGCGTGTGATCTATCACAACCGCAGCCGGCTCTCGCCGGAAGTCGAACAGGAGACGCGCGCCACGTACGTCAGCAAGGATGTGCTGCTGAAGCAGGCGGATCACCTCGTGCTGGTGCTGCCGTATTCCAAGGAAAGCCACCACGCCATCGGCGCCGCAGAGCTGGCACAGATGAAGCCGACCGCTACGCTGGTCAACCTCGCGCGCGGCGGCATCGTGGATGACGCAGCGTTGGCGCAGGCGCTGGCGGAC
This sequence comes from Ralstonia sp. GX3-BWBA, assembly GCF_003290055.1. Lineage (NCBI taxonomy): Bacteria > Pseudomonadati > Pseudomonadota > Betaproteobacteria > Burkholderiales > Burkholderiaceae > Ralstonia > Ralstonia sp. GX3-BWBA. The sequence goes on along the minus strand of NZ_QMKS01000009.1, from coordinate 527,082 downwards.
AAACGCATCTTCGCGGCCGGCCTGGATGTGTACGAGGGCGAGCCGAAGGTGCATCCGGCGTTGCTGGAGGCCGAGCACGTGGCGCTCACACCGCACATTGCCAGTGCCACCTTGGGCACGCGCCTGGGTATGGCCAACCTGGCGGCCGATAACCTGATCGCTGCGCTGGGCTTCGGCCCGCACGCCGGGCAGCCGCCCAACTTGTTGAACCCGGATGCGCTCGCGCAGCGCGCGTCCTCCTGATCGAAAACTGATATGGATTGGCTGGCTTTACTGACCTTGCTGGGCATAGCCGTGGTGGCTGTGCTATGCGTGTTGATCTGGCGTGGCGTGTCTCGCCCGGCGGAAAACGATGCGTCGCCGATGCTCGCGGCACTGCGCGATGAACTCATCCGCGGCAACGAACGCATCGAGCGAGAACTGCGCGGCGAAATCGCTGAGACGGCCCGCATCGGCCGCAGCGACGTCGCACAGCAACTGGGGCAGTTCCAGCAGGTGCTGGCGACACAGCTCACCAGCGTCGCCACGCTGCAGAACAACCAGATCGACACGTTTGCGCAGCAGCTCACCAAGCTGACTGAGACGAACACGCAGCAGCTCGAAGCCGTGCGCCAAAACCTGCAGCAGCAAGCCCAGCAGGCACGCGAGGAGCAGGGTAACGCGCTGCGCCGCTTCGGCGAGACGATGCAGCAGCAGCTCTCCCAATTGGGTGAGGGCAACGAACGCCGCCTGGCTGAGGTGCGCGCCACGCTGGAACAGAAGCTCAAGGACATCGAGGCGAACAACGCGACCAAGCTCGACGAGATGCGCCGCACCGTCGACGAAAAGCTGCACGCCACGCTGGAGCAGCGCCTGGGCGAATCGTTCAAGCTGGTGTCGGATCGGCTGGAACAGGTGCATCGCGGCCTGGGCGAAATGCAGGCGCTGGCCCAGGGCGTGGGCGACCTGAAGAAGGTGCTGACCAACGTGAAGACGCGCGGCACCTGGGGCGAAGTTCAGCTTGAGATGCTGCTGGAGCAGATGCTCACGCCCGAGCAGTACGGCAAGAACGTCGAGACCGTGCACGGTACCGGTGCGCGCGTGGAATTCGCCATCCGCCTGCCCGGCAAGACCGATGCCGATCACGATGCAACGGTCTGGTTGCCGATCGACGCCAAGTTCCCGAAAGAGCAGTACGAACGCCTGCTCGACGCGCAGGAACGGGCCGATGCCGACGCCGCTGCCACCGCTAGCCGCGAACTGGAAGTCGCGGTGCGCAAAGAGGCGCAGACCATCCACGAGAAGTACATCGCGCCGCCGGCCACGACCGACTTCGCCATCCTCTTCCTGCCGACCGAGGGCCTCTATGCAGAAGTGCTGCGCCGTCCGGGCCTGACGGACGAGTTGCAGCGCAAGTTCCGCGTGACGGTGGCAGGCCCGACCACGCTTACGGCTATCCTCAACAGCCTGCAGATGGGTTTCCGAACACTGGCGCTGGAAAAGCGCTCCAGCGAAGTCTGGCAAGTGCTCGGCGCCGTGAAGAGCGAGTTCGGAAAGTTTGGCGATGTGCTGGCCGCGACCAAGAAAACGCTGGAGCGGGCCGTCAGCAACATCGAGCAGGCCGAGGTGCGGACGCGCCAGATGAACCGCAAGCTCAAGGCGGTGGAGGCGCTGCCGAGCGATTCCGCGCAGAGCGTGCTGGGGCTGGAAACCGCCGTGCCGCAGGACGACGAAACCGAGGCCGAGTAAAGCCGGGCCGAACAGAACGTCGGCGTCAGCAAAAGAAAAGGGGCGGATATTTCCGCCCCTTCTTCTTGACCCGCGCAGAAGCGATCAGGCTTCTTCCGGCACGTCGCGCAGCAGGATCTCGATACCGCCAAAGCGCTCGGCTACCCAGTTGTAGGCGTGGCAGGCGAGCCACAGCGCACCAAAACCCACCAGAGCATTGAGGATCAGGCCGCTGAGCACGACAATTGTCGGCAGTTCACCGTAGCGGACGAAGCCGACGAAGAAAAACAGCCCTACGACCGGCAGCGAGAAACAGAGATACACCAGCACCAGCGCGCGTGCGGTGTGGGCCGGGTGAAGATACGCAATCTCCTTGGTCATCATGGCAGTGCTCAAGCTCAAATCCGAAACAATCAAACTGGCGCAGAGTGTAGCGAATCGACCGATGCGCCGATACCCGCAGCCAGCAGGTGACGCAAAAAACCGACAGCATGCGGTGTTGCAGCCGGCACAAGAGCCGCCGTCGCCACGCCACTCAGACGAGGCCGTCGAACAGCAGTACCTGCACGGCGTCGCCGGCGTTGACCTGGCCTTGTTCGTGTGCGAGCACGACGAAGCAATTTGCTTCGCTCATGGAACGCAGGACGCCTGAACCTTGCTGGCCGGTCAGGCGGACTTCAAGCTGGCCGCGAGCATTCAGGGCGGCGATTGCGCGCTGGTATTCCGTGCGCCCTGGGCGCTTGCGGATTGGGGTAGCGCTCACGGCCGGCACCAGTGGTGCGCCGGCGTCGGTGGCGCCCATCATGCGCAGCAGCGCGCCGCGTACGAAGTGATAGAACGTCACCATCACCGCCACCGGGTTGCCCGGCAAGCCAAAGAGGAACGCGCTGCGGCCATTTGACGCGATGCGCCCGAACGCCATCGGTCGGCCCGGGCGCATGGCGATCTTCCAGAACGTCACGTCGCCGAGCTTGGCCATCATCTGTTTGGTGAAGTCCGCTTCGCCGACGGAGACACCGCCCGAAGTGATGATCGCATCGGCGTTTTCGGCGGCGGTGCGGAAGGCGGCTTCGAGCGCGGCCGGGTCGTCGCGCACGACGCCCATGTCGAGCAGTTCCACGCCCAGGCGCGAGAGCATGCCGTGCAGCGTGTAGCGGTTGGAGTCGTACACGCAGCCGGCGTCGAGCGGCTCACCAATGGAGCGCAGCTCGTCGCCGGTGGAGAAGAACGCCACGCGCAGCTTGCGGCGCACAGACACTTCGGCGATGCCGAGGGATGCGAGCAGGCCAATATCGGCGGGGCGCAGCGTACGGCCGGCGGACAGCGCGGCACTGCCTCGCGCAAGGTCTTCACCACGCAGACGACGGTTGTCGCCGGCGCGCACGGCATCGCGAGCAAAGCGGACGGTCTCAGCATCGCCTTGCGTGAATTCCTGCGGGATGACCGTATCGCAGCCTGCCGGCATGACGGCACCGGTCATCACGCGCACGGCTTCACCTGCGCTGGGCGCACCATCAAAGGCGACACCCGCGTACGCCGTACCGATCACGCGCAAGGAGACTTCGCCTGTCTCGCCTGCAAGTTCCGCGCTGGCAAAGGCAAAGCCGTCCATCGCCGAGTTATCGTGCGAAGGCACATCGATGGACGACAGCACGTCTTCGGCCAGCACGCGATCAAGCGCGCTGCGGATGGGCACGCGGGCCACGCCGCTCACGGGCTGCACGAAGTCGCGCATGATGGCTTGCGCTTGCGCGACGGGCAGGGCGTTCGGATCGTAATCGGACAGGCACGAAACGACAGAGGCGAGGGTGGTCATGGCGTCGATGAGGGATCGGATGGCGTTGGCGCTCTAGCGGCGCTCCGCCAGATGGTGCAGCTCTTCCAGCGTATTGATGTTGGCGAAGGCGGTGCTGTCGTCAAACAACACGTCCACCGTCGCGTGGCGCGCGGCCCAGGTTTCGATCTTGCGGCCGCCGCCTTGCAGATAGGCGATCAGGTCGTCGGCCAGCAGCGCATCGATCAGACAGAATACCGGCTGCACTTGCCGACGCAGTTGACCTTGCGCATCCGGCTCCATCGTCACCGGCATGGCGATGCGCGCGTTGGCCTCCTCCATTGCCTGCGAGAGCTTGGCCGCGAGGTCGGTCGGCACGAAGGGCGAATCGCAAGGCGCGGTCAGCAGGTAGCGCGTCTGGCATTGCTCCAGCCCGGCCAGGATGCCCGCCAAGGGGCCGGCAAAGTCCGGCACCGAATCCGCCACCACCGGCACGCCAAACGATTCATACGCGGCGAGGTTGCGATTGGCGTTGATCAGAATATGGCCGACCTGCGGCGACAGGCGCATCAGCGTGTGCATCGCCATTGGCGCGCCGCGAAATGTCTGGAGGCCCTTGTCGACGCCGCCCATGCGGCTGCCCCGGCCGCCGGCCAGGATCAGGCCGGTGATGTCGGATGTTGGAATCATGTCGTTGAATGCTGGCGGGTTCAGCCGCCGATGTAGGACATTTCGATGCGCCGGCCGGCCGGATGGGCCTCGCCGCTGGCACGCAATTCGGAGTAGCGGTCGGCGCGGCCTTGCCAGACCGTGCGGATCGCGTTGGAGAGTTCGAGATCGGTCGCGCCGCTGCGCAATAGGGCGCGCAGGTCGAAACCTTCTGTGGCGAACAGGCAGAGATATAGCTTGCCTTCGGTCGACAGCCGGGCGCGCGTGCACTCGTGGCAGAACGCCTGCGTCACGCTGGAAATCACGCCGATTTCGCCTGTGCCATCGACGTGGCGCCAGCGCTCGGCGGTCTCGCCGCTGTAGTTGGCCGACACGGGTTCAATCGCAAACTCCGCCGAGAGCCGCTTGATGACCTCCGCTGAGGGCACGACAGAACGCATTTCCCAGTGATTGGTCGTGCCCACGTCCATGTATTCGATAAAGCGGACGATGATCCCGCTGCCACGGAAGTGACGCGCCATCGGCACGATTTGGTCATCGTTGTCGCCTTTCTTGACGACCATGTTGACCTTGATCGGTGCCAGTCCGACCTTGTGCGCCACTTCGATGCCATGCAGCACTTCGCCCACCGCAAAGTCGACGTCGTTCATGCGGCGGAAAGTCGCATCGTCGATGCCGTCAAGGCTGACGGTTACGCGGCTGAGGCCCGCGTCCTTGAGCGACTGCGCCTTGCGTGCAAGCAGGGCGCCGTTTGTGGTGAGCGTTAGGTCCAGCGGCTTGCCTTCGGCCGTGGTCAGGCGCGCGAGCATCTCGACCAGGCGTTCGATGTCCTTGCGCAGCAGCGGCTCGCCGCCGGTCAGGCGGATCTTCTCGACGCCGTGCTCTATAAACAACCGCGCCATGCGCTCGATCTCTTCGAACGACAGCAGCTCGGAATGCCGCAGGAAGCGGTAATCCTTGTCGAACACGTCCTTCGGCATGCAGTAGACGCAGCGGAAGTTGCAGCGGTCCGTCACCGAGATGCGCAGATCGTGCAGCCGGCGGCCGCGCGTGTCCGTCAGCGTGCCCTCTGCGGGGACGAGCACATTGGGGACATTAGGCACCGTGGCGCGATGGTGCTGGCCATCACGCAGATCGTAGAGGGGGATGACGGTTTCGGTCATGGTGTGGTGCGGTGCGTCAATCCGCGAAGCGGGACTGTTGCATCCGATACAACTTCGAGTGTAGCGCAGCCCCCGTTCCGCGCGGGCGGTGGGGTTTCATACTCGATATATCGCGCACAGGAAAAAGGGCGGCCGAAGCCGCCCTCAAGTATTTGCCCCGGCGGTTACCCGCCGGTGTGCTGCTTACTGCTGGTCTGCACCACCCGCCGGGCGGTTGGTTTCGACCAAAACCATCGGGCCGTGCTGGACCGGCGGCAGCGGCTTGCGCTCGCGCGGCACACGCGGTGCCGTAACGGTGCGCGCAGCTTCTTCCTGCGAGGCACGCAGCTTCTGATCGTCAGTGTGGACCCATGTCATGCCAGCGTTGTCCAGCACGCTCTGCAGCGTCTCGATCGGCAACGGTGAAGCCTTGGCGATCGTGCTGACCGGAGCCGGCACCGGAGCCGGCACTTCGGCGAAGGCCGTCACGATGGCCTCTTGAGGCGCTTGCACTTCTGCGGCAGGCGCTACGGTAGCGGTTGCAAGGGCAGGCTCCGCGGGCTGCACTTGCGGCAGGGCCGACACAGGTGCGACAGCTTCCGGAGCATGCACCGGTTCGTGTACCACCGGAGCCGGGTTCTCAACAGGTGCGAACGACGTCGTCTGCACGGGTTCCGTCACGGTCGCGGGCAGCACCGGCTCGGCATGCATTTCGGCGACGGCTTCGTCTGCGTGTTCAGCGCCTTCGTTTTCACCTTCACCTTCACCCTCACCCTCACCCTCACCTTCACTTTCTGCACGGACGCCTTCCGCACCCTCGCGGTCACGACGATAGCGGTTGCGGCCACGGCGGCCACGACGGCGGCGCTCTTCACCTTCACCGTTGCCTTCCACTCCAGGAGTCACGCCTTCGCCCACGACGCCTTCTGCCGGCGCAGCGGTGTCGAGCAGCGGTTGCGGCACTTGCGATGCGGCGGTCGGGTCGATTAGGGCTTCGGCGGCCACGGCTGCGGCTTCCTTGGCTTGTTGGTCGCGCTCGCCGCGGCTTTCGCGCGGCTCGCGGTTTTCACGTGGCTCGCGCGGCTCACGACCCTCACGGGCTTCACGCGGCTGGCGTTCGCGGCGTTCCTGATTGCGCTCGCGGCGGCCTTGGCCCTGGTTCTGGCCCTCGCCGCGCACTTCCTGCCCTTGCTGCGGCTGACGAGCTTCAGCCGTCTCGCGAACAGCGCCCTCGACCTGCGCCGGCTGGCGGTTGCGATCGCGGTTGCCGCGCTGACCGTCACGCTGGCCGTCACGTTGACCTTCGCGCTGGCCTTGTTGCTGACCTTCGCGGACTTCGTTGCGCTCGCGGCCCTGGCGGTTGCCATCACGGCCGTTTTGGCCTTGACCTTGGCGCTCGCCACGTTCGCCACGTTCGCCGCGCTGGCCACGGCCACCACGGTCCTGACGATTGCCACGGCCTTGGCGGTTGCCTTCTTCAGCACGTTGCTTCGGTGTTTCGACGGGCGCAGCCACCACCGGCTCGGCCGGCTTGGCGCCAAACAGCGATTTCAGCCACGAAACGAAACCACCCTGGGCGGGCACCGGAGCCGGCGCCTGCGGTGCTGGAGCGGCTTCAGTACGAGCCGGGCGCTCAGCGCGCGGCACCGACACGGGTGCCGGTTGGTCCGGCGTGATGCCCTTGACAGCGGCTTCCTGGCGCGGCTTGGCAGCTTCCTTACGGGTGCTGTAGGCGGTGTCGGCTTCCAGTTCCTTAGCGGCCTCTTCGGCCATCTTGTAGCTGGCCTTGTCGTCGTCCAGACGCGGATCGTCGTGGCGCAGGCGCTCCAGCTTGTAGTGCGGCGTCTCCAGATGCTTGTTCGGAATCAGCAGCACGTTGACCTTGAAGCGCGTCTCGATCAGGTTGATATCCGGGCGCTTCTCGTTGAGCAGGAACGCAGCCACCTCCACCGGCACCTGGCAGTGGATCGCGGCGGTGTTTTCCTTCATCGCCTCTTCCTGGATGATGCGCAGCACCTGCAGGGCAGAGGATTCAGTATCGCGAATGTGGCCCGTGCCGTTACAGCGCGGGCAAGTGACGTGTGAGCCTTCCGACAGCGACGGACGCAGGCGCTGGCGCGACAGCTCCATCAGGCCGAAGCGGCTGATCTTGCCCATCTGCACGCGGGCGCGATCGTGGCGCAGCGCGTCTTTCAGTCGGGTTTCGACGTCCTTCTGGGCCTTGCTCGACTCCATGTCGATGAAGTCGATCACGATCAGACCGCCCAAGTCACGCAGGCGGAGCTGGCGAGCGATTTCGTCGGCAGCCTCAAGGTTGGTGCGTGCGGCGGTTTCTTCGATATCGGCGCCTTTGGTGGCGCGTGCCGAGTTCACGTCAATGGCGACGAGCGCCTCGGTGTGGTCGATCACAATGGCGCCGCCCGACGGCAGCATCACCATGCGCGAGTACGCCGATTCAATCTGGTGTTCGATCTGGAAGCGCGAGAACAGGGGAACGTCGTCGCGGTACTTCTTCACCCGATTCATGTTGTCGGGCATTACCACGCTCATGAAAGCGCGGGCCTGATCGTAGATATCGTCCGTATCGATCAGGATTTCGCCGATATCTGGCTGGAAGTAATCGCGAATCGCGCGGATCACCAAGCTGGATTCGAGATAGATCAGCAGCGGGGCCTTATTGTCGACGGCGGCACCATCAACGGCCTTCCACAGTTGCATCAGGTAGTTCAGGTCCCACTGAAGCTCTTCGGCCGATCGGCCGATACCGGCGGTGCGGGCGATGATGCTCATGCCGTCCGGTACTTCCAGCTGCGCCATCGTCTCGCGCAGTTCCTGGCGGTCTTCTCCCTCGATGCGGCGCGACACGCCACCGCCCCGCGGGTTGTTCGGCATCAGCACCAGATAGCGGCCGGCCAGCGAAATGAACGTGGTCAGGGCTGCGCCCTTGTTGCCGCGCTCTTCCTTTTCAACCTGGACGATCAGCTCCTGGCCTTCAGACAGGGCGTCCTGGATGCGCGCGCCGCGCACGTCCACACCGTCCTTGAAATAGGCGCGGGCGACTTCCTTGAAGGGGAGAAAACCGTGCCGCTCTTCGCCGTAGTTGACGAAGCACGCTTCCAACGACGGTTCGATGCGGGTGATGACACCCTTGTAGATATTGCCTTTGCGCTGTTCGCGCCCGGCGGTTTCGATGTCGATATCGATCAGTTTCTGACCATCGACAATGGCGACGCGCAATTCTTCTTGCTGCGTCGCATTGAACAACATGCGTTTCATTGCAACCTCACTCCAATGCCGTGCAAGCACGGCGCTTCATGGAGCACGCAAAGGCGGAGCGGGTGGTCAACGAATTGCCGAGGTGTCGGCCAACAAAAAAGGCGCGACGGGGCACGGGTGAAAGAAATGAGGGCATTCCACGCATCATCATGGATGGCAGGGCGGAGTCCGCGGACGCGGTTGGCGTCCAGTTGCGCGTCCTGTCACTCGTGCCACGGGCCCGATGCATTCGCAGGCGGGCCGGCGGCGGCGAGTCGCGTGAAGCGACCACAAAGAGCGAATTGACGGACGGCTTGTCCGGACGAAACCCGCGGCGGGGCAGATCGGGCGGCGTGCTGCTTTTTGGAGTTTTGCCGCCGGACCGCCATGGCAACGCGGTAACCGGATGTTCAGCCGGCCGGCACCAGTCTGGTGCGGCAAGGGCTTCTTTCACCAAGCGGGCGCCGTATGGATGACCATGTGGCGCCCGCCTTTGAATTCTGTTCTACCAGCTGCTCGTTCTACGCTGGCCGACCTTGCCGACGTGATCTTTGGTTCACGTCCTGCGCGATGGGACAGCGGTGCGTGCTGCTTTCGTGCCGATTAGTCGGCCACGTGATTAGCTTTGTAACACAAGTGGGCGAGAGATCGGCGCGTTCCGGACCGAAACGGTGGCTGTGTACAATACCTGTTGTTTCGTTCCGACCGGCTGTTGCTGGCGCTTAAACGACTGTCCAGCGAGAAAATTATATTGAAAATGAATGAGTTACGCCATCCATTTGATGGCCGCATTCAACAGGCCGGACGTGGCACACTCGGCGACGCACTCGACGGCAAGTCGGTCGCCTATGTTGAAATCGGCGAGGACGCCGAAGGGCAGCGCATCGATAATTTCTTGATGCGCGTGGCCAAGGGCGTGCCCAAAAGCCATATCTACCGCATCCTGCGTTCCGGCGAGGTGCGGGTTAACAAGGGTCGCATCGATGCCGAATACCGCTTGAAACTCGGCGACCTGGTTCGTATTCCGCCGCTGCGGATCGCCCAGCAGGTAGAAGCCGCGCGCCCGGTGCCGGCGGCAGAATTCACGATCCTTCACGAAGATACGCATCTGTTGGTGATCGATAAGCCCGCCGGGGTGGCTGTACACGGCGGCTCCGGGGTCGCGTTCGGGGTGATCGAGCAATTGCGCCAGTCGCGCCCGGAAGCGAAGTTTCTGGAGTTGGTACACCGCCTCGATCGTGAAACGTCGGGTGTTCTGCTGCTCGCCAAAAAACGCTCTGCGCTGGTAGCGCTGCATGAGCAGATCCGTGAGGGTCAGTTGGACAAGCGGTACTTTGCGGCTGTGAAAGGCGTCTGGCCGCACAAGCGTCAACACATCAAATCGCCACTGCACAAATACACCACGTCGGAAGGCGAGCGCCGGGTGCGTGTACAGGCGGATGGGCAAGCGTCGCACACGATCTTCAACAAGGTGGGGGTTTTTGGCCCGTACACATTGCTGGAGGCCGAGCTGAAGACCGGGCGTACGCACCAGATACGTGTGCATCTCGCGCACGCCGGTTTTCCGATCCTGGGTGACGACAAGTACGGCGATTTCGCCTTGAACAAGGCTCTATCCCGTGCGAATGCTTCGCCGCGGCTGGCGCGGATGTTCTTGCATGCGCATCGCCTGCAGCTGACGCATCCGCAAAGCGGTGAAATCGTCACGTTCAATGCGCCGTTGCCCGCCGAGTGTGCCGATTTCCTAAACGCTTTCCAGGGCCCCGATTCCGATGCCGCAGCAGCGCTTTGATCTGATCGTCTTCGATTGGGATGGCACGTTGATGGATTCGACGTCGGCCATTACCCGGTCGATCCAGCTTGCATGCCGGGATCTTGACCTCCCGGTGCCCGACGATACACGGGCGAGCCACGTCATCGGACTGGGCCTGCGGGATGCCCTCGAATATGCTGTGCCGACCCTCGATCCTGCCGACTACGGCAAGCTGGCTGACCGATATCGCTTCCATTACCTCAGCCGCGACGCGCAGCTCGTGTTGTTTCCGGGTGTGCGTGAGATGCTGGAGGCATTGCGCCGCCAGAATTATCTGCTTGCCGTGGCGACGGGCAAATCCCGCGTTGGCCTGCAACGTGCGATGGAAGCGACGAATCTGACGGGCGTCTTCGACAACACGCGCTGCGCCGATGAGACATTCTCCAAGCCGCACCCCGCGATGCTGCTCGAGCTCACGCGCGATCTCGGCATGGAGGTCGAGCGCACGGTGATGATTGGCGACACGACGCACGATCTGCAGATGGCGGCCAATGCGGGCGCCGCCGGCGTAGCCGTCACATACGGCGCGCATCCTGCCGATGTGCTGGATTCGCTTACGCCACTGTATAGCGCCAAGTCGGTTCCCGATTTACACAATTGGCTGACGCAACATGCCTGATATGGATGAGCAAATTCGTGTGTGCGAGGGCGCCGCGCTGGAAGATGGCGGCCTGGGGGTCCGGTTTCAGGTGGAGGTGCGCGGGCGGCTCGTCAGCGCGTTTGTCGTCCGTTACGCGGGCGGCGTCCACGGTTATTTGAACCAGTGTGCGCATGTGCCGATGGAAATGGATTGGCAGGAAGGCCAGTTTTTTGAAAGTTCGGGCCTGTATCTGATGTGTGCAACGCATGGCGCCATTTACGAGCCGGATACTGGCCGGTGCGTCGGCGGCCCTTGCCGGGGCTCGCATTTGTCCAAGCTTGAGGTTGCTGAGCGCGACGGCGCAGACTGGTGGCAGCCGGATGCGCTATTTCGGGCGCCCGTGCCCGCGCCGGTGCGAACACCTTCTGCCTAGCAGCGCAGTTTTTCTTCTCGACCGTTTTTCTCCTTGTCTATGACCGACTCGATTCCGCCGAAAGGGCCCGACGACGCCCCCAACGAGGGTGCAGGCAAATCAGAAGCGCTGGAAGTCACCCAGCACGCTGATCATCCGCTTGAAGCCGAATTGCGGAACCCGGCTGCCGGTAAGCCCGCATCGGCATCTGCGCCGGCAGCATCCGCGCAGGCCGGCGGCTGGGAGCGAGAGGTGCTGGAAAAAGTATTGATGGCAACCGTCCGTGAGCAGCGCGCCGCGCGCCGCTGGCGCATCTTTTTCCGCTTCGTGACACTGGGCCTGATCGGGGTGCTTATTTACGCGTTCGCCAGTCTGGAAGGCGAGACCGTCAGCACGGGCCGCCACACGGCGGTTGTCACGCTCGACGGCGAAATTGCGGCCAATACAAACGCCAGCGCCGAGAACATCAACGCCTCGTTGCAAGCCGCGTTTGCGGACGACAACACCGTCGGTGTGATCCTGAAGATCAATTCGCCGGGCGGCTCGCCGGTGCAGGCGGGCATGATCAACGATGAAATCCGCCGTCTTCGCGCCAAGTACAAAAAGATTCCGCTGTACGTTGTGGTCGAAGAGATGTGCGCGTCAGGCGGTTATTACGTGGCCGCAGCTGCCGACAAAATCTACGTCGACAAGGCCAGCATCGTCGGCTCGATCGGCGTGCTGATGGACGGCTTCGGCTTTACTGGTCTGATGGACAAGGTGGGCGTGGAGCGCCGCCTGCTCACGGCCGGTTCGAACAAGGGGATGCTCGACCCGTTCTCGCCCGTGTCGCCCCAGCAGAAGCAGTATGCGCAGGAGATGCTCGATCAGGTGCACCAGCAGTTCATCGATGTGGTGAAGCAGGGGCGAGGCAACCGTCTGAAGGACGATCCGATGCTGTTCACGGGCCTGTTTTGGACGGGCGCCAAGGCCGTGGATCTTGGTCTGGCCGACGCGATCGGCAGCTCGGATTTCGTCGCTCGCAGCGTCATCAAGGCTCCGGACGTGGTCGACTACACCGTCAAGGAAAACTTCGCCTCGCGCGTGGCACGCAAGCTCGGCACGGCCATGGGCGCGGGCGCTGTGAAGGCGCTGGCCTCTACGGGCCAGCTCAAGCTGCTGATGAAGGAGTAGAAGAGGGAAGAGGCGCGCTACCGCGCCAGCAGCGAGAAGATTGCCGGCCGCTTGTGCAGGTTCATGCGGTCGGCGCGCCAGTCGCTCACCGGCAGTGTGACGACCTGCTCGTCGGGCAGCGTCAGGTCCACTGCAATCGATAGCAGCGTACTCGGCGCGCAGCCAGCCTGAATGGCCTCGAGCAACGCGCCGTTCCGGTATGGCGTTTCGATAAACACCTGTGTTTGGCCCGCTGAGCGTGAAAGCTGCTCCAGCGCGCGCAGCTTGGTCTTACGCTCCGCGGCGTCGACCGGCAGATAGCCGTTAAACGCAAAGCTCTGGCCGTTCAAGCCAGACGCCATCACCGCCAGCAGGATCGAACTCGGCCCCACCAGTGGCTTTACGCGCACGCCGCGTCGGTGCGCGAGACGCACGAGATTCGCGCCGGGATCGGCCACCGCCGGCACGCCGGCTTCCGACATCAGCCCCGCGTCCTGGCCGGCAACCACCGGCGCCAGCAGCGCTTCCAGCTCCGATTCGGGCGTTTTGACGTTCAGCTCGCGGATGGTGATTTCCTGCAGTGGGCGCGCCAGCGGCGTGGTCTCGGCCAGCTTCTTCAGTAGCGCGCGTGCGGTCTTGGCATGCTCCGCGACGAAGTAATCGAGTCGCGCGGTGACCTGCTGCACGCCGGCCGGAATCACGTCAGGGAGCGGGTCAGCCGCATCGCGCGAGCCCAGCGTATTTGGAATGAGGTAAAGCGTACCGGCCATGGTTCAGGCGAAGAGCGGGTAGTGAACGTTGCGCAGCATGCTGGTCAGGGCGATCAGCGGCAGGCCAACCAGCGCGGTCGGGTCGGACGACTCCACGCGTTCAAGCAAGGCGATGCCCAGACCTTCCGATTTGGCGCTTCCTGCAACGTCGTACGGGTGTTCCAGATGCAAGTAGGCGTCCAATTCCTCATCGGAAAGATCGCGGAAGGTCGCCAGCGTGCGGATGTCCTCGCTCTGGTGCTGCCCGGTCCGGCCGTCGTACAGGCACAACGCTGAATGGAATGTGACGGTGCGTCCTCGCATCCAGTGCAGTTGCGCCAGTGCGCGGGCATGGTCGCCGGGTTTGCCGACCTGCTTGCCGTCCAGTGTGGCGACCTGATCGGAGCCGATGACCAGCGCGCCGGGATGGCCCGCTGCGACCTTCTCCGCCTTTTGCCGGGCGAGGCGCAGAGCGGTCCGGTCGGGTGACTCGTCCGGAGCGGGGGTCTCGTCAATGTTCGGTACCACGATCTCAAACGGCAGGCGCAAGCGTTCGAGCAATTCCCGCCGATATGGCGAGCTGGAGGCAAGAATTAGCGGCGGACGCGATGCAGAAGTCATAAGTGCTTGAAGATGCAGTGGATTTTGAGCAAAACCTTTTGACGCCAGAGGTTTCTGCCCGCTATAATCCCGCGTTTCGCGGTTTGGCCGCGCAGTGTCGCAAACCGGGCGCCCAGGCGCAAGGTGTCGGGCGCTGCAGGGCGGTCGATCCGGTTCGCGCACCAACAGCAACGCGTTTAGCAGGTTCGATTCGTGGATTTTCGTGCATTCGATCTTTTCGCGTTCATTCGCGCAGGCGAGCCGGCAAGTGGCGCGGTCCATCTGACCGACATGCATCGCCTGCTTGCCGAGCAAGCAGCCGATGCTCCGGCTGACGCCAACGCGCAGTTCCGTTGGCAGCTGCAGGGGCTGGTGCGCGAGGAAGCCACCGCCGGTCAGTTGCCGCGCCAGCGGCTCTTCGTGGATCTGGAAGTGGAGGGTGCGGTCTGGCTGCAATGCCAGCGATGCCTCAAAGCGTACGAGCAACCTCTGCCGGTGCGCATGCGCCTGGAGGTCATGCGCTCGGAAGCCGAGGCCGATGCCGCTCCGCTGGATGACGATGAGGCCGATGTCATCGTCGGCTCGCGCAACTTTGATCTGATCACGCAGATCGAAGATGAGCTGTTGCTGGCGTTGCCGGTGTCGCCGCGTCATGCAGCCTGTCCGGATGAGGTATTGCCGGAGGAGGCTGAAGCTGAAAAGAAGCCGTCGCCGTTCGCGGTGCTGGCCAACCTGAAGACCAAACATTAGGCGTGCGCGAGTATTGCGCGCGCTGATGGCAGTACGTTTCACACGCCTACCGGAATGGCTACGCTCCGGCTCCGTGTGATGTGATAAAATTGATCAAATTGCTTAGGAGTCAGTCATGGCTGTTCAACAAAACAAGAAGTCGCCGTCCAAGCGCGGCATGCATCGTTCGCACGATTTCCTGACGGTGGCCCCGGTCGCTGTCGAGCCGACCACCGGCGAAGTGCACCTGCGTCACCACGTGAGCCCGAACGGCTACTACCGTGGCCGCAAGGTTGTGAAGACCAAGAACGACTGATGCGATTTGCCAGTTTTCTGGCAAGCGTGTTGGGCTGGTCTGAACGCACAGGTTCATGATGCAAGCGAAAAAGCGGCAAGCCAATTTGCCGCTTTTTTGTTGAGCGAAATTCGGCAATGCGTGTACGGGTTTGTGTACCATACGCGCGCCAACGGCCGGAGCCGCACATGAAACCGCAACTCAGACTCGCATGACCATCAAGCTTGCCATCGACTGCATGGGTGGTGATCACGGCGTTGGCGTGACAATCCCTGCAGCGATTCATTTTCTCGCCGCACACGAAGACGTCGAAATGCTGCTCGTCGGGCAGCCTGATGCCATTGCGGCGCAGCTTAAGCGACTTCACGCTAGCGCGAACCCGCGCGTCCACATCGTTCCCGCCTCCGAGGTGGTGTCGATGGACGATCCGGTCGAGGTTGCGCTGCGCAAGAAGAAAGATTCTTCGATGCGCGTGGCCATCAATCAGCTCAAGGACGGCGTCGCTCAGGCGTGCGTTTCCGCTGGTAATACCGGCGCATTGATGGCGGTGTCGCGTTACGTTCTCAAGACGCTGGACGGCATTGACCGCCCAGCCATCGCCACCGCGATCCCGAATGAGAAAGGTGCTGGCACCACCGTGCTGGATCTTGGCGCCAATGCCGACTGCGAGCCCGAGCATCTGCTGCAGTTCGCGCAGATGGCCTCGGCGATGGTGTCGGTGGTTGAACAGAAGCCTCGTCCGACGGTTGGGCTGCTGAACATCGGCGAAGAAGTCATCAAGGGCAACGAGGTCGTCAAGCAGGCGGGTGAGTTGCTGCGTGCCTCCGATCTCAACTTCTTCGGCAACGTTGAAGGCAACGACATCTTTAAGGGCACGACCGACATCGTTGTCTGTGATGGCTTTGTCGGTAACGTAGCGCTCAAGAGCACCGAAGGCTTGGCCAAGATGATCGGTGAGATGCTGCGCCAGGAATTCGGCCGCTCGTTGTTCACGAAGCTGCTCGCCGTCGTGGCGCTGCCAGTGTTGACGCGTTTCAAACGGCGCGTGGACCATCGGCGCTACAATGGCGCCGCGCTGCTCGGCCTGCGTGGTCTGGTCATCAAGAGCCACGGCTCGGCCGATGCCTACGCGTTCGAATGGGCCATCAAACGTGCCTACGACGCTGCGGCTAACGGCGTGATCGCCCGCATTGCGCAGGCGTTCGAATCGCACCATGACGCAGCGGGCGCTGCGCCGGTCTCCACTTCCACTCCGGCTGCCGACGCTGCTTGAACGCGTCGCTCCCGAGTCAGATTTCACCCCACCGCACATGACACGTTTCGCAAGGATCATCGGTACGGGCAGCTACCTGCCGCCCAAGCGGGTTACCAATGACGAACTGGCGGCCCAATTGGCCGAGAAGGGTATTGAGACGAGCGACGAATGGATCGTCTCGCGCAGCGGCATCCGGGCGCGTCATTTCGCCGAGCCTGATGTTACGTGCAGCGACCTCGCAGTGAAGGCGGCTGAGCGCGCTATCGAAGCTGCCGGCATCGATCGCTCCGAACTCGACCTGATCCTGGTGGCGACCTCCACGCCGGATTTCGTGTTCCCGAGCACGGCTTGCCTGGTGCAGCAAAAGCTCGGCATCACCAACGGGTGTCCCGCGTTCGACGTACAGGCCGTGTGTTCCGGCTTCGTCTACGCGCTGGCGACCGCCGACAAATTTATCCGCTCGGGTGCGTACCGCAACGTGCTCGTGATCGGTTCGGAAGTTTTCTCGCGCATCATCGATTTCAGCGACCGCACCACTTGTGTGTTGTTTGGCGATGGCGCTGGTGCCGTGGTGCTGCAGGCTTCTGACGAGCCGGGCATCCTGTCGACTGCGCTGCATGCTGACGGCAGCCACGCCAACATCCTGTGCGTGCCGGGCAACGTGGCCGCAGGGGCAATTCAGGGTAGCGCCTTCCTGTACATGGATGGTCAAGCCGTCTTCAAGCTGGCCGTCACGGTGCTCGACAAGGTTGCCCGTGAAGCGCTGGCGGCCGCGGAGCTCGAAGCCTCGCAAGTCGACTGGTTGATCCCGCACCAGGCGAACATCCGCATCATGCAGGGCACGACCAAGAAGCTGGGCCTCTCGAACGAGCGCCTGATCGTGACCGTCGACGAGCATGGCAACACGTCGGCTGCCTCGATTCCCTTGGCGCTCGATGTTGCTGTGCGCGATGGCCGCATCCAGCGCGGTCAGCACGTGATGCTCGAAGGCGTAGGTGGCGGCTTTACCTGGGGCGCCGCGCTGCTGCGCTTCTGATCGACGAATTTCCAGAACGAACAATACGAGCCATGACATTCGCTTTCGTCTTCCCCGGCCAGGGTTCGCAATCGGTCGGCATGCTCAATGCGTTTGCCGATCATCCGGCCGTGGCGGCCACGTTGGCCGAGGCGTCCGACGCGCTGGGCCAGGACATCGGCAAGCTGATCGCCGAAGGCACGGCTGAAGAACTGAATCTGACGACCAACACGCAACCCGTCATGCTGACAGCAGCTGTTGCTGTCTATCGCGCATGGCAGGCTGCCGGTGGCCCGACGCCGACCGTCGTGGCCGGCCATAGCCTCGGCGAGTATTCGGCGCTGGTCGCCGCAGGTGCCATCGCGTTCAAAGACGCTGTACCGCTGGTGCGTTTCCGCGCCAAGGCGATGCAGGAAGCCGTTCCGGTGGGCGAGGGCGGCATGGCCGCGATCCTCGGCCTGTCGGACGATGACGTACGCGCCGCATGCGCCGAAGCTTCGGGTGCGGGTGTGGTCGAAGCCGTGAACTTCAACGCGCCGGCCCAGGTGGTGATCGCCGGTGCCAAGGCGGCTGTCGAGAAGGCTTGCGAAATCGCCAAGGCCAAGGGTGCCAAGCGCGCGCTGCCGCTGCCGGTGTCGGCTCCGTTCCACTCGTCGCTGCTCAAGCCGGCGTCGGATCGTCTGCGCGAGTATCTCGCCAACGTGACGGTCAATGCCCCGGTGATCCCCGTTATCAATAACGTTGACGTGGCTGTGGTGAGCGACCCGGCTGCCATCAAGGATGCGCTCGTGCGCCAGGCTGCGTCGCCGGTGCGCTGGGTCGAGACGGTCCAGAAGATGAAGGCCGACGGCATTACCCGCGTGGTCGAGTGCGGCCCGGGCAAGGTGCTGGCGGGTCTGGTCAAACGTATCGATGGTGAGATCGTTGGCGACGCGATCTTCGATCCGGCGTCGCTAGAAGCCTTGCTGGGTCAACTCAAATAATCAACGGGATTCGTATGACCCAAGCATTGAACAATCAGGTTGCTCTCGTTACCGGTGCTTCGCGCGGCATCGGCCGTGCCATTGCGCTGGAACTAGCGCGCCAAGGTGCGACGGTGATCGGTACGGCCACCTCGGAAGCCGGCGCGCAAGCCATCACCGCGTACTTTGCCGAGGCCGGCGTGAAGGGCTCGGGTGTGGTGCTCAACGTGAATGACGCCGCGCGCTGCGAGGCGGTCATCGACGAAACCATCAAGACGCACGGTGGCCTGAACATTCTCGTCAACAATGCAGGTATCACGCAGGACAACCTGGCGATGCGCATGAAGGACGACGAATGGGTGTCGGTCATCGATACGAACCTCTCCGCCGTGTTCCGCCTGTCGCGCGCCGTGTTGCGCCCGATGATGAAGGCGCGCGGTGGCCGCATCATCAACATCACCTCGGTCGTGGGCTCCGCCGGCAACCCGGGTCAGGCGAACTACGCCGCGGCCAAGGCCGGCGTGGAAGGCATGGCTCGCGCGCTGGCGCGTGAGATCGGCAGCCGGAACATCACGGTCAACTGCATTGCACCGGGCTTTATCGATACCGACATGACCAAGGTCCTGTCGGAAGAGCAACATACCGCGCTGAAGGCGCAAATTCCGTTGGGCCGCCTCGGTGCGCCTGAGGACATCGCCAGCGCGGTTGCCTTCCTGGCGTCACCGGCGGCGGGCTACATTACGGGCTCGACGCTGCACGTCAACGGCGGCATGTACATGGGATAAGGAAGCCGTCCCGGCGGCGGCTGCGCGGGCTTTGCACATGTGCAGAATCCTGCGCGATCGCTGATTTAACTGGCTTTTAGCATCATGTTGGGCGCAATTTTTGCATGGATTCCCGCGCGGTTTTTCACCGCGCAAACCTGCTAGAATGCGCGCACTTTTTGTCGAATACTTCCCTGGAGGGTTAAATGGACAACATCGACGCACGCGTTAAGAAGATCGTTGCTGAGCAACTCGGCGTGGCCGAGGCAGACATCAAGAACGAATCGTCGTTCGTGAACGATCTGGGCGCGGATTCGCTCGATACGGTTGAGCTGGTGATGGCTCTGGAAGACGAGTTCGGTATGGAAATTCCGGACGAAGAAGCCGAGAAAATCACCACGGTGCAGCAAGCCATCGATTACGCGACCGCCCACGTCAAGGCGTAAGCGTCAATCGATCTCTTGACATCGCGGGCCACAGAAAGGGCGGTTGTCCGGCTTGACCGGGTGGCGCGTTTTCTGTGGCCTTTGTCGCTGATACAGAGTTGCAGGAAAGCATAGTGAGCCGTCGTCGCGTAGTAGTAACCGGCCTGGGGCTGGTCTCTCCGGTAGGGAACTCGGTCGCCGAGGGGTGGGCCAATCTGGTCGCCGGCAAGTCCGGGATCGCCACCATCACCAAATTCGATCCGTCGAACCTGGCCGTGCATTTCGCTGGCGAGGTGAAGGGTTTCAACGCCGAGGATTACATCCCGGCGAAGGAAGCCCGCAACATGGATACCTTCATCCATTACGGCATCGCTGCCGGCGTGCAAGCGCTGAAGGACAGCGGGCTGGAAGTCACCGAAGCCAATGCAGAGCGCATCGGTGTACTGGTCGGTTCCGGTATCGGCGGTCTGCCGATGATCGAAGATACGCACCAGACCTATGTCGATCGCGGGCCGCGCCGGATTTCGCCGTTCTTTGTGCCGGGTTCGATCATCAACATGATCTCCGGCCATCTAAGCATCATGTTCGGCTTGAAAGGCCCGAACTTGGCAGCCGTCACGGCTTGCACGACTGGTCTGCACAGCATTGGTCTGGCTGCGCGCCTGATCCAGGCGGGCGATGCCGACGCGATGGTTGCGGGCGGTGCTGAATCGACCGTGTCGCCGCTGGGCATCGGCGGCTTTGCCGCCGCCCGCGCACTGTCCACGCGCAACGAGGATCCGGCCACCGCGTCGCGCCCCTGGGACAAGGACCGCGATGGCTTCGTCCTGGGCGAAGGTGCGGGCGTGATGGTGCTGGAAGAGTACGAGTCGGCCAAGGCGCGCGGCGCCAGGATCTACGCGGAAGTCGCAGGCTTCGGCATGAGCGGCGACGCATTCCACATGACGGCGCCGAACATGGACGGCCCGCGTCGTTGCATGCTCAACGCGCTGCGCGATGCCGGCATGAACGCAGATCAGATCCAGTACCTGAATGCGCACGGCACCTCCACGCCACTGGGCGACAAGAACGAGTCCGAAGCCATCAAGGCGGCTTTTGGCGATCATGCCAGCAAGGTCGTCGTGAACTCCACCAAGTCCATGACCGGCCACTTGTTGGGCGGCGCGGGCGGTCTGGAGTCGGTGTTCACGGTGCTGGCGCTGCACAATCAGGTGTCGCCGCCGACCATCAACATCTTCAACCAGGATCCCGAGTGCGATCTCGATTACTGCGCCAACACCGCGCGTGACATGAAGATCGACGTGGCCGTGAAGAACAACTTCGGCTTCGGCGGGACGAACGGTACGCTGGTGTTTAAGCGCCCGTAAGGCAGAGCGGCATGTAGCCTCACGGCGCGTGCTGCTTCGTTCTTGCCTTGGTTGTCCAGCACATTGTTTTTCCGGCGCTGTATCGGCGGTTGTGCGCGATCAGCCGATTCGGCATTGCCGCCCTTGTCTGCGCCGTTGTGTTCTGGGCGATCAAAACTTGGGGTGCCATGTTGCCGTCGGTGACTTGGGGCATCATCAGCGGGTTGACGATGGTTGCCTGCCTTCCTTTGATGGTGAACCGTTCGCCGCTTGCTATGGAACTGATGTGGCGCGCTCGTCTCAAAGAAGACGGAGAGCCCGGTCAAGCCGCGTGGCAGGTCCGATTGAAAGCACCAGAAGCTGTCCAAAATGCGGCTCTGTTATGGTCATGGGCGCTCGGTGAGCGCGTCTTGGTCCTGGGGGTCGCGCGGCGTGGGTGGTGTCCACAGATTTTTGTGCTGATGCCGCCGTGGTTTTCCGCCGGGACGCTACGTCGTATGCGAAGTCTGTTGCGCTTGGGGCCTCCGCGAGTGGTTTCCCAGGTGTCCGGTGTGTCGTAGGTAAAATACAACGTTTCCAGGTCACAAAAATTCAAGGCGATACACTGCAGGTGAAGAATCCGTGAGCGAACGCGAAGCCGACCAGATCCTCGTCGAGCGCGTCCAGCAAGGCGACAAGCGAGCGTTTGAACTGCTGGTGGTCAAGTACCACCGGAAGATCATCCGGCTCGTCTCGCGCCTGATCCGTGACCCGGCCGAAGTCGAGGATGTGGCACAGGATGCCTTTATCAAGGCCTACCGTGCGTTGCCCCAATTTCGGGGGGAATCCGCGTTCTATACGTGGCTGTATCGCATCGCCGTCAACACGGCCAAGAATTACCTGGCGACTCAGGGGCGGCGCCCGGAATCGTCCAGCGACATCGACACCGAAGAGGCTGAAACTTTTGCCGACGGTGAGCTACTAAGGGATATCAATACGCCGGACTCCATGCTGCACACCAAGCAGGTGGCCGAAACGGTCAACCGTGCAATGGAAGCGCTGCCCGAAGAATTGCGTACCGCAATCACGCTCCGGGAGATCGAGGGTCTGAGCTATGAGGAAATCGCTGAAGCGATGGAATGCCCGATCGGCACGGTCCGGTCCCGCATCTTCCGGGCGCGCGAGGCGATTGCCGAGAAATTGCGCCCCCTGCTGGGAACAGTGGAGGGCAAACGGTGGTAGCCAGCCGATATGACAAGCCGGCGGCCGCATGCGGCTGCAAACGGTGAAACCTCGGGAAGTCTTCTCTCGGATCGTTGATTGGACGTTGGAGTTTTTGGGGTCGGGAAATGGGTCAGGCTCAATTGCAAACGGCAGAAGCGGAGTTCGCACAACGCATCTCTGCCTTGATGGACGGTGAAGTCGCAGCGCACGAGGTGTCGTCTGCCGTGGAAGTCGCCAAGGATGGCGAGGGCGCAGCACATTGGCGCGAATATCAACTGATCGGCGACGTGCTCCGGTCGGAAGATCTGCTGAACACGCGTTCCTCTGAAGATTTCCTCAGCCGGTTCTCGGCCAAGCTCGACGCCGAGCCTCACTTGCTGGTGCCGGCAGTAGCGCAGCGTGCGAAAACCCAAGAGAGGCACCGCTTCCTGGTCAGTCCTGCTTGGGTCCGCCGGATCGTGCCTACGACCGCCGTGGCGGCGGCGGTGGCTGCTGTTAGCTGGGTTGTCGTGCCGCAACTGCGCGGTCCTGCCGATGGCGCTGACGGCTCCCCAGCATTGGTCGCCAAAGCGACGCAAGGTGCTGGCGCGCAGGCGCTGACCGTGGCGGCAACTGACAATACGCCGATGATCCGCGATGCCCGTCTGGACGAATACCTGAGTGCCCACCGGCAATCAGCGACCAACGGTATGGTGGTTCCCTATCTGCGTGCAGTGGCCAATGGGGTGGCGAACACCCAGGACTCCAATCAGGAATAATGCGGGCATCCATGTCGAAGGTGTGGCACCCCGTTGCCGGGGCAGGCGCCCGCAAGCTGCAGGCCGTTCGTCGGTCGGTTTTTCTCCTTCTGTGTGTTTCGGCGCTGGCAACAGCCGCCCAGCCGCAGCCCGATCCGATGCCGCGCAAGGAGGCCGCCTCCTGGCTGGCCAAAATCCATCGCGCAGCGCTCAAGCAGAACTATGTCGGCACGCTCACGTATCAGCGTGGCACCGGCATGCACTCCACCCGCATCCAGCATTACGCTGATCTCTTCAACAACGAATACGAGCGCGTCGAGGCGCTGGACGGCAAGCAGCGCGAAATGCTGCGCCAGAATGACGTCGTCCGGAACCTGATTTACGACGTCAAACTCGTTGTGACGGAGAAGCAGGAGCACAAGGACAGCTTCCCCGCACTGCTCGCCACCACCAATGGCGATGTGCTTGATCAGTACGACATGCGCCACCTGCCGACCGAGCGCGTCGCGGGCATGGATTGTGAAGTCTTCCAACTCGATCCGAAGGACGGCTACCGTTATGCCTACCGAATCTGGGCGGAGCGCAACAGTGGTTTGTTGATGCGCGCCCAGACTATCGGTGAAGACGGCAAGGTGCTTGAGCAGGTTGCCTTTTCGCAAGTAGAGTTGGGTGTGCCGTCGGAAAAGCAGAAGATCGTCACTGCGCTCAAGAACCTGAACGGCTGGAATCAGTACGAGATTGTGACCCAGCCGACTAACCTGGCCGAGCAAGGCTGGACGATCGGCAACCCTGTCAAGGGCTTCCAGAAGATCCGTGAGGTGCGCCGTCCGCTGGGCGACATTGCGCCAGCCGGCAAGAACAGTTCCGGTTTCGAGGTCCAGCAGGTCGTGTTTAGCGACGGGTTGGCAGGGCTGTCGCTCTTTATCGAGCCGGTATCGGAAAAGCGCACGCGCCGCGAAGGCTTCATCTCACAAGGCGCTACGCATGTGATGGTGCGACGTGTTGCCGATTTCTGGCTAACGGTCGTGGGCGAAGTCCCGTTTGCTACCATCAAGCAGTTTGGCGCAGCAGTCGACTACAAGCCGGTGTCCGCCAACGCGGCCAACAAGCCGGCCAGCGCGCCGTAATAGCCACAAGCTGGCATCTATCTTGGGTGCGCGACGTGGTCGCGCAGTGCCAATTCTCTATCTGTTCTTGTTCCGGGGAGCTTTCATGCGTACCGCTCGATCCGTTCACGCCTTGCGTCTGCTGTGCGTTGCCGCCGCTGTGGCGGTTGGGAGCGCGCTGGCGCCGGCCCACGCACAGAACGCCACGGGTAGCGTGGCCACGGGCACGTATGGTTTGCCTGATTTTGCCGATCTGGTCGAGAAGGTGAGCCCCGCTGTCGTCAACATCCGCACGACCGAAAAGGTCCGTATGCAGCAGGGTGGTCCGAACGATGACGACATGGCCGAGTTCTTCCGCCGCTTCTTCGGTGTACCGATGCCGGGCATGCCGGGGCAGGGTCAGAAGCGCCGCAACGCGCCGCCGCAACAGGAAGAGGAGCAGAGCCGCGGTGTCGGTTCCGGCTTCATCATTTCAGGCGACGGCTACATCCTGACCAACGCGCATGTGGTGGAAGGCGCGGAAACCATCTATGTCACGCTGATCGACAAGCGCGAGTACAAGGCCAAGCTGATCGGCCTGGACAAGCGTACCGACGTTGCGCTCGTCAAGGTCGAGGCGAGTGCTCTGCCTAGCCTGAAGCTCGGCGATTCCGACAAGGTGCGCGTAGGCGAGTGGGTGCTCGCAATCGGTTCCCCGTTTGGGCTGGACAATACGGTGACTGCAGGCATTGTGTCGGCCAAGGGGCGCGATACGGGCGACTACCTGCCGTTCATCCAATCCGACGTAGCCGTCAACCCCGGCAACTCGGGCGGCCCGTTGATCAACCTGCGCGGCGAGGTGATCGGCATCAACAACCAGATCTACAGCCAAAGCGGCGGCTACATGGGCATCTCGTTCTCGATTCCGATCGACGAGGCGATGCGTGTGGCTGAGCAGTTGAAGGCGACGGGGCGCGTGACACGCGGCCGCATCGGTGTGGCAATCGACAACGTGCCGAAGGATGCAGCGGAGTCGCTGGGTCTGGGCCGTGCGCGCGGCGCCTATGTTGGCAATGTCGAATCGGGCGGTCCGGCGGACAAGGCCGGCATCGAGGCCGGTGACATCGTCTTGAAGTACAACGGCCGCGATGTCGAGAAGGCGGGTGACCTGCAGCGCCAAGTCGGCGAAACCAAGCCGGGCGCGCGCGCTACCGTGCAGGTCTGGCGCAAGGGCGCAACGCGCGATCTGACCGTGACGGTCGCCGAGTTGCAGGCCGACACCAAGGTGGCGCAGCGCGCCAAGGGCGCGCAGCCTGATAACAGCCAGCAGGGTCCGGGCAAGCCGAATGCGCTGGGGCTGGTGGTGGCTGACTTGTCTGACGGCGCGCGTCGCGAGTTCAAGACCAAGAGTGGCGTTGAAGTGCAGGTCTCTGAAGGGCCGGCGGCGCGCGTCGGCATTCGACCGGGTGATCTCATTCTGCGCGTGGGCGATACCGACGTCTCCAACGCCAAGCAGTTCAACGAGGTGGTCGCCAAGCTCGACAAAAACCGCATGGTTGCCGTGTTTGTACGCCGTGGCGATGCGACCCAGGTGGTGACGCTGCGCCCGAGCGCGGCCCGTTCGGGTAGCGGCCAGTGATCGAGCTGACGCTCTACGGACGCACGTACTGCCACTTGTGCGACGACATGAAGAACGCGCTGGAGCCGCTCCGGCGCGGTTTTTCTTTTGTGCTGCACGAAGTGGACGTCGACAGCGATCCGGCGCTGGAAGCGCGGTTTGACGAGTTGGTGCCCGTACTGATGACCGGGGGCCCGGCAGCCTCGCCCCAAGACGTGCGGGAGTTGTGTCACTACTTTCTCGATGTGCCTGCCGTGCAGGCATGGCTTGCAGCGCAGACGGCGCGTGCGCCTGACACAGCGCCCCTGCCGCAAAAAGAGGCGCGGGAAGCCCCCTGAAATCCGGTAAAATCGCCTGTTAGCGCCGATTTTTGCATTGCACGATTTCTGTGTCGCAAGTTCGGCTTGGAATCCAATACCTCCCGCCAGCGCAGCCAATGTGCGCCGGCCATGCCGGAACCGCCTCGCGCTCCCGGCAGACGCGCCCGGGATGGGCGCTTTTCGACGCATTCGATGGACAATATCCGCAATTTCTCGATCATCGCCCACATCGACCACGGCAAATCGACGCTGGCCGATCGCATCATCCAGTTGTGTGGCGGGCTCTCCGACCGCGAGATGGAAGCCCAAGTACTGGACTCGATGGACATCGAGAAGGAACGCGGCATTACCATCAAGGCGCAGACCGCCGCGTTGTCCTACAAAGCACGGGACGGCAAGGTCTATAACCTCAACCTGATCGACACCCCGGGACACGTCGACTTCAGCTACGAAGTCAGTCGCTCGCTATCCGCGTGCGAAGGTGCTCTGCTGGTGGTCGATGCTTCCCAAGGCGTGGAGGCGCAAACCGTTGCCAACTGTTACACCGCCATCGAGCTGGGTGTGGAAGTGGTGCCGGTGCTCAACAAAATCGACTTGCCTGCGGCCGATCCGGACAACGCGATCCAGGAAATCGAAGACGTGATCGGCATCGACGCGACAGACGCGACGCGCTGCTCCGCCAAGACCGGCGTAGGCGTGGCCGACGTACTGGAAGCGCTGATTGCCAAGGTGCCAGCGCCCAAGGGTGACCCGGCCGCGCCGCTGCAAGCGCTCATTATCGACTCGTGGTTCGACAACTATGTCGGTGTGGTGATGCTGGTGCGCGTGGTGAACGGCACGCTGCGCGCCAAAGATAAAATCCTGCTGATGGCAACCGGTGCGCAGCACTTGGTGGAACAGGTGGGCGTGTTCTCGCCGAAGTCGGTGCCGCGCGAATCGCTGTCCGCGGGGCAGGTGGGCTTTGTCATCGCCGGCATCAAGGAACTGAAGGCCGCCAAGGTGGGTGACACCATCACCCACGTTGCACCGCGCAAGGCCGAGGCGCCGCTGCCGGGCTTCAAGGAAGTCAAGCCGCAGGTGTTTGCCGGCCTGTATCCGGTGGAAGCCAACCAGTACGAAGCGCTGCGTGAATCGCTGGAAAAGCTCAAGCTCAACGACGCCTCGCTGCAGTACGAGCCGGAAGTGTCGCAGGCGCTGGGCTTCGGCTTCCGCTGTGGCTTCCTTGGTCTGTTGCACATGGAGATCGTGCAGGAGCGCCTGGAGCGCGAATTCGACATGGATCTGATCACCACCGCGCCGACGGTGGTCTATCAGGTGCAACTGCGCGACGGCACGATGATGCAGGTGGAAAACCCCGCCAAGATGCCCGCGGACCCGAGCAAGATCGAGGCGATTCTCGAACCGATCGTCACGGTCAATCTGTACATGCCGCAGGATTACGTGGGCGCCGTGATTACGTTGTGCGAGCAGAAGCGCGGCTCACAGATCAACATGAGCTACCACGGCCGCCAAGTTCAGCTGACGTATGAGATCCCGATGGGCGAGATCGTGCTGGACTTCTTCGACCGGCTGAAATCCGTTTCGCGCGGTTATGCGTCGATGGATTACGAGTTCAAGGAGTACCGCGTGTCGGACGTGGTCAAGGTCGACATCCTGATCAACGGCGACAAGGTCGATGCGCTGTCCATCATCGTCCACCGTTCAAACAGTACGTACCGTGGCCGTGAAGTGGCCGCCAAGATGCGCGAGATCATTCCGCGCCAGATGTACGACGTGGCAATCCAGGCAGCCATTGGCGCCAATGTGATCGCCCGCGAAAACGTCAAGGCGCTGCGCAAAAACGTGCTGGCCAAGTGCTACGGCGGTGATATCTCGCGCAAGAAGAAGCTTCTCGAAAAGCAGAAAGAGGGCAAGAAGCGCATGAAGCAGGTTGGTACCGTTGAAATTCCGCAAGAGGCCTTCCTGGCCATCCTGCGCGTCGAAGAAAAATAATCCAGACATCGCTCGGACGATCTCTCATCCATGAACTTCGCCCTGATTCTGTTTGTTCTCGTCGTCCTCACCGGTATTGCGTGGGTGGCTGACAAGCTCGTGTTCCAGCGCCAGCGTCAGGCGGCTGCGGCCGCGGCACTGGCTGAATTCGACGCGCGTGCGCAGGTGCAAGCGCAGTACGGCGGCGGTGGCGACATCGGTGCCGCGCGTCTGCAACTGGCTGAAGACAAGCTGCGCCAGCCCTGGTGGCTGGAGTACACGGCCAGTTTCTTCCCGGTCATCGCCGCAGTGTTCCTGCTGCGCTCGTTCGTGATCGAGCCGTTCAAGATTCCGTCGGGCTCGATGATTCCCACGCTGCAGATCGGTGATTTCATCCTCGTCAACAAGTACACGTATGGCATTCGTTTGCCCATCGTGAACAAGAAGATCGTCGAGTTGAATCAACCGCAACGCGGCGACGTGATGGTCTTTCGCTATCCGAAAGACGAGTCGATGGACTACATCAAGCGCGTGATCGGCGTGCCCGGCGACGTGGTGAAGTACGACAACAAGCGCCTGACCGTGAATGGCCAACCGGCCACCTACGCACCGCAGTCCGATTACCTCGATGGCGAGCGCTTGACGTACTCGAAGCAGTATCAGGAGACGTTCGGCAACGTCACGCACAACATCCTGAACGACGCCGACCGCCCCGCTTATGTCTCCGGTCCGGACGATTTTCCGTTCCGCGAAAACTGCACTTACAATCAGACCGGTTTCACCTGCAAGGTACCTGCAGGTCACTATTTCATGATGGGCGATAATCGCGACAACAGTGCGGACTCCCGTTACTGGGGTTTCGTGCCGGACAAGAACATCGTCGGGAAAGCGTTCTTCATCTGGATGAACCTGGGTGACCTGAAGCGGATCGGTGCTTTCCATTGATCCGGTAAGTGATGCAAAAAGCTCTTATTGAAACTCGGCAATTGCACAACGGGGGAAATGCAATGCGGATTCGTCAGGCCGGTCTGAAACGCCCGTCGCGCGGGATTACGATGTTCGGCATCCTGATCGGCATCATTGTGCTGATCACGTTTGTGCTGCCGGCTATTCGATCCGTCCCAAGCCTGATGGAATATCAAGCCATCACGCGCGCCGTGAAGCAGGCGCGTGAACGTGCAAGCACGCGCGAAGAAGTGGCCAACGCCTTTGACAAGCAAGCCGCGATCGACGACATCACGTCGATCAAGGGTGAAGATCTGGAAGTGCTGGATGGCAGTGGTTCCATCCAGGCAGTGCGTTTCTCCTATAAGCGAGATATCCCGTTGTATGGCCCCATCGGTCTGGTGATCACCTATTCGGGGACCCAGCGTTGACATGAGTTTGGATGCACTACAGCAACGTCTTGGCTACCGCTTCAGCAAACCGGAGTTGCTGCAGCAGGCGCTCACCCATCGCAGCCACAGCGCGATGCACAACGAGCGCCTGGAATTTCTTGGCGATTCAATCCTGAATTGCGCCGTCGCCGACATGCTCTACGGCATGTTCGGCAAGTTGGATGAGGGCGATCTCTCGCGCGTGCGGGCCAATCTGGTCAAGCAGCAGGCGCTGTACGAGATTGCGCAGATGTTGCTGTTGCCCGATGCCCTACGTTTGGGCGAAGGTGAATTGAAGAGCGGTGGTTTCCGCCGGCCTTCGATCCTGGCTGATGCGCTCGAAGCGATTTTCGGGGCGGTGTTCCTCGACGGCGGCTTCGATGCTGCCCGCACCCTGATCCGCAAACTCTATATCCCGATCCTTGAACAGGTCGACCCGCGCACGCTCGGCAAGGACGCCAAGACGCTGTTGCAGGAGTACCTCCAAGGTCACAAGATTGCGTTGCCGCTGTACACGGTGGTTGCTACCCACGGCGCGGCGCATAATCAGCAGTTCGAGGTCGAGTGCTCGATCCCGAAGCTGGAGATTCGCGTCTCTGGCAGCGGGGCATCGCGGCGCGCGGCCGAACAATCGGCGGCCAAGCTGGCCCTGGATGAAGCGCATCGCCTAGTGCCGCAGCTCGTCAAGCGCAGCCGCGCCGAGCGCACCGGCAAGACGCGCAAGCAGGCTACGCCGCCCGATCCGCAGTTGTCTCTCAGGTTGAAGGAATAATCAGGTAAATGAGCGACACCCCATTGCAACCTCCGCAGCCAGAATCTGGTGTGCCGGAGGGGTTCCGCTGCGGCATGGTCGCCATTGTTGGGCGGCCGAACGTCGGCAAATCCACGCTGATGAATGCCCTGGTGGGCCAGAAAGTCAGCATCACATCGCGCAAGGCGCAGACCACGCGCCACCGCATCACTGGCATTCAGACGACCGATGACGCCCAGTTCGTCTTCGTCGATACGCCGGGCTTTCAGACACGCCACGCCACGGCGCTGAACCGCTCGCTGAACCGCGCAGTCACCTCCACGCTTACGTCGGTGGATGCCGTGTTGTTCGTGGTTGAAGCGGGCCGCTATGGCCCGGACGACGAGAAGGTGCTCTCGCTGCTGCCGCGCGAGACGCCCGTGATCCTGATTGTCAACAAGGTCGATCGGCTCGACGCGTATACGCGCGCCGAGATGGTCGCCGTGTTCCTGCAGGACATGGCACAGGTGTTTCCGTTTGCCGAAATCGTGCCGATGTCGGCCAAGAACCGCGACGACATCGACCGCTTGCTCGGCATCGTGCGCCCGTACCTGCCGGAAGGCGAACCGATGTACGACCCAGAAGCGCTGACCGATCGCAGCGAGCGCTTCCTGGCCGCAGAAATTGTTCGCGAGAAGGTCTTCCGCTGGACTGGCGACGAATTGCCGTATTCCAGCACCGTCATCGTCGACAAATTCGAGACCGAAGGCCGCCTGCGCCGCGTATTCGTGACCATCTTGGTTGACCGCGACGCGCACAAGGCGATGATCATTGGCGCGAAGGGCGCCAAGCTCAAGCAGATCTCCACTGAAGCCCGCATGGACATGGAAAAACTGTTCGACGGCAAGGTGTATCTGGAGGTCTGGATCAAGGTCAAGAGCGGCTGGGCCGACAACGAAGCCGGCCTGCGTGCCTACGGCTACGAGTAACCACTCAGCCGGGCCACTCTACACACGCTCGATGGCGGGACGATCCGATCCGATTCCGGACGAGGCCGCGGAATGGCTCGCCGAGGAAAGCGTAGCCGGCGCCGCGCCGCGCAAGAGCTTTCCTGCCGGGCGTTCCGAAACACGCGTTGCTGCGCAGCCGGCCTTCGTGCTGCA
Source organism: Ralstonia sp. GX3-BWBA (assembly GCF_003290055.1). Lineage (NCBI taxonomy): Bacteria > Pseudomonadati > Pseudomonadota > Betaproteobacteria > Burkholderiales > Burkholderiaceae > Ralstonia > Ralstonia sp. GX3-BWBA. Next base: position 496,235 of record NZ_QMKS01000009.1, on the reverse strand, counting down.
CAGTTATCCGTATCGGGAGACCAGCCTCATCATCGACGTATTCACGCCGGACTATGGGCGCATGGCGCTGGTCGCCAAGGGGGCGAAGCGACCGCATTCGGCCCTGCGCGCGGTGCTGCAGACATTTCAGCCGCTGTCGCTTTCCTGGAGCGGGCGAGGTGATGTGCGCACGCTGACCCGTGCCGAGTGGGTCGGCGGCATGCTGCCGTTGGGCGGGGAGGGGCTGCTATCCGGTTTCTATCTGAACGAACTGCTCGTCAAGTTCGTCGCCCGCGAAGACGGCCACCCGGTACTGTTCTCACACTACGTCGAAACGCTCAACAAGCTTGCTCATGGTGAACCCGCGGCCTTCACGCTACGCGCGTTCGAACGTGTGCTGCTACGTGAGACTGGCTTCGCTGCACGGCTCGACCGCTGCATCGACGGTGAGCCGGTGCAAGCCGACGCCGAATATGTCTATCACCCGGAGCGCGGCATCCGACGGACGCTGCCGAGCGATCCATCGTCCTGGCCTGTTTTGCGGGGCCAGACGCTGATCGACATGGAACATGACGATTACGCGTCACGCCCAACGACCGCGCAGCAAAGCCGCAGCCTGATGCGTTTCCTGCTGCATTATCATTTGCACGGCACGCCGCTTTCGACGCGCCAGATCCTGATCGACTTGCAGAAACTATGATCTTTCATGCCTCGCCGGGAATCATCGACCTGGGCATCAACATCGACCACGTCGCCACGCTGCGCAACGCGCGCGGTACCACTTACCCGGACCCGATCGCCGCGGCGCTGTTGGCTGAAGAAGCCGGCGCCGACCTCATCACCCTGCATCTGCGCGAAGATCGTCGCCACATCAAGGACGCCGACGTACGCGCGCTGCGGCCGCAACTGCGCACGCGCATGAACCTGGAGTGCGCCGTCACGCAGGAGATGCTCGACATCGCGTGCGACATCGGCCCGCAGGATGTCTGCCTCGTGCCCGAGCGCCGCCAGGAAGTCACCACCGAAGGCGGCTTGGACGTGGTGGGTGGTTTCGCCAAGGTGCAAGCCGCTTGCAAGCAACTGGCCGATGCGGGCATCCGCGTGTCGCTGTTCATCGATCCGGATGCGGCACAGATCGAGGCGGCGGCCGCTGCCGGCGCGCCCGTCATCGAATTACACACGGGCCGCTATGCCGAAGCTACGGACGACGCCGAGCTCCGGGCAGAGCTCGTTCGCATCGAAACCGCGGTGGAAGAAGGTATCCGCTGGGGCGTGCGCGTGAACGCAGGCCACGGCCTCCACTACACGAACGTGCAGCCGATTGCCGCCATCGCTGGCATTCACGAACTCAACATCGGCCACGCCGTCGTTGCGCACGCGGTGTTTGCCGGTTGGCAGAACGCGGTGCGCGAGATGAAGGCGATCATGGTCGCGGCGCGGCTGTCGTCCACCACGCCGGCGGCCGCACACCCGGGCGTGCCCGTATGAACGAACGCGCCGCCGCCGCGGCGTCCGGTGCGATTTACGGCATCGGCACCGACATCATCCAGATCGAGCGCGTCGAAGGCGTGATGCAGCGGACTAACGGCCGCTTTGCCGAAAAGGTGCTCGGGCCCGATGAACTGCGTGTCTACCATGCCCGGAAGGCGCGCTCCGAGCGGCGTGGCCTTGCATTTCTTGCCACACGTTTTGCCGCCAAGGAAGCCGTGTCCAAGGCCATCGGCCTGGGAATGCGCTGGCCGATGACGTGGCGGGCGGTACAGACGCTGAACTTGCCATCCGGCCAACCTGTGGTGCGCTATAGCGGCGAACTGGCCGACTGGATCACGCAGCACGGCCTTCATATCCAGATCAGTGTGACGGACGAACGCGACTATGCAGTCGCCTTCGCCGTTGCCGAGTTGCAAACGAAATCCTCCGCATGACTCAAACCAAGAAGCAGAAGCACCCCGGCCCGATCGTTCTGGATGTTGCCGGCCTGGAACTCGGCCCCGACGATGTTCGACGCATTGCCCATCCGCTGACGGGCGGCGTGATCCTGTTTGCGCGCAACTTTGAATCGCGCGCGCAATTGACGGCGCTCACGCAGGCCATTCGCGCGATTCGCAACGACGTGCTGATTTGCATCGACCACGAAGGCGGTCGCGTGCAGCGCGCCAAGACCGACGGTTTCACGCAGCTACCCGCCATGGGCGCGCTGGGCAAGCTCTGGGACACCGACGTGCTGGCCGCGACGCGCGTTGCCACGGCTTGCGGCTACGTGCTGGCCGCCGAACTGCGCGCGTGCGATATCGACCTGAGCTTCACGCCCGTGCTCGATCTCGACTATGGTAGCAGCAGCGTGATCGGCGATCGCGCGTTCCATCGCGACCCGCGCGTGGTAACGATGCTGGCCAACCACCTGACACTGGGCCTGCGCCTAGCCGGCATGTCGAACTGCGGCAAGCATTTCCCCGGCCACGGCTACGTCCAGGCTGATTCGCACATCGCCGTGCCGGTGGACGAGCGCCCGCTGGAGGCTATCCTCGCTGACGACGCGCAGCCCTACGGGTGGATGGGAATCGGCCTGCAGTCGGTGATGCCGGCGCACGTGATTTACTCGGCGGTCGATCCGAATCCGGCGGGCTTCTCTCGCTTCTGGCTGCAGGACATGCTGCGCGCGCATTTCAACTTCGACGGCGTGATCTTCAGTGATGACCTGAGCATGGAAGGCGCGAGCGTTGCCGGCACGGTCGTCGATGGCGCACGAGCGGCGCTCACGGCCGGCTGCGACATGGTGCTGATCTGCAATGCGCCGGAAAAGGCCGATCAACTGCTCGGCGAGTTGGATGTGCCGATGGGCAAGGCGTCGCAGCGGCGCGTGCGGCGGTTGTTTGGTGGTCGCGCCGTGAAGGACTGGGCGAAGCTGCAGCAGCAATCGGCTTACAAGCAGGCGCTGCGTACGTTGCGCGAGGCGAAACTCATCAAGTAGCGTCCAAACGCCAAGAAGATTGATCGCAAAAGAAAAAGGCTCCCGAGGGAGCCTTTCTTCTTACTGCGACGCCAGCTTACTTGGCGCGGCTGCGGTACTCGTCGGTACGCGTGTCGATTTCGATCTTCTCGCCGATGTTGCAGAACAGCGGGACCATGATCGTGAATTCTTCATTGTCGTTGATGCGAGCCGCCTTCAGAACCTTGCCCGACGACGTGTCGCCCTTGACGGCCGGTTCGGTGTAGACGATTTCGCGGACAACCGTCGTCGGCAGTTCCACCGAGATGGCGTTCTCGTTGTAGAACGTCACTTCGACCTTCATGCCGTCTTGCAGGTAGTTCAGCGCGCTGCCCATGGCGGCCGGCTCAACGTTGTACTGTTCGTAGGTGACCGGGTCCATGAACACGTACATCGTGCCGTCGAAGTAGGAGTACTCGGCTTCCTTCTTCTCGAGGATGACTTGGTCCATCTTGTCGTCGGCGTTGAACACCGACTCGCCGCCTGCGCCCGTCAGCAGGTTCTTGTACTTCATCTTGACGACGGCGCCCGAACGGCCCGAACGGCTGTACTCGGTCTTGAGAACGACCATTGCGTCGTTGCCGATCATGAACACGTTGCCAGCGCGGAGTTCCTGCGCGATTTTCAAAGCCATTTCACATTTCCTGAGAGTAAGAGGGTTCGATGCGCGCCAAGCAACGAAGCACCGCGCGATACCCTCCGGGCCGCGCGAACCAGGTCAGAGCCGGGGGTCGCATACAGATCAGCCCGCTATTTTACCTGTTTTTGGCAAAATGCCACCAAATTCGCGGCGAGATCGCCTAGTTGCATCAAGCTTTGTTCCCAGGTGACGGCCCGTGCGCGCAGGCGCGCCGCCGTAGCTGCAAAGTGCGCCCAGTTGAGTGATGCGGGCGCACCATTCCAGGCGTGCCAGAAGGCGACGAGCGCCTTGGCGTCGGCCTCTGCCAGGGCGGTGGTATAGCGCGCCAGAAAGGCGTCCAGCTTCGTGAGGTGCACCTCGTCGCTTTGAGGATAGATGTGCCAGACAAAGGGCTTCAGCGCCCATTGGGCGCGCACGAATGAGTCTTCTCCGCGCACGAAATTGATGTCGCACGCCCAGAGCAGCGGGTCGTAGTGCTCGTGTGGCACGAACGGCACGACCGCCGCGCTCAGGTTGCCGCGCGTCCAGCGGGCGCCCGTCTTGGCGCCACGGGCGTCACCCAACAGCTCGGCGATCTGCTGGGCGGCCAAGCCTTCCGGGACTAGGCAAATCACCGGCTGGGGCGACGCCTCCCATTGAGCGACCAGCGTTGGCAGTGCCGGGTTGGCATAGGCGAACAGGCTCACGCGCAGGGCGTCAGGGCTGTCGCGCATCAGGTCGTCGACGCCAAGCCGGTGCCACAACGCCTGGTGGGCGGCGGGGCTCGCCTCGAACGTCTTGCGTTGGGCGCCCAGATGCGATTCCCGCAGGACGCCGCCGGTGTTGCGGGCGAAGCCGGGGAAAAAGAAGTGTTTGACGAGCGGCAGCCGCATATGTGGCGACTGCATCGCGTGATGCTCGGAGACCCAGTTCTCGGCGCTCAGGTATTCGAGGTTGATCCAAACCGGCGCCGATCCTTGGGATGCCCGCTCGGCCATGAGCTTCAGCATGGGCTCGGGGACGGCGCATGCGAAGGCGCCGATCACCACGTCGTGCAGCGCGGGGTGCGCGTCGGCAGCGAGCAGGCTGGCGGCCTGCGCATCGTCAACCCAGTGGCGAATGTCCACGCCCGAGACGCGCTGCGCATCGGCCTTTGCGTCAACAGTGGGGCAGATCTTTTCGAATGAGCGAAGGTCGTCGACCCACAGGCGGACGGTGTGCCCGTGCTCCTGCACAAGCTGGCGAGCCAGTCGCCAGCAGACGCCAATGTCGCCGTAGTTGTCGACGACGCGGCAGAAGAGATCCCAGGATGTGATGGTGCGCATGCAGGAAGGCTAGCCGGACAGCGAAGAAGATGGGCCGACATTGTAGTCGGCGGCTTGTTCTACACTGACGGCCTCTGATCCAGCGAACGCCATGTCGTCCGACCCCACGCAACCCCAGCCCTCCGAGACGCCCGAGAGCGTCAAGCCCAGCGCGCCTGCAAACGTGCCCGAGTTCGACGCGAAAGCGCACATCGCGCGCCTGCCGAACCTGCCCGGCGTGTATCGCTACTTTGATGCGCAGGGCAACGTGCTCTATGTGGGCAAGGCACGCGACCTCAAGAAGCGCGTGTCGAGCTACTTCAACAAAACGCTGCTTTCGCCGCGCATCGCGATGATGGTGGCGAAGATCGCGCGCATCGATACCACGGTCGTGCGCAGCGAGGCCGAAGCGCTGCTGCTCGAGAACAACCTCATCAAGGCGCTGGCGCCGCGCTACAACATCCTGTTTCGCGACGATAAGTCGTATCCGTATCTGAAGCTCACGCAGCACGCGTATCCGCGCATGGCGTATTACCGCGGCGCGACCGACCGCAGGCATCAGTATTTCGGCCCATTCCCGAGTGCGCATGCCGTGCGCGAGAGCATGCAGATTCTGCAGAAGGTGTTCCAACTCCGCACGTGCGAAGACACGGTCTTCAACAACCGCACGCGGCCGTGCCTGCTGCATCAGATCCATCGCTGCAGCGGCCCGTGTGTACAGGCGATCAGTGCAGAGGATTACGCACGCGACGTCGCCAACGCGGCCGGTTTCCTGCAAGGCCGTCAGGACGAAGTCATGCAGACGCTGCAGGACAAGATGCAGCGCTACGCCGAGTCGCTGGAGTTCGAGCAAGCCGCCATCGTGCGAGACCAGATCGGCGCATTGTCGACGGTGCTCAAGCAGCAGTCGGTGGAAGAAGTCGGCCATGCCAGCGACATCGACATCCTGGCGGTTGCCATCAAGGGCGGCCACGCCTGCGTGAACCTCGCGATGGTGCGCGGCGGGCGCCATCTGGGTGACAAGGCTTACTTCCCCACGCACGTGGAAGAGGGCGCCGCCATTGTCGGCGTGGATGTCGAAGCCGACGGTGAGGCTGCCGCAGAGATAGCACGCGATGCCGAACGCATGGCCAGCGACATCCTCGAAGCCTTCGTTGCGCAGCACTATCTCGATCAGTTTGTGCCGCCAGTGTTGGTGGTCAGTCATCAGATTCACGCAACCGAGTTGATCGACACGTTGGCCGAGCAGGCCGGGCGTCGCGTTTCGGTTGTGCGCCAGCCACAGGGCGGGCGCCGCGCGTGGCTGGAGATGGCGGAGAAGGGCGCCGAGCTGTCGCTGATGCGCCGGCTTTCCGAGCAAGGCAGCCAGCAGGCCCGCACACTCGCGCTGGCCGAGACCATCGGCATTGACCTCGAAGACCTGGCCGCGCTGCGCGTCGAGTGCTTCGACATCAGCCACACCGCCGGTGAGGCCACGCAAGCCTCGTGCGTGGTTTTCCACAGCCACGCCATGCAAAACAGCGAGTACCGCCGGTACAACATTCAGGACATCACCCCGGGCGACGACTACGCGGCCATGCGGCAAGTCCTCACACGCCGCTATCAAAAGATCGTCGAGCAGGCTGGCGAAGACACCCCGAACATGCCCGGCATTGTGCTGATCGACGGCGGCAAGGGGCAGGTGGAAGTCGCGCGCCAGGTCTTTGAGGAGCTGGGGCTGGATATTGGATTGCTCGTCGGCGTGGCCAAGGGAGAGGGGCGCAAGGTCGGCCTGGAAACGCTCATCTTCGCCGATGGCCGTCCGTCACTGGAGTTGGGGCAGGGCAGCGCCGCACTGATGCTCGTCGCGCAGATTCGCGACGAAGCGCACCGCTTTGCCATCACCGGCATGCGTGCCAAGCGGGCCAAGGCGCGCAATACGTCGCGGCTGGAAGAGATCGAAGGCATAGGCGCCAAGCGCCGGCAGCGTTTGCTGGCGCGCTTTGGTGGCCTGCGTGGCGTGATGGCCGCAAGCGTCGACGAACTCGCCACGGTGGAAGGTATCTCGCAGACTCTGGCCGAAGAAATCTACCGTCAGTTGCATTGATCGGCGACAATGCCCCATCTTGTCGCGTTGGTTTGCGCTTGCGCGGCGGTTGTCCTCTCGATTTGCCATGCCTTTCAACTTCCCGATCCTCCTGACCTGGTTGCGTGTGGCCATGATCCCGCTGGTGGTGGGCGTGTTCTACGTGCCGGACACCTGGATGGCACTGCCCGCCAAGAACCTGACGGCTGCGGTGTTCTTCATCGTTGCAAGCCTCACCGATTGGTTCGACGGCTTTCTTGCCCGCCGCTGGAACCAGACCTCTGCTTTCGGAGCCTTCCTCGATCCGGTGGCCGACAAGCTGATGGTGGCCGCCGCGCTGCTGGTGCTGCTGTCATTGGGCCGCGTGTCCGACGTCATCGCACTCGTCATCATTGGCCGTGAGATCACCATCTCTGCCCTGCGTGAGTGGATGGCGCAAATTGGCGCGTCGAAGAGCGTGGCCGTCAACTTCCTCGGCAAGCTGAAGACGACCTTCCAGATGATCGCGATTCCGTTGCTGCTGTTCGAGGGTCGCCTGTTCGGCATGATCGATGCGCAGGTGTGGGGCACGTGGCTGATTTACGTGGCGGCGGTGCTCACGCTGTGGTCGATGGCGTACTACATGAAGCTCGCCTGGCCACAGATTCGCGAGCGCGCAAAATGAGCCTGTAAAAACTCTTGCGCAAAACTGTTGACGAGGACGAGCTTTCTTTGCCATAATTTCGTTCTCGCGTTGCAGTGATGTGACGCAAACGGTCTGGCAGCACAAAGGTTGTACGGCAGTGCTGATAGCCAAAATGCGGGAATAGCTCAGTTGGTAGAGCGCAACCTTGCCAAGGTTGAGGTCGCGAGTTCGAGCCTCGTTTCCCGCTCCAGTTTGAAATGTGTGGCCGTGTTGATGTGATGGCACGGCGGCATAACCGGTTACGCGGGAATAGCTCAGTTGGTAGAGCGCAACCTTGCCAAGGTTGAGGTCGCGAGTTCGAGCCTCGTTTCCCGCTCCAAATTTTGATCCACAGACTTCTACTGGGGTCTGTAGGTCATTGAAAAAAGGAGCTTCGGCTCCTTTTTTCATTCCAGCGAGTGCCACGGAAATCCACCCACAGCTACCGTTTTTGAGTGACCAAATAAGGCACAAGAATACGGGTGGGTCGGCTACCGGATAGTTGCTGGGGCTGAGCGGGGACCATGACGAGCATAGGGCCTAAGTCATTACTTAGGAGTCTCGAAATGGCGCTCTCTGATCTGACCGTCCGGCAGGCGAAGACCACCGGAAAACGCTACACCCTCTCCGACAACGACTGCCTGGGCCTGATGGTCTCAGCCGCAGGCGGCAAGTCATGGCAATTCCGCTACTACTGGCTGGGCAAGCAAAAGCGCCTGTGCCTGGGCGGCTATCCTGCTCTCAGCCTGCGCGAGGCCCGGATCGAGCGAGACAAGGCCCAGGCCCTGCTCGCCAGGGGGATCGATCCTCAGGTCGAGCGCGACCAGAAACGGCACGCGGCCAAGCTGGCGGGCGAATACACCTTCAAGACCGTCTTCGATGCCTGGGTCGAGCATCGCCGCAAGGAACTCAAGGAAGGCCGTCAAAGCACGCTGTCGCAGATCCTGCGCATCTTCAACAAGGACGTGTTGCCCACCCTGGGAAGAATGTCGATCTACGACATTCGCCGCCCCCAACTCCTGGGCGTCTTGGCGGCGATCGAGAAACGCAAGGCGTTCACCACCGCCGAGAAGGTCCGCACCTGGTTCAACCAGTTGTTCCGCTATGCCCTGGTCATTGCCGAGGGGTTGGAAGTCAACCCGGCCGCCGACCTGGACGTGGTGGCAGAGCCCAAGCCCCCCGTAGCCCACAATCCCTACCTGCACCTGCCCGAGATGCCCGAGTTCCTCCAGAAGCTCCGGCTCTACAACCCCCGTGGCTGGCAGACCCAGCTTGGCGTCCGGCTGCTGTTCCTGACCGGGGTGCGCACCGGCGAACTGCGATTGGCCGAACCCGAACAGTTCGACCTCGACAGGGGCTTGTGGATCATCCCACCGCAGATCGTCAAGCAGCTCCAGGATGAAATGCGCAAGGCAGGGAAGCGGCCGCAGGATGTGCCCCCCTATATCGTGCCGCTATCCCTGCAGGCCATCGAGATCGTGCGCTATCTCCTGGGGGTGATGCGGCCGGCGCAGAAGTACTTGCTGTCACACCGCAGCGAACTCAAGAAGCGCATCAGCGAGAACACCCTCAACAAGGCCGTGCAGCTCATGGGCTATGAGGGGCGCCTGACCGGCCACGGCATCCGCGGCACTATCTCGACGGCGCTCAACGAGATTGGCTACCCGAAGATTTGGGTGGACGCGCAGCTTTCCCATTCCGACCCCAACAAGGTGAGTTCGTCCTACAACCACGCCAAGTACGTTGAGCCGCGCCGTCGGATGATGCAGGACTGGGCCGATCGGCTCGACCTGCTCGAACAGGGCGAAGTGGAAGCCGCGAGCGCGCATCTGACCATCCGTATCGACGGGGTGCCGGCGATGGCAGAAGTGGAGGAAGCGGTGGATGCGACCCTCGCGATGGCCGAGCCCACTCCTCCCGGCGTCCCGCCCGTCGTGGCCACGCCTATTGTCGTAACCCCGAGCAACGGCGGCATCACGTTCCAGCGGCTGTCTCAGGTACCGCCGCCTCCGACGCATGCCCCAGAGCCGGAAGTGTCCGCGATCCAGCGCGAGCGCGAGGAAATGCTGACCATCTACGAGTCTCCAAGCAGCTTGCCGGTCCCGCTGTTCGGCAAGCTGGCCGGAAAGTCCAAGGACCAGATCAACCGCGAACTGAAAGCGGGCAAGTTGCTGTCCATCAGTTTGGGCAATCGGGGGCAGCGTGTTCCCGATTGGCAACTGGTGCCGCTCAAGCACAAGCTGGCCCAGGTGCTCATGAACCAGTGCCCGCACGCGGATTCGTGGGATCTGTACCGCATGCTGACCCAGCCGCACCCTGACCTGGGGGACCGCGCGGCCATTGATGCGGTCACGCCGACCAACGTGCCGGCGATCATCCAGGTCATCATGGGCGACTACCAGCACTATGCGGATATGCCCGAGGCCATTGCCCCGTACCCCATCCCCGAGGATGTGCGGCAAAGCGTTCGTCGGCTGGTGGATAGCGCAGTAGTTCTAGACGGAGCATAGGGCTCTCAAACCTTGCAGGGGCCTTGCGGCCCCTGCATTACGCTTGCACCGCCTCCACGAGTTCGCTCAGCGTGCGCGGTGCGGGAGCGAAGAACACGGCGCCGGTGTGCGCCGTCGAGAAATCGAGCAGGCGGTCGTGCATGCCTGGCGGATCGCCGAGGAACATGCGCTCCAGCATCTTCTGCGTCACCCACAGATGCCTGGAGTAGCCGATGAAGTAGGTGCCATATTCGCCCTGGCCGGGGCGGCCGAAGGGCATGTTGTCGCGCAGGATGTCGTGCTCGGTGCCGTCGTCGTCCACGATCGTGGCGAGGGTCTTGTGCGATTTCTGGCCGCTCGTCGCGTCGGGCAATTCGACATTGCTGACGATCTCCCGGCCGATGATCCGCTCTTGCTCGTCCTTGGCGAGCCGAGCCCACGGCTGCATTTGGTGCAGATACTTCTGCACCACCAAGTAGCTGCCGCCGGCGAACGCCTGATCTTCACTGCCGACCAGCGTCGAGGCGCCGATGTCGTGCCCGGTCGGGTTGGCCGTGCCATCGACAAAGCCAAGCAGGTCGCGGGAGTCGAAGTAGCGAAAACCGACCACCTCGTCGGCCACCGTCACGCTGCTGCCCAGTTGGTCCAGCAGCAGGCGCTCGAATTCAAAACAGAGGTCCTCGCGTTCGGCACGGATGTGAAAGAACAGGTCGCCGGGCGTGGCAGGCGCGGTGTGCTTGGCACCCTCGATGGGCACGAAGGGCCGTAGTTCCTTCGGGCGCTTCCCGGTCTGGAAACGGTCCCATAGCGCCGATCCCAGTGCAGTGATGCACGACAGCCGGCCGTTGAGATCGCGGAAGCCCACCGTTTTGATCAGGTCGTCCAGCCCGTCCAAGACGCCGGCGACCGCCTGAAGGGCCTCGTGGCCCTCGGCGACTGTCAACGTGAGAAACACCGCCGCGCGCGACAGCGGCGCATCGATGCTTTGCGAGTCAATTGGTACTCGATCCCAACCACTTCCAACCATTCGTGCCTCCAAAGACCATGTTAATTCATCATATTGCCAGAGATGGAAGCGCTATCACTGGCGCGCTAACAGGCGCGTGCCGCTGCAATTACCCGCACGCAGCCTCGGCGAGAGCGGGCTATGGGGTATTCGAGCAAGCCGCCCTGTCCCTGGCAACCAGCATTGCCCTGTGCTCGAACCGCTCAGAAACAACATTGGCTCGTCCGTGGGGCCGCTGCAGATATGTCACGATCTCGTAGGGGCCGTCTGAAAGCGGTCGCATAGTGATCCCCCACGCATGGGCACGCTCAATGCGCGATTGCGCGGAGAGCCCCACTCCGTAGCCAGCGGTCACCCAAAGCGCCATCATCTCGAACGAAGTCACGTGCTGAATGCTCTGCTGGCTCAACGGAAGAAAGGACAGTCGCTGATCCAGCAGTAGGCAAGCCTCCGCCGGCCAGCGAAACACCGGATAGTCCAGAAGCTCGGCAAGCGTGATCTTCGCCTGGGCAACTAAGGGGGACCCCAGCGGCACTGCAACAGCCACGTTCTCCACCCAGAGCGGTTGGCTTTTCACGGCCGGAGCACCAGCGTTCCGAAGCGTCATTCCAGCGTCGTAGCGGCCTTCCTCAAGGCCCGTCAACAGATCATCGGCTGAGGTCTCAAAGAACGTGATGGTGACTTCTGGTTCCTCCGCGCGCTGTAGGGCAAGAAGCGTTGTGAGGCAAGAGGATGGCACTCCGGGCGCGATAGCAAGCCTGAAATGGGAAAACTGGCTGGTGGCGTCATGCATGAGGGCCCCCAATAAGCGATCTGTCCAGAAAGGCAAACCAGCGTTGCAGGAAAGAGTGAAGTTTAACGTCGTTATCTTTAACGTGGTTAATTGTGGCAGATTGTTTGACGCTTCTGCTAATGCAGAAATCAACAATTCAGCCAGGCCGTCCTTCTGGCACATCGACGTATGAATCCGAGTCGGCGTTAGCCTTCGGACAGGCCGTGCGCGCTGCGCGCGTCGCTCAAGGAGTCGCGCAAGACGAGTTCGCATCTCGGGCAAGCATTTCGCGTTCTCACATGGGTAAGATCGAGCGTGGTGAGCACGTGCCCACGCTTCCGCTCATACTGAAAATTTCTACGGCACTTGGAATAAGCGCGGCTGACCTGATGACGGCGACCGAACGCAATCTGCGTGCCGACACTGATCCCTGAGTGTCTAGCCTGCCAGGCTCCGTCAACCGTCCGAAGAGTCGCGAAGGCGAACGATAAATCGCTCCACCGAAGCCGATAAATTGCCGCCGTCGGGCCGAAGCAGGTAGGTGGTGATCACGGCAGAATCCATCGCCAAGGGGCGGATCACCACATCCGGCCGTTGGGAGATGGGAATCTTGGTCGCCGTCATGAAGCCGATGCCGTAGCCGGCGCCGACCAACGTGAGCATCATGTCCAGCGAGGACACTTCCTCGACAACATTCAGCTTGTGCTCCAACGTGTTGAGCAGCCGCTTGAGTTCGCGGCAATAGCCCTCGCATACCTGCGGGTCGCACAGGACAAGTGGATGGCCTTGAAGTTCTTGAAGTGGCACCTCCTTGTAGGTGAGCAATGAGTGACGAGCTGGCACCGCAATCACCAGCGGGTCGTGCCAGATTGGTTCGGCAGCGATACCGTCGCCGACATCGCCCGTGTGCGCGAACCCGATCATGAAGTCGCCCGAACGCAAGCCACGCACTTGCTCTGCCAGAGGCACTTCTGACAAGCGTATTTCGATCTCCGGCTCCTCGGCGCGGCAACGAGCCAGAAATGCCGACAGCCGTGGATCGATAGCCCCATCTGATACAGCGATGCGCAGGCTACCGCGCAAGCCCGATGCCACAGCCTTGGCATTTTCACGAGCCTGTTCCAGCACTGTGAATAGACGGCGAACATCTTGCAAGAAGACCGCGCCCGCCGCCGTTAGAACTGTTCCTCGTCGGTTTCGGTCGAAGAGCACTACGCCCAACTCGTCCTCAAGTTCCTTGATGGCTCGTGATAGCGGTGGTTGTTCGATATGCAGGCGCTCAGCCGCCCGCGTGAAATGTAGCTCCTCAGCAAGAACTACGAAGCAGCGAAGATGGCGCAGCTCCATAGGCCACCCTCCCGTTCCGACTTATCCAACACTGTGCTATCTCCCTATAGAAGTGACTGCCATTCTGGCGGCGGCGAGTTCGGCCACATCATTGGAAACTTCTGGCTGAATGAGCCAGGGCTGGGTTGACCGTGCGATGGCCCGAGGCAGGCACAACACCAGGCGAGCCTGTCAAGTCCGTGGGGTGATAAGGATCAGACGAAGGCTATCTCCAGCCACGCACGTCAATGGATGCCGTGCATCGTCCCCGTCTGACCCTTGGCCGATTGCGAACCAAGCGCTTGAACACGCTTGCGGTTGATCATCACCTGCGGATTGCTGAGGCTCTGCTCCTGGTCCGAGCCAAGGCAAGTACCCTGGGGCAGACGGCAAATGCCGGCGAAAATATTCGCCGGCTCCAGTTGCTGCCCGGAGAATGCCTCTCACCAGAAAGTGTGAGACATCCTGATGCTTAGCCCGCGCCGGATGCTTAATGCCGCACTGAACCATGCGGGTCAATGACGTACTTGTATGCAGAACCCGCGTCGAACTCTTTGTACGCGGCGGGCGCGTCTTCGAGCTTGATGAACTTAGTGTTCATCATCGGCGAAAGGTAAGGCATGCGATCGTTCAGTATCGCCCGCATTAACGCGTGGTTGTAGTTGGCCGTCGGAGATTGACCAGCCGACATTCGCGGCGACTTGATCCAGGCGTTGGACCATTCCAGATCCATATGGCCTTTCTTGGCTTTCGGGTCTTTCGAGATCGGGTTTGCGCAGTACACACCGACCGTACTGGTCATTCCGCCGAAGCGGACATATTTGAGCATTGCGTTGGTAACAGCGCTCTCCACGATCTTGTCAGCCTCCGCGCCAAACCCGCGGCAGTCCACACCAACATAGTCGATGACGCGATCCACCTCCCTGTGCCCGGTAATGCGTTCGAGATGCTCCTCGATCGGCACGCCGTCGGAAAGGTTGATGGTTTCCACGCCGTGTGGCTTGAGAAGGTCCAGCCGCTCTTGAATGTAATCGGCAACGATGATGGCGCCTGCACCCAGAAGTCTGGCGCAGGCGGCACCCGCTCTGCCGACCGGCCCGGCACCGAAGATCAGGATGTTTTCGCCGACGACGTAGGCCGGCGCGGCTGGCCAGTCTGGGCCAGCGAACCCATGGAAAGCTGTGGGTAATACGTCAGAGAGAAGGGTCAGGTCGCGGATTTTTTCCATGGCGGCATCCTTGTCAGGGAAGCGAAGGAGATTGAAATCCGCATACGGTACGAAGAGATAATCACCTTGCCCCCCCGTCCAGCCACCGAGGTTGAACCCGTAGGCTCCGCAGTCGATTTCGGGGTTGGTGTTCTCGCATACATCGGAGCGCATATGCTTGCAGTTGTAGCAACGCCCACACCCCACATTGAAGGGAACGGAAACGATGTCGCCCTTCTTCACGACTTCGACGTCTGATCCCACTTCGATCACTTCGCCGGTCATTTCATGGCCCATGGTCATTCCCTTGGGAACAGCAAACGAACCGCGATAAATGTGAAGGTCGCTGCCACAGATATTTGTGGTAACTATTTTGAGGATAGCGCCATGGGGTGCGCTTTTCCCTTGAGGGGTTATCAGCTCTGGAAATTTGAAGGTGTTGACCTTCATTTCCAAGGGCTTCTCGAAAGTCACGATTCGGTTACCGGTCGGAGTCATTTCGTCACCTCTGTGCGTTAATGTTTCCATCTTCTAAATCGAAGTGGGAAACGAAATTTACCGCTGTCAAGAAGAACGATCGTGGTATTGCCTAGCCGTTGGTCGCGTCTCCTTCTGCGGTCTTGACAGCATCGGATCAAGCTCAGAAGTGGTCAAACTGGAATAATCTATGTGCAGATAGGCACGATCTATCTACGCGGGATCGTCGAGCCGTGCTCGTCTCCTAGCCGGGAGAGGGCAACGATCATCGCTACATCGCGCCTCCTAGCTTGATCTAGGAACAGTCAGCTCGACCCAGCGAGACATGAGGAGGCCGCATGCAGCAGGTACTCCTGCCCCCCGAGTTGCCCCTGGACCTAGTGGCCTTCGATGGGTTGCTCAGCACGTGGCGCCTGTTAGCGGCGCACACGGCATGCCTGCAATCTTCGCCTGGTTGAAGCAATACAGAGTTGCTCTTCAAGACTCGCTATTTCAGGGGGCTTTGAGATGAGTCTGCTTTGGGCTGGAACCGACGATGGATCGATATAACGGATTGAAGAGTGGCGGCGAGTTCGGGGGTGTGCACCATTTCGAGCAATGCACGCGATGACGGTGCCTCGAACGCATTTTTCCCAGCAACGAATCCGACATTTGAGTGCGACATTGGTCCATTGATTGCGATTGCGTGGAGATTTGGAATGTGCGCGAGTTGGCCGGCGAGAGATTGCGGAAGAACTGCCGAATATTTTCCTGTCGCCACGTGTGCCGATAGCACGTCAATTGAATCAGTGCGAATAGTCTGCGCGGTACATTGCATCAGCCTATCTTGAATGGGTTCAGGTACTGCCGAGTTCAGCACGCAGAGTTGTCTATTGAGAACATGGTCCCACGTTGTGCTTCGGGGTTGCTGTGTTCTCGCGGCGTGAAAAAGGAAAATGCGTTCACGGTACAGAAGGTGAGTATCGAAGTCTTCCCCTGGGATATCCTCCAAATGCATGAGTGCGATATCCAAATTGTTTTCTCGAATCGCCTGTAGCAGGGAAGAAGCGCCGGAAACCAGAACTGATTGTTGAAGTAAGGGTGTTTTTTCAGCAAGGGCGATGCCTAATGTGGGCGCTACACCGGCAGTTCCTGGGAGTATCCCTAGCCGGAATTGCCCCTCTATACCTCGCCGTAGTGCGGAGAGTTCTCGCTCCAGCCCTTTGCAGTCGTCATACATCTGCTGAGCCCAAGACAGTACGCGCATCCCTTCAGAAGTGAGGCCGTCATAGCGTCGGCCATGACGCACGATCTCGACACCCATGTCTTCCTCCAATTGCTTAATGCCCGCGGAGAGTGTCGGCTGAGAAACATTGCAGCTTTTGGCCGCGTTGCCAAAATGGCCTTCACGGTGCAAAGCAAGCAAGTATTCAAAGTTTCTTACGATCATATATTTTCTTCTGATAAAGTTGATTGGATTTTATACTTTCACGAAAAACCCTGCGCACGCTTCGATCCGCGTCCAACCTTGGGCACGTAGCTGGCACGCATGAAAGGCTGCCGCGCGCAGTGTCCATACAGTAGGTTCGACTCGTCATCGACGGTCAGCACCACAACGCACGGGACAGCCAATAGCGCGAACACAGGTGCTTTGCGCTGTGGGCGAGTCGTCCTCATGTAGCTTAGCAGTTGGCGCGTTCTGGAAGGGAGTAAGCGTGAGTGGTGAGGCACGCAACCGCAAAAGGCGGTGCTAAGCTCTTGAGCTGTTCGGGTCGTGGCCGTTGAAGCGGCGAGAGAATGGAGCCTGCCATGGCCGTTGTGGCGCAGCTAGTACACCATGCCCCCAGCGTTTCCTTAGCTGCGATTGACGGGCATGCCTGGCGGTAGCTCAATAACAGCCATTTATGGATGAAGGAACGAGGGGAATAAGGCAGATGAAGATATTCACGATTGGATTCACTAAGACCTCCGCGCGGTCCTTCTTCACCAAGTTAAGTGCTTCTGGTGCCAAGCGCCTTGTCGATGTTCGCCTGAATAATGTTTCGCAATTGGCCGGATTCGCTAAACGCGAGGATCTTCGATATTTTTCCGAGGCGTTGTGTGGGATGGAATATGAACATCTACCAGCACTTGCTCCAACCAAAGACATGTTCGAGGAATATAAAATAAAAGGGGGAGATTGGGATATCTACGCCAGTAAATTTCTGGATTTAATGTCGTCCCGAAAGATTGAGTCAATCGATAAAGAAAAGATTGATAACAGTTGCCTGCTTTGCAGCGAAGACAAGCCCCATCACTGCCATCGGAGGCTAGTGGCCGAGTACCTTGCAGGCAAATGGCCGAATGTTGAGATCGTGCATCTTTAGAGGGGCGACGTAGCTCCCAATGTCATCAACTTAAGCCCCCAGCCCTGGCCGGGGCAAGAAATCCCGGGGCTTGGACGCGCGGTTGCAGCAGTGCCTTCACTGGTTTTGCTCCCCAGTTCAGCGCATGTGCGACCCAGACGCCAGCTTAATGGATGCCGGTTCGCCTCGGCGGGCGGGATTTCTCGTTTTCCGGGCGAGCGCGTGCCGGCCGCTGTCTGGCCAGCTTTTTTGCGGTGCAGTTCGGGTGCTGCTTGTTCTTAGCGCGTCGGTTTGTAGCCCTCGCAGCCGCGACTGGCCAGGCGCATACGCTGGCGCGGGAAGCTGCGGCCCGGGCGCACAGCGCTGAGGCTGTTGGCCATCAACTCCATCACGTTGGCCAGCCCCTGCACACCGGGGCGTACCAGCAGGTCGACCAGGGTGTTCTTGAGGCGTGACACCCCTTGGGTGAAGTTGACCTTCCAGCGCAGCTTGCGGCCTTTGTGGCGCTGCTCGATGACCGGTTGCAGCAGATGTTGCATCAGCAGCGCTAGGTTTTTCAGCAGTTGCCCGGCATGAAAGTCCTGCTTCACGGCCGTCACGCTACGGCCGCTAAAGTTGTCGAGGCAGAGGGTCTGCTTGAGGCGGCGGTAGTCCGTTTCGATGCCCCAGCGGCGGTGGTAAAGATCCGCGAACACCTCGGCCGGGAAGGCCTGTCGATCCAGCAGGGAGGTCAGCAGCACTTCGCTTTCACCGCTGGCTAGCTCGACCCGGATCAGGCGCAATTCGACCCGGCCCGCGGGATCGACGCCGGCCTCGGTACAGAACAGGCGCGCCTCGGGATGACTGGCAGAGAAGAACTGCGTGTCTTCTGTCTGCCCCGAGCGGAGAAACTGTTTGACCTGCGCGTTGTAGCCACACGGCAGGCGCATCAGGAAATGTCGCCGGTGCTGCTCGAACAGCGCAAACAGCCAGTGTCCGGGGTAGCCGCGATCAAACAACGTCAGGCTGTCAGCGGGCAGATGCTCGAGGTGCAGATGGGCGCAATCGCGCTCGCCGACTGCGGATGGCACGATCAGGCTGTGTAGCGTCTGGCCGTCGGCGACGTCGTAGAGCATGGACAGACGGGCAACGGGAAACTCGCTATGGCAGCCGAAAAAGCGCGTCATGACCGACTCCAGCGGTAAATGGACGGTCGAGCCGTCCACGGCGAGTACCCGTAACCCGCGCCACGTCTGGCGCAGCCCGAGGCTGTCGAGCTGTTGCTGAAGGGTTTGGTTGAGGCTCTCGAAGACCTCGGGCTTGAGCTTGCCGCGCGCCTTGCTGAAGGCCTGCGCGGTGACCACCTGGGTCTCGGCCGAGGCCTGGTTGAGCACGCGATAGAACTGATCGAGCTCGGTTTGCAGGGCGGTGCGTGGCTGATTGAGCAAAAACAGGACGAGGTTCTTGAAGGTCAGTTGGCGTCGGCGGGTAAAGTCGTGAGGGCGCTGGCGGTGGGTATCGATGAAGTCGGGACAATCGAGCTGACTGGTTATTTTTTGTACAATTTTCAAGCCAGGGTTTGCTGGGCGGTGTCAAACGGTGTGGAATGAGGGGCCAAAAGGGTTTCTCCTATGCGCTGAATTTAGCGCTAATTATATGATATTTATAGGAAAAATTCCTTAAGTTGATGACATTGACGTAGCTCCACGTTTCCAACGCCTCGTCTGGAGGGCTGAGAGAGACAAAGGCGCGTATCGGCGGGAGCCGGCGCCACACATTGGGCGTACAGAGCAACCTCGCCCGCCACGGCTCGATGTCAGCGCTCAACGAGGCGAGTGGCTCCAGGTGCATTGGCAGACGGGCCGCTGGCTGACGTCGTGGCGATCGGCGGATATGCACTGGGAAGCCCGCCCATGTGCTGGGCTATCATGTTGGCGACGCCTACGCCCAGGTGGGGCGCGGCAGGATCGCCGTCATTTACACCCCAGTTTGGTACTGCTATAGGTCTTCTGGAATAGCCGATACATCAGGACAAATTGAAGTAGCTCAATTAGGAGATATCTAATGTCAACCGGTATGTTTATTCTGCACTCCAACTATACGCCGGCGGGGGACCAGCCAGAGGCGATAGCGCGCCTGCTGTCGGACATAGAAGAAGGTGCGACGCACCAGACGCTGAAAGGTATCACCGGCTCAGGTAAGACCTTCACCATGGCCAATGTGATTCATCGTCTGAAGCGGCCTACGTTGATCTTGGCTCCTAACAAGACGTTGACCGCGCAGCTTTATGGTGAAATGAAGCACTTCTTTCCTGAGAACGCGGTCGAGTACTTCGTTTCCTACTACGATTATTTTCAGCCCGAAATCTATATGCCGGGCACCGATCGTTTCATTCCAAAGGACTCGGCCATCAATGACCACCTTGAGCGCCTGCGCCTGTCCACGACCAAATCCTTGATTGAGCGTCGTGACGTGATCGTCGTCGCTTCGGTGTCTTCAATCTACGGCCTGGGTGATCCAGATGCATACCGAGCGCTACAGATCGCTCTGTCCCCTGGGGTCAAACTAAACCAGAGAGAGCTAATTCGTCGCTTGGCTTTGCTGCAATATGATCGCACGGAGCGCACTCTCAAGCGTGCAACGTTCCGCGTCCAAGGTGATGTGATTGACATTTTCCCCGCTGATTCCGAGTACAGGGCGGTTCGGGTGGAACTGTTGGATGACACTGTTGCGTCTGTCCAATGGATGGACCCTGTTACCGGCAAGACGTTGGGAGAGATAGACCATTATTTGGTTTCGCCAAAAACGCTTTTCGCGCCGCCCACGAACAAAATAGATTCTGCATCCAAAAAGATACTCGCTGATATGGAAGAGCGGGTTGCCGAGCTGAACAGGAATAATCGCTTGGTCGAGGCAATCAGGCTGTACGAGCGGATCACGCATGACGTGGAAATGATGCGCGAGGTCGGCTATTGCTCGGGGATGGAGAATTATTCCTGCTACTTCAGCGACCGAGACGCAGCTTCTCCTCCGATCACGTTGCTGGATTATTTGCCGAAAGACGGGCTGCTGTTCGTCGATGAATCTCATGTCATGGTGCCACAGATATCCGCAATGTACCGGGGGGATCAGGCGCGCAAGGACACGCTGATCGATTACGGGTTCCGTTTGCCTTCATCGAAGAACAACCGGCCATTGAACTTTGACGAGTTCGAGAAGGTCAAGCCTCAGACCATCTTTGTTTCCGCTACTCCGGGCGACTACGAGCTGAGGGTGTCGAAAGGCAGGGTTGTCGAACAGGTTATCAGGCCAACGGGACTGCTTGACCCCAAGGTTGAAGTGCGGAAAGCGGATGGATACATAGATGACCTGCTTGCCGAAATATCGAAGTGCGTGAAGAGAAAGAATCGAGTGCTTGTGACTACGCTGACGAAGGTCAGTGCAGAAGAGCTAACGGATTTCTTGACGGACAACGGGATTCGAGCGCGCTACATGCATTCGGACATAAAAGCGGAGGATCGTGTTGAGATCATCAATGGCCTGCGCGCAGGAGAGTTCGATGTTTTGATTGGGATTAGTCTTTTGCGCGAAGGGCTGGATATTCCAGAGGCATCATTGGTTGCCATTCTCGATGCAGACCGTGCAGGGTTCTTGCGTTCGGCCCATGCGCTCATTCAGATGATCGGTCGAGTCGCTCGGAATGAAAACGGCAAGGCGATCTTGTACGCCGACGCGGTGACGCCGGCGATGAAGCAGGCGATCGATGAGACCAATAGGCGCAGGCAGCTTCAAATTGCCTTTAACGAGGAAAATGGGATTTCTCCAGCCTCGTCTGTGCGAAAACTAGCAGGGGAAGAGACGAATACGGAGGAGCCCACCGTTCATTCCGAGGCTTTCTGCGAGAACTTGTCCGACCTTTGCGATCAGATCACTGCCAAGGAACAGCAGCTACTCGAATTTACCGATACCGGTGACGAGCAGCGCGTCGAAGACATTCGTCGTCAGTTGGATGGGTTGTACCGGCAATTCATTTACATCTAATCGTTCGCCGGCATTGGGTTGCATGGCCGACCGATCTGCATCTGGGGCAAGCGGGCAGACGGTCGGTTCATCATTCAACCGGAGGGGTGAGCCGCCGAGGCTCAGTGCCCCGCTTTCCAAGATGTGTGCCCTACAGCGTCTTGCGACGTGTCAGCGCAAAGCTGGCAACGATCCAACGGCGACCAGCATTTCATCAAATACCGCTCGAACCCTTCCCGGAATGGGGCCACGCTGAGGCCGATAGACGTACAACCCCCATGCCGGAGGTTCTTCGTTCTCCAGCACTCGCACGAGCTTCCCGCTGGCAATGTAGGGGGCGGCCATGTAGTCCGCCAGTTGCGCGAACGCGATCCCGGCCAGCGCCGCTCCCATTTCCATGTCGGCATTGTCGGCGACGAGAGTGGGTGCGGTAGGTGTCCACTGGCGTCCCGCCTTGAAGTGCCAAGGCCAGGGACGGCCGGTATTGATATCCAAGGCCACGGTAACTGGCAGGCTGCTTAGCGCATCGATGTTTGCAGGTACGCCCACTTTCTTGATCAGGCGCGGAGCGGCAACGATGGGGAGTCTCATGTCGGCGGCCTTGCGTGCGACGAAGCGGCTATCGCGCATGAATCCGACCCTGATCCCGACGTCAATCCCTTCGTCAACCGTATTGCTGATGCGATCGGACAGGCGCACATCCAGCGTGATGCCGGGATGACGCGCGGCCACGCGCTCCAGTGCCGGTAGCACCGCTCTGGTGCCCAAGCTGTGCGGTGCGGTGATGCGAACCGTACCGGACAGAGAGGCCTGCTGGTCGGAGCTAGGCGTTCGCCACAGATCCTCGAACCGCTCCAATGCGGGGCGCACTTGGTCTAGCAGCCCTTCGCCGAAGGCGGTGATGCGCACCTGGCGCGTGCTTCGATGAAACAACACCTCGCCGTAGTGTTGCTCCAGTTGCTGGATGGCACGGGTTACACCTTGCGGAGAAGTCCCCAGCCGGACGGCCGCATCGCGAAAACTGCTGCTTTCGGCCGCCACCCGAAAGATGCGCAGTAGTTCCATTTCTTTGTTCATGACGCACGCCTCATGGCCGGTTTCGCTGCTCGTTAATTGTTCCAGATTGTGGAATTATAAAATCGCAACAATTCCATATACAAGGAGAGCGCGGTTGCCCAGACTGACAACACCCCGGAATGCTCCGCTCCGAACAACCCAACAAGGAACGCGAATGAACGCTGCGACTCTCATCACTGCCTACTACGACGCCTTCAACCGCGGCGACCGCGAGGCCATGCTGTCAATGTTGACCGATGACGTCGCGCACGACTTGAACCAGGGCGCTCGTGAGGTCGGTCGCGAAGCCTTCCGCGCCTTCCTGCAGCGCATGGACCGCTGCTATGGCGAGCAACTGCGCGGGATCGTGGTGATGGTCAGCGCCGACGGCCTGCGTGCAGGCGCGGAGTACGTGGTGCATGGCGAATACAAGGTGACGGACGACGGGCTGCCGGAAGCCCAGGGCCAGCGCTACGTGCTGCCGGGCGGCGCGTTCTTCGAGATCCGCGATGGCAAGATCGCTCGTGTCACCAACTACTACAACCTCGGCGACTGGATCGCACAGGTTGGAGGGGACGCCTGAAATGACCAGCGACGTGCAGGTGCTGGTTCGTCGTGGCCCGGACATTGCCGAATGGTTCGATGCCGTGGCAGGCCTGCGGGCGAGCGTCTTCCGCAGCTTTCCTTACCTGTACGAGGGCGACACCGAATACGAGAAGCACTACCTCGCCATGTACGCCCGTTCGGCAGACAGCCTGCTGGTACTCGCGCTCGCTGATGATGTGGTCGTGGGTGCGTCCACGGGGTTGCCGCTCGGCGATGCGGAGCCGGCCTTCCATGTGCCGTTCGCCGATCGAGGAATCCCGGTGGAGGCAGTGTTTTACTGTGGCGAATCAGTCCTGCTCCCGGCCTTCCGGGGCCTTGGCCTGGGCCATCGCTTCTTTGACGAGCGCGAAGCGCATGCCCGTTCGTTGGGCGGCATGCAGTGGGCATCGTTCGCGTCGGTGGATCGTGCAGACGACGATCTTCGGCGTCCTTCCAACTACCGCAGTAATGACCCCTTCTGGACCCGTCGCGGCTACGTGCGGCAGTCGGACATGAAGGTTACGCTGCCCTGGAAGCAGGTGGGTGAGCCGAGCGAAACCGAGCAGACGCTCACGATGTGGCTGCACTCCCTGGAGAACGCGAAATGAAAGTAGCAGTTGCGAAATACTCAGTGGGTCAGCCCGCGGGCTTCGAGGCATTTGCTGCGCGGCAGCGGCTGGTTCTGGAGGAGGCGCGCCGTGGCGGGGCGGAACTGGCCGTGTTGCCCGAGTATCTATCCCTCGAACTGGCTGCAACGTTCGAGCCTGGCATCCGCCATGATTTCAACGCCTCTCTGGCCGCGCTGCAGGCCTTGCAGCCTGCGTGGCTGGCACTGTATGCCGACCTGTCGCGCGAGTTGTGCATGACCATTCAGGCCGGTACGTTTTTGACCCAGGTTGGATTGGACCGCTACCGCAACCGGGCTTGGTGGTTTGCGCCTGACGGCACACGCGACTACCAAGACAAATTGCAGTTGACGGGGTTCGAGAAAGACGCCGGCGTCATCGAGGGTGGCGACGAACTGAAGGTGTTCGATTTGAAAGGCGTGCGTGCCGGCATCGCTGTTTGCTATGACAGTGAGTTTCCATTGCCCGTGCGAGCCCAGCGAGAGGCGGGAGTGCGCCTGCTGCTGGTCCCGAGCTGTACCGACACCCAAGCAGGTGCAACCCGGGTCCGTGTGGGCTGCATGGCGCGGGCACTGGAGAACCGAATGTTCATCGCGCAGGCCGTGACGACCGGAGCTGCTGACTGGAGCCCGGCGCTGGACACGAATACTGGCGAGGCCACGATCTATGCACCCATGGATCGCGGATTCCCGGAGGATGGCATTCTCGCGACGACTTGCGGCACGCAGACATGGGCGATTGCTGATCTGGACGTTGAAGCCCTCGAACGAAACCAGGAACAGGCCCAGGTTGCGGTCGATCGTGACTGGGACGGCCAGATGTTGCCTGCACTGAGGAAGGCTCGGTACTCGGGTCGTCAGGTCGCCTAGCCGGTCTCATCTTGATAGCTTCAGCTCGATGAGTTGGCTTAGATAGGCCATATCTATCTGCGCATAGATTTTTCCAGTTTGACCGGTTTTGAACTTGCCCCGATGCTGTCGATACATGCAAGAAATATTCATTGATTTGAATGTTTTGCGCTTCTTGGGAACAAATCTGTACTAGCCTGTAATAGTGCTCGAAGAGCACAGAATTTGTGGCGAAGTTCGGCCGCATATACTATGGTGGAGTATTGTATAATGCGGCGGTGTACCCAAGTAGAGAGGTGTTCGATGCCACACAGCCCGGAAGAAAAGAAGCAAGCCCTGACGCGCATCCGGCGCATCAAAGGTCAGGTAGCGACTCTTGAGCAAGCGCTCGATGCAGGTGCGGAATGCCCTGCAATTCTTCAGCAGCTTGCGGCCGTTCGTGGGGCAGTCAACGGATTGATGGCAACCGTTCTGGAGAGCTATCTGCGGGAAGAGTTTCCCAGTAGCGAAATCAGGAGCGATTCGCAGAACAAGTCCATTGACGAGACCATCTCTATCGTCCGCTCCTATCTGCGGTAGAGGCACCAGGGTGCCCTCGGTGAGGGCAAATTTAGTTAGCTAGTAAAGGAAGCGACATCATGAAATCACGTGCAGCAGTTGCCTTCGGGCCAGGAAAGCCGCTGGAAATCGTCGAGATCGACGTCGAGCCGCCGCGCAAGGGCGAGGTGCTCATCAAGATCACGAACACCGGCGTTTGCCATACCGACGCCTTCACCCTGTCGGGCGACGACCCCGAAGGTCTCTTCCCGGTCGTGCTGGGTCATGAAGGTGCGGGTATCGTCGTGGAGGTGGGTGAAGGTGTGACCAGCGTGAAGCCTGGCGATCACGTCATTCCCCTCTATACCGCCGAGTGCGGCGAGTGCCTGTTCTGCAAGTCCGGCAAGACCAACCTGTGTGTCGCGGTGCGCGCCACCCAGGGCAAGGGCGTGATGCCCGATGGCACCACCCGCTTCAGCTACAACGGCCAGCCGATCTACCACTACATGGGCTGCTCGACCTTCAGCGAATACACGGTGGTGGCCGAAGTCTCGCTGGCCAAGATCAACCCGGACGCCAATCCCGAGCATGTCTGCCTGCTGGGTTGCGGTGTGACCACCGGCATCGGCGCTGTTCACAACACGGCCAAGGTTCAGCCGGGTGACTCTGTGGCCATCTTCGGCCTCGGCGGCATCGGGCTCGCTGCGATTCAGGGGGCACGCCAGGCCAAGGCAGGTCGCATCATCGCCATCGACACCAATCCAGCGAAGTTCGAGCTGGCTCGTACCTTCGGCGCGACCGAATGCCTCAACCCGAAGGACTTCGACAAGCCGATTCACGAGGTTCTCATCGAGATGACCGGTTGGGGTGTCGATCACACCTTCGAGTGCATCGGCAACGTCAACGTGATGCGCTCGGCACTAGAAGCAGCACATCGTGGCTGGGGCCAGTCGATCGTCATCGGCGTGGCTGGTGCAGGCAAGGAAATTTCGACGCGCCCGTTCCAGTTGATCACCGGTCGCACCTGGAAGGGCTCGGCTTTCGGCGGGGTCAAGGGCCGCACTCAACTTCCCGGCATGGTGGAGGACGCAATGAAAGGCGAGATCGATCTCGCCCCGTTCGTCACCCACACCATGGGCCTCGACGACATCAACAAGGCCTTCGACCTGATGCATGAAGGCAAGTCGATTCGCACGGTGATCCACTACTGACCGCCCACTACCCATTCAACACCAACCACCAAGGAAATTAATCATGTCCACTCCTGTCATTTCTGGCGATGGCATCTTTTCGCACATTTTTATCGGCGCTGCCGACGTTCAGAAGTCGGTCGCGTTCTACGACGCCGCTCTGGGTGCTCTTGGCATCAAGAACCTCGGTCCTTTCAACAACGGATGGGTACTTTTCGGTCGCGAAAAGCCGGCTTTCATCATCGCCCGTCCGGGCAATGGTGAAGCGCCCTCCAGCAACGGCGTGACGATCGGCTTTGCGGCCGCCACTCCCGCCGAAGTGGATGCCTTCCATGCTGCCGGCCTTGCCGCAGGCGGCACCGACGAGGGCCAGCCTGGCGCACGTGGTCACCTGCCGGGTGCCTATGCGGCCTACCTGCGTGATCCGGCGGGCAACAAGGTCTGCTCGTACACCTTCGTCTGAAAGCAAGGAAGCTGAGGGCGTTCTGAAAGGGCCAGCACAAGCCTCTATACGGCGAGCCTATTAGACGGACCGTGTAGAGCGGTGCCTGCTCATGAAGATCGGCCCGCAGCCATGTGCGAAACGCATGGCTGCGGGCATTTGCTTTGAAGCGTGTTTTTCAACCAATGAGAAATGAGGTCGTTATGCAAGAGCCGGCCAACATCAATGCGACGACCGTACAACCCGCCCCGACCGCCACCGTGTACGGCATGCCGGCCTATGCCGATCGTGCTGCGGCCGTGGGTGAAGTGCATGCGCGCCCGCATCTGTTGATTCAGGCCCCCCGCGGCATATTGCAGCTCGCTTTCATGACCGAAGGCGATCAGGCCAGGGATCAGATGGCGATGAGTGAGTTGTCTCATCGCTTCGGCGTTGCCGAGCCCGACCACGCTACGCCGCTTCACGGCATGACATGGGATGAGGGAGACCTGCACTGTGAAAAGCACACCGAGTTCTCAACGTATCTCTGGTGCGCTTCGCTGGATTCCGAGACGGGAGAGCCGTGCGGCGAAAATCCGTTCAAGCATGGATTTGTTCCTCCCGGCCCGGTCGTATCCGGCATCCGTTTGAGACTTCTTCCATGGACGCCGGAAACGGAGAAGGAGGCCGATCGCTTCGATCCTGCCAGCCTGTGCTACTCGCTGGTGGAGAACGGCTCTGCCGCCATCCTCACCGACTTCCGACAGGATGAGGATGGCCTGACGCAGATCCTCGTCCTTGCCCGCGATTTGACCCCGGCGCGGGCGGGTGCGCTGGCTCAACGTCTGCTGGAGATCGAGACCTACCGTACCTTGGCGTTGCTGTCCTTGCCGTTGACGCGGTCGATGACGTCGGAGCTGCGGCGCATGGAGTCGCGCCTTGCGGCGATCACCGACGAGATGTGTACGAGCTTGGTGGAACGGCGCGACAGCGACGTGCTGCTGTCCGAATTGACCGGCCTGGCTGCCGAACTGGAAGCTGGCGTTGCGGCGAATCTCTATCGCTTCGGCGCCAGTCGTGCCTACTACGAGATCGTCGAGGAAAGGCTGGCAGCGCTTTCGGAAGAGGCCGTATCCGGGTACTGCACCTGGGCGGATTTCCTGCAGCGTCGCATCGCTCCCGCCATGCGGACATGCCAATCCGTAAAGGAGCGCCAGACCAAGCTCTCCGACAAGCTGACCCGGGCCATCGCGTTGCTGCGTTCCTGGATCGACGTCGAGCTTGAACGCCAGAACCGCGATCTGCTTGCGTCGATGAACAACCGGGCCAAGATGCAATTGCGCCTTCAGCAAACCGTCGAAGGCCTGTCGGTCGCGGCAATTTCTTATTACGTCGTGAGTCTTCTCGGCTATTTGCTCAAGGGCATTCCGATGGTTCACGACAGCGTGGCGCCGGTGATGGCGGTTCTGGTGCCTGCGGTGATGCTGACGATCTGGTGGATCGTGCGCAGGATCAGACACGCCCACGGCGACACGGCAGCGGAAGAGAAATCTTCCTGACGAGCTGCCGTCCTGGCGCGCGAGAGCTGCGCCGTTCCTTTGAACATAGGAGAACTACATGGAACGCATCGAACATCACGCCAGCTTTGATGGTTGGCAGGACGTTTATCAGCATGAATCCACGACGCTCGGTTGCACGATGAAGGTCGGCGTCTATCTGCCTCCGCAGGCACAGCACGGCAAGGTGCCGGTGCTGTACTGGCTTTCAGGCCTCACCTGCACCGAGCAGAACTTCATCACCAAGGCCGCCGTCCAGCGCTACGCGGCCGAACATGGCATTGCCGTCGTCGCGCCCGATAGCAGTGCTCGCGGCGAAGGCGTTGCCGACGATCCTGCCTATGACCTCGGACAGGGGGCGGGTTTCTACGTCAACGCCACACAGGAACCCTGGGCTGCGAATCATCGGATGTACGACTACGTCGTGCAGGAATTGCCGGCGCTGATCGAGGCCCACTTTCCCGTGACAGCGGAGCGGAGCATCAGCGGCCATTCCATGGGAGGACACGGCGCTCTGGTCATCGCCCTGCGCAACCCGGGCCGTTATCGAAGCGTCTCGGCCTTCTCGCCCATCGTCGCCCCCACCCAGGTTCCCTGGGGGCACAAGGCCTTCGAGGCGTACCTGGGCAGCGATCGGGAAGTGTGGAAGCAGTACGACACCGTGGAGCTGATTCGCACCGTGCAGGAGCGTTTGCCGTTGCTGGTTGATCAGGGCTTGGGCGACGAGTTCCTGGAGAGCCAGCTTCAGCCCGACCTGCTGCGCAAAGCCTGCGACGAGACGGGGCACCCGCTCACGTTGAATCTGCGCCCAGGCTACGACCACAGCTACTACTTCATTGCCAGCTTCATTGGCGAGCATATGGCACACCACGCATCGGCGCTGAAACGCTGAGAGAGGAGATCAGGTCATGACAAAGACCTCCAAAAACCGACATCACGTCGTCATTATCGGAGCGGGCTTCGGCGGGATCGAGGTTGCCAACCAGCTTGCTGGTGTCGAGGTCGATGTGACGATCATCGATCGGCGCAATCATCACCTGTTCCAACCCTTGCTTTACCAGGTCGCAGGTGCGTCACTTTCGACATCCGAGATCGCCTGGCCTATTCGCTATCTCTTCCGAAATCGCCCGGAAGTGAACACCTTGATGGCGGAAGTGGAAGGTATCGACCAGGACGCGCGTCAGGTCATTCTCAACAATGGAATGCGGCAAACCTACGACACGCTCGTGCTCGCGACAGGTGCTACCCATGCCTACTTCGGACACGACGAATGGGGGGCTTTCGCGCCGGGGTTGAAGACGCTGGAAGATGCCACGACCATTCGGGGCCGAATCCTCGCGGCTTTCGAGGAAGCTGAGCGCACGAGCGATCCTCAGCAGCGTGCCGCGCTGCAGACGTTCGTCATCATCGGTGGTGGTCCCACCGGGGTTGAATTGGCCGGAACCATCGCCGAGCTGGCACGAGACACGCTGGCGCGTGACTTCCGCTCGATCGACCCGAGCACATCGCGGGTTGTACTGATCGAGGCTGGCCCGCGTCTGTTGTCGGTCTTTCCAGAGGATCTTTCGGCCTATACGCGCCAGGCACTCGAAAAACTCGGGGTCGAGGTCGTGCTGGGTACTCCGGTCACCGAATGCTCGGCCGACGGCGTGGTGTATGGCGGCAAGCCCCTTTCGGCCAAGACCATCGTCTGGGCCGCCGGAGTCCAGGCGTCTCCCGCGGCTCGCTGGTTGGGCGCTGCGTCTGATCGTGCTGGTCGAGTGGTCGTTGGCCCTGACCTGACGGTGGCCGGTCGCCCGGAGGTCTTCGCCATCGGCGATACAGCCTCGTGCACCATGGCCGATGGGAAGCCCGTGCCGGGCATCGCCCCGGCCGCCAAACAGCAAGGGAAGTACGTCGCTAACCTGATTGGACGGCGTTTGAAGGGCAAGCCCGCTGACGGGCCTTTCAAATACCGGCATCAGGGGAACCTGGCCACCATCGGCCGCAGCCTGGCGGTGATTGACATGGGGCGGGTGAAGCTGCGTGGTGCCTTTGCGTGGTGGATCTGGAAGCTGGCGCACATCTACTTTCTGATCGGCACGCGAAATCGTCTCAGTGTCGCTTTGAGCTGGGTATGGAACCACAGCATCGGCTACCGCGGCTCTCGCATCATCATGCATGCGATTGCCGACAAAGAGCCCACGGCGTTGGATAAATCCGGCTCTCTGGATTGAGGTGCCCACCTTATCGGAACGTCAACTATCAGAAATGCCAGGGAGAGGAACTTGACCGATCTATTCACGACAAAGCCCAAGCCTCCCTTGGCCGAACTCCTGCGGCCCAAGACGCTGGACGAATTCGTCGGGCAACGGCACTTGCTCGGCCCCGGCAAGCCGCTGCGTCTCGCGTTCGAGGCGGGCAAGTTGCACTCGTTCATCCTCTGGGGGCCGCCAGGCGTGGGCAAGACCACCCTAGGGCGCCTGGCCGCCAGTGCGACCGACAGCCGATTCATCGCCATCTCGGCCGTGCTGGCCGGGGTGAAGGACATCCGGCAAGCCATCGACGAGGCCCAGGCCGAACTGGACAACCATGGTCGATCGACGGTGCTTTTCGTCGATGAGATCCATCGCTTCAACAAGGCGCAGCAGGATGCCCTGCTGCCCCATGTCGAGTCGGGGCTCCTGACCCTGGTGGGGGGGACGACCGAGCATCCGGGGTTGGCGGTCAATTCCGCACTGCTCTCGCGCGCGCAGGTCTATACCCTCGAACCGCTGTCCAGCGACGAACTGAACCAACTCTACGAACGCGCACTGCCGCATCTCCAGGGCGTCACGTTGGACGCGGACGCGCTGGATCTGCTCAAGGGCTTTGCCGATGGCGATGGCAGGCGCTTCCTCAATCTGCTTGAGCAGGTGACGAATGCGGCGTCGGGCGCTGGCAAGACCGTGGTCGATGGCCAGTCCGCCAAGCTGTCCACCAGTCCATCGCTGCGCAGGTTCGACAAGGGCGGTGACGAGTTCTACTGGCAGCTCTCAGCCTTCCACAAGTCGCTACGGGGCTCCGACCCTGATGCGGCCCTGTATTGGCTGGCCCGCATCCTTGACGGTAGCGGCGACGTCAGCCAGGTGACCCGCCGCATGGTGGTAGTGGCCAGCGAAGACATCGGCAATGCCGACCCGCAGGCGCTGCAACTGGCGCTCAATGCCGCGCTGGCTTATGAGAGGCTGGGTTCCCCCGAAGGCGAAATACCGATTGCCCACGCGGCGACCTACCTTGCTGCCGCCCCCAAGTCGAACGCTGCCTATGCCGCCTGGAACAAGGCGAAGACCTTCGTCAAGAACAGCGGCTCCCTGCCTGTGCCTCTCCATCTTCGCAATGCGCCGACGAAGCTGATGCAGCAGATGGGGTATCACGAAGGCTACCGCTACGCTCCTGACGAGCCCAACGGCTACGCCGCTGGGCAAAGCTACTTTCCCGAGGGCGTGGCGCGGCCGGGCTGGTATCAGCCAACGGACAGAGGTGTTGAGCGCAGGCTGGGAGAATGGCTTACTTGGCTGCGCTCGCTGGATGATGGGACGCTGCCAGAGGCGGACGCCTGACCGGTCGCCTCCGAAACCTGCCCATCGTGATCTCACAAACTACAGGATAAGCACATGCCAGCCTCTTCTTTTGGTGAGTCCTCGGCGCATATCAGACGGAGACGCGTTGCCCACTATCTACGCACGGAGTCTGGCGCTGCGGTGCTGCTGGTGATCGTCACGGTTGTGGCGCTCGTGTGGGCGAACTCGCCGCTATCTAACGCCTATTTCGAGTTGTGGCACCTAGACGTCGGGTTCAACTTCGGGCCACTGCGCCTACACATGGATCTGCATCACTGGGTCAACGACGGCCTGATGGTCGTCTTCTTCTTCCTGATCGGACTGGAGGTGCGTCAGGAGTTCGCCCACGGATCGCTCCGTGACCGCAGCCGTGCCCGCCTCGCCCTGATCGCGGGGGTCACGGGAGTCGTGCTTCCCGCGCTGGTGTATGTCCTGATCGTGAAACTAGCCGGAAGTGAGGGCCTGCACGGGTGGGGTGCGGTGGTCGGCACCGATACGGCGTTCATGCTGGGCACCTTGGCGATCGTCGGCCCGCGGCTATCGGGTCAGTTGCGCGTGTTCCTGCTCACCCTGACCGTGGTCGATGACTTCCTCGCAGTGTCCATCATCGGCATCGTCTATAGCGAGGAGATCCGGATCGTCCCGTTGCTTATCGCCCTCGCCAGCCTCGTTGGATTGTGGTTGTTGGGGCGCACCCGCCAGTGGCGGGCGACGCCGTATGTGTTGATCGTGATCGTGCTGTGGTTCGCAACCGTGTATTCCGGCATCCATGCCTCCCTCGCCGGGATGGCCGCGGGGCTGCTGATCCCCGCCTATGCGACGCAACGTCACGGGGTCGTTGCGGCAAGACAGTTGTTCCGTGACTTCTGGCAGTCGCCGAGTGCCGCATCGGCCCGCGCGGTGGACTGCGGGCTGTCCCGGGGTATCTCGGTGAACGAGCGATTGCACGAGTTCCTGCGGCTGCCGACGGCGCTGCTGATCGTGCCGATCTTCGCCTTGGCGAACGCCGGGGTGGACGTGCGTGGCGGGCTGCTCGCCGAGGCCTTTGGCTCGCCAGTCACGTGGGGCGTCATCGCAGGGCTCGTGCTCGGCAAGCTCTTGGGCATCGGGCTCACCACGCTCGTCGCCGTCCGTCTCGGCCTGGGCCGGCTGCCCGAGGGCGTCGGGGTGGGGAGCGTGTTCGGTGGGGCGGCGCTGTCCGGGATCGGCTTCACCGTGTCGCTGCTGATCATCGGGCTCGCGTTCGGCACGACCTCCGACCTGGGCCGCCAGGCGACGGTCGGCGTGCTCGTGTCGATGGTGTTCGCCACGTTGCTCGGGTGGCTGATCTTCAAGGTCGCCGCCCAGCGGTGGGGTGAGAAGACCGCTGACCTGCCGATGGTGCTTGAGCCGCCGGTCGATCCGGAGATCGATCACATCCGCGGGCCGGAGGACGCCCAGCTCACACTCGTCGAGTACGTGGACTTCGAGTGCGCGTACTGTGCGCACGCCACCGGTTCGTGGGACGATCTGCGCGCCCACTTCGGTGACGACCTGCGGTATGTGGTGCGCCATCTGCCGCACCACCCGCACGGGCCGATTGCCGCGCGGGCGTCCGAGGCAGCGGCGAACCAGGGGATGTTCTGGCCGTGGCTGGACTTCGTGTTCACCCGTCAGCATGCGCTGGAGCGCGAGCATCTGATCGGCTACGCCGCCGAGCTTGGGCTCGACGTCGAACGGTTCATCGCGGATCTCGACAGCCCTGCGGTGATCGAGCGTGTCGAGCGCGACCTCGCCAGTGCGGTCGCCAGCGGTGCGCACGCCACGCCGACGTTCTTCGTCGAGGGTCGTCGTCTGCGCGGCAGCTACGACGCCCGCACTGTCACCGCAGTGCTCGAAGCCAGCCGCCGCGGCACCCGAACTCAGGAAGTCCCGTCCTGAGCGGGACGAACTACAGGATAAAAACTTGCCAAACAATTCTTTCGGTGAATCCTCTTGTACCGCTGCGGCCAGCGGCATGGTGGAAGTGCGCGGTGCGCGCGAGAACAACCTCAAGGAGGTGGACGTCTCCATCCCGCGTAACGCGCTGGTGGTGTTCTCGGGTGTCTCCGGCTCCGGCAAGTCCTCGCTGGCCTTCGGCACCATCTATGCCGAGGCCCAGCGACGCTACTTCGAGTCGGTGGCCCCCTATGCGCGGCGACTGATCGAGCAGGCCGGCGTGCCGGACGTCGATGCGATCGACGGCCTGCCGCCGGCGGTGGCGCTGCAGCAGCAGCGGGGCTCCAGCAACGCGCGTTCCTCCGTGGGCAGTGTGACCACCTTGTCCAGCCTGGTGCGGATGATGTATTCGCGCGCCGGCGCCTATCCGGCCAACCAGCCGATGCTGTACGCCGAGGATTTTTCGCCCAACACGCCGCAGGGAGCGTGCCCGACCTGCTACGGCCTGGGCCATGTGTACGAGGTGACCGAGGCCATCATGGTGCCCGATCCCTCCCTGAGCATCCGCGAGCGGGCGATCGCCTCCTGGCCCCCCGCCTGGCAAGGCCAGAACCTGCGCGACATCCTGGTCAGCATGGGCTACGACGTTGACCGACCGTGGAAGGACCTGCCGAAGAAGGATCGCGACTGGATTCTGTTCACCGAGGAAACACCGACGGTGCCGGTGTACGCCGGCTTCACGCCCGCCGAAACCCGCGCCGCGCTCAAGCGCAAGATGGAGCCGAGCTACATGGGCACCTTCACCGGCGCCAGGCGCTACGTGCTGCACACCTTTGCCAACACCCAGAGCGCGTTGATGAGAAAGCGCGTGTCCCGGTTCATGGAGGGCAAACCGTGCCCCACCTGCCACGGCAAGCGGCTCAAGCCCGAGGCGCTGTCGGTCACCTTCGCCGGCGTGGACATCGGCGCGTTCATGCAGATGCCGCTGGACCAGTTGGCGGCCTTGCTCGAACCCATCGCCCAGGGCGATTTCCGCGCCCATGCAGCGGGGGCGGCTACGGACAAGGAAGCGACCCGACGCGACCGTGCCGAACGCGCGGCCTCCGGCCGCGCCGTCCATGCGGTATCGCCCGACGTGCGCCGCACCTCGGCGCTATC
Source organism: Ralstonia sp. GX3-BWBA (assembly GCF_003290055.1). Classification (NCBI taxonomy): domain Bacteria; kingdom Pseudomonadati; phylum Pseudomonadota; class Betaproteobacteria; order Burkholderiales; family Burkholderiaceae; genus Ralstonia; species Ralstonia sp. GX3-BWBA. Next base: position 461,540 of record NZ_QMKS01000009.1, on the reverse strand, counting down.
GGAAGAAAAGCGCCTCGCCGCGCAGCGCCTGGCCGGTGGCGTGATGGCACGCCTGCGCCAACTGCGTGGGCTGGGCCTGGGCTACCTGACGCTGGACCGGGCCACGCCGACGCTTTCGGCCGGCGAGTTGCAGCGCCTGCGGCTGGCCACGCAATTGAGTTCCCTGCTGTTCGGTGTCGTGTACGTGCTCGACGAGCCCTCCGCGGGCCTGCACCCCTCCGATAGCCAGGCCCTGTACGACGCGCTCGACCGGCTGCGCGACGCCGGCAACTCGGTGTTCGTGGTGGAGCACGACTTGGACCTGATGCGCCGCGCGCAATGGCTGGTGGATGTCGGGCCGGATGCTGGGGAGCGTGGCGGCCGCGTGCTCTACAGCGGCGAGCCGGATGGCCTGCGCAAGATTGCCGAATCGCGTACTGCACGCTACCTGTTCGATGAGATCCCCGCGCCGGGAAGCCGGGCACGCGAAGCGACCGGCTGGCTGGAGCTGCAGGACATTCACCGCCACAACCTGCATGGCGTGAATGCGCGCATTCCGCTGGGCGTGCTGACGGCCGTCACCGGCATCTCCGGCTCGGGCAAGTCCAGCCTCGTCGCGCAGGCCCTGCCGGAGCTGGTGCTGCTGCACCTGGGCCACGAGCCGGAAGACGATGTAGCCGAAAGCGCCACCAGCGAAGGGCCGGCAGTGATCGAAGCGACCGGCGGCCATCTGGCGGGCGACGTGGACGCCGTACAGCGTCTGGTGCAGGTGGACCAGAAACCGATCGGGCGCACGCCGCGGTCGAACCTGGCCACCTACACGGGCCTGTTCGACCATGTGCGCAAGCTGTTCGCTGCCACGCCCGATGCTCGACGCCGCCGCTATGATGCCGGACGGTTCTCGTTCAACGTCGCCAAGGGGCGCTGCGAGACTTGCGAGGGCGAGGGTTTCGTTAGCGTGGAACTGCTGTTCATGCCCAGCGTGTACGCGCCGTGCCCGACCTGCCATGGCGCGCGCTACAACGAGGCCACGCTGAAGGTGCAGTGGAACGGGCGCAACATCGCCGAGGTGCTGCAGATGACCGTGGACGAGGCCAGCGAATTCTTCGCGGGTGAAGACGCGGTGGCAAGGCCCCTGCAACTGCTGCGCGACATCGGACTGGGCTATCTGCGCCTGGGACAACCAGCCACTGAGCTTTCCGGTGGCGAGGCGCAGCGCATCAAGCTGGCGACCGAGCTTCAGCGCAGCCAGCGCGGCCGAAGCCTGTACGTGCTCGACGAGCCGACTACCGGGCTGCATGCGTCGGACGCCGACCGGCTGCTGGTGCAGTTGCAGCGCCTGGTCGATGCCGGCAATACCGTAGTGATGATCGAACACGATATGCGCGCGGTGGCCCAGGCCGATTGGGTGATCGACGTGGGGCCTGGTGCAGGCGCTGCCGGCGGCAGCATCGTGGTGGCGGGCTCCCCTCAGCAGGTGGCCCGAACGTCTGGCAGCAGAACCGCTCCGTTCCTTGCACAGGAGTTGGCGCGGGCCGAGTAGCTCAGTTCGCCAAATGTTGCCAATTTTCGCGGGGCATTGATCGTCGCCACACGACGGTGGCGATCAATGCCCGAATCGCGTCATCCTTCCTGAGTCAGAGCAAGATAGGGATTGTTGGGCGGTATTTCGGCGAGTGCCAAGGACCCATCTTCGAGGAGGTAGCCATGCAGTCGGCGGGACTTCCTCGGGCCCGTGACTTCACAGGTCCAAATGTTCAGGCCATTGGGCTGCTTTCGATGTAGCTGCAGCTTCTCGAAGCGCTTCTGCACCCACTGCCAATCCTGTTGATTCTCCTGCTTGGCGAGTGCGGCCACTTCGGGATGCTCCTGCGCATAGCGTTGGAACACACCCGGGCTGACCAGGTAGGCCGTCTCATTCACCGTATGCACGAGTGCCTTCGCGTCGTTGATGATGAGCCGTCGTGAGGCGATTCCCTGCTTCAGCCAAACCATGAACTGTTCCCCGGATGGCTTCGTTGCCGATGACCCAGGCGTAGGCGCGGGTGCAGGTGCAGGCGATGGAATGGACGTCGCGGCTGTTGCTGGCGCGGGGGTGTGGAGGAACTCCTCGGCATCCTGGCCAACGCCGGCCGACTCACCCAAGCCCACCATCGCGAGCAAATCCTCCATGACGTCGGGCACGGGCTGGGCTGCGGGCGGTGAAACGATGGTGGTGCTGTCGCCCTCCCAAATCGGAGGCTCTTGACCTCCCTGCGCTGGGTTCACCGAGACGGTAGGCGCGGGAGCCGACATGCAGGCGTCGTTTTCCGCGGGCGTCGCGTCGATCTCTACCGTGCCCGCGAAAGGTGCTGGTCGCTCGCCAGACTCCCAGATCAGCGCGGGAGCGAGACGCAACAGGGTGAACGAATGGGACCAGCCGGTCGTGCTGGTCACGGTCGCGCGCCAGACCGCTTTGCCGTCCGAGGTGGGCTGGAGCATGCCGTGGTCTTGCAGCACGTTGAACACGGCGGTGTTGTTCGCAGGAATGCCATCGATCCCCTGAGACAGGAGGTGTGCGCGCAGTTTGTCCGAAACCGTCTTGCTCACCAGCCACAAACCATCCTCGGTGAGCCAGCCATCGGAGGCTTCCGGCTGGTTCAGCTTCAACTGTTCCTTGAGCAGGTAGCGCAACCCGTCCAGCAGCTTGCGTTGCAGTGCGTGCTTGGGCGCGGCCATGGCGCGCACCGGATCGCCGCCCAGCTCCTGGGCCACCGACGCCCGGTCTGCTTGCACGACAAGTTCCCCCAGTACACCGGCATGTTCGTACTGACCGGCCAGCACATAGAGCAGCGGTGCCCAGAGAGCCGGATAGTCGCTGAGCCAGTCCAGGACGTGGCGGTCGAGCAGTTGGCGATAGAGCAAGCCTGTTGCGGCGCTGTGCAGGCGGTATTCGCGGTCGTCACGGTAGCGAAATCGGTACGCCTGGTGCAGCGGGCCATGCCACGGATGCCAAGTACTGCCGTCGGCCAGTTCGACGTGTAGATCGACGGCGATCTTGCCAATATCGTGGAGCAGCGCAGCATAGGCAACGGCGGCGGTCCAGGCTTCGGACTGCGCCGCCTGGTCTTCGGGACTGGCACCGATGGGCAGCAGATGGGACTGCCGCAGTTTCAGGCTGTAGGCGACGATCTCCAGGCCGTGGTCGAGCATGCCGCCCGGGTAGGCATGGTGATGCGCCTCGGAGGCCGGGAAGGCCTGGACCAGTTCGGCATAGCGTTCCAGGGGCGTGCGATACAGGGTGGCGAATTGCCTACGCGAGAGCGAGGTACGCTGCCAGATGTGCTCCAGCAGCTTCTGCCGGCGTGGGGTGGCCAGCAGCGATGCGGCCGACTCAGGACGCAGCAGCCCTTTCGGGAGGGCGGTGACGGGTGGTGGCGTCGGTGCGGCAGCGACCGGGGGCCGTTTTCGCTGGAACAGGGAAAGCATGTGGGTGTCCTGATGACGGGCCGACCGGGAGGCCTTTTGGCCTTTTCGAGGTAGGGCCTTTCCCCTTGCACCCCATTCCCTTGCCATTTCGGCCCTTTGGCCTTTAACCGTTTCGGTATAGCGAGGCCTGGGTTGCGGCTCCAGCGTCAATGTGGAACCCGCTCGAATGCATTGGACGGCGACCCGGCGCTGGCCTCTGCCTATGCTGTGGGAACGCTGCTTCCGCCAGGTAGGTTGTTCTCACTCAGGCGACTAAGTTGACAAACGCGACAAAGGCGACTAGAGTGAATCCTGTCCCAAACCTACTCGGGAGATGACCATGCCCACTGCCATTGAATTCATTGCCGACCGTCTGCCGCGCGTCACGGTGGAAGATGTACGCCGCTTCGCGGATACCGTCGAAATCCGGGATGCCACGGCTTTCGCGGCCGAGTTGCAGGCGTTCGTCCACGAGCGTGTGGAAGCGGTGACACTGCCCGCCAACTTGGAGGGGGAGACCGTTGGGCAGGCCCTTGCACGCAAGGCGGCCGCGCTGCGTGCCGACACGCGCTGGGCACCGAATGAAACCGACGTCCAGCGAGGCCGTGCCGTGCTGCTGGAAACCTTCAACCAGCCGCACAACCTGCCGCCCGCGGAGTTCGCCAAGCTGGCGGACAAGTCGCGCCAGCAGATCTACAAGGACATCCTCGCGCGTCGGCTGCTGGCGCTGAACGTGGGGCCGCGCGGTCAGAAGCTGCCCGACTGGCAGCTCGACCCGGTGAAACAGCAGTTGACCCAAACCGTGCTTCAGGAGGTCGAGGGTATCGATCACTGGACGATCTACCGCGCACTGTCCGAACCGCTCGAAGGCTTGGGTGGGCGCTCGCCGGTGGATGCGGTGACGCATGGCACGATCGACGACGTGGCCGAGGTCGTGTTCAACGTGCTGGGCGTTCAGGTGCATTGAAGCGAGATCGCCATGAGCCACGAGCTGCCTTCGTTCCTGATCGATGCCGGTGAACTGCTCCAGCATGTGAGCCGCGTCGTCTATCGGGGCAGCCCGCTGTACTATGGTCGCAGCAGCACGAATCGCTACGATGACCCGGCGGGGGCCTACGGCGTGCTCTACCTGGGGCGAGACCTGCCCACGGCGCTGATGGAGTCGGTGTTTCACAAGCACCAGTGGCTTGAAGACACGAAACGCTCCATCGCCCTGAAGGAGGTCCACGCCCGGATGGTCCGCGCTGTGGGCGTGCTGGACGACGTGCTCCTGGCCGACCTCACGGCGCCGGGCGTGATGGCGGGCTACTTCGGCCTGAATCTGGAGCAGTTGGCGAGCCGCGATTACACGCACACGCAGCAGGTGTCGGCCCAGGTGTATGCGATGGTTGGCGACGACGGCCAGCCGCTGTTCGACGGGGTGCTCTATCCGTCGCGCAACAACTATCCCGCCGCGAGCATCGCTCTGTTCGAGCGTGCGGGAACGAAGGTCAGCATTGTCGAGGACATCGACCTGGTTGACCATGTGGACTGGCCGCGTTTCGTTGCCACCTACCGCATCGGCGTGGAGCCCGACTCCGGCCCGGTGGAACCGGATGACGAAGCGTCCTGAAGCAGCAAGAAAACACATTGAAGCCCGAAACGGAATGAAGTGGAGCACACTGGAATAGGCATTCCTCAGTAGCAGGAGACGACCATGAACACCACAACCCGCACCAGCACCGCAGAACGTATCGGCCGCGCCTTTGGCCGTGGATGGCGTGCCTATGCGCGTGGCGAACGGCGGGTGTCGAATTGGTTGGTGGCCAAAGGGGTGCCTTCGGTTGGTGCCACAGTGCTGCTGTGGGCGGTCAAGCTGGCTGTGCTGGGCGCGCTGCTCTACGCCGCCTTCTGGTTCGCACTCGTGTTGCTGGGAGTCGTGGTGGCGGGATGGGCGGCGGCTGCCAATACATCGGAAGAAGACGAGTGGCCGTTCACCGACCTCACCGAACTGCGCAAGACACCCGGCTACGATCCCAATCTGTACAACGATACGTCGCACGAGTTGTACACCGACGACTGATCGGCACCGCGCTACTTCAGCTTACCTCCGGTAAGGGCCCCAGCGCCCTTACCGCCTGCTTGGCCGGCGCTCTTGCTGCCATCTGAAAGCCCCTGGATGACCTGCCCGGCCCGAATCCCAACCCAGGTAAGGCTCGCAAGCCAAAAGCCCGGCAAGACCAGGAACATCGTGCCCATGACGAACATCAGGAGCAGGTCGCCAAAGGCATTGTTCAACCCCACCAGCGGATCGAAGTTAGTGTGTGGCCGGTTCCAGCCGAAGCCCCACCCATAGAGCGCATCGAGGATGGTGCTGTCGATCCAGCGTGCGAGTTGGAACCAGAAATCGGTGAAGAACAGCGCGAACTGCACGACGCTGACGGTGACGACCGTCTTCAGGTCATAGGTTCCGACGACCAGTACGAGCGGGATGCAGATGACCAGTGCCATCTTGAGCAAGGCAAGCACCATGGGCAGCGCCTGGCGCACCACGTCCATGGCGGGAAATGCGGCAAGTGCCCCGACCGCCATTCCTACATCCCCCGTGGCCCGCGTCACGATGTTCGGCAGGGTCTTGTCGATCTGGCCGCCGTAGTCGGTATAGACCGAACCCTGGTTGAGCTTCTGCTGTCGCGGTGACGCGATGGTACGGACCACCGAATCGTCCACCTCGGTACGGCTCAGGAACCCGGCCCAGCCCGCCAAGCGATTCAACAGGCTGGGGTCCACCTGGCCCAGCAGCCGTGCCCGCAGGCCGTTGCTGCCATCGGCCCACCACTGCCTGCAGGTCGGGTAGCCGCCGCCACTGGCCACCTGCGCAAGCCCTGCGTCGCGGGTGTCGTCATAGGGCCATGACTCGCGCGCCGTGCTGGAACGGTAGCTGTCGTAGTAGCCGCCGGTATCCGTGAAAAACCTCGAACCGATCCAGGTCACGTCGTTCATTTGAGCTTCGTCCAGCTGCGGCCGCGCCATGAACAATTTGGCCCGTGCAGGCCCATAGCAATCCCGCGAGAAATCCGCTACTTCCTGAGCCAGCACCGGGTCATCGATGCGCGTGGCGTCGATCTCCATGCGCATCTGCCGCAGGTCCGTGCCACACGGGATCGCCGCCACCGAGGCGCTCGTGACGGCGCGCGAGAGTGCATGCATGAACGCCCACCAGACGGGCACCTTCGCCGACTGGTTGTTGATGGTGCTGAAGGACTGCGACCAGCCGGTATCCGTGGGCTGCGGCACGCTGACCTGGCACTGGGCCGAGCGCGAGCTGTCGTACTGGATGGTGTTCAGGTCCACGTCGATGAACGGAATGCCGGCGAACATCACCACCACGATGGCGACGAAGACCCGGTTCTCGATGCGGGCGGCGCTCAGCACGCCTTTATTGCCCTCGTCGGCACCTTCCGCACGGGCCTTCAACCACTCCTGCACGATGATGGCGACGAAAGGCAGCCCGAATACCCCGCTGGATACCAGCACCGCCCAGATGCCGTTGTTGACGATCCAGGACACCAGCGTCAGGTAGTACTCCAGGTAGTCGGTCGTGAAAAGCGTCATCGCGCCATCTCCCCTCAACCGGCCTGCATCAGCAGGCTGGCTTCCAGCGCCACGATGGCGACGACGCCCGCGACCTCGGTGCGCACCAGGCGGCGCCGCGCCTGGGCGTCGTCCTCACGTACCAGCAGCCGGCGCCGCATCCAGACCCAGCCATAGGCCGTCGCCCCGTACAGGCACAACCGCCACACGAAGAAGTAGCCCGATGCGGCCGCGAGCCACCGCTCCCAGCCGGCCACGCTCCCGACCAGGTAGATGCCGGCGACGTTGGCCCCCACCGCAGCGGCGACGATCACCACCGCCCACAGCAGTGCTTTCGCCGCGCGCCGGCTGAACAGCCAGCGCAAGGGGCGCCAGGTCATGCGCATTGCGCTCATGGCCGGACTCCCGGATTGCCCTTCTGCAACTGGTCGAGGCGGTCGGGCACCGGATCGCCCTCGTAGATGCCGCGCGAGCCGGCCGCGCGCGTACCATGGCGCTGGATGATCGCCATCGGCGAGTTGTTCGCCAGCTCGCGGCGCAGCTCCAGCTCCGTTTTCAGGTTGCGGATCTCCCGGTCGAGCGTGTCGCTCTCGTGGTTCACAGCCTCGACCGCCAACTCGTTGGCCGCCACGTTGGGCTCCTTCTTTCCCGTGAGCAGCGTGCGCTGGAGCAACAAGGCCTTCTCCAGCACCGACGACAGCGCCACCTCGGACGCAAGGCGCCGCGCCAGCAGGTCCTGGTCCGGCTCGTCGCGCAGCGCCTCGATGACGCCGCGCGTGATCGGCAGCGACGTGCTGCCGGCCTCGCGCAAGTTCTCGAAGGTGGTGTTGCGCACGCCGGAAACCAGTTCCTGCAAGACTTCCAGTTTGGCTTCGTACTCCTCCTGGATCAGCGGCGTCAGCCCGACGCCGGGCACCGTCTCGGTCTTGGTGCAGGAATCGCACGTGCGCTGCACCTGTTCCCCGAGGACCCGGGTGGCCCATTCGGTCGCCTGCTGCGGCGACGTCCAGGTCTGGCAGGACAGGCTCGCGCAACTGGCGGGCGCGATGGAGGATGTGTCCGTCACGCCGCGCCCGTTGACCAGGTTGTAGCCCGCGCGGGTGACGTCGCCGACCACCCGAATGGCGGACTGGCCTGCGCCACCGGCATTGCTGCCGCCCACCCAGGGAACGCCGTCGTTGCCGCGGCGCGTCTCAGCCTGCTCGACGGCCGAAACGGCATCGTTGCTGCCAACCGCGTCACGCAGGGCCATGCCTTCGGCCATCTGGCTCCAGCCAAGCTGGCCGCCCGCCGTCTCGGCCATCTTCTCGGCCATCGCGCGGCACGTCAGCTTGGAGCGGTCGAAGTCCAGCCGCGCCTGCAGCACGCCGTTGGTCAGCAGGTTGTACAGGCCGGGATCGGCGCGCTGAATGATCAGCGCCGGCAGGGACGCCACCGCGCTGGTGGCACTCTGGATCACGTTGCTCATGATCTGCTGGAAGCCGTTCGTGATGCCGTTGAGCTGGTTGCGCAGCGTGGTCTGGATGCTCATGTCGCCGCAGATCAGGTTGCTGTTCCACCCCAAGCCGACCCCGATGGAGCGCATGCCAGCCGCGCGGCCCATGGACACCGCGCTGCCGCCTCCGATCGAGTACATGACGTCATCGCCAATGACGGGGCCGCTGTTCTGGTATCCGACCTGCGCCCACGCCAGGCCGCAGACCAGAGCGAGCGTGCCGGCCAGCGCCGTCGGGCGCAGCAAGTAGCACGTCTTGGCGGAAAGGTTCATCGGTTCAGGACGCTTCATCGTGGCACCTCAGAGGAAATCGACGCTGCCCAGGAACACCTGCCCGCGGCGTTCGCAGCAGGCATACGGCCGCCACAGCGCCCAGGCGTAGTCGCCTTGCTGGGCCTGGGTCAGCGTGCCGCTGTGGGGGAAGACCACGCAGGTGTTCGACAGACGAGGGGTCAGCTCCTGCCACTTCCCGGTGGAGGTATCGCCTTCGACCAGCGCCCCGGCCGGCCAGTAGCCGTCACGGGCGTTGGCGAGCAGTGGCTGGTACACGTGCAACTGCCCGCGGCGCGTGACGACATCGCCCGCGCGCTGGGCCACCACCGCCCCGGATTTGTGGTCGTCGGTCTGGTGCAGGAAGCCACCGCGTGGATAGACATTGCCCCAGAGGTTCATCGTGGTGCGCGCACCGACCTCACGCATGCCCGGAATCAACGCCTCCGGGTAGGCCATCTCGGGCACGTTGTAGCGCCAGGCCAGCGTGTCCAGGGTGCTGAGCAGATACGGCATGAAGGCCGTGCCCGCGCCTTGGCAGAAGTAGCCGGAGGACGAGGCGAACTGGTTGAACACCTCGCCGCCGGGATGGCCGATAACATCGCTGTTCTTGAATTTGGCGAGGTTGTTTTCATGATCCTCGTTCGTGGTGCCGTCCCCGCCGGCCTGGGCCGAAGGATTGGGCGTGCTCATGGCGCGCACTTCAACCCAGGGGTTCTCGCCGGTGTTCGAGTACGACGACACCACTGCATCGGGGATGTAGTGCCTGACCTTGACGGAGGTACGCACCGTGCAGCCGGTCCAGGTGCAATAGAGCCAGTAGCAGATACCCACCACCCGGTATTCCAGGCAATCGGGCGAAGCCACTGAACCCACGATGGTTGCCGTGTTCAGGGCGTAGCTGCCCGTGGCGCTAAGCAGCAGCACGGACGCGACAGCAGCTCGCATGCGGCGCAGAAGGTCGAATGGGTGGATCACGGTTCGGTCCTCCGGTGCTGTTCGATCCGCGCGATGGCGCGGGCCACGTCCGGCTCGCCATAGACCACATAGCGCTGGTCCACCACGACGGCCGGGACGGCGGTGATGCCCAGGCTCCATGCGTCCGTCACGCCCTGGTAGGCCGTCGCGATGCGCCGCTGAAGGTCAGTGCCTCCCTGGGTCAGCCGACGCTTGACCAGGGCTGTCGCCTGGTCGGGGTCGGTGGGCAGATTCGCCGAAAGCTCGGCCTCGATGCGCGGCGCTTCATCCAGCTCGATCAGCCGTTCGCCGCCCATGGTCTTGACCGGGTGGTGGCCGTCGGTGACGACCACCACGTCGGCGGCGAAGGTGACCGGGCTGAACACCGCCAGGGACGCCGGCAGCGCCACGGCCAGGCCAAGGGTTCGCCAGCCTGGTGCGAACCGGGTAAAAGCTGCTGGCATGTCATGCGCCCCGGAAGTTGATCAGGGCCATAGTCAAACGCCGAACCCCATGCGGTCCCAACAAACAATGCGCATCGCGGCCACCCCGCATACCTGCTTGTGTCGCCGCGAAGAAAAAGCGGAGGCCGAAGCCTCCGCGCTGATCAACGAAGCAGTGCAACACTTACAGCAGGCCGGACTCCGCAAAGGAGAACGGGGCACCCTGGCCGACGATGATGTGGTCCAGTACCCGCACATCGATGAGCGCCAGCGCGGCCTGCAGTTGCTGGGTCAGCACGCGATCCGCGATCGACGGCTCGGACATGCCCGAGGGGTGCTGATGTGCGAAGACCACCGCAGCGGCATTCAATTCCAGCACACGCTGTACGACGACACGCGGATAGACCGAAGTCGAGTTGATCGTGCCCCTGAACAACGGCTCGTAGGCCAGCACCTGATGCATGCTGTCAAGGAATACAGCGACGAATATTTCGTTGGGCTCGGCCACCAGCTTCACGTGCAGGTAGTCGCGCACGGCCGTGGGGTCGAGGAGTTTCGGACCCGCTTTGAAAACCCGCTTCTCCAGCAGTGCAATGGCTTGCTGGATGATCCAGTCCTCGTGCTGGGCAGCGATGGCGGAAAGCGACTCCAGGCAGGAGTCATTGACGACGAAAGACATGGCGAACCTCCAAATGGTGAGATCGGAGGGCGCGCGCCCGGGGAGGGCAAGCCCTCCTGGGGAACGAACAAGGTGCATCCATCACCGCGGGAGCGGTGATCGTTCGCGGCCAGGATGCGAGGCGAACGGGTTGCGGTCAGCGCAGCGGACTGCGCCGTAGCCTTGAAGACCGGGGCTACCTGGGCATGTCGCCGACGACGTCGGCAGGCATTTCCGATGTAGGTGTGGCGGCGGGATCGCGGGCCGCGAGCATGTCCATGGCCGACAGCAAGGCATCGCCCTCGATCGGACCCTGCAGCAGGATAGCCTTGCCGGTTTCGCGATCGTGTAGCCGCAGCGACGGCGTGGCGGTCACGCCGCTGTTCGTGGCTTCCGCAGTTTGGGCGCGAATCGCCGCGTCGGGCCGCTCGCTCGCGATGCACTGCTCGATGGGTGGCGTAAGGTCGGGGTAGCGCAGGTCCTCGGGCAAGCCCTGACCGTCGCTGCGCGTGTGGGCATATACCCACTCGACGGCCTGCCAGAAGGCGGCATGACCGCTGGCTTGGCCCGCGCATTCCGCCAGGCGCGCTTCCGCGGACGCGGCCGGCTCATGCGCTGCCAACGGGAGGTGATGCCATTGCAAGGCCACGTCCGCATTGCCGGCCACCCAACGCTTGAGCACTGGGAAATAGGACCGGCAGAACGGGCATTCGAGGTCCGCGTAGAGCGTCAGCGTGAAGCGTCCTTCCGGATTGCCCATCTGCCACGGAGGCCCAGCCACCTGCGTCTCGCTGACTGGCGCTGAAGTCTGAGGCGTGGACTGCCCGGGCCAACGGGACACGAGCCAGATCAGCAGCAGTGCAACCAGCGCTGCGGCCACTGTCCAAGGCCAGCTGGGCCGCCAGTGCCGACGGCGGAACGCCTGCACCTGCATCGGAATGGAAGGACGTTTCTGTTCCATGGCGTTCTCCGGTGTACGGCAGATTCAGGGCAGGTCCAGGGTCGGCGACTCGATGCCACGTGCCCGGTCGATCTTCTCAGCCACCTTGAAGGCGGCATCCAGCTCGCTGACGCCGTGCTGCTGCATGAGTTGGTAGCGTTCTGCCTTCTCCTCGGGCTCGGTTTGCGCGAGCGCGAGGTAGAGACTTGGCGGCACGGCGCGGAACAGCACTTCCATGCTCTTGGAGAGGATGACGCCCTCGGTGAACTTGCCCGCTTCCTTGCGTGCGGAGAGCATCAGCGCCTTCTGCGCCGGCGAGAGTTCGCGGAAGCGCGCGATCTTCTCCACCTCGTCCGGCGGCATCGACAGGCACACCCACCACTCGATCATGTTGAGCATCGGCTCCGCTGCACGTGGCAGGTCGTCGATGTTCTGCGTCGCCAGCCAGAACCAGGCGCCCAACTTGCGCCACATTTTTGTAATTTTCACGACATAGGGCGCGAGCAGCGGGTTCTTGGTGATGATGTGACCTTCGTCGGTCACGTTGACGATCGGCCGTCCCAGGTACTGGTCGCGCTCGGCGATGTTGTTCACCGTGCTGATCAGGCTGATGTAGGCGATGGAGAGCTGCGCGTTGTAGCCCTCGCGGGCATAGGTCGCCAGATCGACCAGCGTGATGTCGGCCTCGGGCCACGGCGTGCCGTCGCGGTCGAACATCTCGCCGTCCGTGCCTTGGCAGAACATGTCCATCGCGTCCGCCATCTCCAGCAGCCGCGCACGGCGCATCTCGGGCAACGTCGGGTCCTGGCCACGGATGCGCAGTGCATTGCGCACATCGCGCGTGAGCACGGTGCGCTTCTCCGCCACGCAATGTTCGGCGGCGTCGAGGATGCACTGGCGGATCAGCGAGCGGTCGGCCCGCGTCATCCGCGCTTCTTCCTTGTCTTCGCCGCCCGTGATCATCAGCCGTGCCGTGATCTCCAGTTCGCCGAGCACGTCGCGCTGCTCATCCGCCTCCATGGCCGAGGCATCCGGTGGCTGGTCTTCGTCCAGGGCATCGGCATCGAGCGTCTGCACGTCGCTGGGCGTTTCGATCAGCCGGCGTGCGTCGGCGAACGGCGCCAGGCTGATGCCCGATCCGGGGGCCAGCTTGACCCGGTTCACGGTCAGGCCCAGGCGCCGCGCGAAGTCGCTGAACAGGCCGAAGCTGTTGCCGGCTTCCACGATGAAAAGCCGCGGCCGGTAGATGGCCGTCACCTGGTTCAGCAGGTTGTTGAGCGTGGCGGACTTGCCCGAGCCCGTAGGGCCAAACAGAAACAGATGGGCATTCATCTGCCGATCCAACCTGTTCAAGGGGTCGAACGTAATCGGGCCGCCTCCGCGATTGAACATCGTGATGCCGGGGTGCCCCGTGCCCTGGGCGCGGCCCCACACCGGCGACAGGTTCGCCGCGTGCTGGGCGAACATCAGCTGCGTGTACCAGCGGCGCCGATCCTTGCCGGGGTTGTAGCAGCACGGCAGCCAGCGCAGGTAGCTGTTGAGCGGCGCCACCTCGTCGTCCTCGCGCACCGGTTGCAAGCCGGCGTTGAGCATGACGTTCGCCAGGTCCAGGCCGCGCCGATCCAGTTCCGCCTCGTCGCGCCCGCGCAGGTAGAACGCCAGCGTGCCCCGGTAGAGCTTGTGCGCGCTGCCGATCAGGGAGCGGGCCTCGTGTACGTCCTTGAGGGTCTGCTCCGACGCCAGCGTCTCGCCCACGGCCTTCTTCGCCAGGTGGTTCAGATCCGATTCCAGGACATCCTGCGGCGTGGCGACCATCGTGAGACACATCAAGGTGTCCTCGGGCATCTGGTCGAACAGCGTGTTGATCGCGTCCCCCTTGCGGGTCTCGCCGGTCAGGTGCCCCGTGCCGGGCGGCATGCGCAGCCGGTCGGTGATCAGCACGCGGTGCGGCATGCCGTCGAAGTACCAGGCCCCTTGCGCCACGTCCGAGCGCGGCTGCCCGAAGAACAACCGCTGGCTGAAATCCCGCCCGCTCGCCAACTCGATCTCGCCGGCCTCGGTCTCGTCCGGGTAGCGCGCCAGCGAGTAGAAGCGCTCCCGGTCCTCCGCCCCAGGACCGAGCAGCGTGGGGCGCGGGTTGAACCATCGCAGCAGCCAGTCGTGAACGTCCGCTGCAACCATGCGCCGGGCCTGGATGCCGGCATTCGCCAGCCCGCCGCACAGGCGATCGCAAACGATGCCCAGCATCTGCTCGGGTGTCTGGCCGCGGCGGTTTGCCTGTCCCTGACCGCTCGCGCGGCGGTACACCACCATGCGCACGCGCCGCGTCTGGCCGCGCCAGCGCAGCCGCGTGACCACCGTGTCCTCGAACAGGCCGCCGGGCTTGGCCACAGCGCGCATGTGGTGGCCGAAGAAGCGCAGGTAGAACTCGGTGAACGCCGAGCCGCGCGCACGTGGCTGCACGTAGTCGCGCAGCGTCTGCATGTACTGGTCGAAGCTCGGTTCGTCCTGGGCATAGAGCTGGAGCACCCAGGGGTTCTCGTCCAGTTCATCGAAACTGTCTTGGAGTGCGTTTTCCAGGGCATCGCGGGCGTGGGCGAGCCAGCCAGGCTCCCGGCCTTCGGTGCCCAGCGGCACCAGCTCGAAGAACGCCGCCACCGATTGGCCGTCCTCCAGGAGCATCGATTTCGACTCGGGCATGAACTCCACCCAGGGCAGCAGTTCCACGAAGGACGGCGCAACGTCGTACAGCGCCTGCTCGTCGGCCAGGGTCGCTGGCTTGCGGCCGTGGACTGCCGAACCGGGTTCGGGGATGCCGGCCTGGCGCAAGGCCTCGACGTGGCGCTGCCAGCTGTCCGGCTGCTCATCGCTGGCCGGGTTGCTAGAGCCGACGCCGGCCAGCTTCGGCCAGGGGAGTTTCCACCGCATCAGTAGTCCTCCACGCGCTCGCCCGGCATCGCGTACTGGATGCGCTGGTAGAGCGGGAAGACGGTCGTGTAGCCGGGCACCGGCACGGGATCGGTGCCGGCCAGGTGCGGGTACACGTACATCACGAGATCGGGATTGGGCAGGCGCTGGAACTGGCGGTGAACCTCATTGCGCGCGGTGCGCGTGTAGCGCATCTGCTCGACAGGTGCGGCCTGCACGTCGGCGTCGGTCAGGGGCCGACGCAGGCTCTGGCGCGCATCGAGCAACTGGCGGCCGGCGTTCCGTCCGGCTGCGCCACCGCCGTCGCCGGCCTCCTGCTGCCAGATGTCCATCATCGTGCGGTCACCGTGGGTCAACAGCTTTTCCTTGCTGGTGGCGCAGCCGGCGAGCACCGCGACGGCGAGGGCCAGTGCTAGGCCACGGGCCAGGTTAGTCAAGTTCAAGGGCATGGCTTTCTCCTGCGCGGTGATCGACCTTGCGGCCTTCGGGATCGAAGTCGATGGCGAGCGGCTTTTCGAGGTGGACGGCAACCTTGGCGCCGGGTTGGACATAGACGGCGGCGAAGGCTTGGCCGTAGAGCTTGTTGACCCAGGCCGACATGTCCCGGACACCGCCCGCGAGAATCTGGCCGACCGCTTCTTGGCCGGTGATGCCCACGGTGCCGATGGAGCCGTCCGAGCCGACATAGGACATGCGGCCGCTGCCACTCTCGATGAGCGAGGCCACACCGGCACCGGCCGCGGTGATTAGGGCCTGCGAGCCGAGGTATTGCTGGGCGTTGCTGCGCCGCTCGCCGCTGACGCAAGGAATGCCGTGGGGATCGCTGATCCAGCCCAAGCCGTCGCGCTGTTGGTTGTTCTGCTGGTTGCCCTCGCGGTCTTCGGGGATCGTGCGAATCGTGCCGTCGTTGAAGACGAACGTGATGCTGCGCACCTGACCTCGCACGCACGAGAGCGTCCAGTCGCCCGAGGCGGTGCCGCTGAACACGGCGCCGGCCACGTCGGGAATGTCGATGCCATTGGCGGTCAGGTTGTCCGGCCCGACCAGAACTTTGAACGGATAGGGATCGTTGACCGTGCCGTCGATCGGCACGCGGCCGATCAGGGCCGTCATCGCCACCGATCCCATTAGCGTCGAGTTGGTCGGCACGGTATAGACCGGCTTGGCATTCTTGACCCCGGCGGCGCGGGCGCCCGCGTTGGCCACGGTTTCAGCGGTGGTTTCGAGCGTGCTCTGCGCCGGGCCGAAGCTCGTGGGGAAGCTCATGCCGCCGCTCGCGCCACGCCCCCCGTTGCGCCCCTCGGCGGGCTCTGCGTCGTCCGGCTCGACCCACCGCACGCCGCCCTCCATGCCGGCCTCGTCGCCGCCCTGCAGCCCCAGGCCCACGGGCAGGTCCGCATGGCCGCCGCCGCGCCCGCCGATGCTGTCCAGGCGCCGCTGCAGGTCGGCGAGCAGCCCTTCGGTCTGCTGGCGCGCGCTGGCCGCCTGCTCTTGGTCGCGGCGCAGGTTGGACCGCTCGGATTCGAGCGCCGAGTTGATGCGCTGGTCGATGGAGTTCTCGCGCTGGCGCAGCCGCTGGTTCTCTTCACGCTGCGACTTGTTGTCCGAGAGCGCGGTCTGAAGCTCGGTGCGCAACTGCTTCACTTGGGCAACGAGCGTCGCCACGGTGTCGCGCGGGGTGTCGCCTTCGATGCCCAGCGCCTTCATTTCCTCGGGCGTGAGCTGGGCGCCGTTGTCCGCCGCGGGTGGCGCCGTGCCGCCTCCACCCGAGAACAGCCGGATACCGGCGAACAGCACCAGGATGGCGACAGGGATCATCAGCCACTTGAGCAGGCCGTTACTGCGCATGGCGGGCCTCCTTGGCGTTCTCGTCGCCGTCCGGCTGCGGCAGATGCACGGCAGGGTCGAAGCGGTGAATCGCCGGCAGCAGCGACTGCGCGAGGCCGCGGCCGCGCGTGACCAGGTACAGCACGGTCGTGTCCTCGGTCGTGCCGCGCGGGCCCAGCGCCTCGTGCTGGAAGGTGGCGGTGAGGAAATCGCCTTGCAGCACGCGCGGGTCGAGCGCGACCCAGTCGGCGCCGGTGTTGGTGAGGCGCACGGCAGTCACCCATTGGTCTTCCAGGCGCCACGACGCGAGCACGGCCGCGCGCACCGGCAGCGTTGGCATCAGTGTGTCCAGGTCGAGGTCGCGGGGAAGGTTGACCCGCATGACGCCCGGAAGCGGCTCGACGGTGCGCAGCGGTGCGTAGAGGTTCTGCGCGGCGAAGCGCGTCAGCACGACAGGGACCGGAGTTTCGCGCCGCGCGGTCCGCGCACCTGCCTGGCCCTGGGCGCGTGCCGGGGCCTCGGCACTGTCGGCCTGCTCGCCATAGCGTCCCGGTGCGCTGTCACCCTCGACGATGCGCACCGGCTCCAGCTCGGCTTCCCCGTCCTTGGGCGGTTCGGCTGCGATGTCCAGCAGGATCAGCGCGCCCGTGTCGGCGTCCTGCAGTTGCAACCGCGTGGGCTCGATCGGCTCGCTGGCACGCAGGTACACCGCGCCGCCCGCACTCTGCACGCGCAGGCGTTTGCCCACGCCTGCGGGCACGCCCACGCGCACGTTCCGGTCGATGAATACGATGCGTTCCTGACCGACCTTCAGCGGCACTGCCAGTGGCATGCGTTCCCAACGCAGGATCTCCACCGCCTGGGCGACGGGTGCCGCGGCCACGGCCAGTAGCCCCAGCAGCGCGAGTACAGGATGCTTCATGGGGTGTTTCCTCCTTGAGGCGCTTGCGGATTCAGGTCACTCGGCGCCGGGCGCGCCGGCTCCGGTGCACTGATGCGCTGGGGCGCGCCTTCGTAGCAGTCCAGCGCCAGGCCGAACGGGTTGCGGGCGGGATCGACGTCCACCCGCGTGACCTTGATCGGATAGCGCACCAGGGCGCGTTTGACCTGCTCGGCGCCGTAGTACTCGTCCGCCGTGATGTCCAGCGTCACCACCCAGTCGCGATCGGATACGGTGCGCACGCGCGCCGTGGGGTCGTCGCCATAGCCGCGGCCGGGAATCTCGTAGATGCCGCGCACGCGCTGACGCAGCTCGCCCGTGGAGCGGCGGTAGTCATAGTCCGCCCGCAGGAAGGCCTGGCAGGACGGGGTGAGGTACGGCGAGAGCGTATGGAGGTTGCGCGAGTAGTCTTCTTCGCCATTGGTCGGCCAGCGGTTCAGCGTCTGGAACACGTAGAACGTGAACGCATAGACCGATTCGGGCGGCACTTCCCACCACTTGCGGGTACTGCCAGAGCGCAGGTCGGGCGGGACGTGGATGGTCAGGTCGCGCGGCGCGCTCCACCAGCCGCCGCCCATGACCAGGGCGACAATGACCAGCGCGCCCGCGCCCAGGCGCAAGGTCTTGATGTGCGCCTGCAGGTGGGCGATCTCGTTCTTGAAGCGGCTCATCGCATGCTCCTGCGGGTGGACCAGAAGCCCGAGCGCGAGATCAGCACGTGGCCGCCCACCCAGCCGGCCATCAGCGGATGGCGCGTTGCGATGCGCCACTGCAACTGTCGATACAGCCAGGTGTCGGGGCGCCCACGCTTGAGGCGGCGCAGGATGCCGCCGCCGATGAACACGCCCAAGGCCACGCCCAGGACAACGAACGTCGGTGCGATGGCGATCGTGCGGAACACCCACGAAAGCGGCGCGCCGACCAGCAGGCCGGCCGCGCCGGACAGGCCGCAGCAGATCCACAGCTCGTCGGCGGTGAGGCCGCGCACGACCACGGGATGGCGGTTGAGCCGGTGCGGAAGGAACGTGACCGTCCCGTCCGCACGGACGTGCTGCTGCTCGGACATACCGGCCTCGCTTACAGGATGCCGGTGGCTTCGGTGAGCAGCCAGATGCCGATCACGAGCAGCACGGCGCCGATGGCGACCGTGAGGCCGAATTGGCCCCACGTCTTGCGGCCGGTGTGGATCTCCGCGTAGGTGCCGTAGGCGTGGTAGCAGACGCCGATGAACATCGACGCCACCACCAGCAGGGCCACGAGCATGATGATGTCGTAGCCGTAGTTGCGGATGGTCTCCATGATGCCGTTGCCGGTGCCGCGCGTCGGGTTCTCCAACTGCGGCAGACCTTGCGCGAACGACAGTGCGGGCAGCGCGGCGGCGCCCAGGGCCACGGCGGCGCGCTGGGCAAAACGGGAAGTGAGGTTGCGGTTGTGCATGGTCGGGCCTTTCATGTCAGGACAGGAGGAAGAAACTCAGGACGAGGTACATCGCGACGAAGCGGATGCAGACGCCGAGGAACTGGCGCTGGTTGAGGCGGCTCTCGGACCACCCCACATAGGCCGTTCGGATGGCCCAGACGCCCCACACGAGCAGGACCGCGAACACGACGCCGACCAGGACGGTCGCCATCGCGGAAGGCGCGATACCGCTGTTGGCTTGAAATGCCGAGACCTGGGCGCCGTTCATTGCTCGCCCTCCGCAGTCGTCTTCGGCGATGGCGAAGCGGCCCGCTCGGTGCGGTAGTCGCCGGCCAGTTCGGAGGGGTCGCGCGGCTGAGCGCGTGATGGCGTCAGGTGGAACTGGATGCCGGCGCGCACGCGCGCCAGGTCAGCCAGCAGCCGTGGGTAATCGAAGTGGTAGCGCTCGCCCGGCTGGATGGGGGCATGCGCGGCGCTGTCCGCGACGGTGCGTTCCAGCGCGTCGAGCTGGCGCAGCGCGGCGACCAACTCCTGGCGCTGCGCCGGGGACTCGGCCAATGCCATCGGGGACTGGCCCAGCACGAGGGCCGTCACGAAAAAAGTGGGCACGCCGCGATGCGCGGCGCGCAGCCAGATCGAAGCCACCATCGCGCCATTCCTGTGTGATCAGCAATGGGTTGATCGTGGAGATCAGGGCTGTTTCAGGCCGCAAACAATAGGAACTGGCGGACGACCGGATTGGGCATGCTGCGAGCGAACCTACAAAAGCCCGGGTCGCGCTTCGATTATTGCGTTTTTCGAGTATTTCGAATATGATCGGCTCTGCAACCGTTTTCGCTTAGGAGCTACCCATGACCACCGCCACTGCCCAATCCAAGATGACCCTTCCCGCCGCGGGAGAGGTGAAGGCAGCCGTCCAGGGTCAACGTGCCTTGGCGGCTTACCTCGCAACCCAGTTCGAGACGCAGCACATCCAGATCTTTGATGACCACAAACAGGCTCATCAGGTGGAACTGCCTACCTCGGCTTTACGCCTGCTGGTCGACATCCTGGCCGAGTTGGCCGATGGCAATGCAGTAAAGGTGGTGCCCGTCCATGCAGAGCTGACGACCCAAGAGGCGGCGGACTTGCTCAACGTGTCCCGTCCCCATTTCGTCAAGCTGCTCGAAGATGGGGTGTTGGCATTTCATCGCACCGGCAAGCACCGCAGGGTGAGGTTCGCCGATCTGATGCAGTACAAGGAAGCGCGCGAGCGCGCCAGTGAGCAGGCGATGGCCGAACTCGCTCAGCAGTCGCAAGAGTTGGGAATGGGATACGAATGAGGCATTCCCCATTCACCGCCGTCTACGACGCGTGCGTTCTATATCCCGCGCCACTGCGGGATTTCCTGATGTGGCTCGGCCTGTCTGGCCGCTTCCGGGCGCGGTGGAGCCAAGCCATTCATGAGGAGTGGAAACGCAACCTGTTGATCAACCGCCCCGATCTCACCCGGGTTCAGGTCGACAGGACGTCGGATCTCATGGACCGGGCAATTCCGGACGGCTTGGTGGAGGGCTACGAAGCGCTCGTGGCAGGCCTGACATTGCCCGATCCGGACGACCGGCACGTCCTGGCTGCGGCGATTCGCTGCGGTGCGAGCGTGATTGTGACGTTCAACGAACGGGATTTCCCGAACGATCTGCTGGCTCCGTACGGCATCGAATCGCAGCACCCCGATGAGTTTGTGGACAACCTACTGGATCTGGACGCGGCCGCCGTGGTGTCGGCTGCGCAGCGCCAGCGTGCCCAACTCAAGCATCCGCCGATCGAGGTGGACCGCTATCTCGAAATCCTGCTGCGCCAAGGCCTTGTGCAAACGACCAAGGTGCTGGCGACCTATCGCACCATTCTCTGACCCGCCGAGAGCCACGGATGACCAAGAATCCTTCATCAGACGCCACTTTGCCGAAAGGCATCCATCGAAGCTGGAAGCTGCCGGACACGTCGCTGGGCGCCCTGTGGGATTCCATCGTCATGGACGAAGCTCTCAAGAAGCAGTTGCTGTCACAGGCGATCGTCAACTTCACGGTGCGCCCCAAGGTGGAGCGCACGGTACTCCCCCTGCACGGCGTGATCTTGTTGGTCGGCCCGCCGGGGACTGGGAAGACCTCCTTGGCACGGGGCTTGGCGCATCGTGTGGCCGAATCTTTTTCTTCTGCGAAGTTTCGATTGCTGGAAGTAGAGCCTCACACGCTGACGAGCTCTGCAATGGGAAAGACTCAACGCGCCGTGGCAGACCTGTTCTCGCAATCGATCGCAGAATCCGCAGCGGCGGGCCCGACGATCGTCCTTCTGGACGAGGTCGAAACGCTTGCGGCTGATCGAGCCAAGCTCAGCCTGGAAGCCAACCCGGTTGATGTGCACCGGGCCACCGACGCGGTGTTGGTGCAGTTGGACATGTTGGCCGAACGCAACCCGCATCTGCTGTTCGTGGCCACCAGCAACTTCCCACAGGCCGTCGACAGTGCCTTCCTATCTCGTTGCGACATGGTGATGGAGGTGCCACTGCCCAGCAAGGATGCCTGCAAGCAGATCCTGGTGGACTGCCTGAATGGCCTGGCAAAGACATTTCCGGGGATTGGCAAGCTTTCCTCGGCTCACCAGTTCGACGCGTGCGCTGGCGAGTGCGTCGGATTGGATGGTCGGGCCATTCGCAAGGTCGTAGCCAACGCCCTCGCGGCCGACCCGCAAGTGGCTATCGATCCGAACAAGCTTTCCGTAGAGCACCTGCGCAGTGCGATACGACAGGCAACGCAAATGCGCCTTCAAGGAGGGAAGCAAAAATGACCACCGTTGTCAGCCGGACGTTTCGCAGCTCGCCGCACCGCGATGCGTTGCAGACGTGGGATGCCATTGTCGAACTGCTCACTCAGGGCAAGGACGGCACGGCTCGCTCTGAACTCAGGGCCGTGGCGGGCGTGGCCGCCAGCTTGATCGCCGACCAGGCACCCAAGAGCGCGCCCATCGTTGCGACATGCGATGGACCACGGACCAGGATCTACTGCCTCTTCGACGAAGACGCGATCGATGGTGATGATGCCAACGAAGAAGTCTTGGGGTTCGAGCCGTTGAAGGGAGACTGGGGAGTCTCGCTGCCGTGTCCGAAGGAGCAGCTCGGCTGGGTGCAAACCGCGCTCAAAAAGCACAGTTCTCGCATCATTGCACGGGACTTGAGCCAAGGAATTGCCACGCAGGCGCAGGCCGATGCTGGACAAGCGCTGTCGCTCGACCTCGGAGGTTTCCTCAAGTCATGAGCACCGTCGCCACCTACTCGTACACGCACTCGGTTACCTATGTGACCGACAACATCCTCAAGAGCTTGAAAGACATCATCCTGCTCAGTGGGCTGGACCCCGAGCACTTCGCGGATCGCTGGGAGAGCAATACCCGAGCCATCAAGACGTGGCTCGGGACCGGTGATCTGCGCAAGGTGATTCTGGAGATCTACAACCCGGCAACCGACAAACTCGTGACCCGATGGGATATCGACATCGTGTATGGGTGGTCCGATGGCGACGGCAGCTTCTGGACAGATACCGAGCAGTTGAAGTACGCGATCAAGAAAGCTGGGCTGCTGCCATCGCAGGCCAAGTACAAGTTAATGCTCGATACAAAGCCAGGGCGGCCTGATGTGGAGGGGTGGAGCAAAGGAAGTTATCGCTCGACGGATGGAATGGTCAAGCAGAGCCTAGGCTCGACTGTCGAACACAGCGGCCTGGCGGGTCAGGCCGGATATTGGAGGCAACGCTGATGCTGTCGATCGATGAAGCTTTTCGCAAGTTCAAGTCGCGTCTGGAACTCAACGAACGCGAGCAGAAGAATGCCTCGCAACGCCAGAACGAAGTGCGGGACTACCTGCAGACCAAGTTCGGCATTGCGCGCAGCTTCCTGACCGGGTCCTATGCTCGATACACGAAGACGAAGCCGCTCAAGGATATCGACATCTTCTTCGTGCTGAAGGACTCGGAGAAGCATTACCACGGCAAGGCCGCATCGGTAGTGCTGGATGATTTCCACTCTGCATTGGTGGAGAAATACGGTTCGGCGGCCGTGCGCAAACAGGCGCGCTCGATCAACGTGGATTTCGGTGTTCACATCGACGCGGAGGACAACACGGACTACCGGGTGGTCAGCGTGGATGCGGTGCCCGCATTCGACACCGGCGACCAGTATGAGATCCCCGATACGGCGTCCGGAAAGTGGATCAAGACGGACCCGGAGATCCATAAGGACAAGGCGACCGCAGCGCACCAAGCCTATGGCAATGAGTGGAAAGGTCTCGTGCGCATGGTGAAGTACTGGAACAACAATCCCAAGCACGGCGATCAGAAGCCGGTGAAGCCCTCGTTCCTGATCGAGGTAATGGCCCTTGAGTGTCTTTACGGCGGCTGGGGAGGATCGTTCGATCGCGAGATCCAGTCGTTCTTTGCCACGCTTGCCGATCGTGTTCATGACGAGTGGCCGGATCCCGCCGGACTTGGCCCGGCGATCAGCAACGATATGGATGCCGCGCGCAAGCAGCGCGCGCAGCAGCTGCTGTTCCAGGCGAGCCAGGACGCAAGCATCGCCATCGACCACGCGCGTCGTGGTCGCAATATCGAAGCGCTTCGCGCCTGGCGCGCACTGTTTGGCCCCAAGTTCCCACTGTCCTGATTCCATCGGCTTCCATACACGTCCCATCGAGGTACAGCATGTCCCAGTGGTCGCTTTCCCAGCTCCTGTCGTCCCTGCATGAAGACATCCAGCAGCGCTTGTCCGTAGTACGCAAGACCTTCGGTCACCCGGGTACGAAGGGGGATGCGAGCGAGAACGTCTGGATCGACATGCTGGATACCTATCTGCCCAAACGGTACCAGGCGGCGAAGGCGCATGTGGTGGACAGCCTGGGGAACTTCAGCCAGCAGATCGATGTGGTGGTGTTTGATCGGCAATATTCGCCTTTTATCTTCACCTACGAGAACGAGACGATCATTCCAGCCGAAAGCGTGTACGCCGTGTTCGAGGCCAAGCAGACGGCTGACGCGGGGCTTGTGGCCTATGCCCAGGAGAAGGTCGCCAGTGTGCGCAGGCTGCACCGCACGAGCCTGCCGATCCCGCACGCTGGCGGGACCTACCCAGCGAAGCCGTTGATTCCGATTCTGGGTGGCTTGCTCACCTTCGAGAGCGAATGGAGTCCTGCATTGGGCCCATCCATGGACAAGGCGCTGAACGCAAACCTCACCGAGGGGCGTCTGGACATCGGATGCGTTGCCGCCCACGGGCACTTTTTCTATGACCAAGCCAGCGGCGCGTACAGCTACACCAACGAAAACAAGCCGGCGACCGCGTTTCTTTTCAAGCTGATCGCGCAGCTTCAGTTCAGTGGAACGGTCCCCATGATCGATGTGGAGGCTTACGGTCAGTGGTTGACCAAGTGAGGGGTCGCTGTGGCAAGCATACGTTCGGAGTACCACCGGTTCCTGGCGCACTTGACGCAGCGGCACGTGCACGACGACGTGCGCCGGCTGGCGCACCTGGTGCTCGATCACCTGCAGCCACTGGCCGAGGTCGGTGCTGCACGCCGGGGGCGCTCCACGCGCTTGGCGCCGCTGGCCATCGCGCATCTGGCGCAGATGCCTGTCGCCTACGACGGGGACGCGCGCGGCCCCGAAAACGGGCCGGCGCTCGGGCGACTGCACCAGCTCGAAGTCGGGCCGTTTCGAGGATTCATGCGGCAGGAGACGTTCGACCTCAGCCATGACATCACCTTGGTCTACGGTGCCAACGGCACCGGCAAGAGCAGCTTCTGCGAAGCCTTGGAAGTGGCGATGCTCGGTTCGATCAGCGAAGCGCAGGCCAAGCGGGTCGACCAGCGGACGTACTGCAACAACGCTCGCCTGCGCCGCCACATCGCGCCAGTCCTGTCGTCTACGGCGGCGGGCGAGGCGCAGGCCGTCCAGCCCGACGAAGCTGAGTATCGCTTCTGCTTCATCGAGAAGAACCGCCTCGACGATTTCGCCCGAATCGCCGCGCGGACCCCGAGCGATCAGCGCCAG
Organism: Ralstonia sp. GX3-BWBA; assembly: GCF_003290055.1. Lineage (NCBI taxonomy): Bacteria > Pseudomonadati > Pseudomonadota > Betaproteobacteria > Burkholderiales > Burkholderiaceae > Ralstonia > Ralstonia sp. GX3-BWBA. Next base: position 436,590 of record NZ_QMKS01000009.1, on the reverse strand, counting down.
CTCATCGCCACCCTGTTCGGCGTGGACCAGTTCAGCGAGTTCGTGCGCGGCTTCAACCCCTCGCTCGATCAGGACCTGATGCTTGCCGGCGTGCAGGCGGCGCAGCTGGCGCAGCGTCGCCTGCAGTTGGCGAACTCCGAACAGACCATCGCCGCCTACCCGCAGAAGATCGCAGCGGTCGAGGGCCTGGAACAAGCTTTGGCGCAGCGCATGTCACCTGGCGCGACCTATCAAACCTGCGTGGACTGGCTGCTGGGTACGCCGCAGCAGCAAGGACGGCTACCGTATGTCCAGGCTCAGCTGGACGCCAACCCGCCTGCCATTCACGAGGTGACCCAGGCCCGCCTGCAAGCGTTGCTGGCAGAGGCCTACCGCGTCCAGGGACTGTGGCAAGCGTCTTCCGCGCAACTCGCGGCCCGCGCCGGCGAGGTGTCGTACGCGAAGCTCTACGAGGCCGTGCAAGCGTTGGCGGACGGGGCGACCGCGTGTCCGGCATGTGGAACCGAACTGGCCGCCGTGGCGCAGGACCCGTTCGCCAGGGCGCGAATGGGCCTGGAGCAGCTCGCGCAACTGGCCGTCCTGCAGCAGCAGGAGGCCGGGCATCGGACGCAGTTGAGCGAGGCGGTCCGAGCGCTGTGTGACGAAATGCGCCGCGTGGTGGCGGCGGCTGGGGTCGCTTGTCCTGCCGAATCGCAGGCCGCGGGCCTGCCACTGCTGCCTCCCACGTCGGCGGGCAATTGGCTCGGCGGCGGGGTGAATGGGGACCAGCGCGCCTGGCAAGCCCTCTTACGGATCGCACAGATCATCGAAGGCTTCGACGCGCAGGCGCGCGACGTGAATGCCCAGCGCGGCGCGATAGCCCAGGAGCGGGACCGCCTGCAACAGCATCAGCTGGAGATCGAACGGCTGCGGACCATGCGCACGACTGCGGATCAGGAGCTGGCGGCCGCCCGCCAAACCGTGGCCCAATTCGACGACGCGAACCGCGGCCTAATCCAGGCGGCCACGGACGAAATGCCGGTGGTGGTGCACCATCAGCGGGTCAAGGCCGCCTACGACGGCTTCCTGCCCGAGATTCAGGCATACCTAACCGCTCTGCCGGGGGTTCTGCTACAGGGGCTGGGAGACCAAGCCCGCCATCTCTACAACGCATTCAACCGGGCCGATCCGCCCGGCGATCTGCTGCACGCGCTGTGGTTGCCCGTGGCCGAGAACGGCAAGATCGAGGTGGAGTTCGCCGGCGAGCCGGGCGCGCGCTACGACGCGTTGATCGTCTTCAGCGAAGGGCACATCAAATGCCTGGGCCTGGCGATTCTGCTTGCCAAGAACCTCGCGCAGGGCTGCCCCGTGGTCATATTCGATGACGTCGTCAACGCGATCGACGACGACCATCGCGATGGCATCTGGCGTACCTTCTTCGAGGACGGTTTGCTCCACGGCAAGCAGGTTATCCTCACCTCGCACGCAGAGGAGTTCCTGCACCGCATCCAGCAGGAGTTGGGCGTGCGCCGCGCCGCGGCCATTAAGCGCTACAAGTTTCTCCCGCATCAGGGAGAGCACGAACTGCGGGTCGACAGCGACCCGCCAGCGAAGAACTATGTTCTTCTGGCCCAGCAGGCGTTGGCGGCTGACGAGAAACGCGAGGCACTGCGTCAGGCCCGGCCGGCGCTGGAGAGTCTGACGGACCGCCTGTGGACGTGGCTGGGTCGGCGGGCGGACGGCCGGATCGACATCAAGCTGAGCGGGCCCCGCGCGCCTTGGGAGCTGAACAATAAATGCACCAAGTTGCGGTCGGCCGTCGAGCGTATCGCGGCGCAACATGCGGGTGCGCCGGATGCCGTAGGGGCGTTGGTCCGGCTGCTCAATGTCAGCGGTACGAGTATTGAATGGGGTTACCTCAATAGCGGTGTGCACGACGCTCAGCGCGATCATGAGTTTGATCGGGCGACGGTAAGAACGGTCGTCGAGGCGGTTACGGCGTTGGATGCTGCTCTTGATACCCTGCAGAACCGATGAACGGCACACGGCTTTGCAGAGCCGTGCCGCCCGTGTCACCTCATAAGTACTTCTTGAAGCTGCCTGCGGTCAGGCTGACTGCCATCCCCAGCAACGCCGCGCTGGGCAGCAGGATGACCAGAGGATGCACCGATATGGGCAGAGCGAGATAGGTGACCCAAGGCAGCACGGCCAACGGCATCAGGCTGGCCTTCGCGCGGTGGTAGATGAAGCCGGATTCGCGGCCCGCGCCGAACCGGCGCACATCCCGTCGCACCAGGCCGTCAATCAGGCCGACGAATGCCGCCGTGAGGATCAGCGGCAGCGTGAGCACCAGGACCAGCAGGCGCACCAGGAAGGTGAGCGTCGTGAAGGCCGCAGCGATCAGGTAGCTTTCGGCCCAGACATAGACTTGGCTGATGTAGTAGCGGAAGTTGCGGCTCTGCCCGTGGCTGGGCGCGCGGACGCGCTCGGCGGTCTGGCTCATGCGCTCCAGCAACCCCGAGCGCACGAACACCCACTCGTACCCGGTATCCACCAACTCGTGCGCCGTGCGCCCGGGCTCCTGTACCACCACGCTGCGCGTGAAGTGGTTGGACAGGTGCCCGAGTTCGTACCGCAGCATCTGCTGGGAGTGGCGCCAGCCCTGGTCCTTCCAGAACATGTGCATGCCGGCGCACTCCACCACGATCGAAAACAGCAGCGAGCCAATGAGCACCCCGAGCAGCCGGAACGGTAAGGTGATGGTGCCGACGATCAAGCCTTGGCGATGGTTCTGCTCCCGCTGCGCGGTCGAGGCGGCATCCTTCATGGCACGGCCTCGTTGCCCGCGCCATCGTCGGCGCCGGTGGCCACCGCGCCGGGCTCGGCCGCAGCGGCATCGTCCAGCAGGTCGTCGGGCAAGGCCGCATCCTGCAAGGCCGACGAGCTGGTGAACTCCCACCACTGCGTGGCCTCGCTGTAGCTCTGGCGCATGTACCCGGCCAGTTGCTGCAGGTCCGCCGGCATCACTTCATCCGGGTCCGGCGCCGGCAGCGGCATACGCACCTTCCAGAGCTGGCCGCCCTGCAGCAGCGCGAAGCACTGGCCCTTGGGCAGGCCGACGACGTGTGACGGCTCGATCATCGGCACGCTGGCCATGCTGATGCGGTCCTGGGTGTTCGACGTGAAATCCGTCGCGCCGCGGATGTCTGAGCTGTCCGTCGCGCCCGAGACGATGGTGGTTGTATAGACCTCGACCTTCGGCAACTGCCTCGTCAGCAGTTCCGCGGTGGCCGTCTCGCGCACGCGCAACATGAATAAATTGTTGAAATTCCCGATCACTTGGCCGGCCTTCGCGCGATTTCCGATGCGGGCCTCGATGTCCGAGAGCGTCTGCGTGTACGCCGTGACTTGCAGGCCGGCACCGCCGCCCTTGTTGATGAGCGGGATGAATTCATCGCCCATCAGTTCATTGAATTCGTCCGCGTGCACGTTGATCGGCACGCGAGCGCCAGCCACTGCGCCGGGCAGGCCATCGTCGATTCCGTGCTTGTAGATGTGTCCGGCCACCGAAACCAGGTCAGAGAACATCGAATTGCCGACCGCTGCGGCGACCTCGGCGTCAGACAACGCATCCAGACCCACATAGACGATGGCCCGCTTTCGGATGACCTGCATCCAGTCGAAGATCGGGCGCGGGTCGGCCAGGTCGGAGTAGTTCGGCGCCAGGAGCTGGGCGATCTTGCCGCTCGTGAGCTTTTCCAGCAGCGGCAGCAGCGATGCAACGATCTTGTCGAAGTAGGTCTTGTCGTAGCGCACCGCCGAGCGCAGGCCATCGAGCACAGGGTCGTAGTTGCGCGCCTGGGAGAGGTATTGCTCCAGCGCCACCACACGCTTCTCGCGCCCGATCATGTTCCTTGGGATGCTCTTCTCGTTGAGCTTGGCCTCGATCTGGACGATCACCTCCCAGGCCTTGGGCTCCGTCTTGGCAAAGTAGTGCTGGGCGTACTCAATGAACAGCGCGTCGATGTTGATGACGTGGCGCTGGATCAGCATGTAGTCCGGGCGCTGCCCCAGTTCCACCAGGGCGCGGGCGATGATGTTCACGAAGCGCCATGCGAACTCGCGGAACGCCGCGCTGTTGCCTTCGCCGGAGAGCTGCCCCGCGATGCGTGTCGCCACTTCCGAGATCCGACCGAAGCGGCCCACGGCGTTGTAGCGGGCGCTGATTTCCGGCCAGCCCAAGTGGAAGATGTAGAACTCGCCTTCGCGGCCAGCGCGCTGGGCTTCGACGTACATCCGTTTCAAGAGATCGGCATCCCCCTTGGGGTCGATGACGATGACGACCTCATGCTCGCCGGCAGCATTCCTGCGGCGGATGTCCTGCGTGACGAACAACTCGGCCAGGCGCGTCTTGCCCACCCGCGTGGTGCCCAGCACCAGCGAGTGCCCGACGCGCTCGCCCAGCGGCAGGCTGACGTCCACTTCGTCGGGCTCGATGCCGTGCAGCCTTGGCAGGCCGCCGACAGGCGGCAACGGGCGCACGGGGTTGAAAGGCGCGTCCCAGCCGGTGAGCTTCGGCAGGCGCGAGAGCGGCAATGGCGCGAACTCCAGCCGTTCCTCCAGGCGCCTGGTCAGCCGGTAGGCCGGCGTCGGCTCGACGTAGCGGCGGAACTCGGGCCGGTACGTCTGCATCAGCCGATGCGTGTGCTTCTGCTCCCAGAGAAAGCCGCGCCCCACGAATAGGCGCTGCTGGCTGACCGGCACGTCCTTGCTGGTCATCACGTAACGCGGCAGACGGCGGATGTTGCGCCGGTAGCGCAGGATGATGCGGGCATCGCGGTAGCGGATCGCGCCGTAGGCGCCGAACGCCAAGGCGCTGCCGATGCCCATGGCCGGGCTCAGCGCGACCGACCATGGGGCCACCAGGCACAGAAACGCGGCGCCTGCACACGCCGCGACGGTGTATAGCTCCACCGCTGGGCGTAGCAGAACCTCGACCGGCTGTTTGCCCGACATGGCTTCATTGCTCGATGCCGGTGGCCGTGATCAGCGCCGGGTAGTGCCGCAGGCCCAGGCGATCGGCCAGGTCGTCGCCGGCCACGGGCGCGAGCGGCACGCCCGGCACCAGGGCGCGCAGCCGCGCCAGGCCCTGCGCGGTCTCGACGTTGACGACCAGGCCGACCGCGCCACGTTCGCGCAAAGCGGCGGCGCGGCGCTGCAACCAGGCCCGGGAAGCCTCGTCGTCGCCGATGACCACGAACGGCCGCAGGCCGGGCGCTTCAATCACACGCCGCGCCACGGTGCCAGGCGTGAGCTTGGCGCTGCGCACCGGCAGCATCGCGGCTTCGTCCGCCCGTGTGGCAGGAACCTGGGGCGTCGGGATGGACGGCCGCGCCGGTGCGTTGGCGCGCGGCTGGAGATTCAGGGCTTCGTAGTACGGCAATGCCGACGTGCCGCCACGGTCCTCGACAACGATCAGTGGCTCGCCGGCACGCGAGGCCAGCGGCAGGCCTGACAGCAGCATGAGTAGGCCCGTGAACGCGAGATGGGCGGGATGGGGTTTCGTCATGGGGAGGTCTCCTGGCGCGCCGCGAGGACCGCGGCGGCTGGTCGCGTGCCCTGCACGCGGGCAAGGTGGCGCGACACGCTGCGCCGATAGCGGGCGGCGGGCTCGCCGCCTGCGGGGCGGTGGTAGCGGCCGATCGCCAGCAGCCAGTCCTCGCCGGGGGTGTGCTGCTCCTTCAGGATCTCGGCGGCAACGGCCAGGTTGCGATACGGATCCAGCAGGTCGCACGCGCCGGTAAAGCGGTGCTTGTGGTAGCCGAGGTTGATCTGGCCCAGGCCCGCATCAATGCGCGTGTGCGGCGTGGCGCGCATCGCCTGCTGCAGGCCAGCGCAGGCGTCGGCGCGCGTGGCGAAGCGGCGCGACTGGCCGGCGACGTTGAGGGACCACGGCCACGGCACCAGGCGCCCGTTGCGCCGGATGCCGCTCTCCTGCAAGGCCACGGCGTAGAGCACGGTCGAGGGGATGCCTGCGCGCTGGGCGGCAAGCTGGTAAGCCGGTGGCGGAACCTCCTGGGCCAGGGCGGCAACGGCATACAGGCCCGCAGTGAGCACCAGTGCGCGCAGGGGCATGGCTACGGCTGGCGCTGCCATTGGCCGTTCACTTCGCGCACGGCGGCGGGCAGATCGCCGGGCAGGCCCAGTGACAGCCAGCGGCCGCCGTCGTGGTTGAGCGTGATGCTGCCGGCGCGCACGCGCGCCGGGTCGATCTGCGCGCGCTTGGCCCAGTCGCGGATGCGCGCGTCATCCTGGCGGCTGCCCACCATGTACAGGTCGAACTCCGCGCCCGAGGATTGCAGGCGCTGCACGAGCTGTCCGCAGGCTGCGCAGCCGTCCTTGACGAACACCGCCATGCGGCCGCTGCCGCGCAAGGGACTGCTGGATGTGCCGGCGCCCGGCTTGTCGTCGGGCAGGTTCACGCGCTGCATCCCCGGATTCAGGCGCTGCCAGGCCTCGTCGTAGGCGCGCTGGTAGGCGAGCAGCTTCTCGACGCGGCGCGCTTCCACCTGCACCTGCAGTTCCGCATAGCGGCGCCGTTCTTCGTCCGTGCGAGCTTCGATGCCCAGGGCGGACAGCGGGTCCAGGTTGGGCGAGTAGATACCCAGCGGCCCATCCATCAGCTCGCGGTAGCGTGCCCATTCTTGTGGCTGCAAGCCCCATTCGGTTGCCACCCGGTCGTCCAGCACGCGGGCGGCCAGCGGGCGCTCCTGGCTCTGTGCGTTGCGCGCCGAGGTCGTTGCGGGCTGCTGCGCCCAGGCGGGCCATTGCGACGACGCCACCAGGACCGCGAAAAGGAGGATCGACGGCTTCATGGGGTGCTCCGGTCAGGGAATCGCCACGCGGCGGGTCTGGTTGCCGGCCTGGAACACTGCGGTGTTGCCCTCGATCGCCTGCAGGCGCCACGGGCCGACCGCATCCCCGGGCAGCAGCACCTGAAGTTGGGCGGGCGTGAAGTCCCCGATGCTCGGCGCGACGGACACGCTGCGCTGGCCGGCGCGCAGTTCGGCGCCGACGACGCGAAATGGCAGCGGCGGCGGTTCGGACTTGGCGGTGGCCGGTTGGCTCGGGGTGCGCCGCTGGGTAGGCGCCGCTGCACGCGCAGTCGCTTGGCGCACCTTGATCTGCTCGACTTCGGTACGCAGCGCCTGAACGTCCTCGGCGGTGGCATAGCCACCCAGCGCCTGTTCGGCTTGAACGATGCGCGCCTCCATTGCCTGCCGAGCGTCTTGCAGGCCTGCGGCGGTGGCGGCTGCGGGCTGCTGCTGCAAGGCCCGCGTGGTCTCGGCCAGCCCGGTCACCTGGGCTTCGAGGCGCTGCAACCGGACATCGAGCTGCTGCTGGTCGGCCTGATCGGTCATCGTCTGGTGGCCCAGGATCGCGAAGACACTGAGACCCAGCAGCCAAAGCCAGAGCAGGCTTTGCAACACCACGGCGGCGGTCGGGCGCCGGAGCGGCTGTGCCGCGTTCATGGCTGGCCTCCCGCAAAGGGGAACGTCTGCACGGCCTCGGCAGCAGGCGGCTCGGACACCGGCTCGGCACCGGTGTCGCGACCAGGCCGCTCGAAGCAGACCTGCCGCGTCCGGTCATCGGCGTGCAGTTCCCAAGCCGGACCGGCCAGGGTGAGCAGTGCATCGCGCAAGGTCATGGGGCCGAGATGCAAGTGCGCCGCCGGCAGCGGCAGCGCGTACAGCTCGATCACCGCATGCGGGGTCTCGCAAAGCTGGTAGCCGCTGCGTTTGAGCACATGCCGCAGCCCGTCGCCGACCGTGGCGCGGACCTCCTCGGGCATGGACACGTCGATGGTCTGCACCAGCAGATCGCGCTGCGCCGCCATCGGCGCCAGCTCCACCAGGGTGTAGCGGCCATAGCGCACGACGGGAATGAACTCGGGCGGTGCAGCCTCGGGCGCGGGTGGGACGTCCTCGACGGTGCTGGCGGCCAGCGGCGGTGGCGTGGTCGCGCAGCCGCTGGCCAAGGCTGCGGCCAGGAGGCTGGTACCGACCAGACACCGGGATACATGGATTGCAGGCATGGCATCGGCTCTTCTGTTGCGATGCCGATACCTTGGCTGCGCGCGGCTGCGCGGTCAGTCAGGAATGCGAACTGGGGGGTGCCCGCTTTTGCAGTCCAACACATAGCGCAACCCGCAAATCCAACTGTGGTTTGCACATTAATTCTATAAATGTTGTATTATCGAATCATGAAAGAGGATCAAGCCATTTCCGCCTTAAACGCCCTGGCTCACACCCAGCGCCTGCGCGTGTTCCGCGCCTTGGTCGTTGCTGGCCCGGGCGGACTGACGCCGAGCACGCTAGCTGACCAGCTCGACGTGGCCCGCAACACCTTGTCCTTCCACTTGAAGGAACTGGCCCATGCTGGCCTCGTCAGCATCGAGCAGCAGGGCCGCAACCTGATTTATCGCGCCGAGTACGGCCGCATGGACGGTCTGATCGGTTACCTGACCGAGCATTGCTGCCAAGGTGGCGTATGCGAGGTTTCTCCATCCAAGACCTGCTGCTGACCATGACCGATACCACTTACAACGCCTTGTTCATCTGTACGGGCAATTCGGCCCGCTCCATCCTCGCCGAAGGCATCCTCAACGACATGGGCCAAGGGCGGTTTCACGCCTGGTCGGCAGGTAGCCATCCGAAAGGCGAAGTTCACCCGCTGGCACTCGCCACGCTGGAGCGGCTGCACCTTCCGACAACGGGCTACCGCAGCAAGAGCTGGGACGAGTTCGTGAAGCCCGATGCGCCGGTGTTCGATTTCATCTTCACCGTCTGCGACAACGCAGCCGGCGAGGCGTGTCCGCTGTGGCCGGGCAAGCCGGTGTCGGCGCATTGGGGCGTGCCTGACCCGGCAGCCGTGGAAGGCACCCTGGAACGACAAAGCAAGGCGTTCTTCGATACCGCCATGACGCTGCGCCGACGTATCGAGTTGTTCCTGTCGCTTCCGATCAAGAGTCTCGATGCCATGTCGTTGCAGCGTGAACTGCGCGACATCGGCCGCCAGTGAGGCCCGCCCGATGAGCGCAACCGATACTGCCGGCCCCGCGCCAGCAAACTCCGCCATGAGCGGCTTTGAGCGTTACCTGACGCTATGGGTGGCGGTGTGCATCATCGCGGGGATCGCTCTGGGCCAGTTCGCGCCCGCCGCATTCCAGGCCATCGGCCGCATGGAGATTGCCAAGGTCAACCTGCCGGTCGGCCTGCTGATCTGGGTAATGATCATCCCCATGCTGCTGAAGGTGGACTTCGCCGCGCTTGGCCAGGTGCGCCAGCATTGGCGGGGCATGGGGGTCACGCTGTTCATCAATTGGGCCGTCAAGCCGTTCTCAATGGCGTTGCTGGCGTGGATCTTCATCCGCCACGTCTTTGCCGACTGGCTGCCCGCCGATCAGCTCGACAGCTATATCGCCGGCCTGATCCTGCTGGCTGCTGCACCGTGTACCGCAATGGTTTTCGTTTGGAGTCGGCTGACTGGCGGTGATCCGGTATTTACGCTGTCGCAAGTGGCCTTGAACGACACCATCATGGTGTTCGCCTTCGCACCCATCGTCGGCCTGCTGCTGGGCCTGTCGTCGATCACGGTGCCGTGGGACACCTTGCTGGTGTCGGTGGGTTTGTACATCGTCATTCCGGTCATCCTGGCCCAGCTCTGGCGCCGGGCGCTGCTGCGCAAGGGGCAGGCCGTGTTCGACAGGGCACTGGAACGCATCGGCCCATTGTCCATCGCCGCGCTGTTGCTGACGCTGGTGCTGCTGTTCGCCTTCCAGGGCGAGGCCATCATCCGGCAGCCGCTGGTGATCGCCATGCTGGCGGTGCCGATCCTGATCCAGGTGTTCTTCAATTCCGGTCTGGCGTACTGGCTCAACCGCCAGGTGGGCGAAAAGCACTGCGTCGCTGGGCCATCCGCGTTGATTGGTGCCAGCAACTTCTTCGAGCTGGCCGTGGCCGCCGCCATCAGCCTGTTCGGCTTCCATTCCGGCGCAGCACTCGCAACAGTGGTCGGCGTGCTCATCGAGGTGCCGGTCATGCTGCTGGTGGTGCGCGTGGTCAATCGCTCACGCGGCTGGTACGAACGCCGCGCGACCACTTCGTAACCTCCAAGAGGCATCCATGAGCACCATCACGATCTACCACAACCCAGCCTGCGGCACCTCGCGCAACGTGCTGGGCCTGATCCGCAACAGCGGCGAGGAACCGACCATCATCGAGTACCTGAAAACGCCGCCCGACCGCGACACGCTCCAGGCGCTGATCGCGGCGATGGGCGTGCCGGTGCGAGACGTGCTGCGCGAGAAAGGCACGCCCTATGCCGACCTCGACCTGGGCAACCCGAAGTGGAGCGACGACGACCTGATCGGCTTCATGCTCCAGCATCCCATCCTCATCAACCGGCCTATCGTGGTCACGCCGCTAGGCACGCGCCTGTGCCGGCCTTCGGAAGCCGTGCTCGACCTGCTGCCGCAGCCGCAGCGCGGCGCGTTCAACAAGGAAGACGGCGAGCCGGTGGTCGATCAGGACGGCCGCCGTGTCTGAATCTCGTCTCGACCTGCCGAACATCGACACGGCGCTGTTCCAGCAACCGGACACCGAACATCTGTTCGCGCCGGCACGGGCCACGCACGCGCCGCGCTTCCTGCTGCTCTATGGTTCGCTGCGCGAACGCTCGTTCAGCCGCCTCGCAGCCGAAGAAGCCGCACGCATCTTGCGGGCGCTGGGCGGCGAGACCCGATTGTTCAATCCGTCCGGGCTGCCTCTGGTGGACGATGCGCCGGCCGATCACCCGAAGGTCAAGGAACTGCACGAACTGGTGCAATGGGCCGAGGGCATGGTGTGGAGTTCGCCGGAGCGCCACGGCGCGATGACCGGCCTGATGAAGACCCAAATCGACTGGATTCCGCTGTCGGTCGGCGCGGTGCGCCCGACCCAGGGCAAGACGCTGGCGGTGATGCAGGTATCGGGCGGCTCGCAGTCGTTCAACGCCGTCAACCAGATGCGCGTGCTGGGCCGCTGGATGCGGATGCTGACCATCCCGAACCAGTCCTCGGTCGCCAAGGCGTACCAGGAGTTCGACGAGGCCGGACGCATGAAGCCCTCGGCCTACTACGACCGCGTGGTGGACGTGATGGAAGAACTGATGAAGTTCACGCTGCTCACGCGCGACGTGGCGCCGTATCTGGTGGATCGTTACAGCGAGCGCAAGGAAAGCGCTGAATCACTGTCCAGGCGTGTACGGCAAGGTGCAATTTGACGCTGCGAGGCGCTGAAAAAAGAGCCGACGACCTCTCGGTCGTCGGCATTGCGTGAAGTTCAGGCGGCGACCAGTTGCCGGGCCAGTGCGACCTCGACGGAATCACCATCCTGGTTCAGGACATCCAGCCCCGATTCGGGCACGTCGCCCGAGGTGGACTGCGAGACCATGATCTTCTTGGCCATCAGTTCCAGGCAGGTCATCTGCGAAGAACCGGCGTAGCCGAGGTAGATCACGCGCACCGGCAACTTCTGCCCGATGCGCCAGGAGCGGCGTGCCGCCTGCTGGAGCGAGTACACGTTGTAGCCCGACTGCATGAACACGATCGTCGGAAACTCCAGCAAGTCCAATCCCGTCTTGACCAGCTCGGGATTGGTGATGAGCACGTCGATGCCACGATCCAGTTGCTCAGCGATCCAGTCTTCGCGGCGGCTGGCATCCACGCTTGCGCGCAGCACCGCCACCTTGAAGCCTTCTTGCTCCAGCAGCACCTTCAGGCGCGACGTGGTGTCCCGCGTGCCGGTATAGACCGTGTAGGCCAGAACCTTGCGGCCCTGCGCCTTCTCCGCTTTGCAGATGTCGATCAGCTCACGCTCCTTGGGGCTGATCTCGAACTCGTTGAACTGAGCCGGGACAAACGCCAAGGTGTTGCGCGTGCGCGGATGCACCACGGTCTCCGACCGGAAGCAGCAATCCGGCCAGGCCAGCAGCACGTTGAGGACCACACCCAGCAAGGTCGTATCGCGTCGCGCCAGAGCCTGTTTCAGCTCCGCGGTCAGCCGACCCGCCAGATCGCGGTAGGCCGCGGCTTGCGCCGTGTCCATCGCGACTTCACGGAACTCCTCGTCATACGGCGGCAGGACGTTGCCACCGATGTCCTTGAGCTTGAGAAAGATCGTGAACGGCAGGATGCAGCGCAGCACGCCCTTGGGGCCAAACCCCGGGGCCTTGACCGTGCGCACCGATACCTTGGTGCCCTTGGCCGTCTTGTGCGCCGTGCCGGTGCTCTCGGAGTAGATGTCCTTCAACACCCCGTGATCGCGCATGAACGCCATCGCAGCCGAGGTCATGCTGCCGCTCGTGGTCGGGCGGTAGCCGTCTTCGATCATCCGCCCCGGAAGGGCTCGGAACAGCAGGTGGAACAGGTCGTCCCCGTAGCCGCCCATCAACGTGCCGGTCAGCAGCAAGGTCTTGCGAGCCTTCGCCGCCAGCACGCCCATGGCCTGGCCCTGGGCACTGCCCCCGTTCTTGTACTCATGTGCCTCATCGGCGATGAGCAGGTCGAACGTGCCTTGCGGCAGGTAGCGTTTGATGAACTCGGACGGCTGATAGCCGCCCTCGCCAAAGCCGAACTCCATGTTGGCCATCGCACGTTCCATGCGCGTGGCCTGACGGTCGGAAAACACCAGCTCGCCGTTGCCATCCATGAGGTTGATGAACTCATGGATGTTGTCGCCGAGCATCGACGCCAGGAACCCGTCACCGAACTTCTGCATCAGCTTCTGCGCGGTGACCTCTCCGATGGTCGGTATGCGCTTTAAGGCTTTGAGCACGGCCGAGGACTGGTCGCTGCCGGACAGACTGCGCGGGCGGATCAGTGTCCACAGGGGCGCGGCGCAGTGGCCGCACTTCCTGCGGCACTCCTCGGCTTGGAGCGCGATCGGGTTGACCGGCTCGCCGTCGAGGTCGGTGATGACCGTGCCGCAGTCCGGGCAGGCCGCCACGTCGCCGTGGCGGGTGCGCCGCGTGGTGAAGACAGGCTTCCAGTGAAAGCCCATCCGCATCCTGACGCGCCCCAGGACGAAGAACTCCTGGCCCGTGGGCTGCACGCCCAACTGCTCGCGCAGCTTGATGAGCTTGACGAGCGTATCCGGCCCGTTGAGTACCCACACCTTGGCACCGGCCACCGTCTCCTGGATCTCGCGCCGCCACTTGTAAACCAGGTGGGGCGGCGACAGCACCAGAGTGCGGCGATAGCCTTCGGCGTTGAGCACGGCGGCCGTGGCAATGCCGACGGTCGTCTTGCCGCAGCCCATCTCGCCATTGACGATCGCAGCACGTTCGCCACGGTCGATCAGCAGCTCGGCGGCGGCGTGGACGACTTCGGCCTGGGCTGGGAACAGCTTGCGCTTGAGGCTGGCGACCACCAGTTGCCGGTGCGCCTGCGGTTGGCCGGTATAGACCGGCGGATTAGCGCTGTTGAGGGCGTCGAGTAGTTCGTCGCCGAACTCGCCGACAAAATCCTGAAGGCTCAGGGTCAGAGGGGAAGATTCCGCGTCGAGCAGTTCGCCCTGTACGGGCGCGGATTCAGCGGCAGTGGTTTCGAGATCGAGGGACATGGTGATGCTCCAAAGAAAAATGGGGCATGCACCACCCCCAGCGGGGCAATGGCATGCCCCGTGGTGGGAAGAGAATCGACGCGTGGCTGAGGGTGGTTGAAGGTGCTGGCCTGGGCGGCCCGCAGGTGAACCGTGCTCAGTCTTCGGACGGAAGCACGATGACGGTTGCGCAGCGCTGCGAATCGGTGACGATGCGAATGGCGAGCCCCGGATGGATCACGTAGTGCGATTCCAGCGACGCGCCCGATTGAAGCGCGCTGCTGTTCGTCTGCCATTGCTGGATGTTGACGTCGCCCCAGTCGCCACGGGTGTGGCGCCTGAAGTACGGGATCGGGTCCAGGCGACCCGCGCGGACCAGGCGGTCAACACCTCTGCTGAAGATGAGCGCCCCGATGGGGAACGCCAGCCGCTGGCAGTAGGTTTCGATGCGATGCGATGCCATGGGCTCCTCCTTGATGAGTCATTGAGCCACGACACCCCTGCCGGAGTGAAGTGGCTCCGTCAGGTGGATGAGGATGTGGGGCCTCAGATCAGGTCCCGCTCTTCGGGAAGCTGGACCACCGTGGTCTGGTGGTCCTCGCTGGTCTTGACGATCAGCGCCAGGTCCGGCGTGATCCTGAACTGCGAGATCATTAGGTTGTCCTGTTGGATCGCCACGTCGTTGGCTTGGCGTGTGGCCTCATCGATCTCGCCCCAGTCCCCGCGCACATGGCGCTGGACATAGGCCAAGGGGTCGATCAGGCCTCGCCGGGCCAGCCAATGCACCTTCTCGCTCAACTTCAACGTACTCGGTGCGAACAACGGTTGCTTGTGCGGCGCAGGCCGCTTGAACGGATTGGGGATCATGGTGTTTCTCCTTCGAGTTGGTACAGCAGGACGGCAGCGCGTCCGGTGGATCAGCGAATGGTCAACACCTCGCCCCGTGTCGCGGAGCCAGGTGTCATGTCCCACGCGCGGATGACGGGAACGAACTTGTCGGTGAGGATGCGGGTCTCGGCGATGGAGCCGTCTTCGCGTTCGGTGAACTCCCGCTGGAGCGTCTTGTCCTTGTGGGTGTCACCTTTGACGACGAGCACGCGCCCGGTCTTGGAGCGCACAACCCCCGAGATCGCACCCGCGGCCAGAGCCAGGGCGAGATGCCAGCGGGACAAGGCCCGCGCCGGTGGACGCAGCGATTGCTGCGCAGCCCCCAGGTGCGTGTCCTGCGATGGCCACAAGCCTTGCAGCCTGCCAACCTCATCGGCGAACTGCTCGGGCTCCATCGTCACGCGGAAGAAATGCTCTGGCTCGGCCGGGCTGGCGGGGACGATGTACGGCAGGAACGGCCACTCGCTCGGCAGTTCCTCGGCTTCGACTTCGCCTTGCCCTACCTGCAACAGCAGATTGCGCACGGCCTTGACGCCATCGGGCACCTGCTCGCGCTGGCGCACCCGGCGTCCGAAGATCACCACCTGCTTGAACTGCGTCTCCACCGCTCGGTAGATGCGCAGGTCCGTGTAGTGGCGCGTCAGCCAGCCGACCAACTCCGCGTCGAGCACGTAGCCGGGGACGATGAAAACCAGCACGCCGCCGTATTGCAGCAGCGAGAGCGTGCGCTGGTAGAACAGCTTTTCAAGGCGGGCACGGCCCTGGCCCTGATAGCCGATGTTGCCGTTGACGTCCTTGGACAGGTCCCCATACGGCGGGTTGAGCCAGAGCAGCCCGAAGGACTGCTTGGAGACCATCGTGTCCATCAGGTCCGCGTGCAGGCAGTGATCGACCAGGCCGCGGGCATGGCGCGCCCGCTCCGCGTCGAACTCGACGGCGAACGCCTTTGCCTGCTCGCGCCCGAGGGCATGGGCGGCTTCGGCGATCGCCACGCCTTCGCCGGCGCAGGGATCGAGGATGCACATCGGCCCGTCGCTGGGCATCAGTGCGTTGAGCGCTCTTTCGAGCGTGGGTTCGTCGGTCGGGAAATATCCGTTCTTGACGAAATTGCGGGCGAGCCGCGGGAACATGAGGGCCATGGAAGTCTCCTGGTTGGCGGGGATGAAACACGGAAGTACGCCAAGGCGTGCCTCCGAGGGTGGGTCAAGCCGCTACCGCTTCCGGCGTCCAAATCTTGGCCGGATACGGATAGGCGGTGAGCGCGTCGCTGCGGATCAGGGAGCCGAGCGCCAGGGTCAGCGCCGGCACGTCGATGGCGAGCCGATGGCCTTCCAGCGGCCCGAGGGCGAACGGAAGGCGGGCCAGCATCTCGCGGGTTTCCAGCAGTTCCAGCACGGTCTCGCGCCAGTGATCGAGCAGCGGCAACGGGCAGGTGTCCCGCACCAGCATCCACAGGCGGTCAAGCCTGTGGGCGCTGTCGTGTGGCAGCAGTGCCAATGCGCTGGCGTTGGCCTTGTCGGGCTTGACGCAGCGCCGGTCGAACAGCCACACGTTGGACAGCGAGCCGAACAGCGTCCGCCGGTACGCGCGCGTGATGCGCTTTTCCAGGCGATCGACGTTGCCGATGAATACCGGGACGCTGCCGCCCTGGTCGGTGATGACGTGGAACTGGTCCAGTCCCTGCTCGTCGCGCCCGAGGGTCAGGCGAGCGAGGAACTGCTGGACGGCGGTGTCCCGCGCCCAGATGGACAGGAAGATCAGGTTGCCCTGGTCATCGCCGACGCAGGCGTCGGCCATCACGTCCGGGCATTCGTCGATGCGGTACAGCGTGGAAGAAGTGTTTGCGGGCATGGTGGTGTCCTCGGATGAACGGGAACAGCACCGCCCGCTGGGGCAAGTACTGCCCCAGGGGGTGGAAGAAAACCGCTCAGTCCGGCTCGAACTGCCGGGTGTGCGGGTTGAAGTGAAGCGGCTCGTCCGCCGAAGTGATCGGCGTGAAGCCTTCCAGGTAGATGTTGTTGAGGTACTGGTCGCGGTAGGTCAGTGCCTGCCGTGCCTGGTCCTCGGTGAGGCCGTTGTCGATGAAGTACGCCAGCATTTCCTCGTCGGAGGACACTTCGTCGTTGGACAAACTCCCTTCAACGAGTGCCAGCAACGAGGGCGGAAGCGTTGCCAGGATCGGGTCCATGTCGGTTCCTCCTGGCTCAGGCCATCGACGCCGCGGCGGATGCCGCGGATGCCGTGGGTGTGCGCCGCCGGGCGTGGTAGGCGCGAACGCCTGCACGCCAGTCGGCGGACTGCTCCGGTGCGAGGTCCAGATAGGACAGCGGGCACGTGTAGTAGTACGGGTGCATGGACTCGTCCAAGGACTTGTAGCCCCACTGGCCGCCGCTTCGTTCAAGCAGATCGCAGCGGATGTAGCGCAGGGACTGGCCCGGTGCGAGATCACGATGCACGCCTTCGACCTTGGCGGTCACTTCGGCGACGGACCACAGCACGTTGCCGCGCAGGGTGTGAGCGATGACCTTGACGCTGGCGCGCTCGGTCTCTTGCGGTGCGATCAGTTCCGCGATCAGTTCGGACCGCGATTGGTTTGAGAAATACCAGCCCATGAGAGGCCTCCTCGAAAAGTTGAGCTGAAGGCCTCCCCGTGGGGAAGAACCCCCAGCGGGTGATGGAATGCCGCATCTGCGGCGAAGGAACCTATGCGTCGCCCTCAATCCCAGTCGTCATCGTCTCGATCACAACCGGCCGGGCAGTAGCCGAACTCGATCCCGTGCGAGCAATAGCCATGCTCCGCATTCCAGTCCTGGGTTTCCTGCCGTTCGGCAGGTGTTGCGTAGTCCCATTCCTGGGCCGCGATTTCGAGAGCCTGAGCACGTTGCTCATCCGGCAAACGATTGGCCTGTGCGTCGATCGCCGAACTGAAGAGCGTCACGTAGTGGTCGTAGGACAAGCCGCAACCGCGCTGGGCGTGTGCGGCGGCCGCTTTGCAAAGGTCCCGCCACGCGGGTTCATCCAGCGTTGAACGCGGGGTATCGCAAGCGATGGTGGACATGATGGAGACCTCCAGAAAATGGCCAGGGCCTCCCCCGCATGGGAAAGGAACCCCGGCGGGTGGATGAAGAACACCGCGCATGCGGCGTCTGCGATCACGCAGGTTTTGGTTCGGCCTGGCGGCTCCACTCCTGCGTCTTGAAGTCCAGCGCGTAGCCCAGCTCGCCCAGGCGGGCGATCTGCGCGCGCAGGGTGCGGCGGTCGATGGTCGAATCCAGTTTCACGGACTCGCCCAGCGGCCACAGCAGGCCGAAGAGCGCGGCGTCACCGTCTTCGGTGCTGCCGGGGGCAGCGGCCGTAGCAGGCGGTGGCGCATCCACGCCGAAGGGCGTGGTATCGACCAGCGGGTCCGCGGACGCCTGCACGGGTGCGGGCTTGGCGGGCCTGGACGCTTTGGTGGGCTTGGCCGGCGTTGCCGCAGGCTGCGCCCCTTGCTCTTCATCGAGCGGATCGACGTCCTGGGTGGCGAAGCTGCGGGCTTCGTCGCGGCTGAGTTTGTCGATGCCGTTGAGCGTCATGCCGTCGAGGCTGGCACGGATCTCGAACCGCATGCCGCCGCCGACCGGATAGGACTTCGGGAAGATGTACCTGATGATGAATTCCCCGTCGTACTTGCCTTCGGGGTACTGCTCCAGCTCCGGGTCTTTGACCTCGAAAGTACCGAGGTGCGTCGCGAGGCGGCCAACCGTGAACGGGCCGTTCTTGCCGCGGATGGTACGCAGCGTGAGCTGGCCGGGGACGACGATGGGCGCAACAGATTTCTCGGAAGCCGATGGGGTTGCCATGATGGTTCTCCTGATGATGAATGACGGGCCGCCGACGGCACCCGGTGGATGAGAGGAAATGGCCTCGCCCGAGGTGGGCGAGGTCCGCGTGGCATCACGCCTTGAGCTGGCGCATGCCTTCGGCCAGCAGCCACAACGCCCGGTTCAGGCGCAGGTTCTGGTCGATGCCTTGCACCGGACGGGTGCGCTGATTGCGGCCGTTGGCCGTGCGTCCGTTCAGGCCCCCTTTGACTAGGTTCTCCTGGACGCGGTTGAAGACGGCCCACAGGTCGTTCTTGCGGTCGTCCCATCGCCGAGGGGCCAGCAGTTGGCTCTCGGTGACAGGCGTGGACTTGGCCGGATCGTCGTACTTGAGTGCGAGCGCAGAGTTCGCAAAGACCTCCGCTTCGCCCTCATCGAGGGTGATGGTGCGCATCGCATCGCGCGCGTTCTGCACGCGCTCGAAACCTTCGAGGACTCCGTAGGCACCTTCGATCACCTGGCTGGCCACGTCGCCCTTGTGGGGAACGCGGATGTCTGCGGTGGTGTCACCGCAAACCAGGCCGTTGTGGCAGACGAACCGGAACATGCCGGCGAGCATCTGATAGCTGCTCGTGCCGTCATGGCTGTTGAGCAGGATGATCTCGTTCGCCTCGTCGCCGTTGATCTGGCTTGCATGGCGAAGTCGGATGAGGTGCTTCGTGTACTCGCGCCGGTCTTCGTTGCGCACGCGCGTCTGACACACCATGAAGGGCTCGAAGCCCTCCTGGCGCAGCTTGGTCAGCACGGTCGAGGTCGGTATGTAGGCATACCGATCGGACCGGCTCCCATGTGGAGCGTCGGCGAAGATCGACGGAACGACGGCACGAATGCGGTCGTCCGAGAGTGGGCGATCAGAGCGCAGGATCGGGGATTGCGGAGCAAAGCGGGATACCAGAGACATGGCTGATCTCCTTTGAGAAATTCGACAACCGCGTGGCCGTGAGACCACGCGGAACTCGGGGGATGAAATGCGCAAGCACGCGTCCTGGGGACGCGGCGTACGTGGGGAGGAAAAGCGACAAGGCCCCGTGAGAGGCCGTGCCGGATCAGAACGAAGCAGCCAATGCCGGCTCCTGCTCCTGGACTTGCGCCTCGGGCTCGCGCTCGGCGGGCTCGGTGGCCGTGTCGATGGCATCGTCGGCTTCGGACGCGGATGCGTCTTCGGCCGGCGGCGCCTCGGCTTGCGCCTGGCTCGTCGGATAGACCTGGGTGCCGTCGATCTTGATGAGACCGATGTGGACCAGCGTCGATTCCAGGCTGGCGGCCGGTTCCCCGGCGTGCTCACCCTTGGTGCGGATGTACGGATCGATCTTCATGTCGTTCAGACGGAAGGCGATCAGCACCTTGCGGTCACCCTCGATGGCCTGAACGCACCGGCGAACCAGGTGCTCGGCTTCCGGGGTGGCGACGATGGTGTCGAAGTACCGATACTCCGGTTCATCGACAGGCCCGGCCAGTGCCGCGACGGTGCAAGAGAGGAACGAGTCGCCAGCTTTTGGGGTGACGTCCTTCACACGATTGAGATAGCCGATGCCGCGGGTGATCAACTCGTGCTGCTCGATCGAAGCCAGTTCGGCCCGGTCGATCAGTTCGGCCTTGAGCAGTCGCGCCTTGAGGGACGCGGCGGCCTGACCCTTCTGCTCACCCTTGTCGCGGATGTACACATCGCCCCACAGGTCACCGAGGCGAAAGCGCACCAGCGGGCGCTGCTTGGGATCGTCAACGCCGATGTAGCGCTGAACGAGCTTCTTGGCCTCGGCACCCGAGACCTTGACGTCGAAGTAGCGGTAGCTGGGGTCCCGGGCGGGGCCGACCAGCGCGGCGATGGTGCATGCCAGGAAAGGCTGCGCACGGCGGCCGCCCCGGACGGGCACTTCACGGACACGCTGGATGTAGCCGATGCCCGAGGTGTGGAGGTCGAAATACGATTTCTCGTTGGACGTGGTGTTCATGGTGAATCTCCATTGGGATGAAGCGGAGACACACCGGCCCACGCATGCGGGGAAGGTGCGTGACCCCGCGGTGGGTTGATAAGGCGAAAGCATCCGCCACCAGAGGCTGGTGGCCGCTCGCGGAAGGATGCGGTGCGAGCTGGCTCGGTCACGCAGTGGGAACTGCGCCGCAACCTCGAAGACCGATGGTTGCCTGGCATGTCGCTGACGACGTCAGCAGGCATGGGGCCAGCATGGCGGGGCCTCGCGCGCGCGGCAGCAATCAATCGGCACCCGGGCGCTTCCCTTTGTCCGCGCCACCCGGCGCCTGTCACAGGCACTTGGCGCCGCGCAGGTGCTCGGGGGTATCGGCGCGCGGACGGCCGGGACGGCTCCAGGCGCCGCCACCGCGCGCGCCGATCAGCCGCCAGCCGGCGGCGCGCAGGCTGGCGCCACCTTCGTCGGGCATGGTGTAGGTGAGCAGGCGTATGTAGCCCAGCGCCCTTGCCGCCTGCCAGGCCGCGCCGTAGAGCTTGCTGCAGGCGCTGGGTGTGCCGTCGGTGCACAGCCGCGTGACTTCCAGCGTCCAGGTGCCGCGCGACCGGGCGGCCGACAATGGCCACGCCGTGGATCAGGTCGCTGTCGCTCAGCGTGACGGCCAGGGCGAACTTCGCGCCCTGGACCGGGCGGTGGTGGCGATGGTGCGACAGAACGAATGCATTGGCCGTGCGCAGCGACACCGGTAGGAGGTGCAGCCTCGGCGAGGTCGATGGCGTGTTCATGCGGTTGTCTCCGGTGGCATGCCGGCGTTGTGGCCGGCGGGGCGTGCCTCGGCGGCTGGAGACAAACGCGCACGCGCGGCGATGGCGGCGGTGCGAACAAAAGAAGGCCCCCGATGCGGGGGCTGCGAGGCGGTTGCCGCGTCAGGCGGGAGGCACCACTGCTAAGGACAGGTGCGTGGCGGTGGCGGAAAGCACGAGATCGTCCGCCGAGTGCTGGAGGCGCGTGAACAGGCCGTCCTTCGGGTCGAAATACTCCGCGAAGTCATCGCCGCCCAGCTCGCGGCCGGCGAGGTGCCACCAGTCATCGAACGGGTCGGTGTCCGGGTTGCATCCGACGGCGTAGGCGAGCAGTGCCTGGCGCCCATCCGGGCGACGCTCCCCACGCTCGGCGAGGAAGTACACGCCCTGATCCTTGACCAGGACAATGCGGCACTGATTGGGGACGTCTCAGAAAACGGAAAAAATCGTACGCTAAGCCGGTTGCAGCGGTCGTAGCGGCCTGAACTTGCCCGCGCCGATCTTGGCGCTGCTGCGCCAGAGGTAATCGCCGGTCAGGTTGATGTGCTCCCAGCCCAGCGGCGACAGGTACTGCAACAGGGCGTCATCGACAGTCTGGCCGTGACCGCGTAAGGCGTTTGAGGCCCGTTCCAGATAGACCGTGTTCCACAACACTATGGCCGCCGTCACCAGGTTGAGGCCGCTGGCCCGGTAGCGCTGCTGCTCGAAACTGCGGTCGCGGATTTCGCCCAGCCGGTTGAAGAACACGGCGCGGGCTAGCGCGTTGCGGGCTTCGCCCTTGTTCAGTCCGGCATGCACGCGGCGGCGCAGCTCGACGCTTTGCAGCCAGTCCAGGATGAACAGCGTTCGCTCGATGCGGCCCAGCTCGCGCAGCGCCACGGCCAGGCCGTTCTGGCGCGGGTAGCTGCCGAGTTTCCTGAGCATCAGCGAGGCCGTCACCGTGCCCTGCTTGATCGAGGTGGCCAGCCGCACCTTGGCGTTGATCGCCTTGCCGGACGCCTGGAACTGCTGCTGATGCTTGTGCTTGGCAGCGTTGAACAGCTTGCCCAGGATGCGGTCGTGCAGGTCGATGATTTCGTCGGTGACGGTGGCCATGCCCTCGATGGCGAGCGCACCAGGGTCGCGTAGCGGCGCTGTGCCTCGAACTTGGCCAGATCGGCGGGCGTCATCTGGCCGCCTTCGCGGGCGATCTTGAGCAGGCGGTTCTGGTGCACCGACCGCTCGATGCCGGAAGGCAGGTCGAGCGCCTGCCAGGCTTTGAGGCGCTCGATGTGTTCGAGTATGTGGCGCGAGTTCGGCTTGACGGGCGACTGGCGCAGCCAGGCCAGCCAGGTCGTCTTGCCGTTGTCGTGGCGCTTGAGCAGATCGTCGAGGCGGTGCCGGTGGGTGGCCGACAGGGGATCGGACAAGGCCGCGTAGATGCGGCGGTTGGCGCGGCTGTAGGCGTTCATCGAACACCTCCCTTTTCCTCATCCGGCGCAACAGGACAGTTGCTTCACGTCCTTGTTGAAGGTCTGCGCCGCGAGCTTCAGTCCCTCGACCATGGTCAGGTAGGGGAACAACTGGTCGGCCAGCTCCTGCACGGTCATCCGGTGGCGGATCGCCAGCGCGGCCGTCTGGATCAGTTCGCCCGCTTCCGGCGCGACCGCCTGTACGCCGATCAGCCGCCCTGAGCCAGCTTCCGCCACCAGCTTGATGAAGCCGCGCGTGTCGAAGTTGGCGAGCGCCCTCGGCACGTTGTCGAGCGTCAGCAGCCGGCTGTCGGTCTCGATGCCGTCGTGGTGCGCTTCCGCCTCGCTGTAGCCCACGGTCGCCACCTGCGGATCGGTGAACACCACCGCCGGCATCGCCGTCAGGTCCAGCGCCGCGTCGCCGCCGGTCATGTTGATCGCGGCGCGCGTGCCGGCCGCCGCCGCCACATAGACGAACTGCGGCTGGTCGGTGCAGTCGCCGGCAGCAAAGATGTGCGGTGCGCTCGTGCGCATGGCGCGGTCGATGACGATGGCTCCCTGCGCATTGACTTCGACGCCTGCCGCTTCAAGGTTCAGGCTGCGCGTGTTCGGCGCGCGACCGGTGGCGACCAGCAGCTTGTCGGCGCGCACTTCCCCCTGCCCGGTGGTGAGCACGAATTCCCCGCCCGCATAGGCAACGTGGCTCGCCTGGGTGTGGTCCAGCACCTCGATGCCCTCGGCGCGGAAGGCGTCTGTTACGGCTTCCCCGATGGCCGGGTCTTCTCGGAAGAACAGCGTGCTGCGCGCCAGGATCGTGACCTGGCTGCCCAGCCGGGCGAAGGCTTGCGCCAACTCGACCGCCACCACGGAGGAACCAATCACGGCCAGCCGCTCGGGGAGCGAGCTGCTTTCCAGCGCCTCGGTGGAGGTCCAGTGGGGTGTGTCCGCAAGGCCCGGGATTGGCGGAAGCGCCGGGCTCGCGCCGGTGGCAATCAGGCAGCGGTCGAAGTTCACCTCGTGCGTGCCGCCGTCAGCGGTCGCCACGGTCAGCGTGCGCGTGTCCCTGAACCGGGCCTCGCCGCGCAGCACGGTGATGGCCGGAGTGCTTGCCAGGATGCCTTCGTACTTGGCATGGCGCAGCTCCTCGACGCGGCCTTGTTGCTGGGCCAGCAGCCGCTCGCGCAGTACAGCGGGCGCTGCGGCCGGCAGGCCAGCATCGAACGGGCTTTCGCGGCGCAGGTGGACGATGTGCGCGGCGCGGATCATGATCTTGGACGGCACGCAGCCGACATTGACGCAGGTGCCGCCGATGGTGCCGCGCTCGATCAGCGTGACGCGGGCGCCTTGCTCCACGGCCTTCAAGGCAGCCGCCATCGCCGCGCCGCCGCTGCCTATCACAGCCACGTGCAGCGCTTGTTCACCGCCAACATGCTTCGTTTCGCCACCGAGCCAGCCCAGCGCCTTGTCTAGCAGGCCGGCAGGCTTGTTCGGCGTGTCGGTAAGCCGTGCGCGATAGCCGAGCGTGGCCACTGCGGCAACCAGCGGGGCCACGCTCACGCCTGCATCCGCCTCGATTTCGGCCTGCCGCTGCGGATAGGACACCGAGGCCGCGCGCACGCCGGGCACGTTCGTCAAAGCCTGCTGGACGTGCTCGGCGCACGACGTGCAGGTCATGCCTTCGATGTGGAGGGTGATCGCCTCGGCCATGATTACGCCCTCACTGCTTGACGCTGGACGGGTAACCCGCGTTTGCGGTGGCCTTGGTCAAGGCGTCGGCATTGGTCTTGGCCTCGTCGAAGGTGACGACGGCCTCCCGCTTCTCGAAGCTGACTTCGGCCTTCTCGACGCCGGCGACCTTGGACAGAGCCGTCTTGACCGTGATCGGGCACGCGGCGCAGGTCATGCCGGGCACCGACAGGGTGACGGTCTTGGTGGCAGCCCAGGCGGGCGCGCTTAGAGCGGCGGCCAGGGCGATGAGGGTGGTGAGGGTGGTGAGTTTCTTCATGGTGATCTCCTTTCAGTAGAACAGCGGCAGGACGTAGGGAAACGCGAGGGCAACCAGAACCAGGGCGGCCACGATCCAGAAGATCACCTTGTAGGCAGTCCGCACTTGGGGCACGGCGCAAACGTCGCCGGGCTTGCAGGCATGGGCTGGTCGGAAGATGCTGCGCCAGGCGAAGAACAGCGCGATGAGCGCTGCGCCGATGAAGATCGGCCGATACGGCTCCAGCACGGTCAGGTTGCCGATCCACGCGCCAGAGAAGCCGAGCGCGACCAGGACAAGGGGGCCGAGGCAGCAGGCCGAGGCGAGGACGGCCGCGACGCCGCCGGTCGCCAGTGCGCCGCGGCCGTTCTTGGGTTCCGACATAAGGTTCTCCTTCCGGGACTTCGCTTGATGCTGTAACGTTACTTCCGTAGTCAACTACGGAGTCAAGCGCCATGGAGAACGCTCAAGAGAATCTGACCATCGGGGCCTTCGCCAAGGCAGCCCGGGTCAACGTGGAGACGATCCGCTTCTATCAGCTCAAGGGCTTGCTACCCCAGCCGGAGCGGCCCTACGGTCGCATCCGCCGCTACGGGCAGGCGGACGTGGCGCGGGTGAAGTTCGTGAAGTCAGCCCAGCGCCTGGGATTCAGCCTGGATGAAGTCGGCCAGCTCCTGAAACTGGAGGACGGCACCCATTGCAGCGAGGCGGCCGAACTGGCTGCTCACCGGCTGGCCGATGTGCGCGCACGCATGGCGGACCTCACGCGGATGGAAGAGGCCCTGTCGACGCTAGTGAGAGAGTGCAACGCGCACCATGGCAATGTTTCCTGCCCGTTGATCGCAGCTTTGCATTGCTGCTAAAGGGCCCACTTCGGCTCTTAGCGTACGATTTTTTTCCGTTTTCTGAGACGACCCCTGATTGGCGATGGCTTCGGTCAGCACGGGGCGCAGGTCAGCGCCTTTGAATCGCAGTGACATGGATGAAATCTCCTGTGTGGAAGAATGAGAAAGGCCTCCATCCGATGGGATGAAGGGCCTGTAGTGCACGCGGCCGGAACGGCTGGAACGCCGTGGCGGATGCCTCGGGTCAGCCGCAGGACCGCCCGGTTTCGCTGCGGGGCGTCATGCCGGGACGGCCTGGCGCTTGCGGGCCGCTTTCGCGTCGAGGATGCTCACGTCGATCTGGCGCCAGCGCCCGTCGTCGATGAGCCTCTCCAGCACTTCGCCGAGCATGTCGAAATACACCTCGTCGTGCCGATCGACCAGTTCGACCGATTCACCGTTCTGACGGTGCAGTTCCACCACGTAGGTGTCTCCGCCGCGGTCGTAGAGGATCGTCACCCGGCCCTCGAACTTCGCGGTCGAGACCGTGAAGCTGATCGCCGGCGGGGTCTCGATGATCTTGGAGGGCGTGGGATCGACCCAGGTGAAGTCGCGGGCACCGGCATCCACCAGCATGTGGGTGATGCGCCGGAAGCGATCGGGGGCCGGCATCTCCTCCAACTGCTCGATGAGCTGGCCCAACTCCATGCACTGCGGCGTGGGAATGGGCAGCTTGGCCGGCGCCGAGCCGAGGATGTGCCTCGTGATGGTGTACGGCGTGCCGTCCGAAGTCTCCTCGGTGATGACCTCCGGCGTGTCCGCGCGCAGTCCGTCGAAGCGACGACGGGCATAGGGTTGGACATGCACCTTGGCGCCTTCGGCAGGAACCGTGGTCACCAGGCTGGGATCGAGCACCGCGAACTCGGAAGGCTTGAGCTTGACGACGATGGCATCGTCGGTCGCGGCGACCACCTTGCCGTCGAAGGGTTGGGGGTCGATGGCGAAGCCCAGCGTTGAGGACAGCGGCTGATCATCGAACACGCGGTACTTGAACGACCGCACGTTGCGGGGCACATGGCCTGCGACCAGCGAAGGCATCATGGATTTGATGAGGGAACGATCCATGGGGAAACTCCTTGAGGAAAAACAAGGGATTCCCCGCCCGCAAGGGAGAGGTCCCTTGTGGGTGGCGTGGATGGACGCGGTAGGTCCGTAGGAAGAAACGACCAGCACGGTTTCCCGCGCTTGCAGCCTCGAAGGTCTCGACTGCCTGGGCATGTGCCGGCAACGCCGACGAACATGGGGCAAGCATGGCCCTGGGGCGGTCTGCCTGCCCGCAGGAAACGGCACCGCACCACAACCGTTTTCCTGTGCTGCGGGCAAGAAAAAGCCCCTCGAAAGGGGCTGGAGGAATCAGGCTTGGTACACGAAGTAGTGCTCGCGCTGACGCGGAAAGAACACGTGTTTCCACGTGTCGCCGCTTGTGTTGCCACCGTCGAAGACGACCATTTCGTAGTCGTCCACGTCGGTGTCCACCAGGTCGGCGCTGGCGATATGGCGCATGTGCAGCGTGCCGCTCATGCGCTCGAATACCAGGATCTGGCCGATGGCATCTTCCTGGCTCATGGCGTTGACGCAGGCTCCGAGTTGGTGCTCGAAGTCGGATGCGGGTGTGATGAGGTCGGGGAACATGGGATCGCTCCTGTGAAAGTGCGCCGGCCCGGCTCTCTGGCGGGAGACCGGGCCGGCATGCGGTGAGGACAAGGAAGGCCGGGGATGTGTGTGGCAGCTATTCGCCGGCCAGCGATAGGCCCGGCAACACGGGTGCGTCGGCATCGAGGATGAGGATGCGCACGTCGGCCTGGCCGGCCAGTTCAAGGATCTGTGCCAGCTCGTCCGGCATGCCCTTGCTGCGGTGCTCCTGCCGAAGCTGCTCGGCGGCGATCCCCTCGACGTCCTGCAGGTGCTGGTCCGTCCAGGGCGTGGAGATCAGCTTGACGCCGATCGCCGGGCTGTAGGGAATCCGGAACGCGATGAACAAAAAGGCCTCCGGCGTCGCGAGGTCAGCCAGGTTGGCCAGGTACTGGCCGGTTTCGCGGCTGATGTGCGCGCTGCTGATTTCCCAGCACCGGCTGTAGTAGCCGGTCTCGAAGCTCAACCGCTGCACGACTTCCCGTGCGGCCTCGGCCGAATAGGTGTCGCCAATGTGGACGGGGCGGCCGTCGAAGTCGTCGCCGTGGATCGCGTACACCACGGCACCCACCATGCCTTCGCCGCTGCCCCCTTCAGCCGCGTCGCATTCGGCGATCAGTGCGGCGCCGACAGGTTCGGTGCCAGTCCTGACCACCGCGAAGTCGCTGGTGATGATGCAAGGAGAAGAAACCAGCGCCGCGTCGCAGAGGTGCTGCTGGCTCGGGTGGATGTTTCGCCAGACATGCGGGCTTCCGTCCTCGTAGCTGATGGACAGCGTGCGGACGATTTTCAGATTCCAGTAGCCGCGTAGAAAGGGATTGGGATTCTGGGACATGGGATTTCTCCAACAGAATAATGATGGAGCAAATCCCCGCCACCGGGAATTGACCCCGGTGGGTGGAAAGAAAGGAAACAGCGTCAGGTGACGCTGATCGTTGGCGTTTGGGCCAATCGCTCGGCGACGCGCCGGCGCAAATTCATGCGGAATGGCTCGTCGCTGACGCCCGCCAGCAGATTGATGGTCTCCAGCGCGATCAGGGCCGAAGCCTCTTCGATGTCGGCGGCCACAATGGTCTTGCGCAATTGGTCGCCGAGCTGGAGGGCCTGGGAGGAGGAGCTGATGAAGCGGACCTCGCGGCTCAGGTAGCAGCCGTTGCCGCCGAACTCGAACAGCCGCGGCTTGCTGCAGTACCAGCAGCCCTCGAACTGGATGGCGGTCAGGTGGTGCCCGTCATCGAACCGGGTGGCGATCAGAAACAATGCGTCGAGATCGGCGGTGTCCTCGAACGAATGACGGTCGATCAAGTTCCCCAGCTCTTCGTCCTCATCGGCACGGAAGTGCACGGCGAGCAGTTCGAGCAGCGGCGGGATCGACAGCCCTTCGTCGTCCGGCATCGGAATACCGAGTTGCGTGGCCAGGTCTTCCAGGCCATCGAGCACGTCCGGCCATTGCGGATTGGTGGTCTCGGCGATCTGGGCGATGTAGGCCTGCCCGTTGCCGGGGTGGCTCTCGTCCAGCGCGAAGGCGCCGAACAGCGCCTGGATGACGGGCGTCACACGGTCGAGCACGAGAACGCCGGTGGCTTCGTAGTAGTTGTTGGCCATGAAGGCTCCTTTCGATGAATGAACGGAGCCAGCCCTTGCGGACGATGGCATCCGCAGGGGAAACCGCCTGATGCCGGATGGCGCTGGGCGGGGAGAAAACGCGAGGGACATGGCCTCGAACGAGGCGCATGTCCCTCATGGGGTCCCGTGAACGCAGTGATGAAGGTGTGCCAGGGACCGGCTCACCAACCGCTGTAGTTCAGCAGCAGGTCGGCGATCACCTGGCGACGTGGCAGATCGAGGCCGTCGAAGTCCGACAACCCGTTGAAGTGGCAGCGCTTGAGCATGGCACCGCCCTCGCGCGCGTTGTAGAAGCTGACCATCGCGGACAGGAACATGCGTTCCCCGCTGCTCAGGACGCCGAGGGCGTCGTTGAGCCGCAGCATGTCGGGACGCAGATCCCACTTGCTCTTGGCCTGGTTCAGACCTTCACGGGTGCCATCGCCAAACCATTGCGGGCCGGCGATTTCGACACCACGCTTCCAGGCCTCAAAAAAGGCTTGGGGCGCAGCGCTGAAATGCCGTTCTTCCCGAACGATCTGATCGACGACTTCCTGCGGCAGTAGCTGGTTCATGACGTGATTCCTCCAGTTGGATCAGGGAATGGCGAGCTGGGACCAGCCGCCTCTTTCGAGGGCACGTTGAGCCGCAGCATGGCTGCGGAAGTACTCACGAGATTCCCGCGAAACGGGACCTTCGGTATCGCGCGTGCCGATGTAGTGGCCGGCGGCGCTGTGCAGGACTTCGAGCGGCAGGAACTTGCCGCAGTAGGTCAAGGCCAATTGACCGAATCGGCCGAAAGAGGCTTGCTGGGACATGGATGGGCTCCTTGGAAAAGCGGGGCCCTGTCCCTCACGGGATGGCAGCTCCCGCACGCGGTTGAAAAAAAAGCATCAGCGTCTTGGGAACGCGCGTCCGCGCAATGGATGCGATGCGGACTGGTGGGTTGCGCGGAGAGAACCCCGCGGCAGCCTGAAACCCTGGCTGCTGGCATGTGCTGACGAATCAGCGGACATGCGGACAGCTTCGTGAGGGTGCCGCGCCACGTCAGTTGGAAATCGGCATCTGGTCCAGCCCCGATTGATGTGCGCAGGACAAAGAAAAGCCCCGCAACGAGTGCGGGGCGGTCATGACGGTGCGGTGAGGCTGGATCAGCGGGGCTTGTCACCCAGGACATGCTGCTTCCAGATGGCGAATGCCTCGTCCGCTGGCAGCTCGGCCAGGATGATGATGGGCTGGTCCTGTCGGCTGCGCAGCTTTGCGAAATACGCCGCGCGGTCGGCAATGGCCTTGAGCTTGATGCCCTTGAGGAACAGCAGCCGGCCGTCCTTGATGAACAGCACCTTGTTGCCGATGTCGCGGTTGAACGCGGTGCGCAGCTTGCGCTCCGCATGCATGGCATCGGCCAACTGGTCCACGAGGAAGTCGAGCGTCATGTCGATGAGAAGCGGCTCGTCGTCCTCGCGTTCGACGTCGAGCGATGCCGGCGGCAGGCTCTTGGCGAATTCCTCGGCCTGGGCCAGCAGCGCGGCCTGGCCTTGCAGCGGGCGCACGAACGTCGAGCCGCCGTGTCCGTCATTGCGGGCTTCGGCGATGGGCCTGCCGTCGAACATGACGGTGGCGGTGAAGCACAGCGTTTCCTCGCTCGCGAAATCCGCGACCTTGAGGTTCTTGAGCGTGATGCGGTCTTGTCGGGTGATGGTGTCCATAGGAAGTCCTGTTATCGACCGGGTTGACGACACGCCCCTGACGGGACGCGGCATACATCCCGTGGGTTGGAGGAAGGTGGCATCGATGCCCGGTGGGCAGCGTTCGCCGGAGAGATGCCGGGGCGAACTGGCGGGTGGCGTGGGAGGAACCCACGGCAGCCTTGACACCCTGGCTGCTGGCTGTTGCCGATGCGTCGGCAATGCAGGAGGGAGGATCACGCGGCCCGCCGGCCGCGTCGTGCATCAATCCGAAGCGCTCGATCCCGTCTTGTGCGGGCACTGCAACAGCCGCTGGCCCAGCCACGCGACACACGGCACGGCCATGGAGTTGCCGATCGCCTTGTAGCGGGGCGCGTCGGCGGCGGGCTTGCCGCGGTACGGCACCAGCGTGTAGTCGTCGGGCATGCCTTGCAGCCGCTCGCACTCCACAGGCATCAGCCGACGTACCCGCCACTGCGACCAGTCGCCCGGGCCGGGGTCGTTCCAGTCGTAGCGGAAATGTGCCTCGAAGTCCGGTGCCAGCACATGGTGCTTGTCGGCACCGCCGCTGCTGGTGCGCAGCGCGGTCGAGACGCCATCGCCCAGTTCAGCGGCCAGGCCTTCGGTGCGACCGCGCAGCGCCACGCCGATCACCATCGGCCGGCCCTGGCCCGGCTTGCCGCCACCCGTGGAGAGCGTCCCGGCAAGCTGGCCGTGGCCGGATTCCAGCCGCAGCTCGCCGCGCGAGTTCTGCGCGAACGCGATGGCCGGCACGACGCCGGCATTCGCGTGGCTGAGGCGATGCCCGCCCGCGCGCAGCGTCGGTGCCCAGGCCATCGTTGCATCGGCTCCGCAGCCCTGGGCGGTGAAGGCGATGATCGGCACACCCTTGCCGGTGCCGTCCTCGCTGCAGCCCTTGCCGCCGTTGGCGGTGCTGAGCGTGTGGCTGATGCTGCCCGCGATGGACTGCGCCACGAAGGTCTCGACCTCGAAGTCGTTCTTCGGGCCAGGTGCCGCGGTCAGGCAGGCCGCGACGTCAATGGGGCCTGCGGTGTTGCCCCCGCCGAATCCGAACGTCACCGTGGCCTTGCCGTAGGGCTGCTTCAGTCCTGCATATCCCGAGTACCCGCCTGCTGCCGCAGCGCCCGATCCAGCAGCGCCGGCAGCGTCTTGCCACGGCACGAAGCCCGGCGAAGAATCCCCGCGCACGCCGTCGCGCTCAAAAAGTACCTCGGCGGGATCGACGCCACCTCCACCACTTGCCACAAGAAACACGCGACGGCGCCGTTGGGCGACGCCGAAATATTGAGCATCGAGCACGCGCCAGGCGATGCGGCGCCGGGGTCCAGACACACAACCTGCGTGCGCCCATTTTTGCCCTGGCGGTTCGAGCGCACGGCTTTCTCCAGCCAGTGCTCCCAGGAAGTGCCCGAAGGCGTTGCTGCGGTCGCTGAGGACGCCGGGGACGTTTTCCCAGACGAGCGTTGCCGCCGGGCGGCGGTCTTGGTGGCGGGTTTGGTCGATGGCATTTGCAAGCTCCACATAGGCAAGGGTCAAGGCACCACGTGGGTCGTTCAGCCCCTGGCGCGCGCCGGCCACGCTGAACGACTGGCACGGCGTGCCGCCGACCAGGATGTCGGGCGCTGGCACGGTGCCGGCGCGGACCTGGCGGGCGATCGCGGTCATGTCGCCCAGGTTAGGCACGCGGGGGTAACGGTGGGCGAGCACGGCGCTCGGGAACGGCTCGATCTCGGCGAACCACGCGGCTTCGAGGTCGAGCGGTTGCCAGGCGAGGCTCACGGCCTCGATGCCGCTGCAGACGCTGCCGTAGAGCAGCGGCGTGTTGCGCGGCGGTGCGCAAAGATTCGGGTGCATGTCGGTCTCCTGTTCGTATGGCGCAGGGCCATCGCCCTGGCCGGGGCGTTGAAAGGCAGGAGAAAGGCGCCGAAGGCCCCAGGGGCCTTCGGCTCGGGAGGAAAGAAGAACCACCCGTGGGCTGATTGGCAGGCCCGGTCGTCGCTAGAACCGTCTGCTCATCAAGCAATCACACCCGGCCCATGTCGTGGCTGGGGCCGGCATCGTCTGGCGCACATCCGCGCACAAAGGGAGCCCGTTTTTGCGCCGGCGGGCACCGGCACCGAATACCGCTGACCGCGAAGGGTCTCCGGATGGCTCGCACAGGCAAGCCATCGGGGGACCCTTCGCAGCGGCGGAAGGAATGCAGACGAGGAGAACGCGCGGGGTGCGGTTCGCGGAGAAGCCACCTTCAGGTCCCGCGGCCGGGGACGGCCGGACGGGACGCGCACACGGAGCAAGAAGGCGTTGCGCGCTGGGGCGTCCCGCAGGGCATGCGGGACACGGGCCACGCCGCCGATGGCGGGCATGGCTCACGGGGAACGGGGGCGGTCAGGCGCCTTTGCAGCCACCGCCACTGGTACGGCGTGGACGCGAGGCACCACGCCTGGACGTGCCGGTTGCCACCGGCAGCGTGCCTTTGCAGGCGGGGTAGCGACTGCACGACCAGAACGGGCCGCTCTTGCCGGTGCGCTGGCGCGTGGGTGCGCCGCACTGCGGACAAGCCGGTCCTTGGGGAACCTTGATGGACAGGGACGTGCTGCCGTACTGCGCGATCAACTGCGAAATCCATGCAGCCTGCTTGCCGATGAACACATCCAGGGTGAGTTGTCCGGCCTCGATCATGTCCAGCGCCTGTTCCCAGACGGCGGTGGTGCCGGGGTCGGCAATCGCCGCGGGCACGGCGTCTATCAGCGTGAGCGCCGCATCCGATGCGCGGATGGAGCGTCCCTTCTTCACGATGTAGCCGCGGGCGATCAGCCCGCTGATGATGTTGGCCCGCGTCGCCTCGGTGCCGATGCCCGTCGTGTCCTTGAGCTTCTGCTTCAGGCGCGGGTCGGTCACGAAACGCGCAACGCCCTTCATCGCCTTGACCAGTTCGCCCTGGGTATAGGGCTTGGGCGGCATCGTCTTGAGGGCCTTGATGTCGGCCCCGGCGACCTGACATGCCATCCCGTCGCGCAATGCGGGCAGCACCTGGCTGCGCGGGGCATCGCCGTCCTCGTCGGCGCTGCCTTCACGTTCTGGCTCGGCCAGCACCAGGCGCCAGCCCTTGACGACGACCTGCTTGCCCGTGGCCACCAGCTTCTGCTGGCCGCAGGAGAGGTCCGCCACGGTGCGGTCGAACTCGTGGTGCGGGAGGAACTGGGCCAGGTAATGCGCCCGGATCAGCCGGTACACCGCCTGCTCCTTCTCGCTCATGGCGGAGAGGTTCGCGGGTTCGAGCGTCGGGATGATGCCGTGGTGCGCCGTCACCTTGCTGTCGTTCCAGGCGCGCGAGCGCTGGGTGCGGTCGAGCTGGCCCATGATCGGGGCCAGCGTGGGATCGGTCTTTAGCAGGCTGTCCAGGACCGTGGGCACCTCGGCGAACATGCTTTCGGGGAGGTAGCCCGAATCCGAGCGCGGGTACGTCGTGGCCTTGTGCGTCTCGTACAGGGCCTGGGCAATTTCCAGTGTCTCCTGCACGTCCAGCCCAAGCTGCTTGGAACAGACTTCCTGCAAGGTGCCCAGGTCGAACAGCAGCGGCGGGCCTTCGCGCACGCGCTCGGTTTCGACCGACACCACCTGGGCACTGCCCGCGGCGCGGATCTGCTGCGCGGCCTGCTGTGCGATGGGCTGCTGCAGGCAGCGGCCGGCGTCGTCGGCGCTGGCATCGGGTGCCACCCACTGCGCGGTGAACGTCTGACCGCCTGCGGACAAGGACACGTCGATGGCCCAGTACGGCACGGACACGAAGGCCGCGATCTCTCGGTCACGGTCCACCACGAGTTTGAGCGTCGGGGTCTGTACACGCCCGACCGACAGCACGCCGTCGTAGCCGGCTTGCCGCCCGAGCACGGTGAACAGCCGGCTGAGGTTCATGCCCACAAGCCAGTCGGCGCGCGAGCGCGCCAGCGCCGAGTAATACATCGGCAGTGTCTCGGCCGAGGGCCGCAGCTTGGCGAGCGCGGTGCGGATGGACGCATCGTTGAGCGCCGACAGCCACAGGCGTTCGATGGGACCGCGGTAGCCGCACAGGTCGATGATCTCGCGGGCGATCAGCTCGCCCTCGCGGTCGGCGTCGGTGGCAATGACAAGGTGGGTCGCCTTCGCCAGAAGCGCCTTGACGACCTTGAACTGCGTGGCGGTCTTCGGCTTGACCTCGACCCGCCACTGCTGGGGAATGATGGGCAACTGCTCCAGCGACCAGCGCTTGAGCGCCGCGTCATAGACCTCGGGTGCTGCTGCTTCGACGAGATGGCCGATGCACCAGGTGACCGTGACGCCGGAGCCATTGAGGCAGCCTTCACCGCGCTGGGTGGCGCCGAGAATCCGGCCGATGTCTTTGCCCTGGGAGGGCTTCTCGCACAGAAACAGCCGCATGTCCGTCCATCCGCTTCCCGTTGTTCATGGAGTTGCCGGGATCGAGGATGCCGAGCGCCTGCGGAAGCAGCAGCAAACAAGCCGCATGCGGTGGCGACCGCTTTCACGAGATGGGATGGCTGCGGCGGGGATGGCGTGCAGCCGGTGGTGTGCTGGCCGGGAGCCGCGATGTTCGGGAGCGCGTGGAAGCCGGTGGACGTCGGTGGAGCTATCCCCAGGGGATAGCTCGCGAGGACATGGGGGGCGGCGAAGAGCCGCGGCCGCCCCCATGCTGGGTCACTTCCTGCTCTTGGTCTCCTTCGGCGCAGCCGGTTCCTGGGCGGGCTGGGGCTTGGGCTGCGCGTCCTGCGCGGTCTCCTGCGGTTTGGGGCTGAGGACGACGGACTCGATGCGGAACGGCAGGATGCCGACGCTGCGCGCGTTGATCTGCCAGGTCTCGCGCGGCTGCTCCTCGTTGTCGGTCCAGGGTTCGCGCTCCATGCGGCCGACGACCAGCACGCGCATGCCCTTCTGGTAGAGGTCCTTCCAATGCGCGGCGTCGCGGTGCCAGATTTCCACCGGCGCCCAGAAGCCGCCGCGATCCTCATAGTCGCCGCCCTTGGTGGGAACGGGGTTGTCGAAATAGACGTTCAGCCGCAGCAAGCGCCGCGGTTCGTCGTTGCCGTTGGGGAACTCCCGGTACTCGGGGGGCGAGCCGATGTTGCCTTCGCCGGAAAAATGCGTGCTCATGGTGTGATCTCCGTGGTGGTTGAAATACCCGCGCCTCACTGCCGCCGGGCGCGTGCTGGGGTGCCCGACGCGATCACCGATCGCGCACTGCGGGGGGTATGGACGCGAGCCGGCGCAGGTAGGCGTCTTCCGCCTCGGCGGCCTTGCTGGCGCACTCCTGGGCCTGCCTGCCCAGGGTGTGCAACAGGCTGATCTGCATGTTCAGCGTGATGCGCTGCAGCTCGATCGCGTGCAGGTCGGCCAGCAGGTTGACCGGCGTGCTGGTGCTCGCCATCAGCTCCTGCCACAGGGCCACGCCCATGGCCGAGCGGTCGTGCCTGCGCCAGCGCAGGAACGTCGTTCCCGCGCCAGTGGTCTGCTGGGCCAGTTCCACGGGCAGCAGGTGGAAGGGATGCCCACTGGCCTGTTGCAGCACTTGTCGCTGCGCCAGGCCGATCAACTCGTCGCGCATGGCGAAGCACTGGCTGGCCCAGGCCTCCAAGTCCCCTTTACCTTTAAAAGGCTTTAAAAGGCCTTTTAGAGAGGCCGCGTGCTCCAGGCGCATGAAGGCTCCCTGTTGCAGGCCCCGGAAGTAGCGGGTCGGCTGGTACAGATCGCTCATGCGGATTCGTCCTCGCCGGCAGTGGCTGCGCCTTCGGACGGGTCGGCAGCAGCGGCCGCATCACCATCGGCGCTGGTAGCGGCTGCGGCAGGACTCTCACCGCGCTGTTGTAGACCACGGCGCACGATGGGTGGCGCAAACTTCGAGCGGTGCGTGCCTTCGAGGACGTCCTGCGGCAACTCGCCGAACTTCTCCAGCGCGGCCCGCGCTGCGGCATTCTTCGCCGCGAAGTCGTCGCGCGTGCAGCCCGAGTAGCGGTACTGCTGGGCCAGCGAGAACAGGCTGCGCAGCGCGTGCGCGCCCTCGTTGAGCCAGCGCTCCAAAGTGCTGCGGTCGATCAGCGCGGTGTGGTGGGCGAGGATCAGCTTGCGCGCGATGTCGTCGTAGTCGGCCAGGAGATAGACGGCGGCAAAGCCCAACTGCGCATTGACGAACAGCGGCAGCTTGACGGGCTGCACGTTGAGATTCTCGCCCAGGGTCAACGCGGCGGGCACGCCGGCCAGGGCCTGGTCCACCTGTTCGCGCAGCGTCTGCAGCGTGGTCTTGGTCTGGTCGAGCTTGTCTTCAATGCGCAGCATCCACCAGTCGCTGTACGGGTCGTCCTGCTCCGAGCCGCGCTTCATCTTGTTCATGACGGCGATGTAGCCGTTCAGGCCGACGATGCCAGGTCGCCCCTCAGCGGCGGCGCGGCCATGCCAGATGCGCGAGGCGTGGTGGGTGTGCAGCGTCAGCGACATCGCGCTGCGCAGGGAGCCGAGGTTGAGTTGCAATGGTTCGTTGCTGGTTGCCATGGTGATCGCTCGCTGGTGGACAGGGAGCCGCCAGCATCCGCATGCGGCGGAAGGCAGTCAGTCAACAAACCGAAATGAGCCGGCCCCGGTTCTGTGCGCGCTGGCGGTGCAGCGCGCAACGGTCCCCTGGGGACCGCTCCGCAGATAGGCACTCACGTCGGCGTTCCCGTCCTCGGTTGTTGACGGTATGCGTGCTGCACCGCACGTCGCGCTGCCGTTCGACACGATCCTTCGCCGCGCAGCCGTCCCCAGGGGACCGTTCCGTTGAGCGCCATGGAGGTCTGCTTCATGGCCTTGCCAAGGCGCTTTGCCCAGGTTTCGCGCAGCGGGTCGCGCCGTCGCCCGGCGCTTCACCGCACAGCCGTCCCCTGGGGACCGTTCTGTTGACCGCCATAGACGTCTACTTCACGGCTTTGCCAAGCCCTGCGCTCAGGTCTTGCGCAGCAGGTCGCGCAGGCGCTCGATGTGCTGCCGGGCCACCTCGGGCGGCACGACGTTGCGCGGCGGCTCGGATGGTGGCGCTCGCGCCGCCGATGGTGTTGGCGGTGCCGGGCTGGTCTGCTTGGCCCACGCATTGAACTCGCCGCGCATGGCGCGCTGGATGATGCCGAACAGATATCCGGCGGGGTTGCGGATGCCATGCTTGCCGCACCGTGCGGCCCATTCGTCCAGCACGGCCTGCCGCAGGGCAGCGTCCACCTGCTGCAACGCCATCCTGGCTCCGGCCTGCTGTTCCGCCTTCAGTTCCGCGAAGCGCTTGGGCCATTGCAGGTCGCCCAGCGCACGCGCCTGCGCGGTAGTACGTACTTCATCAATACGACTACTACGTACTGTACGGTCCTGCTTCGGATTCCGAAGAGCGCCGTCTGGCGCGGGTTTCGGCCCTGCTTCGGATTCCGAAGAGGGGCGTTCGCCATTCCGAAGAAGGCTCGCGGGCCCTTCTTCGGAATCGTGGATCGCATCCTCCTGTGGATAACTTTCGGTGGCGGTGATGCCCTGGTCGGCCAGGCGCTCGGCGAGCACTTGCAGCCGCGACGGCAAGGTGCGTCCGGACAACATCGGGTCGTCCGCGATCTCCTGGAGGGTGTTGAGTCCCACCACCTGAACGGCCTTGGCCGAATGCCCCAGCGACTGGCTGACCAGGGCCAGGTAGTCGGCGTCGAGCTGCATCGCCTCGAACGGTGTCAGGGGTTCGTCGTGCAGGACGTAGAGGTTGCCGAGGATGCGGCCGGTCTTGGCGTCGCGCCGTCGTCGCACGAGGCTCAGCCAGCGCGTCAGGCGCAGCAGCGTCAGCGCCCGCGCGACGGTCTCGTGGGAGGCTTGTCCCGCGCAGGGCATGGACGCCAGCCAGGGGCGCAACTGCTCATAGGTCGGGAACGCCGTGACGCCGTCGTCGTTGAGCATCAGCCGGAACACCTGCCAGGCGTTGCGCTCCAGCGGTGTCAGGCGGCGGTCGAGGAACAGCCGCCGCGGCACGCTCTCGTGCCGATTGCCACTGAACAGGAAGGCGTCGCCGGACGCGGCAGGCGTGGGCACTGCCATGGGCGCTGGCGCGCTGGGATTTGGCTTGGGCGTGAGGTCCTTCAGCGCAGCGTCGAACAGGTCGGCGAGTGCGATGGGGCCTTGACGCGGGGCTCGTGGGGCGGTGTCGTCCACGGCCATGGCCTAGCCCAATCCCTGATCGACCCAGTTCCTGATCGCGGCCCAGACCACCGAGAGCGGCAATGACATGCCCTCGGCCAGGTCCATGGCCGCATCGAGAATCGAGGTCTCGTCCTCCAGATCGACGTTCCTGCTGCTGGTCACGGCTTTCCATTGCCGCCACAGTTCGGTGTCCTGGGTCTCGTCCAGGACGGGGTGGCGCCCCTTGCGCTTGGGCAGGCCGAGGATCTCCCGCCGCAGGGCGACTTCCTGATGGGTCAGGCCATAGAAGCGGCTGACCATCTCCGTGCTGGCCCCCAGCCGCAGCATGCGATCGACCGTGGCGATTTCCTTCTCCACGTCCTGTGCCTGGTTGAGCAGGCGCTGCAGCACTTCGCGGTTGACCGTGACCGAGCACCACGAGACGCTGGCGTTGGCCAGCACGCTGATCAGCGCGGGGTGCTTGAGCGCATCCAGCTCGGCCTCGCCGAAGCCCATGGCCTTGCAGCGGCGCAGTTGGCCGTTGCGAAGGTCATACAGCGCCTGGGCAATCACGGCCTGGTTGAGCGGATGCGATGTGGACATGCGGCCTCCCTCGCTCACGTCCCGGGCGCCGTGGTGCCGGCTTCCAGGTCCAGCAGACGCCGGGCGAGGCGCAGCAGCCGAAAGAGCTTGACCAACGCCGTGTCGCTCAAGCGCCTTGCGCCGCTGCCATGGCCTTGGCTCTGGCCGTGCAACAGGGTCGGCAGGTCGGCGGCGAGCTGCGCGCCGTCCAGGCCCGCTTCGGCGACGGGCTGACCCGTCAGGGAAGCGAGCAGCGTCAGCACCGCGCGGCCGAGCGGCGACGGGGCTTGGCCGCGGGCGCGGCACGCAAACCCGATGCCATCGGCGCGATCCTCGATGCACTCGTCCAGGCCTGCCTCCCCGGCGATCTCGCGCGCGAACTGCGCGATGTGGATGCGCAGCCGATCGGGCGTGTCCAGGCCGGCGTCGATGTACCAGACGTCGGAGATCGGATAGAGTCCGCCGGCTTGCACCGGGATGGACTGCAGCACGCTCGCCGAGAAGTCGGGCGGCAGCGCATCGCCCAACTGGTCGGCGACCATGCGCTGGATCGACTGCAGCCGTTCGGTCGTCGGTGCCGGCGAGACGATGTGCTCGCGAAGCAGATCGCTCGGTGCAGCCGCCGGGCTTCCCGTGGCCGCTTCGCCAGCCGCCGTGTCGTCGTGGCGCAAGGTGGGCTCGGACACCGCTGGGCTGGCGGGTGGAGGACCGGCCGCCGCTGCAGGCGTGGCGATGGACGATGCTGCGCCCGGGGGAGTCGGCGTGCTGGCGGTGGGCGAAGGCAACGCCGGCGGCGCCGCAGGTGGCGTCGGGTCGCTGACCAGCGCCCGGTGGCGGCTTTCCGATTCGGTCAGGTCCAGCGCCAACACGTCGTAGCCGACGCCCAGCAGCTCGGACATCTGGCCGATCAGCTCGTCCTGCACGCGCTGCGGCGCGAACTCGTCGCCCTGCGTGTCGAACTGCGCCAGCACCTCCTGAAAGAAGCTGTCAAATTCCAGCGGCAGCGTGCGGTCCTTGGCATAGTGCTCCCAGGTGCGTTTGCAGGCCGTGCGCATGACCGACAGCCGCTCGACCTGGTGGCGCCCCAGGCCGCCATAGAGCACAGTGGGAATGGCGGGCAGCAGGTAGCGCACCGCGTCGGCCATGCGGGTGATGTGTGACCGCTGGACGGGGAAGCCATCGGCCGCCAGGCGACGGGCCAGTTCCGACTGGCTCAGGGCGGCGCTGCTCTCCTGCTCGTAGAACTCTCGTGCCTTCTCGACGCCGAGCGCGCGCTCGATGAATGTGAGGCCGCCGCGCAGTTCGTTCTCCGCAAGATGCCCGGTTAGCGCGACGATTTCACCGCGCTGGGGCCATGGCCGGAACAGGCACGATATGCGGAAGAAGCGTTCTTCCTTGGTCTCCGACCAGAGTTCGCGCAGGATCGCCAGTCGCGTGTTGCCGCCGTTGCGGATGATGTAGTGGTCCTCGCCGGGCCGGCGCGTGATGGCCGGCGCCGCGTCCAGGCCGCGCTCGCGGATGGACGCCTTGATTTCCTCGTAAGCCGGGTTGCGCTTCATGCGCGGGTCATGGTCGTAGGGCCGCAACTGGTCCAGCGTCACGACCATGGGCGTGTCCGCGATCGGGTCGCTCAAGGCCGTAGCCGCTGGGCCGCTGCGCTCGAAGCCGGCCGCGAGCAGCTTGCCGGCCATGTCCTGCGAGGTCATGTCAGCCATGGCCGCACCCCTCGCAGTCCCCACGACCGCCGGCCGGCGCCATGCGGGCCTCTCGCTCGGCGCGGCGGATCTGCGCACGGGCGTTCAATTCGGCCCGGTGGTCACTCGCTGTCGAACTCGTGTAGATCGCCGCGCAGCCGGCCTTGGTGAACTTGAGGTGCCCGCCCGGCGTGCGCTTGACGTGCCAACCCTCACCGACCGCGAACTCGATCAGGGCGCGCAGCCGCTTGTGGCCGCGGGCCAGCTCATGTGCGTTCGCCATGGGGCCTCCCAGGATCAAGAGGTCGCTGCGGGCGGCCGGATACTTGAGCCAGTCGGTCCTGCCATTGCGGGAACAACTCGCTGGCGAGCGCGCGCATCGTGTCGAGCGCGGCAGGGGCGACTCTGCCGGGCGGCTGGCGGTGCTCGACCCGATGCACTGGCAGGCCGCGCGTTGCGGCGCGTGGATACGCTTCTATGGCCGGCACGTCGGTGGCGAGCACGCGGATGCCGGCGCTGTCCTGGAACAGGTCGCGCAGGGCCTGCTGGATCAGCCGTGCGTTGGCGGACACCGGGTGGACGCGGTTGATGAGCAAGTGCAGCGGCGGCGGTTCGATACCCAGGTGCCGGTACGGCGCAATGTCTTCGAGCAACTGCATGGTGCCGCGCCGCAGCTCGCGTGCCGCGAGGATTTCCGGCGTGACGGGCGACAGCGCGAGATCGGAGGCGAGCACCGCCATCTCCAGCAGCACGGAACGCGCGCCCTGGGTGTCGATCAGCACCAGGTCGTAGAGGGGAGCAAGTGCTGGCAGCAGATGCCGCAACCGCAGGCGGCCATCCGGCGCATGCAGCAACAACGTGTTCAGCTCGCCCCGGTGGTCGTTGGACAGCACCAGGTCCAGGCCCGCGATGATCGTGCGGGACACGAGCTGGCCAAGGTCGCGCTCGTTGAAGGCCAACAGCTCATAGATGCCGCCCGGCGCGCGCTGGGTCAGTTCGTAGTAGGAGGACAAGGTGGGCTGCACGTCGAGATCGAGCAGCAGCACGCGCAGGCCCGCGTCCGCGGCGAGCCCGCCCAGGTTGGCGGCCGTCGTGGTCTTGCCGACGCCGCCCTTCGTTGAAATGATGGACACGACCTGCATGGCGCTCTCCGGCTGGGAATGGGAAGTCCGCGGGAGGGCGGGTCAGGTCCGGTGGTTGAGGCGCTCGGCGATCCACTGGTCGATTTCGATCGAATCCCAGCCGACAGCGCGCACGCCCAGGCGCAGCGCCTGAGGGAACTGGCGCTTCTTCATCAGGTTGTAGATGTGGGCGCGTTTGAAGCCGGACTTCGCTTCGACTTCATCGAGCCGCAGGATGCGGCGCTCGTTCGGCGGGAGTACAGGGGTCTGCGACATGGCGGTCACTCCTGAACGCTCGGTGGCGTTTGTTGGCGTGACCTCTATTCAATAGACCTGGCTGCGGAAAGACATTGCAAATGCAATCTCCGCGATTGCACATACAAGCTGGATAACCTCATGCGCTTGCGCTACGGACGTACCTCTTAGCGTTGGCGAACTTTCCGTTTAAGGTGCGCTCAGTGATGCCCATGGTGCCGCCGTAGTGGGCGACCAATGCAGAGACAAGGGCCTCCTGCGTTTTGAAGCTGGAATAGGGCACGCCTGAAGGCGACTGGCTCAGCATCAGCGTCAACATCCCTCCAATGATGTTGAGATAGGTCGTTTCCGCCCGTTCGCTGATCTCGCATTGCTTGGATGCCAACAGCACCGAGGATTGCTTGAGTAGCGTGTCGTGCTGCTCCTGCAGTTCTCGCATCTCACGTCGGGCTTGTTCAAGCGCGGCCTGAAGGGCCAGCCGCTCCACGAGGATCGCCTGTCCTGTTTCCATGGTGATGAAAGGATGCGCCATGCGTTCGCCACGGCTGAACAGAAATCCTGGCCTGTGCTCGGGATAGTGGGTGCGCATCCAGCGTTTTAGATCGACATGGCGAACAGTCAGATCCAGAGAATTGAGCAGCTTCGGATCATTGAGCGTGATCCCGTTCTTGCCGTAGGGCAGCTCTCCGTTGAGGATGCCGTCATAGATACGTTCCGAGTGCAGCCGGCACTCATTCCATCGAGGGCAGTTTAGCGACCGAGGCAGGACACGCGGTGACGCGATCGTGGCCAGGATCATCGGGAGATACCGCAGCAACCCAGCCCATCGGATGGCCGCCTCGATGGGACGATAGAACACCTTTGATGTTGAAATGTCCTTGTGCATGTCTTCGTCTCCTTTCGGGTGCGCTACATCACCGGCTCCTTTCTTGCCCAAGGGCTGTTGTGTCGTTATGGCCTGCGACGGACGCTTGAGGCGATGCCATAAGCGAAGGCTGAGGAGGCCATTGGCGTCCGCCGCAGGTGGCCTTGTCTTGCTTGATATGCAAGAATCGATCAGTTGCCGGCCCATCGAGCGATGAGGACGCAAGCTCGATATTGGCGCTCACGGTACCAGCGTCATAGGTGGCGCAA
Source organism: Ralstonia sp. GX3-BWBA (assembly GCF_003290055.1). Classification (NCBI taxonomy): domain Bacteria; kingdom Pseudomonadati; phylum Pseudomonadota; class Betaproteobacteria; order Burkholderiales; family Burkholderiaceae; genus Ralstonia; species Ralstonia sp. GX3-BWBA. The sequence goes on along the minus strand of NZ_QMKS01000009.1, from coordinate 393,278 downwards.
AGCCCATCAAGACCGATTTGGTATAGTCTGATATCCAGACGGTTCAAGACCCGCGAGTTGAAGCGTTCGACGCCCCCAACGTCCAGTTGGGGACTGGAAATCAGCGGTTAGTGATGCATCGCTCCACATGCTGATATATCGACAAAGTATCTGCCGCAGTACCAGTGACCCTGCCAAGTTGCCCCAGCACATAGGAGACGGAGATGGCTGAACATTCCCATGAACATCAACATCACACATCCGGTCAGATGGGTAAGCACGGCCGACCATACGCCAAGTTCTGGGTGAACATGGTGTTGGGCCTCGTCGTCATGTACTTCGTAATGTTCAGCATGATCGACGGCGCCAGGGACTTCAGAAACAATCTCAACATGCTCTACATGGCGGTCACTATGTGGGCGCCAATGGGTATCTTCATGCTAGCGACAATGCCCGGCATGTTTCCAAACCGGCGGCTCAATCTCGTGCTGTACGGCTTGTTTGCCGTTCTCACACTCGGTTCTTTTGCCGCTACCCGTGCTCAAACCGGAATCGGCGATCGACAGTTCATCGCGTCTATGGTCCCGCACCATTCGGGAGCGATCCTCATGTGCCGCGAGGCGCAGCTCTCAGATCCGGAACTCGTCAACCTATGCCAAGCGATTTCCGATGGCCAGCGCGCGGAGATCGAGCAGATGAACCGGATTGCTGCACGCCTTCGTTGAGGCTGGCTGCCACTACACTGGCGCCGCGTTGCGCTCCGGCGAAGTTAGCCGCAGCGATGTAAAGATGAGTACTTGCGGTGTTCCGATGCCGGCGGTCGTGTCCTACAGCCGTCCAGGTGCCAGGCAGTCCACGCGACACCACCCCGCGCTGCCTGCGGAGCGAGCGCAAGTCATGATCGTCGCAAGTTGGAGTTCGATAGCGAACCCGCTCAGCAGCTGGACGCATCAGGCGTAACGACGGGTGGATGGATCATCCTTGGACGCTGGTGGAAGTGGTTGGATGAACTTTGTTGCCGAGGGCGAAAAACAAGGCTATAATTGAGTTCTTCACTGATCACCACAGTGAAGAAAGTGATTGGGAAACAGAGACTTAGCGCTCTAGTGCATGACTCGTTTCCCGCTCCAATCCCGAAGGGAAGCCTTGCTTCCCTTTTTCTTTATCGGCACGGCAAGCACGCGGTTCTTCACGAATTGCTACAATGCGGTGCTGAGCCCCTGGCGGGGTAGCAAAGTGGTTATGCAGCGGCCTGCAAAGCCGTGTACGCCGGTTCGATTCCGGCCTCCGCCTCCAGAATGCAAGAAAAAAGCCCCGACTGGTTCGGGGCTTTTTGTTTTTGCACCGTGCGCGATGCGCGTGCTTCGGCTTAACGTCTCCGTCCTGCATTCCTCAGTTTGGACAGTGCGTCACCGCGGCGTTGGCGCAGACCCAGACGGTATCGCCAGCCAATCCCCCCTCGGTTAAGTGGTTGCATGAAAAAACTGGGTTACCTAGACTCAAATGGTTTTAATTTGAAACCATATGAGACAACCAATGCCCTCTGATTGCGTTGCCGAACATTCGTCGACCGAGCGTGCCGTTCCCTCCCGAGCGCTGCCCCGCGCGTGGGTTGCCATGCTGGCGCTTTGCGCAGCGGCTAGCGTATCGAATGTCTACTTTGCCCAGCCGTTGCTCGAACCATTGGCCCGTGAGTTCGCACTTAGCGATGCATGGGCGGGCGGCATCATCGGCGCGACACAAGCTGGCTGTGCACTTGCCCTGGCGCTCGTCGTGCCGCTGGGGGATCGCTGGCCGCGCAAGCCGCTGCTGTTGGTGCAGCTCGTCTTGCTCACGCTGGCGTTGCTCGCGGTGGCACTTGCAGAGGTGCGCTGGTGGTTGTTGCTCGGCATGTTCTCCGTTGGTTTGCTTGGCACAGCGATGACGCAAGGACTGATCGCCTGCGCTGCCGCGTTGGCGCAATCGACAGAGCGCGGGCGTGTGGTTGGCGCGGTACAGGGTGGGGTCGTGATCGGTGTTTTGCTGGCGCGGGCCGTTGCTGGCTGGATCGCGGATGCCGCCGGCTGGCGTGCTGTCTATACGGTGTCAGCCGGCCTCTCGGCAGCGATGCTCTTTATGCTCTGGCGCTCGTTGCCTGCGCCGCCGACTGCGCTTTCGCCCATGAGATACGCCGCGCTCCTGCGCTCGATGTGGCAACTCTTGCTGACCGAACGTGTGTTGCAGGTACGCGGCCTGATCGGTTTGTTGATGTTCGCGGCGTTCAATGTGTTCTGGAGCGCGATGGCGATCGCTTTGAGCGCTCCTCCCTATGCGCTCTCACCGGCAGGCATCGGTGCATTCGGTTTGGTTGGAGCGATTGGTGCACTGGCTGCCGCGCGAGCCGGCCATCTGGCGGACCGTGGTTGGGCGCAGACGGCCACGGGCGTCGCGCTGGGTTTGTTGCTGCTCGCGTGGTGGCCGCTCGGTCTCGGATTGCAGCATCTGGCGTGGCTGATCGCCGGCTTGATCCTGTTGGACCTGGGTGGCCAAGCCGTGCACGTGCTGAATCAGAGTCTGATTTTCCGCTTGCAGCCGGAAGCGCACAGCCGGCTGGTTGGGGCGTACATGCTCTTTTACGCGGCAGGAAGCGGGCTGGGGGCGATGGCTTCGACTGCGGTGTATGCGTCGGCAGGGTGGTCGGGAGTGTGTGTCCTGGGGGCGGTGCTCAGCTTGGCGGCGCTTGCATTCTGGGCGGCGACCGCGGCTTGGACGCGCGGGCAAGCGCGCTAGCGGAAGGTTCGGCAACGAGGATCCCGGGCAGCGTATACCCGGTAGCCCCACCAGCCCGTGGGCCCGCTCCTGTACTTCCTGAGAACTCGCACCTTGTAATGGCGTGATAAAAAATGATAGAACGCCATGGAAACTCGGCTCTGCGCTTAGCTTTTCACAATTGTTTGCAATATGACGGGGGCGGCCTTTTAGCATGAGCTGGGCTCAAGCCGGTGTGCGACACATGCTGGTGGGGCGTGGGTAAGGTCTTGCGCGGCGGGCACATGTCGCGCCAATGGTGGCTGGTGGATCGAACACCGATGCACCGGTCCGGGACCCCGATCACAACGACCAAGGGAGTGACCCGGCATTCCGCATAGCGATAGCCGGACCCGTTACGGGGAAAGGGCAGTCCAGATGGCGATACGAATTGCCTCGGTAGAAGACAACCAGGCGCAGTCCGATTTGATCCGCGAGATCCTGGTTTCGTCCGGATACGAATGCGAGTGTTTCAGTAACGGGGATGCCTTCGTCAAGGCGCTGCGGGATCGCACGTTCGACCTGCTGCTGCTCGACTGGCAGTTGCCTGATATCAGCGGCATTCAGCTTGTGAGCTGGGTGCGGCAGACAGTCGGCCCGGCGCTGCCGGTGCTGTTCCTGACCAACCGGTCGCTCGAAGACGATGTGGTGCGCGGGCTGGCCGCCGGCGCGGACGATTACGTCATCAAGCCGGTGCGCCGCGCCGAGCTGGTGGCGCGCGTGGGTGCGCTGCTGCGCCGCGCTGCACCGCGCACGGGCGAATCGCTTGAGCGCATTCGCGTCGGCCCGTATGCGGTGGACCCGGTCGGGCGCGTGCTGACGCTGAATGGCTCACAGGTCGAGCTGTCGCCGCGCGAGTTTGATCTTGGGCTTTACCTGTTCCGTAATGTCGGCAAGCTGGTGCCGCGTGAGCTGATCGAGCAGGCGGTCTGGGGGCGCAGCATTGGCCCGGATTCGCGCACGCTGGCCACGCATATCTCCAAGCTGCGGCTCAAACTCGATCTCAATCAGAAGAATGGCGTGCGGCTGGTCTCGGTGTATTCGCATGGCTATCGCCTCGAAACCACGCAGGAAGATGGTGAAGCAAGCTGACGCAATCTGGGGTGGTTTGATTGGGCGCGCCGCGTTTGTCGGCGCGTTCGTTCTTTTTGGCGGCGTGTGGCAGGCGGCGACGGCTCAGCCTTCCGGCGCCGATGGCACCGATTTCCTCTATCGCGTGCAGCAGGGCGACACGCTGATCAACCTCGCGGCGCGTTACATGGACAGCGTCGAAGGCTGGCGCTTGCTGCAGCAGCGCAACCATGTGGCAGATCCGTATCGGTTGAAGCCTGGCTCGCTCCTTCGGATTCCGTTCGATCGTATTCCGGTGGTGCCGGCGACTGCGCAGGTCGTGTTTGCCCGCGATGCAACGTCCGGGGGCAAGCCGCTGCAAGCGGGCATGAAGCTCGCAGAAGCGTCGCAGATTGATACCGGCGACAAGGGCGCCGTTACCCTGTCATTTGATGACGGCACGCGCGTTACGGTGCCGCCGGGCAGCCACGTGGCGCTGTCGCGTGTGCGAGCATTTGCGCGTGCCGGGCTGATCGATGTGCGCGTGCACGTGAAGCAGGGCGAGGCCGAATCCAATGTCTCGCCCAGGAAGAACGGCGTGGGCCGGTACGAGATTTCCACGCCGGCGCTGGTGACGGGTGTGCGCGGTACACGTTTCCGCGTGCAGGCGAGCGAAGCCGTATCGACGAGTTCCGTGCTCGAAGGCGAGGTGGCCACGACCGCCGGTCGCCAGAAGCAGGCGATCAAGGCCGGCTTTGGCGTGCAGGCATCGGCTGGGCATCTCAAGCGGGCAGCGCTGCCCGCGGCGCCCAAGCTGAACGCCATTCCCGAACTTGTGCAGACACCATGCTTGCGCGCGACGTGGCAGCCGGTCAAGGGCGCGGTCGGCTATCGCGCTGCCGTGGCGCGCGATGCCGCGCTGTCCGAACTCAGCGCCTATCAATCGAGCAAGACGCCCGCGGTAACGCTCTGCGGCGACGAGGACGGCGACTACACGCTCGTCGTGCAAAGCATCGATGCGCTCGGGCTGACAAGCGAGTCGGCCACGCGGCCGTTCACCGTGCGCCTGCACCCGGAAGCGCCATATACGATCCAGCCCGCTAGCGGCCGGACCTACCGCAGCGGCGACGTGGCGTTCGCATGGGCTGCCGTGTCCGATGCCGGCAGCTACGACATGGAAGTCGCGGACACTGAGACCTTCGCCTCGCCAGCCATTCAGCAGCATGCCAACGATGTGCGTCTGACCAAGCCATTGACGGCAGGCACATGGTGGTGGCGTGTGCGCTCCGTGGCCGCGGACGGCAAAACTGGCCCGTGGAGCGACGCGCTGCGTTTTCGCGTGCTCGACATTCCGCCGGATGCCGTGCCGACAGCCGCAGTGGAAGCGGGCAACGATGGCAAACTGCACGCCCACTGGTCTGCGCTGTCGCCCGAGCTGGCGGCATCTGGCGCGCGCACGCGTGTGCAACTGGCCGGCGACACAAGCTTCGCCAAGCCCATCGCCGACGTTGTGAGCGAAGGCAACGAGGCCACCATTCCGCGGCCGCCGTCCGGCGTGTATTACATCCGCACCGGCGTAGACCTGGGCGATGCAGCATCGGTGGTCTACGCCAAGCCGCAGCGCATTGACGTCGGCACCTTCGTCGGCGATTCCGCGCGCAGCCCGGTGCAGAGCGGCGGCAGCAATCTCCTTCTCAATGACTGAACCCGTACCCGTCAAATCGGACGTGCGCAGCCTTGGGCGGCGCGCGCTGATGGAGTGGGGTGTGCTGGTGGTGCTGGCTGCGCTGCTGACGTTGGGTGCGGTGCGCTGGAGCGTGGTCGCCCGGCTTGACGCCGCCCTGTACGACACCGCCGTCACGCTGCATGGGCATGCCCCGCGCGACGATATCGTCATCGTTGCCATTGATGACCAAAGTCTCGATGCGGTGGGACGCTGGCCCTGGCCGCGCGCCCGCCTGGCCGATCTGATTGCGCGCGTCGGGCAGGCGCAGCCACGCGCCATCGGTGTCGATATTCTGTTGATCGAACCCGATCTTGCGCAGCCCGAAGGGGATCGGGCTTTGACCGCCGCCATCGAGCAGGCTGGACACGTCATCCTGCCTGCGCTGCCTGAACGGACGGAGCACGGGCGCGTGTATCACTATCCGTTTCTCGGTATCAACGCGTCCGTCGCGCATATCAATGCCGCCCCCGATGCGGACAGCGTGGTGCGCGGCATATACCTGGCCGAGGGCCCGCGTGCGCATGTGCTGGACCATCTTGCCGTGCAGCTCGCGCGGCAGGCGCTGCGACCGCCGGCCTTCATACCGGCGCTGCCTGATGTGGAAACCGATGCCGGCGGCTGGACGCGGCGGGCGCATATCCGCCTGAATTTTGCCGGGCCGGCCGGTACATACCGGCATGTGCCGGCGCTGGACGTGCTCAACGGCCACGTGCCGCCCGAGGCGCTTGCCGGCAAGCTGGTGCTGATCGGGGCGACTGCATCGGGCGTGTCCGATATCTTTGCGACGCCGCCTTCGCGCACGATGAGCGGCGTCGAAGTGCTGGCCAATGCCACGCAGACGGTACTCGACGGCAGCGCCATCCTGCCGGTGCCGCCAGGCGTGTTCTGGGCGATGACGCTGCTTCCCCTGCTGATGACCGCGTTTGCGGTGCGTTGGCTCACGCCGCGGATGGCGCTTGCCGTGGCGGTGACGGGTGCCGCCGTGTTGTTGTTGAGCGCGATTGGCGTGCTCGTGTTCGGCAATCGCTGGTTGCCGCCGTTTGCCGCGTTGGTTGGCCCACTGGTGTTGTATCCGCTGTGGAGTTGGCGTCAGCAGGAAGCCGCGTTGCGCTTTCTGCGCGACGAGATGCAGCGCCTGGCGCGCGAGCCCGGCCTGCTGGGCGATACCGCGCCGCTGACTCGCACCGGCCGCACCCTGGGTGCGCACATGGATGCCGTCGCCGCGCTCACGGACAAGCTGCGCGCGCTGCGCCGTTTCCTGGCCGATGCGCTGGAGAGCCTGCCCGATGCCACGGTTGTCTGCACGCGCGACGGCACGATCCGCCTGGCGAATGGCCGCAGCGCGGACCTCGCCGGCCAGTTGCAGACGCCCGGTCAAAACCGCGCGGCCGCGTTGCGCGACCTGCCGACGCTGCTGGCGCGTGCGTTTCCCGACCCCGCCGCTGGCGAGCACTACTGGGCGCGCTGGCTGGCCGACTCCACCGGGCTCGAACCTGTCGAGCTACAAACGCACGACGGCCGCTCGATGTTGATGCACGCTGCCGCGTTGCGCGACGAAGCGGGTCGCCCCGTCGACATCATCGTCAGTTTTGCCGACATCACGCCGGTGCGACAGGCCGAGCGCCACCGCGAGGAAGCGCTGCGTTTCATCTCACACGACATGCGTTCGCCTCAGAGTGCCATCCTCGCCCTGATTGAACTGCAGCGCGACACATCCCGCGCGTTGGATCGCGAGGCGCTGCTCTCGCGCATCGGGCAATTGTCGTCGCGCACGCTCGAACTGGCCGATGCTTTCATCGACCTGGCGCGTGCCGAATCGCAAACACTGAAGCTGGTGGATGTGGATCTGCTGGGCCTTGTTCTCGATGCCGCCGATGAGGTCTGGCCGCTCGCGAATCGTCACCAGGTGGAAGTGCGCGTGGTAGCCGACATCGAAGCGACCGTGCGAGGCGAGCCGCGCTTGCTGGTGCGCGCGCTGGTGAATCTGCTTAACAACGCCATCAAGTTCAGCACGGCCGGTTCTGTGGTGACGGTGTCGGTGGAGCAGGACGAGGCGATGTTCTCGGTGGCCGTGGCCGATCAGGGTGCCGGCATTGCCCTTGCCGATCAGCCGCGGTTGTTCCAGCCGTTCCATCGCTTGCATGAGGGCGCGGCCAATGCGCCGTCCGGCAGTGGGCTGGGCCTCGTGTTCGTGAAGACGGTGGTTGACCGGCACGGCGGCCGCATTGCCGTGCAGAGCGCGCCGGGGCTGGGTTCCACCTTCACGTTGTGGCTGCCGCGCGGCACACATCGCCACGACGCCTGAGGCCATCGCGGTCTCGTGTGGCCTTTGCCACATTTCCTTTTCAATCATTTGCATTTTGGCATTGCGGCGGCCCTACAGTTCATTGGCCGACCCGCACAGCATGCGCCGGTGACACGCCGGTCGAGAGACGACGGCACCTTGGAAAACCGAGCACAGACACGCCCGAGGCGCCACGAATGTTGAGCCAGACTGCAACCGATGTTTTGAGCGAATGCGATTACGAACGCGTTCGCGCCCAACTGCATCAAGCCCTGCGCGGCGACGGGAACCCGCCGCAGGTCGAACGCTTCTGGCTGGCTGGTCGGCATGTATCCATGTGGCGCGGCGGTGGTCGCGACGACGGCAATGCACAGCACCATCGTCGCACCACCGCTTGACCGCGCCGCACGCAGTCAACCTCGAAACCGAGCCATGAAAATCGGTCTGATCGACACGCACCTCGCCCGCCAGCAGGCGATCCACTCCGCTCTGCAGCCCACGCGCTTCGAATGTGTGCCGCTGTTTCTCTCCCGCCAAGTTTTTGAAGCCATTGATGTGCACGGCATCAACCTGTTGATGGTCGGCGCCCATGCGCACGACATGCCCGGGCTGTCGCTGGTGCGTACCGTGCGCGAGCGCGTCGGCCCTGGTATGGCGATCGTCTACCTTGCCGACGGCCAGGCCGATACCGAAACCGCAGAGGCGCTCAACCACGGTGCAGACCTGTGCTTCCAAGGTGATATCCGTCCGCCTGAGTTGCTGGCGCGGCTCGATGCGTTGATCCGCCGCTTTGCCGTGAGCCGGGCTGTGAGAGCGTCGGAGATTCGCCTGGGGCCGTACACGCTCGATCGACAGAACCGTTCCATCCGCCTGCATGATGCTTCGGTGTCAGTGCATGCGCGTGAATTTGAGTTGGCGCTGTTGCTGTTCGCGAATGCGGGGCGTGTTCTCTCGCGCGCCGACATCGAACTCGCGCTCTGGGGCCGCGAGCTGAGCCCGTATTCACGCACGCTCGATACGCATGTCTCACGCCTGCGCAAGAAGTTGCGGCTTGGCACGGAGAACGGCCTGCGCCTGCGCGCCATCTACGGGCAGGGCTTCTGCCTGGAGCGCGTGATGGATGTGGCTGCAACGCACTGACAGCCTCAACCCACAGAGCCACTGCCATGCAACTGCTCTGCATCACCATCCTCATCGGCTTTCTGGTCGGGCTTGTGGCCCGGTGGATCACGCCAGGGCGGGGTGTGAGCGGCTTCCTCCTCACGATCATGGTTGGCATTGCCGGCGCGCTGGCGGCCGCCTTTCTCGGGCAGTTGATGCGCTGGTATGAGCCTGGCCAGTCGGCGGGGTTTGTCGGTTCGGCGGCCGGCGCTGTCATCCTGCTGGCCGGCTATCATCTGATGGCTCGCGATCGCTGAGTGCAGCGCTCCAAAACATAAAAGCCCCGCGAGTCGGGGCTTTTTTATTGCTCGAGCAGGCGGATCCGAGTGACGGCTGCCAAAAAGAAACGCCCTGATACTCGGGACAGCAGCATCAGGGCCAAGAAGGCCGCGGCTCTCTCTTCCGCGACCGGAGCGCACCCACGAGGGGTCGGTGCAAGCTCAGGTTACGTGGCTGAGAGCGAGGGAATGCAAATCTTTATCAACGGCGCCAATACGTTGGGGCGGGAGATGGTTGGTGCTGGGTAATAAGACGTCGTACAACTGTACGGTCTTCGGGCCAACTCAGCCCGCCGTTGCCGCTGCTTGCGTGCCGGCCGCTTCGTGCGCGCGGCGCAGGCGTTCGCGGCTGTTTGACAGGTGCATGCGCATGGCAGCGCGCGCGGCTTCAGAGTCTTTGCGGGCAATGGCTTCAAAGACGCTGTGGTGCTCGCGGTTGACGGTGGCGCGCAGTTCCGGAGCGTTCAGGTAACCCACCTGCTCCAGTCCCATCCGCGTGCGAGGGATGAGCGTTTTGCCGAGCTGGGCGAGGGCGCCAACAAAGTGTTCATTGCCCGTGGCGCGCGCGATGCTCAGATGAAATTGCAGGTCGGAGGTGGCGCTGTCGTTGCCGTCTGCCTGGTCCTGCTCGATGGCTTCGAGCGCCATGCGCAGGGCGTCGATCTCGGCGGGAGAGATGCGCTGGGCGGCCAGGCCCGCGCACTCCGTCTCAATGGCGACGCGCAGTTCCAGCATGCTCAGGATGTCGTGCATTGTGGATGCGTCGCCCAGCGGGATGCTGTTGTCTGTGCGCGGTGGCAGCACGAAGCTGCCGATGCCGTGACGTGTTTCGATCAGCCCCTTGGCCTGCAGGCGCGAAATGGCTTCGCGTATCACGGTGCGGCTTACGCCCAGTGCTTCCATCAAAGCGGATTCCGTCGGCAGCTTGTCGCCAACGCGCAGGGATTCGCTCGCGATACGCCCCTTGATGTGGTCCACCACGACGTCCGCCAAGCTTTGGGTGCGGCGCACAAGCGTTGCGGGCGGATTGGGGGTGGGCATGCAATCTCCGGAAAGGGGCGGGTTTACCAGGGGTAGTTCAGCAGGAATGTGTCAATTATAGTCCCGTTCCATGTTGTACGACGACTGATGACATACGTGATGACCATGAATCACCAAGCTTCCGAACCCCCACTGCACACGCCGCGCGTCACGCGCCTCCAGGTCATTCCCGTGGCCGGCCGAGACAGCATGTTGCTGAACCTGAGCGGCGCACACGGCCCGTTCTTTACCCGCAATATCGTCATCCTGGAAGACTCCGAGGGTCATCTCGGTGTCGGCGAGGTGCCGGGTGGCGAGACCATCCGCAAGACCATCGAGGACGCGACGCCGCTGGTTGTCGGACAACCGATCGGCGCATACAACAACGTGCTCAACAGCGTGCGCCGTCAATTTGCCGATCGCGACGTCAGCGGCCGCGGGTTGCAGACCTTCGATCTGCGGACCACCGTTCATGCGGTGACGGCGCTGGAAAGCGCGCTGCTCGACTTACTCGGCCAGCACCTGGGCGTGCCCGTGGCGGCGCTGCTGGGGCAGGGGCAACAGCGCGCCAAGGTGCCGGTGCTCGGTTACCTGTTCTTCGTGGGCGATCGCAAACGTACCGACCTGGACTACGCAGACGGCAGCGACGCCACTGACGACTGGACCCGCGTGCGCCACGAAGAGGCGCTCACGCCGGAAGCGGTGGTGCGCCTGGCCAAGGCGGCCCATGCGCGCTACGGCTTCAAGGATTTCAAGCTCAAGGGTGGCGTGCTGAGCGGCGATGACGAAATGGTCGTCACGACGGCACTGGCCGAAGCGTTTCCTGAGGCGCGTGTCACGCTGGACCCGAACGGCGCGTGGTCGCTGGCAGAGGCTATTCGCCTGTGCCGCGACAAGCACGACGTGCTCGCCTACGCCGAAGACCCATGCGGCGCGGAAGGCGGTTACTCGGGCCGCGAGGTGATGGCCGAGTTCCGCCGTGCCACCGGCTTGCCGACGGCCACCAACATGATCGCCACCGACTGGCGCCAGATGGGGCATGCCATTCAGTTGCACTCGGTCGACATTCCGCTGGCCGATCCGCATTTCTGGACGATGCAGGGTTCGGTGCGCGTGGCGCAGATGTGCGACGACTGGGGCCTGACCTGGGGCTCGCACTCCAACAACCACTTCGACATTTCGCTGGCGATGTTCACGCACGTGGCCGCAGCCGCGCCGGGCAACATCACCGCCATCGATACGCACTGGATCTGGCAGGACGGCCAGCGCCTGACCCGCGCGCCGTTCCAGATCGTGGGCGGCGAGATTGCCGTACCGGCGGCGCCGGGCCTGGGGGTCACGCTCGACATGGACCAACTGGAGAAGGCCCACGCGCTGTACAAGCAGCACGGCCTGGGCGCACGCGACGATGCGATCGCCATGCGCCAGCTGATTCCCAACTGGCAGTTCGACAACAAGCGCCCCTGCATGGTGCGCTGACCGCTACGGCGAACCCGAGGCGGCGCAAGCGGTATTACGCCGCCTCGTAGATCAATAACCAATAAGAAGACATCGGAGACAACACCGTGAAGACCATCAAGGGCTTGCGCTGGTGGATCATCGTGCTGGTGTGCCTGGGCACGATCGTCAACTATCTGGCGCGTAACTCGCTGGGTGTGCTTGCGCCCACGCTCAAAGATGAACTGGGAATGAGCACCCAGCAGTATTCCTACGTGGTGGCCGCCTTCCAGGTCGGCTACACCGTCATGCAGCCGGTCTGCGGCTTTATCGTTGACTTGGTTGGCTTGCGTATCGGCTTTGCGCTGTTTGGTGTGTTGTGGTCGTTTGCTGGCGTGCTGCATGCGGGCGCAAGCGGGTGGCTGTCACTGGCGGGTTTTCGCGCCCTGATGGGGCTGACCGAAGCCGCTGCCATTCCGTCGGGCATGAAGGCCGTGGCGGAATGGTTTCCCGACAAGGAAAAATCCGTTGCCGTCGGCTGGTTCAATTCGGGTACGTCGCTCGGTGCGATGTTGGCGCCGCCGCTGGTGATCTTCCTGCACCTGCGTTACGGCTGGCAGTCGGCATTTGTCGTGACTGGCGCCCTCGGCTTCTTGTGGGCCGCGTTGTGGTTCGCGTTCTATCGTTCGCCGAAGGACCATGCTGCACTGTCGGATGCTGAACGCGAAAAGATCATCAGCGGGCAGCTCCGTCCCGTGAGTGCCGAGCGCGGCAAGCGCCCCGTCAAGGATGTTGTGACGTCGCGCCGCTTCTGGGCGATTGCGCTGGCGCGCTTCTTTGCCGAGCCGGCCTGGCAAACCTTCAGCTTCTGGATTCCGCTCTATTTCGTCAACGAGCGCCACCTCGATCTGAAGGAGATCGCCATGTTCGCGTGGCTGCCGTTCCTGGCGGCTGACCTGGGCGGCCTGGCGGGCGGTTATCTGTCGCCGTTCCTGATCAAGCGTTTCCGCATTCCGCTGGTGTGGTCGCGTGTGTGCGGGGTCGTGCTGGGTGCGTTCATGATGATTGGCCCGGCGTGCGTCGGGCTCGTGGCGTCTCCCTATACGGCGATTGCGCTGTTCTGCGTGGGCGGCTTCGCGCACCAGATGATCTCTGGCCTGGTCAACACGCTGTCTGCGGACGTGTTCGACCCGGAAGAGGTGGGCACCGCGAGCGGCTTTGCCGGCATGGCAGCGTGGATCGGTGGCTTGGGTTTCTCGCTGCTGGTGGGCGCGCTGGCCGACAAGGTGGGCTATGGCCCGCTGTTCGGCATGCTGGGCGCATTTGATCTGATCGGCGCGGTGCTGCTGATCGTGTTGATTCGCGGGCAATCGCAGGAAGAGCGCGCCGCGCGTCAGATGAGTCTTTCTGCTTCACACTGAGTTGAAACCGATGTCCATGTTGCATCCCCCTCGATTCGAACTCCAGGCGCACGAAGGCAACCGGCTGCGCCTGGCCAGCAGCACCAACGCTGCGATTGAACTCTTCGTGCTGGAAGAAGACATCATTCGCGTGCTGGTGCTGCCGCAGGGCGATTTGCGTGGCCCGGCTACGTGGTCGATTGCACCCGGCGGTGATGACACGCCGCTCGAAGGGCGCGACCGCCGAGACCTCGCCGGCTTCTCGCTTCCGGCATTCCAATTGCTGAGCGATGCCGACACGCTGCGCGTGGAAACCAGCAAGATCCGCCTGAGCGTTGCGCTCGCCGGCGGGTTTTGCACATGGCAGATCCGCAGGGCCGGCGAATGGCAAACGGTGCTGAATGATCGCCCCACGCAGGCCTACAACTTTTGCTACTGGGACGAGCAGGTCTACCACTACGTGCGCCGCGAACCCGGCGAAATGTACTTTGGCCTGGGCGAGCGCGCCGGTGACATGAACCGTGCCCACCAGCGCTACGAGATGCGCAACATCGATGCGATGGGCTACAGCGCGCGCACGACCGATCCGCTGTACAAGCACATCCCGTTCTACGTGACGTGGCAACCGGAAAACAGCACTGGCTTTGGGTTGTTCTACGACACGCTGTCCGACTGCAGCTTCGACATGGGCCGCGAGCTGGACAACTATCACGGCCTCTATCGCTACTTTGTGGCGCCGCATGGGGATCTCGATTATTACTTCATCGCCTCGCCCGACACGCCGCTCGATGCCACGCGCCGCTTTACGTGGATGACCGGTCGCCCCGCGTGGATGCCGAAGTGGGGCCTTGGGTACTCCGGCTCGACCATGACGTACACCGATGCGCCCGATGCGCAGGAACAAATGGCCGAGTTCATCAAGGGATGTCGAGAGCACGACATCCTGTGCGACTCGTTCCACCTTTCGTCGGGCTATACGTCGATCGGCCCGAAGCGCTACGTCTTCAACTGGAACACCGATAAGTTTCCGGATGCACGCGGCTTCGTCCAGAGCTATCTGGACGCCGGCATCCGCCTGTGTCCGAACATCAAGCCGTGCCTGCTGCGCGACCACCCGAAGTTTGAAGAAGCCAAAGAGGCCGGCCTGCTGATTTGCGATGCAAAGGGTGAGCCGGCGTGGGTGCAATTCTGGGATGAGGTCGGCGCGTATCTCGATTTCACCAACCCGAAAACGCTCGATTGGTGGAAGGCCAACGTCAAGAGCGCGCTGCTCGAGTACGGTATGGCGTCGACCTGGAACGACAACAACGAGTTCGAAGTCTGGACGCCCGACGCTTTCGCCCACGGGTTCGGCAAGAAGGCGCCCATCCGCGAAGCCAAGGTGCTGCACACGATGCTGATGATGCGCGCCTCGCGCGAGGCGCAACTTGAGTTTGCGCCGCAGCGTCGGCCGTTTCTTGTGTCGCGCTCAGGTGGTGTCGGTATGCAGCGCTATGTGCAGACGTGGTCCGGCGACAACTACACCTCGTGGGAAACGCTGCGCTACAACCTGAAGATGGGTTTGGGGCTTGCGCTGTCGGGTGTCTCGAACATCGGTCACGACATCGGCGGGTTTGCCGGCCCGGCGCCGTCGCAGGAGCTGCTGGTGCGCTGGGTGGCGTTTGGCGTGTTCATGCCGCGCTTTTCCATCCACTCTTGGAACGACGACAAGACCGTCAACGAGCCCTGGATGTATCCGCAGGTCACCTCGCAAATTGCCTCGCTGATCAAGCTGCGCTATCGGCTGATTCCGTATCTGTACGAACTGCTGTGGCAATCCACGCAGGCCTATGAGCCTGTGCTGCGGCCTACGTTTGCCGAGTTCCCGAACGACCGCCGCTGCTACGCCGAGTGCGATGACATGATGCTCGGCGCGTCGCTGCTGGTGGCGCCGACCGTGGAGGAAGGGCAGACCGAGCGCACTGTCTATCTGCCGGCCGGCGCGCGCTGGGTGTCGTACTGGAGCGGCGGGGCGTTCGAGGGCGGACAGACCATCACGCTGCCTTCGCCGTGGGACCAACCCGTCATGCTGATTCGCGAAGGCGGCGTGATCGCGCTGAACGTGGCGGAGCAGCATTTCGATCAGCGCGCCGATCAACGCGGCTTCCTTGTCGTGCCCATGCAAGGTGTTGGCGAGGCGGTTGGAGGCTGCATTGAAGACGACGGCGAAACCGAAGCGTGGCGCAATGGCGAGCAGGGCCGCTGGAGTGTGCGTGCGGTGTCTGACGCCGAGGCCATCACGCTGCACGTCTCGCGCGAAGGCAAGATGCCGACGCACGCCGACACGGTCGAGATTCACCTGCCCGCGGGTGATGCACGGCAAGTGCAGACGCCGCGTGCCCGCGTGCTGGCAACCGATGTTGCGGGCGGCTGGCGCCGCCTGAAGTTGCAATTGCTGGCCTAGTGCCGCATCCTCGCTGCGCATCACGTGCGGGGTCCGGAGAGACCCCGGGATGCACGGTGTTCCCTTGGTGCAGGAGATTTCCGAGATAACAACGATGAAAACCACACGAGCCAAACGATCCCGTTCCCTCACGCCGGTCTATGCGTCGGTTGCGCTGCTTTGCGCGGGCGCTTCGATGCATGCCGCAGCGCAAACGTCGGTCACGCTGTATGGCGTGGTCGACAATGCCTTTGCCTATTCGAGCAACCAGGGCGGCCACTCCAACGCCTACATCAATTCGGGCGCCTTGCTGGCCAGCAAGTTCGGCCTGTATGGCACGGAAGACCTGGGCGGCGGCAACACCGCACTGTTTCGGCTGGAGAGCGGCTTCAATGCCGACACGGGTCAGCAAGCGCAGGCCGGCTTCATCTTCAACCGTCAGGCCTACGTTGGCCTGAGCAACACGAACTACGGCCAGGTCACGCTGGGCCGTGCGTACACGCCGTACTTCCAATACGTCGCATCGCTGGGCCCGACCAACGTGCTGACGGGTGCCACTGGCGCACACCCCGGCGACGTCGATGCGTTGGACACCACGCTGCGCTTCAACAACTCCATCACCTACACCACGCCGGTGTGGGGCGGTCTGCAAGCGGGTGTGCAATACGGCTTTGGTGAACAAGCGGGCAGCGTTTCGAACGGCAGCAGCGTGAGTACCGCGCTGCGCTACGACTACCAGGCTTTCTCGTGGGGCGTGGGCTACACGCGCCTGAAAAACGTATCAAGCGGCACGACGGCAGGCAACTTCAGCAACGTCGGGACGTTCGCCAACAACTCGCCGGTCAACTCCGGCTACGCCACGGCAGATTCCGCCCAGCTCATCGCTACGGCCGCGCGGTATACGTTCGGCAAGCTGATGGTGGGCCTGAACTACTCGAATGTTCAGTACAAGCCGGGTGCGCTCTCGCTGTTCACGCAGTCGGCCACGTTCAATACGGTGGGCGCGATTGCCACCTACGATCTGACGCCCGCATTGCGGCTCGCTTTTGGCTACAGCTACACGGCTGAGAAGGCACGCAACGGCATCAGCTCGCCGGCCAAGTACAACCAGTTCTCGATGGAGCAGTTGTATTCGCTGTCCAAGCGCACCGCGTTCTATGCGATTCAGGCGTATCAGCGCGCCAACGGCCAGACGCTGCGCGCTTCTGGGGCGAGCACGTCAATCGTGGATGCGGTGGCGTCGGTGGGCGACTCGCAGAACGGTACGCCGTCGAACGGGCGCAGCCAGTTTGTGGGCATGGTCGGCATTCGGCATTCGTTCTGATGGACAGCAACACCAAAACTTGGCTCGCACCGGGGCCGGTGCATACGCTGCAGGCCGGCGCATTGACGATGGATGTCGCGCCGGCGGCAGGGGGCCGCATCGCCTCGCTGGCTTCGGCCGGCGAGGGCGGCCATCGTGTCGACTGGCTGGCGCCGATGTCGACCGATTGCCTGCGTGACGGCTTCGAGGGGCTGGCATGGCCCAAGGCCGGATGCTATCCGCTGCTGCCGTTCTCCAACCGCATCCGCGATGGGCGCTTCCAATGGGACGGGCGCGAGATTCGTCTCGCACCGCACCCAGGCCAGGCGCATGCCATGCATGGATTGGCGCATGCACGTGCCTGGACGGTGAAGCAGGTTACCGCCTCGTCGATCGAACTTGGTTTGCGCTATGTGCCCGAGGCAGACAACTGGCCGTGGCCTTTCACCGCCACGCAAACGCTGTTGCTGAGCGAGTCCGGCCTGGATGCCGTCATGACGCTGCGCAATGACGGCGACAGCAGCATGCCGGCAGGTGGCGGCTTTCATCCGTACTTCGCCCGCACGCCCGATACACGTGTGCAGTTCGACGCTGCGACGATGTGGCCGACCGACGTGGGTGAAGTTGCCGTCCGCCGCGAGCCGATCACGCCGCAGGAAGATTTCCGCCACGCCCGCGCATTGCCGGACGCAGCGCTCAGCGTCTACTACAGCGAATGGCAGCAGCGTGCCGTGGTGTCGTGTGCAGGCGGTGTGCTCACGCTCACCGCCGACGACCCGCTCGATCACTTCATCCTGCACGCACCCCACGCGCAACCGTATTTCTGTCTGGAGCCTGTTTCGCACGTGGCCGACGCGATCAACCTGGCGGCCCAGGGATGGGAAGGCACGGGCCTGCGCGCTTTGGCGCCCGGCGAGACGCTGCAGATGCGCATGCAACTGCGCATCGAAACCACGGCCTGAAATGCGACGCCGCGTTAGTGGCGCTCGCCGGCCAACGGCGCTTCTTTGCCGAACCACTCCGTGAGGAAGTCGATGAATGCGCTCACCTTGGCCGACAGGTTGGCGCGTTCCGGATACACCGCGAAGATGTCTGCCACGGGCAGCGGGGGAGAGGACTCCGCGGAACGATTGGCCGGCGCCACGAGCGTCGGCCGTTTTGTTTTCCGCGCACTGAAGCGAAAGCGCGTCGCAAATCGCGCAAATGAAAAAGGCCCGACAGTTGCCTGTCGGGCCTTCCATATTCTGGTGGGGCGTGAGTGACTCGAACACTCGACCTACGGATTAAGAGTCCGCTGCTCTACCAACTGAGCTAACGCCCCGCGAAGAAACGAGACTATATCAACCTTTTTTGGATCACGCTAGTCCTTTGCGCGAATTTTTTTCGAATCGGTTGTGTGACCGCGTAGCACGTCGATGAATTGCGTGAGCCCGTGCGTCGGATGCTTGTCGCGATGGCGCACGATCAGCAGCGGTCGGGCGATGCGCGGCAGGCCGCTGGCGACCTCGACAAGGCGGCCATCGCGCAACGCATCGGCCACCACGTGGCGCGACAGGCAACTGATGCCGTAGCCTGCCGCCACCGTGCGCTGAATGGCTTCGGAGTGGCCGAGTTCAAGCGCCACATGCAGCGGCCCGACCACCGAAGCAATGCGGCTATCGATCAGTTCGCGCGTGCCGGAGCCGGGTTCGCGCATCAGCCAGCCCGCTTCGCGCAGCGCTGCGTGGGAGACGGGCCCTGTTCCTTGCGTGAGTGGGTGCCCGGGCGCGGCCACGATCACCATCTCATCATCGATCCATGTTTCGATTTCCAGCGCCTCGCCGCGACAGGTGCCTTCAATCAGGCCGATGTCGACTTCGAAACGCTGCACGGCATCGACCACGTCTTGCGTGTTGCCGATCAGCACGTCGAGCTGGCTGTCAGGTGCGATCTCGTGCCGGAAGCCCGCGAGCAGGGCGGGCAGCACGTAGTTGCCGATCGTGCTGCTGGCCGCGAGCTTCAGGCGCACGTTTGGCTGGGCGGTTGCGTGTTCCAGCGCATCGGCGTGATCAAGCAGCGCCTGCGCTTGCGGCAGAAGCTGCCGGCCCAGCGCATTCAGATGCAGACGGCGCGCATGCCGGTCAAACAGCGGATGTCCGAGCGTGGATTCCAGTTCCGCCAGCGCCGCGCTTACGGCCGATTGCGACAGGCCAAGGGTTTCACCGGCAGCGGTGGTCGTCTCACTTTGGGCGATGGCGGCGAAGACGGCCCACTGTCGCAGTGTGACCCGAGGCGCTTTGTTATCCATAAAAGTGGTTGAAATTACGAAAATTACCTGTTTTACATGTTATCACGATCCGCATATCGTTATGCGCATAGCGAATAAGCAAGGCGAACGTGATGACGATTGCACAGAAACAGTTGGCCCCCCAGGGTGTGGCAGCGGGATTGGATGGGCGAACGCTCGCCAGCGTGGCGGTGTTGTTCGGGTGTGCGGGGATTGCGGTGGCGCTCGGGGCAATGCCGTGGGCTGGGCACCTGGGCTTGAGTGCGCTGACGCTCGCCATCCTGCTCGGCATGGCTGTCGGTCATGTGCCTGGGCACCAGCGTTGGCTGACGCCAGGGGCAATCCAGTTTGCGCGCCATACACTGCTGCGCGCTGGCGTGATTCTCTACGGCGCCCGACTGACGCTGGCGCAGATCCAAGATCTCGGTACTTCGGGCGTGGTGATTCCGCTGGTCGTATTGGCAGCGACGATGCTGGCCGGTACGTGGATCGGCACACGTTGGTTTCGCCTCACGCGCTCACAAGCCGTGCTGGTGGCGGCCGGCAGTGCAGTATGTGGGGCAGCGGCCGTGCTGGCCGTTGCGCCAGCCGTGAAGGCCTCACCACGCGAAACGGCCGTGGCGATCGCCAGCGTGGTGCTGTTCGGCACGATTGGCATCTTTCTGTATCCGTGGCTGTACGCGCTTGTTACGCATGCCGGTGTGGCCATCACGCCGGAGCACTTTGGCGTCTACATCGGTTCGACGATGCACGAGGTTGCGCAGGTGATTGCCGCGGCGCGTCCGCTGGGCGACGACGCCACCAACGCGGCGGTCGTCAGCAAGATGGTGCGTGTGCTGGCGCTGGCCCCGTTGCTTGTGGTGCTGGCTTGCACAACGCCCAGTGAAGCTCGGGGTACCGCTTCGACGTCTCCTGAGAATGCGCTTCGCAAAGCCGCCGGCCACGCCTGGAAAGCGATGCCCTGGTTTGCGGTGGGGTTGCTGATCGTGACGCTGCTCAATTCCGCCGGTGCGATCCCCGCCGCCTGGCACGCCCCCATCGACGCCATCGACACCGCCATGCTGGCCTGCGCGATGTTTGCCATCGGCACGCAAACGCATGTGCCGATGCTGCTGAAATCCGGTGTGCGTCCGCTGCTGTGCGCCGCTGTGCTGTGGGTGGGGCTGGTGGGCGGCGGCGCGCTCATCAACGTGGGCGTGCGCTGGCTGGTGGGCTGATCCGGCACCTGAAGTGGCATGTGTAGAGGCGGCTGATTCTCTTCCATGGCGCGCAAGTCGCATCCGGTTGGCGACTTGCGCGCCGCGGCTTTTCATTCGCGTGAGGCCGCCTAGTATGAAGTCCTGAGTCTTAGACAGAGGGGCAGCCATGCAAACGCATCCGGTAGTTTCAAGAGACGAATGGCTCATCAGACGCCGTGCGCTACTGGCCCGCGAGAAGGATGTCATCCACCTGCGCGACGCCGTCAACGCCGAACGCCAGGCACTGCCTTGGGTCAAGGTCGATACGGAATACGTATTTGAATCATCGGAAGGCAAGAAGACGCTGGCCGAACTGTTCGACGGCCGCAGCCAGTTGGTGGTCTACCACTTCATGTTCGGCCCCGACTGGGATGCAGGCTGCCCAGGGTGCTCCTTCTTCTCCGATCATGTTGGCGGAATGCTCACGCATCTGAACCACCATGACGTGACGCTCGTCGCCGTGTCTCGCGCGCCGATGGACAAAATCGCGGCTTACAAAAAGCGCATGGGCTGGCGATTCCCGTGGGTATCGTCGTTCGACACGACGTTCAACCATGACTATCGCGTGAGCTTCTCGCAAGACGAACTCGCAAGCGGCTCGGTCGACTACAACTACACCGCAACGCCCCGTGAAGAAGCCCATGACGAACTGCCCGGATTGAGCGCGTTTTACAGGGACGAGACGGGCGCTGTCTTCCACACGTACTCGACGTATGCGCGCGGCTTGGAAGACATGGTCGGTACGCTGCTGCTGCTCGATCGCGCGCCGCTCGGCCGCAACGAGGCGGGTCCTTTGTCGTGGGTGCGCCGTCACGATGAATACGAAGATGCACCGAAGGCGCACGCGTGCTGCGCGTCGTAAGGCGCAGGAGCGGAAAGGAGTGGGGGGAAGAGAAGAAAGGATTGGTGCCCGAGGCCGGGATCGAACCGGCACGCGCCGATTAGGGCGCAGCGGATTTTAAGTCCGCGGTGTCTACCAATTTCACCACTCGGGCTTGGGGCGGGTGCAAAACAATACACGAGACCGCCGCCACAAATGAAAACGCCCCGCACGAAGCGAGGCGTTTTGTTATTTTGGCTCCCCGACCTGGGCTCGAACCAGGGACCTACGGATTAACAGTCCGGCGCTCTACCGACTGAGCTATCGGGGAATCGCTGCAACAGCGAAGAAATGAATTCTAGCTAGTTTTCGATCTGCCCGTCAACACCTTTTTTTTGCGATGCACTACAAAAATGTGTCCGACAAGTTCACTCAACTAGTTCAGCCGCGGTCGAGGTACTGCTCCTTGTCCTTCACGTCCTTCCAGTCGTCGGCGTCGGGCAAGGGTTGCTTGGTCTTGGTGATGGACGGCCAGCCGGCTTGTGCAAGCTCGACATTGATGGCGATCCACTTCTGCTGATCAGCGGGCACGTCTTCTTCGGCATAGATGGCGTTGACCGGGCATTCGGCCACGCAGACGGCGCAGTCGATGCACTCGTCCGGATCAATCGTCAGGAAGTTCGGGCCTTCGCGGAAGCAGTCGACGGGGCAGACGTCCACGCAGTCGGTGTACTTGCAGCGGACACAGCTTTCGGTAACGACGTGAGTCATTTCGCTTGGAAGTTGATGCTAGGAATTCGTGGGGCGCGCGGTCATGGATGCTTGTGCGTTCCCATGCCGGCAGTCCCGCATTGTAACGCACCGGCCGTGCCCGACTGCTGCGTCATCTGTGTGCCGTCAGACAGTTTTGGCATGTGTTTATGCGTTCGCGCAAGGTTTGACCAATCTGCTATTGCGCATGCTCGATCACCATCTGCACGCGCGTAATGCCGTTGAAGGTGTTGTTGTCGAGCCGGTAGGCCACATACGCCGAGGCGCCCAGCGGCTCCGCGTGGTTGAACCAGATGGCGTCGAAATGCTGCTTGCCGCGGCCAAGCTTGAGTTTCAGGTGCTTCTCCTTCAGCACGGCCTGCGACAGCACATCGAATTCGCCGCAGAAGCTTGGCGCCGGAAAGCCCTGACCCCAGACCTGGGTTTCGAGCAGCTCGACGAACTGCGGCGTGAAGCATTCGGGGTCCGCCTCGCCATCGGTTTCGAGCACGCGTGAGAGCAGCGCCTCGGTCAGCCATTCGCGGCCGACGGCCTCGAAGGTCGAGACGAATGCATCGAACCCGTCTTCACGCAGCGTGAGCCCAGCCGCCATGGCATGGCCGCCGAACTTCACGATCAGGCCCGGGCTGCGCTTGTGCACGGCGTCCAGCGCATCGCGCAGGTGGAAGCCGGGAATCGAACGGCCCGAGCCCTTGATGACCCCATCGTCGCCGGGCGCGAAGGTGAAGACGGGGCGGTGGAATTTGTCCTTGATGCGAGAGGCGACGATGCCGATCACGCCCTGGTGCCACGTCTCGTTGTAGACCGCGATGGTGTGGCGGCCCGCGCCGTCCAGGGCATTCATGCTGTCGAGGATGGCGAGCGCTTCCTGCTGCATGCCGGCTTCGATCTCGCGGCGCTCGCGGTTCATACCGTCGAGTTCCGCGGCGATGGCCATGGCGCGGTCGTAGTCATCGGTGAGCAGGCATTCGATGCCCAGTGACATGTCGGCTAAGCGCCCGGCGGCGTTCAGACGGGGGCCGAGGCCGAAGCCGAGATCGAACGTCGACGCGCGACGCGCCTCGCGGCCGGCCACGCGGAACAGCGCGGCGATGCCCGGGCACATCCGCCCGGCGCGCATGCGCTTGAGGCCTTGCGCGACCAGCAGCCGGTTGTTGGCGTCGAGCTTGACCACGTCGGCCACGGTGCCGAGTGCTACCAGATCGAGCAGCGCATCAAGGCGCGGCTGATCTTGCGGCGTGAACACGCCCCGCTTGCGCAACTCCGCCCGCAGCGCCAGCAGCACGTAGAACATCACGCCCACGCCCGCCAGATTCTTGCTCGGGAAGCCGCAGCCCGGCTGGTTCGGGTTGACGATCACGCGCGCCTCGGGCAACTGCGCCCCGGGCATGTGGTGGTCTGTCACGACAACATCGATGCCCAGCGCATTGGCCGCAGCCACGCCCGCCACATCGGCGATGCCGTTGTCGACGGTGACCAGCACGTCCGGCTTCTCGCGCGCGGCCAGTGCCACGATTTCGGGCGACAGGCCGTAGCCATACTCAAAGCGGTTCGGGACGATGTAGCTGACCTGCGCGCCGAGCATGCGCAAGCCGCGCACGCCGACGGCGCAGGCGGTGGCGCCGTCGCAGTCGTAGTCGGCAATGATCAGAAGGCGCTTGCGGGCGGCGATGGCATCGGCGAGGTAGCGCGCTGCGTCGTCAATGCCCTTGAGTTGCGCGGGCGGCAGCAGGTCGGTCAGCTCGGTCGACAGTTCGTCGGGCCGGGCGACGCCCCGGGCGGCGAGGATGCGTGCGAGCACAGGGTGAATGCCGTGGCCGGCCAGCGTGGTGGCGGCGTCGGCCGAATGCGAACGGACAGCGATGCGGGTCATGCAGGATTAGCCTCAAGCGGCCATGGAAAGCGGGGAGAGCGCATCACGCAAGGTGCGTGGACGACTGAAGCGGCGCAGCCAGCCGAACGGGCCATTGGCGAGTTCGCGGCGGGTGACGCGGTAGTGGGCGTAGTGCGAGTCGCCGGTCAGCACGAGCGAGACGGCATTGATGCGGCCGTCAGCCAGCGCATCGGCGGCGGGGGCAAACCAGTCGCGGTCGTACGCGCGCAGGGTTTCGATCCAGTCGTACCAGTCGGCGGAGAGATACGGCTTGCCGGCGTTGTCCAGCAGCGCGGCGGCGCTCGTGTCGTCGAACGGCACGGCGGCCAGCGTTTCCGCGCACAGTTCAGTGGCGTTGCCGGCGTGACACAGGCCGGCGAAGAACGGATCGGCCCCGATCATGCGCTCGGCAATGGGGCGGGCGTCGACCAGCGCGCCCTGGCCGAATAGCCAGACCGAATTGACCGGCAGCAGGCCACGCGCCTCGCGCGCTTGGTTCACGGGGTGGTCGTACCAGGTCATCTGGATCTCGTTCTGGAACTTGCGCCAGGCGCGCTCCTGCTCGCCCTTGTGCATCCAGATGTCGATGTTGTGGCCGGTTGCGCGTTGCGGCGCGGCGGCAATGAGGTCGCCAAAGGGTGAATCGGCGACGTACCAGCGGGCGGCGTGCGTGGCATCGAGCGTGATGCCCATTTCGGCGACCAGGGGGGTGATGGCGGCGCGCAGGGCGTCGGCGTCTGCGGCTTCCAGGCGGAGCTGGGCCGGGTCGAGCATCACCAGATGGTCCCGGGCGGCGTGGATGTGGACCGGCTGCAGGCAGGCCCAGGTGCGCGTGTCGGCGCTGCCGCCGTCCGCCAGTCGCATGTACGGCGCCGACGGCAGCGGAGAAATGGGTAGCCCGGCATGCGCAGCCAGCCAGCGCTCGTGCGGCAGCGTGGGCAGGTAGGCGTCGTCGTGGCGCTCGCGTTCCGCCTCGCGTGCACGCGCGAGCAACCTTTCCAGGCCTGGCAAGGTCAATTGACGGTAAGCGTCGTCCGCCACCTCGGCAGCGGGCGCGCAAAACGGGACAATCAGGGTGAGTTCAGGAATCATGGCTCCGAGATTGTAAACTTCCGGCTCGTCGGCCAGTGAGCCGGACAAATCACACCCACGGGGAATCCCCTTTGAAACTTCCATACGAATGGCAGATCGGCTGGCGGTATACGCGCGCAAGCAAGCGCGCCAGCCGCAATAGCTTCATCTCTTTCATCTCGCTCATCTCCATGCTCGGCATTGCGCTGGGGGTGGCGGCGCTGATCATCGTGCTCTCCGTCATGAACGGCTTCCAGAAGGAAGTGCGGGACCGCATGCTGTCGGTGCTGGCACATATCGAGGTCATGGCGCCGAACAGTCTGCCGGACTGGCAGCGTACCGCCAATGAGGCGATGCAGAACAAGGAAGTCATCGGGGCGGCACCATACGTGGGCGCGCAGGCCATGATCACGCGCGACGAGGCGGTGCGCGGCGTGCTGCTGCGCGGGGTGTCGCCGGCGGACGAGCCGAAGGTTTCGGATATTGCGAAGGACTTCAAGGTGGGCACGATCGACGACCTGAAACCTGGCGAATTCGGCATCGCCCTGGGCAGCCAACTGGCCAACGGCCTGGGCGTGCACCAGGGGGACAAGGTCACGCTGGTGGCGCCGCAGGGCACCATCACCCCGGCGGGCGTGTTGCCGCGCCTGAAGCAGTTCACGGTGACGGGCATCTTCGAATCGGGCCACTACGAGTTCGACAGCTCGCTGGCGCTGGTCAATATGGAAGACGCCGAGCGCCTGTTCCGCCTGGACGGCCCGACCGGCGTGCGCCTGAAGCTGGTGGACATGGACCGTGCCCCGCAGGTGGCCGAAGCCCTGTCGCGCACGCTGACCGGCGAGCTGTACATCCGCGACTGGTCGCGCCAGAACCGCAACTGGTTTGCCGCCGTGAAGACCGAGAAGAAGATGATGTTCATCATCCTCACGCTGATCATCGCCGTGGCGGCATTCAACCTGGTGTCCACGCTGGTGATGACGGTGACGGACAAACAGGCCGACATTGCCATCCTGCGCACGATGGGCGCGCAGCCGGGCTCGATCATGAAGATCTTTATCGTGCAAGGCGTGGCGATCGGGTTTATCGGCACATTGCTGGGCGTGGGCTTCGGCACGCTCATCGCGTACAACATCGACGTGATCGTGCCTTTCATCGAGCGTCTCTTCCACGTGCAATTCCTGCCGCGTGACATCTACTTCATCAGCGAACTGCCCTCGGACCCCCGCGTGAACGACATTGCGACCATTGGCATCATTTCCTTCATCCTTGCGTCGGTGGCGACGCTGTATCCGAGCTGGCACGCCTCGCGCGTGAATCCGGCGGAGGCGCTGCGCTATGAGTGAGGCCGTCATGACTTCCATGGAAGCGCCGGCCGCAGCGCCGCAGGGTGTGGTGGTGCAGGCCGAAGGACTATCCAAGTCGTTCCACCAGGGCGGCTTGAATGTCGACGTGCTCAAGGGCGTGGACATCCGCATCGGCGTGGGCGAGAAGGTCGCCATCGTCGGCGCGTCGGGCTCCGGCAAGAGTACGTTGCTGCATGTGCTGGGCGGGCTGGATGAGCCGACGTCGGGCCGCGTCTCGTTGCTCGGCAAGCCTTTCACCGCAATGAAGGAGCGCGAGCGCAACACCCTGCGCAA
Organism: Ralstonia sp. GX3-BWBA; assembly: GCF_003290055.1. Taxonomy (NCBI): domain Bacteria; kingdom Pseudomonadati; phylum Pseudomonadota; class Betaproteobacteria; order Burkholderiales; family Burkholderiaceae; genus Ralstonia; species Ralstonia sp. GX3-BWBA. The sequence goes on along the minus strand of NZ_QMKS01000009.1, from coordinate 366,755 downwards.
TCGGGCGCTGGGCTTTGTCTATCAGTTCCACCATCTGTTGCCGGAATTCACCGCGCTGGACAACGTCGCGATGCCGCTGCGCATTCGTGGCGTGGAAGAAGCGCAAGCGCGCCACACCGCACAGGCGATGCTCGAGCGCGTGGGCCTGGGCCCGCGCACGGCGCACCGCCCGGGCGAGCTGTCCGGCGGCGAGCGCCAACGCGTGGCGATTGCGCGTGCGCTGGTCGGGTCCCCGGCTTGCGTGCTGGCTGATGAGCCCACCGGCAACCTCGACGACCACACCGCCGGTGAAGTGTTTGATCTGATGCTGGAACTCACGCGCACGCTGGGCACCAGCTTTGTCATCGTCACGCACGATATCGAACTGGCGGGCCGCTGCGACCGCATTTTCCGCCTGCGGGAAGGCCATTTGCACCAAGAGCGCTGAGCCGGGCGGCACAATCGGAAAAGGCGGATTCCAGAACACCGCGCTTTCCGGTACGTTGCCGCCTTTTCTAGCGCAGAACTGACCATGTGGATCGACACTCATTGCCACCTCGACGCCAGCGACTTTGATACCGACCGTGATGCAGTCGTTGCGCAGGCGCATGCGGCGGGCGTCAACCACATCGTCGTGCCGGCGGTCGCGCGCTGGAATTTCGATACGGTGCGGGCGCTGGCGCATCGGCATGCCGGTTGCAGTTATGCGTTGGGCATCCATCCGATCTACGCCGCGCAGGCCACCGACGACGACCTGCTCGAACTGCGCCGCCAGGTCGCCGCGTCAATGGACGACCCGCGCTTTGTGGCCGTCGGCGAGATCGGCCTCGATTTCTTCATTCCCGACTACGATGTTGAGCGGCAGAACGCCGTCTTCCGTGCGCAACTGGGCATCGCTCGCGAATTCGACCTGCCTGTGCTGATGCACGTGCGCAAGTCGCAGGACCAGGTGCATAGCGCCGCCGCCAAGGCGGGCGTACGCGGAATTGCGCATGCGTTCAACGGCAGCCCGGAACAGGCGCATCGCTTTGTCGATTCCGGTTTCAAGCTGGGATTCGGCGGCGTCTTTACCTTCTCGCGCGCCAATCGCGTGCGTCGGCTGGCGCAGGAATTGCCGATCGAGTCGATCGTGCTGGAAACCGACGCGCCCGACCTCGCGCCCGCTTGGCTGGCCGACGACCAGTTCGGCGAGCAGGGTCGTGTGCGCAATGTTCCGACAGAAGTCGCGCGCATCGCCGACGCGATGGCGCAATTGCGTGGCATCTCCGTTGAGGCGTTGGCCGAGCAGGCGTGCCGCAACAGCATCGAAGCCATTCCTCGCCTGGCAGCGCTGTTGCAAGCCTGACGGCCGCGCGTGCGTCTGTGGCTGATCGGCTTTGTTGCCGGCTGCATGGCATTGCAGATGCAGGCGACGCTCGCGCCGGTGTGGCAGCCGCTGGGCGCGGTGTTGCTCTGCCTGTTGCTGGCAGTTGTCACGCGACGTCGGCCAATGCTGTTTCTCGTCTTGCTGGTCGCCAGCGCCATCGCGGCGGGTTTTGGCTGGAGCGATTGGCGCGCGCAGCAGCGCATGGCTGTGGCCCTCAGCCCTGCGTGGGAAGGCAAGGACATCATTGCAACCGGGGTGGTTGCCGAGCTGCCGCAGAATGGCGACGACGCCACGCGTTTTCTCTTCCACATCGAATCCAGTAATGCGGGTGATGCCGTGCCGCCACGCGTGCGCCTGTCCTGGTATGGCACGCGAACCTGGGGCAACGTAAGCGAGGAGGGCGCAAAGCCCGACCAACGTGCCGGCATCCCCGATCTGAAACCCGGCCAGCGCTGGCAGCTGACGCTACGCGTAAAGCGCCCGCATAGCCTGACCAACCCCGGTGGCTTCGATGGCGAATACGCAATGCTGGCCGACAACATCCGCGCCATCGGCTACGTCCGTACGGGAAAGCGCGCGCAGAACGTCGCGCTGGATGAGGCCGGCACCGGTTTCGGCGTTGAGGTAGAGCGCTGGCGTGCCAGCGTGCGGCGCCACATCCTCGCGACGTTGCCCGATGCACGCTACGCGGCCGTCATGGTGGCGCTCGTGGTGGGCGACCAAAGCGGCATCGCCCGCGATGACTGGGACCTGTTCCGCCGCACAGGCATCAGTCACCTCGTCAGCATTTCAGGGCTGCACATTACGATGATCGCCGGGCTGTTTGCCGCGTTGTGGATGGCGTTGTGGCGCCGGTCGTTCGGGCTGGCGCGCTGGCAGCACACGCCATTGCCGCTGCGCATGCCCACCCCGCGCGCAGGCGCCATCGCGGCCATGTTGGGGGCGTTCGGCTACTGCCTGCTTGCCGGCATGGGCGTGCCGGCGCAACGCACGCTGCTGATGCTGTCCACCGTGGCCATCGCCAGGTTGACCGATCGGAATGTGCCGCCCAGCCTGTCGCTGTGCTGGGCGGCCGTCGTGGTGGCGGTGGTGGACCCGTGGGCGGTCATGTCGGCTGGTTTCTGGCTGTCATTTGGCGCGGTGGCGATCATCTTCATCGCCGCGCAGATGGCCCTCGACGGCCGTCGCAATGGCAAAGCAGACGGCCGGAGGGAACGCACCCAGCGCGCATTGGTGGGCGGCACGCGGATTCAGCTTGCAGTCACATTCGGGCTGCTGCCGTTGACCTTGCTGCTGTTCCAGCAGACGTCGGTGGTTTCCGCGGTGGCCAATGGGCTGGCGATTCCCGCGGTGAGTTTCGTGACGACACCGCTGGCGCTGATCGGCGCGGCGCTCCCTGATCCGGTAGCGCGGCCGGTGCTGATGTTGGCCGAGGCGAGCTTCCGCTGGCTGGCCATTTGGCTTGAATGGCTGGCACAGCCGCGCTGGTCGGTGTGGGTTGCGCCGGTCGCGCCCGTGTGGGCCTTACTGCTGTCGATGGTTGGCGTAGCGCTATTGCTGTTGCCTGGCGGCATGCGCGCATGGGTATGGCGCGCTCAAGGGGCCTTGCTCCTCTTGCCGCTCGTGCTGGCGCGTGTGCCAGTTCCACCGCCCGGCGAATTCCGGCTCATCGCGTTCGATATCGGCCAAGGTGCCGCTGCATTGGTCGAAACCGCCAACCATCGCCTCCTGTTCGACACCGGTCCACGCTACAGCGATCAGGCGGATGCCGCCGCCCGCGTCATCACTCCTTACCTGCGCAGCCACGGCGTCGAATTGCTCGACACGCTCGTCGTCAGCCACGAAGACAGCGACCACGCCGGTGGCACCGAAACGGTGATCGATGCGGTGCCAGTGCGCACCATGTTGGCGTCTTTGCCTCAACGGCACGCCTTGCGCAGCGTGGCCGATGAAAACGGCATCCGCTTTACCGATTGTTTGGCTGGGCAAGCATGGACGTGGGATGGCGTTGTCTTTGAGGTGCTGCACCCGCTGCGCCAGCCTGCTGAAAGCGAGCACGTGTCCAGCAACGCCCGCAGTTGCGTGGTGCGCATCGCCAATGGCCGACACGCTGCGTTGCTGACTGGCGATATTGAAGCCGCCCAGGAAAGCGCCCTCATCGCTGCCGAAACGCCCGGGCGACTGATGGCAGACATCTTGCTTGTGCCGCATCACGGCAGCAAGACAAGCTCCAGCGGCGCGTTCTTGGACGCAGTTTCTCCGCAGGTGGCAGTTTTCCAGGTCGGCTACCGCAACCGGTACGGACATCCGCATCCGCAGGTCTGGCAGCGCTACGTGGCGCGCGACATAGGCGGTTTGCGCACGGACAGGACCGGTGCCGTCGTTATCGAGACCGACGGCGATGTGCTGGACGTCCAGACTGCGCGTACCATGCGGCCGCGGTACTGGTCTTCCGCGCAGGAAGTGGAATCCCTGGCAACGGCCACCGGCGCCTTCGACGCCCAGCCGTAAACTTGGAGGCATAACGGGTTGGCCCCATTGTGGGGGTCAAAACCGCTGTGCTATAAAAACCACGTGCCGCGTACATCGCGCGGCGCCGTCAGGGGAGAAAAGCATGGCAGTCCGGTTCTACGATGAAATGCTCAACTGGCATGACGGGGACCGCAACCCTCACGCCGCCGAACCGGCCCCGGCAGCCCTCGTCCAGCAAGGCGAGGTGCGCGGCCACTACGGACGTTTCGCCGAATGGCTGGGCGCGCAGTCCGCCACGACGCTGCAGAACAAGCGCGCCGAGGCAGACCTGATCTTCCGCCGCGTCGGCATCACCTTTGCCGTGTACGGCGACAAAGACGAATCGAACAGCGGCACCGAACGCACGATCCCGTTCGACATCATTCCGCGCATCTTCCCGGCCAGTGAGTGGGCCAAGCTCGAACGCGGCCTGCGGCAACGCGTTGATGCGCTCAACCGCTTTCTGCACGACATCTATCACGAGCAGAACATCCTGCGTGCCGGCGTTATCCCGCCCGATCAGATCTACAACAACGCCCAATACCGCCCCGACATGCTCGGCGTGGACGTGCCGCGCGACATCTACGCGCACGTGGCCGGCATTGACATCGTGCGTGCCGGCGAGGGCGAGTTCTACGTACTGGAAGACAACCTGCGTGTGCCTTCCGGTGTGTCGTACATGCTGGAAAACCGCAAGATGATGATGCGGCTGTTTCCGGAATTGTTTGCGCGCAATCGTGTGGCGCCCGTCGCGCATTACCCCGACATGCTGCTCGACATGCTGCGCAGCGTGTCGCCGCAGAACATTGCCGATCCGACGGTGGTGGTGCTCACGCCCGGCATGTACAACTCGGCGTATTTCGAGCATGCGTTTCTTGCGCAGCAGATGGGCGTTGAGCTGGTGGAGGGGCACGATCTTTTCGTGCAGGACGATCACCTCTATATGCGCACGACACAGGGTCCGCAGCGCATCGACGTCATCTATCGCCGGGTGGACGACGATTTCCTCGATCCGCTGGTGTTCCGGCCGGATTCCTCCCTGGGTGCGGCAGGGCTGCTGTCGGTCTATCGCGCGGGCAACGTCACGATCTGCAATGCCATCGGCACCGGCGTGGCGGATGACAAGTCGATCTATCCGTATGTGCCGGACATGATCCGCTTCTACCTTGGCGAAGAGCCGATCCTCAATAACGTGCCGACGTACATGTGCCGCCGGCCGGACGACCTGCAATACGTGCTCGACCACATGGGCGAACTGGTGGTCAAGGAAACGCACGGTGCAGGCGGCTACGGCATGCTGGTCGGTCCGGCCGCCACGCAGGAAGAGATTGCCGCCTTCCGTGAGGTGGTGAAGGCTCGCCCGGAACAATACATTGCGCAGCCCACGCTGGCGTTGTCGACTTGTCCAACGTATGTGGAAGCAGGCATCGCGCCGCGCCATATCGATTTGCGGCCGTTCGTGCTGTCCGGCAAGGATGTGCGCATGGTGCCGGGCGGCCTCACGCGCGTGGCGTTGCGGGCGGGCTCGCTGGTGGTCAACTCGTCGCAGGGAGGCGGGACGAAGGATACGTGGGTGCTGGAGCGCTGAACGCTCGCGCATTGTCGCAACTGGCAGTCGATCAATTGCATATCGAATACGTAGAAGGGAACGCCATGCTCAGCCGCACCGCAGACCACCTTTTCTGGATGGCGCGCTACACCGAACGCGCCGAGAACACCGCCCGCATGCTCGACGTGAACTACCAGACCTCGCTGCTGCCGCAATCCGCGGAAGTGGCCGAGCAGGGCTGGTGGGCAATGCTCGACATCTGCGAACTGACGCAGGTCTTTGACGAACGCTATGGCCTGCTCTCGCGCGATGATGTGATCGATTTCATGGTGCGTGACATGACCAACCCGTCGTCGATCATGAGTTGCCTGCGCGGCGCGCGTGAGAACGCCCGGGCGGTACGCGGCTCCATCACGACCGAGGTTTGGGAGACCATCAACACCACGTGGCTGGACGTTCAGCGCCTGATTGCCGAAGGCATGCTGAGGGACGATCCGTCGCAATTCTTTGAATGGGTGAAGTTCCGCTCGCATCTGTCGCGCGGCGTGCAGGTCGGCACCATGCTGACGGACGACGCGTTCCATTTCATGCGCCTGGGCACGTTCCTGGAACGCGCAGACAACACTGCACGGCTGCTGGATGTGAAGTTCCAGTCCACGCCCACCCGCGATGAAACCGCGGCGGAGCAGGGCGACTTCTACCATTGGGCCGCCACGCTGCGCTCGGTGTCGGGCTTCGAGGTCTACCGCAAGATCTATCGCAACGTCATTACGCCGACGCGCGTGGCGGAGTTGCTGATTCTTCGCAGCGACATGCCGCGTTCGCTGCTGGCCAGCATGGACGAGGTGGTTGAGATTCTTGCGACTGTGCGCAACAGTCAATCGGCAGAGACCGAACGTCGCGCTGGTAAACTGCACGCCGACCTGCGGTACGCCCGCATCGAAGATATTTTTGCGGTCGGCCTGCATGCCTGGCTGACCAACTTCCTGGAGCGGATCGGCGACTTGGGCAACGGCATCAGCCAGGATTTCCTGGTGCCGCTCGAGGTGGCGTGACGTGCAGGACAATGTGCATACATCGGGGCGCTATTTTCGGGTGGTGCCCGTGTCATCGTGAAATACCAAATTCGACACACGACGGTCTACCGTTATGCCGAGCCGCTGCGCCACAGCGTGCATGAGCTGCGGCTGACGCCTCGCAGCGGCGAGCTGCAGCAGGTGGACAGCTGGCAGATCCACGCGCCTGGCAACCTCACGCGTGCCACGGACGGTTTCGGCAATGTCGTCCATCACTTCACCCTCGGCAACCGCACGGATGACGTCGTCATCGACGCGCGTGGCATTGTCGAGGTGTTTCCTGCGGGCGCGCCCGGCAGCCATCGGTTTGTCGATGCGCCCGGGCAAGGGCGCTATCGCGTGTCGCCGCTGTATTTTCTGAGTGCTACGTCGCTGACTTCCGCGCCGCCCGAGATGATCAACTTTGCGCGCGAGCATGCGCTGGTGCACGGAGACGCGGAATCTGCAGTACGCCTTGCGCAAGCCATCGCCACGCGCGTGAGCTACAAGCCGAACACCACCCACGTTGGCACCACCGCTGCGGAGGCGTTTGGCCTGGGCACGGGCGTATGCCAGGACCAGGCGCAGGTGATGGTCGCGTGCTGCCGGGCGCTGGGTGTCCCGGCGCGCTATGTCAGCGGCTATTTCCATGCCGTGGGCGAAGAGGATCTTGCCAGTCACGCCTGGGCCGACGTTTGCCTCGACGCCGAATCGCACACGTGGTGCAGCATCGATGTCACCCACCAGTGCTTTACCGATGCCCGCCACATCCGGCTGGCAGTCGGGCGCGATTACCAGTCCGCGGCTCCGGTTCGCGGTGTGCGGCAGGGCGGGGGTGCCGAGACGCTGGATGTCAGCATTTCCATCGAGCCATTGCCCGCCGACGCTACCCGAGTGAATTGAGCATCTCTTCCAAGCGCGCAGATGGGTTCCGATCGGCGCGCTAGAATGCCTTCAACCCACCGTTTCCGTTTGTTGCTTCGCCCATGACTTATTGCGTCGCCATGCGCCTGGACGCAGGCCTTGTGTTCCTGTCCGACTCCCGCACGAATGCGGGCGTGGACGCCATTTCCACGTTCCGCAAAATGACCGTCTTCGAGCGCGAAGGCGATCGTGTCATGGTGCTGCTGACGGCCGGCAATCTGGCGATCAGTCAGGCGGTGCGCCAAGTGCTGACCGAAGCGCGCGGCAAGCCGCGCTCGCTGTGGACGGCGCGGGACATGTTCGAGGCCGCCACGATTGTTGGCGAGGCCGTGCGCGACGTCTACGACCGCGACGCGGCAGCGCTGGCCAAGGCCAAAATCGACTTCAACGTCAGCATCGTCTTCGGCGGGCAGATCGGCGCAGAGCGGCCGCGCCTGTTCAACGTCTACGCGGCAGGCAACTTCATTGAAGCCACGCCCGAGAATTGCTATTTCCAGATCGGCGAAGCCAAGTACGGCAAGCCGATCATCGACCGCGTGGTCAGCCCGGGGCTGCCGCTGGACGAAGCCGCAAAATGCGCGCTGATTTCGATGGATTCAACGCTGAAATCGAATATTTCCGTGGGCTTGCCGCTGGATCTACTTGTCTATGAGACCGACTCCCTGCGTGTGACGCGCTTTGTCGCCATCGACGAAGAGAACCCATATTTCACGATGATTCGCGGCACATGGGGCAAGCGCCTGCGCCAGGTGTTTGCCGAAATCGACGATCCGGATTGGGAAACCGGCACTTCGCCTTCGTACCCGTTGCGCCGCGAGGGTCATCCCTCCGCGGAGGTCGGGCCCGTGCGCATCGCGCCGCCCGCCGCTGACGCGCCCGCAGTGCCGGAGCGCGCGCCCGGTCCTGCGTTGGAGCAGGTATCCACGATCCAGCGCGTGGCCGGCGGATCGCAGAAGTCGCACTGAGGCACAGGATCTGCGATGCGTGATGTGATGCTTTTTTCGCATGCCAACGGCTTTCCCGTGGGAACGTATCGCAAGATGCTAGGCGTGCTGGGTGACGAATTCGACATCCGCGCCGTGGAGCGTTTTGGGCATGATCCGAGGTTTCCTGTCACCCGTTCCTGGCCCGGTCTTGTGAAAGAGCTGCTCGCCGAAATCGACGCGCAGGCCGAGCCTGTCTGGCTGGTGGGTCATTCGCTGGGTGGCTTCTTGAGTTTGATGGCGGCGCTGCGCCGGCCCGAGCGCGTGCGTGGCGTCGTGATGCTCGATTCGCCGATCATCGCGGGATGGCGCGCCAAGCTGCTGCGCGTGGCGCAATGGCTGGACATCGACGAGAGCCAATCACCTGCCGCAGCGACGAAAAACCGGCGCCATCTGTGGCCCGATCTCGACTCCGTCTGGAGCCACTTCAAGGCCAAACGCAAGTTCGATCGTTGGGACGAAGAGGTGTTGCGCGACTATGTCGAGCACGGCACCGAGCCTACCGGGCGTGACCACGAGCGCACACTGCGCTTCTCGCGCGAAATCGAATACCAAATCTATCGGACATTGCCGACCAACATGGGGCGCAAAGTCGCTGGTGGCACCGCGTTCCCCGTCAGCTTTGTGGCTGGCACGCGTTCGCGCGAGATTCGCCAAGTCGGACTGGGCGCGACCCGGCGCATCGTCGGCGGGAGGCTGCGCTGGATCGAGGGCAGTCATCTTTATCCGATGGAAAAGCCGCTCGAAACGGCCCAGTTGATCCGCGAGTTGATCAACGAAATGCGCGCCAACGCAGGCGCCATGCGGCACGCCGCATAGGCGAGGCTGCCTTGGGGCAAATTCCACCGTTCTGTCACGGATCGGAGAGGGGACCTTTGCTATAATCCGGCTTTCCCCGGCAAGCTAGGTCATGACCAAGTTCGTATTCGTTACCGGTGGCGTAGTGTCCTCACTCGGCAAGGGCATCGCCGCCGCCTCGCTCGCGGCCATTCTCGAGTCGCGCGGCCTCAAAGTCACCCTCCTCAAACTCGATCCTTACATCAACGTCGACCCGGGCACGATGAGCCCGTTCCAGCACGGCGAAGTGTTTGTGACCGAGGACGGCGCAGAAACCGACCTCGATCTTGGCCACTACGAGCGTTTCGTCTCGGCCAAGATGCGCAAGGCGAACAACTTCACCACCGGCCAGATTTACGAATCCGTGATCCGCAAGGAGCGTCGCGGCGAGTATCTCGGCAAGACGGTGCAAGTGATTCCGCATATCACCAACGAAATCCAGGCGTTCATCGAGCGCGGTGCTGCTGCATCGCATAGCGGTAAGGCCGATGTGGCGATCGTGGAAATCGGCGGTACGGTGGGCGATATCGAATCGCTGCCGTTCCTGGAAGCCGCACGTCAGATGAGCCTGCGCCTGGGTCGCAACCAGGTGGCGTTCGCACACCTGACGCTGGTGCCGTTCATTGCCAGCGCCGGCGAGCTGAAGACCAAGCCGACCCAGCACTCGGTGCAGAAGCTGCGCGAAATCGGCGTGCAGCCGACCGCGCTGCTGTGCCGCGCCGACCGCCCGATTCCCGACGATGAGCGCGCGAAGATTTCGCTTTTCGCCAACATGCCGCAGGACGCGGTCATCTCAGTGTGGGATGTCGACACCATCTACAAGATCCCGCAAATGCTCAACGAGCAGGGGCTGGATCGCATCATCTGCGAAGAGCTGCGCATCGAAGCGCCGCCGGCAGACCTGTCGGTGTGGGCGCATATGGTGCACACGCTGGAAAACCCGCAGCACGAGATCACCATCGGCATGGTCGGCAAATATGTTGACCTGACCGAGTCGTACAAGTCGCTGATCGAGGCGCTGCGCCACGCCGGCCTGCATACCTCGACGCGCGTCAATATCGAGTACATCGATTCCGAAGAACTGGAATCGGGCCATACGCAGGTGCTGGACACGCTGGACGCGATTCTGGTGCCGGGCGGCTTCGGCAAGCGCGGTACGGAAGGCAAGATCCGCGCAATTCAGTACGCACGTGAAAAGGGCGTGCCGTACCTGGGCATCTGCCTGGGGATGCAGTTGGCAGTGATCGAATTCGCCCGCCATCTGGCCGGCATGAAAGACGCCAACAGCACGGAATTCAACGACGAGACCGAACACCCGGTGGTCGCGCTCATTACCGAATGGCTGGATCGCGATGGCCGTGTTGAAAAGCGCTCGGCCGACTCCGACCTGGGCGGCACCATGCGCTTGGGCTCGCAGCGCGTGCCGGTGCAATCTGGCACCAAGGCAGCGGCAATCTATGGCGCGGAAGTCAACGAGCGCCATCGTCACCGCTACGAGGTGAACAATCACTACGTGCCTCAGCTGGAAAAGGCCGGGATGATCATTTCCGCGCGCACGCCGTCGGAAAACCTGCCGGAAATGATGGAGCTGCCGGCGTCGATGCACCCGTGGTTCGTCGGCGTGCAGTTCCACCCGGAATTCACCTCGACGCCGCGTGATGGCCACCCGCTGTTCAAGGCCTACGTGGAAGCCGCGCTGGCGCATCACCAGCAGAACACGCAACGCGCTGTCGCCTAAGCGCCGGCACACGGGAACATCATGAAACTCTGCGATTTCGAAGTCGGCCTCGACAAACCGTTCTTCCTGATTGCCGGCACCTGCGTGATCGAATCCGAGCAGATGGCGATCGACACCGCCGGCACGCTCAAGGAGATTACCGGCGAGCTGGGCATTCCGTTCATCTACAAGTCGTCGTTCGACAAGGCGAATCGCTCGTCGGACGCCTCGTTCCGCGGTCTGGGCATGGAAGAGGGGCTGCGCATTCTGGCGGAAGTGCGTCGCCAGGTGGGCGTGCCTGTGCTGACCGACATCCACGAGATTGATGAGATCAAGCCTGTAGCCGAAGTCGTGGACGTGCTTCAGACGCCGGCGTTCCTGTGTCGCCAGACCGATTTCATCCGCGCCTGCGCGCAGAGCGGTAAGCCCGTCAATATCAAGAAGGGCCAGTTCCTCGCGCCGCACGACATGAAGAATGTCATCGACAAGGCGCGTCATGCTGCCCGCGATGCCGGCCTGCCGGAAGACAACTTCATGGCCTGCGAGCGCGGTGCCTCGTTTGGTTACAACAACCTCGTGTCAGACATGCGCTCGCTCGCGATCATGCGAGAGACGGGGGCGCCGGTGGTGTTCGACGCCACGCATTCGGTGCAATTGCCGGGCGGCCAGGGCACCAGCTCGGGCGGCCAGCGCGAGTTCGTGCCGGTGCTGGCACGTGCGGCCATCGCCGCGGGCGTGTCGGGCGTTTTCATGGAAACGCACCCCGATCCCGCATGCGCGAAATCAGACGGTCCGAATGCCGTACCGCTGCGTCGCATGAAAGACTTGCTGTCGGTTCTGAAAGAACTGGATGTGCTCACCAAGCGCAGCGGTTTCCTGGAAAATCAGTTCGACTGATTGACTGATCCCAACCCGACCGGCGGCAGCGTATGCTGCCGTCGTCGTTTGTTGCAGCTTCTGGAGAGAGACACATGGCCGCTGGCTACATCCTCGCGTACGTGGACGTGACAGACCCCGTGCAATACGAACAATACAAAGTGCTGTCGACCAAGGCCATGCAGGCTCATGGCGCGGAGCCGCTGGTGCGCGGCGGCAAGACCGAGCAGCTGGAAGGCGAGTGGAACCCGACGCGTATCGTCGTGCTGAAGTTTGCAAGCTACGATGCTGCGAAGGCGTTTTATGACAGCGAGGAATACCTGGCTGCGCGCGATGCGCGCGCCAAGGCCGCCAAGATGAACATGATTGTGGTCGAAGGCATCTAAGCCCATCGACTGCTTGCGTTAGCTTTAAGACACCAAGAGGGATTTTCATGAGTGCCATCGTAGATATCATCGGTCGCGAAGTGCTGGACTCGCGCGGCAATCCGACTGTCGAATGCGACGTGCTGCTGGAATCGGGCGTGATGGGCCGTGCCGCGGTGCCGTCGGGCGCATCCACCGGCTCGCGCGAAGCCATCGAACTGCGTGACGGCGACAAGTCGCGCTACCTGGGCAAGGGCGTGCTCAAGGCCGTCGAGCACATCAACACCGAAATCTCCGAGGCCATCATGGGCCTGGACGCGTCGGAACAGGCTTTCCTGGATCGCACCCTGATCGATCTGGACGGTACCGAGAACAAGAGCCGCCTGGGCGCAAACGCCATGCTGGCCGTGTCGATGGCTGTTGCCAAGGCTGCTGCCGAAGAAGCCGGTCTGCCGCTGTATCGCTACTTCGGCGGTTCGGGCGCGATGCAGATGCCGGTGCCGATGATGAACATCGTCAATGGCGGTGCACACGCCAACAACAGCCTGGACATCCAGGAATTCATGGTGATGCCGGTCGGCCAGTCGAGCTTCCGTGAAGCCCTGCGCTGCGGCGCAGAGATCTTCCACGCACTGAAGAAGATCCTGGCTGACAAGGGCATGAGCACGGCCGTTGGCGACGAAGGCGGCTTCGCACCGAACTTCGCCAGCAACGAAGAGTGCCTGAACACCATCCTGTCGGCCATCGAGCAAGCTGGCTACAAGGCCGGTGAAGACGTGCTGCTGGCGCTGGACTGCGCTGCTTCCGAGTTCTACAAGGACGGCAAATATCACCTCGAAGGCGAAGGCCTGCAGCTGTCGTCGGAAGATTTCGCCAACTACCTGGCAAATCTGGCTGACAAGTTCCCGATCGTGTCGATCGAAGACGGCATGCACGAGAGCGATTGGGCCGGTTGGAAGGTCCTGACCGAAAAGCTCGGCAAGAAGGTGCAGCTGGTTGGCGACGATTTGTTCGTTACCAACACCAAGATCCTGAAGGAAGGCATCGAGAAGGGCATCGCCAACTCGATCCTCATCAAGATCAACCAGATCGGTACGCTGACCGAGACGTTCGCAGCCATCGAGATGGCCAAGCGCGCCGGCTACACCGCTGTGATCTCGCACCGCTCGGGCGAAACCGAAGACAGCACGATCGCCGATATTGCCGTTGGCACGAACGCTGGCCAGATCAAGACCGGCTCGCTGTCGCGCTCGGATCGCATGGCCAAGTACAACCAGTTGCTGCGTATCGAAGAAGACCTCGGTGATATCGCCAGCTACCCGGGCAAGTCGGCGTTCTATAACCTGCGATAATCCCTCGCAGTTTCGCTCCGCATGACTGTGCGACCGCCGCTTTGGCGGTCGCATGGTATTTGGGGCCCGAGTACCGCCAACGCTTGTCTCTATGCGCCTGATTACGCTGTTCCTGCTGCTGTTGCTGCTTGCTATCCAGTACCCGCTTTGGCTGGGCAAGGGCGGCTGGCTGCGCGTGTGGGACATGCAGAAGCAGGTGACGGCGCAGAATCAGCGCAACGCTGAACTGAAGCAGCGCAACACCAAGCTCGAAGGCGAAGTGAAGGATTTGAAGGAAGGCACGGGCGCCATTGAAGAGCGCGCGCGCTATGAGCTGGGGATGGTGAAAGACGACGAAGGCTTCGTGCAGTTCGTCGCGCCGGCCCCGAAAACCAGCGAAACTCCGCCACCGCCGCCCCCTCCTGCGGGCCAGCAGGCGCATCACTGAGCCAGCTATGCGAACGCATCCTGCAGATGCGCTCGTCTTCAAGACAATTTCCGGGATTTACCAGTAGTACGGATAGCCCCACACGGGTGCCCCGTAGCTGACGCCCCAGCCGCCACGGTGCCGCCATCCGCTGCCGTAGTACACCGAATAGCCTCCGTAGTACGGATACGGCGCGTAGTACGGCGTGGCCGCATAGGCGCGCGCTTCGGCATCGCGTCTGATGGCTTGATCCGATTCGCGCAGCGCCTTGGCATTCAGCGCATCCAGCTTCTTGCGGTCTTCCGCCGACAACGGCGCGGATGCCGCAGCCTGCGTATCGTCCGACAGCCGGGCGGTGTAGGGGGTACCGCCCGGGCCGCGCGGCACGGCAACGCAGGCCGACGCCAGCAGCGCCGCGCCAATCGGCAACGCCAGCGCACCAGCGCGAGAGAGACTCAACGATCGCAAGGACGAGGAAGTGGGCTCAGACATGATGCGCTCCGCAGCAAGCGGCAGATGAAGAAACTGGCGACTTAGAGCGTGGGCGGCACCGATAAGTGCCGCGCGCCACGTGCACTTCATACTATGTCGCCGTGTTCAGTGGCGCTGGTCGGACGCGCCCTGGATGCCTTGCGCGACGGTCTCCTGTGCGAAGAGCTGTGCACAGTCCACGGCGTCGAAGCTGTAGTGCTGGCCGCAGAATTCGCAGTCGATTTCCACCTGGCCGCGCTCTTCCAGAATGCTATCGACCTCGGGTTGGCCCAGCGTACGCAGCATCGATCCCACTCGCAGGCGGGAGCACGAGCAGCGGAACCGCGGGGTTTGCGGCTCGAACATGCGGATGCCGGCCGCTTCCATTTCTTCCCAGTACAGGCGCTTGATGAGCGTGTCGATCGGCTGTTCGAGCAGTTCGTCGCGGCGCAGCGTCTTGCCTAGCTGGCAAACGCGCTCCCACGTGTCGAGATCTTGCTCCTGCACGTCGTGGTGCAGCGGCTGGCCCGTCTCGCCAACTTGCGCAGGGACGTGGGTCGTGCGGCCTTCCATGGTGCCGCCATACGAAGGCAAGCGTTGCAGCAACATGCCCGACGCGACCTTGCCGTCGGCGGCCAGCCACAGGCGCGTGTCGAGCTGCTCAGAGCTTTGCATGTAGTGCTCAAGCACTTCGGTGATGCTGGCAAGCGGCCCGTTCTCATCCGACAGGGGCACAATGCCTTGATACGGCTGCTGGCCCGGCAACTTGTCTTGCGGATCGAGCGTGATGGCGAAGCGTCCGTTGCCGTGCACGTTGACCATGGCAGCCAGCGTGGCGTCGTCGGCAATCTCGACGCCTTCGGCAATCTTGGCGGTGGCGCGCATCGACAGGTCGGAGTTGCACTCCACGACCAGCATGTGCACCGGGCCGTCACCGTGCAGTTGCATGACGAGCGCGCCGTTGAACTTGAGGTTGGCTGACAGCAGCGCGGCGGCGGCCATCATCTCACCCAGCAGCGTGCTGACCGGGGCAGGGTAGCGGCGGTGGCTCAGCACCTCTTGCCATGTCCCTTCCAGGCGCACCAGTTCACCGCGCACAGGCGCGGCGTCGAATACAAATTTCTTCAGCTCGTCAGTCATCCATCGATCCGTTTCAGTTGCTGCTTGTACATCGCCTGACGCACCGCATACG
The DNA here is from genome assembly GCF_003290055.1 of Ralstonia sp. GX3-BWBA. Lineage (NCBI taxonomy): Bacteria > Pseudomonadati > Pseudomonadota > Betaproteobacteria > Burkholderiales > Burkholderiaceae > Ralstonia > Ralstonia sp. GX3-BWBA. Next base: position 351,172 of record NZ_QMKS01000009.1, on the reverse strand, counting down.
TTTCGGTGTTCAGGTGCATCTTGGCGATGTCGTCTTCCGTCAGTTTGCGCACAGCCTTGGCGGGCGCACCCAGAATGAGCGTGCCATCTTCGAAGACCTTGCCTTCGGTGACGATCGCGCCCGCGCCCACCAGGCAGTTCTTGCCGATCACCGCGCGATTGAGAACCACCGCCTGGATGCCGATCAGCGAGCCTTCGCCGATCGTGCAACCGTGCAGCATGGCCTGGTGGCCGATCGTCACTCGGTCGCCGATGTTCAGCGGGCAGCCCGGATCGGTGTGCAGCACCGAGCCTTCCTGCACGTTGCTGGCCTCGCCCACGGTAATCGGCTCGTTGTCGCCACGGATGACGGCGCCAGGCCACACGCTCGCACGTGCTTTCAGCTCCACGCGGCCGATGACGGTCGCTTCGGGGGCCACATAGGCGTTTGCGTCAATGGTCGGGGCAACATCGCCGAGTTGGTAGAGGGCCATGCGATCGGTCTCCAGAGTCTGCGTAAATGGGGGGAATGGGCGCGTCTTCAAGCTTGCCGAGCGAGGCAGGCCGATGCGTCGAATTAAAATGGCGGAAAGTCCAAATTGTACGCTGATGACCGCTTCGCAGCCTTGCCCCAAAACGCTCCCCAACACGCTGCGCCACGCCGCCTTGGCCGCGCTGTGTCTCACTGATCCGGCCAGCAAGGTGGACGCCACGCTGCGTCTGGGCGAGCGCGCCAAGTGTGCCGACGACGCGAGCTGGGGCATTGACGAAGCCATGGCGGCACCGGAAAGCGGTGTCCCCGGCCGCCCAGGCGCGCCGGTGCTCGTGCCGCCTTCCGAGGTTCCCCGCCGTCGTGCGATCGATACGCCACGTGGCCGGGGCGCGTTGTTGCACGCACTCGCGCACATCGAATTCAATGCCATCAATCTTGCGCTCGACGCCGTGTGGCGTTTTGCGGGGATGCCCGTGGCGTTCTACCAGGACTGGGCGCGTGTGGCCGCTGAAGAGGCCACGCACTTTTCGTTGCTTGCGGCCCACCTGGCAACGCTCGATTGCCGCTACGGCGATCACCCCGCCCACGACGGCTTGTGGCAGATGACGGAGAAAACTGCTGCCGATCCCCTCGCGCGCATGGCGCTGGTGCCGCGCACGCTTGAGGCGCGCGGGCTCGACGCCTCGCCGCCGATTCGTGCCAAGCTGGCCCAGGCAGGAGACATGGCGGCCGCTGGCATCCTCGACATCATCCTGCGCGACGAGATCGGCCACGTTGCGGTCGGCAATCGCTGGTACCGCTGGCTGTGCGAGCGCGCCGGCCTGGACCCCGTGCCAACGTATCGCAAGCTGGCCGAGCAATACGGTGCGCCGCGATTGCGCGGTCCATTCAACCTCGAGGCGCGCCGCCAGGCCGGTTTCGACGACGACGAAATTGCCGCCCTGGAAGCCTCGTTCTAAGCGCAACGGCGTTCCCCATCCGCCGCTATAATCTTCAGAAAAAGAACGATCGTTCGATTTCTATTGGGTGACGGAAACCATGGACTCCACCACACAGCCTGCCGTGCGCCAGGCCTCCCGCTCGACATATCTGCCCGTGCGCGGCCTGCGCTATCACATCCGCGAATGGGGCGAACCCGGTGCGCCCATCCTCTTCCTGTTTCATGGGTGGATGGATGTGTCGGCGTCGTTCCAGTTTCTGGTCGATGCGCTGCGCGAGCGCTGGCATATCGTGGCGCCGGATTGGCGCGGGTACGGCCAGACCGCCCGACCCACCCAGGGCCCCGGCGTCGAGAGCTATTGGTTTGCCGATTACGTGGCCGACCTCGAAGCCATCATCGATCACTACCAGCCGGAAGGGCAGGTGACGCTGGTCGGGCACAGCCTGGGCGCCAACGTGGTTTGCCTGTACGCGGGTATCCGGCCCCAGCGCGTGCGGCGCGTGGTGGATCTGGAGGGCTTCGGTATGTCGGCATCGAAGGCATCACAGGCGCCGCGGCGCTATGCACGTTGGCTCGACGAGCTAAAGGACAAGCCGCGCCTGAACACCTACGCCACCGTTGAAGACGTCGCCGCGCGCCTGCAGAAGACCAATCCGCGTCTGCCGTCCGACAAGGCCGCATTCCTCGCGCAACACTGGTCGGGCCAGAACGCCGAGGGCCGCTGGGAAATTCTCGGCGACCCGGCGCACAAGATTATCAATCCGCAGCTTTATCGGCTGGATGAGGTGATGGAAATCTGGCGCTGTGTTACCGCGCCCGTGCTGCACGTCGAGGCAGTCGATTCACCCACGCTGAAGGCCATCGCGGGCGACGTGCCGCTGGCCGAGTTCAAGACACGCTTTGCGGCGTTTCCTGATTTCCGTGAGGTGCTGATTGCAGACGCGGGGCACATGCTGCACCACGATCAGCCGGAGCAGGTGGCCGCGCTGATCGAAGAGTTCTGCTTGCAGCGCTGAGCGACAGAGTCAATCGAGAAATCGCCGCGCCGCGCCGGGTGGCGGCAGGATGCAAGTGTCTGACCGCCCAAACCATCGATAGCGATTGCGCGCAACGCGGCGATACAGCGTGTCGCGCAGTGCTGCCGGGATCAACCAGCCGATCCATGCCAACCGCCAGGGCCAGCCGAGCGCATGCAGGATGCGCAGGACGGCGGCGCTTTCACGCCACGCACGGCCGTCCCGCACGAACAGCACGGTATCCACGCCATCCGGACTCACGCCGGCCTGCGCGAGCAACTGCCGTCCGGTCTCGCCCTGCATGGATGCGAAGCGCAGCACGCCTTGCCGATCGTGTCGCAGCAGAAATTGGATGGAGCCGCTGCACAGCAGGCAGTGCGCATCGTAGACAACGATCATTCGTGCTCCATCGTCGTCAGGTCGAGATAACCTCGATACGCCGCAACCACACCCAACAATGGCACGCTGGCGCGTACGTTGAAGTGGAAGCGATCACCCTCGCCGGATTCCTCTGCCAACACGGCCGGCCGCAGCCACGCCGGGCAAGGGATGCCGAGGAAGCGCAAGCCCGCCAGGCGCATCCGCAATACGCCGTGCTCCGCTTCCAGCGCAAAGAACAGACGCACCGCACCGAGCCGCTCCGTGATGCGCCCCTGATGCAGCGACAACGTTGAGCGCATCGTGTGGCGCGGGAAATGGCGCGTCCAGGTTTCTTCCGTGGCTGCGGCGTTGAGCGTGATTCGGATCGGGCCGCGTGTCGATGTGCGCGGCGTGCGGATGCACCAGGCAAGCCCGCGTGCGAGGCGCGAGGCGGGCGGCTCTGTTTCGACTTCACCGTGCAGCGTCACTGCGCCGGTCATTCGGTGGAACGTCTGCACCGCCGGCGCCAGTTGCGCGTATCGCCCGCCAAGCACGGTTTCGTAGAGCGACGGCGCGCGCATGCGGACGACCTACTCGGCAGCCACATGCAGCTTTGTCTGCAGCCCCGCGTCGTTGCTCGAATGCGTATGCACGAGCGTCTTGTCCGGATTCGCGTAGCGGTACGCGCGGCGCAGCGCCATCGCCACCTCGTGGAAACCCGACAGAATCAGCTTCTGCTTGTTCGGATACAGCGCGATGTCGCCCGCCGCAAACACGCCCGGGCGCGACGTCTCGTACGCCGTCGTTTCCACCGTGATGCGGCCCGCGCGCATCTCTACGCCCCAGTTGACAATCGGGCCGGGCTCGGAGACCAAGCCATACAGCGCGATCAGTTCATCGCAGGGCAGAACGGTTTCGCCATCGCGCCCGCGGATGGCCGCGCCGGTGAGTGTGCCGTCGGGCGTGCTGTCCAGACGCGAGAGCATGCCCAGCGCGAAATCCATTTCGCCGGCGGTGACGGCGGCGCGCATTTCAGCGACGCTCGCATCGGCTGCGCGAAAGCCCTCTCGCCGATGGACCAGCGTTACACGTGCGGCCACTTTTCGCAGCGCGAGCGCCCAGTCGAGCGCGGAATCCCCGCCGCCAGCGATAACCACGCGCTTGCCCGCAAAGCGCGCAGTGTCGCGCACGGCATAGTGCAGATGGCGCCCTTCCAGTGCGGCCGCTTCAGGCAAAGCCACACGTTGTGGGGTGAACGCGCCGTTGCCTGCCGTGATGAGTACGGCGGCGCAGTCGAACACGTCGCCGGCGCTGGTGGTGACGCGAAAGCGCTGGCTGTGCTCGCTTTCCAGCGTTTCCACGGTTTCCGCGCGGCGACCGCAGAGAATGGGGTAGTTGAACGGCGCGCACTGAGCCATCAACCGGTCGACGAGTTCCTGCGCCGTGCACGAGACGAGCGCCGGGATGTCGTAGATCGGTTTTTCCGGGTACAGCTCCGTGCATTGGCCGCCCGGGCGGTCCAATGCATCCACCAGCACACACGACATGCCGAGCACGCCTGCCTGGAAGGCTGCAAATAGCCCCACTGGCCCCGCACCCACGACGAGCACGTCGATGCGTTGCTGCAAGGGCTGAGATAGATCGGCGGGGAATTTGGCGGAAGTCATGGCAAAGCGTCGAGAACGAAACAATGCGGCCACTATAGCCTGCAGCAAGCGCCTCGCCGCGAACACCGCCACGGGCAGTCGGGTCTTCCGAATGCCGATCTTTAGCGGGGTGAGGTCCCCCGGTTGCGCGACGCGGCAGTAAAATGGCGAAATGCCAAACATCTCCGCCGCCTCCGCCCGAAATGCCGATCTGCACTGCCATTCCACGGTGTCGGACGGCATGCTTGCGCCGCAGGAAGTGGCTGCCCGCGCTGCCGCGCACGGTGTGACGCTCTGGGCGTTGACCGACCACGACGAAGTGGGTGGGCAGGCCGCTGCTCGCGAAGCGGCAACGGCCTTGGGCATGGATTACCTCTCGGGCGTAGAGATTTCCGTGACTTGGGCGTGGCGCACGCTGCACATCGTCGGTCTTGGCATCGATCCGGATAACCCCGATCTGGTGCAGGGGCTCGAACGGACACGCTCCGGCCGCTGCGCGCGCGCCGAAGACATCAGCGCCGCGCTGGCCAAGCTCGGCATCGAAGGCGCTTATGAAGGTGCGTTGCGCTACGCCGGCAATCCCGACATGGTCTCACGCACCCATTTCGCGCGCTTCCTGGTCGAGCACGGTCACTGCCGCGACATCCACGAGGTATTTGACCGCTATCTGGGCGACGGCAAGCCGGGCTACGTGCCACATCGCTGGGCACGCCTGGCCGATGCGATCAACTGGATCAAGGGCGCGGGTGGCGTCGCGGTGATGGCGCATCCAGGACGCTACACGCTGTCGCTGGTCGAGCACGGCGCGCTGTTTGACGAATTCAAGGCGCTGGGCGGGGAGGGCGTCGAGGTCGTCACCGGCAGCCATACGCCCGACCAATACGCGCTGTACGCCGACGTGGCCCGCCGTTACGGCCTGTTGGCGTCGCGCGGTTCAGACTTCCATGGTCCAGGTGAGGGCCGCGTCGAACTCGGCACGCTGCCGCCGCTACCCGACAACCTGACGCCGGTGTGGAGCCGGTGGATGTCCTGAGCGCGCGGCTGCCATGTCCCAGTTCTTTCAGATTCACCCGACCACCCCGCAAGGGCGCTTGATTCGCCAGGCCGTGGAGATCATCCGCGCCGGCGGCCTGGTCGCGCTGCCCACCGATTCCTGCTACGCGCTCGCCTGCCATCTGGACGACAAATCGGCCGTCGAGCGCCTGCGCCGCGTGCGCGGCATCGACGAGAAGCACCACCTCACGCTGATGTGCCGCGACCTTTCCGAGCTGGCCACGTTTGCGCGCGTCGACAACAAGCAGTACCGCGTGCTGAAGGCGGCGACGCCGGGGCCGTTCGTCTTCCTGCTCGAGGCGACCAAGGAAGTGCCGCGCCGGCTTTCGCACCCGTCGCGCAAGACGATCGGCCTGCGCGTACCGGAACACGCGATTCCCCTGGCACTGATGGCGGAGTTGGGTGAGCCGCTGCTCTCGGCCACGCTGCAACTGCCCGGCGACGACGAACCGCTCAACGAGGCCGAAACCATTCGGGACCGGCTTGAAAAGCAGCTCGAACTCGTCATCGACGGCGGTCCGGCGCCGGCTGAACCGACCACCGTCATCGACCTGACGAGCGGCGAGCCCGAACTTGTGCGCCAAGGCCGGGGCGATCCGGCTCGCGTGGGCCTGTAGGCCAGCCGTTGGCGCGCGCTTCGGTGGCGCCTTGCCGCGGCGCGTGCTTGCTACAATAGCTCGCCTATGGACCCCACACTGATCCAGAACATCGCGGTTTACGCGATTCCCGTCCTGTTTGCCATCACGCTGCATGAGGCGGCGCATGGCTATGTCGCCAAGCATTTCGGCGACGATACAGCCTATGTCATGGGCCGCGTCAGCATCAATCCGCTGCGGCACATCGATCCCATCGGCACAATCGCAATGCCGCTGCTGCTGTATTTCGCAACCAAGGGCGCTTTCGTGTTTGGCTATGCCAAGCCGGTGCCGGTGCGCTTCGACCGTCTACGCGATCCGCGCTGGCACGGCATGTGGGTGGCGCTGGCGGGGCCCACCACCAACTTTGTCCAGGCGATCTTCTGGGGCGTGTTGGCGGTTGTGTTCGCGGTGGGCGGTGTGAATGAGCCGTTCCTGATCGGCATGGCGCGCGCCGGCATTCTGGTCAATATGGTGATGGCGGCGTTCAACATGTTTCCGCTGCCGCCGCTTGATGGCGGGCGCGTGCTGGCAGCACTCCTGCCGCCTCGGATGGCGCTCGGTCTGTCGCGCATCGAACCGTTCGGCTTCTTCATCGTGATGGCGTTGATCATTTCCAACGTCATCACGAATGTCTGGATGCGCCCGATCATGGCGCTGCTGTTTCAACTGCTGCAGTGGATTCTGAGCCCGCTGCAGATGCTGTTTTCCTGAGTCTTCAACTCCATTTCCCACATGTTTCCTGACCGCGTTCTCTCCGGCATGCGTCCGACCGGTGCTCTGCACCTGGGGCATTACCACGGCGTCTTGAAAAACTGGGTCCGGCTGCAAGCCGAGTACCCGTGCTTCTTCTTCGTCGCCGACTGGCATGCGCTGACCACGCACTACGAGTCACCCGAGGTGATCGCGCAATCCGTGTGGGAAATGTTGATCGACTGGCTCGCTGCCGGCGTCGATCCGACGCAGTCCACGCTGTTCATCCAGAGCCGTGTGCCCGAGCACGCCGAGCTGTTCCTGCTGCTTTCGATGGGCACACCGCTGGGCTGGCTCGAACGCGTGCCGACGTACAAGGACCAGATCGAGAAGCTCAAGGAGAAGGATCTCTCCACCTACGGCTTCCTCGGCTACCCGCTGCTGCAGGCCGCTGACATCTTGATCTACCGCGCCGGCTTCGTTCCGGTGGGCGAAGACCAGGTGCCGCACGTCGAGATGACGCGCGAAGTTGCCCGCCGCTTCAACTACCTCTATGGCCGCGAACTGGGCTTCGAAGAGAAAGCGCTGGAAGCGGCTAAGAAACTCGGTGGCAAGCGCGCCAAGCTGTATCTGGAACTGCGCACCGCGTACCAGGAGCGTGGCGAAGATGAGGCTCTGGAGCAGGCTCGCGCACTGCTTGCCGAATCCCAGAGCCTCTCGATGGGCGACCGCGAACGCCTGTTCGGCTACCTGGAAGGTGCCCGCAAGATCATCTTGCCCGAGCCGCAGGTGCTGCTGACCGAGGCATCGCGCATGCCGGGTCTCGACGGCCAGAAGATGTCCAAGTCGTACGGCAACACGATCCGCATGCGCGAGGACAAGGAAACCGTCGAGAAAAAGGTCCGCACCATGCCGACCGACCCGGCCCGCGTGCGCCGCACCGATCCGGGCGACCCGGACAAGTGCCCGGTCTGGCAACTGCACCAGGTCTACTCCGACGCCGACACGAAAGAGTGGGTGCAGAAGGGCTGCCGCAGCGCCGGCATCGGCTGCCTGGAATGCAAGCAGCCCGTGATCGAGGGCATTCTGCGCGAACAGCAGCCGATGCTCGAACGCGCCCAGAAATACATGGACGATCCGTCATTGCTGCGCGCCATCATCGCCGATGGCTGCGACAACGCCCGTAAGGTCACGCAAGAGACCATGCGCGAGGTGCGCGAGGCGATGGGTCTGACGTATAGCTGATGGGCCGTTGATGTCTGCCGCCGCATTGGATCCGCACACGCTTGCTGCGCCGTCACCGTGGGTGGCGCGTTGGGCGGCTGAACTGCCGGCCGGCGCCTCCGTGCTGGATGTGGCTTGCGGCAGCGGCCGCCACGCACGTTGGCTCGCTGCACGTGGCCTGCAAGTGACGGGCATCGACCGTGACGCGGCAGCGCTTTCGGGTCTCGCTGGCATCGCCCAAACCATCGTCGCCGACATCGAAGGCAACCCGTGGCCGTTGCCCGCCGGGGCCACTTTCGATGCCGTCGTCGTCACGAATTACTTACACCGACCGCTCTGGCCGCGTTTGCTGGCGTCCGTCGCGCCGGGCGGCCGCCTGATCTACGAAACCTTCGCCGTCGGAAACGAAACCGTCGGGAAGCCGTCCAATCCGGCATTCCTGCTGGCGCCGGGCGAATTGCTCGATGCGGTGCGCGGCCAACTGCGGGTGATCGGCTACGAAGATGGTTTTCTCGCGTCGCCTCGAGATGCTTACGTGCAGCGGGTTTGCGCGGTTCGCGAGCTTGCGGGGACGGTTGCGCCGCGCTATGCACTTTGAAGTTGCTGAGGACGGCGGCTTACCCGTCTCTTGGCGGGTCCCAGATGTGGCGAATCCGTTCTGACGATCCGGTACAATCCGACTGTTTACGTTCACGCTTTTGTCTGCTTTCGAAACCATGATCCAGATTTCCGGCAGTCTCGTCGCCATCGTCACGCCCATGCACGAGGACGGCAGCCTTGATTTCCCGTCCCTGCGCAAGCTCATCGACTGGCACATCGCCGAAGGTACCGACGGCATCGTGATCGTCGGCACCAGCGGTGAATCGCCGACCGTGTCGGTGGAAGAGCACCGTGAGCTGATCCGCGTGGCGGTCGAGCAGGCCAACAAGCGCATCCCCATCATTGCGGGCACCGGCGGCAACTCCACCACCGAGGCAGTCGAGCTGACGGCCTATGCCAAGCAAGTGGGCGCCGATGCCTCCCTGCAGGTCGTGCCGTACTACAACAAGCCGACGCAGGAAGGGATGTACCTGCACTTCCGCAAGGTAGCCGAGTCGGTGGATCTGCCCGTCATTCTGTACAACGTGCCGGGCCGCACGGTGGCCGATATGACGGTCGAAACCATGCTGCGTCTGGCCGAAGTGCCGGGCGTCATCGGCGTGAAGGAAGCCACCGGCAACATCGACCGCGCGGCGCACCTCATCAAGGGCGCACCGGCCTCGTTCAAGATTTATAGCGGGGATGACCCGACGGCCATCGCGCTGATGCTGCTGGGCGGCCACGGCAACATTTCCGTGACAGCCAACGTGGCGCCGCGCGCCATGCACGAACTGTGCGCGGCTGCCATGCGCGGCGATGTGGAAACGGCTCGCCGCATTCACATGCAATTGCTGTCGGTGCACAAGAACCTGTTCGTCGAGTCGAACCCGATTCCCGTCAAGTGGGCTCTCCAAGCCATGGGCAAGATGGAGGGCGGCATCCGCCTGCCGTTGACGCCGCTGGCACCCCAGTATCACGAGGTTGTACGCGCATCCCTGAAGGATGCTGGGCTACTCTCCTGATTGTTTCAAGGCCCCTTCCAGGCGCTTCTGGGCCCTTAAGCCATCGTTCTCATCTGAAGGATCGCAAGTCAATGAAACTGCACCAAACCCGTCGCGGGGCTGTGGCGACGTCCGCTCAACTGTTGCTGGCCGCGCTGTCGGTTGCCCTGATTTCCGGTTGCGATACCGTCAATGAGGTGATGCAGCCGGACCGCATCGATTACAAATCGCAGGCAAAGAAGGGCCCGACGCTTGAAGTCCCGCCCGACCTGACCGGCATCCAGGCTGACCGCCGCTATGCCGCGCCTGATACGGGCACGACCACGCTCTCGGCCTACACGTCGACGGCGCCCAAGGTCACGACGCCTGGTTCGGGCACCGACAACGTGCTGCCCGCCGTGTCCGACATGCGCATCGAGCGTGATGGCAATCAGCGCTGGCTGGTCGTGAAGACCACGCCAGATGCTCTGTGGCCGCAATTGCGCACCTTCTGGCAAGAACTGGGCTTCCTGCTGGTGATCGACTCGCCCGAGACCGGCATCATGGAAACCGACTGGGCCGAGAACCGCGCGAAGATTCCGCAGGACATCATCCGCCGCACCGTCGGCAAGGTGTTCGATGGCCTGTACTCGACGTCGGAGCGCGACAAGTTCCGCACCCGCATCGAGAAGGGACCGAATGGCATGGTCGAGGTCTACATCTCACACCGCGGCGCGCAGGAACAACTGGTCGGGTCGTCCAAGGACCAGACTGTGTGGACACCGCGTCCGGCCGATCCGGAACTCGAGGCCGAATTCCTCTCGCGCCTGATGCAGCGTCTGGGCGCCAGCAAGGAAGCCGCGCAGCAGAAGCTTGCGCAAACGCAGGCTGCGCATCCGGTGCAAGACGGCACGAAGGCTGAACCGGCCCCGCGTACCGGCCCGTCGCTGCTGACGCAATCGAATGGCCAACCGGTCCTGCAGGTGCCGGAGCCCTTCGATCGCGCCTGGCGTATCGTGGGCCTGGCACTGGACCGCGTGAACTTCACCGTGGATGATCGCGACCGCTCGCAAGGCGTGTACTTCGTCCGCTACGCTGATACGCGTGCCGAAGCCAACGCACCGGGCTTCTTCTCGCGCCTGTTCTCTGGCACGAAGATCGAGGACCTCAAGCGCGCCAAGCGTTACCGCGTGGTTGTGAAGGACGCAGGTACGTCGTCGACGGTGCTGGTGCAGAACGATGATGGCTCCGCGCAGACCGGCGATATCGGCAAGCGCATCCTGTCGCTGCTCGACGAGCAACTGCGGTAATCGGCGTCATGCAGTACGGCTGCCTGGGTGGGCGATGACACTGAGATTCGCCAGCCTTGGCAGCGGCAGTGAAGGGAATGCGCTGCTCGTCGAATCCGCGAGCGGAGCGACGTGCACGCGCATCCTTCTGGATTGCGGATTTGGTATCCGCGAGACCGTTCGGCGGCTCGAACGCTTGGGCTGTGCGCCGGAATCCCTCACCGCCATCCTCGTTACGCACGAGCATAGCGATCACGTTGGCAGCGCTTATGCGTTTGCCGCCAAGTTCAATATCCCCGTCTGGACCAGCCACGGCACATATCGCGCCACGGAAAACCTGCGCGGCGCCGACCGTGCGGCCGTGCGTTTCTGCCGCGCCGACGATATGTTCTGTGTTGGCGATTTGCAGATATTGCCGTACACCGTGCCGCACGACGCGCGGGAGCCCCTGCAGTTTGTTTTCAATGACGGTGCACGGCGCCTGGGTGTGCTGACCGATGCCGGCATGTCGACGGAATACCTCTGCACGCATCTGACGGGCATGCACGCCCTCGTGCTCGAATGCAATCACGACCGGGAGATGCTGGCCAATTCAGCCTATCCCTGGTCATTGAAGCGTCGTATCGGCGGGGATTTTGGCCACCTGGCCAATGACATTGCCGCTGCGATCCTCACCCGCGTGCGCCACGACGCCTTGCATACGGTCGTGGCCGCGCATCTGTCCAAGCAGAACAACACGCCGTTATTGGCTGCTGAGGCGATCGCCGTGCCGCTGGGGGCTAGTGCCGAAGACGTGCCGATCGCGGATCAGGAAGAGGGGCTGATCTGGCGCACCGTTTGAGTGCGCTAGGACAAATCGAGCAGCTTGTAAGATTCAGAAACAACTTTGAATGGCGGATGGGCCGCATAGTTGTTGCCCGAATGCTCCAGCGCCAGATTTCGCCCATGAAAAAAGCCGACCCAGAGGTCGGCTTTTTTGTCTCGCGAGAAACGCGATTATTGCTTGGCAGCCGGAGCCGAAGCGTCAGCAGCCGGAGCCGATGCAGCAGCGTCCGAAGCAGCCGGAGCAGCAGCGGCGTCCGAAGCAGCCGGAGCAGCGGCCGGAGCCGAAGCAGCCGGAGCAGCGGCCGGAGCCGAAGCTTCCGGAGCAGCGGCCGGAGCAGCAGCTTCTTCCTTCTTACCGCAAGCAGCCAGAGCCACAGCAGCCATCAGCGAGGCGATCAGGAGAGACTTTTTCATTTTTTCGATCCTTAAACTGAATATGGAAAGCGGACAACAGAAAGGCGATGAATAATTACCGGTAATTATCGCTCAGGTACTACACCTTCTTCTATGCTGGCAGCCAAGTCGCACGAGGGCTGCTCGGCCTGCAAGCTAGCGTCGGATTATAGCGACCTTTACCTACCCTGTGTAGCGGAGTCGGGGCTGACGCACGTTCGATTCAGACGCTTTTGTAACGATCTGTTTCAACGCGGAATCATCGCTTCGCGGGTCCAGCCAGCCTCAGCCAGCCTTCTTCATACCATGCATGCAGCGTATCCATCAGATCCGGCAAACCGGCCGCCGCATCGACGGTAGCAGCACTCGCACGACGTGCGTCCGCCAACGCGGAAAGCCACGCAAGCAACGTTCCCGAAGGCTCGAACGTATCGCCGTTGATCCAGAAGCGGTGCGCGTCATACAGCGCCTGCGTGCGTGCGTCGAGCACGATGCCTTCCTTGCGCGCGCGGGCTGTGAAGCGAGCGAGCGGCAAACGGGGCTGCGTGACGAAGTCGACGTGATCCTTGGGCTCGGAAAGGTACGCGCCGAGGAATTCACCGACGAGTTCGGGCGTCCAGCGCAGCGCGTTGAGCTTCTGGGCAAGAGCCTTGACCATGGCAGCCGGTAATTCACCGGGGCGGGCGGTGGGTTTTTGTTCGGGGTCGGCGTAACGGCCTTCGAAGTTGGGGTCGTCTTCCAGGGTTTGCGACAGGAAGCCCAAGAAGTGGCCGGCCAGTTCACGGTACGACGGTGAGCGAAAACCGATCGAGTACGTCATGCAGTCGCCCTCTGCCACGCCATCGTGTGCGTAGTGGGGGGGCAGATACAGCATGTCACCGGGCTCGAGCACAAATTCCTCTTCAGGCTGGAAGTTGGCCAGGATTTTGAGCGGCAGATCGGGGACGAGCGTGAGATCGTCCTGGGCGGAAATGCGCCAGTGGCGTTTGCCGTGGGCTTGCAGCAGGAACACGTCGTACGAATCGAAGTGGGGGCCGACACCGCCGCCGTCGGTGGCGAAGCTGATCATCACGTCATCAAGCCGCGCGTCGGGAACGAATCGGAAACGCTGCATGAGGGCTTCGACCGCGGGCTCGACGAGGTTCGCGCCTTGCACAAGCACCGACCAGTTGCGTGTCTTGCGCGAGGGCAGCGGACGTTCGTCGAAGGGGCCGTGATTGAACGTCCAGCGCCCGCGCGATTGCGCGATCAGGCGGGACTCGACGTCGGGGCGCTCGGCCAAGGCAAGTACACGCTCCGGCGATAGTGGAAAGTGCAGCGCACGCATCTCTTCGGGCGAGAGTGCCTGCCGAATCAGCAGAGGTTTTTTCTGCCAGTGCGTGCGCATGAAATCGCGTGGCGACAACCCGCCCAGGAGTTGCGCCGGACGCTCTGCCGGAAGAGCGGGTTGGACGCCGCCATCGGCAGCGTATAATGGGACTTCGTTCATGGAGTGCGCAATTGAAAATCGCGAAGAATACGGTGGTGTCGGTCGCTTACAAACTGTCCGACGCGCAGGGCAACGTCATCGAGGAATCCGATGAGCCGATGGTGTATTTGCACGGCGGCTATGATGGCACGTTCCCCAAGATCGAGGAAGCGCTGGACGGCCAGGAGCAAGGCTTTGAGACCAAACTGCAGCTCGAACCGGACGACGCCTTCGGTGACTACGATCAAGAGCTGATCAAGATCGAGCCGCGTGATCGCTTTCCGGAACCGCTCGAAGTTGGCATGCAGTTCGAGGGCGTGCCGGAAGATGGCGACGAGGAAGACGCCATTGTCTACACCGTCACCGACGTGGCGGAAGACAAGGTCGTGCTAGATGGCAATCACCCGCTGGCCGGCATGGCGCTGCGCTTTGACCTGAAGGTGACTGATGTGCGTGAAGCCACCGCTGAAGAAATCGAGCACGGCCACGTGCACGGTGAAAACGGTCTTGAAGTGGTGGATGAGGACGAAGACGACGACAAGCCGCACACGCTGCACTGATCGGCAAGTCCATCGAGATGCGAGAACGGGAGCTTCGGCTCCCGTTTTTTATTGCACCGGCGCCGGCGTGATTTCCGGTGCCGGGGCGGGGGTGTTGTCAAGGCGGCGGCTGCGGATATGGAACAGTGGCGTGCGGCCTGGCGTGACAGACACTTCCAGCCAGCGATCGAGCACCGGCGAACCGTAGGTGCGTGCGCGCATGACGTGCGAGTCCGGGCGGCCGTCTTCGTCCCTGAGCGGGCGGTCGAGCATGAAGGTCTGGCTCGCGCCGTGGATGAGTAGGACGGCGCCGTCGTACTCGCGTGTGAGCGTTCGCAACTGGCGCTTGAGTGCCAGGTAGCCGTCATGCGAGCGGCGCCGCAGCAAGCCGTCGAATAGGTTGGGCGCGCGGCGCCGCTCCCAGCCGTCTTCGAAGAGCGGATCGGCCTGCATCATGATGACCACACCGGCCATCTTGCGCTGGCGTGCGACGGCAAAGGCGCGGGCAAGCCATTGGCGATTGGCTTCTAGGCGATCTTCGTATTCGCCGTTGCGCCCGCCCGCGATCTTGTAATTGTTGTTGTCGCCGGGCACGTTGAGGGTGACGAATAGCACGTCGTTCATCGTCCAGCGCGTGTTTTCGCGGTAGCTGCGGAACTTGGCCTGATCGGACTGGCGCATGACGGTCATGGTGCGCTGGCCGAGCGTGTTGTCGTCGGGGTAGAACAGCTCGCGCAGGCGCAACAGGCGTTCCACGGGGTCGAAGCTGCCGGCTGCGGGGCGCTGGCAGTCGCTCCAGTCGTGGTCGCCCGGGATGTAGACGACGGGCGCGATCAGGCTGTCGAGCAGGTCATGGCGGGCTTCGAGCAGCGTGTCGGAGCATGATTCATCGCGGCCCTTGAGGTTGCCCAGGTGGACGACAAAGGCAGGGTGTTCGGCGTCGATGGCGTCCAGCAGCGCGCGCGCGGGGGCAACATCTTCGGCGCGCTCGGGCACGTTGCCGATCACCGTAAAGGTGAAAGCTGCCGGCGCGTCAGTTGCAGGCTTTGCGCCTTTGGGCGCCGCCGGTACAGCCACCGGCAGCAGCATCGCCAAGGTCATGGCAATGCATTGAAGCGTGCGGGAAACTGCGCCGGGCCGGATCATCGGAATCAGGCGGACGGGCTCGTCAGCGCCTTGAGGCGATACAACGCATCGAGCGCTTCACGCGGCGTCATGTCGTCGGGATCGATCCCGGCTAGCGCATCTGTCAGCGCGTTGGCGTTGGCCGTCGCTTCGGCGTTGGCATCGTCTTCGTCGTCGATGGGCGCATCGGCGGCGAGTGCGAACAGGTCGAGCTGGGGCGTGGCGCCGGTGTCTGCGGAATGCTGCTCCAGCCATGCGAGCCGTTTGCGTGCGGCGCGAATGACCGGCTGCGGCACGCCCGCCAACTGCGCGACCTGCAGGCCGTAACTCTGGCTTGCCGGACCGTCCTGCACGGCATGCAGGAAAACAATGCCGTCGCCATGTTCGACTGCGGACAGGTGTACGTTGGCAGCCTGCGCAAATTCTTGCGGCAGTTGCGTCAGCTCGAAATAGTGCGTGGCGAACAGTGTGTGGCTGCGATTGTGCGACAGCAAGTGGCGCGCAATCGCCCAGGCAAGCGCCAAGCCATCAAACGTGCTTGTGCCTCGCCCGATTTCGTCCATCAGCACCAGGCTATTTGGTGTGGCGCGGTGCAGGATGGCAGCGGCTTCGGTCATTTCGACCATGAAGGTCGAACGACCGCCCGCCAGATCGTCGGCCGCCCCGATGCGCGTGAAGATGCGGTCGATCGGTCCGATGGCCGCGGCTTCCGCCGGCACAAATGCGCCCACGTAGGCGAGCAGCACGACCAGCGCGGTCTGCCGCATGAAGGTCGATTTACCCCCCATGTTCGGGCCCGTGATCAGCACTAGCTTGCGCGCGTCCTGCAGCACGCAGTCGTTGGCGACGAACTGTTCGACTTGTTGTTCGACCACGGGATGGCGTGCGCGCGTCAGTTCAATGCCGGGTGCATCCGTCAGCATGGGGCGGGACCACGATAGCGCATGCGCACGCTCTGCGAGCGTTGCGAGCACATCGGCCTGCGCTAGTGCGGCGGCAATGCGCTTGAACTCGGCCAGATGCGGCAGCAGCTTCTGCAGCAGTTCTTCGTAGAGGAGCTTTTCGCGCGACAGCGCGCGGTCCTGCGCTGACAAGGCCTTGTCTTCAAACGCCTTCAGCTCGGGCGTGATGTAGCGCTCGGCGTTCTTCAGCGTCTGGCGGCGGCGGTAATCGTCGGGCACCTTGGCAGCTTGGCCATTGGTGACTTCGATGTAGAAGCCGTGCACGCGGTTGTATTCGACGCGAAGGTTGGCGATGCCGGTGCGCTCGCGCTCGCGGGCTTCCAGATCGACGAGGAACTGGCCGCAGTTTTCAGAGATGTCGCGCAGCTCATCGAGGTCGGCGTCGTAGCCGCGGGCGATGACGCCGCCGTCGCGCACCATCGCCGCCGGCTCTGCCATCACGGCGCTCTGGAGCAAGGCGTGGGCGTCTTCGGGCAGGCTGAGCGCGGCGTACAGATCGGCAAGCAGCGGGGCAGCATCGCTTTGCGGTAGCTCTTCGCGAATCTCAGGCAGGCGCGCGAGCGTATCGCGCAACGAAGACAGATCCCGCGGGCGCGCCGACAGCAGCGCCAGTCGCCCGGTAATGCGCTCCACATCCGACAGCGTGCGCAGCGTTGCACGCAACGTTTGCCAATCGCTGCCGAGCAGCACTTCGATCGCCTGCTGCCGTGCTTGCGGCACTGCGCGATCCCGCAGCGGATGATGCAGCCAGTGGCGCAGCAGGCGGCTGCCCATGCTCGTCGCGCAGGTGTCCAGCAGCGAGAACAGCGTCGGCGATTCCTGCCCGCGCAGCGTTTCGGTCAGCTCCAGATTGCGGCGCGTGGCGGTATCCAGGCCGATGAATTCGCTCTCATGCTCGACGGTCAGGCCTATCACGTGACGCAGCGATTGGCCCTGCGTGGCTGCTGCGTAATTCAGCAGTGCGCCTGCAGCAGCGAGCGCGGCCGTCAACGTTTCCGCACCGAAAGCAACGAGGCTTGCTACGCCGAGTTGTTCGCGCAGGCGGCGGGTGCCGGCTTCCACGTCGAAGTGCCAATCGGGCAGGCGCGTGCGGGCAACATCCACCTGGATGGTGTTGAGCGTCGCATCGTCGGCCAGCACTTCGGCGGGGCGGATGCGTTCGAGTTCGCGGTCGAGTTGGTCGGGGCTGCACTCCATCACGCGCAGTTCGCCGCCGACAAGGTTAAGCCAGGCCAGACCGATCAGCGGTGCGGTGCCACGCTTGCCCGGCAGGTGCGCGATGGCCAGCAGGTGGTTGTTGACCTTGTCGGAGAGCAGCGCGGCGTCCGTCAACGTGCCGGGTGTGACGACACGTACGACCTTGCGCTCGACCGGTCCCTTGGTCGTGGCAGGGTCCCCGATCTGTTCGCAGATGGCAACGGATTCGCCCAGCTTAACCAGCTTGGCGAGGTATTGTTCGGCAGCGTGGAACGGGATACCGGCCATTCGGATCGGGTGCCCGTTGGAACTGCCGCGTGCGGTGAGCGTGATATCGAGCAGGCGCGAGGCTTTTTCGGCATCTTCGAAGAAGAGCTCGTAGAAGTCGCCCATGCGATAGAAGACAAGCGTGTTCGGATGCCCCAATTTCAGCCGTAAATACTGCTGCATCATCGGGGTGTGCTTGTCGAAGGGGCCGTATTTCGGGTCGATCTCCAGAACAGGAGCGGAGTGTTCAGCCATGCGGTGCAATGAGTACTAAAGCGCGGCGTGCGACCCGCTCAGATCGGATTGGGTCGCGCGCGGAAGGTGTTGAATCGCGCAATTGTTGCACACCCGCGATGCCGCATCACCGCACATCGTCGGCGAGCCGGGCTTCCAGAAAGTCGAGAAAGCACGCAATCCGCGAAGCCAACTGCGTGTTGCGGTAGTACACCGCGTGAATTGGCTGCAGCACCTCCACCGTGGCGTCCGGAAGCACCTGCACGAGATCGCCGGTGCGCCGGTCTTCAGCGGTCATGAAATCGGCCAGGCAGACGATGCCCGTGCCTTGCAGTGCGAGCTGGCGCAAGGTTTCGCCGCTTGAGGCCTTGAGCGTGGGTTCGACACGCAGTCGGTCGCCGTGCGTGCCGCGCAGGGGCCACAGGTTCAGCGATTCCGGCTGCACGAAACCGAGCAGGGCGTGTTTCTGCAGGTCGTCCACGTTGCGGGGCCGGCCGTGCGCTTTCAGATAAGCGGGGCTCGCCAGCACGCGCAGTCGCCGCGTGCCGAGCAGGCGCGCGCGCAGGGTGGAATCGCGCAGCGTGCCGATGCGGATCGCCACGTCGGTGTCTTCTTCCAGCAGATCGATGATCAGGTCATTGGTGTTCAGCTCCAGGTCAATCTGCGGATACTGCGCGCGGAAGTCCGGCACCAGCGGCGCCACCACATGCAGCATGAACGGCATGGCAGCGTTGATGCGCAGGCGTCCGGCGGGCTGTTGGCGGCGCAGGGCGATCTGCTCCTCCGCTTCGTCGACGGCGGCGAGGATGCTGCGTGCCTGCGCCAGAAATGTCGCGCCTTCGTCCGTGAGCGCCAGCCGCCGCGTGGTGCGCGAGAGCAGGGTGGTGTCCAGCTTCTCTTCCAGGCGGCGCAGCGCGCGGCTCACGCCCGACACGGTCTGCCCGAGCTGCTCGGCGGCCGCCGTGACGGAGCCCGTATCGACCACGGTGCGAAAGGCGAGCAGTTCTTCGAGCGTGGTTTTCATTGTCGATTGTCAATTCCAAATCAAGAGAATTCTGCCTAATGTGGCGCCATTTGCAAAGATCGCTGCCGGCGGCGGCCGCTCTGCTAGGGCGTAAATGCAGCGCCGTCGCCGCTCGGGTGGGGGCGCTCCCCTCAAGATTGGCGGTCTGCCTGCCGATAGACCATCCGGACCCCTAAAACCATAGTGGGAACGCGTTTGCGCAAATGGCGCTTGGCGGTTCCACATCCGGAGACTCTGGAATGAGCAAGCTCAGCTTTCGCCAAAAGCTTTGGCTGCCGCTGGTCATCAGCCTCGTCGCGCTGACCTTGATCTCGGTATTCAACGCGTATCAGGCGCGCGAGATCCGCGTGGAGGAGCGCAAGAACAACCTCGTCAGCGTGACGACCATGGCCATGAACCTGGTCAAGCAGTACGACGATCTGACCAAGAACGGCACGTTGAGCAAAGACGCCGCGCAGAAGGAGGCGCTCGACCGCTTCAAGGCGCTGCGCTACGACAAGGACGGTTACTTCACCATCACCAGCTCCAACAACGTGGTGGTTATGCACCCGATCAAGCCTGAGTTCATCGGCAAGGATCAATCCGGCTTCAAGGATGCGCAGGGCAATGCCGTCTACGTGGGCTTGACCAACGCTGCCAAAGACCCGAAGGGCGGATTTACCAGCTATGTGTGGCCGAAAGTCGGTGGCACGGAGCCGGTGCCCAAGACGGCTTTCGCGATGCGCTACGAGCCCTGGGACTGGGTCTTCTCGACCGGCGTCTACATGGATGACATCAACGCCGCGTTTATGACTTCGCTGTACCAGACTGGCGGCCTGCTGGTGCTGGTGGGTGGTTTGCTGTTGCTGCTGGGCGGCGTCGCGAACCGCAGCCTGCAGCGCACGCTTGGCGGCGACCCTGCCTATGCAGCCGATGTAGCCACCCGCATCGCCGGTGGCGACCTGACGGTCGAGATCGCCACCCGTGCCGATGACAACCACAGCCTGCTCTACGCGATGAGCCGCATGCGCGGCGCGCTGGTGCAGACCATCGGCCGCATCAAGGGCGCCTCGGAAACCATCGGCACCGCCACGCGCGAGATCGCCAGCGGCAACCTCGATCTGTCGTCGCGCACCGAACAGCAGGCCAGCTCGCTGGAAGAAACGGCTTCGGCCATGGAGCAGTTGATGTCGACCGTGCAGCAGAACGCCGACAACGCCCAGCAGGCCAACCAACTGGCCGCGTCCGCTTCGGATGTGGCCGTGCGCGGCGGCGATGTGGTGACGCGCGTGGTGGAAACCATGGGCTCGATCAACGCATCGTCGCGCAAGATCGTCGACATCATCGGCGTGATCGATGGCATCGCTTTCCAGACCAACATCCTCGCGCTGAATGCCGCGGTGGAAGCCGCCCGCGCCGGCGAGCAGGGCCGCGGCTTTGCCGTGGTGGCCGGTGAAGTGCGCAGCCTTGCGCAGCGCAGTGCCGCTGCCGCCAAGGAGATCAAGGCGCTCATCGACAATTCCGTCGTCAACGTGGATGCGGGCAGCGCGCTGGTGGAAGAGGCCGGCACGACCATGCGCGAGATTGTTGCGAGCGTGAAGCGCGTGACTGACATCGTTGGCGAGATTTCGTCCGCGAGCCAGGAACAGCGCTCGGGTATTGAAGAAGTGAGCCACGCCGTCACGCAGCTTGACGACGCCACGCAGCAGAACGCCGCGCTGGTCGAGGAAGCCGCCGCGGCCGCGCAATCGCTCGAAGAGCAGGCGGTGAGCCTGACGCAGGTGGTGGCGCAATTCCGCCTCGATGCGCACGCGCTGCGCGCTCCGACCATGGTGGCCAAGGTTGAGCCGGTTGTTGCGCCGGTCAAGCCGGTCGCAATTGCAGCGCCGGTAGCACCCAAGGGCGAAGCACCGCGCCGCGATGCCGCCAAGCCGAGCACCGATGCCGCCAAGCCCAGGCTGACCTCGCGCAAGCCGCCTGTGCTGCGCAAGGCGGCGGCCAAGCCGGTCGCCCGAGCCGAGAAGAGTGCGCCCGCACCGGCAGTCATACCGGCAAGCCTGACCAAAGCGAAGCCGCTGGTGGCCGCCGGAGACGATTCGGACTGGGAAACGTTCTGATCCGCGATTGACTTTCACCTCGTTGATTTGACGCACGCAATCGCGTGCTTGCCTGCCCGGATTCCGGAGACAAGATGGACCGCATTTTGAAGAACACCAGCGTACGCGCTGGCCTGCTGGCGATTCTGATCACCTTTGCACTGATGATCGTGGTCGGGGCGGCGGTGGGTGTGCTGGCCTTGCGCACCACCAACGCTGCCACCGAGCGCGTGCACGAGATTTCCGACCGCAGCATGCTGTTGAATGACGCGTACAAGGACATGCAGCGTGCGCGCACCGGCATGTCGCGCCTGTACAGCGTTCTGCGCGAGAACATGGATGAGGCGGCCAAGACGGCAGCGCTTGCCAGCTCCGAGAAAGGCCTGAAGAAGTCCATCGCACAGGTGGAATCATTCAAGAATGCGCCGCCTATCGAAGGTGTTGACGATTCGCTGCACCAGGCGATCGTCCAGGCCGCACAGACGCACATCGAAGCCGTGCAGCGCGCTCTCGCGGCCTTGCGCGCCGGTGATGCCGCAGCCTATGCCCCGATCAACTACAAGGACGTGACCGATACCGGTGCGGCGTGGTCGGTGCAGATCGAGAATTTCCAGCAGCTCGTCAAGAAGCTGGCCAAGGACGAGGCCGACAATGGCCGCGCGCGCTATGAAACGATCCTCAAGTTTGTGGCGCTCGGTATTGCCATGGCGCTCGCATTGATCGTGGCAGTGTTCTACGGGCTCAAGGCTTTCGTGATCACGCCGCTCAACGAAGCCGTGACCGTGCTGAGCGGTGTGGCAGAAGGCGATCTGGCCGTCCATGTCAAAACGGGTGGTCGCAATGAACTCGGCCGGCTGCTGGCCGCCGTGGGCCGCATGCGCGAGAGCCTAGTGAACACCGTGCGCCAGGTGCGCAACAGCTCGGATTCGGTCAACACCGGCGCGCACGAAATCGCCAGCGGCAACCTCGATCTGTCCACGCGTACCGAGCAGCAGTCGGCCTCGCTGGAGAAGACTGCCGCGAGCATGGAGCAGATGACCTCCACCGTGACCAACAACTCCGAGAACGCCCGTCAGGCCAGCGCGCTGGCGTCAAACGCAGCAGACCTGGCTTCGCGCGGCGGCGACGTGGTGCGCGGCGTGGTGGCCACCATGGATGACATCAGCGCGGGCTCGCGCAAGATGGCCGACATCATCGGCGTGATTGATGGCATTGCGTTCCAGACCAACATCCTGGCGCTCAACGCTGCCGTGGAGGCCGCTCGCGCCGGCGAGCAGGGTCGCGGCTTTGCCGTGGTGGCTGGCGAAGTGCGCGCGCTGGCTCAGCGCAGTGCTGCCGCGGCCAAGGAAATCAAGACGCTGATCGACGATTCGGTATCGCGCGTGCAAGCGGGCCACACGCAGGTTGCGCAGGCCGGCGAGACCATCACCGAGACCGTGGAAGCCGTACGCCGTGTCGCCAATATCGTTGAAGACATTGCTTCCGCATCGGTCGAGCAGACGCAGGGCATCCTGCAGATCGGCCAAGCCGTGACGGAAATGGAGCAGGTGACGCAGCAGAACGCTGCGCTGGTCGAACAGGCGGCCGCCGCCGCGCAGTCGCTGGAAGAGCAGGCGCAGAATCTCACGCAGGTGGTGTCGCAGTTTCGGCTGGATGGGGCAGAGACCACTGTGATGGCCGCGCAGAAACCTGAGAAGGCTGCCAAGCCTGCGGCCAAGGGCGTGACAAAGCCGGTCGGCGCGGCCAAGCCCGTGCGCGCGGCTCTGCGCAAGCGTGAACCGAAGATCGCTGCTCAGCCGGCGACGTCTGCGCCGGTCGCACCCGCCGCCGCCGTTTCTGCGCCCGCTGCCGCCCGCAAGCAACCTCTGGCCGTGGCCGGTGGCGGCTCCGACGCCGACTGGGAAACGTTCTGATCGGTTGAGAATTCAGGCATCGAGCGCTGGGCCATCGATGCGTTTGGCCCAGCTTTCCACCTCGCCGCGTGCGAGGCGGCCCTCCACCAGCTTGCGCCATGACGGCGTGAGCGGCAGCGTCAGCATGTCGGCCAGCGCCGCATGATCGAGCATGTTGCGGTAAAGCACGTCGAGCACACGCGCCAGCGGCCATTGTGGCCATGGGCGCTCGAGCCATTCCAGCGCATCGCCCGCGCGCAGTGTGCCGCCTTCCAACACCCGGTAGTACCAACCTGTGCGCCCTGTGTTTTGCACGCGGCGCGCCATGTCACGCGCGTTGAAGCGGTCGTTGAGCTTCCAGCACGGCTGACGCAGTTGCGACACTTCCAGCACCACGCTGCCTGCACGCAGGCGGTCACCCACGCAGATGTCGGTTTCGATGATGCCCGTCGTGCTCAGGTTCTCGCCGAAAGCGCCGGGCTGTGCGAGCACGGGCTGCGCGCCAATGTCCGTTTGCCAGGCCGCGTAATGGTCGAACGGGTAGTGGTGGATTGCCTTGTCGGGGCCGCCGTGCACACGCAGATCGCCTTGCTCATCACCGACAATGCCGTTGATGTCCACCTTCACTACGTCGCTCACGGGGCGCTTATCGATGGCGCTGCGCGAGCCAGGGCGCGTGTAGTCGACTGCGCGCCCGGTGAGGAGGGCGTCGATGCGGATGGGGCCGGGCAGCGTCATGCAGCCTCCGCGCGATCCAGCCAGGCGTTGAAGACCTCGCGTGCGCGTTGCGACAGGCGCCCCGCAAGCGCAGGCACCTGCGCACGCAGCGCGCGTGGGTCGATGCCTGCCGCACCGAGCTCCGCCGCATGCCCGATCAACCACGCTTCCAGCTCCTCCAGATTTGCCTCCAGATGGAATTGCAAGCCCAGGGCGTGGGTGCCAATGGCGAAGGCTTGCTCTGCGCAGACTGCCGTGAATGCCAGCCGTTGCGCGCCCGGCGGCAAGTCGTACCGGTCGCCGTGCCAGTGCAGCACCGGCGTGCCGTCGGCCAGCGGCGCAAGCGGCGAGTCTGCGCCTTCGGCCGTGAGCGTGATGGGCGCAAAGCCGATCTCCTTCACGCCCATCGGCTTGACCGCCGCACCGAGCGCCCGTGCCATCAACTGCGCCCCCAGGCAGATACCAAGCAACGGCTTGCGAGCGGCCAGACGCTGCGCGATGGCGGCGGCTTCATCGCCCACGAACGGATACGTTGCATCGTCATACGCGCCGATGGGCCCGCCCAGCACGATCAGCAAATCGACCGCGGCCATGTCGTCGGCCGGCACGGGTTGTACGCCCACGTCCACGGTGCGCACCGTGTAGCCGCGCGCTTCCAGCAGCGGCTGCAGGATGCCGAGATGCTCGAACGGAACGTGGCGCAGGGCGAGGGCGGTTTTCATGGCTTGCGATGGCGGTTGAAGGCGAAGCACATTGTGAATGACGGGCGCGGCTCGCAAAACCCGTGTGGGTGGCGAGGGTTTGTCTCTGGGCTTGGGGAGCTGCGGGTGTGACCGCGGTGGCGCCCTGCGCCCAGCGTGAAAGGGTCGACGGCATCGGCTCTGACATACCGACTAAGTGTTGCTTATATCGGTTGTTAGTAACGTGCATTGCAACCCCCACGAAAAACCTCATTCGAGGGGATGCCAGTCTCGCGTCATCTTATTAAGATCGCTTCCCACAGAGTGCCGCCTCGGTACCGATAAGAAAATTCTGGAGGGAGTTGTGCGAAAGCCAATGCTGCATTGGGCTATGGCATGCATTGCCGTGGCTTGCCTGGGCGCCTGCGCGCCGATGGTATCTACCGCGCCAGCCGCGCTGGCCACCGACAGCGGGACCGGGCCGTCGCGGATTCAACTGAAATCGGCAACAGAGATCCGCCTGGAGACTGGTTATACACGCATGCTTGCGGCCGGCTCAAACTGGCAGCGGGTCGGTACGCTGCCGCAAGGTGCCGTCTACCGCCCAGTCGGTACGATCTTCACGATTGAAGGCCGACAAGTCCATGAGGCCTATCTCGTCATTGCCGGTCAACGTCTGGTCGGGTTCTACCTGCCCGGTGAGCAGGCGTTCTCCCCGCTTTCCACGGCTGTATCCATCACAACAGGAGAATCACAATGAAGGGAGTTTTGCGCGCATTGGCTTCGGCCATCGGTATCACGGTTCTGATGGCAGGTTGTGCCTCAGGCGTGAAGTATTCCGAGATGGCTTCGTCGATTCCGACGATCAAGCAGGATCAGGGACGCGTGTACTTCTTCCGCTCGTCGTCGCTGATGGGCGCGGCACTGCAGCCGGACATCAAGCTGAACAACGAAGTGGTCGGTCAATCCAAACCGGGCGGCTTCTTCTTCGTTGACCGACCGGCTGGGAAGTATGTCGTGTCAACGGCCACCGAGACCGAGAAGACGCTGAGCTTCGCGCTGGACGCCGGTGAGACAAAGTACGTGCGCACGTCGCCGTCGCTGGGTCTGATTGTCGGTCGCGTGGTGCCGGAGCTTGAAACACCGGAAAAGGCACAGGCCGAACTTCCGTCGTTGAGCTTTGCGCCCAATCAGCCGCCGGTCGCCAAGAAGTAAGCCGGAAGGTGAAAAAAAGCCCGCTTCGCGCGGGCTTTTTTATTGGCAGCTACCGGTTAGCAGCGATCAAGCCTCAGCCTTCGACCGCGAGAACGGCGAGGTGAACTTGATCATCTGCACGAAGGCCTTCGGATTACCGGCCAGGATTTCGCCCTGGTCAAGGTAGCCCGATTCGCCGGTGTAGTTGCCCACCAGACCGCCCGATTCCGTCACGAGCAGCGAGCCGGCTGCCATGTCCCACTTGCTCAGGCCCTGCTCGAAGAAACCATCGAGGCGGCCGCAGGCGACGTAGGCGAGGTCAAGCGCGGCGGCGCCTGGGCGACGCAGGCCGGCGCAGTTTTCCGTCATGGTCGCAAACAGGCGGGTGTAGTCGTACAGGCCTTCCAGATCGCGGTAGGGGAAACCGGTGCCGATCAGGCAGTCGGCCAGCTTGTCGCGACGCGTGACGCGGATGCGGCGGTTGTTCAGGAACGCGCCGGCGCCCTTGGAGGCGGTGAAGAGTTCGTCGCGCGTCGGGTCGTACACCACGGCCTGGGTGACGACGCCACGCTGCATCAGCGCGATCGACACGCCATATTGCGGGAAGCCGTGGATGAAGTTGGTGGTGCCGTCCAGCGGGTCGATCACCCAGACGTTTTCGCTGGCGGTTTCGCCGTCGGCCCAGGATTGGCCGGACTCTTCCGCTAGAATCGCGTGATCGGGGTAGGCAGTCTTGATGACTTCGATGATCGCCGCTTCAGCTGCGCGGTCGACTTCGGTGACGAAATCGTTGTGTTGTTTGCGCTCGGTGCGCAGGCTATCGACGTCGAAGGACGCGCGGTTGATGACGGTGCCGGCCTTGCGAGCAGCCCGGACGGCGATATTGAGCATCGGATGCATGTGGGATCTCCGCGCCTGGCGCGCCGATTTTTCGGAAGCGGCCGCAGGCGAAACAACACAACGAATTGTAGAAGAACGAGCGGCGGGCCAATCTCGCGATCCTGCCCGCCGTCAAAAGAGTGGCCGTATTGTATATGAACCCCGCCCCAGGCGCCCCGCGAATTGCGCCAATGAGCACGTCGAACACAACTCCTACCGACCCGGAAACGCTGCGCCAGCGCGCCGCGCGGTGCCGTTTCGTGCTGGTCGAGACCAGCCATCCCGGCAATGTCGGCTCCACGGCACGTGCGCTCAAGACGATGGGGTTCGGCGAGCCCGGCAGCTTCTTGCTCGTGCGCCCGCGCGAGCCCGACGCCCAACGCCACGCCGATGCCGTTGCCATGGCAAGCGGCGCCGACGATGTGCTGGCCGCCGCCCGCGTGGTCGACGACGTTGGCGAGGCGCTGGCCGGTGCCTCGCTCACCATTGCGCTCACCGCCCGCCCGCGCGAATTCGGGCCGCGTCGCATCGGCCCGCGTGCCGCTGCAGAAGAAGCGGCCGCATTGCTGGCCGCCCCGGACACCACCGTCGCTTTCGTCTTCGGCAACGAGCGATTTGGTTTGCCCAACGAGGTGGTGGAGCGTTGCCACGTGGTCACGCACATCCCTGCCAACCCGGCGTATGCCTCGTTGAACCTGTCGCAGGCGGTGCAGTTGATTGCGTACGAAGTGCGTATGGCGCTGCTGGCCGGCACCGGTACGGGGGACACCCGCATGGAAGGCGTCGGCTTTGTCGGTGAGCCGGCCACCGCCGAGCAGATCGACGGAATGTTCGAACATCTGGAGCAGGGTCTTGTTGAGATTGGCTTTCTCGACCCCGCCCAGCCGAAAAAGCTGATGCCGCGCCTGCGACGTCTGTTTGCCCGCACGCAGTTGGAGGCTGAAGAAGTCAACATCCTGCGCGGGATCGCCAAGCGCATGCTCGGCCGCCACGCCGAAGCAGCCACGCCGCCCACCGGCGCAGCCGACGACTGTCGCTGATCACCTTGAACGCCGCCCGTTGTTGATCAAAACGGGCGGCATCCCCTGCATGTCTGGTTAAAACCCTTGCCGCAGCGCGGTAAGTCAATGCCTTACACTGCCCTCAGCGCATTGCGCACATAGATATAACGATCCACACACCTCAAGATGTTCACACGCATTCGCGAAGATATCGGCGCCATCATGGAGCGAGACCCGGCCGCACGCAGCCGCTGGGAAGTGCTGACCTGCTACCCAGGTCTGCACGCCATCATCGTCCATCGGATCGCGCATGCGTGTTGGCACGGCGGCTTCCGACTGCTGGGGCGGTGGTTCTCTCACCTTGGCCGCTTCCTCACAGGCATCGAGATCCACCCCGGCGCGACAATTGGCCGGCGCGTGTTCATCGACCACGGCATGGGCGTCGTCATTGGCGAGACGGCCGAAATTGGTGACGACTGCACGATCTACCAGGGCGTCACGCTGGGCGGCACGTCGCTCTACAAGGGCGCCAAGCGGCATCCGACGCTCGGCAAGGGCGTGGTGGTGAGCGCGGGTGCCAAGGTGCTCGGCGGCTTTGTCATCGGGGATGGGGCGCGTGTTGGGTCCAACGCGGTCGTGCTCAAGCCGGTGCCGCCGGGCGCAACGGCGGTTGGCATTCCAGCGCGCATCATCGAACGCGATGTCGCTACCGAGGCCCGGTCTGCGCTCAAGCAGGAGTTTTCTGCTTACGGCATCACGCCGGATGCGGACGATCCGGTATCGCTGGCGCTCAAACGGCTGATCGACCACAGCGAGCTTCAGCAGGAGCGCATCGAGTCGATTCTTTCTGCACTCGATCGGCTGGGCGCACACCTGGAAAACTCGCCGAACGATCCGTTCGATGCCAGCGAACTGAAGCGGATGCTCAAGTAAGCAAAGGGCCGGTGGCGACAGCTTATGTCGTCACTTGCTCGACCGTCAGCGCGCCGTCTTGCAGTTTGAGGAAACTGCCGCGCGGTTGCGCTTGATCGAAATCCCAGTCGGAAAGTACCCAGCGGCAGCCGCTCGGCTCGTGATGCAATTGCGGTCGGTGCGTGTGGCCGTGGATCAGCGTGGATGTGTTTGATGCCTTGAGCAGCGCGTCCACCGCTTCGGGAGCGACGTCGCCCATCATCGCGGCGGCGCGGGGCTCGCCGGCGACATTGGCGGATATGGCGCGGCCGGCTTCGCTCTCTGCGCGCATCTTCTGCGCGATCTTCAGCCGCCAGCGCAGCGGCATCGACAGAAATATCCGCTGCACCCAGCGCTTGCGCGTCCAGTGGCGAAAGCGCATGTAGGCCGTGTCGCGCGTGCAGAGGGCGTCGCCGTGGGCAAGCACGATGCGCTGGCCATCATCCGCTTCCAGCACGGTGGGATCAGGTAGCAGCGTAGCGTGCGCGGCGTTCAAGAAGCGCTTGCCGAGCAGGAAGTCGCGATTGCCATGCATGAACAGCACGCGCGTGCCGGCCGCTGAAAGCTCTGCGAGCAGGCCGGCGATGTGCTGGTGGAACGGATCAGCCAATTCTTCATCGCCGACCCAGTATTCGAAGAAGTCACCCAGGATGACGAGTGTGCGTGCCTCGCGGGCGCGTGTGCGCAGGAAGCGCTCGAACGCGGCGGCGGTGGCCGGCATGCTGGCCGTCAGGTGCAGATCCGAAATAAAAAACACCGGCCCGGAAACCCGGACCGGTGTCTTCAGCGCGGAGGCCTGTGAGGCGTGCGCTGCGTCGATCATTCGATCACTTCGGCGCTTTCGATGATGACGTCTTCCATCGGCACGTCCTGGTGGAAGCCGCGGTTGCCCGTGCGCACCGAGCGGATCTTGTCGACCACGTCCATGCCTTCGGTCACCTTGCCGAACACCGCGTAGCCCCAGCCTTGCGGCGTCGGGGAGGTGTGGTTCAGGAAGTCGTTGTCGACCGTGTTGATGAAAAACTGAGCGGTGGCCGAGTGCGGATCGTTGGTGCGTGCCATGGCAATGGCACCGCGCTCATTCTTCAGGCCGTTGTTGGCTTCGTTGTCGATCGGCGCCTTGGTGGGCTTCTGGTTCATCTTTTCGCCCGGCTCAAAGCCGCCGCCCTGGATCATGAAGCCCTTGATGACGCGGTGGAACACCGTGCCGTTGTAGTGGCCATCCTTCACATAGGCGACGAAGTTGGCAACCGACTTGGGTGCTTTCTCAGCGTCCAGCGCCAGGGTGATGTCGCCGTGGTTGGTGTGCAGCTTGACTTGGGTCATAGTGAATTCCTTGGGTGGGGCAAAAAGCGTTACTTGGAGACGACGGTGGCCGATTCAATCACGATCGGCTTCACAGGCACATTCTGGTGCGGGAACTTGGTGGTGGTTTCCACCGCCTTGATCTTGTCGATGGTGTCGGTGCCATCGACCACCTTGCCAAAGACGGTATAGCCGTAACCGTCCTGACCAGGGTAGTTGAGCATGTTGTTATCCACCACGTTCACGTAGAACTGCGCGGTGGCGGAGTTCGGGTCCATGGTGCGCGCCATGGCGATCGTGTACTTGTCGTTCTTCAGACCGTTCTTCGATTCGATTTCGACCGGCGGGCGAGTGTCCTTCTGTTTCATGTCGGCCGTGAAGCCGCCGCCCTGGATCATGAAGCCATCCATCACGCGGTGGAAGATCGTGCCCTTGTAAAAGCCGTCCTTCACGTATTGCAGGAAGTTGGCGACCGTCTTGGGTGCCTTGTCCGGATACACCTCAACGGTGAAGTTACCCATCGACGTCTTGAACTGGACGCGTGGCGCGGACGCGGTGGCTGCCGTGGCTGCGGTGGCGGTTACGGCCAGTGCACACACGAGCCCGGCAAAGAGGGAGCGAATACGGAGCATGGTCAGAAAGAGAGAACTGGGGGGTGGGAAAAGCAGGATCGGCCGCGTCTTCTTCTTATTGACGCTTCGCCGGCTTGGCACTCACGCCGCTGGCTGCAGGCAGCGTGGTCGTGGCGGGTTTGGACGCAGGGTGCACGCCCGGCAGATCGGGCAGGGCATCCAGACGCGCGCGCGCGGCTGCATTCTTGGGGTTCAGCTTGATCGCGCTCTGATACGACTGCGCGGCCAGGCGGACGTAGACGTCACCAAGGTTGGATTGCGCCAGCGCATTTTCCGGCGCCACGCGGTTCGCCATGATCAGGCTGTCGCGGGCGCGGAGCAGTTCGCCGCGCTCGGCATACAACGCAGCCAAATTGATATAGGGCTCGGGCAGTTCCGGAAAGTCCTGCGTCATCTGGCTGAAGGCGACGATGGCATCGTCGGCGCGGCCCAGGCCGGCCAGTGCCACGCCGCGCTGGAAGCGTGCCTGCGCGTTGCGCGGCTGGGAGGCGACGTCCTTGTCCAGCTCGGCCAGTGCCTCGGTGTATTGCTTCTTGGCCAACGCGTCGTCGATACGCTTCTGGCGCGCGACCTGCGGCGCTTGCTGCGTGCTGGGCATCAAATCGGCCGGCAAGGCGAAGCCGGCGGTCTGGGCGAAGGCCGGTGCCGCCGACATGGCAAGCAGGCAAGCCAGGGTTGCAGCGGTCTGACGCAGCGGTCTGTTCATGAGAATCGGTTCCGTTATACTCCGCCGCATTCTAACAAACCGTCTTTGTGCGCAGCAGCGGCCTTGCGCGCCGGGGGAGGTTCTTGACGGGGAGCATGCCAGACGCACAGGCAGGCCGCCTCGTCAGCGCAGTTCCGGTAAGATATGCCGCTAGTTTTGCAGGCGCCGCGCCGGCGCCGATTGCCTCCAATTTGGTCCGCCCCGCAACGTTGTACCTCGCATGCGCGGCGCGCTGAGTCTCCCGACACCGCTTCATGGAATCACTCAAGATCTACAACACGCTCGCGCGTGAGAAACAGACGTTCGTCCCCATCGAGCCCGGCCGCGTGCGCATGTACGTATGCGGGATGACGGTGTACGACTACTGTCACGTCGGGCATGCGCGGGTCATGGTGGTGTTCGACATGGTGCAGCGTTGGCTGCGCGCGGCAGGTTACGAGGTGACCTACGTGCGCAACATCACCGACATCGACGACAAGATCATCAAGCGTGCGGTCGAGAACGGCGAGACGATGAGTGCGCTCACCGGCCGCTTCATCGCCGCCATGCACGAAGACGCCGATGCGCTGGGCGTGCAGCGCCCCGACCACGAGCCCCGCGCCACTGAATACGTGCCGCAGATGCTGAGCATGATCGGCAGGCTGCAGACGAATGGCCTCGCCTATCAGGCTACCGACGGCGACGTGAACTACGCGGTGCGCAAGTTCCCCGGTTACGGCAAGCTCTCGGGCAAGTCGCTCGAAGACCTGCGTGCCGGCGAGCGTGTGGCAGCCAACGATGCCAAGCAGGATCCGCTCGACTTCGTGCTGTGGAAATCCGCCAAGGCTGACGAGCCTGCTGAGTCGCGCTGGGCCTCGCCGTGGGGGGAGGGCCGCCCAGGCTGGCATATCGAGTGCTCCGCGATGAGCTGCGAACTGCTGGGCGAACATTTCGACCTGCACGGCGGCGGCGCCGATCTGCAGTTCCCGCACCATGAAAACGAGATCGCCCAGTCCGAAGGCGCGACCGGCAAGACGTTCGTCAACACGTGGATGCACAACGGCTTCGTGCGCGTGAATGACGAGAAGATGTCGAAGTCGCTCGGCAACTTCTTCACCATCCGTGACGTGCTGAAGGTGTACGACGCGGAGGTCATGCGTTTCTTCATCCTGCGCTCGCACTATCGGAGCGACTTGAATTACAGCGACGCGCACCTTGACGACGCGCGCCATGCGCTTACGCGCCTGTACACCGCGCTGAAGGATGTGCCCGCCGCTGCGGGCGCAAAGCCGGACTGGAGCGAGTCGCACGGCAAGCGCTTCCTCGAAGAGATGAACGACGACTTCAACACGCCGGTTGCCGTGTCGGTGCTGTTTGAGCTGGCGAGCGAAGTGAACAAGACGCGCTCGCCCGAGCTGGCCAACCAACTGGCTGCGCTGGCCGGTGTGCTGGGCCTGCTGGGCCGCGATCCGCACGCGTTCCTGCAGGGCGGCGTGTCGGCCGATGGCTTGGACGCCGCAGAAGTGGAAGCGCGTATCGAAGAGCGTCGCGCGGCCAAGGCTGCCCGCGATTTCGCCCGCGCCGATGCCATCCGTGCCGAGTTGCTTGCCGCCGGCATCGTTCTGGAAGACAAACCGGGTGGCTTGACCGAATGGAGACGCGCATGAACGCGGTGGCCAAGAAAGCCAACGTAGTGCGCAGCACCGCCGCCAAGAAAGCGCCGGCGGTGAAGGTGCCGGCTGCCAAAAAAGCGGTCGCCAGGAAAGTCGACGGGGTGGCGAGCAAGACGGTCGTTGCCAAGAGCGCGCCGATCAAGGCCACCAAGGCGCCGGCCAAACGCGCGCCTGTGAGCAAGGTACCGCTGCCTGAAACGCTCGCCACCAACGAGGCGCTGCCTGTGTCGGCGGAAGTGGTGCTTTCGGGCCCGCCCGAATACTGGCAAGAAGCTTGCGCAGACCTAATGAAGCGTGACCGTATCCTGCGCAAGATCATCCCGACGTATGGTCCGGCGCACTTGGCTTCCCGCGGCGACCCGTTCGTCACGCTGGCGCGGTCGATTGTCGGGCAGCAGATTTCGGTCAAGGCAGCGCAGTCGGTGTGGGAACGGGTCGTGGCTGTGTGCCCGAAGCTCGTGCCTGCGCAGTTTTTGCGCGCCGGCCAGGAGAAGCTGGCGGGTTGCGGCCTGTCCAAGCGCAAGGCGGAATACATCCTTGACTTGGCCGATCACTTTCGTAACGGCACCGTGCACGTCGCCAAATGGGCCGAGATGGAAGATGAGGATGTGATTGCTGAGTTGACGCAAATCCGGGGCATCGGTCGATGGACGGCCGAGATGTTCCTGATGTTCAACCTGATGCGTCCGAATGTGCTGCCGCTGGACGACATCGGACTCATCAACGCGATTTCACAGAATTATTTCAGTGGCGAACCCGTCACTCGCAGCGAAGCGCGGGAAGTTGCCGCCAACTGGGAACCTTGGCGCACCGTGGCGACTTGGTATATGTGGCGCAGCCTCGATACGGCAACCACCTATTGAGCTGTTCATTTCGATGAAACGGAGCGCGTCGCCGGGCGGTCAAAATCCGGTAGAATGCGCGCCTTCAAGAGCCTTTCAGAAGATCCATGAAAACAACCTTCCTGGAGTTCGAGCAGCCGATCGCAGAACTTGAGGCGAAGATCGAAGAACTTCGCTTCGTGCAAGACGATTCCGCTGTCGACATTTCTGAAGAAATTTCCCGCCTGGCTTCGAAAAGCCAGCAGCTCACCAAAGATCTGTACGCCAACCTGACGCCATGGCAGGTCGCGCAGATCGCCCGACACCCGCAGCGTCCATACACGCTCGATTACGTCCGCGAGATCTTCACCGACTTCCACGAACTGCACGGTGATCGCACTTTCGCCGATGATTTGTCGATCGTGGGCGGTCTGGCGCGCTTCAATGGTCAACCTTGCATGGTGATCGGTCACCAGAAGGGCCGCGACACGAAGGAGCGCGCGCTGCGCAACTTCGGCATGTCCAAGCCCGAGGGTTACCGTAAGGCCAAGCGCCTGATGGAGCTGGCGGACAAGTTCGGCCTGCCGATCTTCACGTTCGTCGATACGCCGGGCGCATTCCCAGGCATTGATGCGGAAGAGCGCGGTCAATCCGAAGCCATCGGTCACAACCTGTTTGTGATGGCCGGCCTGAAGGTGCCCCTGATCGCCACCATCATCGGTGAAGGCGGTTCGGGCGGCGCACTGGCCATCGCCATGGGCGATTCCGTGATCATGCTGCAGTTCGCGACGTACGCTGTGATCTCGCCGGAAGGCTGCGCATCGATCCTGTGGAAGACCGCAGAGAAGGCACCGGAAGCCGCTGAGGCACTGGGTCTGACCGCGCATCGTCTGAAGGCTCTGGGCCTGATCGACAAGATCGTCAACGAGCCGCTGGGCGGCGCACACCGTGATCCGAAGAACATGGCGACGATGCTCAAGCGCGCGCTGGCCGAATCGCTGCGCCAGTTCCAGGGCATGAAGACATCGGAACTCCAGACGCGCCGTCACGAGCGCCTGATGGCTTATGGCAAGTTCAAGGAAACCGAAGTTCGCTGATTCGTCGGCTGAGCTCGTCAACAAGGTCGCACAACGCGTTGCCGCGTGTGCGGCCTTTGTTGCTTCTGGCGGGGCCGAAGCGCCAATCGTGGCGATTGCCCTGTCGGGCGGGCGCGATTCCGCCGCGCTGCTGCACGCAAGTGCTGCGTGGCGTGATTCGGGCGCACGCGTGCAGCTCGTTGCACTGCATATCCATCACGGTTTGCAGGCCGATGCCGATGTCTGGGAATGCGCCTGCCAACGCATGGCAGAAGCAGCTGGCGTCGCGTTTCATGCACGTCGCGTCCATGTGGCGGTCGATGCGGGGCAGGGCGTTGAGCAAGCGGCGCGCGAAGCCCGATACGCCGCGCTCGAAGCGCTTTGCGCGGAAACAGGCGCCTCCATTCTGCTGACGGCGCATCATCAGGATGACCAAGCCGAAACGGTGCTGCTGCAATTGATGCGCGGCGCTGGCCTCGACGGCCTCGCAGCCATGCCGATGGCTCGGGCGGGCACTGTTACATTGCTGCGTCCGTGGATCGATGCGCCGCGCAGCGAGATCGAGCTGTACGCACATACGCACGCGCTCAGCTGGGTCGAGGATCCGTCCAACACCGACGCACGCTACGCACGGAATGCGTTGCGTCCGCTGCTTGTGGGCATGGCGGATCATTTCCCGGCGTATCGCGAAGCGCTTTCGCGCAGCGCGACGCATCTGGCGGATGCGGCCGCGCTGATCGACGAGATTGCACGGGCCGATTTGATGCAGATCGCTTCCGCGGATGGCCTGGATGTGGTGGCGTTGATTGCGCTGTCCGAGCCGCGCCAGCGTGCGGTGCTGCGAGCGTGGTTGGCGGAAGCGGGCATGCGTGCGCTGTCGAGTCGGCGCCTCGAGGATCTGCGTACGCAACTGATTGATGCGCGAGACGACGGTGCGCTGCGCATTCAATTGCCGACGGGGGAAGTCAGGCGCTACCGCGGCGTTGCATGGCTCGACGCTGGCGCCAACGATGCATCGGAGCCGGTCGCGGTACCCATTGGGGCGACGCAGTTCGAGCCGGTGCATCGAACTGAGCAACGCGTGAATGTGGCCGCATGGGGTGGGGCGCTGCTGTTTGCCCCCGTGGCAAGCGATGGCATTGCGGTGCAAACCTTGCAGGCGCCGCTGTCGCTGGAGTCCCGCCGCGGTGGAGAACGTATCGTACTGCGCCCTGGGGGGCCGTCCCGCGCGCTCAAACAGGCGTATCAGGAGGCCGGCATTCCTGCCTGGGGACGCCAGCGTTTGCCGCTCCTGTATGCGGGCGAAGTGCTCGTATTTGCGGCGGGGTTGGGGATGAACCGGGCGGCCACGCATGGCGGCGCTGGCTGGGAAATCACGTGGTCAGCGACGGGGGGGAGTGCCTCCTGACACACATCGTCACTGGCGGATTGCTTGCCGATCGATGCAAATTGCTGTATTTTCAAAGGCTTTTGCACCGCTCCGCCTCCTCCAGATCTTTCCAAGATGGCTCTCATCGTTCACAAATACGGTGGCACCTCGATGGGTTCGGTTGAACGCATCAAGAATGTCGCCAAGCGCGTTGCCAAGTGGCACCGTGCAGGTCACCAGATCGTGGTCGTTCCGTCGGCCATGTCTGGCGAAACCAATCGCCTGCTGGGCATGGCCAAAGAGATTTCGGCCCAGCCCGACCCGCGTGAACTCGACATGATTGCCTCGACCGGCGAGCAGGTGAGCGTGGGTCTGTTGGCCATCGCGCTGCACGCCGAAGGCATCGATGCCCGCAGCTACACGGGCTGGCAAGTGCCGGTGAAGACCGATTCGGCCTACACCAAGGCACGCATCCAGTCGATCGACGATGAGCGCGTGCGCGCTGATTTGGACGCCGGTCGCGTGGTCGTCATTACCGGCTTCCAGGGTATCGACGGCGAAGGCCACATCACCACGCTGGGCCGTGGTGGTTCGGATACCTCGGCCGTGGCGGTTGCCGCGGCGCTCGAAGCCGACGAATGCCTGATCTACACCGACGTCGACGGCGTGTACACGACCGACCCGCGCGTGGTGGACGACGCCCGTCGCCTGGACAAGATCACCTTCGAAGAGATGCTGGAAATGGCCAGCCTTGGGTCCAAGGTGCTGCAGATTCGCTCGGTGGAGTTTGCCGGCAAGTACCGCGTGAAGACCCGCGTGCTGTCGTCGCTGACCGACCCGCTGATGCCGCTCGACGTCGAGATGAACTCGGGCACGCTGATTACTTTTGAGGAAGATTCGAACATGGAAGCCGCCGCCATTTCCGGCATCGCCTTTGCCCGCGACGAAGCCAAGATCACCGTGATCGGTGTGCCGGACAAGCCTGGCATCGCTTATCAGATCCTGGGCCCGGTCGCCGATGCCAATATCGACGTCGACATGATCATCCAGAACCAGTCGGTGGAAGGTAAGACGGACTTTACCTTTACCGTGCCGCGTGGCGAATACCAGCGCGCCCTGGCGATCCTGAACGACAGCGTGAAGGCGCATATTGGTGCGGCCAGCGTGTCGGGCGACCCGAAGGTATCGAAGGTTTCGGTGGTGGGTGTGGGCATGCGCTCGCACGTGGGTATCGCCAGCAAGATGTTCCGCACGCTGTCGGAAGAGGGCATCAACATCCAGATGATCTCCACCTCGGAAATCAAGATCTCGGTGCTGATCGATGAGAAGTACATGGAGCTGGCCGTGCGCGCGCTCCACAAGGCGTTCGAGCTGGATCAGGCGTAATCGGCTGAGCTGGCACCGGATGGCCGGGGTGGCGACCCCAAGGGGCCACAGATTCTCACCGCGTGTCATGCAGTTGTCGTTGACCGGGTGGGGTGAAGTGGCTAGAATACGCGCTTCGTTGCACGGGCTCCTTCGTGCGACGCAAGTTTGGGAGACGTGGCCGAGAGGTCGAAGGCACTCCCCTGCTAAGGGAGCATCCGGGCCAAAACCTGGATCGAGGGTTCGAATCCCTCCGTCTCCGCCAGTTTGGCGCTTCTCGCGGGAAGTGCACACAACAGGCGGATGCGAGTTGAGCTGACGTGACGGCTCGCATTGCACTGCACGTCAAAAAGCCCGCATGGTTTGCGCCATGCGGGCTTTTTCTTTGTCTGCTCCGCACGCGTGCGCCTTCCTAAGATGGCGCGCGCATGCGTTAGTGCATTAACGCATCAGCCTTGGCCGACGACGTCCGGCACACCGGCGGTCACGTTGAAGCCACAGTCCACGTACGTGATCTCGCCAGTCATACCGCTGGCCAGATCCGACAGCAGGAACGCCGCCACGTTGCCAACCTCCTCGATGGTGACGTTACGGCGCAGTGGTGCCACGTCTTCCATGTATTTGAGCAGTTTGCCGAAATCCTTGATGCCGGATGCAGCAAGCGTCTTGATCGGACCCGCCGAGATGCCGTTGGCGCGGATGCCCTTCGGACCCAGAGCGCTGGCCAGGTAACGCACGCTCGCTTCGAGCGACGCCTTGGCCAGGCCCATCGTGTTGTAGTTTGGGACCACGCGCTCAGCACCCAGGTAGGTCAGGGCGAGGAGCGAAGCATTGGGCGAGAGCATCGGCAGCGCGGCCTTCGCCAGCGCGGGGAAGCTATACGCCGAGATGTCGTGCGCGATGCGGAATGATTCGCGCGACAGGCCGTCCATGAAGTTGCCGGCAATCGCTTCGCGCGGCGCAAAGCCGATCGAGTGCACGAGGCCGTCGAAGTGGTCCCAGTGCTGGCCGAGATCTTCGAAGACCTTGGCGATCTGCTCATCGCTGCCGACGTCGCAATCGAACACCAGCTTGCTGTCGAACTCGGTGGCGAATTCCGTAATGCGGTCTTTAAAGCGTTCGCCGACGTAGGTGAAGGCCAGTTCCGCGCCTTCGCGCTTGCACGCACTGGCGATGCCGTAGGCGATCGAGCGGTTGGACAGAAGGCCGGTAATCAGAATGCGCTTGCCAGCGAGGAATCCCATGGTTTCTCCGTACAAATGTGGGGCAACGTCGCGCCCGTATGTTGCCGTGGTTACTCGTCACTGCGGTGACGCAGCGGCGGTATCCGGGGCGCGAGGCAATTAGGTGGGCGCGATCATACCGGAAAGCGAGGGGCGGCTCCGCATTTGCGCAGTGCCGCACAACCCCTGCCAGCCTTGTCAATGCGGGACGATCCCCGGGCCGGAATTGGTGGGATTGCGGTGTGAGGGCGTTAGAATCGTCCAAAACAGTTTTTCAGACAGCGATCAATCGGATCAACGCATGCAAGGATATTGGGGGCAAGGGGCGCAATGAGCGTGCGCGTTGCGACACACAAGCGAGCCATAGCGCTGGTCAGCCTGCTGGCGGCGATCTGCGTGACGCCCGCCTGGGCGGCCCATGGCTACGCCGAATATGGCGACCTCAAATATCCGGCCGGTTTCTCCAACTTCGGCTATCTGAACCCGAAGGCGCCCATCGGCGGCATGCTGCTGCTCGGCAACCCCGACCGGCGCACGAGTTTCGACAAGTTCAATCCGTTCACGATCAAGGGCACGTCGGCGCCGGGGCTGAATCAGCTTGTCTTCGAAAGCCTGCTCATTACGAGCTGGGACGAAACCGCCAGCGGCTATGGGCTGCTTGCGGACGATGTGACGGTCGCCCCCGACGAGCTTTCGGTTACGTTCCACATCAACTCCCGCGCGCGATTCTCCAACGGCGATCGCGTACGCGCGTCGGACGTTAAGTACTCCTACGACATGCTGATGGGCAAGGGCGCGAGCCCCGCCTACCGCAGCATGACAGCGGATGTGGCCAAGGTGACGGTGGTGGACGCGAGCACCATCCGCTACGAGTTCAAGCGCAAGAACAAGGAGCTGCCGCTCATCGTCGGTGGGCTGCCGGTGTTCTCGCCAAAGTGGGGCAAGGGCAGCGGCAAGCCCGATGACCCGGACGGCGGAAAGGATGTCGCGTTCGACAAACTGACCTTCCAGGACCCGGTTGCCAGCGGCCCGTATGTGATCGAGCGTTTCGATCCATCGCGCGGCATTACCTTTCGGCGCAATCCCGACTATTGGGGCCGTGACCTGAACGTGCGTCGTGGTTCGTTCAATTTCGAGCGCATCCAGTACAAGCTCTACAAGGATGAAACCGCCCGCCTGGAAGCCTTCAAGGCCGGCGAGTACGACGCCATGGTTGAGTACCGCGCCAAGAACTGGGCCAAGAGTTACGTCGGCGTGAAGTTCCGCAGCGGCGAGCTGATCAAGAGCGAATTCCCGCATCGCAACGGCGCGGGCATGCAGGGCTTTGTGATGAACCTGCGGCGGCCGCTGTTCCAGGATCTTCGGGTGCGCAAGGCGCTGGCGCTGGCGCTTGATTTCGAATGGCTCAATCGCCAACTCTTCTATGGCGCCTACCGCCGGCTCGACAGCTACTTCGCCAATAGCGAACTGGCCGCGTCGGATTCGCTCACGGGCATGCCCAGCAAGGGCGAGCTGGCGTTGCTGGAGCCGCTGCGCAGCAAGCTCGATCCGGAGGTGTTTGGCGTGCTGTCCGCGCCGCCTTCGACTGACCCTCCCAGCTCACTGCGTGACAACCTGCGGCAGGCGCGTCGCCTATTGGCCCAGGCCGGTTGGACGTACGCTGACGGCGCGCTGCGCAACAGCAAGGGCGAACCGTTCGTCTTCGAGATGCTCGACGACGGCGGCGCCATGAGCCGCGTCATGGCGGCGTATGCGCGCAACCTTGAGAAGCTCGGCATCCAGGTCAACCAGCGCATGACCGATTTCGCGCTTTACCAGAAGCGGTTGGAAGAGTTCGATTTCGACATGATCTCGCTGCGCTTTCCCGATTCGCAAAGCCCCGGCAATGAGCTGAAGGACCGCTTCGGCTCGGCTGCGGCTGACGAGGCTGGCTCGGACAACGTGATCGGCCTGAAATCGCCCGCCGTCGACGCACTGATCGACGATGTGCTGCGCGCTGACAGCCGCGACGAGTTGGTCATCGCTTCGCGCGCGCTCGACCGCGTATTGATGCAAGGCTGCTATGTGATTCCGCACTGGTATTCGGCTTCGCACCGCGTGGCCTACAACAAGAACCTGATGTACCCGGATCGTCTGCCGTATTACTACTCGGCCGAGGCCTGGGTGCTGACGGCCTGGTGGCGGACACCGGAATCCGCCCAATCGGCTGCCAAATGACCGCATCGGTGACACCATGTTCGCGTACCTGATCAAACGGTTGCTGCTTCTGATCCCGACGCTGATCGGCGTGATCACGCTCACGTTTGTCGTGATCCAGTTCGTGCCCGGTGGCCCGGTCGAACAGATGATGATGGAGATGAAAGGGCGCGGCGCCGGCGGCGAGGCCAGTGGTGGCGGCGCGTTTGACTATCGAGGCCGTCGCGGCGTCGATCCCGAGAAGATCAAGGAAATCCGCGCGCTGTATGGTTTCGACAAGAGCCCCGTCGAGCGCTATTTCCTGATGCT
The DNA here is from genome assembly GCF_003290055.1 of Ralstonia sp. GX3-BWBA. Lineage (NCBI taxonomy): Bacteria > Pseudomonadati > Pseudomonadota > Betaproteobacteria > Burkholderiales > Burkholderiaceae > Ralstonia > Ralstonia sp. GX3-BWBA. Next base: position 310,209 of record NZ_QMKS01000009.1, on the reverse strand, counting down.
CGGCCGTTTTGCGCGCTTCGACTTGGGCGAGAGCTATTTTCAGCACCGTAGCGTGTGGGACCTCATCAAGTCGAAATTGCCGGTATCGATTTCGATTGGGTTATGGACGTTCTTTCTCACGTATCTGATAGCGGTACCGCTCGGCATTGCGAAGGCCGTGCGGGCGGGCAGCCGGTTTGATCTGGTGACAAGCATCATCGTGTTGGTCGGTTACGCCATCCCGGGGTTCGTGCTCGGGGTGCTGCTGCTTGTGCTGTTTGGCGGCGGCACGTTCTTCCAGTGGTTCCCTATCCGGGGCATCACATCCGACAACTGGGATCAGCTCAGCCTGCTCGGCAAGATCACGGATTACCTTTGGCACATCACGCTGCCCGTCATGGCGTCGGTGGTGGGAAGCTTTGCCGTCATCACCATGTTGACGAAGAACGCGTTCCTGGAGGAAATCCGCAAGCAGTATGTGCTGACGGCGCGTAGCAAGGGGCTGTCGGAGCGGCGCGTGCTGTGGAAGCACATCTTCCGCAACGCGCTGCTGCCGCTCGTGACGGGCTTCCCGTCGGCTTTCATTGGAGCATTTTTCACGGGGTCGCTGCTGATCGAGCAACTGTTCTCGCTCGATGGAATGGGCCTGCTGTCGTATGAGGCGGTGATGCGGCGCGATTATCCGGTCGTGCTCGGCACGCTGTACCTGTTCACGCTGATTGGGCTGGCTGCACGGTTGATTTCCGACGTGTGCTATGTGCTGGTCGATCCGCGTATCCATTTCGGCTCGGTTGGGCGATAGGCGGGCCGGCAACCATGACCCAGTATTCGCGCACTTCCACGCATCCATCCAATACGGCAGCGCCGCATCCGGTGCGACACTCGCCGTCGCCCCTCAAGCGTGCGTGGCGCCGCTTCAAGCAGCATCGGCTTGGCTATTGGAGCCTGCTCATCTTCGTGGTGCTGTTCGTGCTCAGTCTGGGCGCTGAATGCATCTCCAATGACCGGCCGCTGGTGGTCAAGTATCACGGCAACTGGTATTTCCCGATCGTGAAGGCATACCCCGAGACGACCTTCGGCGGGGATTTTCCAACACCGACGGATTACCTCGATCCGTTCATCCGAGACAAGTTCAAGGAGCCGGGAAGCTTTGCGATTTACCCGCCCAATCCGTATTCGTACGAGACGCTGAACTACTTTTCGAAGGAGCCCAACCCGGCGCCGCCCTCGGCCGAGAATTGGCTCGGCACCGATGACCGTGGCCGCGATGTGTTCGCGCGGCTGCTGTACGGCTTCCGCGTCTCGGTGCTGTTCGGGCTGGCGCTCACGGTGCTGGGCGTGCTGGTCGGCACGCTGACTGGCGCGCTGATGGGCTTCTTCGGCGGGCGCTTCGACATGGTGTCGCAGCGGCTGATCGAAATCTGGAGTTCGATGCCTGAGCTGTACTTGCTGATCATCTTCGCGTCGATCTTTACCCCCAGCCTCGGGCTGCTCATCATCCTGCTGTCGCTGTTCGGGTGGATGAGCCTGTCGGATTACGTTCGCGCCGAGTTTTACCGCAACCGCTCGCTCGACTATGTGAAGGCCGCGCGCGCGATGGGCCTGTCCAGTTGGCAGATCATGTGGCGCCACATCATGCCCAACAGCCTGACGCCTGTGATCACCTTCCTGCCGTTCCGCATGAGCGCGGCCATTCTTGCGCTTACCAGCCTGGATTTCCTGGGCCTTGGCGTACCGCCATCCACACCGAGCCTTGGTGAACTCCTCGCGCAGGGTAAGGCCAACCTGGATGCGTGGTGGATCTCGCTGTCGACTTTCGTGGTGCTCGTGCTGACCCTCGTGCTGCTGACCTTCATGGGCGACGCACTGCGCGATGCCTTCGACACGCGCCTGTCGTTCGCCCAACTGCGCACGCGCCAGAAACCCGCGGGGGTGAAATGACCCGCGTCGATCTGCGTTCCTCCGCGCCGAAGTACGACGGCCCGCTGCTGCGGCTGGATGACTTATGCGTGCATTTCGAATCCGAGCACGGCGAGGTCACGGAAGCCGTCAAGCATGTCTCGTTCGACTTGCACGCTGGCGAGCGCTTCGCGTTGGTGGGCGAATCGGGCTCGGGTAAGTCAGTGACCGCGCTATCGATCATGCGATTGTTGGCTGACGCGCAATACAGCGGCCGCATCCTGCTCGAAGGCCGTGACCTGCTTGCCGCGAGCGAGCGGGAGATGCGCGGCCTGCGTGGGGCCGATGTCGCCATGGTGTTCCAGGAACCGATGACGGCGCTCAATCCGCTGTACACGATCGGCAACCAGATCGTCGAAACGCTGGAGCTGCACGAAGGCCTGGACAAGCGCGCCGCCAAGGCACGCGCGATTGCGCTGCTGGAACGCACCGGCATTGCCGAGGCGCCGCGCCGGTTTGACGCCTTCCCGCACCAGCTATCGGGTGGCCAACGCCAGCGCGCAATGATCGCCATGGCGCTGGCGTGCTCGCCGAAGCTTCTGCTGGCCGACGAGCCAACCACCGCGCTGGACGTGACGGTGCGCATGCAGATCCTGCAATTGCTGCGCGAGCTGCAGGCCGAGTTCGGCATGGCCATCATGCTGATCACGCACGACCTGAACATGGTGCGCGTCTTTGCCGAGCGCGTTGGCGTGATGGAGCGGGGCGTCCTGGTCGAGATCGGTAACACGGCCGACGTATTTGCCGCACCCCAACATCCGTACACCGTGCGCCTGCTTGAGAGCCGCCCGCAGCGGGACGTGCTGCCGCTGGTGCCGCTTGCGCCCGTGCTGCTCGAAGCCGACAAGCTGACGGTCACCTACGAACGCCATCGCCCGGGGTTTGCCGGCTGGTTTCGAACCGATCCGTTTACCGCGGTCGATTCTGTGTCGCTGCAACTGCGCGAAGGCGAGACGCTCGGCATCGTGGGCGAATCGGGCTCTGGCAAGACCACGCTCGCGCAGACGCTGCTGGGTCTGCAAGCGGCAAAGAGCGGTGACCTGCGTTTCCTTGGCAACTCGCTGCTGCGCATTTCGCGCGACGAGCGTCGCGCTGTGCGGGCGCGCATGCAGGTGGTGTTTCAAGACCCCTACGGTTCGCTGTCGCCGCGCATGACGATCGAGGAGATCGTCGGCGAAGGGCTGGCGCTGCACCAACCCCATGTCAACGTCACAGAGCGCCGTCACCGCGTGATCGAAGCCCTGCGCGAGGTCGGCTTGGACCGCACGGCGCTGGGCCGCTATCCGCATGAATTCTCGGGCGGGCAGCGCCAGCGCGTCGCCATTGCCCGCGTGCTGATCCTCAAGCCGCAGTTGCTGGTGCTCGATGAGCCGACTTCCGCACTTGATGTGTCGATCCAGCAGCAGGTGCTTTCGCTGCTGTCCGCCCTTCAGAAAAAGTACAACCTGTCGTATCTATTCATCAGCCACGACCTTGCTGTCATCCGCGCGATGTCACATCGCGTGGTGGTGATGAAGGATGGAAAAGTGGTGGAAGAGGGCGACACTGAAGCGGTGTTGGCGTCCCCCTCACACCCCTATACCTGCAAGCTGATGGCGGCTGCCTCACTCATCCCTGCGCGGGATAACCCCTAAAACCCAATGCTTTTGCCCCGAATCAGTGCAGTTCTGATGCGCTGTTTTTGTAAGAATGCGCATCTAAAGTCATGTCTAAGTGCCTGATTTGCCTGTGGATTCCGGAGAATTTGTAACGACCTTTGACAAGTCAAAGTGTCACTTTTATCATCCTGCGAGATTGTTTTAACAAGATTCGGACTGTTCTCATTTGCGGTGCCATATCTTGGCCGCATCATTACGAGTTTCCGAGGGAGAACCAATGCAGCATTTCGTACTTCATTCCATGGCGCGTCTGGCGGTAGGGGTTGTGATCGGCTGCGGCGTGATCGTGTCGAATGCAGTGCATGCTGATACGGTCTTCAAGGACACGGAAGTCCGCGCCGACGTCAAGCCCGAAGCCAAATCGGGCCTCATCTCGAACGTGATGAGCAAGACCGGCGACGTGGTCATGAACGCACTGGGCATGATCGGCCTGCGCTACCGTTTCGGCGGCAACACGCCGGAATCGGGCCTCGACTGCAGCGGCTTCGTCCGCTACGTCTTCAACGACACCTTCGGTTTCCTGCTGCCGCGCCGCGCTGTGGAAATGAGCCGTGTCGGCACCAGCGTAGAAACAGCTGAACTGCGTCCCGGCGACTTGGTGTTCTTCAATACCATGCGCCACACCTTTTCGCACGTCGGTATCTATATCGGCGATAACAAGTTTGTACATGCGCCGTCCACGGGCAGCAAGATCCGCGTGGATGACATGACCGCCTCGTACTGGGTGACGCGCTATAACGGCGCTCGCCGCATCGAAGGCAACTCAGGCGCCGCAATCAAGGACGGCGCCGACAACTTTGTCGAGCAACTCAAGCGCGTCGATCCGAACGCTGCCGGCAAGCCGCTGGCAATGTACGGCGGTTGATTCGCTGCTGCCCAATTAGAAAAGACCGCCTTGGCGGTCTTTTTTGTTGCCTGTGAGGGGTATCAGTGCGGCGGCAGCGGGGTGCCGACGATGGTTTGCGTCAGATGCAGCTTCTCCCGCAGCAGTGGCATGGCAGCCTGGGCAGCCTGTTCGCCCGCGAGAATCGCCTCGTTGCGCGCGGTGAAGTCGCTGCCCTTAACGAACGGCAGCGACGGTGTGATCACCACATCCGCCTGGGCCAGCTCGGTTTTGTTGATGCTTTGGCCCATGATGGCCGTCGTCTGCAGCAGCATGCTCGCCTGCCCCGATACCGCCTGGTTGGACGGGTCTGCCGAGATATTCACCGCAATCACGAACGTAGCGCCCATCTGCTTGACGTACGTAACCGGCACGGGCGCCACCAGGCCGCCGTCCACGTATTGGCGGCCGCTGATCGTTACCGGCTGGAACACGCCTGGGATGCTGCACGACGCACGCACAGCCTGCCCGGTATTGCCGCGCCGGAACAGGATCGGCTTGCCGCTAGCCAGGTCCGTCGCGATGATGCCCAGTGGAATGTGCATCTGTTCGATGGGCTTCTGCTTGACCAGCCGGTTGATGTACTTCTCCAGCGCCTCGCCCTTGAGCCAGCCGCCGAAGCGCGTGCCGAAGGGCAGCGCCCAGTCGGCGATCATGGCCTCGTCCATCTTGAGCGCCATGCGGTTCATTTCCAGCCCTGACATGCCCGACGCGTAGATCGCCGCCACCACGCTACCCGCGCTCGTGCCGGTGATGAAGTCGATCTGAATGCCTTGGGCTTCCAGCATCTTGATGACGCCGATGTGCGCAAAACCACGCGCGGCACCGCCGCCCAGTGCCAACCCGATCCGCACGGGTTGTGTGGCCGGCTGGGCCGTGGGCGGCAGCACGGCCGAGGCCGGGGTGACTGGCGTTTCAGTTTTGCTGGACGAGAAACCCGTCACGGTGCAGGCGGAGAGGATGGAGGCGCCGGCGGCGCCCAGGAAGAGGCGGCGTTGCATGAGGAGGTTGGGCGGTTTGGTATGCCGCGCAGTGATGTTCAGTCGTAACCGAGCGCACTGCGGCTGGCCGCCATTGTGCCAAAGTTCAGCGACAGGTCGGCCGGATATGCGTGGCGCGGTTGCTATAATTTCGGTTTTGATAGAGGCCGCTCAGGATCCGCGCTCAGGGTCCGACCACGCGGCCTTATTCGTTCAGCCATTCCTATGACACAGCGCGTACGCACTCGTTTCGCCCCCAGCCCCACTGGCTTCATCCACCTCGGCAACATCCGCTCGGCACTCTATCCGTGGGCCTTCGCACGCAAGATGAAGGGAGACTTCATCCTTCGCATCGAAGACACCGATGTGGAGCGTTCCAGCCAGGAAGCCGTCGACGTGATCCTGGAGGCGATGGACTGGCTGGACATGGACATCGATGAAGGCCCGTTCTACCAGATGCAGCGCATGGACCGTTACCGCGCCGTGGTCGCGCAGATGGTGCAGCAGGAACTGGCTTACCCGTGCTACATGAGCACCGAAGAGCTCGACGCCCTGCGCGAAGCGCAACGCGAGCGCGGCGAGAAGCCCCGTTACGACGGTACCTGGCGCCCCGCGCCGGGGAAGGTTTTGCCGACGCCGCCAGCGGGCGTGCAACCTGTGATCCGCTTCAAGAACCCCATCGGGGGCAGTGTCGTGTGGGACGACGCAGTGAAGGGCCGCATCGAGATCTCCAACGACGAACTCGATGACCTCGTGATCGCCCGCCCTGATGGCACGCCCACGTACAACTTCTGTGTGGTCGTGGATGACATGGACATGCAGATCACCCATGTGATTCGCGGCGACGACCACGTCAACAACACGCCCCGCCAGATCAACATCCTGCGCGCGCTAGGCGGTACGCCGCCGGTTTACGCTCACTTGCCGACCGTGCTCAACGAGCAGGGCGAGAAGATGAGCAAGCGCCACGGTGCCATGGCTGTTACGGGCTATCGTGATGCGGGCTATCTGCCAGAAGCCATCGTCAACTACCTTGCCCGCCTGGGCTGGGCGCACGGCGACGCGGAGATCTTCTCGCGCGAGCAGTTCATCGAATGGTTCGATCTCGAGCACCTGGGCAAGTCGCCCGCGCAATACAACCCTGAGAAGCTCGCCTGGCTGAACAACCACTACATCAAGCAGGCCGACAACGCGCATCTGTCTGGTCTGGTGAAGCCGTTCATCGAAGAGCTGGGTGGCAAGGTGGATGGCGGCCCCGTGTTGGCCGACGTGATTGCGCTGGTGAAGGATCGCGCCAACACGCTTCGTGAAGTCGCCCAAACGGCGCTGCTGTTCTATCGCACGGATCTGGCTGTCGATCCGGCACTGGCTGCGCAGCACCTCACCGACGATGTGCGTCCGGGCATTGCCGCACTGGCTGAGAAGCTCGGCGCGCTGCCTGAGTGGAAGCGCGAGGCCATTGGCGCCGCCTTCAAGGAAGTGCTCGCGGCACAGGGTTGGAAGATGCCGAAGCTGGCGATGCCGGTGCGCCTGCTGGTGGCAGGACAACTGCAAACGCCGTCGATTGATGCGGTGCTGGAATTGTTCGGCCGCGACGTTGTTCTGCGTCGTCTAACGGCGTGATGTGTGCGGCGCAAAAAATTTTGCGGAAGGGTATTGCCAAGCGCTAAATACATCCCCTATACTCTTGTTTTCGCTGCAACACGAAGCGAAATGCAGTGAGAAGCAAGCAGTAAAAGGCAGTACCTCGGGGCTATAGCTCAGCTGGGAGAGCGCTTGCATGGCATGCAAGAGGTCAGCGGTTCGATCCCGCTTAGCTCCACCAAAATGCCGGAAGATTCGATTCAAAAAATAATTTGAAAAGAGGCTTCCAAAACGCAAAAAAGTTCGTTATAGTAGCGGACTTCGCAGCGTAAGACAGAAAGCGTTGCAAAACAGTTTCTGTCCCCTTCGTCTAGAGGCCTAGGACATCACCCTTTCACGGTGAGTACAGGGGTTCGAATCCCCTAGGGGACGCCAAAACAAGAGCTTAACCAGAAGCTCATTAGCAAAATCAGTCTCTAGCTGATTTTGCAACCGACACGGAGCGGTAGTTCAGTCGGTTAGAATACCGGCCTGTCACGCCGGGGGTCGCGGGTTCGAGTCCCGTCCGCTCCGCCAAATCAAAACCCGCTGCTTGCAGCGGGTTTTTTCTTTTGCGCTTTGCATTCAATGCAAGCCAATCAAGATTGATGCTGCTTTAAAGTGAGTGTGAATGGCTCGCTTTAATCGGCAACGCGGCTTACGCGATTGAAATAGCTGACCAGCAACGCGCCAGCCACCATCAAACTGAGTCCATTGGCGGCCCAGAAGCCGGCTGCCCCGCGCAGTGCCGCGGCAACGTCCCCCAACAGCCCAAATCCGAGCGCATAGCCGCCACCAAGGCCAACACCCCACAGCGATAGCGCATAGATGACGGTTGGGATGAGAGCGATCTTGTATGCGCGCAGGATGAACGCTGTCATGACTTGCAGCGCATCGAACATCTGATAGAAGGCGATGAAAGGCAGCAGCGGCACCGCAATCGCCAGGACAGCGGCATCGTGCGTGTAGAGGCTGACCAACTCGCGCCGCAAGAACAACACGGCCGCGCCAACGATGACCGCACACATCACCGCCAACTTGATGCCGTTCAGCGAGATGCGCCGAGCTGCTACGCGATCGCGGGCCCCGATTGATTGCGCTGCCAGCGTGGATGTCGCGATCGATAGCGACAGCGGCACCATGTACGCAACCGCTCCAAGGTTGGCGGCAATCTGATGCCCGGCCAGTGCCACCGTGCCAAGGCGCGCGATGAAGATCGCCATCAACGTGAACGACGTGATCTCGATCAGGTAGGTGAAGCCCATCGGCACACCCAGGCGTACCAGTGCCCACAGCCGCGCACGGTTAGGGGGCGAGTAGTGCGCGAAAATCGCGAAGGGCTTATAAGCCGGATTGCGCATCAGGATGGCGGCCGCTGCGACGAACCACAGCCAGCTGATGATCATCGAGGCGAGTGCGCAGCCCGGGCCGCCCATCGCAGGGACGCCCATGCCTCCATAGAGAAACAAGGCGTTGAGAGGAAACTTGATGGCGAGGCCGGCGAGCTGCAGCATCGTCACCATCACCGGGCGCGACAGCGCGTTGTTCAACGCAGAGTAGATCCGGAAGCCGAGCGCCGCAGGCAATGCGAGCGCTTCATACCGCAAATAGGCGGTGGCTTTCTCGGTGAGTTCCGGCGTGGCGTTTGCCAGTTGCAGCAGCGGGGCTGGGAACCACAGGATCAGCATGCCGATTGCCGCGAGCACCAGTCCGAGCCAAACTGCCTGGCGCACTTCTTCGCCGATCTCGCCGTACCTTTGCGCTCCGTAGAGTTGTCCGGCGATAGGCGAGAGCGCTTGCAGCACGCCCATCAAGCTGATGTACACCGTCACGTAGATCGACCCGCCGAGCCCGATGGCCGCGAGGTCTGCCGCAGAGGCGCGGCCGGCCATCGCCGTATCGAGTACGCCGAAGGCGATGACAGCCAACTGGCCGATCAGTACCGGCCAAGCCAGTTCGGTAATGCGGCGGACGTCGGCGACAAACATGTGGGTGCTACGGAAACGTTATTGGCGTAGCTTGCGCCGGCGTGTGGTTGCCGGTGTCGGCGGCGGATGTGTGGCGGCAGCAGCCTCGGTCAGGCGGTACATGCGGAAGTGCTCGTCGCGGTCGGCGGGACGGCGGCCTTCCCAGACCAGGCGCCACTCGTAGTTGGAGACGCTCGTCGGTGCGCCGTAGTCGTACGGGTCGTGGCGCAGCAGGATGTCGCAGTTGTCTTCGGCGCTACCAAAACGGATGTGGCCGAAGTACGCAAACGAGGCAAGTTGCGCATCGCCCATGCGGATCGGCTGCACGCACGTGTAGGTACGCGGCAGTGCAAGGGCGGCCGACTGCGCGACGTCGCGATATGTCTTGGCGTAGTTGATGGTGGGCAGCCACAGCGTCATCATCAGCACCCACATCAGTGTCGTGCCGGCGGCCGAGATCACCACTGCACGCCAGATGGCCTTGGGCGCCCGCGATGTGCGCCAGACGACGATGAGCACCCACGCCGCGGTCACGAGCAGCGCGCTGATCAGCGCTGTCCAACTGAACTCGGGTCGATAGCCCGGCACGATGCGATACACGTTGCGCGCGAGCTGAGGCGGAAAGCCCGTCATCTTGGCGATCCACAGCAGCCATAGCGTCCCGCCCAGGATGGTGAAGGCCAGCAGCGCAAACCAGTCGATTGCGCTGATGGCGCCTCGTTTGAGCGTCGGCAGCGCGAACGTCGCCATCACGGCCATCGGTGGAATCAGCAGCAGGAATCCGTCGTCGCCCGGGTGGGGCTGCATGAGCAGCAGCACTAGCTGCGGCAGCAGGACGGCCAACGGCAACGTGATATGCGGAGCGGTGCGCATGCCGCCCCAGCTCTTCCACGCCCATGCAGCCAGCGGCCAGACTGGCCATGCGAATAGTGGCAGGTTGCGAGCGACAAAGCCGAGCGAATGAGCCGTCGGGCCAGCGTATTGGTGGCGATCGAAGCGCGCCCATTCGCGGACGTACGTCACCGCGTCAGTCGGATTATTTGCCAGCAAGTACGCCATCGCCGGCCATGAGCATCCCAGCGTGAGCGACACGGGCAGCGCAACTGTCAGAAGCGGCCGTAGCGGCAGCACACGCGTGGCATGCGCGGCGATCAACACGGCCACCATGATTGTCAGTGGCAGGATTGGGCCGCCCGCCAGCGACAGGCAGCCGATGCCGATGCCATAGATGAGGCTGCCGTGTACCGGCTTGTCGAGCGCCCGGATCAAGCCATACACCGCAACCGCCACGAAGCACAGCGCCCCGACCAGCGGTGTCGTTTCGTGACCGCGCTGTGCCAGGCCCACACAGGCGAGGAAGATCAGCAGCGCGCCATCGGCCAGCGTACGGCCGTAGTCGCGCGTGTTGGGCTGGCCACCGAAGACGAATTCAAACGGTTGAACTTCCGCGCGGCGACCCAGCAGATAGGCGCCATACCAGATGCATGCGCTGGTGACGAAGAAGAAGAGGGCGGTGGCCAGGCGCGACGCATCCGCCGGCCCGAGCCATTGTCCGAAGAGGCGAATGAACGCGCCGCCGATCCAGAACACCAGCGGCCCCGATTGCACGATGGGGCGCCCGACGATGTTCGGCATTAGCCAGTCCTGCGCGTTGCCGGTGGCCAGCGTCCACATCGCGCCGAAGCCGGCGGCGTCTTCGTTCTTCCACGGGTCGCGCGAGAATAGCCCTGACAGGCCGTAGATCACGCAGATGGCGAGCAGCAGCCAACGCGGTAACTCGCGGGTGGCGGCAGCAGTCAGGCGGATGCGCGAGACGCGGGTGGTGTTCATCGAGTGTCAGACCGGGCGAGCCCGGTCGGGGTTGCACAGCGACGTGCGGATCGTAAAGAGGGGCCGAGCCAACGGCCTACCATGTGCCGAGAAACAAAAAAGGCAGCCGGAGCTGCCTTTTTCTGACCAATGAGACGGGCCATCTGGTGAGCCGTCTCCGGCGCCGGTATTACTTGGCAGCCTTGCCGATCTTGCTGCCGAACTTGTTGCGGAACTTTTCCACGCGGCCTGCCGTGTCCAGAACCTTTTGCTGGCCCGTGTAGAACGGGTGCGATTCGGACGAGACTTCGATCTTTGCCAGCGGATATTCCTTGCCGTCCAGCGTGATCATTTCCTTGGTCTGGATGGTCGAGCGGGTGATGAACTTGAAGTCGCTGGACATGTCCTGGAACACGACTTCGCGGTAATTCGGGTGAATGCCTTCTTTCATGATGGGCCCTGGGGTAGAGGTAGCCAATTCGCGGCGCGCTTCAGGTGCTCACATGGTAGGAGCCACCGTGCGACCAGCCCTCGAATCACTTGCCGGGTGGAGAAACGAGGATTATGCCAGAGAAACAAAGGCTTGGGCAACGCGCTTGCCGCAAAATCCGTCGTGTCGGCGCATCGAAAAGTGACTCGGGAGGCCTATTTCGATCAAGGTTTGGCCAAGCGTTCGATCGTGAGCACGCCGTGGCCGTCCAGATCCATGATCTTGGTGTCGCCGACGCGCAACGAGGTGTCGAGATTGCGGGCCCAGGTGTCGACGCGTGCAGGGGCCTCGGTGTCGGGCGACGGCTGGAACCGATGCAGCGTCACGCCGATCGACAGCGTCTGGAACTCGCCAGACACGACCATCGGCCGCAGGGTGACGTCCACGCCGGTCTTGGCCCAGCGGTGGCGCATGAATTGGCAGGTAGTGGTGTCGCAGCCTAGCGGGATCGTGTCATCGGGCAGGCCGGCGGCGAAGCGCGCCTCCCATTCTTTGCGAGGCATTGAGCCACCCACGTCGTATGTATGGGTACGTTCGAGTAGTGCGACGTGCTGGCCCGTGGCGGATGTATCGGCCGAAAGCGTGACGCGTTTGGTCTCGGATTGCCCATCGAATTGCGCGGTGACGCTGAGGATCACAGGCACGGTCGGTTGCGCCAATGCGGTGCCGGCAGCGAGGCAACAACCGAGCAGCGTTGTGCGAAGCGCTTGGTGAATCGTCATGGCAGGAATCCCTCCTGGCGTTGCTCAGCGTCCAGCATGCGCCGTGCCGCATCTTGCAGGTAGAAGGCTTGCAGGAGCGAGTACAACGAAGGAAGCGTCTCAAGCAAGGCCACCGGTTCAACGAAGAACACTTCCGACGCTACCGCAAAGAACTCGGCCGGATGCTGTGCGCCATAAGGGTCGAGCAATGAAAGGATCGGGTCGTCGCCCCACCGGCGCTCCGGAATCTGCTCGCAACGATTGGCGAAGGCGTCGTACTCGGCATAGAGGTCATCGGCCCATTGCTCGCGGTCAACATTGGCATGCAGGCGCGATGAAAACGCCGGGATGCCGTCCGACTCGCCGTTGAGCATATCGAGCTTGTGTGCAAACTCGTGTACGACCACGTTGTACGGCTGCACGCCTGGCTCAGCTAGTGCGCCCCCGAGTTCGATGTCCTGCCACGAGAGGATGACGGGGCCGTGCTCCCATGCCTCCCCGGCAGCTTCTTCACGCACGTTGTGCACGACGCCGTCTTCATCCATGACTTCCTTGCGGATGACGAACTCGCCGGGGTAGATGACCACGCCGTGCCATCCGCCGTACCACGACATGCCCAGCTCCAGGATCGGCACACTGGCTTGCACGGCAACGCTGATCACCATGTCGTCGGTGAGCGGCAAATCGTGCGCGGTGGTGAATTCCTTTTCGGCGATGAAGAGCGTGGCCGTTTCACGCAGACGTGCAAGGTCCGCGTCGGACCAGTCGAGCAGGAAGGGCAGGCCATCGAGCGCACGTGACCACAGCGCGTCGGAGATGGCGTAACGGGTCAGGCGCCGCGTGCGTGCGCGGCCGGAGAACCACCGGAGGACGGACGAAAGCATGCGTCCAGTATATCGGCCGTCGCTTGCAGCTTTGCGACGCGCGCTTGCGCCCTTGTCGGAGGATCAGGCGACTGAGAGGAGTCGTGCACCGCGCTGATTGGCGACATACACGGCCTCGGTGCGGCTACGGACTTTAAGGCGCCGATACAGCGTGCTGATATGCGCCTTGGCTGTTGCCTCGGAGATGTTCGGCATGCGGCTGATGGTCTTGACCGGATGCCCGCGTGAGAGCAGCACCAGAATCTCGTACTGCCGCGGCGTAATGCCGAGCAGCTTCGGATCGGTCTGCGGATCGCCCGCGAGCGCCGGGTTGGGCGCGCCGTCCAGGCGCGATTCCGGCAGCAGCGCGCTGGCCGGAATGTATTGACCACCCACCAGAACCAGCTCCAGCGAAGCCGCGATGACTTCGCCCGGCGAGTGCTTGAGTGTGTAGCCTGACAAGCCCATCTGCATGAGCGTGCGGATGATGTCGGGCGATTCGGATTCGGCCAGCACGACCACGTGGCGCGCGTGAGGCCGGTGCATGATCTCGCCGATGGCCGACAACTCGTCCAGATGTGGCAGCGGCAGGCCGATCACAAGAAGACCGGCGTCGGCATTGGTTTCGATGGCGTCGAACATCCCTTCGTCCGGTTCGACGACTGTGACGCCAGTGACGCCTTTGAGCGTCCGTAGCAGGTGCGCAATGCCTGTACGCACCAACGGATGGGCTTCGATCAAAACAGTGTTCATCGTTGTTCTCGACCTGTTACCGATCTTGCGAACATCCTTGTCGCCCAGGCGAGATGCAGGCCGGAGCAGACCCCCGTTCCGAATCATTTTAGTGGCGGAAGTCAAAAATGACAGGCGCCACGGCCATGCCTCGGGACCCTCATTGCTGCGTCCTGGGTACTGTAGCCCAGCGTTTGCCAGGGCGAGCAATTCGACCACCGGAGAACCCGCGTCCACTAACAGCGGTTTTTATGGCGACAGCTGTTTCAGTCGCGACACGAAAATCGCATGCCATGCCGGGTTGGGCGGTTCTCCGTATGGAAAATATCCCGTTAAAACAAGGCGTTAGCCGTCATGGCATGGATGTCGCTCTATACCCGTCGGGGAGGAGCGAGCCATGCCGACAATCGCGCAGCGCTGTGCTCGACGTTTGCCGTTCGGGTGGACGGTCGAGAAGACCGGAGTGGTCGCGAATCGCACGGCCATGATCGTCATGATGCCGGTGCTCGCGGTAGACGGGGATCTCGTCGTGCGGCGTGCAATCACGCTGCTGATCGCCCTTCGAAGCGTTCTCGCCGATACGTTGCCGGCGCGACTCGCATTCGGTCTCATTCCCACCCGCGCATTCGATCCATCCACCTGTTCTGTCGTGTCCGCACTCACGGACGGCGAACTGAGTACGTCGCATGCGTGGCTTAACAATCCAACGGCGACGTGGCTTGCGCAATCCCCCCGGAAGTGGGGTGCTGCCGGGTTGTGCCAGCTACCGCGCCAGATAGCCTGCGCCGCAACAGTCTCTTGGCAAAGGTTGTCGCTGGTTGCGCGGCCCTAGGTGCACCAAAATGTGGCGCTTTCGCAACGTACGCCGAACAGCCCGACATGGCGGCTGTTCAACGGTTTCGTGCTCCGTCCCCCGGCGGGCACTCTTTTCTCAATAGCCATCCTCGAGCGGGATCCCGATGCAAGTCAATCTGACAGCGTTTCCAGCGCTGGCGCCTCAGGTTCCTTCGGGCGCCAGCCGCAGAATTCAGTGCACTGAACCAAGTATTGATGGGTCGGATGAGCAGTGCTGGAAGTGGGCCCTGTCCAGCCGCCCCCTGGACGGAATCAAACCGATGAGACCGAGCCTAGGCCGTATGCAGCGGATGCTCTGCCCGAATGCCGTGCTTCTGCATCAGCCGATACAGCGTGACGCGAGACACTGCCAATTCGCGCGCCGTCATGCCCATATGGAAGCCGTTGCGCGCGATGGCCGTGCGGATGGCATCCGACTCGGCGCCTTCGCGCGCTTCTTCCAGCGTCTGGCCCGACACGGATGCATAGCCTTCGAGGTGCAGGTCAGCGGCGGAGATCTTGCGGTTGTCGGTCATCACCAGCGCGCGGCGCACGCGGTTGATGAGTTCGCGCACGTTGCCCGGCCATGGGTAATGCATCATCGCGTGCAACGCGCAGGGCGTGAACCCGCGGATGCGGTGCGACGCTTCGCTGGCGTGCTGGGCGAGGATATGTTCTGCCAGCAACACGATGTCGCTGCCGCGCTCGCGCAGCGGTGGCACCGACAAGGTCAGCACGCACAGTCGATGAAACAGGTCGGTGCGGAATCCGCCGTGATGTTGGGCCGCTTCCAGATCCACGTGCGTTGCCGAGATGATGCGGAGGTCCAGCGGAATCGCCTGATGCCCGCCGAGCCGCGTGATCGTGCCTTGCTGCAGGAAACGTAGCAGGCTGACCTGGCTCTCGAGCGGCAGGTCGCCGATTTCATCGAGGAACAGCGTGCCGCCATTGGCATGCTCGACCCAGCCGATATGACGTTGATGCGCGCCGGTAAATGCGCCTTTTTCGTAGCCGAACAATTCGGACTGGATCAGGTGCGGCGGAATCGCCCCGCAGTTGATGGCGATGAACGGCCCGCTTGCGCGCGAAGAAGCTTCGTGAATGGCCTGCGCAGTCAGCTCTTTACCGGTGCCAGACTCGCCCGCGATAAAGGCTGGCGCACTGTTCTGCGCGACCTTGCGGATGGCGCGGAACAGGTTATGCATGACCGGGCACTCACCCAGCATGCGCGCATGATTTGCCTTGGGCGCCGGCGTGGCTTCCTGGGCGAGCGAGGCCATGCCCCAGGCGTGACGCAGCGAATACGCAGCCTCGTCCGTACGCAGCGGCATCTGGACGTAGTCCACGCAGTAATCGCGCACCAGCTGGCGTACGCGCTCGTGGTTCAGCATGGCTGGCGGCAGCGCTGCCACCCAACCCACGTGCGAGACCTGCATGCAGCGTTCGAGCAAATCCAGCTCCGCAGCCGAGAACGCGCTGCTGAAATCGACCAACCCCGCCACGGGAACGCCGTCGCGAATGGCGCAACCCAGTTCACGCATCGACGTTACGCGCCGCACGTGCCACTCCGCACCCAGAATCGTCTCGTCAATCTCCCCCATCCCCGCGCGCGACGCCACCACGACGGTTCGGCACGCAGCAGTACATTCCAGCGACTCTTCGCGCATGGTTTCCCCCGTTCCATTCTTGGTGTGGTTCGTTCTTTGCCGAGGCGGCTCGGCCAGGGCAGGCTTGCAGTATGGTTGCCGGGTTTCTGTTTTGCGATGAAGTTTAAGGACGATGGAAGCAAACGCTTGCGCGCGAGCCCTGTAATGCAAATGAACTAGCGAATTTCACAACTTTGGCGAGAAAATCCGCTGGAAAAACAGGCAGTTGACTCAGCAATAAAAAAGCGCACCACAATGGGTGCGCTTTTCGCTATGCAGGCAGGAGACTTAGCCGCCGCGTCGCATCATGTCGAAGAACTCGGCGTTGTTCTTCGTCGTCTTGAGTTTGTCGAGCAGGAATTCCATTGCCTCGACTTCATCCATGTCATGGATGAACTTACGCAGGATCCACACCTTCTGCAGGATGTCCGGTTTGATCAGCAGTTCTTCGCGGCGCGTGCCTGACTTGTTCAGGTTGATGGCAGGGTAGACGCGCTTCTCAGCCAGGCGGCGTTCCAGGTGCACTTCCATGTTGCCGGTGCCCTTGAATTCTTCGTAGATCACGTCATCCATGCGGCTGCCGGTTTCGATCAGCGCCGTGCCGATGATGGTGAGCGAACCACCTTCTTCCAGGTTACGTGCAGCACCGAAGAAACGCTTCGGACGCTGCAACGCGTTGGCGTCGACACCGCCGGTCAGCACCTTGCCAGAGGTTGGCACCACGGTGTTGTAGGCGCGTGCCAGGCGCGTGATCGAATCCAGCACGATCACCACGTCCTTCTTCAGTTCGACCAGGCGCTTGGCCTTTTCGATGACCATTTCGGCCACCTGCACGTGACGCACGGCAGGCTCGTCGAACGTCGAGGCGACCACTTCACCGCGCACGGTGCGCTGCATTTCGGTCACTTCTTCCGGGCGTTCGTCGATCAGCAGCACGAACAGCTCGGCTTCCGGATGGTTGGTCGCGATGGCGTGCGCAATGTGCTGCAGCATCACGGTCTTGCCCGACTTCGGGCTTGCCACCAGCAGCGCGCGCTGGCCGCGACCAATCGGGGCAATCATGTCGATGATGCGGCCGGTGATGTTCTCTTCGGCCTTGATGTCGCGTTCGAGCGTGAGCGGCTTGTTCGGATGCAGCGGCGTCAGGTTCTCGAACATGATGCGGTTCTTGACCGCCTCGGGAGGCTGCGTGTTGACCTTGTCGACCTTCACCAGCGCGAAGTAGCGCTCGCCATCCTTGGGCGTGCGGACTTCACCTTCGATGGTGTCGCCGGTGTGCAGATTGAATCGGCGGATCTGTGACGGGCTGATATAGATGTCGTCGGTGCTGGCCAGATACGAGGTTTCCGGCGAGCGCAGAAAACCGAAGCCGTCGGGCAGCACTTCAAGTGTGCCGTCACCGAAAATCGTTTCCCCCTGTTTCGCCTTCTTTTTCAGGATCGCAAACATCAATTCCTGTTTGCGCATGCGTTGGGCGTTATCGATCTCCAACTGCCCCGCCATTTCCAGCAATTGGGACACGTGCAAGGATTTCAGTTCTGTCAGATGCATAGACGAAAGATGAGGGAAGGGCCCGAACGGGCGGCGAAACGAGAAACGGGGGGAGGGGGAAAGGTCGAGCGAACGCTCGGAGAAACAGATTGGCTGCAATCTTAGCACAACGCTGGCGAGCTTCCAGGCGGAAGTGCGCCAGCGTGGGTGAGGGGCAACGCGAAGGGTCGCCCTCAGCCGAAAAAGAGCTTACAGATGGCTGTCCAGGAACGCGGTCAGTTGCGACTTGGACAGTGCGCCCACCTTTTGCGCGGCCACAGCGCCGTTCTTGAACAGAATCAGCGTCGGGATGCCGCGAATGCCGAACTTGGCCGGCACGCCCTGGTTCTCATCGACGTTGATCTTGGCGATCTGCACCTTCTCGCCGTAGTCCTTGGAAACTTCGTCCAGGATCGGGGCGATCATTTTGCAGGGACCGCACCATTCGGCCCAGAAATCGACCAGCACGGGTTTGTCGGACTTGAGCACGTCTGCCTCGAAGGACGCGTCGCTCACATACTTGATCTGTTCGCTCATGGCGGGAACCTCTGTTATTTCGTAAAAGCTGGCGACGTGCGCCGAACCCATACATTACACGATTACACGAACCGGCGTGTATTAGGACCACTGTCGGCGCGGATGCTGCTGATATAGTACCCACGCTCTCATTTTCAACCGATTCAACCGTTGATTCTGCCTATCACGCCGATAGCCGCAGGTCTTCGATTCCCGGTATATCGCTTATCCCCACGCATGCAGACGCTTGCCTTCGCGCCTGGCCCAGCATTCCTTTCCCGTGCCGCCGACGCTGCATGGCGCTTTCTGGATGCGCACGCCCAATCCTCGGGTACCGCCACCGTTGTTGTGCCGACAGCCGCGCAGATTCCGGGGGTGCGCAGTGCCCTGCATGCCAGTGCGCAAGCGGCCGGCACGCCGCGTTTGCTTCCGCGCATTCTGACGCTGGGGCATTGGCTGCTCGATTTGCAGCCCGAAGCGGGTGTACCCGCCACGCGCACGCCGCTGTCGCGGCTGCTTGCCGTGCAGCAGGCCCTCAAGACGCAGGCATGGCTGCGTGAAGCCCTCGGCGCGCAGGACGATGCCGCTCTATGGGGCGTGGCGCAGGTGCTCGTGACGGTGTCGGATGAGTTGTCGCAGCGTTGGCTGACGCTGGATGCAGCACACAGTGGCGCAGATGGGCGACCCGACGAGTTGGAGTCGGCATTGGCGGAGGCGTTGGAGCGTATCTACGCACAATTGTCCGAACGTTTTCTCGGTACCGAATCGCGCATCGTGCTGACGTTCTGGCGGTTGCTTTCGGGCGCGGCGGACCCGATTCCAATGCGGTTGCGCGCCATGCGGCGCCTGCTGGACGAACTGCACGGGCCGATCGTATGGATGAGCCCGACCAATCCCGAGACAGTCGATCTGGATTTTCTGCAGCGCGCCGCCGAGCGCGTGCCGGTGCTCAACATCGGCTACGACTGGAATGCGCCTGAAACTGGCGCCCCTTCGGCGCCTTCCACGCACGCGGATTTCCGCGATCTGCTGCTGCACGCCTGGCCCGAATGCGGTACGCCCGCCCAGGCAGCGGATGATGCTGCCGATGCGCAGATTCCCGCACCAACCCTGCGCATTGCCGGCGCTGCGCGCTTTGAGGACGAAGCCGCCTTCGCTGCGCATACGCTGGTCGATTGGTTGAACGACGGACGCCGCTCGTTGGCGTTGGTGGCGCAGGATCGCATCGTCGCGCGGCGTGTTCGCGCGTTGCTGGCGCGGGTGAACGTGCCGGTGCGCGACGAGACTGGCTGGAAGCTCTCCACGACGCGCGCCGCTGCGGCACTTATGCGCTGGGTCGACGTGGTGCAGGGCGACGGCGATACCGCAGCGCTGCTCGATCTCATCAAAAGCCCGTTCTGTTTGCGCGATGCCGACGCCGGCACTGCCACGCCCGCATGGGTTGCCGAACTGGAGCGCCGAGTGCGCCGGCACAACGTTTCTGGTGGCTGGGGACGGTTGCGCCGGCTAGTGGCCGATCGCCCCGCCAATGAAGCCGAGGGCGAAGTCAAGGTTAGCCGCCTGGCCGATCGCCTGGGCGTGCTGGCTGATGAGGCGGCGCTGTGGCGCCGTGCCGGCAGCGCCACGCTCGACGCATGGGTAACGCTGCTGGCAGGCACGCTCGATCGTCTGCATATGCGCACCGGTTTGCAGAACGACGATGCAGGCCGCCAGTTGCTGGATTGGATTGACCGCCTGCGGACCTCCATCCACGGCAGCACCGATGCGGGCGCGCGTTTTTCGCTCACGGAGTGGCGCGCGTTGCTCTCGATGCTGCTTGAGTCCGCCGTCTTCAGCGAGCCTTCACCGCCTGCCGATCGGCGTGTTGTCATCCTGCCGCTGAATGGCGCGCGCATGCGGCGGTTTGATGGCGTTGTGGTGGTGGGTTGCGATGATGCGCAGTTGCCGTCGGCGCAGCCGGAGTGGCTGTTCTTCTCCAACGACGTGCGACGTGAACTCGGTTTGCCCGACCGGGCACAGCGCTTTGCGCAGCAGGCGCGCGACCTGGCCGAAGTGCTGCTCAATCAGCCCGAGGTGGTGTTGACCTGGCAACGTCACGGCGGACGCGGCGAGCCGCATCGCCTTTCCGGCTGGCTCGAACGCTTGCAGCGCCGCTTGGCGGTGAGCGGCGTGCGTATTGATACGTCAGTGACGTTGCCCAGCCTGCAGACCACGAGCCAGCCAACCGACATGCCCGCGCCCGCTGCGCCGACGCTGGTGCCGTCTACGTTAAGTGCAGCCGCTTACAACAGCCTGCGCCGCTGTCCTTACCAGTTCTTCGTCGGTCGCATGCTGCGGTTGGGCGAGCTGGAAGAGGTTTCCGACGAGCTGGAGAAACGCGACATTGGCGAGATCCTGCACGCGATCCTGCATCGCTTTCACCGGCAGTTGCTGGAAGCGCCAATGCACGATCCGGCCGATCGTCAGGGGCTGCTGCAGAGCATTACCGACGAACTGTTTGGCCCGCTGTTGGCCGAGGACGGCAACGCGTTGCGCTTCTATCGGCGCTGGCTCGGTGTGATGCCCTCGTACCTGGCGTGGCAGGCCGCGCGTGAGGCAGATGGCTGGCGCTTTGAGGCGGGTGAAGTCGATGTCGATACGTCCATCACGTTGCCGGACGAGCGTCCGCTGCGCTTGCGCGGCCGTATTGACCGCATTGATGTGCATGACGAACACGGCGTGGCAGTGCTCGATTACAAAACGCAATCGCAAATGGTGCTGGTGCGTCGTGCCAAGACGCCGTTTGAGGATTGCCAACTCCCGTTTTACGGCGTGCTTGATGCGCGCGCAGATTCGGGCGGCTGGGTTTCGCTCGACGGCGAGGCGCGCGGCGACAAGCGCGACGTTGCGTTGCCCGACTTCACGCAAGTCGTTGACTGGTTGATCGAACAGATGCAAAAGGACATGACCGCTCTCGCAGCCGGTGCGCCGCTGCCGGCCTTCGGTGATGAATCGGCGTGCCGCTACTGCGCGGCGCGTGGCCTGTGCCGCAAGGGGTATTGGACCGAAGGTACGCCCCGCGAGCCGGAGGGCGCGGCATGAGCGATCACGCTTACGAACGCGACGGCGCAGCCGTCTCGCCCGAGGCCTTTTCGCGCGCCGCATGCGATCCGCAGCGCTCGGTCGTGGTGGAGGCGTGCGCGGGCAGCGGCAAGACCTGGTTGCTGGTCACTCGCATGTTGCGCTTGCTGCTTGCGGGCGCCGCGCCGTCGGACATTCTCGCCATCACGTTTACGCGCAAGGCCGCCGAAGAGATGCGTCAGCGTTTGCTCGACATCCTCGCGCAACTGGCCGGTGCCGACGATGAGGGTGTCGTGCGCGAGCTGATCGCGCGTACGGTGGATGAGCGCGATGCGCCGGCGCTGATTGAGACCGCGCGTGGGCTGTATGCACGCGTGCTGGAATCGCCATCGCGCATGGCGATCGATACGTTCCACGGCTGGTTTGGGTCGTTGCTGCGCGGGGCGCCGCTGTCGTCTGGCGTGCAGCAGGGCGCGTCGTTGCGTGAAGATGCCGGGCGGCTGCGGCGTGAAGCTTGGGCGCCTTTCTGGCGCGGCTTGCTGGCCGAAGATCATGCTGATTTGCGCGCCGCGTATGAAACGCTTGCCGATCTGGTCGGCGATTTCCAGGCCGGTCGCCTGCTCGATGCAATGTTCCACCAGCGCAGCGACTGGTGGGCGTACAAGACGCAGGCCGGCGGGCGTCCGCTGGATGCATTGGACGCACTGCTTGGCGATGATGCGACGGTCGATCCGTTGATCGAAGCGCTCCAGGATGCGGTGTTTTTGGCCGACATGCTGCGCGTGTCCGGCTGGTTTGGGCAGGGTGGTGCGGCCGAGGGCAAGCGCGCCGTGGCCATCGAGTCGGCGGTGACTGCTGCGCGCGGAACGAATGTGTCGGACGAGGCCGCGCGCGCGCAAGCATTTGATGCGCTCTTCGTCGCCTTCCATACGCAGGCCGGCAAGGCACGCGCCTGCAAGCCGACCAAGGCGCTCATCAAAGCCATCGGCGACGAGCACGCACAAACGCTGGTGACCTTGCACACCACGCTATGCGAAGCGCTGACGACAATTCAGGCGCGCCGGCAGGAAGCCCTCGTGCGCGCCGTCAACGCAGCATTGTTTGCGTTGGGCGACGCACTGATCGATCGCTATCAGGCGTACAAGCGCCAGGCGCGCGCGATGGATTTCACCGATCTCGAATGGGAAGCGGCGCGCCTGATGCAGCAAGAGGACACAGCTGCTTACCTGCAGGTGCGGCTCGACGCGCGCTACAAGCATCTGCTGCTCGACGAGTTTCAAGATACGAACCCCATGCAGTGGCGCATCCTGCAAGGTTGGCTGGCAGGCTACGCGGGCACTGGCACGCAGCCGAGCGTGTTTCTGGTGGGCGATCCTAAGCAATCGATCTACCGTTTCCGGCGCGCCGATGCACGGCTGTTCGACGCTGCGCGTGAAATGCTGGTCGCCGAATTCAACGCGACCGTGCTGCGTACCAATCGCACGCGTCGCAATGCACCGGCCGTGCTGGAGTGGGTCAATGCCGTGTTCCTGCAAGCGCGGGCGCGCGGCGACTATCCCATCTACGCCGAGCAAAGTACCGCCGTGGACGCACCCATTGGGCAGGCGCTGCTGTTGCCGCTGGTGCCGGTGTCCGAAGCCGAGCAGGCAGACGAAGCCGCACCCCGGGATACGCTCACCGAACCGCGCGAAGAGACCGGCGATTCGCAGCGATATGCAGAGGGCCGCCAAGTGGCCGCTTGCCTGCGCGCGTTACACGCCAATGAGCGCATTCGCGAAGGCGGCGTCGAGCGCCCGGTGCGGTGGAGCGATTTCCAGCTGCTCGTCCGCCGCAAACGCTATCTCGCCGATTACGAACGTGCGCTGCGCGATGCCGGCGTGCCGTATCTGAGCCCGCGCCGTGGCGGTCTGCTGGCTACGCTCGAAGCGCTTGATCTGTGCGCGCTGCTTGATTTTCTGATGACGCCGCAGGCCGACTTGTCGCTCGCGCATGTGCTGCGCAGCCCCATCTTCGCCGCCACGGACGACCACCTCATCGCACTGGCGCAGTTTGGCGAAGGCACGGTCGCATTGACTTGGTGGGAGCGGCTGACAGCGCTGGCCGGCCAGGCTGATGCGGCGGACACCTTGCGCCACGCGCATCGCATGCTCTCGCGCTGGCTGGCGGTGGCGCCCACGCTGCCCGTGCACGACTTGCTTGATCACATCGTCTACACCGGCGAACTCAAGCGCCGTTATGCCGAGCGCGCACCGGCCGCAAACCGCGACCAGGTGCTCGCCAACCTGGATGCGTTTTTGAAGCTCGCGCTCGATCTGGACGGCGGCCGCTATCCGAGTCTGCCGAAGTTCATGGCCGAACTGCGCGCCATCCGCCAGGGCGATGAGGATGAAAGCCCTGACGAAGGCACGCAGGGCGACACGGACGCGCCGGATGCTATCGACGCCGAAGTCGCCAGCGAAGGTCTTGATGCCGTACAGATCCTGACCGTGCATGCCTCGAAGGGGCTGGAAGCGCCGTTCGTCGTGCTGCTCGACAGCCACCACAGCGACGCGCGTGTCGATACGGCCGGCATCCTGATCGACTGGCCGCCCGGCGCGCAAGCGCCTGCGCATTTTTCCGCGTTCGGCAAGACGTCCGAGCGCGGCCTTGCGCGCGAGCCTCTTTTCAAGCAAGAAAACGACCTTGCCGAGCGCGAGAACTGGAACCTGCTCTACGTGGCGATGACGCGTGCACGGCAAGCGCTGATCGTGTCCGGCGTCGCAAACAAGCGTGATGCCACGGCGGCCCAATCTGTCGATGAAGGAGATGCGCCTGAGGTGGACGGCACGGCGAGCTGGTACACGCTGCTCGCCGCGGCAGGCGTAGCGTCACCCGCTCCGGTTGTTGACGGCGCAGCCGATTTGGCTGTCAGCGCTGCGGGGCAGGAGGCGGTCTCGTATCACGATTTCCGCGCACCGCTGACTGTGACGGTGCGTGTTGGTGCTGCCGGCGCTGTCGCCGAGGGGGCTGCCGATATCGTTTTTGACCAAGGCGCCGTCGCACAGGGCGAATTGCTGCATGCGGTGCTTGAGCGCCTGACACGCCGGGGCTTGCCCGAACAGGCGCCCGACGCCGAGACGATCGCGCGCTGGTTCAGTGCCACCGGCGTCACGCAAGCCGACGCCACACGCGCCGCCGAAGCCGTGCGCCGGATGCTCTCAGCCGAGACGCTGGCGCATGTCTTCGACCCCGCGCGCTTCGACGTCGCGCATAACGAGATCGAACTTTTTGGCCCCGACGGTGCGCTGTTGCGCATCGATCGCCTGATCGAACGTGGCAACGACGTCCTGGTGGTCGATTACAAGCTGCGCTTGCTGCCGGTCGAACGCGCCGCCTATGCAGATCAGTTGCGCGGCTACGTGGCTGCCGTCACGCCGATGTATCCAGGGCGCACCGTGCGCGCAGGCGTGGCTACCGCACAGGGCGAATGGATCGATCTGGAATCGTTGCCGAAGCCGGTCCAGGCATCATATGACGACAGCCAAGGCGCGTTGTTCTGACGCGAGCGGCACAGACAAAAAACGGGGAGGGGTGATGCGGAGGGGAAAAGAGAAGGGGGACGAGCCTGACCCTCGGCACTGGCGGAAAACGGCTGTGGCTGCTTCGTTCCCGACCTGACCAGGTTGACCGCGCCACCATGCGAGGAGGCCCGTCCGACCGCCATTGTAACCGACTCCCACGTCCCCACCTGAATATCCTTGCAATTCGCTCGGCGCGCATGGCGGTTGACCCCACCGAAACCGCGTCGGAAATCCACCTCGCTTTGCTACAATCCGCCGCATGAGTTATCAAGTGCTCGCCCGCAAGTGGCGCCCTCGCGATTTCACCACGCTGGTCGGTCAGGAACACGTGGTGAAAGCGCTCACGCATGCGCTCGAACAGCAGCGCCTGCACCACGCATACCTGTTCACGGGTACGCGCGGTGTCGGCAAGACGACGCTGTCGCGCATCCTTGCCAAATCGCTCAATTGCGTCGGCGCGGATGGGCAGGGCGGCATCACCGCGCAGCCGTGCGGCGTGTGCCGCGCCTGTACCGAGATCGATGCCGGGCGCTTTGTCGATTACATCGAGATGGATGCCGCCTCCAACCGCGGCGTCGACGAGATGGCGCAGTTGCTGGACCGCGCGGTCTACGCACCAACCAGCGGCCGCTTCAAGGTCTACATGATCGACGAAGTGCACATGCTGACCAACCACGCCTTCAACGCGATGCTGAAGACGCTGGAAGAACCACCCGAGCACGTCAAGTTCATTCTTGCGACGACCGATCCCCAGAAGATTCCGGTGACGGTGCTGTCGCGTTGCCTGCAGTTCAACCTCAAGCAGATGCCGCCGGGGCACATCGTGTCTCACCTGGACCGCATTCTTGGCGAAGAGGGCATCGCTCACGAGCCGAATGCGCTGCGTCTGTTGGCGGCCGCCGCGCAGGGTTCGATGCGCGATGCACTGTCGCTTACCGATCAGGCCATCGCGTACAGCGCTGGCGAGGTGAGTGAGGCTGCCGTGCGCGGCATGCTTGGCGCGATTGATCAAAGCTACCTCGTGCGTCTGCTCGATGCGCTGGCCGACGAGAACGGCGCGGCGCTCATCGAGATTGCCGACGAGATGGCCGGGCGCAGTCTGAGCTTCTCGGGCGCGCTGCAGGATCTTGCATCCCTGCTGCAGAAGATTGCGCTGGCGCAGGTCGTGCCCGCCGCTGTGCAGGGCGACTGGCCCGAGGCCGACGATGTACGTCGCCTTGCGGAGCGGTTCGACGCGCAGGCGGTGCAACTGTTCTACCAGTTTGCCAACCTGGGCCGGAACGAACTGGCGCTGGCGCCGGATGAGTACGCCGGCTTCACGATGACGCTGCTGCGCATGCTGGCGTTCCAGCCCGGACAGTCGGGTGGGGACGCGCCGCCGCCTTCGGGCGGTGGCGGCGGGAAGCGGGCGATGCCGCTGGCGGTAACGCCGGCCGGATCGACGCGTCCAGCGGTCACGGCGACTACGCCTGTGGCGGCACCGGTTGCTGAGGTTGCGCCGGTGGCGATGCGTCCGGAGCCGGTGGTCGAGGCGCCGCGTGCGACTTACCAGGCGACTCCGCCTGCGCCAGCGCCCGTTGAAGAGGCTGTGCAGACGCCGGCTGCGGCGCCAGCACGTCGCTCGCCGGCAATGGAAGCGTTGGCCGCTGCGCGTCAGGCGTCAAGCCGTGGCCGCGGTGGTGCTTCCGCGCCCGCTGCTACACCGGTAGCCGCGCCTGCGCCAGCGGCTCGTCCTGCTGCTCCTGTTGCTCCCGTCGCGGGCCCGCGTCCGAATCCGGCCGCGGCAGCGGCCTCTCCGCCGCAGCGCCGTGAGCAGCCGGTTGCAGTTGCCACGCCCGCCGATGATGGCCCGCCGCCCTGGGATGAAATGCCGGGCGAATTTGCTTCGCCGTCGCTTGAAGAGATGGACGCGGCCTTTGCCGGTTGGGATTCCGCTTCGAGCGGGCGCCCCGGCGCGTCTGAACCGGCAACACGTCCTGCACAGATCGAGGCGTCGGCAGCTGCACCCGTGACGGCCAAGACGGTCGCCCCGGAGCCGCTAGCCGCTGCTACGCCGCCGGATCTGAGCGCCAGCGGTCTTACCACGTTCGACGGCAATTGGCCGGCGCTGGCAGCGAGCCTGCCGATCCGCGGTCTGGCCCAACAGCTGGCTTACCAGAGCGAGTTGGCAGCCGTGGAAGGCGTCACGGTGCGCCTTCGCGTGCCGCTGCCCCCCCTCACCGATGCCAACGTCGTCGAGCGTCTGGAGGCGGCACTGACGGAACACTTCGGCACGCCCGTTCGCGTGGCGTGCGATATCGGACCCGCACGCGCTACCGCGGCGGCTGTCGATGCCGAGCAGCGCGCCGAGCGCCAACGCAATGCCGAAGATGCCATCGCCGCCAACCCGTTTGTGCAGGCGCTGGTCCGGGACTTTGCCGCGCAGGTCGTCCCCGGTTCGATCCAACCGCACGCGCACTGAATCGCATTCCAAGACTAAACATTGAACACCGGCGCGCACCGCTGAGCGGCGCGTCTTGCATGACCCATTTCAAGGAGCAACGACCATGATGAAAGGCCAGATCGCCGGGCTGATGAAGCAGGCCCAGCAGATGCAGGAAAACATGAAGAAAGCGCAGGAGCAACTCGCTCTGATCGAGGTGGAAGGCGTGTCCGGCGCTGGCCTCGTGAAGGTGGTGATGACCTGCAAGAACGACGTGAAGCGCGTGTCGATCGACCCGAGCCTGCTGGCCGAAGGCGAAGACAAGGATCTGCTGGAGGACCTGATCGCCGCCGCGTTCAATGACGCCGTGCGCAAGGCAGAGGCCACCGCGCAAGAAAAGATGGGTTCCCTCACTTCCGGCCTGGGCGGCATGGCCAGCATGCTGCCGCCTGGCTTCAAGCTGCCGTTCTAAACGACGCTCATCAGGATCGCGCCATGGTGCTGGAATCCGCGCTGCTGCACGTCAGGCTCGGCCAGGAAGCTGCCTTCGAGGCGGCCTTCGGCGAGGCTCGCCACATCATCGGTGCGATGCGGGGCTTCGTTTCGCTGTCGCTGTCGCGCTGCATGGAGAAGACCAGCGATTACCTGCTGCTGGTGCAGTGGCAGACGCTGGAAGACCACACCATCGGCTTTCGGCAGTCGCCCGAGTACCAGCGGTGGCGAGCGCTGCTGCATCATTTCTATGACCCGATGCCGGAAGTGCTGCACCACACGACGGTTCTGGAGCATGCGTGATGCGTAACGCTCCAGGCACGCCGTCGGCGCTGCAGATGCTGGTTGAAGCCTTGCGTGTGCTGCCGGGTGTCGGCCCCAAGTCGGCCCAGCGGATGGCGTATCACCTGATGCAGCATGACCGCGAGGGCGCTGCGCAACTGGCGCAGGCGCTGTCCGAGGCGACGGAATCGATCCAGCATTGCAGCCGGTGCAATACCTTCACCGAGCAGGAAATCTGCGAAACCTGCCTGGATGCGCGTCGCGATGCGTCGGTGCTGTGCGTGGTGGAAACGCCAGCCGATCAGATGATGATCGAGCAGACGCTGACCTATCGCGGCCAGTATTTTGTGCTGATGGGGCGGCTCTCGCCGCTGGACAACATCGGCCCGAAAGAGATTCACCTCGAACGCTTACTGGCCCGCGCCACTGACCCTGCGCTGGGTGGGCCCTGCGCTGAGGTCATCCTTGCTACCAACTTCACCAGCGAAGGCGAGGCGACTGCCCACTACATCGGCGAGATGTTGAAGGCGCGCGGCATCAAGGCGACGCGTCTGGCGCGTGGTGTGCCGGTGGGCGGCGAGCTGGAATATGTGGACGCGGGCACCATTGCTCGCGCGGTGCTGGATCGGCGCCAGCTCTGAGCTGGCACAAACGAACCTCAGAATTCGGTATGCAGGCGCGTACCGAAGAACACCGCAGGGCCGCGATCGGCGTTGTAGCCGGGGTTGCGGATCCATTGCGCGTCGGCGCTGATCCACAAGTGCTTGGTCGCCTGGAAGCTATAGAACGCCTCGACGATCTGCTCGGGCGCATAGTTCAGCTTGCCGTCCCCTAAGAATACGCCCAGGCCGCCTTGCTGCAGGTAGCGGCGGTGATCCGGCGACAGCATGTTGATGGCGGCCGCGAGCCCGACCGTGTCATCCGAGCGGCCCCACTTGCTGCCCTTGACCAGCGTGCCAAACGACACTGAGCGGTCGATTTCCGTAAAGGCGTAGGTTTCCGTCTTGCCATCCGCCCACGATGCGCGTGCGAAGACGCCAATGTCATCGTTGATCTGCTGTTCGCCGCCAATGCCGATCCCCACCTTGGTGTTGTCGCGTCGCGCGAGGCTGATGTCCGGTGCGCTGCCCGTCGACTGGCCAACGGCGAGGGCATCGTCGTAGCGCGCCATGTCGGTCCTGTTGCGGAAGAGCATGACGCGCAGCTTGCCGGGCTGGCCGGCGAGTGTGTGACTGCGCTCCACTTCAAACACGTCGCCGTAGTGGCGGCCGATACGCGTGTCCAGCGGCAGGCCGTTGGATTCTTCCGGCTGGATGAAACGGCCAATGCGGTAGGCCCAATCGCCGTCGTAATACTCGAGGGCGGCGCCCCAGGTGTAGCCGCGCGCATCGGCGGCGTAGTCGAACGCGCCGTGCGTGAGGAACGACCAGTTCAGGAACTGCGTGCGCGGGTCATGCGAGTAGGTCACGCCGTCGAATACGTCCAGCACCGAGAAGTTGCCTGCCGTGAACACCAGGCGACGCTTGTCGACCTGGCCGGCAAACTGGTTCATCTCGGCTTCCCGGTCTTCGGTGCCACCGCCTAGCCCGACCGTCTGGCGGAAGAAGGCGCGTGCGCGGTAGAGCGTCGGGTTTGGGCCGGCGGTCTTGGCCAGCTCGCCATTGGTGAATCCGGCCAGGCCATGCAGACCCGAGAAAGGCTGGCCGAGCGCCATTTCCGGATTGATGTGCACTTCAGCGCCTTGCCACAGGCGCATGCCCAGATCGAGCGTCGTCGTGACCGAATAGCTTGTGGTCGATTTGGCTGACAGGCTGTTCGGCCCGCTGTACGGCGAGTGGAACGACAGGTCGTGCTGCCACACGTAGGTCGCCTGGCCATGCACGGCAAAGCGGTCGGGATCGTTGATCGCCCAACTGGCGGTGTCGCCTGTGCTGCTTTGGGTTGCCAAGGCATGGCCGGCGCTCAAGGAGAGGGCGCACAGGGCGGTCAAGCGGGCAAGACGGAACGGAAGCAACATGGCAGCAAGCAGAGAGAACGCCGTTAGAATCCCTTTTTCGGATCCGGGAACGGCAAAAGTCCGCCATGTTAAACGTGGGCGGGTGACGGCCGGATGAAACACGCACGGAACGTGCCACGATGTCACATCCGATGTTGTGTATTTCCCACCTTCAGCTTTCCACGATGAATCTCGCCCGCTTCGATCTTGTCACCCTCGGCTTGTTCGTGGCGGTGGCCCGGCTTGGCAGCATCTCGGCCGGGGCACGCCAATCACACCTGGCTGTAGCTGCGGCAAGCAAGCGGATTTCCGATCTGGAAGCAGCCGTGGGCGCGCCGTTGCTCTATCGGCATGCCGCCGGCGTGGAGCTGACCGAGGCCGGCCAGGCGTGCTTCCGCCATGCTGTGGGCATCCTGCAGGACGTCGAGCGTATGGCCGGTGCGCTATCGGACTTTGCCGCCGGCACGCGCGGGCTGGTGCGCGTGTGGGCCAACACCTCATCGATTACGCAATTCCTGGCCGACGACCTGGCCGCCTTCATGCTGGCCAATCCGGCCATCCGCATCGCGCTGGAAGAGCAGGACAGCGGCGATATCGTTGCCGCGCTGCGTGAAAATCGGGCAGACCTTGGCATCTTCGCGGCCGGTACGCCGTGCGATGGGCTGCAATCGTTCGACTATCGCGAGGACGATCTCGCCTTGGTTACGCCGCGCGGGCATCCATTGGCCGGGCGCAAGCAGGTCCACTTCGCCGACGCCGTAGATTTCGATTTCGTCAGCCTTCCGCCGGGCACCTCGCTGGCTGCGCAACTGGTCGACGAAAGCCTGCGCTTGGGCAAGCCGCTGCGGCTGCGCATCCAGGTGCGCAGCTTCGAAGCCGTCTGCCGCATGGTGGCTTCCGGCCTGGGCGTGGGCGTGTTGCCGCGCATCGCGGCACAAGGGCATGTATCGAGCCTGCCGGGTGCGGGTCTAGCACTGGTGTCGCTGCAAGACGAATGGGCGCATCGCCGCCTGTTGGTCGGCGTGCGCGATCCCGACGCGCTGACCAGCTCCGCGCGCCTGTTGATGACGTATCTGCTTGGCAACCCCGCTGCACTCTGAATTCAACGCTTTCTACACAACCATGCCGACACAGGTTTTGCAGGACATCCGCGTGCTCGAACTCGGGCAACTGATTGCCGGGCCGTTTGCAGCCAAGACGCTCGCCGACTTTGGCGCGCAGGTCGTCAAGATCGAGCCGCCCGGGCAGGGCGATCCGCTGCGCAAATGGCGGATGCTGCATGAGGGCACGTCAGTCTGGTGGGAAGCGCAGTCGCGCAACAAGCAGTCCGTCTGTGTGGACCTGCGTGTGCCGGAAGGGCAGGAAGTCGTGCGCAAGCTGGCCGCCGAAGCCGATGTCCTGATCGAGAATTTCCGCCCCGGCACGATGGAAAAGTGGGGGCTGTCGTATGAGGCACTGTCCGCCATTAATCCGAAACTGATCATGCTGCGCGTGTCGGGCTATGGCCAGACGGGCCCCAAACGCGATGAACCCGGCTTTGCCGCCATTGCTGAAGCCATGGCCGGCCTGCGCTATTTGACCGGTGAGCCGGGGCGGCCGCCTGCCCGCGCCGGGCTGTCACTTGGCGACACGATCGCCGGCTTGCACGGCGCGCTAGGCGTGTTGCTGGCCTTGTACGAACGCGATGCGCGCGGAGGCAAGGGGCAGGTGATCGACGTGGCGCTGTATGAATCCGTGTTCAACCTGACGGAGAGCCTGCTGCCGGAGTACTCCGTGTTCGGCGCAATTCGCCAGCCCGCGGGTGGGGCGCTGCCGGGCATCGCGCCGTCGAACGCCTACCGCTGCGCCGGTGGCGAATACGTTCTGATTGCCGCCAACGGTGACAACATCTTCCGCCGCCTGATGCAACACATGGGCCGGCAAGATCTGGCCGACGATCCCGATTTGGCCCGCAACGACGGCCGCGCCGCCCGGGCGGACGAAATCGATGCCGCCATCAACGCCTGGACGGGCACGCTGCCCATCGCCGATGTGCTGGCCGCGCTGCATGCGGCCGAGGTGCCCAGCGGCCCCATCTACACCGTCGCCGACATTGCCGCCGACCCGCACTACCGCGCCCGCGGCGTGATCGAAACGGTGCGCGCGCAGTCGGGCATCGATGTAGAGATGCCGGGCGTGGTACCCAAGCTTTCCGCCACGCCGGGCGCCGTACAGGCGAGCGCGCCGCGCCTGGGTCAGCACACGCGCGACGTACTGCGCGGCCACGGCCTGACCGACGCGCAGATCGACGCGCTGGTTTCGCAAGGCATCATTGCCGAAGCCAAAAGCTAAACAGCTAGGACGATCCCGCATGTTGTGTTGCAAATCGTTGCGGTAAGATCGCCGCCGAGGCAGTGAACGCCACAAAACAGGAGACAGGCATGGGGACACGAGTCATTGGGCGCTGGGCAAAATGGATGGGCGCAGCACTGTGCGCGACGAGCCTGGTGGCTGCCAGCCCCGCCGTTCTGGCACAGGGCAAGCCTGAAAAGAGCAAGATCACCATCGCGGTGGGCGGCAAGGCGCTGTTCTACTACCTGCCGCTGACGATTGCCGAGCGCCTGGGCTACTT
This sequence comes from Ralstonia sp. GX3-BWBA, assembly GCF_003290055.1. Taxonomy (NCBI): domain Bacteria; kingdom Pseudomonadati; phylum Pseudomonadota; class Betaproteobacteria; order Burkholderiales; family Burkholderiaceae; genus Ralstonia; species Ralstonia sp. GX3-BWBA. The sequence goes on along the minus strand of NZ_QMKS01000009.1, from coordinate 277,616 downwards.
CAAGGACGAAGGTCTGGACGTTGAAATCGTCGACTTTGCCGGTGGCGCGAAAGCCCTGCAGGCCGTGGTTGGTGGCAGCGCCGACGTGGTGAGCGGCGCGTATGAGCACACGCTGGTATTGCAGGCCAAGGGCCAGATGTACCAGGAGTTCGTGCTGCAAGGGCGGGCGCCCCAGATCGTGCTGGCGGTCAACAACAAGACGATGCCCAACTACAAGTCGATTGCCGACTTGAAAGGCAAGAAGATCGGCGTGACAGCTCCGGGTTCGTCGACCAACATCATGGTCAACTACGTGCTGGCGCGCGCCGGCATCAAGCCGAACGAAGTGTCGATCATTGGCGTGGGTCCGAGCAGTGGGGCGATTGCCGCCGTGCGTGCGGGCCAAATCGACGCCCTGGCCAACCTGGACCCAGTGATGTCGATGCTCACGCAGAAGAATGAAGTGCGCGTGGTCTCGGATACCCGCACGCTGGCCGATACCAAGGCGGTATTCGGCGGCAACATGCCGGCCGGCTGCCTGTATGCATCTACCGCGTTCATCCAGAAGAATCCGAACACGACACAGGCGATGACCAACGCCATGGTGCGCGCGCTCAAGTGGCTGCAGAAGGCGGGCCCCTCGGACATCGTCAAGACGGTGCCGGAAGCCTATCTGCTGGGTGACCGCGCGTTGTATCTGGCGGCGTGGGACAAGGTGCGCGAGGCCATCTCGCCGGATGGCACGATGCCCGTCGACGGCCCCGCCACAGCACTGCGCACGCTGTCGGAGTTTGATGCGGAAGTGAAGGGCAAGCAGATCAAGCTCGACCAGACCTTCACCAACGCCTTCGTGCAGAAGGCCAACGCCAAGTACAAGTAATTTCGACAGGCTTTCAGCAACGCGCCCGGTTCCGCCCGGGCGCATTGCTTTTGGACCGCAGACCATGCCCCATCCCGCGCTTTCGTTCGATCAGATCACCTGTACGTTCATCTCACCCGACACACCGGGCCAGCGCTACACCGCCGTGCAAAACACCTCGCTGGAGGTGCAGGCCGGCGAGTTCGTCTCAGTGGTGGGCCCGACCGGCTGCGGCAAATCTACGTTGCTGAATCTGGCTGCGGGCCTGTTGCAGCCGTCTTCCGGGCAGGTGCGGGTGTTCGGCGAGCCGCTGCTCGGCATCAACCGTCGCGCCGGTTACATGTTCCAGGCAGAGGCGCTGATGCCGTGGCGCAGCGCGCTCGACAATGTGATAGCAGGGCTGCAGTTTCGGGGCATGCCCGACAAGGAAGCGCGTGACCTTGCCATGTCGTGGCTCGCGCGCGTGGGTCTGTCAGGGTTTGAAGACCGCTATCCGCATCAGCTTTCCGGCGGCATGCGCAAGCGCGTGAGCCTGGCGCAAACGCTGGTGCTCGATCCCGACATCATCCTCATGGACGAGCCGTTCTCGGCGCTCGATATTCAGACGCGCCAGCTGATGGAGAACGAGGTGCTCGATCTTTGGGCCGCCAAGCGCAAGGCCGTGCTGTTCATCACGCACGATCTGGACGAAGCCATTGCCATGAGCGACCGCGTGGTCGTGCTGGCCGCCGGCCCCGGCACGCACCCGATCGGCGAATTCAGGATCGACCTGCCGCGCCCGCGCGATGTGGCCGAGATTCGCGACCAGGCAGGCTTTGTCGACCTGCATTCGCGCATCTGGGATGTGCTGCGCGAAGAAGTGCTCAAGGGCTATGCGCAGCACCGCCGCGTGGCTTGACCTGAATCTGATCGATTGCATCCATGGCTAACCGTCCGCTTTCTCTATTCGCGCTGCGCACCTGGCAGCTTGGCCTGCTGGTCGTCACGTTAGGCGTGTGGCACTTCGCCACGCGCTCGCAGGAAGTTGCTTTCTTCTTCGGGGAACCGCTCATCGTTGCCCAGCGCGTCTGGGCCTGGTTCGTCACCGAAGGCGATATCTATCAGCACCTTGGCGTGACGCTGGCCGAGACGGTGCTGGCATTTGCCATCGGCACGGCCACTGGCCTGGGGGCGGGGCTGTGGCTGGCGCTGAGCCCGGCCGCATCGGCGGTGCTTGATCCGTACATCAAGGCTGCCAATTCGATGCCGCGCGTGATCCTGGCGCCGATCTTTGGCGTGTGGTTCGGACTGGGTATCTGGTCGAAGGTGGCGCTGGCGGTGACGCTGGTGTTTTTCATCGTCTTCTTCAACGTCTATCAGGGCGTGAAGGAAGTGAGCCCGGTCGTGCTGGCCAATGCGCGCATGCTGGGCGCATCGCAGCGGCAACTGCTGCGCTTTGTCTACCTGCCGAGCGCGACGAGCTGGGTGTTCTCGTCGCTGCATACGTCGGTCGGTCTGGCCTTCGTGGGGGCGGTGGTGGGGGAGTATCTCGGCTCGGCCCGCGGTGTCGGTTACTTGATCCTCCAGGCCGAAGGCACTTTCGACATCAATACCGTGTTTGCGGGCATCGTCGTGTTGACGGTCTTTGCGCTGGTGCTCGACTGGCTCGTCGGCTTGATGGAAAAACGCCTGATGCGCTGGCAACCGAAGAGCGGCGAGACAGAGAAGCTCTGAGCGAGCGCGCCAACGACGCGAACGTCACATCGACCCTGCTCATAGCAGGGTCATGCGACTAGACGGTCGGTCTACTACAATGCGATCCATCATGAGCAAGCACCCCGAACCCGTCACCGCTGAAGGCGCCGAAGCCCGGCACGACACCCGCGACCGCATTCTGGACGCCGGTGCCGAGTTGATCCTCGGGCGCGGGTTCTCGGCCGTCGGCTTGGCGGAAATCCTCGGCCGCGCTCAGGTACCCAAAGGCTCGTTTTATTACTATTTCGGGTCGAAGGAAGACTTTGGCGTCGCCATGCTGGAGCGCTATTTCCAGGACTACGACGCGGGCGTTGTCAGCCTGTTCAACGACACGCGCATTACCGCCCGCGAGCGGCTGCTGCGCTATTTCATGGCCTGGATCGATCTGCATGAGCGCAGCGCGTGCGAGGTCACCTGCCTAGCGGTCAAGCTGTCGGGGGAGGTGTCGGACCTCTCCGAGCCGATGCGCAAGGTGCTTTCGACCGGCATGACGCGCATGGTCGAGCGTATCGCTACGGCAATCGAGGCAGGCGTCACCGACGGCTCCTTGGCACCTGTAGAGAATGCACACCATCTGGCCGAAGGGCTGTACGCCATGTGGATGGGCGGCGCGCTGTTGGCCAAGTCGCATCGCACTGTCGCCGCGTTCAAGAGCTGTGTGGCGCAAACGGAAATCCTGCTGGCCAAGCCCAAACACTGATTGCAACCCAAACCATTGCCGGCGAGGCATGTTCCTCGCTTTTTCTTTGATTCCGGTTCTAGATGACCGGTCGAATAGTGCCTCTTCCAGGAGCTGATATGACCCAACAACTGCTGTCCCCGGTCCAGACCGGACGTACGACCCTCGCCAATCGTGTCGTGATGGCGCCGCTCACGCGCTCGCGCGCTGGCCAGCCGGGCGACGTGCCGACCGAACTGAACGTGACTTACTACGCGCAGCGTGCAACCGCGGGCCTGATCGTTACGGAGGCGACGCAAATTTCCCGCCAGGGCCAGGGCTACGCCTGGACGCCGGGCATGTACACCGACGCACAGGAAGCTGGCTGGAAGGCGGTGGTGGATGCTGTGCACGCCAAGGGCGGCCGCATCTCGCAACAGCTCTGGCACGTGGGTCGTATTTCCAATACGTTGCTGCAGGAAAACGGCCAGGCACCTGTCGCGCCGTCGGCCCTCGTCGCCAAGGGGGCGCAGAGCTTTGTCGTGCAGCCCGACGGCACGCCCGCCAATGTGCCGACCAGCGAACCGCGCGCTCTCGCCACGGAAGAAATCCCTGGCGTGATCGCACAATATCGTCAAGCCGTGCTGCGTGCACGTCGCGCTGGTTTCGATTTTGTTGAAATCCATGCTGCCAACGGGTACCTGCTGCACCAATTCCTGTCGACCAACAGCAACCAGCGCACCGACCAGTACGGCGGCTCCCTGGAAAATCGCGCCCGACTGATTCTCGAAGTGGTCGATACCGCCATCGCCGAGATTGGTGCAGACCGCGTCGGCATCCGCCTGTCGCCGCACTTCGTCGCGCATGACATTGCCGACGCACAAGCCGAAGAAAGCGCGTTGTACCTCGCCCGCGAGCTGACCAAGCGTGGCATCGCCTATTTGCATATCGCCGAGCCCGATTGGGCCGGCGGTCCCGAGCTGACCAACGATTTCCGCCGCCAACTCCGCGACGCCTTCAAGGGCACGCTCATCGTGTGCGGCCAATACACGGCGGAGGAGGGCGAGCAGATGATTGCCTCCGGTCTGGCTGATGCCGTTGCGTTCGGTCGTCCGTTCATCGCGAACCCCGATCTGGTGGAGCGCTTCCGTGCCGGCGCATCGCTCAACCAGCCGGATCGCGCAACGTTCTACGGCGGCCAGGAAAAGGGCTACACCGACTATCCGACGCTGGAAGAAGCAGCCTGATAATCCGTTGCACCAAAGAGAAAGCCGCGCAGGCGATCAACCTGCGCGGCTTTTTTGTCTCCAGCGTGCGTTTTTTAAGGCTGGATCACCACCTTGCCCGTCACCTTGCGCGCCGCCATGTCCAGCAGCGCTTGTGTCGTCTGCTCCAGCGGATAGCGCGCCGAGATATGCGGGCGAATCTTGCCTTCCTGCATCCAGCCGAGCATCTGCATCATGTTCGCCAGATTCGCCTTCGGCTCGCGACGCGCGAATTCGCCCCAGAACACGCCGACCAGCGACGCGCCTTTCAGCAGCGCCAGGTTCAGTGGCATCTTCGGGATCTCGCCGTTGGCAAATCCGACCACGAGGTAGCGGCCACGCCAGGCAATCGAACGGAACGCCGGTTCCGCATAGATTCCGCCGACCGGGTCATAGATCACGTCCGGCCCCTTGCCGTCGGTCAGTTCCTTGATGCGCTCGCGCAGGTCTTCGGTCGAATAGTTGATGAGCGCATCGGCGCCGTGGTCCTTGCAGACCGCCAGCTTCTCGTCGCTCGATGCCGCCGCGATCACGCGTGCGCCAATCGCCTTGCCGATCTCGATGGCCGCCAGCCCGACGCCGCCGGCCGCGCCGAGCACCAGCATTGTCTCGCCGGCCTTCAGTTGCCCGCGATCGACCACCGCGTGGTGCGACGTGCCATACGTGAGCGTGAATGCTGCTGCGGTGTCGAACGCCATGCCCGGCGGCATCGGCATCACCACCTTGGCCGACGCCTTGACCTGTGAAGCAAAGGCGCCCTGGCCGAGGAAGGCGATCACATGGTCGCCGGCTTTGAGGTGCGACACGCCTTCGCCTACGGCATTAACAACGCCCGCCACTTCCGAGCCGGGTGTAAACGGCAACTCCGGTTTGAACTGGTATTTGTTCTGGATGATCAGCACGTCAGGGAAATTCACCCCCGCAGCCTTCACGTCGATAACCACTTCACCAGCACCGGGCGAGAGGTCCGGCAGCGTTTCGATCACCAGCGATTCGGGCGGGCCCCAGGTCTTGCAGACGACGGCTTTCATCAGTGTCTCCTCAACAGTTTTGCGTTGGATTGTTCGCCATCTCGCATGCATTGCACGCGATCTCGGCTGGCAGTGTAACCGAATAAAAGCACGATCGTTCGATTTAACCAGATGCGATGGATCGTGCGGCTTGTCGATGCATTTTTTGTAAGCGTGTAGAACGTGCGCGCGAGCACGATTCGCGAACGTTGCTCGGTTACAATCCGCGCCATGCATATTCTCATTGCCAACGACGACGGATACCTCGCGCCCGGGCTCGCGGCGCTGCATCGTGCGCTGAGCCCCCTGGGCCGCGTGACGGTGGTCGCACCGGAGCAGAACCACAGCGGCGCGTCGAACTCGCTCACGCTGCAGCGACCGCTTTCGGTGTTCGAAGCGACCGACGGTGCCCAGAAGGGCTTTCGCTTCGTCAACGGCACGCCGACAGACTGCGTGCACATCGCGCTGACCGGCATGATTGAAGAGAAGCCCGATCTGGTCGTCTCCGGTATCAACCAGGGTCAGAACATGGGCGAGGACGTGCTCTATTCCGGCACCGTCGCCGCTGCCATCGAGGGCTATCTGTTTGGTATTCCGTCGATTGCGTTCTCGCAGGCCGACAAGGGCTGGACGCACCTCGACGCTGCCGAGCGTGTTGCCCGCGAGGTGGTCGAGCGCTATCTGTCCGATCCGCTGGACGGCCCGGTCCTGCTCAACGTCAATATCCCGAATCTGCCGTACGCCGAGCTGGCTGGTTGGCGCGCGACGCGTCTGGGCAAGCGGCACCAATCGCAGCCGGTGATCCGCCAAGCCAATCCGCGCGGCGAGCCGATCTTCTGGGTCGGTGCCGCCGGCGATGCGAAAGACGCCAGCGAGGGCACCGATTTCCATGCCGTCGCGCATGGCTTCGTTTCGCTGACACCGCTGCAGCTCGATCTGACCGATACGGCCCAACTGCGCACCGTGCGCCGCTGGCAGACGCCATGATCGTCACGGTGGCTCATGTCTGAGCGCCCGCGAGACCGGCGCTTTCCGTTGACGCTTGACGCAGTGGTCGAGCGCAAGCCCGTGGAGCGCCAGCGTGAAACGCGTATCTCGTCAGGAGTGAGCGCGGTGTCACGCCCCACGCCGGTGCGTGCGGTATCCGTTGAGCGCGCGTCGCCTGCATCCGCTCCTGCACCTGCGCCACAGCGTGTGGCGGGTGTCGACGCTGTTGTCGGCGCTGTCGCCGCGAGCGCTGTACAGGCACGCACGGCGGCAGCGCACGCGGCTGCCGGCGGCATGGCATCGGACCGTGCGCGTCAGGCGTTAGTTGGCCGTGTGCAGGCGGGAGGCGTGAGTGATAAGCGCGTGCTCGCTGCAATCGGCACGGTACCGCGCCATCTGTTTGTCGATGCCGGCCTTGCCTCGCAGGCATATGAAGATTCCGCTTTGCCAATCGGACATCAGCAAACGATCTCCAAGCCGTCAGTGGTCGGACGGATGATCGAGTTGTTGTTGAGTGGACGGTCCGGCCGCACTGGCATGCCGCTCGCTCGCGTGCTGGAGATTGGCACCGGCTGCGGCTACCAGGCAGCCGTTCTGGCACAGCTGGCCGACGAGGTGTACTCGATCGAGCGCGTCCGCCCGCTGCATGAAAAAGCCAAAGCGAACTTGCGGCCACTCCGCGTGCCAAACATCCGTCTGCACTATGGAGACGGCATGCTGGGGCTGCCGAAGGCCGCGCCGTTCGACGCCATCATCCTGGCTGCGGCGGGTCTGGAGGTGCCGCAGGCGCTGCTCGACCAGCTGACCGTCGGCGGACGGCTGATCGCCCCGGTGGCTACCGATCGCAACAGCGGCCCCGCGCAGCAGCTCGTTCTCATCGAGCGCCGCAGCCGCTTCCAGTTTCACAGTACCGCGCTTGAAGGCGTTTTCTTTGTCCCGTTAAAATCAGGAACTGTTTAGCATGTTCATTTCCCGGAGCTCCATGAACCGTCCAAGCCCCGCACGCGCAGGCCGGCTCGCCGTGGCGATGGTGTCGGCCGCATTTCTGGCGGCTTGCGCATCCTCCGGCAACCAAGCCCCTGTTCTCGATCGCACCTCGCGTGCTGGCAGCGCTGGCACCGTGTCGCAAGAGCCGCCGCCCCCCGGCTACTATCGGGTCAAGCGTGGCGATACCTTGTACAGCATCGCCTTGCGTAACGGCCAAGCGCCGCGCGACCTGGTGGCCTGGAACAACATCGCCAACCCGAATCAGATCGAAGTCGATCAGCTGCTACGTGTCGTTCCGCCGAATGCGGATGTCAGCAACACCGGGGCCGTGGTCACGCCGGTTCGCCCGGCCAACACGACCACGCCGCCGGCCGATTCCACACCGGTTACGCCGGCGTCCGCAGCGTCGTCCGGCGCTCCTGCCGGGGCAACTGACAGCGCAATCTCGCTGGCCTGGCCGGCACGCGGCTCGCTCATCAACCGTTTCGATGACAAGAGCAACAAGGGTATCGACATTGGTGGCAAACGCGGTGACGCGGTGGTCGCTGCCGATGATGGAAAAGTGATCCACGTTGGACCCTTGCGTGGGTACGGGAATCTTGTCATCATCAAACACAACGACACGTTCCTGACCGCCTACGGCAACAACGATAAGGTTCTGGTCACCGAGCAATCCACGGTCAAGAAAGGGCAGAAGATCGCCGAAATGGGCAGTACCGATGCGGATCGCGTGAAGCTTCATTTTGAAGTGCGCCGCAATGGTAAGCCGGTCGATCCGATGCGCTACTTGCCGCCTCAATAGAGGAATGCATGCCGCGCCAGAAAGCCGCCACGCCCGTCACCCCCGCCGATGACAACATCGACGCTGCTGTAGAGGGCCAGCGCACCCCGAATGGGCGCGCTGGGCGGCGTGCGCGCAGCGAGGCACAGCCCCCTGCTGAAGAGATCGAAGTCGTCGACGCGCTCGTCGACGACCTGCCTGCTTCCGATTCCGCCGAGCTCAACGACACGTCGGACAGTGCAGACGAGCCCGATGAAGAAGAGGAGGAGGCTGAAGAGGCAGAGGAAGCCGCACCCGAGGAAGATTTCCGCAAAGTGCTGCAGGCCGAACTGGCCGCCGACACCGTTCAGCACTATCTGAATCGCATCAGCATCAAGCCGCTTCTGACGCCGGCCGAGGAACTGCATTTCTCGACGCAGGCCAAGGCGGGCGAGTTTGCAGCGCGCCAAGTCATGATCGAGCGCAATCTCCGCTTGGTCGTGAGCATTGCCAAAGGCTATCTGAATCGCGGTGTGCCGCTGCTCGACCTGATCGAAGAGGGCAACCTGGGTCTGATGCACGCGATCGAAAAATTCGATCCGGAACGCGGGTTCCGCTTCTCCACGTATGCCACGTGGTGGATCCGCCAGAGCATTGAGCGCGCGATCATGAATCAGGCGCGCACGGTTCGTTTGCCGGTGCACGTGATTCGCGAGCTCAACCAGGTGCTGCGCGCCAAGCGTCATCTGGAAAAGAGCGGCGTGGATGGCCGCGACGCAAGCCTCGAAGATATCGCTCACCTGCTCGGCAAGACGACGGAGGAGGTGCAGGACGTGCTCTCGCTCAACGAGCACACGACTTCGCTGGATACGCCGTTCGATCTTGATCCCGGCACGAGTCTGCTCGATTTCCTGTCGGACGAGCATGGCGCCTCGCCCGATCAGGAGGTGGCACATCGCGAGCTGTCGCTGTTGATGAAGTCGTGGCTCGCACGCTTGTCTGACAAGCATCGCTATGTGGTTGAGCGCCGCTTTGGCCTTAACTACATCGAGCCCGCCACGCTGGAAGAACTTGCCGCGGAGATGGGTTTGACGCGTGAACGCGTGCGTCAGATCCAACAGGAGGCGCTGGTCAAGCTCAAGCGTCATTTCGCCTCGCAGGGCGTGCGCAAGGACGCGGTGCTGTAAAGCACCGCTGTCTCTTTGTCTCTCCTTCCTCTTTTTCAGTCGTTCCGAAGCTCCAGCAGTATCGGTTGATGATCCGACGCCTGGGTCGCGCTATTGACTTCCAGGCGCAGCACGCGCGGCTTCAGTGGCTCGCTGACCAGCATGAAATCGCACGCGTAGGCCGGTTCGGTCCAGCCAGCGCGGTCGTGCACACCGAAAGTCGGTGGCTGCGGCGTCGTGCCGTGCGCAATCTCCCACGCATCATGCAAAGCAGGTTCGCGAGTGAATGGCACGGTGGCCAAGCGCTTGGGCATGGAATCTGGCTTGCAGTTGAAATCACCGCAAACGATGGTTGCCGTGGTCTGCGCTAGCGGGCGGAAAGGGCCGGCTTCGGGCTCCGTGCCAAGCACGGACGGTTGATTCGTACGCACGCAACCTTCCGTGTGGATCGCTCGCAGCGCATCGATTTGCGCCGCACGCTGCGGCTCCGAGTAGTACTCCAGATGCGTCGTGACGACGCGCAACGCGCCAAACGGTGCCTGCACGACCGCCTCAATGGCCATGCGCGGCATGTACGGTGTGGCATCGGGCGGACAGGGCAATGCGTGGCGCCGGATGTAATGCACGGGCAGGCGCGTGGCAATGGCGTTGCCGAAGCGCTGCGCATGCGCGCGGTTGTGGCGCTCCAGCGCGAATCCAGTGATGACGGTGTACTCGCTGCCAAGCGCGTCGGCGAGCTCGCTCCATTGGTCGATGCCCGGTCGGCCCGGCAGATCGCTGAAGCCGGAGGTGACTTCCTGCAGGCACAGCACGTCGAATTCGGCCATCTCCCGCGCTTGCTTAAGTTGGCGCGCGAGACTGACGTGCCCGTCGGCGCCACGGCCCCACTGGATATTCCACGTCAGGATGACGGTGCCCATGCTGGTCCTCCGGTGTCTTACAATGCCGCCCTTGTCCTCATTTTGTCCAGGCTCGCTCGTGTCTCAAGCTGCACCCAACGTCACGCTTTCCTCTTCCGCTCCAGCAACGGTCGCGCCGGACACGCCGCCGGCCAAAACCCGTGGGCGCCGTAAGCCCGAAATGTCCGTGGCGGGCCCATTGGACATCGTCTCGCTCGATGGCGAAGCGCGGGGCGTCGGGCGTTTGATGAACGAGGATGGCACGCCGGGGAAGGTTGTCTTCGTGGAAGGCGCATTGCCGGGCGAGCGGGTGATGTACCGCAGTCACCGCGTCAAGTCGTCGTACGAGCAGGCGAGTGTCGTGAACATTCTGCGCCAGTCCGCTTCGCGCGTGACGCCGCGGTGCAAGTTTTTCGGGGTGTGCGGTGGCTGCTCGATGCAGCATCTGGATTCGCGCGCGCAGGTTGCGATCAAGCAGCGTGTGCTGGAAGACGATCTGTGGCATTTGGCCAAGCTGCGCCCGGACGTGGTGTTCCGACCCATTGCCGGCCCGGATTGGGGCTACCGCTATCGCGCGCGATTGACTGTGCGCCATGTTGCGGCCAAAGGTGGCGTGCTGGTGGGTTTTCACGAGCGCAAAAGCAGCTATGTGGCCGACATGACGTCGTGCGAGGTGTTGCCGCCGCACGTGTCCGCGCTGCTGGTGCCGTTGCGCGAGTTGGTGGGGCGCCTGTCGATCGTGCAGCGTATGCCGCAGATCGAGCTGGCAGTCGGCCAGGATGTGACCGCGCTGGTGTTGCGTAACCTGGAGCCAATCACCGCTGAAGATGAGGCGGAACTGCGCGCTTTCGCCGATCATCACAACGTTCAGTTCTGGCTGCAGCCCAAGGGGCCGGATACGGTCTATCCGTTCCATCCGCTCGATCGTACGCTGACGTACACGCTGCCCGAGTTCGGCATCACCATGCCGTTCAAGCCGACGGATTTCACGCAGGTCAATCACCAGATCAACCGGGCGCTGATGTCGCGGGCGCTGAAGCTGCTTGACGCGCAACCGGGCGATCGGCTGCTCGACCTGTTCTGCGGTATCGGCAATTTCACGCTGCCAATGGCTACGCGTGCCCGCGAGGTGATGGGGATCGAAGGCAGCGAGGCGCTGACGACGCGTGCGCTTGCCAACGCCCAGCACAACGGCCTGGATGCGAAGACGACATTCGCTTGCCGCAATCTGTTCGAAGTGACGGCTGACGATATTGCCGCGCTGGGCAAGTTTGATCGTTGGCTGATCGATCCGCCGCGCGAAGGCGCGCTGGCCGTGTCCAAGGCGCTGGCCGAGTTGTCTCAGCGCGGCGGCGAGGCGGCCGATTTGCTGCCGAAGCGCATTGTTTACGTGTCATGTAATCCGGCGACGCTGGCGCGCGACGCGGGTCTGCTTGTGCATGAAGCGGGCTACAGGCTGGCCGGCGCGGGCGTAGTGAACATGTTCCCGCACACATCACATGTGGAATCGATGGCGGTATTTGAGCGCGTCTGATCGCTCGTCACGTAGCCTTGCGTGCAAAAGAAAACCAGCGCACCAAGCGCCGGTTTTTTAGTTGCTCCGTGCTATTGCTAGCGCGTTGCGGGCCAAATTTGGCTCAGTTGCGATTCCCGCCGAAGATGCCCAGGATCGCCAGCAGGTTTGTGAAGATGTTGTAGACGTCCAGGTAGATCGCCAGGGTGGCGGTCACGTAGTTGGTCTCGCCGCCGTTCACGATACGCTGCACGTCGAACAGGATGTAGGCAGAGAAGATCGCGATGGCCAGCACCGAGATCGTCAGCATCATCGCCGGCAGTTGCAGCCAGATATTGGCCACCGAGCCAACGATCAGCACCAGCACGCCCATGAACAGCCACTTGCCCAGGCCCGAGAAATCTCGCTTGCTGACCGTGGCCACCGTTGCCATCATGCCGAAGATGATCGCTGTTCCGCCGAACGCCGTCATGATGAGCGACGCGCCGTTCGAGAAGCCCAGAATCATGCCGATCAGCCGCGACAGCATCAGCCCCATGAAGAACGTGAAACCGAGCAGCAGCGCTACGCCCAAGCCACTGTTCTTGAAGCGCTCAATGGCGTAGAAGAAGCCAAAGGCCACTGCCATGAAGATGACGAAACCCATCAGCGGGTTGCGCCCCATCAGATTGAAGCCGGTAGCGACGCCGATCCAGGCACCGAGGATGGTGGGGATCATGGAAAGTGCGAGCAGCCAATAGGTATTGCGCAGCACGCGGTTGCGGACGGCCAACGCGCCGGCGGTGCCGGAAGCGCCAAAACCGTACGTGTTGAGTTGGTTGTCCATGCGAACTCCTTGGGGTGAATGACATTGCAGACAATGCGACGACACAGCGAATGTGGCATCCAAAGCGGGCTTTTGCAAGCCGCGCCGTCCTTACTTGGAGAGTCAGCATGCCACGCGGTTCCGGTCGCTGGCCGGCAATCGCGGCGGAAAGTGTTCATTGCAGGTGACTTTCCGTGCCCCCAATAAGGGGATCCTAAGGCGCGTACATCGGGCTGGCAGCGTGCTCAGTGCGAAGTGATCGTTGCGCCTCCCGTCTCTCCCGGCATGCGCGGCGTCGGGTTGCACCGCTTGACATCCAATCTGGCTCCCTCCCGTGTTAGAATCTAACGTTTATCTTTCACGTAACACCTTCATTTTTTGGAGTTTTTGATGGCGCTCGAACGCACTTTGTCGATTATCAAACCGGATGCCGTGGCCAAGAATGTCATCGGCCAGATCTACGCCCGCTTCGAAGGTGCAGGCCTGAAGATCGTCGCAGCCAAGATGATCCACCTGTCGCGCGCAGAAGCCGAGCAGTTCTACGCCGTGCACAAGGAGCGCCCGTTCTTCAAGGATCTGGTGGACTTCATGATCTCGGGCCCGGTGATGGTGCAGGCGCTGGAAGGCGAAAACGCAATCGCCAAGAACCGTGACCTGATGGGTGCAACCGATCCGAAGAAGGCTGAGAAGGGCACGATCCGCGCCGACTTCGCTGACAGCATCGACGCCAACGCCGTGCACGGTTCGGACGCTGCCGAAACGGCTGCCGTGGAAGTCGCTTTCTTCTTCCCGGGCTTGAACATTTACAGCCGCTAAGCGTCAACACTAGACTGGAATTGGTGGTTTCGGGTTGCAAGTCATGAGCGATGTGGTGAATCTCCTCGATTTCGACGCACAGGGTCTTCTCGCGTACTGCGAGAGTCTGGGTGAGAAATCGTTTCGCGCCAAGCAGTTGCAGCGCTGGATTCACCAGTCGGGCGCGTCCGATTTTGGCGAGATGACCGATCTCGCCAAGTCGCTGCGCGAAAAGCTCGCGACCCGCGCCAACGTCCAGGCACCGGCGGTCATTACCGATCACCTATCGTCGGACGGCACGCGCAAATGGCTGGTCGACGTGGGGCAGGGCAATGCCGTCGAGACGGTCTACATCCCCGAAGAGACGCGTGGCACGTTGTGCGTATCGTCTCAGGCGGGGTGTGCCGTCAACTGCCGGTTCTGTTCGACCGGCAAGCAGGGCTTCTCGCGCAATCTCAGCACTGGCGAGATCATCGGTCAGCTGTGGATGGCCGAGTTCGCCATGCGCAAGCAACTCGGTCGCGGCCCCAAGGACGACCGCGTCATCACCAACGTGGTGATGATGGGCATGGGCGAGCCGCTGCTGAACTACGACGCCGTGGTGCCGGCGCTGGCTTTGATGCTGGACGACAACGCGTATGGCCTTTCGCGCCGGCGCGTAACCGTATCCACCTCCGGCGTGGTTCCGATGATGGACCGTCTTGCGCGCGATGTGCCCGTGGCGCTTGCAGTGTCGCTGCATGCGTCCAACGATGCGTTGCGCGACATGCTCGTGCCGCTCAACAAGAAGTACCCGCTGGCCGAACTGATGGCTGCCTGCCGCCGCTATCTTGAGTTCGCGCCGCGCGATTTCATCACCTTTGAATACTGCATGCTCGATGGCGTCAACGACACCGTCGAGCATGCCCGTGAACTGTTGCGCGTCGTGGCTGACGTGCCGTGCAAGTTCAACCTGATCCCGTTCAACCCGTTCCCGGAATCAGGGTTGAAGCGCTCGAACAATGAGCAGATCCGCCGCTTCTCACAAGTGCTGCTGGATGCTGGCATTGTCACCACCATCCGCAAGACGCGTGGCGACGACATCGATGCGGCCTGCGGCCAGCTCGCTGGCGAGGTCAAAGATCGCACACGCCTGGCCGAGCGCGGCAAGTTCGGCAAGATCGTCGAGATCCCCGTGGTCGGGGCCGACTCAACTCACCGCATGGGTACCGCATGAAGCGTTGGTCGACTGCTGTCAGTCTGGTCTTCACGCTGGCAGCCGCCGGGTGCGCGTTGTCGCCGCCGGTCCAGACACAGACACGAGAAGTTGCAACAGTACCCGATCAAAAGGCCGACGCCGGTCGCCGGGCCGCGATCCGATTACAACTCGCGACGCAATACCTGGAAGCGGGCCAGAATGCGACAGCGCTTGAGGAAATCAAGAACGCCATCGCGATCGATCCGAACGTCCCGAATGCGTATCACATCCGCGCGCTGGCCTATATGAATCTCGGTCAACGCGAACAAGCTGACGAGAGTTTCCGCAGCGCTCTGGCCGCGACACCGCAAGACGGTGACCTGCTGAACAACTACGGCTGGTTCCTGTGCTCGCAAGGCGGCAAGCCAGATCAAGGCATGACGATGCTGCGCCAGGCTATCGAGGCGCCGGCCGCCGCCAGCCCGGCCAAGCCGTGGACGAACCTGGGTGTTTGCCAGATGCGCCAAGGCGATCTGGATGGCGCGGAGAAGAGCCTGACGCGCGCCACCTACATCGACGCAAACAATCTGCTGACCAACCTCACGTTGGCGCAGCTTTATTACAAACGCCGCGAATATGCGCGTGCCATGCCGTTTATCGAACGTGTGAATGGTCGTGGCAATGCGACGGCGGAAAGCCTGTGGCTGGGCGCTCGCATCGCGCGCCGCCTGGGTGACGCTTCGCAGCAGAACGCGTGGAGCGCGCAATTGCAGCGCCGTTTCCCCAATGCGCCCGAAGAGGCGGCATTCGAACGAGGAGCCTGGGATGACTGACCGCGACGTGGCAAGCGCTGCCGACCTCTCTCACGGCACGGCGCCTGCCTCGAATCCGCCTGCCGCCGCGTCGCCTGAGCGCGACGATGCGTTGCGTCAGATTGCCGAACGTCTGCGCGCCGGCCGTGAGCATCAGCGTCTGACGGTCGACGATCTGGCCACGCGCTTGAAAGTGGCGCCGGGCAAGTTGTTGGCGGTGGAATCGGCAGATGTCGGAGCGTTGCCCGACATGACGTTTACCAAGGGGCTCATCCGTGCCTATGCGCGCGCTTTGCAGGTCGATGTCGATGATCAGCTTGCGCGTTTGAACGCGCGTGCGCCGGTCACCAACATTGGCTTGCGTCCCGAGGGTGGGCTCGGTGAATCGTTCTCCGACAAACCGAGCTTTGCCAAGCGTCGGAGCGGCAGTGGCCGCTGGCTGATCGGCGTGCTGGTTGCGGTGATTGTGGCGGCCGGCGCGCTGGTCGGTATGGACCGTCTCAAGCAGTGGTTTGCCACGCAAACCGCGGCTACGCAAAATACCGACTCCACCGCGAAGGAAGCACCGGCGGTGGAGCAGGCCGCGCCCGCGCAAGTGGCTCCAGCGGCTGAGCAGGCCCCGGCAGAAACACCGGCCGCTTCGATGCCGACACCGTTGACGCCCGTTACGCCGGCCGCTCCGGCCTCCGGTGTGGTGACTGCGCCGTTGGCGCCGCCGCCCACGCTGCCACGTTCGGACAATGGCGCCGCGCCGGCGCCCGCTGTAGCCGTTGCGGGTGCCAAGCCGGCTGTGATCAACGTCGACGCTCCGGTCTCCGCTCTGCCGACGGAAGCCGCCAAGCCGGCTGCATCGGGCGGCGGTACGGTCTCGGTACGCTTCTCCGGCTCGTCTTGGTACGAGATCAAGGACAAGACTGGGAAGACGCTTGCCAGTGGCATTTCCAAGGAAGGTGACGCACGCGATCTGACCGGTACGCCGCCATTCAAGGTCGTCTTCGGCAATGCGGAAGCCGTTGAATCGCTGGCTGTGGGCGGTGCCACCGTCGATCTTCAGAAGTACGCCCGCAATCGCGTGGCACGGGCTACGTTGCCCTGAACCGTTTTGTAAATGGCGCGGCACCTGTGGGCGGCGCTCCTTGTCTGATCATGGAAATCACCACGCCTCTCGATTGCGCTCCAGCCTTGGTGGGCCCGTTGCCGCGCCGGAACTCGCGCGCTGCGGAAATCCGTTGGGGCGATCGCGTCGTGCATGTTGGCGGCGACGCGCCGGTCTGTGTGCAATCGATGACGAATACCGACACGTCGGACGCCATCGGTACCGCAATCCAGGTAAAGGAACTGGCGCGTGCCGGCTCTGAGTTGGTGCGCATCACAGTGGATACGCCGGCCGCCGCCGCGGCGGTGCCGGCCATCCGCGAGCAGCTCGACCGCATGGGTGTGGATGTGCCGCTGGTGGGGGATTTTCACTACAACGGCCACAAGCTGCTGCAGGACTATCCGGAGTGCGCGCAGGCGCTGTCCAAGTACCGCATCAACCCGGGCAATGTCGGGCAGGGTGCCAAGCGCGACACGCAGTTCGCGCAGATGATCGAGATCGCCTGCCGCTACGACAAGCCGGTGCGTATCGGTGTGAATTGGGGCAGCCTCGATCAGGATTTGCTCGCCCGCATCATGGACGAGAACGCGCAACGCGCATCTCCGTGGGATGCCCGTGCCGTGATGGTTGAGGCGTTGATTACCTCGGCGATCCAGTCCGCGCAGAAGGCTGAAGAACTGGGCTTGCCAGGCAGCCAGATCATCCTGTCATGCAAGGTCTCGGCAGTGCAGGATCTGATTGCTGTGTACCGCGAGCTGGCGCGTCGCTGCAATTACGCGCTGCACCTGGGTCTGACCGAGGCCGGCATGGGTAGCAAGGGCATCGTCGCTTCCACGGCGGCGTTGTCGGTGCTGCTGCAGGAAGGCATTGGCGACACGATCCGCATTTCGCTCACGCCGGAGCCGGGTGCGCCACGCGAGAAGGAAGTCATCGTCGCGCAAGAAATTCTGCAGACCATGGGCCTGCGTAATTTCACCCCCATGGTGATCGCGTGCCCGGGTTGCGGGCGCACGACCAGTACGGTGTTCCAGGAGCTGGCGGCGCGCATCCAGTCATACCTGCGTGAGCAGATGCCGATGTGGAAGATGCAGTACCCCGGCGTCGAAGAGATGAACGTGGCCGTGATGGGCTGCATCGTCAACGGTCCCGGGGAGAGCAAGCACGCCAACATCGGCATTTCGCTGCCAGGCACGGGCGAATCTCCGGCGGCGCCGGTGTTCGTGGACGGCGTGAAGGTGAAAACGCTGCGCGGCGAACGCATCACAGAAGAATTCCAGACGATCGTCGACGAGTACGTGCGCACGCATTACGGCGCACAGGCTGCGGCGACGGTCTAAAGCAGCATCAGGCTTCGGAGCCCGAAGCCGAAGCACGAAACGACTGGCCGGCCCGCATCGAGATAGATGCGAGAGCCGGTTTTCAACGTGACATCATGAGCGATACACAAAAACAACGCGTGCAGAAGATCGCCGGCGTCAAAGGCATGAACGACCTGCTGCCCAGTGACGCCCCCCTGTGGGAGCACTTTGATAACGCGGTGCGCAGCATGCTGCGCGCCTATGGCTACCAGCAGATTCGCACGCCGATCGTCGAGCAGACGCAATTGTTTGTGCGTGGCATCGGCGAGGTGACGGATATCGTCGAGAAGGAGATGTACACCTTCACCGATGCGTTGAACGGCGAGCAACTGACCATGCGCCCCGAAGGTACCGCTGCCGCCGTGCGCGCCGTGATCGAGCACAACCTGCTGTACGACGGTCCGAAGCGCCTGTGGTACACCGGCCCGATGTTCCGCCACGAGCGTCCGCAGCGCGGTCGCTATCGCCAGTTCCATCAGGTTGGCGTGGAAGCGCTTGGCTTTGCGGGCCCGGACATCGACGCAGAAGTCATCCTGATGTGCCAGCGTCTGTGGGACGACCTCGGCCTCGTCGGCCTGAAGCTGGAGCTGAACTCGCTTGGCCAGGCAGAGGAGCGCGCCGCGCACCGTGCCGACCTGATCAAGTACCTGGAAGGTTTCCAGGACATTCTGGATGAGGACGGTAAGCGCCGCCTGTACACCAACCCGCTTCGCGTACTCGACACGAAGAACCCGGCGCTGCAGGAAATGGCCGCCGGCGCGCCGAAGCTGATCGACTACCTGGGCGACGAGTCGCGCGCGCACTTTGAAGGCGTGCAGAAGCTGCTCAAGGCGAACAACATTCCGTTCACCATCAATCCGCGCCTGGTGCGGGGGTTGGATTACTACAACCTCACCGTCTTCGAGTGGACGACGGACAAGCTGGGCGCGCAGGGAACGGTGGCCGGCGGCGGCCGCTATGACCCGCTGATCGAGCAGATCGGCGGGAAGCCTGCCCCCGCATGCGGCTGGGCGATGGGGGTAGAACGCATCATCGAACTGTTGCGTGAGGAAAAGCTTGAGCCCGAAGCGCAAGGCTGTGACGTCTACATCGTCCACCAGGGCGATGAGGCGCAGGTGCAGGCGCTGATCGCGGCAGAGCGACTGCGCGATGCCGGCCTCGACGTCATCCTTCACGCCTCGCCGGAAGGCCGCAACGGTAGCTTCAAGTCGCAGTTCAAGCGCGCTGACGCAAGTGGCGCATCCTATGCGGTTATCATTGGCGACGATGAAGTCACCCAAGGTGTTGCGCAGATCAAGCCGCTGCGTGGCGATCCGACCGCGGATGCCCAGCAGACCGTGCCGTCGGACCAACTGGTCGACCGCCTGATCGATGCCATGGTGGCCAACAACGACTAACCGCGGCAGTGCGTTCGGCAGCGAACCACCGCGACCCACATCCAATATTCAAGCTCTGCAAAGCATGGCCTACGATCTCGAAGAACAGGAACAAATAGAGAGTCTCAAGCACTGGTGGCGTGATAACGGCAATGTGATCACGTGGATCGCCATCGTGGTGCTGCTCGCTGTGGCGGGCTGGTTTGGCTGGAAAAACTGGCAGCGCAAGCAGGCCGGCGAAGCGTCCGTGCTGTACGAACAGGTGCAGAAGGCCGTTGATGGCAAGGACGCTGAGAAGATCAAGCGCGCCGCGACTGACATGGAAGCCAAGTTTGGCGGCACGGCCTACGCGCAGATGAGCGCGCTGGCCGCAGCCAAGGCACTGTACGAATCCAACGATGCGGCGGGCGCCAAGGCGCAGCTGCAATGGACGGTTGATCATGCGCGCGACGATGAATACAAGGCGCTCGCCAAGCTGCGCCTGGCTGGCCTTCTGCTCGACGAGAAAGCCTACGATCAGGGCATCGCGCTAGTCTCCGGCGACGTTGCGCCGGCGTTCGCCGGGCTGTACGCCGATCGTCGCGGTGACCTGTTGGCCGCGCAGAACAAGAACGAAGACGCCCGTGCTGCCTACAAGTTGGCGCTGGAAAAGTTTGGTCCGGCCGACGCTTCCGCGCGCCAGATCGTGCAGTTCAAGCTGGATGCCCTGGGCGGCGCCTGATTGGCGCACCCGGTGCAATTCAACGCATAACAAAAGGATCCCGATTTCATGATTCACGCACTTGAGCAGGGTGGTGTCGCGCGCGGTGTTGCACAGGCGGCACGCGTGGCAGTGCTGGCGCTGGCAGCGACGGCTGTCCTTGGTGGTTGCTCGCTGTTCAGCAGCAAGAACAAGCATGAACCAGCCAAGCTGACGGAAGTTCAGCAAGTGCTGGCCGTGCGCCAGGTGTGGAGCGTGAGCGTCGGCAAGAGCGGCCGCTACGTGATGCAGCCGGCGGTGGCAGGCAACAATGTTTATGTGTCGGCCGCTGGCGGTACTGTGACCGCCCTGGATGGCGCCACCGGTCGCACGGTCTGGCAAGGCAAGGCGGACGTCGACCTGACCTCCGGCCCTGGCAGCGATGGCACGCTGACGGCGGTGGCAGGTGAGAAGGGCGCGGTCATCGCGTTCGACGAAAAGGGCGCGCAGAAGTGGAAGATCGCCGTTAACGGTGAAGTCCTGACGGCGCCGCTGGTGGGTCAGGGATTGGTGATCGTTCGCACGACCGATGGCCGCGTCTTGGGTCTGGACCCCAGCAACGGTGAACGCAAGTGGATTTATCAGCGTTCTCCGTCGGCGCTGAACCTGCGTAGCAGTCTGCCGATGATTTTCGCCGGCGATAACATCGTCCTCGGTTTTGCCGGTGGCAAGCTCGGTGCGCTGTCGGCCAGCAATGGCGCGTTGCGCTGGGAAGCTGCCGTGTCGTATCCGCGTGGTGTATCGGAAATCGAGCGCCTGAACGATGTGACCGGTGCACCGACGATCAACGGTTCGCAAGTCTGTGCGGCCAGCTTCCAGGGGCGCGTGGCTTGTTTTGATCTGAGCACCGGCGCTCCGCGCTGGGGTCGTGATTTCTCGTCGCCGACCGGTGTGACGCAGGATGATGACGGGCTGTTCGCGGCGGACGAGAAGTCGGTGGTCTACGGTTTTAACGCACAAAACGGTGCCGATCTCTGGAAGAACGACGCACTGCTGTGGCGCGACCTCGGTACGCCGCTGGCGTTTGGCCGTGCGGTCATCGTGGGCGATTCCGAAGGTTGGCTGCACTTCCTGTCGCGTGACGACGGCAAGTTCGTCGCCCGCGTGAAAACCGACAGCAGTGCCATTGGCGCAGCACCCGTGGTGGTTGGCCAGACGTTGGTCGTCCAAACCCGCGGTGGCGGTGTCTACGGCTATCTGCCGAAATAACATTGGCCGCCGCGGCCCGGATGGGCTGTGGCGGCACACGCATCACATCGGGGCGGCATCGCCGCCTTGGACTTGCGCCCGCGTACTCCGCGGGCGTCTTGCATCTGTGTCATCAGGCATTCAGCCGTGCAGATGCCAACCGCAGTTGCAACAATCAGAATTTGCCGTGGCGCCATTCGCGTGCGGCACACAAGCATGAAACCAGTCATTGCCCTCGTAGGGCGGCCGAATGTCGGCAAATCGACCCTCTTCAACCGTCTGACGCGCTCGCGTGACGCGTTGGTCGCGGATATCCCTGGCCTGACGCGCGATCGTCACTACGGCGAAGGCCGTGTGGGCGACCGTCCGTTCATCGCCATCGATACCGGCGGCTTCGAACCCGTCGCCAAGGACGGCATCGTTGCGGAGATGGCGAAGCAAACGCGCCAGGCCGTGGTCGAAGCCGATGTCGTGATCTTCATCGTCGATGGTCGTCTGGGGCTGGCGCCGCAGGATCGCGTGATTGCCGATTACTTGCGCAAAACCGGGCGCCGCATCCTTTTGGCCGTCAACAAGGCTGAAGGCATGCGCTACACCGCCGTCGCCAGCGATTTTTACGAACTTGGTCTGGGCGATCCGGCTGCTATCTCGGCGGCGCACGGTGATGGTGTCAATGACTTGGTGGCCGAAGCGCTCGACCTGGCGTTTGCCGAGCGCCCCGAGCTTGCCGAGGCAGCCGACGCGCACAACCACGGCACTCGTATTGCCATCGTTGGCCGTCCGAACGTCGGTAAGTCGACTCTGGTGAACGCCCTCATCGGCGAAGAGCGCGTGATCGCGTTCGATATGCCGGGCACTACGCGCGATGCCATCTACGTGGATTTCGAGCGTAACGGCAAGCCTTACACGCTCATCGATACGGCCGGCTTGCGCAAGCGTGGCAAGGTGTTCGAGGCAATCGAGAAATTCTCGGTGGTGAAGACGCTGCAGTCGATTGCCGACGCTAACGTGGTTGTGCTGATCCTCGACGCACAGCAGGACATTTCCGACCAGGACGCGCATATCGCTGGTTTCATCGTCGAGTCCGGGCGCGCGCTGGTGATTGGCGTGAACAAGTGGGATGGTCTGACCGGCCATGCTCGCGATCGAATCAAGCACGATATGGAGCGCAAGCTGCAGTTCCTGTCGTTTGCCAACGTGCATTACATCTCGGCCAAGGAGCGCACGGGCATTGGCGCGCTGATGAAGTCCGTGGACGCCGCTTACGCAGCCGCCATGGTCAAGCTGCCGACGCCCAAGCTCACGCGCGTGCTGATGGAGGCGGTGGAGTATCAGCAACCGCGTCGCGCAGGCGTCTCGCGGCCGAAGCTGCGCTACGCGCACCAGGGCGGTTCCAACCCGCCGATCGTGGTGATTCACGGCAACGCGCTGTCGAATATCCCCGAGACCTATCGCCGCTTCCTGGAGGGGCGTTTCCGCGAGGCCTTCCAACTGAAAGGCACGCCGCTTCGGATCGAATTTCGTACGAACAAAAACCCGTACGCTCAATCGAACGATTGAGCATCGCACGGGCGGTGCTCGACGGCGGGGGCGTGTGACGTGGGGGCATTCGAACGGGGGATCACCAAAATGGCCGAGCCATTTCATATGGCGGGGTCATCGGTTTTCCGTTTGCTTTCCCTGATTTCTAAGGCTAAATTCTCGAGACATGGCGCTTGGTGTCTGCAAACCCAGGCGCCATCGGCGTCATTTGGACGCGTCTGGCCGACTCTTTTTGACGAACTTTTTTTGCGTCGCCTGCTTGAACCCGGGCTTCCTAGCCCCATAACCCATCACTAAACCTATAAATCTGGAGTGTGCCATGAGCAACAAAGGGCAATTGCTACAAGACCCGTTTCTGAATGCGCTGCGTAAGGAGCATGTGCCGGTGTCGATCTACCTCGTCAACGGTATCAAGCTGCAAGGCAACATCGAGTCGTTCGACCAATACGTCGTGCTCCTGCGTAATACCGTGACGCAGATGGTGTACAAGCATGCGATCTCCACCGTGGTGCCGGCCCGTGCCGTGAATTTCCGCGTGGACGAAGCGCCTGACGCCTGATTCTGCCTCGCTCCCGCCGCCGTCCGCGCGGCGGGACGCACCAACCCGTTTCTCCCTTCTCTATTTCCCCGTTTGGCATCTCATCCCACCTCCAGCTCGGAGCCGACGCGCGCTATCTTGGTCGCTGTCGATTTCGGCAAACACGATTTCCAGAAAAGTCTGAGTGAACTGGCGCTGCTAGCCTCCACAGCGGGCTCTGAACCTGTGCGCGCGGTTACGGGCAAGCGTTCCCGGCCTGATGCAGCGCTGTTCATCGGCGCAGGCAAGGCAGAAGAGGTGAGGATTGCCGCAGACGAGGAAGACGCGGAAATCGTCATCTTTAACCACGCGCTGAGTCCTGCTCAGCAGCGTAACCTTGAGCGCTTTTTCGGGCGCCACGTGGTGGACCGGACCGGCCTCATCCTCGATATTTTTAGCCAGCGCGCGCAAAGCCACGTCGGTAAGGTGCAGGTGGAACTTGCGCGTGTGCGATATCAGGCGGCCCGCCTAGTGCGGGCGTGGAGCCACTTGGAGCGCCAGAAAGGCGGGGTCGGCCTGCGCGGCGGCCCGGGCGAGCGTCAGCTCGAACTGGACCGGCGGATGCTGGATGAACGCGCCAAACGGCTGTCGTCCGAGTTGGACAAGCTGCAGCGTCAGCATGACACGCAGCGCCGTTCGCGCAGCCGCAACGACGCGTTTTCTGTCTCCCTGGTCGGCTATACCAACGCCGGCAAATCGACGCTGTTCAATGCGCTGACCAAGGCACGTGCGTACGCGGCCAACCAATTGTTCGCCACGCTGGATACGACGTCCCGCCGGCTGTACCTGGAAGGGCTGGGCAATGTGGTGCTGTCGGATACGGTCGGCTTCATCCGCGATTTGCCTACGCAACTGGTGGCTGCTTTCCGCGCCACGCTGGAAGAGACCGTCCACGCCGACGTGCTGCTGCATGTGGTGGACGCCGCCAGCACCGTCAAGCACGAGCAGATGGAGCAGGTCGATCGCGTGCTGGATGAAATCAACGCCAGTGGCATCCCGCAGATTTTGGTGATGAACAAGATCGACGCGGCGGAGGAGTTGCGTGCGGCTGGCCCGCGCATCGAGCGCGACGAAACCGGCGCCGTGCGGCGTGTGTTCGTTTCTGCCATCGAAGGCAGCGGGCTTGATCTATTGCGCGAGGCGCTGGTCGAGACCGCGATCCGCCTGCGGGAGAACCCTGCGTCGCATGGTGACGATTTCGATCCGCGCTTCGATACCCGTCGTGATTCGCTGCCCGCGCACCGTGACGAACTGTCGCAAAGCTTGCCGAGCAGCGGTTCTTCCGCCAAAGGTGACGAAGAGGGCTGATAGAATGCCCCGTTACTCCTTCGCAGTCAGCCAATCAGGACAAGCCCGACCGCTCATGCCCGAGATTTCGACCCAGCCTTCTTCCATAGCCTCGCCGCGTAATGTGCGAGGTTTGTGGCACCGCTTGCGTGTGCTGCTTTCGCTGAACGATCCGCGCTGGGGTCGCGGCGATGACAACAACGCCGAGCGCGAAGACAAAGACGAACCGAAGCGTCAAAGCAAGCCGCCTCAGGAAGGCCCCCCGGACCTCGACGAGTTGTGGCGCGACTTCAATCGCCGGCTGAACAACCTGTTCGGTCGCAAGGACAGCGGTAACGGTAATGACGGCCCCACGCCGCTGCGTCCGGGTAACGGCCGAGGTGGTTCGGGCCTGGGCGTCGGCGTGCTGCTGGCGGTGCTCGTTGGTCTGTGGCTGGCCAGCGGTTTCTTCATCGTGCAGGAAGGCCAGACGGGCGTGATCTTGCAGTTCGGCCGTTTCAAGTATCTGGCAACGCCGGGTATCAATTGGCGCTTGCCGTATCCGATCGAATCGCACGAGATCGTGAACCTGTCGGGTGTGCGTACGCTTGAAATCGGTCGTACGACGCAGATCAAGGACACGAACCTGAAAGACTCGTCGATGCTCACGCAGGACGAGAACATCGTCGACGTGCGGTTCTCGGTTCAGTACAACATTGCCAACCCGGTCGACTACCTGTTCTACAACCGTACGGACCGCGGCGGCGATGAAGAACTGGTGACGCAGGCGGCTGAGACGTCGGTGCGCGAGATCGTCGGCCGTAACAAGATGGACGCGGTGCTGTACGAAGGTCGCGATGCCGTTGGCCGCAACTTGGCCGAATCGATTCAACGCATCTTGTCGGCGTACAAGACTGGCATCCGAATCCTTAGCGTCAACGTGCAGAGCGTGCAGCCGCCCGAGCAGGTGCAGGCTGCGTTCGACGATGTGACCAAGGCGGGCCAAGACCGCGAGCGTGCTATCTCCGAAGGTCAGGCGTATGCCAACGACGTGGTGCCGCGCGCCAAGGGTACGGCCGCACGTCTGGGTGAAGAGGCGCAAGGCTACAAGGCACGGGTCATCGCACGTGCGGAAGGTGACGCGGCTCGCTTTGCCTCAGTGCAGCGCGAATACGCGAAGGCGCCGCAGGTCACGCGCGACCGTATCTATCTGGAAACCATGCAGGACATTTACGCCAACTCGACCAAGGTGCTGGTCGACCAGAGCAACGGCAGCCTGTTGTATTTGCCGCTGGACAAGCTGATCGCGCAGACGCAGGGCGATACATCGCGTCCCGCTGTCGCGCCGGGTGCGTCGCCTCAGGACAGTGGTTCTGCGCAGGGCGTGCCGACTCCCTCCAACCCGTCACCGGCCAATGACGCAGACTCGCGCTCGCGCGAAGCACTGCGCAACCGTGACCGCGATTCGCGCTAACAGGAGGGCACTATGAATCGTCTGATTTCGGCCTTCGTGGCGCTGGTCATTGCCCTGGCGGTGTTCTCGTCGGTGGTGTTCGTGGTGGACCAGCGGCAGTACGCCGTGGTGTTCGCCTTTGGTGAGATCAAGCAGGTCATCAAGGAGCCGGGGCTGCACTTCAAGCTTCCGCCGCCGCTGCAGAACGTGGTGTTCATGGATAAGCGCCTGCAGACCATCGATGTGGCCGGCGCCGATCGTTTCATCACGGCAGAGAAGAAGAACCTGCTGGTCGACTGGTTTGTGAAGTGGCGCGTCTCCGATCCGCGTCTGTTCTACGTGAGCTTCAAGGGCGATAACCGCCTCGCACAGGACAGCATGACGCAGAAGATCAACTCCATCGCTCGCGATGAGTTTGCGCGCCGCACTGTGTCTGACGTGGTATCGACGGATCGTGAAGCCGTGATGCAGAGCATCCTCAAGGGTGTGCAGGAGTACGGCAAGTCGGTTGGTGTAGACATCATCGACGTGCGCCTGAAGCGGGTGGACCTGCTGGCCAGCGTGACCGAATCGGTCTACCGCCGCATGGAAGCCGAGCGCAAGCGGGTGGCCAACGAGCTGCGTTCGACGGGTGCTGCAGAGGGCGAGAAAATCCGTGCCGATGCCGATCGTCAGCGCGAAGTCGTCCTGGCCGATGCCTACCGCGATGCGCAGAAGATCAAGGGTGAGGGCGACGCCCGCGCCGCTGACGTTTACGCCGATGCGTTTGGCCGTGATCCGCAGTTCGCCGCATTCTGGCGCTCCATGGAGGCGTATCGCGCGTCGTTCCGCGATCGGAAGGACGTGATGGTGCTGCAGCCGAACAGCGATTTCTTCAAATACATGCGTAGCCCGAACGGCGGCAGCTCGGCGGCAGCACCGGCTGCCCAGACGGGGCGCCATCGCTAGTACAATGCGTCGCTGATCATTTGAGGCGGACAAACCCCGGCTTGCCGGGGTTTTGTTCGTTCTCCAAGCGCATCCCATGGAAGAGTCACTCCCCACCGTTTTGCTGGCAGCGTGCGCGCTGGTGCTCGTATTCGAGGGCATCCTGCCGTTCGTGGCGCCGCGGGCTTGGCGACGCGCCTTCCAGACGCTGACCGAACTGCCGGACGAAAAGCTTCGCGCGATCGGCTTAGTGTCGATGGCGATCGGACTGATCCTCCTGCGGTTGCTGCATCGCTAGCGCACTGCCTGCGTTTTTTACGAATTTCTGCCGTACCAAGACTCCCGAGCGAGACCGCCATGCCGACCAATTGGCTGCTGCCTGAATCCATTGCTGATGTGCTGCCTTCAGAGGCGCGCAAGATTGAAGAGTTGCGCCGCCGCATGCTCGACCTGTTCCGTACTTACGGCTACGAACTGGTCATGCCCCCCATGCTGGAATACATCGAGTCGCTGCTCTCGGGCACCGGTCACGATCTGGACCTGAAGACGTTCAAGCTGGTCGATCAACTTTCAGGCCGCACCATCGGCCTGCGCGCCGACATCACGCCGCAAGTCGCCCGCATCGACGCCCATTTGCTGAACCGCGCTGGCGTGACGCGCCTGTGCTATGCGGGGTCGGTATTGCATACCCGCCCGAGTGGGTTTCACGTCACGCGCGAGCCGCTGCAGATCGGCGCTGAGATCTATGGCCATGCCGGTCTGGAAGCCGATCTGGAAATTCAGGAGCTGATGCTCGCCGCGCTGTCGGCCGCGGGGCTGGCCGATGTACGCCTGGACCTTTGCCACGTTGGGGTGGTGGCGGCGTTGCTGGAGCAATCGCCGGTTGCCGTCGGCCTTCAGGATGACCTCTTCACGGCGCTCGCAGCCAAAGATGTGCCTGCTCTGCGCGCCATCACGGCCGATCTGCCGCCGGCGCAGCGCGACGCCATCAACCTGCTGCCAGCACTGTACGGTGGTGTCGATGTGCTGGGCCGTGCGCGCAAGCAGTTGCCCGCGCTGCCCGCCATCGGCCGTGCGCTGGACGATTTGGCTACGCTGGCCGAGCGCGCAGGCGGTGCGACCGTCAACATCGACTTGGCCGACCTGCGCGGCTACCACTACCACAGTGGTGTGATGTTCACTGCCTATGTGGCCGGTGTGCCAAATGCCGTGGCGCGTGGCGGTCGGTATGACAAGGTCGGAGAGGCTTTCGGCCGTGCTCGCCCGGCGACCGGCTTTTCGCTGGATCTGCGCGAGGTCGCCGGCATTTCGCCGGTGGAGGCGCGCGCCGCTGCCATCCACGCGCCCTGGTCGGGCGATGCCAAGCTTCGTGAGGCGATCGCTGCGCTGCGCGCGGCGGGCGAGATTGTTATCCAGTCGCTGCCGGGCCACCCGGAAGATCTGGAGGAGTTCGCTTATGATCGGCAACTCGTCGAAGAGGGCGGTCGCTGGATCGTCAAGCCCCGCAACGCTTCGGTCTGAAGTTGTTGCATAACGTTGTGTAAATACCCGGTAATTCCAGGGAAGGCCCTGGCAACAAGGGTAGAATACGTTTTTAACCCATCTGCAAATTCAACATGTCCGCACCAGCAGTGAGCCAAGGACGCAATGTCGTCGTCATCGGCACCCAGTGGGGTGACGAAGGTAAAGGGAAAATCGTCGATTGGCTGACCGATCATGCGCAAGGCGTGGTTCGTTTCCAGGGCGGACATAACGCAGGCCATACCCTCATCATCGGCGGCAAGAAGACGATCCTGCGTCTGATTCCGTCGGGCATCATGCGCGACGGCGTCGCGTGCTACATCGGCAACGGTGTCGTGCTTTCGCCTGAAGCGCTGTTCAAGGAAATCGACGAGCTGGAATCGGCCGGCGTGCAGGTGCAGAACCGCCTGCGCATTTCAGAAGCCACCAATCTGATCCTGCCGTATCACGTGGCCATCGACAAGGCGCGCGAAGCCAAGCGCGGCGCCGCCAAGATCGGTACCACCGGCCGCGGTATCGGCCCGGCATACGAAGACAAGGTAGCCCGCCGCGCGCTGCGTGTGCAGGACCTGTTCGATCCGGCTTACTTTGCCGAGCGTCTGCGCGAAAACCTGGACTTCCACAACTTTGTTCTGACGCAGTACCTGAATCACCCGGCGCTGGACTTCCAGCAGACCCTGGACGAGATGCTGTCGTATGCAGGCCGCATTGCCCCGATGGTGACGGATGTGTCGGCCGAACTGTTTGCCGCAAACGCAGCCGGCAAGAACCTGATGTTCGAAGGTGCGCAAGGCACGCTGCTCGATATCGATCACGGCACCTATCCGTTCGTCACGTCGAGCAACTGCGTGGCGGGCAATGCCGCCGCAGGTGCAGGCGTCGGCCCGGGCCAACTGCATTACATCCTTGGCATCACCAAGGCGTATTGCACACGCGTGGGTTCAGGCCCGTTCCCGAGCGAGCTGTATGACGCGGACAACCCGGCGCGCCAAGATCCGATCGGTGTGCGTCTGGCCAATGTCGGCAAGGAATTCGGCTCGGTTACGGGCCGGCCGCGCCGCACGGGCTGGCTGGATGCCGCCGCTCTGCGTCGTGCGATCCAGATCAACGGTGTGTCGGGCCTCTGCATGACCAAGCTCGATGTGCTGGATGGTCTGGAAACCCTCAAGCTGTGTGTCGGCTACATGCTCGATGGCAAGGAAATCGACATCCTGCCGCGTGGCTCCGATGCCGTGGCGCGTTGCCAGCCGATCTACGAAGAATTCCCGGGCTGGAACACCTCGACCTTCGGTCTGAAGGAGTGGGATGCGCTGCCCGAGACCGCTCAGGCTTACCTGAAGCGCGTCGAAGAGGTGGCCGGCGTCCCGATCGCCATGATCTCGACTGGTCCTGACCGCGACGAGACCATCCTGCTGCGTCATCCCTACAAGGACTGACGCGATAGCTCCCAGATTCGCCCGGTGATTCGCCGGGCGAATTTGCATGGAGCGCCGTTTTTCATAGAACACGATAGCGGCAACTCACGCCGCATTCACGATACGAAGAGGTACACCATGAACCAGCCGATCAACGACGACTCGCATCTGTGGGTGTCGTGGGATGACTACCACGGCCTGATCGAGCGCCTGGCGCTCGTCGTGCACGAGTCGGGCTGGAAGTTTGACAAGATTCTGTGCCTGGCGCGCGGCGGCTTGCGGGTTGGCGATCAGCTTTCACGCATCTACGACCTGCCGTTGGCCATCCTGGCGACCAGCAGCTATCGCGAAGCCGCAGGCACGCAGCAGGGCGATCTCGACATCGCGCAATACATCACCATGACCCGTGGCGAGTTGTCGGGCCGCGTGCTGCTGGTGGATGATCTGGTGGATTCGGGCATCACGCTGGAGCGCGTTGGGCGTCACCTGAAGGAGCGCTATCCGGCCGTGACCGACGTGCGTACTGCTGTGCTGTGGCACAAGGCGTGCTCGAAGATCAAGCCTGATTATGCCGTGCAGTTTCTTGCGACCAATCCGTGGATCCATCAGCCGTTCGAGGAGTACGACACGCTGCGCCCGCATAACTTGGCGGCCTGGATCAAGCGCGGCAAGTCACGTTCGGCCGGCAACGGCGAGGCGCCATCAGTTTGAGGCGTTGGTCGCGATTGCGTCGAGACGCTAACGGAGTGGCGTGTGCGGCTTGCGTCGTGCGTGCCACTTCGGTAACCTGCTGTCACGGGCCGCAATATTGCCCCGAAACCCGCGTACGGATTGGCTTTGCAGGAGTGGCCCAATGCGAGGTGCGCGGTTGATCGAAGCGAGGTGTGTCTTTGTGGATGCACTGGGCTTCGAGCCCACCCAGCGTTTGGGGCAGGTGAGTCCGGTGATCCCGGCTCGGCCCTGGCGCGATAGCCAAGACACAATGCACGTCGCACTTCGCGGAATGTCGCATCAGCAACTGAACAACAGCAATCCGGCCGCGGAAAAGAAAAACGGCGCAACTTGCGTTGCGCCGTTCCTAAACTCTGGTGCCCAGGAGAGGACTCGAACCTCCACGGAGTTACCCGCTAGTACCTGAAACTAGTGCGTCTACCAATTCCGCCACCTGGGCAGGTGTGCGTGTACCGAAGCTGCAATTATTACGGGATCCAGCGATCCTGTCAACACTCTAGAAGAAAAAATTGAATCAACCGACTTATCCGATCCCAAGCCGCGAGGAAATCCTCGGTGTGCTGCGCACGTCGGGGTCTCCGTTGTCTGCTACCGATATTGCCAAGACGCTGTCTGTCACGCGCAAGGAGCATGACGGCTTTATCAAGCGTCTGACCGCCATGGAGCGGGATGGTCAGATCGAACTCAACCGCAAGGGGCGCTACGAACTGGCGCACCAGCCCAATTTCATCGAAGGCCGCGTGATCGGTCATCGCGACGGCTTCGGCTTCTTCGTGCGCGATGACGGCGAGCCCGATATCTTCCTGCCCGAGCGTGAGATGCAGAAGGCCATGCACGGTGATCGCGCCCTGGTGCGCGCCGTGGGCTACGACCGCCGCGGGCGCTCGGAAGGGCAGATCGTCGAGATCCTGCAGCGGGCCAACAAGCGCGTCATCGGCAGGTTGCTGTCGGAAAGTGGCACGCTGGTTGTGGCGCCTGAAGACAAGCGTCTCGGCCGCGACATCCTGATTGCGCCGAAGGGGCAGGGCAAGGCCAAGGTTGGCCAGGTGGTAAGCGTTGAGATCCTGGAATATCCGGACCGCTACGTACAACCGATTGGCCGCGTGGTCGAAGTGCTGGGTGAGATTGACGACCCTGGTATGGAGATCGAAATTGCCGTGCGCAAGTACGGCGTGCCGCACGAGTTTTCCGAGCCGACGCAGCGCGAGGCGGAAGCGCTGCCCGACTTGGTCCGCGATGTCGATCTGGCAGGTCGCATCGACTTGCGCGATGTGTCGTTCGTCACCATCGACGGCGAAGACGCGCGCGACTTCGATGACGCTGTCTACGCGGAGCCCGTCAAGATCGGCCGCAGCAAGGGCTGGCGTCTGATCGTGGCGATTGCCGACGTGTCGCATTACGTGCGGCCTGGGCACCCGTTGGATGCGGACGCCATTGATCGCGCGACTTCGGTCTATTTCCCGCGCCGCGTGATCCCAATGCTGCCGGAGAAGCTCTCCAACGGCTTGTGCTCACTGAACCCGGAAGTGGACCGTCTGTGCATGGTCTGCGACGCGGTGATCACGGCCAAGGGCGAGGTCAAGGCTTATCAGTTCTATCCGGCGGTGATGCACTCGAAGGCGCGCCTGACCTACAACGAGGTCTGGGCGATTCTGTCGAACGTGAAAGGCCCGGAAGCTGCCAAACGGGCGCCGCTGGTGCCGCACCTGCAAGACCTGTACGAGCTGTATCAGACGCTGCTCAAGGCCCGCCGCGAGCGCGGCGCGATCGACTTCGATACCACCGAGACGTACATCGTCTGCAACGCGCAGGGCAAGATCGAGCAGATCCTGCCGCGCACCCGCAATGATGCGCACAGGCTGATCGAGGAGTGCATGCTGACGGCCAACGTCTGCGCGGCCGAGATGCTGGAGAAGTACAAACATCCGGCGCTGTACCGCGTCCACGCTGGCCCGACGGAAGAAAAGCTGCAGGCGCTGCGGGCCTTCCTGAAAACCAGCGGCTTGACCCTGGGTGGCGGCGACAAACCGCAGGCAGCCGATTACGCCGAACTGATGGAAAAGGTGGCCGCACGCCCCGACGCTCCGATGCTGCAGACCATGCTGCTGCGCTCGATGCAGCAGGCGGTCTACAGCCCGGACAACATCGGCCACTTTGGCCTGGCGTATCCGGCGTATGCGCACTTCACGAGCCCGATCCGCCGCTACCCGGATTTGCTGGTGCATCGCTCCATCAAAGCGATCCTGCACCGCACGCGTTACGTGCCTGGGCTTGCACCGGGCGTGCAGTTGAATAGCGCGCTGTCGCCCAAGGCGCGTCGTTTGCAAGCCGAAGCCGAGAAAGGCGTGCCGGCAGCGGTGGTCAACAAGGCCAAGGCGGAAGCGATCTGGAATGAACTGGGCGTGCACTGTTCGGCCAACGAGCGTCGCGCCGACGAAGCCTCGCGCGACGTCGAAGCCTGGCTCAAGTGCTACTTCATGCGCGACAAGCTCGGCAACGAGTTCTCGGGCACCGTCAGCGCGGTCACCTCGTTCGGCATCTTCGTGCAGCTCGACGAGCTGTACGTGGAAGGCCTCGTACACGTGACCGAGCTGGGCAGCGATTACTTCCAATACGACGAAGCCCGCAACGAACTGCGCGGAGAGCGCACGGGCATCCGTTATCGGCTGACTGATCGCGTGCGCGTGCAGTTATTGCGCGTGGATCTGGATGCCCGGAAGATGGATTTCCGCCTGATCCAGGAGCCCTCAACCAAGGCGCTGCGCCCGGCCAAGGTGACTGGCGTGCCGGAAGCCGCGACCGCGCGTCAGCCTGCCGGCGCAACGTCGGCGCCATCGGTCGGCCGCAAGAAGCCGCGCCAGTTGGCCGCATTGCTGGGCGGTACGGCCAAGCCGGAGGAATCGTTCGACGAGACGCTCGATCGCGTCATCGAAGAGCAGCCGGTGTTCGAGCCGGGTGGCCGTGCACTGCCCCCGGGCCATGCCCATGCCAAGCCGGCGCGTAAGAAGCAGCCGGCGCGTGGCACGAAGCCCAAGGGTGGTGCCAAGACTGCTGCGCCGCGCAAGGTGGCAGGCAAGGCCTCGCATAAGACCAAGGGGCGTTAAAGCGGCCGGGGAGCGAGGGCAGACGGGTACAATCGCGCCATGTCTAAATCCAAGCTCCTCATCGGCTTTCATGCCGTCACCGCCCGACTGCGCCACGGCGCCAAGTCGATCGACGAAATCTACTTCGAGGCCAACCGCCGCGACCGCCGCATGCAGGATTTCCTGAAAGCGGCGGAAGCTGCGGGCGTTCGCCTCATTCCTGCTGACGCCGACCGCTTGCGCGGGATTGCCGGCACCGATCGTCACCAGGGCGTGGTTGCCAAGGCAGAGTCGCTGTCGCTGGCGCTCAATCTTGATGAACTGCTCGACGGTATCGAAGGCACGCCGCTGCTGCTGGTGCTTGACGGTGTGACCGATCCGCATAACCTGGGCGCGTGCCTGCGCGTGGCCGATGCCGCTGGCGCGCACGCCGTGATTGCGCCGAAGGACCGTAGCGTTGGAATCAACACGACGGTCGCCAAGGTGGCCAGCGGCGCGGCGGAAACCGTCCCCTACATCACCGTGACCAACCTGGCGCGCACGCTGCGTGAGTTGCAGGAACGGGGCGTGTGGGTTATCGGCACGGCTGATGAAGCCGAACAGGATCTCTACCAAGCCGACTTCAAAGGCCCCATTGCCATCGTGATGGGCGCCGAAGGTGAGGGCATGCGTCGCCTCACGCGCGAAACGTGCGACGCGCTGGTCAGCATTCCAATGGCGGGCAGCGTGGAAAGCCTGAACGTGTCGGTGGCCAGCGGCGTGTGCCTGTTTGAAGCTGTGCGCCAGCGGGCAGCGGCACCTGCCAAGAAGTAATGCGTGTCGAACCCACGGCCGCATCCGATGCGGCTGCATTGGCCCAGGCCCACGCCTGGGTCGAGGCCGCCCAGCACGTTATGGTGCTGACGGGGGCTGGCGTCTCGGCCGAATCCGGCGTGCCCACGTTTCGTGATGCGCTGACCGGCCTGTGGTCGCGCTTCAACCCTGAAGACATGGCCACCGAGGCCGCGTACCGCAAGCACCCGCGCATGGTGTGGGACTGGTATCAGGAGCGCCGCGAGCGCGTGCTGCAGGCGCAGCCGAATCCCGCCCATCTTGCGATTGCCGCGCTGGCCAAGCGCAAGACGGTGACGCTCGTCACACAGAACGTGGATGGTTTGCATCAGCGCGCCGGCAGCGAAGGCGTGGTCGAGCTGCATGGCAACCTGTTCGCCAACAAATGGCTGGGTGGCTGCGGCAAATGCGATGTCGCCACGGCCGTGCCAGGCAGGCCGCCACGTTGTGCGACGTGTGGCGCGATGCTGCGCCCAGGCGTGGTGTGGTTTGGCGAGCAACTCCCGCTTGTGGCGAACTACCGCGCTGAAGAGGCCGCCAACACGTGTGACGTATGCCTGGTGGTGGGCACGTCCGGCATGGTGTATCCGGCGGCCGGACTGCCGGGGTTGGCAAAGGACCACGGCGCCAAGGTGATCGTCGTGAATCCGGAGCCGAGCGCGCTGGATGCAACGGCCGATCTGGTGATCCACCAGCCGGCGGGCGTGTGCTTGCCCGCCATGCTGGGATAAGGCGCGGCGTTCTTCTTACGCTGCCACGCGCAGCGGCTCAATCAACGCTTCCAACTTGACTGCGTCCGCCGCAAACAGGCGGATGCCTTCGGCCAGCTTTTCGGTGGCCATGGCATCGGCGTTCATGTGCCAGCGGAACGATTTCTCGTCGGCCGGCAGGCGCACGATGTTGGCGGCGTTGGCATTGTCCGCAGAGAGCTTGCGTTCGACCGGCGCGTCGGACTGCTGCAACTGGGCGAGCAGATCCGGGCTGATGGTCAGGAGGTCGCAGCCAGCGAGTTCAACGATCTGCGAGATGTTGCGGAAGCTCGCGCCCATCACTTCGGTCGGGTAGTCGAACTTCTTGTAGTAGTTGTAGATGCGCAGGACGGACTGCACGCCCGGGTCGTTCGCCCCGCCTTGCGCGACAGGGTCCCAGTTGGCGCCGGCATCTTTCTTGTACCAGTCATAGATGCGGCCGACAAAGGGCGAGATGAGCTGCACGCCCGCTTCCGCACAAGCCACCGCCTGGGCCAGCGAAAACAGCAGCGTCATGTTGCAGCGGATGCCTTCGGCGCGGAGCTGATCCGCCGCGCGGATGCCTTCCCACGTCGACGCGATCTTGATCAGCACGCGCTCGCGCGCCACGCCCCGTGCTTCGTACAACGCAATCAGATGCTTGGCCTTGGCGACCGTCGCCTCGGTGTCGAACGACAGGCGCGCATCGACTTCGGTCGACACACGGCCCGGGATGATCGACAGGATCTCGCAGCCGAATGCCACGAGCACGGCATCGATGATGTCTTCCACACTGTCGCTGCGGGCGTCGCGCACGGCTTGTTCCAGCAGCGGGCGATATTCAGCCTTCTGCACGGCTTTGAGGATCAGCGACGGATTGGTCGTTGCATCGTGCGGCGCGTAGGCGCGCATGGCCTGGAAATCGCCTGTGTCGGCGACGACGGTGGTGAACTGCTTGAGTTGATCGAGCTGAGTCATGAAGCGAGTCCGAAGTACGTTCCAACGTTGCGCTGGAGGTGGAAAGGTGAATCGATTGTACTCCGCGGGTTTGGCTCCGCCAGCCGGCCGAGAGCCACCGCATTGATCCGGTACACTACCGGGTTTTCCGATCCGACCGAGTTTTTGCGATGACGCAGGATGAACTGAAGGCGCTGGTGGCGCAGGCCGCAGCAGATTACGTATTGGCCAACGTGCCTGAGGGCGCAGTTCTGGGTGTTGGCACCGGCTCGACGGCCAACCTGTTCATCGACGCGATGGCGCCGCACAAGGCGCGCTTTGCTGGCGCGGTGTCCAGCTCGGAGGCGTCAACGCGTCGGCTGCAGGGCCACGGCTTCACGGTGCTCGATTTGAACGAAGTCGATGCCATTCCCGTCTACGTGGACGGCGCTGACGAAATCGACGCCTCGGGCGCCATGATCAAGGGCGGCGGCGGTGCGCTCACGCGCGAAAAGATCGTTGCGTCGGTTGCCAGCGTGTTCGTCTGCATTGCTGACGGCAGCAAGCTCGTTGAGACGATGGGTGCATTCCCGTTGCCGGTGGAAGTGGTGCCCATGGCACGTGCCGCCGTGGCCCGCCAGCTCGCTGCGCTGGGCGGCCAGCCGCGTCTGCGCATGACCAAGGAAGGCCAGATCTACAAGACCGATAACGGCAACGTGATCATCGATGTGGTGGGCCTGCGTATTGCCGATCCGAAGGGCCTCGAATCGATCGTCAACGATATTCCGGGCGTGGTGACGGTCGGCCTGTTTGCAAAGCGCGGTGCCAACGTGCTGCTGCTGGGTACCGAAGCGGGTGTGCAGCGCCGCGATTTTTGATCGCTGTTCGCTTATTGGAAAGCTGCTCATGCAAATGGGCAGCTTTTTTTGTGCTTGCTGCAGTACTTTGAATTGGGGTTGCCCAAACAAAAAAGCCGTTCAGTTTGCGCTGAACGGCTTTGTTTTTGTCGCGGCAGATCAGGCCGAGGGCGGCGGCACGTAGCCGGCAGCCTCGTCTGCGCCGTCGCCAAAGAAGTACTTCTCGGTCTGCTTGAGCAGGTACTGGCGTGCGCGCGAATCGGCCATGTTCAAGCGGTTTTCGTTGATGAGCATGGTCTGGTGCTTGAGCCAGCCGGCCCAGGCTTCCTTCGAGACGCTTTGCCAGAGTTTCTTGCCCAGTTCGCCGGGCAGGGGCGGGAAGTCGAGACCTTCGGCTTCCTTGTTGAGCTTGACGCAGTGGACCATGCGGGCCATGGGGATTCCTCTTGTGTGGCGGGAGCGCCGCTCAAGCGCGACGCAGGTGCCGCTATTGTAAAGGCCGCGCGCCGCCGGGCTAGGATTCCACGACGCGCGCCAAGGGTTTAGAGCTTCTTCATCAGCACCATCGATCGCCGCTGCCAGTTGTAGAGCTTGCGGCGGTCTTCCGGCAGGTCGTCCACGCTGGCACGCACGAAACCGCGCTTGAGGAACCAGTGTTCCGTCCGCGTGGTGAGCACAAACAGGCGCTTGAGGCCCAGCGCACGGGCGCGCACTTCGGTGTGCTTGAGCAGGCGCTCGCCGTCGCCGGTACCTTGGCTGTCTGGAGAGACGATCAGGCAGGCCATTTCGGCCATGCCGTCCTTCGGGTACGGATACAGCGCCACGCAGCCGAAGATGATGCCGTCGTGCTCGATGACGGAGAAGTTGGCGATGTCGCGTTCCAGCAGACGGCGTTCGCGCGGCACCAGCGTGCCGTCGGCTTCCAGCGGCTCGATGAGTGAGACGATGCCGCCCACGTCGTCCAGCGTGGCCTCGCGCAGGTATTCCAGATCGGTGTGCGACACCATGGTGCCCACGCCATCGTGCAGGAACAGCTCCAGCAGGATGCTGCCGTCCAGCGCGAACGGGATTACGTGCGCCCGGCGCACGCCGCCGCGCATCGCCTTGACGATGTGCTGCAGGTAATAGGCGGTGTCGTGTGACAGGCTGCCGTCGCGCAGGCGTTCGATGGCAGTTTCCATCGACAGATCCTGCTGCAGCTTGCCCACGCGGTCCATGATGCCGGGCAGCTCCGTGATGAAGATGAGCTTGTCGGCTTTAAGCGCCGTGGCGGTGTTGGCTGCCACATCTTCCATCGACAGGTTGAACGCCTGGCCCGTCGGCGAAAAGCCCAGCGGCGAGAGCAGCACGATCTTGCGGTTGGACAGGGAGTGCTGGATCGACTCCGCATCGATCTTGCGCACCAGCCCCGTGTGCTGGAAGTCCACGCCGTTGACGATGCCCACCGGCCGCGCCGTCACGAAGTTGCCGGACACCACCGACATGCGCGCGCCGGCCATCGGTGTGTTGGGCAGGCCCTGGCTGAAGGCCGCTTCGATGTCCAGACGCAGTTCGCCGGAGGCTTCCTTGGCGGATTCCAGCGCGGCGGCGTCCGTCACGCGTACGCCATCCACGAACTGGGTTTTCACGTTGCGCAGGGCAAGCTGTTCCTCCACCTGCGGGCGCGAGCCGTGCACCAGCACGATGCGCATCCCCATCGCATGCAACAGCGCGACGTCGTTGACGAGTGCGCCCAGCATGCCGGCCTGGACCAGCTCGCCGCCAAAGCCGATCACGAAGGTCTTGTCGCGGAAGGAGTGAATGTAAGGCGCCACCTCGCGCAGCCAGTCCACGAACTGCTGCTGTTCGGGCGTGGGCGGAATCGGGGCGACATCAACAGGGGCGGGCGTGTGCGCCGCCAGCGAAACGCCGGAGGCGGGGGCGGAGGAGCGAGCGGTCACGGACGGAGGAGGAAAAGCGGCACGGGGCGCGGGCCGGCGTAGGAAAGATGCGCGGATTATAATCCCGCCCGATGTCAGATTCCCACGCCCAGCCGCCCCGGCCATGCCCGGCGGCGCCTTCCCCGAAATCGCCGAAAGACACGCCGCCGCCCGAGCGCAAGCCCGAAGGCAATGGTCGTCCGCAGCGCCGCCCAAAGCCCACGCCGGAAGAACTCGCCGCGGCGCTGGAGGCGCGCCGCGCACGGGCCAACCGCGTCCCGCCGATCACGTTTCCCGAAGCGCTGCCCGTGTCGGCCCGGCGCGACGAGATCGCCCAGGCCATCGCCGCCAACCAGGTGGTGATCGTCTCGGGCGAGACCGGCTCGGGCAAGACCACGCAGTTGCCGAAGATCTGCCTGTCGATCGGGCGAGGCATTGGCGCAGGCGGCACCGGGCTGATCGGCCATACGCAGCCACGCCGGATTGCAGCAACGTCTACTGCCAAGCGCATCGCGCAGGAAATCGGCACGCCGGTGGGCGAGCACGTGGGCTTTCAGGTGCGCTTCAACGACACGCTGTCGGCTGGTGCGTCGGTCAAGCTGATGACCGACGGCATTTTGCTGGCTGAGACGCAGAACGATCCGCTGCTGCGCGCCTACGACACGATCATCATCGACGAGGCGCACGAACGCAGCCTCAACATCGATTTCCTGATCGGCTATCTCAAACAGCTTCTGCCGCGCCGGCCCGACCTGAAGGTGATCATTACCTCGGCGACCATCGATGCGCAGCGGTTTGCCGAGCACTTCGCGGGCCCCAAGGGACCAGCGCCCGTTATCGAGGTCAGCGGCCGGTTGTATCCGGTCGAGGTGCGCTACCGCCCGATTCAGCGCGACGACAAGGACAAGGAGCGCGATCTCTACGAAGCGCTCGTCGATGCGGTGGATGAGCTTGCCCGCGAAGGCTCGGGCGACGTGCTGATCTTCCTGCCGGGCGAGCGCGAGATTCGCGAGGCGGCCGAGGCGCTGCGCAAGCACCATCCAGCGCATACCGAGATCCTGCCGCTGTTTGCGCGGCTGTCGGTGCAGGAGCAGGAGCGTGTGTTCCGGCCGTCCAACGCGCGGCGCCTCGTGCTGGCGACGAACGTGGCCGAGACCTCGCTGACGGTGCCGGGTATTCGCTACGTGGTCGATACGGGGCTGGCGCGCGTCAAGCGCTATTCGTATCGCAACAAGGTCGAGCAACTGCAGATCGAACCGGTGTCGCAAGCCGCGGCCAACCAGCGTGCCGGTCGATGCGGCCGGGTGGCCGATGGCGTTTGCATCCGCTTGTATGAAGAAGCGGATTTCATTGCGCGGCCGCGTTTTACCGATCCGGAAATCCTGCGTTCGTCGCTGGCCGCCGTCATTTTGCGTATGAAGGCGCTGCGGCTGACGGACGTCGAACAGTTTCCCTTCATCGAGCCGCCGCTGGGCCGTGCGATTGCCGACGGCTACCAACTCCTGCAAGAACTCGGTGCCGTCGACGATGAAAACGCGCTGACCCCGCTGGGCAAGCAGGTCGCCCGGCTGCCGCTGGACCCGCGTGTGGCGCGGATGATTCTGGCTGGCCGCGACTATCAGTGCCTGCGCGAGATGCTGATCATCGCGAGCGCCTTGTCCGTGCAAGACCCACGGGAGCGCCCGCAAGAACTGCAGCAGCAGGCGGATCAAGCGCATCGCCAGTTCGCCGATGAGAAGTCGGAGTTCCTGGGCTGGGTGAAGCTGTGGAAGTGGTTTGAAGAGGCCGTCGCGCACAAGAAATCGAACAAGCAGCTGCAAGACCAGTGCCGCACGCATTTCCTGTCGCATGTGCGGCTGCGTGAGTGGCGCGACGTGCATTCGCAACTGCACACCACGGTGGCGGAGCAGGGCTGGAAGCTCAATGACTCCGATCCGACCTATGAGCAGTTGCACCTGGCGCTGCTGACGGGCTTGCTCGGCAACATCGGTGTGCGCATCGAGGAGGCGGATGGAAAAGGCCGGGAATACCTCGGCGCGCGCGGCATCAAGTTCTTCCTGTGGCCGGGTTCGGTCATTGCGCGCAAGGCGGGCAAGTGGGTCGTTGGTGGCGAGCTGATCGAAACCAGCCGCCTGTTCGGCCGCACGCTGGCACGCATCGAGCCGGAATGGGTGGAGAAGGTCGGGGCGCACCTGTTGAAGGTGTCGTGGAGCGATCCGCATTGGGAAAAGAAGGCCGGGCAGGTGATGGCCTTCGAGCGTGGCACGCTGTACGGCCTGCCGATCTATCAGCAGCGCCGCGTGCACTTCGGGCCGATGCAGCCGAAGGAAGCGCGCGAGATGTTCATCCGTCGTGCACTGGTCGATGGCGAATTCGAAACGCGCCTGCCGTTCTTCACGCACAACCAGCGCCTGGTGCGTGAGATCGAAAACCTCGAGCACAAGTCACGTCGGCAAGACGTGCTGGTGGACGACGAGCTGATCTACGCCTTCTACGACAGCCAGATTCCGACGGACATCTACAACACTGTCTCGTTCGAGCGCTGGTATGCCGAAGCCGCCAACGCAAGCGGCAAGAGTGGCCAGAAGCTCCTGTACCTGAATCGCGATGACCTGATGCGGCACGAAGCGGCCGGCATCACGACCGACCTATTCCCGAAGGTGCTGCCGATTGCCGGCATCGACATGGGGCTGACGTACCACTTCGAGCCCGGCAGCCCGCGTGACGGCGTAACGCTCACGGTGCCGCTGTACGCGCTCAACCAGGTGCCCGCGCAACGCACCGAATGGCTGGTGCCGGGCATGCTCAAGGAGAAGGTGCATCTGCTCCTGAAAAGCCTGCCGCAAAAGCTGCGCCGCCATTGCGTGCCGCTGCCGGACTACGCGGCCGGATTCGTCTCGCGCGTGCGGTTGGGGGATGGCGAGCTGCTCGACCGCTTGATCGCCGACGTGCGCGAGCAGACCGGCATTGCGCTCAAGCGCGCCGACTTCAAACTCGAAACGCTGCCCGCGCATCACTTCATGAATTTCAAAGTGATCGACGAGCACGGCCGCCAGCTCGACATGGGCCGCAATCTGGCCCAGTTGCGCGCGGAACTGGGCGGACGCGCGCAGCAGACATTCCAGTCGATCGCCGCGCAGGACGCTGCCGTGGCTGGAGCACAGAACGAGGGCGCCAAGCCCGGCAAGTCAGGCAAGTCTGAAGCTCCGGCAAACGCCGCGCTGTACTCGGGCCTGACCACCTGGAATTTCGGCGAGCTGCCGGAGCTGCTGGAAGTTCGCAAAGGCAGCCAGACGCTGTTCGGCTATCCCGCACTCGTCGATGCGGGTGACCACTGCGATGTGGAGGTCTTCGATGATCCGGCGGAAGCCACGCGCATCCATCGCCTGGGCTTGCGGCGTTTGTTCGCAATCCAGCTGCGCGAGCCTTTGAAGTATCTGGAAAAGAACATCCCGGGCCTGTCGCAGATGGCAATCCAGTTCATGAACCTGGGCACGCAGGATGATCTGCGCGACCAGATCCTGGATGCCACGCTGGAGCGCGCCTGCCTGCAAGACCCGCTGCCGACCGATGACGCCAGCTTCGGTGCCCGCAAGGACGAAAGCCGCGCGCGCCTGACGTTGCTGGCGCAGGAGATCGCGCGGCTGGTGGGCGCCATCCTGGCCGAATATGCGCAACTGCCGCGCAAGCTGCAGATTGCCAAGCCGTTTGCCGCCGCCACCGCCGATATCGACGCGCAGCTCAAGACGCTGATGCACAAGCGCTTTATCGAGGCGACGCCGTACGCGCAGTTGACGCACTTTCCGCGTTACCTGAAGGGCATCGCGCTACGCATCGACAAGCTCAAGGCTGACCCGACGCGTGACACCCAGCGCATGCAGGAGATGGCGCCGCTCGTCCAGCAATACCAACGCGCGGAAAAGGCCCTGCGCGTGCAAGGGCAGGGCGGCAATGATCCACGCATGGAGGAATTCCGCTGGATGCTGGAGGAGTTGCGCATCGCCCTGTTTGCGCAGGAGTTGCGCACGCCGGTGCCGATGTCGGTCAAGCGGCTTCAGAAGGTGTGGGAATCAATGCAGCGATAGCTGCAATGCATTGTTGGGAGCGCGGAAAGTTCCCGTTTTCTTTTTTTGATTTGTGTCAGCGACGGCGTAAATGCGAGCGTTAAAATGGTTGGCTAAGTTGCTGAATCTTCTCGATATGTCTGCCTTGCGCGCCTCGTTTGCCTCCCGTTGGTTTTCCACGCTTGTTCTGTCGGCCGCTGCTTTGATGGCAGCGCATGCGGCGCGTGCCGAAGTCGTCACCGTGCTCAACTC
This sequence comes from Ralstonia sp. GX3-BWBA, assembly GCF_003290055.1. Lineage (NCBI taxonomy): Bacteria > Pseudomonadati > Pseudomonadota > Betaproteobacteria > Burkholderiales > Burkholderiaceae > Ralstonia > Ralstonia sp. GX3-BWBA. The sequence goes on along the minus strand of NZ_QMKS01000009.1, from coordinate 234,350 downwards.
GGGCGACGCAAGCGTCTCTTTGATCGACAAGGACACCCGCAAGGTGCTGGAGACGTTCCCCATCGGCAAGGAGCCGCACCACCTGATTGCCACGCCGGACGAAAAATCGTTGATCGTCGCCAACGCGGTCGGCAACGAACTGGTGTTCCTCGATCCCGTGACCGGCAAGATTCAGCAGCGTGTGCCGCGCATCGACGATCCTTATCAGATCGGCTTCTCGCCGGACCAGAAGTGGTTCCTGACCACCGGCAACCGGCTGGACCGCATTGATATTTACCGCTGGGACGGTCACGCGCTGACCATCGCCAAGCAGGTGCCTGCGGCCAAGACGCCCAGCCACATTGCTTTTACCGCTGACAGCAAGATCGCGTTCATCACCCTGCAGGATTCCAACGAGGTGATGGCCATCGACCTGCCCACGCAGACCGTGATGTGGCGTATGACCATTGGCTCCGCACCGGCCGGGGTGTGGGTCACGACCGATCAGAAATACCTGCTGGTTGGCATGACCGGCGCCGATTACGTCGAAGTGATCGACTGGCACAACCGCACCAGCGTCAAGCGCATCCCGACCGGCAAGGGCGCGCACAACTTCCGCGCGCTCGGCGACAAGCGCCACTTGTTCCTGTCGAACCGCGTGTCGGGCACGATCAGCATCATCGATCAGCAAACGCTGACCAAGGTGGGCGACATCACTGGCCTGCCGCCTGGCCCCGACGACATGGAATTGACCGCCGACGGCAAGCAGCTTTGGGTGACCTGCCGCTGGGCCAAACGCGTGGCGATCGTCGACGTGGCAAGCCGCAAGGTCGTGGAAGAGATCAAGGTCGGGCGCTCTCCGCACGGCATTTACTTCCGCACGCGTGCTCCACTGATTTGAGCATCACTACCATGAAATCCGGCCTGTCGATGTTACGTACGGCCGCTGCCATGGCGGCGCTGGGGCTGTGCGCGTTGGCCACGGCTGCGCCCGGTGGTGTGAATGCCGGTGCGTGCAAGGGCACCGTCTACCTGACGTTCGACACCGGTAGCATGAGCCAGGCGCAGTTGATTGCCGACACGCTGCGCCGCCATCGCATCCACGCTACGTTCTTCCTCGCCAACGAGAAGACCATCCACGGCGACAGCACGCTGGATGACGGCTGGGCTCCATATTGGAAATCACTCGCTGCCGACGGCCACGCCTTCGGTACGCACACCTTCGATCATGTCTACTACAAAGGCGAGGCGGGTGCGGGCAAGGTCCGCTTCCGCCCGCAGTTTGGCGAGCAGGGCGGCCGCAACGTCGTGTGGAGCGAGCCTGAATTCTGTGCGGAACTGAAACACAGCGCCGAGCGCTTCAAAGCCATGACTGGTCAGCCGATGGACCCGCTGTGGCGCGCGCCGGGCGGTCACCTTTCGGCGACGACCGAGGCCTGGGCCAAGCAATGCGGGTTTGCCCACGTCGCGTGGGCGCCTGCCGGTTTCCTGGGCGATGAGTTGCCGTCCGAGCGCTATCCGAACGACGCGTTGCTACAGAAGGCCCTGTCCAACTTGCGCGATGGCGACATCACCATGGCGCATCTGGGCATCTGGTCGCGCAAGGATCCGTGGGCACCAGCGGATCTGGAGCCGCTGATCACCGGCCTGGAGCACAAGGGTTTCTGCTTCGCCACGCTGCGCGATCATCCGCAGTACCAAGCCTGGTTTGCCGCTCACCCGGCACACGCGGCGGCCCGCTGACATGTTCGACTGGATCGCCGACACCTTCACGCAAGCGCAGGACGTACTGTTTCAGCACGTCGTGATGCCGATCACTTACGCGGTCGGCCTGGGTGGTTACGTCGAAGATGCCTACCCCGGCACTGAATGGCTGCTGATGGGGCTGGTGCAGATTGCAGTGCTGCTGTTGATCTTCCGCCCGCTGGAGCGCTGGCGCCCGGTGGAACCGGTACAAGACCGCAAGGCTGTGCGTGCCGACATTTTCTACACGCTGTTCCACCGCCTGGGATTCTTTCCGCTGCTGCTGTTCTTCACGCTGCAGCCGCTGATCGACCACCTCGACGGCAAGCTGCGGTTCTGGGGCTGGGCGCATCTGAATGTGGAAGACTGGTGGCCGGGCGTCACGTCAGTTTCCGTTGTCAGCTTTTTGATTTATCTGGTGTTGTTCGACTTGCTCGACTACTGGTATCACCGTTTTTCACACAAGTTCCACTGGTGGTGGAACCTGCATTCGCTGCATCACAGCCAGCAGCAGATGACGCTCTGGTCCGATGACCGCAACCACATCCTCGACGATGTGCTGCGCGGCGCGGTGTTTGCCGTCGCAGCGCTGGTCATTGGGGTGGAACCCTCGCAGTATGTGCTGCTGGTCGCCATTTCGCAGTTGCTGCAAAGCTTGCAGCACGCCAACGTGCGGCTGCATTTCGGCTGGCTCGGCGACCGGCTGCTGATCTCGCCGCGCTTTCATCGGCTGCATCACGCCATTGGGCTGGGGCACGAGGTGCCGGGCAAGCCTGGCGTGCTGGGCGGCTGCAATTTTGGCGTGCTGTTCCCCTGGTGGGACATGCTGTTCGGCACCGCCATCTTCTCGCCGGAGTACCACGTCACCGGCATCCGCGATCAACTTCCCGCACCGCAAGGGCGCTCGCGCGACTACGGGCGCGGCGTGCTGCGTCAGCAGTGGCTCGGCCTCAAGCGCCTGTTCGGCCGGGCATAAAGCTCTCGCGCGGCGGCGCCTGCGTCATTTCTGCACGCTGTGCTAGGCTGTTCGCTCCCTGATTTCCCGATTTCTGCATGAACGACCTGATTCGCTCATTTGGCCGCGCGCTGCTCTCGCAACTGCATCCGCGCATGCTGTTCCTGACGGTGCTGCCTTTCGTCGTGGCCGTGGTGGTCTGGGGCGGAGTGCTGTATTTCGGCTGGGATGCCATGAACGGCATGGCCCGCAACGCCGTGGAAGGCTGGGCCTTCATGGGCTGGATCAAGAGCGGCCTCAACGCCATCGGCATGGCCGGGTTGTGGTCGGCCATTGCGCCGTTGCTGGTGATCACCTTGCTGGTGCCGGTGATTGTCGTGTCGATTCTCGTGCTGGTGAGCGTGGCGTCGGTGCCGGTGGTCATGCGTTTTCTTGATCGCAGCTATCCGCAGCTTGAGCGTCGCAAGGGCGGCACGGTGCTGGGCAGTCTGATGCATGCGCTGCTATGCACGCTGGTGGTCATTCTGGTGGCGATCGTCACGCTGCCGTTGTGGCTGATCCCCCCGTTTTTTGCACTGATTCCCCCATTGCTGTGGGGTTGGCTCACGTACCGTTTGATGACGTACGACGCGTTGGCTGACCACGCAACGGCCGAAGAGCGCCGCGCGATCATGCAGCGCTACCGGCTGCCGCTCCTTGGCATTGGCGTGGCGGTGGGCATGCTGGGCTCGGCGCCAACGCTGCTGTGGGTGTCGTCGGTGGTGACAATTGTGCTGTTCCCGATTATCGCCATCGCCGTCATCTGGCTGTACGTCCTGATCTTCATTTTCTCGGCACTGTGGTTCGGCCATTTCTGCTTGCGCGCGCTTACACGCCTTCGCGCTGAAGCGCCGCCTGCGCGCATGGTCGAGGCCAGCGAGATCGAAGTCACTACCATTGAATTGCCTCGCGAATAATCAGAAACCATCGGAACTGACATGGCTTTCGGCATGATCATCATTGGCGACGAGATTCTCTCCGGTCGCCGCGAAGACAAACACCTGCGCAAGCTGATCGAAGTGCTCGGCGAGCGCGGCCTGGCGTTGGAGTGGGCGGAATACGTCGGCGATCAACCCGCGCGCATCACCAGCGTCCTCAAGCGTACCTTCGCCACCGACGACGTGGTGTTCTGCACTGGCGGTATCGGCGCGACGCCCGATGACCACACACGCCAATGCGCAGCTGCTGCGCTGGGCGTGCCGCTGGAGCTGCATCCGGAAGCGCGCGAGCAGATCACGTTGCGCATTTCCGAGTCGGCCAACGGTGACCCGGTCAAGGCGGATGTCTCCACGCCCGAAAACCAGCACCGCTTCAAGATGGGCGAGTTTCCGCAGGGCGCACGCATCATCCCGAACAGCTACAACCGCATCCCCGGTTTCTCGGTGGCGCATCACCATTTCATGCCGGGTTTTCCGGTGATGGCGTGGCCGATGATGGAGTGGGTGCTCGACACTTATTACGCCGATCAATTTCACCGCGCGCCGCGCGAAGAGCGCTCGTTCCTGGTGTTCGGCTTGCCGGAGTCGCGGCTCACACCGCTGATGGAGCGCGTCGAAGCCGAGTTCGATGGCGTGAAGGTCTTCAGCCTGCCCAGCGTGGGCGATGCCGCGCGCGGCGAGCGCTATGCCCGCTCGCACATCGACCTGGGCGTAAAGGGCTCACCGGAGGCTGTGACGCGCGCCTATGCGGTGCTGCGAGAGGGCGCGCTGGCGCTTGGCGGCGAGATCTTCGAGGCGGACGCCCCCGCGGCGTCCTGACGTTCAGCAGCGTGCCTCAGGCGCCGTGCCAGGGCAGGCCCCGGAAGCACCAGCCTTCCACGGTCTTGCGATGGCCCTCGGTGTCTTTGGCGCCCTCAAAACCTTCGAGCACATCCATCGCTGCCGCATAGCCCGCCTGCGCGGCCGCCACTGCAGCATGCTTGGAGCGCGCGGCGCTACGGCATAGGAACAACACCGGCACATCCTTCGGCACGGCGGCTTCCAGCGCGCTCAGGAAGTTGGCGTTGCGCACGCCGCCCGGGTACTGATTCCACTCCACATGCACGAACTGACTTGGGGAGATGTCCGGCGTGCCCACCCAATCGAGTTCGGCACGCGTGCGCACGTCCACGAGTCGCGCTTGCGGGTCGGCGGCCAACAATGCGGCAGCCTCTTGCGGCGACAGTGCGCCGAAGTAAGGCAGCTGATCTGCCTCGCGGCGGGCGGCGGCGGCCTCGAGCAGGGACTCGCGGGTGAGCGTGGTGGCAGTCATGGCGATTGAGCGTGTGAAATGGGAAACAATCATTTTAGCGCTGCCGTCACATGGGTCGGGCGGAAATCCCCGAAACGGTGCGCGTAGTGCTTATATGCACTGAAACGGTGCTGATGAGGTTTTTGTGCACCTTTCGCGTGCGTTGACTATGCTGCCTGAACAGCCTCGGGCCTCTCTACGGGGGATTCGGCGGGGCGCGGTTCGGCCGGACCGCCGGGTGCGCGCACCGTGTCAGACATGGGTTGGCGCGGCACTGCACTGTTTGCGGGAGTGCTTGCCCATTGTCGGCCCGGAATTGGCATAGTTTCTGCTAAGATTCCCGCGGTCTTTTTCGGGGGCGTCCGTTTGTCGGACGACCTTGCTGGAAAGAAGATGTTTCGGAGTGAAAGCGGAGTTGCAGCCGATGCGCAGCGATCCGTCACACAACCGGCTCACAATACTTTGCGTTATTGCGCTACCAGGAGAATGGCATGTCCCAAAGCATTGCAGACGTGATGAAGCTCGTGAAGGAAAACGACGTGAAGTTCGTCGATTTCCGCTTCACAGATACCAAGGGTAAGGAGCAGCACGTCTCGGTCCCCGTTTCGCACTTCGACGAAGACAAGTTCGAAAGCGGTCACGCATTCGACGGCTCGTCGATCGCCGGCTGGAAGGGCATCGAAGCGTCGGACATGCTGCTGGTGCCGGATGCAAACACCGCACACGTCGACCCTTTCTACGAAGAGCCGACCCTGGTTCTGACCTGCGACGTGGTCGAGCCGTCGGACGGCAAGGGCTACGATCGCGACCCGCGCTCGATCGCCAAGCGCGCTGAAGCCTACCTGAAGAGCACCGGCCTGGGCGACACCGCCTACTTCGGTCCGGAACCCGAGTTCTTCATCTTCGACGGCGTGACCTGGAACATCGACATGCAGGGTTGCTTCGTGAAGATCCAGTCCGAAGAAGCTCCGTGGTCGTCGGGCAAGGACTTCGAACACGGCAACTCGGGCCACCGTCCGGGCAAGAAGGGCGGTTACTTCCCGGTTGCCCCGATCGACACGTTCCAAGACATGCGCTCGGAAATGTGCCTGATCCTGGAATCGCTGGGCATTCCGGTTGAAGTGCACCACCACGAAGTGGCAGGCCAAGGCCAGAACGAAATCGGCACGAGGTTCAGCACGCTGGTGCAGCGCGCCGACTGGACCCAACTGCAAAAGTACGTGATCCAGAACGTCGCACACACCTACGGCAAGACCGCCACGTTCATGCCGAAGCCGGTCGTGGGCGACAACGGTTCGGGCATGCACGTGCACCAATCCGTGTGGAAGGACGGCCAGAACCTGTTCGCAGGCAACGGCTATGCTGGCCTGTCGGAATTCGCGCTGTACTACATCGGCGGCATCATCAAGCACGCTCGTGCGTTGAACGCCCTCACCAACCCGGGCACGAACTCGTACAAGCGTCTGGTGCCGGGCTTTGAAGCTCCGGTCAAGCTGGCTTACTCGGCTCGCAACCGTTCGGCTTCGATCCGTATTCCGTACGTTGCGAACCCGAAGGGCCGTCGTATCGAAACGCGCTTCCCGGATCCGCTGATGAACCCGTACCTGGGCTTCTCGGCTCTGTTGATGGCCGGTCTGGATGGCGTGCAGAACAAGATCCACCCGGGCGAAGCCGCCGACAAGAACCTGTACGACCTGCCGCCGGAAGAAGATGCAAAGATCCCGACCGTGTGCTCGAGCCTGGATCAGGCCCTCGAGTACCTGGACAAGGATCGCGAATTCCTGACCCGCGGTGGTGTGTTCTCCAACGCCATGCTGGACGCCTACATCGAACTGAAGATGGAAGAAGTCACGCGCTTCCGCATGACGACGCACCCGCTCGAGTTCGAGATGTACTACTCGCTGTAATCTGCGAGCGCCCCGAGCGATATGTCGGGGCGAAGAGACGGTTGTGAAAGGAGGGGCGGCGCAGGTCGCCCTTCCTTTTTATGAAGCGGAGTTTTGTGGCTAGAATGAGCGTCCGCCGGACTCCGGCGCCCGATCGACGTATCCGCCAGGTTCCATTCATGTTCCGTCCTTCCCCACGCATCGCATCCGGACTGCTTGCCGCCGCCGCGGCGGTGTTTGCCACGCTGTCCGTGCAGGCACCCGCGTACGCTGATGATGTCTATCTGTGCACCGGCCCGAACGGCGTGCCGGAGTACCGCAACAGCGGCAATGTGAAAGGCTGCAAGAAGTTGACGCTGCCAGATGTGGTAACCGTCCCCGGCACGCGCAGCCCGCGCAGTGCAGGAGCGGCACCCGCACCGGCGCAAAACAATGCAGGTGGTGGTTTCCCCCGCGTGGACAACGCCACGCAGAAGGCACGTGACGGCGAGCGCCGCCAGGTGCTGGAGGCCGAGCTGGCAGACGAGGAGCGCAAGCTCCAGGCGTTGAAGGCCGAATACAACAACGGTCAGCCTGAGCGTCAGGGCAACGAACGTAACTATCAGAAGTATCTGGACCGCACCGCGCAGTTGAAGGGCGACATCGAGCGCAGCCAGGCCAATGTCGATTCCATCCGCCGGGAGCTGGGCAATCTCAAGGACTAGATAAACCATGCGTCGACTGATCCGCAAAGCGGCACGCCGCGATGAACAGGAACAGACGACGCCACCCGCGCCGTCAGCCTCCGCCGTCGGGCTGGAGGTCTCTGTAGGCGAGCCCATCGACGGGCCGCCGCCGATTCCGTTTTCCCATGGTGCACCGCCATCGTTCCCCGGGCTCGACGCGGTGCCCAATCCCATTCTGTTCGTCCGCCATCCGGCGCTGACGATCTTCTACGCCAATCCCGCCGCTGAAGCCGCACTGGCCGTGTCCCGCCGCCAGTTGGTCGAGATGTCGCTGTACGAGCTGTTTGCCGATCCGTCGGAGCTGGCCGAGATGATCGCCACCGTGGCAGCTCGCCAGTTCGACGCCAAGCGGCGTGACGTGTCGCTCGACCGGGTGGGCCATGAGCCGCTGCATGCGCATGCCGTCGTGGGCGCGCTCGACTTTGCGCCGGGCTCGGTGCTGCTTGAGCTTCTGCCCAATGAGCAGAAGATCCGCAGCGAGCGTGAAGAGCGTCTGCTCGACCTGACCTCCGCCAACAAAGAACTGATCCGCAACCTTGCGCACGAGATCAAGAACCCGTTGGGCGGCATTCGCGGCGCCGCGCAGTTGCTGGAGTTTGAGCTGCCGGAGCGCTCGCTGCGCGAGTACACGCAGGTGATCATCAAAGAATCCGACCGGTTGCAGACGCTGGTCGACCGCCTGCTGGAACCGCACCGGCATCCACATATCGTTGGCGATGTGAACATCCACGAGGTGCTGGAGCGTGTGCGCTCGGTGGTGCTGGCGGAGTTTCCGCAGGGTTTGCGGATCGTGCGCGACTACGACGCGAGCCTGCCGGAGTTTCGAGGCGACAAGGAGCAGCTCATCCAGGCCGTGCTCAACATCGTTCACAACGCGGCGCATGCGCTGGGCCCTCGCATTGCACAGGGCGATGGCGAGATCATTCTGCGCACACGCGTCGCACGCAAAGTTACGATTGCAAAACGTCTTTACAAGCTGGCATTGGACTTGCATGTAGTGGACAACGGTCCTGGTATCCCGGACGACATCCGCGAGCGAATCTTCTTCCCGCTGGTGTCCGGAAGGGAGGGGGGAAGTGGGCTGGGCCTGACACTCGCGCAGACGTTCGTGCAGCAGCACGATGGTCTGATCGAATGCGAGAGCAGGCCGGGTCAAACGGATTTCCGCATTCTCGTGCCGCTGCACTGAAGCGTCGCAGCTTCAACAACGCAGCGCGAGACGGCCCAGGCGAGACGAAGTCAAGCAGACGAACCAACACATGAAGCCAATCTGGATAGTCGACGACGATCAATCCATCCGCTGGGTCCTTGAGAAGGCGCTGGCGCGTGAGAGCCTGCTCTCGCGCAGCTTTACCAACGTGCGCGACGCGCTCAATGCGCTCGACGAAGAAACGCCGCAAGTTCTGATCTCAGACGTCCGCATGCCGGGCGGCTCGGGGCTGGATCTGCTGCAGGCCATCAAGGCCAAGCACCCGGGGCTGCCGGTCATCATCATGACCGCGTATTCGGACCTGGACAGCGCTGTGGCGGCGTTCCAGGGCGGCGCGTTTGAATACCTGGCCAAGCCGTTCGACGTGGATCGCGCGGTCGAGCTGATCCGCCGAGCGCTGGAAGAGAGCCTGCGCGAGGAGGAAATCGACGACCGCCTGAGCGACGCGCCTGAGATTCTCGGGCAGGCGCCGGCCATGCAGGACGTGTTCCGCGCGATTGGGCGGTTGTCGCAGTCCAACGTGACGGTGCTGATCACCGGCGAATCCGGCACGGGTAAAGAGCTGGTGGCCCGGGCGCTGCATAAGCACAGCCCGCGTGCGAGCGGTCCCTTTATCGCGCTGAATACGGCGGCGATTCCGAAAGATCTGCTGGAATCCGAACTATTCGGTCACGAGCGTGGCGCCTTCACGGGCGCGCAGACCATGCGCCGCGGGCGCTTCGAGCAAGCCGAGGGCGGCACGCTGTTCCTCGATGAAATCGGCGACATGCCGTTCGATCTGCAGACGCGGTTGCTGCGCGTGCTGTCGGACGGACACTTCTATCGCGTGGGCGGTCACAACCCGCTCAAGGCCAACGTGCGCGTCATTGCGGCCACGCACCAGAATCTTGAAACGCGCGTCAAGGACGGCTTGTTCCGCGAGGACTTGTTTCACCGCCTGAACGTAATCCGTCTGCGCTTGCCGGCGCTGCGCGAACGCCCGGAAGACATCACGCTGCTGGCGCGCCATTTCCTGCAGAAGAGCGCCAAGGAGCTGGGCGTGGAGCCCAAGCGCATGTCGGACGATGCGCTGGCGCATATCGCCACGCTGCCGTTCCCGGGCAACGTGCGGCAACTGGAAAACCTCTGCAACTGGCTGACCGTGATGGCGCCGGCGCAGACCATTGAAAGCAAGGATCTGCCCGCCGATCTGGTGCGAGGCAACGCGCAGATGCTGCCTGCCATGGGCGATGCCCAGGCGCGCCCGGCCTTCATCGGCGAGCCCTCGCATGGTGGCGAACCGTACGGTGTTACGCCGTCGGTCGATGCGTTGCTTTCGACGACTTCAGTGGGCGCATCCATCGCCGCAGGCTGGGAGCGTGCGCTCGCCGGCGAGGCCAAGGCCATGCTCGAAGCGGGCCAACCTGACGTGATGGACGCGCTTACGCGTCGCTTCGAGAAGGCAATTCTGGAGGCTGCGCTTGGTGTCACGCGCGGGCGCCGTGTCGAGGCGGCAACGCGCCTGGGTATCGGCCGAAACACCATCACGCGCAAATTGCAGGAGCTTGGCTTCGACTGACGTGGTGTCAGCAAGGCCAGTCCACCGAATATCGTCGAGCTTGGCGATTGGGATTGGGCGGATTTCCGGTAAGGGAGTCCGCCCTTTTTTTGTGTGCCGCGAATGCGTATCGCGCTTAGTGCAGCTTGTGCTTCAGCTGCGACAGTTCTTCGTGTGCGCGCATCACGGCAGATTCCACGGAGTGGTCCACCTTGCCGGTGGCGTTTTGGCAGGCCATCTTCGCGCGGTCGGAGCAGGCTTCGAGCTTGTCGATGGCCTCGACGAAGGTCTGTTGGTCTTCTGCACCTTCCAGGCGCGAGTGGCACTGGCGGGCTTGGTCGTCCAGTTGCTGGATCGATTGCTTCAGCGAGTCAGGCACGTCCTTGTGCGAGGCGCAGGTCCGGGCCAGTTCGGCGATGGTGCTTTCCGCATGTTCAAAACGCTGGCGCAGTTTCTCTGTTTGCATGGAGGGCTCCTGTCGGTTGCGTAAAAAAGGGCGTTGGCACCGCATGCACCGTTATGAGGCCGTCACATGGTGCAAAGCGGTGCAACGCCCAATTTCGGCGCAAGCGGCGTGCCGGGTGCGGCAAGCGACGCCGGATCTCCAGGTCGTGTTGCGGTGCGAGGATGCCGCGTCAGTCGCGCGGCGCGGGCAGGGCCAGGGAGCGCGCTTCCAGGATGCGTTCAGCGACTTCGGCAAAGCCGCCACCGCCCTCGGCCTCTGTGAGGTAAGCGGGCGGCACGGGCAGCGTATCGATCACGTCCAGCACATTGGCCACACCCACCGAGAGCGGGAAGAACTCGAACATTGCAGCATCGTTGGCGGAGTCACCCACGAACACCCAGCGTTCACGTTCTGCATGCAAGTCGATACCGAATGCGCGGCGTGCGAGCGACACGCTGGCGCTCAGCTTGTCGTGCTTGCCGAACCAGCCGTTGACGTGAATTGAACTGACCGTGGCATGCATGCCATGCATGCGCATGATGTCGACGATGTGTTGCACGGCATGATGCGGTAGCGGCGGGACTTGCTCAGCATGATCGACAGCGAGATCCGCTGCATGCCAGGCCTGATCCGTTGCCAGCGCTGAACCCGGCACGGCACGCCGGATCTCCGCAGCGACTTCACGGATGCGCTCCAGATTGCGCGCGCGCGTTTGCGCGTCGTCTACAAAGTCGGTGGCCAGATGCCCACGCGAATCGACGCGCATGGCAAACGCACCGTTCTCGCCGATCACGGCATCTACGGGCCACAGCCGCGCGATGACTTCGCACCAGGCAATCGAGCGGCCCGTGACCGGCACGACCTTGATGCCGGCACGGTGCAAGCGCTCGAGCGCCGAGTACGTCTGCGCGGGAAGCTTCCCCCTCGTGGTGAGGGTGCCATCCACGTCGGTGAAGACGCCGGTGATATTGCGCAGTGCATCATCCGAGAGCTGATGGAGTGCTAGCGGAACACGCCGCTCGGCGATGACGGGCGTGGTTTCAGGTGAGTCCGGAGCGGCAGGAGTGGTGGGTGGGGCGAGCATGCTGCGGGTGCAAAAGAGAGTGTCTTGAACCCATTTTAACGGCCGTCGCAAGCCAAACCTTGGAGGGATTTCCCGATTTCTTTGTGACAGAAAGCCAAGTAACATCCCGCTGTCATAAAAATGACCGACCGTGCATATACAGTCGGCGCGCCGTGGGCGGAGCGAGGGAGCCCGCCGGGTCGAAACCAGGAGAAATCATGTCGATCAAGAAGATTGCGGGGGCCGCAGCAGTACTGGCCGCGTGTACGTTTGCGCAAGGCGCGTACGCGGTGACGGAAATCCAATGGTGGCATTCGATGGAAGGCGCCTTGAACGACAAGGTGAACGAGATCGCCACCAAGTTCAACGCGAGCCAGTCCGACTACAAGATCGTGCCGGTCTACAAGGGCCAGTACGACGAATCGCTGGCTGCGGGCATCGCGGCGTTTCGCGCCGGCAATGCGCCGGCCATCCTGCAGGTGTTCGAAGTGGGTACCGCGACGATGATGAACGCCAAGGGCGCCATCGTGCCGGTCGCCAAGATCATGAAGGACGCTGGCGAGAAGTTCGATCCGAAGGCCTACGTGCCTGCTGTGGCTGGCTACTACACGTCGAATAAGGGCGAGATGCTGTCGTTCCCGTTCAACAGCTCGACGACGATCATGTATTACAACAAGGACGCCTTCAAGAAGGCCGGCCTTGACCCGAACAAGCCGCCCGCAACGTGGCAGGAAGTGGCCATCGATGCGGCCAAGCTCAAAGCCGCCGGCGTGCCCTGCGGCTACACGACCGACTGGCAATCGTGGGTGCATCTGGAGAGCTTCTCGGCCTGGCACAACGTCTCGTTCGCTACCGAGAACAACGGTTTTGGTGGCGCAAAGGCTCGCTTGAACTTCAACGGCCCGGTGCAGATCAAGCACATCCAGAACCTGCTCGACATGGAGAAGAAGGGCTACTTCACCTATGCCGGCCGCAAGGACGAGCCGAAGGCGAAGTTCATCGCGGGTGAGTGCGCCATGCACACGGGTTCGTCGGCGGCATTGGCGAACATCCGCAAGGGCGTCGGCACCAAGTTCGCTTTCAGCCCGGCGCCTCTGCCGTACGAAGCCGGTGTGCCCGGCGCGCCGCAGAACACCATCATCGGTGGGGCTTCGCTGTGGGTGATGGGCGGTCACAAGGCTGACGAATACAAGGGCGTGGCCAAGTTCTTCACCTTCCTGTCGCGTCCGGATATCCAGTCCGACTGGCACCAGTCGACCGGCTACCTGCCTGTCACGATGGAAGCGTATGAGTTGACCAAGAAGTCCGGTTACTACGACAAGAACCCGGGCGCCGACGTGGCTGTCAAGCAGATGATCGTCAAGACGACCGACAAGTCGCGCGGCATTCGTCTGGGCAACTTCCCGCAGATTCGCCAGGTGATCGACGAAGAGCTGGAAGCCGTCTGGGCCGGCAAGAAGACGCCGAAGGAAGCGCTGGACACGGCTGTGTCACGCGGCAACGAGCTGCTCGCCCGTTTCGAGAAGACCGTCAAGGAATAAGCGCCGATTCGGTGCTCGTCTAAACCGCCGGCCTCGTGCGCTCGCACAGGCCGGCGGTGCGTTTTTGGAATGTCGCATGGAAAAACGCGTCGTTTTTCGGTCGCGCTGGCTGCCGTATGTGCTGGTTGCCCCGCAGATCGTCATCACCCTGGTGTTCTTCTTCTGGCCCGCGGGGCAGGCGCTATATCAGTCGCTGCTGCGCCAGGATGCCTTCGGCATCAACCTCGAATTCGTGGGGCTGGAGAACTTTCGTGATCTCTTCAACGATCCGACCTATCTCGGTTCGTTCCAGACCACGGCGGTATTCGCCATTGGCGTCGCGCTGGTGGGTCTGGGCACCTCGCTGGCGCTGGCGTACTTTGCTGATCGCGCGCTGCGTGGCGCCACGTTCTACAAGACCCTGCTGATCTGGCCGTACGCCATTGCGCCGGCCGTGGCGGGCGTGCTGTGGAGCTTCCTTTTCAACCCCTCGCTGGGCATCGTGTCGTTCGTGATCCGCAAAATGGGCGTGGACTGGAACTTCGTGCTCAACGGCGGGCAGGCGCTGACGCTGGTGGTCATCATCGCGGCGTGGAAGCAGATCAGCTACAACTTCCTCTTCTTCCTGGCGGGGCTGCAGAGCATCCCGAAGTCACTGATCGAAGCGGCCGCCATTGACGGTGCCGGGCCTTGGAAGCGCTTTTGGTCGATCGTTTTTCCGCTGCTGTCGCCGACCACGTTCTTCCTGATGGTGGTGAACGTCGTGTACGCATTCTTCGACACCTTCGCCATCATCGATTCTGTCACGCAGGGCGGGCCGTTCAAGGCGACGGAGACGCTGGTGTTCAAGGTCTATCAAGACGGCGTGCGCGGTCTCGATATCGGTGGATCGGCGGCCCAGTCGGTGATCCTCATGGCCTTGGTGATCGTGCTGACGATCGTCCAGTTCCGTTACGTTGAACGCAAAGTCCAATACTGAAAGGAGGGCATACGCGCCATGATTGAACGCCGTCCATTCCTGGACTTCCTCACCCACGTCGTGCTGATCCTCGGTGTGATCATCGTCGCGTTTCCGGTGTACGTCGTCTTCGTCGCGTCGTCGTTGACGGCCGAAGACGTGCTGCAGGCACCGATGACGCTGATCCCTGGTCCGCACCTCATCGAAAACTACCGCACGGTGCTCACGTCGGGCATGGGCAACTCGGCCACGCCGGTCGGCACCATGCTCATGAACAGCCTCATCATGGCGCTGGGCATCTCGCTGGGGAAGATCGCGATCTCCATCATCTCGGCGTTTGCGATCGTCTATTTCCGTTTTCCGATGCGCAAGACATTCTTCTGGCTCATCTTCGTCACGCTGATGCTGCCGGTGGAGGTGCGGATTCTGCCCACGTACAAGGTGGTGTCGGATCTCGGCATGCTGAACAGCTACTTCGGCCTGACGATTCCGATCATCGCGTCGGCCACGGCTACCTTCCTGTTCCGGCAGTTCTTCCTGACCATTCCCGATGAGCTGGCGGAAGCCGCGCGCATCGATGGCGCTGGCCCGCTCAAGTTCTTCTGGGACGTGGTCCTGCCGCTCTCGCGCACCAGCATCGCCGCGCTGTTCGTGATCCAGTTCATTTACGGCTGGAACCAGTACCTCTGGCCGCTCCTGATCACGACCGAAAAGAGCATGACGCCCATCGTGCTGGGCGTGACGCAAATGATCTCCCGCTCCGGCGACTCCGCCACCGATTGGAACCTGCTGATGGCCACCGTGATGCTGGCCATGTTGCCGCCCGCGGCAATCGTGATCGGCATGCAGCGGTGGTTCGTGAAGGGCCTCGTCGAAACCGAAAAGTAAAAGAAGCAAGATGGCAAAACTTTCGCTACGCAACGTCCAGAAGCATTACGCCAACCTCCAGGTCGTGCACGGCATCGACATGGAAATCGGCGACGGGGAGTTCATCGTCATCGTCGGGCCCTCGGGCTGCGGCAAGTCCACGCTGCTGCGCATGGTGGCGGGGCTGGAGCCGATCACCGGCGGCGAAGTGTGGATTGGCGACCGCGTCGTCAACGAACTGGAGCCGGCCGAGCGCGATATCGCGATGGTGTTCCAGAACTACGCGCTGTATCCGCACATGAGCGTGTTCGACAACATGGCCTACGGCCTGAAGATCCGAGGCTTGCCCAAGAGCGATATTCAAGCGCGTGTGGAACAGGCTGCGGGCATTCTCGAACTCGGCAAACTGCTCGATCGCAAGCCGCGCCAGCTCTCGGGCGGCCAACGCCAGCGTGTGGCCATGGGCCGAGCGATCGTGCGTGAGCCGGCTGTGTTCCTGTTTGACGAACCGCTCTCCAACCTGGATGCCAAGCTGCGCGTGCAGATGCGCCTGGAGCTGAAGGATCTGCATCGCCGTCTGCGCACGACCAGTCTGTACGTCACGCACGATCAGGTCGAAGCGATGACGTTGGCCGATCGCATGATGGTGCTCAACGGCGGCCGGGTCGAACAGATCGGTACACCGCTTGAGGTGTACTCGCGTCCGGCCAGCACGTTCGTGGCGGGCTTCATCGGCTCGCCGCCGATGAACCTCGTGCCTGTGTCGCGCAATGCCGGTGGCGACACGCAGATCCGGGTGGATGGTGCGAAGGAGGGCGATGTTGCGGCCACGCTCGGCCATCTGCCGATGGGGCTGCACCTGCCCGAACACGCGCTGATGGGATTGCGCCCCGAACACATCGAGTCGTGCTCGGCTGATCAGGCCATCGCCTTCATCGACGTGCGCGTGGTCGAGGCCCTCGGTGCGGATGCGTTCGCGTACGGCACGCTGGCTGGTCATCCAGTCGTGGTCCGCCTAGAGCCGCATGCCAGCGTAAAGGCCGGTGACAAGCTGCCGATCACCGCGTCCGCCGAGCACTTGCACTGGTTCGACCCGCAAACCACCCGCCGCATCGAGGCTCTGGCATGACTGGCGCACACGCCTTGCCGGCATGGCCGTATCCGCGTGCCATCGCACACCGCGGCGCGGGCAAGCTGGCGCCGGAGAACACGCTGGCAGCCTTCCGCCATGGCGCATCGTTCGGCTATCGCATGTTCGAATTCGACGTGAAGCTTTCCGGCGACGGCGCATCGGTCCTGTTGCACGACGCCACGCTGGATCGCACCACGAACGGCGCGGGCCGCCTCGATGCGCTCACGGTGGGTCAGATCGCGCAACTAGACGCCGGCAGTTGGCACAGCGCTGCCTACGCGGGTGAGCCGGTGCCGACGCTGGCAGCCATCGCGCGCTACCTTCGCGCCAACAACTTCCTCGCCAATATCGAGATCAAGCCGGTGCCAGGCGCGGAGTGGCGCACGGGCGCGGCTGTGGCGCTCGACGCCCGCACGCTGTGGGCCGGCGCCGACGTGCCGCCGCTGCTGTCGTCGTTCTCCGAAGAAGCCTTGGCCGCCGCACGCGAAGCTGCGCCGGAATTGCCGCGCGCATTGCTGCTCGACAAGCTCCCCGCCGATTGGCTCGATCGCCTGCGCGCATTGGATTGTGTGGCACTCGACGCCAACCATCGCGAACTCACGCCCGAAATCATTGACGAGGCACACGCCGCAGGCTTTCGCGTCTGCTGCTATACGGTCAACGACCTAGATCGAGCGCATCTGCTCTGGAGTGCGGGACTGGACGGTTTGATTACCGATTGGGTGGACCGTATTTCGCCCGCCTGAATGTGATGAAAGCATGGCTTTGACGTGGCATAACAAGCGTCGTTTGTCACGTCAAAGAATCGGAATATTGCTTATAAACATGCTATGCTTCCGCTCCGTGAAGACTTAGGTCCTTCCCGCACAACTTGTCTGTAAAAGCTGTCTCGGTACCTCTTTTCTGCCTTGCGCGATCCGGTCCGACCAGGTGATTTCAGGCGATTTAGTTTGCGATCCGCTAACCGGTCAAGCCGTGTCGCGGAAGGTTGATGAACCCGCTGAACTCCGGCAGACCCGGAGAAAAGTGAGCGCCCCATGACAGAGCTGTATAAGCAGTACCTGGACACTTCGTACCTGTCCGGCGGTAACGCCGCCTACGTTGAAGATCAGTACGAAGCGTACCTTCAAGATCCCACGTCCGTTAGCGAGGCACTGCGCGCGTACTTCGATGCGCTGCAGAACGTCCCCGCCGTCGACGGTTCCAACGCCCGGGATATCCCCCACGCCCCCATCGTCACGTCGTTCGCTGAGCGCGCCAAGTCCGGCCCGATCAAGACGATTGTCGCGTCTGCCGATTCCGATATGGGTCGCAAGCGCGTGTCGGCTACGCAGCTGATCGCCGCGTACCGCAATGTGGGCCTGCGTTGGGCCGATCTTGATCCGCTCAAGCGTCAGGAGCGCCCGCCTGTGCCGGATCTGGACCCGGCTTTCTACGGTTTCACCGAAGCCGACCAGGACATCATCTTCAATGCCAGCAACACGTATTTCGGCAAGGAATCGATGAGCCTGCGCGAGCTGGTCAACAACCTGCGCGAAACGTACTGCGGCTCGATCGGCGCTGAGTTCATGTACATCAGCGACCAGGCCCAAAAGCGCTGGTGGCAAGAGCGTCTGGAAACCATCCGCTCCAAGCCGACGTTCTCGGCTGAAAAGAAGAAGCACATCCTGGAACGCCTGACAGCCGCTGAAGGCCTCGAGCGCTTCCTGCATACCAAGTACGTCGGTCAGAAGCGTTTCTCGCTGGAAGGCGGCGAGAGCTTCATCGCGGCCATGGACGAACTGATCCAGCATTCCGGCGCCAAGGGCGTGCAGGAAATCGTGATCGGCATGGCCCACCGCGGCCGTCTGAACGTGCTGGTCAACACGCTGGGCAAGATGCCCGCCGACCTGTTCGCCGAATTCGAAGGCAAGCACGTGGACGACCTGCCGGCCGGCGACGTGAAGTACCACAAGGGCTTCTCGAGCGACGTGACCACCCCGGGCGGCCCCGTCCACCTGTCGCTGGCGTTCAACCCGTCGCACCTGGAAATCGTCAACCCGGTCGTGGAAGGCTCGGTCAAGGCGCGTCAGGAGCGCCGCGGCGACAAGCACGGCGCGCAAGTGCTGGCTGTGCAAGTCCACGGTGACGCAGCCTTCGCCGGCCAGGGCGTCGTGATGGAAACGCTGAACCTCGCGCAAACGCGCGGTTACGGCACGGGCGGCACGATCCACATCGTCATCAACAACCAGATCGGTTTCACGACGTCGGACCCGCGCGACTCGCGCTCGACGCTGTACTGTACCGACGTGGTCAAGATGATCGAAGCGCCGGTCCTGCACGTGAACGGCGACGATCCGGAAGCCGTCGTGCTGGCCATGCAACTGGCCGTGGACTACCGTACCGAGTTCCAAAAGGACATCGCGGTCGACATCATCTGCTTCCGTAAGCTCGGCCACAACGAGCAAGACACGCCGGCGATGACGCAGCCGCTGATGTACAAGAAGATCGGCACGCACCCCGGCACGCGCAAGCTCTACGCAGACAGGCTTGTCACGCAGAACACGCTGAAGACTGAAGAGCCGGACACCCTGGTGCAGGAATTCCGTGCTGCCATGGACGCGGGCAAGCACACGGTCGACCCGGTGCTGTCGAACTTCAAGAACAAGTTCGCTGTGGACTGGATGCCGTTCCTGAACCGCAAGTGGACGGATGCCGCCGATACCGCTGTGCCGATGGCCGAACTCAAGCGTCTGGCCGAGCGCATCACCGCCATCCCGGATCACTTCAAGCTGCACCCGCTGGTTGAGAACGTTGTCAACAACCGCGCCAAGATGGGCAAGGGCGAGCTGTCGCTGGACTGGGGCATGGGCGAGCACCTTGCTTTCGCATCGCTGGTGGCGTCTGGCTACCCGGTGCGTATCACCGGTCAGGATGCTGGTCGCGGCACGTTCACGCACCGTCACGCAGTCCTGCACGATCAGAACCGCGAGCGTTGGGACGCCGGCAGCTACATCCCGCTGCAGAATGTGTCGGAGAGCCAAGCTCCCTTTACGGTGATCGACTCCGTGCTGTCGGAAGAGGCCGTGATGGGCTTCGAGTACGGCTATTCGTCGGCTGAGCCGAACACCCTGGTGATCTGGGAAGCCCAGTTCGGTGACTTCGCTAACGGTGCACAGGTGGTGATCGACCAGTTCATCTCGTCGGGCGAAGTGAAGTGGGGTCGTGCCTCGGGTCTGACGCTGATGCTGCCGCACGGCTACGAAGGTCAAGGTCCGGAGCATAGCTCGGCACGCATGGAGCGTTACCTGCAGCTCTGCGCAGACCACAACATGCAAGTGGTGCAGCCGACCACGCCGGCGCAGATCTTCCACCTGCTGCGTCGCCAGATGATCCGGATGTTCCGCAAGCCGCTGATCATCCTGACGCCGAAGTCGCTGCTGCGCAGCAAGGACGCTGTGTCGCCGCTGTCGGATCTGGCCAAGGGCCATTTCGAGACGGTGATCGCCGATACGGCCGAAGATCTGAACGCCGCCAAGGTCAAGCGCATCGTGGCCTGCTCGGGCAAGGTCTACTACGACCTGGTCAACGCTCGTAAGGAACGTGGCCTGACCGACACAGCCATCATCCGTGTGGAGCAGCTCTATCCGTTCCCGCACAAGGCGTTCGCAGCCGAGCTGAAGAAGTATCCGAACCTTGCTGAAGTCGTGTGGTGCCAGGACGAGCCGCAGAACCAGGGCGCTTGGTTCTTCGTGCAGCACTACATCCTGGAGAACATGACCGAAGGTCAGAAGCTGGGCTACGCAGGCCGCCCGGCATCGGCATCTCCGGCCGTGGGCTACTACGCGAAGCACAACGAGCAGCAGAAGGCGCTGATCGATGCCGCGTTTGGCAAGCTCAAGGGCTTCGTGCTGAACAAGTAAGCGACATCTGCACCAGGGCGGCAGCTTCGGCTGTCGCCTTGACGCATCTTCGCTCCCGAATTCCACCGTATATCGAATTGGCGCGGCTCCCGAACAAGAGGAGCACGTGCACATGAATCCAAGGAAGCACCGAAATGGCTATCGTTGAAGTCAAGGTCCCGCAGTTTTCCGAGTCCGTTGAAGAAGGCACGCTGATCTCCTGGAAGAAGAAGCCGGGCGAAGCCGTGGCCCAGGACGAAATCCTGATCGAAGTCGAGACCGACAAGGTCGTGCTGGAAGTGCCGGCCCCGTCGGCTGGCGTGCTGGCTGAAGTGCTGGTGGCGGACGGCGCAACCGTGACGTCGGAGCAGCTGCTGGCCAAGATCGACACCGAAGGCAAGGCAGGCGCCGCCGCTCCGGCTGCTGCTGCACCGGCTCCTGCAGCCGCTGCGCCGGCACCGGCTGCTGCCGCTCCGGCTGCAGCTGCAGCGGGTGGCGTGGCCATGCCGTCGGCTGCCAAGCTGATGGCTGAGAACAATCTGTCGGCTGGCCAAGTGGCCGGCACGGGCCGCGATGGCCGCATCACCAAGGGCGACGTGCTGGGTGCCGTGGCTGGTGGCGCCAAGCCGGCTGCCGCTGCTGCACCGCAAGCCGCACGTCCGGCGCTGCAGCAAGTCGCTGCACCGGTGGACTTCGCCGCCCTGGGCGACCGTCCGGAAGAGCGCGTGCCGATGAGCCGCCTGCGCGCCCGCATCGCCGAGCGCCTGGTGCAGTCGCAATCGACCAACGCGATCCTCACCACCTTCAACGAAGTCAACATGAAGCCGGTGATGGACTTGCGCGCCAAGTTCAAGGACCAGTTCGAAAAGACCCACGGCGTGAAGCTGGGCTTCATGTCGTTCTTCGTGAAGGCCGCTGTCCACGCGCTGAAGAAGTACCCCGTGATCAACGCGTCGGTTGACGGCAACGACATCGTCTACCACGGCTATTTCGACATCGGTATCGCTGTCGGCTCGCCGCGTGGCCTGGTGGTGCCCATCCTGCGCAATGCCGACCAGATGAGCCTGGCCGATATCGAGAAGAAGATTGCCGAGTTCGGCCAGAAGGCCAAGGATGGCAAGCTGACGCTGGACGACCTGACCGGCGGTACGTTCTCGATCTCGAACGGCGGCACGTTCGGCTCGATGCTGTCGACCCCGATCATTAACCCGCCGCAATCGGCCATCCTGGGCGTGCACGCCACCAAGGATCGCGCTGTGGTGGAGAACGGCCAAGTCGTGGTTCGCCCGATGAACTACCTGGCCATGTCCTACGACCACCGAATCATCGACGGCCGCGAAGCTGTGCTGGGCCTGGTGGCGATGAAGGAAGCGCTGGAAGACCCGGCCCGCCTGCTGCTGGACCTGTAAACCTGCCCACGTTCCGACTGCGCGGCCCGATCTTGGCCCTGTGATACTCGCCGTACCTACGTACGGCTGCCGATTTTGGCAAATTCGTCGGACCAACCTCGGCCCGCTCGCTACGGACCGTGAACAGGTTTAAACCGCTTGTTGACGTTCCCGCTTGTGCGGGAGCGACGGACTAAAGGATTTCTCCATGAGCAAAGAATTTGACGTGCTGGTGATCGGCGCCGGCCCTGGCGGTTACATCGCCGCCATCCGCGCTGGCCAGCTGGGCCTGAACGTGGCCTGCTGCGAAGACAACGCCTACGACGACCCGAAGGGCGAGCCGCGCCTGGGCGGCACCTGCCTGAATGTCGGCTGCATTCCCTCGAAGGCGCTGCTGGCCTCGTCGGAAGAGTTCGAGAACGTGAACCACCACCTGGCCGACCACGGCATCACGGTGGATGGCGTCAAGGTCGACGTGGCCAAGATGCTCAAGCGCAAGGACGACATCGTCGGCAAGATGACGAAGGGCATCGAGTTCCTGTTCCGCAAGAACAAGGTGACGTTGCTCAAGGGCCACGGCAAGTTCGTCGGCAAGACGGACGCGGGCTATCAGGTCGAGATCGCAGGCAAGGCCGGCACGGAAGTTGTAACGGCCAAGCACGTGATCATCGCTACGGGCTCTAAGGCTCGCCATCTGCCGGGCGTGAAGGTCGACAACGTGACCATTGCCGACAACGAAGGCGCACTGAAGTTTGGCGAAGTGCCGAAGAAGCTGGGCGTGATCGGTGCTGGCGTGATCGGCCTCGAGCTCGGTTCGGTGTGGCGCCGTCTGGGTGCCGAAGTGACGATTCTCGAAGCGCTGCCGAGCTTCCTCGGTGCGGCTGACGAATCCGTTGCCAAGGAAGCCAACAAGCTGCTGACCAAGCAGGGCCTGAAGATCAACGTCGGCGTGAAGGTCGGCGAGATCGAATCGTCGGGCAAGGGCGTGAAGGTGAACTACACCGACGCTGCGGGCGCCGCGCAAGTGCTGGAGTGCGACAAGCTGATCGTGTCGATCGGCCGCGTGCCGAACACCGACAACCTGGGCCTGGAAGCGATCGGCCTGGCGGCGGATCAGCGTGGCTTTATCGAGGTGGACGAACACTGCGCGACCAAGCTGCCGAACCTGTGGGCGATCGGCGACGTGGTGCGTGGCCCGATGCTGGCGCACAAGGCAGAAGACGAAGGCGTGGCCGTGGCCGAGCGCATCGTTGGCCAGAAGCCGCACATCGACTACAATTGCATTCCGTGGGTCATCTACACCTACCCGGAAATTGCATGGGTGGGCAAGACCGAACAGCAGCTCAAGGCCGAAGGCCGCGAGACCAAGGCCGGCCAGTTCCCGTTCATTGCTAACGGCCGCGCACTGGGCATGGGCGCATCCGATGGTTTCGTGAAGGTCATCGCCGATGCGAAGACCGATGAAATCCTGGGCGTGCACATCGTGGCAGCCAACGCTTCGGACCTGGTTGCCGAAGCCGTGGTGGCGATGGAGTTCAAGGCTGCAGCTGAAGACATCGGCCGTATCTGCCATCCGCACCCGTCGATGTCGGAAGTGATGCGCGAAGCTGCGCTGGCGGTCGACAAGCGTCAGCTCAATATGTAAATCGCAAGCCGCAAGGCAAGTACGATGCCCGGTGAATCCACAAGATTGCCGGGCATCGGTCCATCTGGGCCCGCAAACGGTGCCCCATGCAGATCAAGCAGATGAACGTCCAGGAAACCTACCTACAGGAATTGAAGGCGCGCGGCTATCGGCCCGACGAAGCGCAACAGCGCGCCGTCGATCGCCTGCAGCGGTGCTACGACGAATGGCTTGCCTACAAGGCCCGTCGTTCGACTGCGCTGCGCAAGATGCTCGTGCGCCCGGATTTGCCCCGTGGCGTCTACATGTGGGGCGGGGTGGGGCGCGGCAAGTCGTTCCTGATGGATGCGTTCTATAGCTGCGTGCCGTTGGTGCGTAAGACGCGCCTGCACTTTCACGAGTTCATGCGCGAAGTGCATCGTCAACTGGAAGAGCTGCGCGGCCGCGCTGATCCGCTGGACGAGCTGGCCCGTCGCATCGCCAAGCGCTACCGCTTGATCTGTTTTGATGAATTCCACGTCAGCGACGTTGCCGACGCGATGATCCTGCACCGCTTGCTCGATCAGTTGTTTGCCAACGGCGTGCAGTTTGTGATGACGTCCAACTATCGGCCCGACTTGCTGTATCCGGACGGCCTGCACCGCGACCGCGTGCTGCCGGCCATTGCGCTGCTGCAGGAGAAGCTCGACGTCCTCAACGTCGACGCGGGCGTTGATTACCGCAAGCGAGCGATGGAGCAGGTGCAGGCGTATTACACGCCGTTGGGTGCCAAGGCCAACTCGGCGTTGCGCGATGCGTTTGCGGCAGTGGCGGAAGCGCCGGACGAATCGCCGGTGCTGCGCATCGAGCACCGTGAGATTCGCGCGGCGCGCAAGGCCGGCGGCGTGGTCTGGTTCGATTTCGCCACGCTGTGCGGTGGCCCGCGCTCACAGAACGATTACCTGGAAATCGCCTCGCGCTTTCACACCGTTATCCTGGCCGATGTGCCGAAGATGACGCCGCGCATGGCGTCCGAGGCACGCCGCTTCACGTGGCTGATCGACGTGTTCTACGACCACAAGGTCAAGCTGCTGATGTCGGCGGAGGTGCCGGCGGACGAGCTGTACACCGAAGGCCAGATGGCCAATGAATTCCAGCGCACCGTGTCGCGTATCGTCGAGATGCAGTCGCGCGAATACCTCGAGGCGCCTCGACGTGAGGTCGACACATCACTGACCTGACTTCTCCCGGTGGCAACCGCCTAGTGTGACGTCGGCGGCGGGTTGCGGTGCGACGGCGGTGCCTGCGAGGGCCGCAGGTTTGCGCCAAAGAAGTCCTGTGGCAGACGCTCGGTCTTGCGGTTGACGTTCCGGAACGCGCCTTCCACCAGCATGGGGGCGACGTTGCTCACATCGGTTTGCGAAGCCATGGTCACGTCTTCGGTAAAGCCGCGTTCGCACAGCTCCCGGCCCGACACGGAATCGAGCAACCACGCTTTCATCATGCCTGTCTGCGACGCCTCGCGATAGATCGCGCGGGCGGCGAGCGCTTCGGGCGACAGCGCTTGCGGCAGGAACCCCGCCACCGTTTCCGAAAGGTGATGCACGATCGCACCGGCGGCCAGCCAGTCTTCAAGGGCCGGGCGCAGGCTGCCATCGGCCCAGCGCTCTCCTGACGCTACCACGGCCACGCGACGGCCCAGCCGCGATGCGGCTTCTGCCACGGCGCGCGCGTTGCGCAGACAACCTGCAAACGTCGGCGTCGATCCGGTGGCGAGCGCGAGTGTTGCACCATTAGGCGAGGGCAGGACCAGGTTGCTGCCGATTGGTAATTCACGCAGCGACGCTGGCGAGAGCGTATACCCCGCCTGGCTGCGGTTGTAGCCCGCCAGCATGGCGCCGGCGCGGCGTGCGAAGGTTTCAGCGCTGGCGTCACGCCATGGGTACGGATAGATGCGTGCCCCGCGCGCCACGGCTACATCCACACAAGTGCAGAAGGACAGCACGTCCACCACGATGACGGCGTCGCAATGCGGCGCCAGCGCGGATGCTCCGTGCTCACCCCATTCACAGTGGATGTTGTACAGGCTGAATTCGGTTGCCATGTCGCGCCCTCCTGTTTGCCTGGTGCAGCTATCCAATATAGGCGGCCTATTTTTTTTATGGGAGGGTAGGGGCGGTTGAAGTGCGCTGAGAATCGCATTTCGGGTTGATTCTTATTGCGCCGTGCTTGATGCGCATCAAGGGCGCGCCGGGGGATGCTGGCTAGCATCGTCCCCATAATGACGACGATATTCGCCCCCAACTATCCAACCGCGCCGGTTGACGGCATAGGCTCGCCTATCGGCCCGAGCGGGGCAGGCGCGTCGCACATCACTTGCTATCACTGCGCGTCGCCACTGGAGGGCGACACCGCCGTCCACGCTGAGATCGGCGGCAAGTCCCGGGAATTTTGCTGTGCCGGCTGCCAGGCTGTCGCGCAAACGCTGCACGCCTCCGGCATGGGTCACGTCTATGATGGCCCAATCGCCTTCGCCAAGCCCATCGAAGGTGACCGTCGCACCGAAGCGGAAGCCGTTTGGGCAACCTACGATCTGCCCGTCATGCGTGAGCGCTTCGTACGCACACGCGCTGACGGCGCGGAAGAACTTTCTCTTGCCATCAGCGGCATGCGTTGCGCCGCGTGTGTATGGCTGATCGAGCGCGCGCTCTCGCGAGTGCCGGGCGTGCGCGAAGCCACTGTCAATTACGCTACGGAACGCGCGCGCATCGTCGGAGACGCTGGGGCGATGCGGCTGTCTGCGGTGTTTGCCGCGATTGCCGACGTCGGTTACGAAGCGTGGCCCGACCAGCCATCCGCTCGCCGCACTGCCGAAGCGCGTGAACGCCGCAGCCTGCTGATCCGCTTGGGGCTGGCGATGCTCGGGATGATGCAAGTGATGATGTACGCGTGGCCGGTGTATCTGCACGGCAGCGACATCCCTGCGAGCCAGACGCGCCTGATGCAGTGGGCCAGCCTGATGCTGACCGTGCCGGTGGTGTTGATTTCTGCGCGGCCCATTTTTATCAATGCGTGGCGGCAAGTACGGCATGCGCACGTCGGCATGGATGCGCCCGTGGCGCTGGGGGTCGGCGCGGCGTTCATTGCCAGTGTGCTGGCGACCTTGCGCGGTCATGGCGAGACGTACTTCGATTCCGTGACGATGTTCGTCGCTTTCCTGCTGGCGGCGCGCTATCTCGAACTGCGTGCGCGGCAGAGTGCGGCTTCCGGTGCCGAAGCGTTGGTGCATCAGTTGCCGGCTACTTGCCGGCGTTTCAACGCCGAAAGCGGCGTGCTCGAGACCATCCCCGTTGCAGCCTTGCAGCAAGGTGATTGCGTGGAAGTGCGCGCCGGTGAAGTTCTGCCCGCCGACGGCACCATTGAACGCGGCACCACTGAGATCGACGAATCGCTTCTCTCCGGTGAAAGCGTGCCGCGCCCGCGTGACGTGGGCGCGACCGTGCTGGCGGGCAGCTACAACGTGGTCAGCGCCATTCGCGTGCGTGTCAACCGCGTGGGTGCCCAGACGCGCCTTGCCGCCATCGTTGACTTGCTTGAACGCGCCTTGACGGACAAGCCCCGCATGGCTGAACTCGCCGATCGTGTGGCCGGGCGCTTTGTGGCAGTGCTGCTCGGCTGGGCGCTGCTGACGGCGATCGCGTGGTGGTGGATCGATCCGACACGCATGTTTGCCGTCACCGTGGCGGTGCTGGTGGTGAGTTGCCCCTGCGCGTTGTCGCTGGCTACGCCGTCTGCGCTGGCCGCGGCGAGTGGTGCCCTGGCACGGCGCGGTGTGCTGGTCACGCGCGGCCAC
The DNA here is from genome assembly GCF_003290055.1 of Ralstonia sp. GX3-BWBA. Taxonomy (NCBI): domain Bacteria; kingdom Pseudomonadati; phylum Pseudomonadota; class Betaproteobacteria; order Burkholderiales; family Burkholderiaceae; genus Ralstonia; species Ralstonia sp. GX3-BWBA. The sequence goes on along the minus strand of NZ_QMKS01000009.1, from coordinate 207,337 downwards.
GCCATCGAGAGCTTGGCAGCCGTGACGGACGTGCTGCTCGACAAGACCGGTACGCTCACCGAGGGGCGTCTGCGCTTGCTGAGCATCGAGACCTTCGCCGATGTGGATGCCGAGCACTGCCTCGCACTGGCATGCGCGATGGAGCAATCCGAGAATCATCCGATTGCCCAGTCGTTGCGCGCCGCCACCTCCGCTGAAATGTCGTTGCCAACGTTGGGGCGCGTGACCAACGTGCCAGGGCAGGGCGTGTATGCCGTGGCTGATAACCAATTGGTGCGTCTTGGCACGCAGTCGTTCGCGGTCGCGCACTACGCAGATCAGCCGGTTGCTTCCATTCGTTACGGCACGGAAGCGCCGATGGAGGAGGTGCCGCCAGCGGCCGCATGCACGTCGGTCTGGCTCGGCCGCGATGGCCAACCGCTCGCGCGCTTCACGCTGGCCGATACGCCACGTGCCGATGCGCCTGCATGCCTGAGTGCGTTGCGCGCACAAGGATTGCGCTTGCATCTCGTTTCTGGCGATGCGCCTGAGACTGTGCACTGGTGGGCCAACCGCCTTGGCATCGACCGCGCCGTGGGCGGCGCCAGCCCCGAAGACAAGCGTGCCTACGTGCGCAAGCTGCAGGCAGACGGCGCCCGCGTGCTGGCCGTCGGCGACGGCATCAACGATGCGCCGTTGCTCGCGCAGGCGCAGGTCTCCATTGCCATTGGGTCGGGTGCGCCGCTGGCCCAGGCCGGCGCGGATGCCATCCTCACCGAGCCTCGCCTGTTTGCCATTAGCGAGGCCGTGTCGATTGGCCGTCGCACGTTGCGCGTGGTGCGCCAGAACCTCGGCTGGGCTTTCGCCTACAACGCGATCAGCATTCCGCTCGCCACGCTGGGGTGGTTGTCGCCGCTGGTGGCGGGCATCGGCATGTCGGTGTCGTCGTTGCTGGTGGCGCTCAATGCGTGGCGTTTGTCGCGCGCCGCTTAAGGAGCCGAAATGGAAACGCTATTCCTGCTGATTCCGCTGTCGCTGATGTTGGTGGTGGCGATTGTCGGGGTGCTGTGGTGGGCCGTCGGCTCGGGCCAGTACGACGATCTCAAGGCACCTGCTGAATCGATTCTGCTGGACCCTGATACCCCGGCGCGTGACGCAATGTCGCGGGACGGAACTACTTGACCACGTTGGCTGGGGTGCCTTGACGCACATCAAGACTCGAATGTCGCCCCATTCTTAACATGACCCTATCAAACCAACACTCTCGGGGAGCAAGCATGCAATCGTCCAGCGCGTTGCAGCCCACCCAGACCTTCAATTACCGCGTTGTTCGCCAGTTCTCGATCATGACGATCGTCTGGGGCATCGTCGGTATGGCGGTCGGTGCGCTGATCGCGGCCCAGTTGATCTGGCCGCAACTGAATTTCGGGGTGCCTTGGCTGACCTATGGTCGGCTGCGTCCTCTGCACACGAATGCCGTCATCTTTGCGTTTGGCGGCAGCGCTCTGTTTGCGACGTCTTACTACATCGTGCAGCGTACCTGCCAGGTGCGCCTGCTTTCCGACAAGCTCGCCGCCTTCACGTTCTGGGGCTGGCAGGCAGTGATCGTGGCAGCCGCCATCACCCTGCCGCTGGGCTACACAAGCTCGAAGGAATACGCCGAACTCGAATGGCCGATCGACATCCTGATCACCGTGGTGTGGGTGGCCTACGCGATCGTGTTCTTTGGCACAATCGTCAAGCGCAAGACCCGGCACATCTACGTGGCCAACTGGTTCTTCGGCGCCTACATCATCACGATTGCGCTGCTGCACATCGTCAACAACGCTGAGTTGCCGGTGTCGATGTGGAAGTCGTACTCGGCTTATGCCGGCGTGCAGGATGCGATGGTGCAATGGTGGTACGGCCACAACGCAGTGGGCTTCTTCCTGACCACCAGCTTCCTGGGCATGATGTATTACTTCGTGCCCAAGCAGGCCGAGCGTCCGATCTATTCGTATCGCCTCTCGATCGTCCACTTCTGGGCGCTGAATTTCACCTACATGTGGGCGGGTCCGCACCACCTCCAGTACACGTCGCTGCCCGACTGGGCGCAGTCGCTGGGCATGGTGTTCTCGCTCATTTTGCTGGCCCCATCGTGGGGCGGCATGATCAACGGGATCATGACCCTCTCGGGTGCCTGGCACAAACTGCGCACCGATCCGATCCTGAAGTTCCTCGTGGTGGCACTGTCGTTCTACGGCATGGCGACGTTCGAGGGCTCGATGATGTCCATCAAGACCGTGAATGCGCTGTCGCACTACACCGACTGGACGATCGGCCACGTGCACTCCGGCGCCCTGGGCTGGGTGGCAATGATCACTATCGGCTCGATGTACTACATGATCCCGCGCCTCTTCGGCCAGCAGAAGATGTACAGCACGCGCCTGATCGAGGTCCACTTCTGGGTGGCGACCATCGGCGTGGTGCTCTACATCGCTGCCATGTGGGTAGCCGGCGTGATGCAGGGCCTGATGTGGCGCGCCACCGAGGCTGACGGCACGCTGACCTACAGCTTTGTCGAAGCGGTGAAGGCAACGTACCCGTTCTACCTGATTCGCTTGGCTGGCGGCCTGTGCTTCCTGGGCGGCATGCTGCTGATGGCATTCAACGTGTTCAAGACCATCCAGGGCAGCAAGGCAATCGATGCACCGATTCCTCAATCGGCCCAGACCCCGATGGTCGCGGCTCAGTGAGGAGGGGAACATGAGCAATCAATCCAACAAGTTTTTCTCGCACGAGACGCTGGAAAAGAACATCGGCTTGCTGATCGTGATGACGCTCGTCGTCGTCAGCATTGCGGGCCTGGTGCAGATCTTGCCGCTGTTCTTCCAGCATTCGACCACTGAACCGGTCAAGGGCATCGCTCCGTATTCGCCGCTGCGGCTGGCGGGGCGCGATATCTACATCCGCGAAGGCTGCGTTGGCTGCCACTCTCAGCAAGTGCGTACGCTTCGCGCCGAGACCGAACGCTACGGCCACTACTCGCTGGCTGGCGAGTCGGTGTTCGATCACCCGTTCCTGTGGGGTTCCAAGCGCACGGGCCCGGATCTGGCGCGCGTTGGGCAGCGCTATTCGGACGACTGGCATCGCATCCACCTGCGTGATCCGCGTGAAGTGGTGCCTGAGTCGAATATGCCGTCATATGCATGGCTCTCGAAGACGCCGCTGGACAACAGCGACATCGAAAAGAAGATGCATGTCCTGCGTCAGCTGGGTGTTCCGTACACGGATGCCCAGATTGCCGGGGCGCGCGAGCAACTCGCAGGCAAAACGGAAGAAGACGCCGTGGTCGCCTATCTGCAAGGCCTTGGCGTGGAGCTGCGTAACGTCCGGGACGTGGCTGTCGCTCCGGCTGCTGCGCCTGCCACCGTTGCAGCCAAGGAGTAAGCCATGGCCATGCTGAGTGCAATTGCGACTGCCGTCTTCCTCGTGTTGTTCGTCTGCATTACCTGGTGGGCATTCTCCGCGCATCGCCGCGCTGCGAATGCGGAATCGGCCATGCTGCCGTTCCTGCTGCCCGATGAGGCCGAGGTCGCCGGTGCGCGCGCAGACGCGTCGCGCCCGCATCAATAAGGACACAGAATCATGAGCGACTTCATTTCGGAGTTCTGGGGGTATTACATCGCAGCGATCGCCTTGGTCGGCATCGTGTGGTGTGTCTGGTTGCTGTTTTCGCAGCGGCGCATTCAGATTGCGCCCGGTCATAGCGCGGGCGAGGACACCGGCCATGTATGGGACGGCGACCTGCGCGAACTGAACAACCCGCTGCCACGCTGGTGGATGTGGATGTTCCTGCTGTCGTGCATCTTTGCGTTGGGGTACCTGATCCTCTACCCGGGGTTGGGTTCATACGGCGGCGCCCTCGGTTTCTCGACACGGGGCGAATTGGCCGCGCAGCGCGCTGCAGCCGATGCACAGGTCCGTCCGGTCTATGAGCGTTATGCCAGCATGGACATCAAGCAGATCGCCGCCGACCCGCAGGCCCATGAGATCGGCCAGCGCCTGTTCCTGAACAACTGCGCGCAGTGCCACGGCTCCGACGCCGGCGGCTCGAAGGGCTTCCCGAACCTGACCGACAGCGACTGGCTGTACGGCGGCGAGCCCGAGACGATCCTGACCACCATCACCAAGGGGCGTCACGGTGTCATGCCATCGCTGGCTGCTGTGGTGGATGGCAACCAGGCTGTCAACGTGGCCAACTACGTGCGCTCGCTGTCGGGCCTGTCTTACGACCCGATCAAGGCAGCGCGTGGTGAACCGACGTTCAAGTCGGTCTGCGCGGCCTGCCACACGGCAAGCGGCAAGGGCAATCAGACACTTGGCGCACCTAACCTGACCGACCGCGTCTGGCTGTACGGCAGTTCGGAAGCAACCATCGTCGAGACCATTCTCAAGGGTCGTGACAACACGATGCCGGCGCACGAGAACCTGCTCTCGCCGGAGAAGATCCGCATGCTGGCGGCCTATGTATGGGGTCTGTCGAATAGCAATACGAGTCACGCGCAATGAGCGACAAAGAACCAGCCTGGCGCCCGATGACGCCCGCCACTGCGGCGGCGGGCGCCGAAGACGCACCCACCGAGCAGATGCTCTATGAGGTCCGGCGCAAGATTTATCCACGCGCCGTGACCGGCGCCTTTGCGCGTTGGCGCGTCTGGCTGGTGCTGGCCACGCAAGCCATCTTTTATGGCTTGCCGTGGTTCCAGTGGAACGGTCGCCAAGCAGTGCTATTCGACTTGGGCGCACGCAAGTTCTACCTCTTTGGCCTCGTGTTGTGGCCGCAGGATGTCATCTATCTGACGTTGCTGCTGGTGCTGTCGGCGCTGGCGCTGTTTCTATTTACGGCGGTGGCGGGGCGGCTCTTTTGCGGCTATGCCTGTCCGCAGACGGTCTACACCGAGATTTTCATGTGGATCGAGCGGCACATCGAAGGAGATCGCTTCGCGCGCATCCGCCTCGACGGTGAGCGTTGGAGTCTGCGCAAATTCCGCCTGAAGGCCGCAAAGCATTCGGCTTGGATCCTCATCGCCCTGTGGACAGGCTTCACCTTTGTGGGCTTCTTCACGCCAATCCGCGATCTGGGCATGGAGACCTGGACGCTGTCGCTCGGTCCTTGGCAGACATTCTGGATGCTGTTCTACGCATTTGCGACGTGGGGCAACGCCGGTTTCATGCGCGAGCAAGTCTGTCGGTACATGTGTCCCTACGCTCGTTTCCAGAGCGTGATGGTCGATCCCGATACCTATGTTGTGACTTACGACACCCAGCGCGGCGAGCCGCGCGGCAGCCGTTCGCGCAACGCCGATTTCGAAGCTCAGGGTCTGGGTGCTTGCGTCGACTGCAGCATCTGCGTGCAGGTGTGCCCGACCGGCATCGACATCCGTCAAGGGCTGCAATACGAATGCATCGGTTGCGGTGCTTGCATTGACGCCTGTGACCAGGTCATGGACAAGATGCGCTACCCGCGCGGTCTGATTCGCTACACGTCAGAACGCGCGATGCTTGATCGGCTCAGCCCGAAGGAAGCCCGGCGACATCTGCTGCGTCCGCGTGTGCTGATCTATACCGGGATCATGCTGGTGCTCTTCACCGGGTTCATCGTGGCGTTGGCCATGCGGCAGCCACTCAAGGTTGACGTCATTCGTGATCGTGGTGCACTGGCGCGTGAAGTGGACGGCGGCAAGATCGAGAACGTTTATCGCCTGCAACTGATGAACGCCTCCGAGCACCCCATGCGCGTGACCATCACCGCAGAGGGCATGCCGGAACTGGACGTGGAAGGCGGTCGCGGCGAGTCGACCACATTGGAACTGCCGCCGGCGGCTAACCGACTGCTGCCAGTGCGCGTACGCCGGCCGGCCGACGATGCCGCCCCCGGCTCGCACAAAATCCGTTTCGTCATCCATGCAGACAGCGGTAGCGACAGCCTCGTACTGCGCGAACCGTCGAGCTTCATCGTGCCGCGCTGATGCGGCATCCCCAACAGGAGGCAACGATGCACGCAACGCAATCTTCCGCACAGGCCCGTCCTTGGTGGCGCGAGCCCTGGCCGTGGCTGCTGATGGCAGGGCCGTTCGTCGCCATGGTCGGCTGCGGCGTCACAATCTGGCTGGCGGTGTCGCATCCCGATGCTGTTATTCATGACAACGTCGTGCGGCGCGGTTTGGTCGTTGAAAAGACGGTCGTGACGCCGGCGCATGCCATTCACACGGAGGCCCGATGAAGCGTCGATTGCTGATGTGGATTCTGTGGCCGGCATTTCTGTCGGCCGCGCTGGCTGAGCTGGTGGTCTTCGCGGTGGTCGACCCCGCAGACCTGCGTTTTTTCGGCGAGCAGATCACGGTGTCGACCCAAGCGGTCTACACCGTGTCGTTCTTTGTGTTCTGGTTGTTGTGCGGATTGTCGAGCGCGCTGACGCTCTATGTGTCACCGGGCATTGGCAAGCTGGAAGCGCATGAACACCCGCTCGTCTGAGCGAGCGACATGGAGGGCAGCTTAGGCCGCCTGACCGCTCATGACCTGGCGCAGGCCGGCCAGGTCGATCAGCTTGACGTGGCGTTGGCGGATCTGGATGAGACCCGCTTCGGCAAAGCGCGAGAACAGGCGGCTGACCGTTTCGAGCTTCAGGCCAAGATAGCTGCCGAGTTCTTCGCGGCTCATCCGCAGGACAAACTCGGTCGACGAATATCCACGCTGGGCCGAACGCTTCGAGAGGTTTAGTAGGAACGCTGCGAGACGCTCCTCCGCACGCATGGAGCCCAGCGTGAGCAGCATCAGATGATCCTGCGAAATCTCCTTGCTCATGATGCGCAGGAACTGATGCTGCAGCGAAGGCAGCCGGCGCGAAAGGTGCTGCAACTCGTCGTAGCGCACCACGCAGACTTCGGTATCTTCGAGCGCGGTGGCGTCCGACACGTGGCGCATGTCGCCAATGCCATCGAGCCCGACGATTTCACCCGGCAGGTGGAACCCCGTGATCTGGTGTCGACCGTCTTCAAGCGTCAGATGGGTTTTGAGCGTGCCGAAACGAATGCCATAAACCGCTTCCAGCGGCTCACCCAAGGAATAGAGCGATTGCCCCTTCTTAATTCGGATGCGCTCGCTGACCAAATCGTCCATCTTGCGCACGTCGTCCGAGTTCATTCCCACCGGCAGGCAGATTTGCCCTAGTACGCAGGTGGAGCAACGCGAGGCTTGATCGGTAAGTGCAATTCGAGTGAGCACGGGTGGGGGCGACTGAATTTCGGGAAAGTGAAATGAGTAATTCTTGTGATGCTGCTGCAGCTTATTATAACGGCGACCTTCTTGTCCTCGGACATTTCCGATGCGGCAAAAGGCGTCGATTACGCTTAGTTCGCAACAGTAAAACGAAAACCTTGGTCCATATCAAGAGAGCGTCAGAAAGATGAGTGCCGCAGCGCTTCTGAGCGTTTTCCTGATTGCATTGCTCGGTGGTGTGCATTGTCTGGCGATGTGCAGCGGTATCGCACTCGCGGCCGAGCGTGGAGCTGTGGCGGTGCGGATCGTGTCCCGCCGCCGGCTATGGTTTGAGCAGATCGTCATGCATGCCGGCCGGCTGACCACCTATGCGTTGCTGGGCGCAATCATGGGCGCGATGGGCGCGACCGTCTGGCGCCAGCAATGGCTGCCGATTCAACGCGGCTTGTTTGCCTTCGCTAGCGCATTGCTGGTCGCCTACGGGGTTTTGCTGCTTGTTCGTTCCGCTGGGGATGCGTGGCGCAGTGTGTGGCTTGAGCGCTTGCTTGGCCGCGTGGCAGGTGGCCTGTCTCGAGGGGCCGCCACGCTGGGAAGTCGGCTGCAACGTCAGCCGCCGTTACTACGCCGCTATCTCACTGGCATGGCCTGGGGGCTGGTGCCGTGTGGCATGGTCTACGGCGCATTGGCTGTGGCGTTGTTGGCGGGCAACGCCGCCTCCGGGGCCGTGGTCATGCTCGCTTTTGGTGCCGGTACGCTGCCCAACCTGCTGATGATGTCTGGTCTGGCTGGGTGGCTGCGCGGACTGTCGCGCCAGCGATGGGCGCGGGGCGCGGCCGGCATCGCCATCGCCGGATTTGGGGTCTGGGGGCTGGTTCACGCAATCTGGTTGCCAGAGATGCTTAACGCACACGGATTCTGTCTAGTGCTGTAGGTGTTTAAGGCGCGCGGAAATTGCCATCCGGCCTGGGATGGGTGGCTAGGGCATCTTCCCGGTTGCGGCGTCGCTGGAAATTGCCCTACAATCGACAACAATTCGATTCGCCACCCGCGCAAATCAACAATCCCAAGCGCGGCGCCAAGCGATGCCATCCAGCGGTAGAGTCACCCTGGACAGTCGATTCGGGCAGGCTGCCGTTCTTCTTGGTAGTCGTCCGGTGCAGTATCCGTTCCCATGGCGGCGGAAGAAATTGCCCTTGTGGTGCCTGACCGGCACCGGATCAACTCGCTCCTCCGGCCCTACTTTACGGGCACAGCCACTGCGTTTTGGTGCAGAGTCCAATTGAATTAATTGGCCTTCGCGTGCCGGGCCCGGACGGGCAACAGCATTCAGAAATGCCGCGTGCTTCGCGGCGGGACGACAAACCTCAAGCGTGACGGCGACTGGCCGCGCGCGAGCAATGACGAGCCGCTCAACCCGATGAATACCCAAGAGGCGAAGATCGTCCTCGAAACCGCGCTGATCTGCGCGCAGGACCCGTTGCGAGTCAATGACTTGCGCAAGCTCTTCGACGAAGATGTTTCCGCAGACACCATCCGTGTGCTGCTCGAAGAGCTGCGCCAGGACTGGTTGAATCGCGGTGTCGAACTGGTCGCGCTGGCCTCGGGCTGGCGCCTGCAGAGCCGCCCGGAAATGCGCGTGTATCTCGATCGCCTGCATCCGGAAAAGCCGCCAAAGTATTCGCGCGCCGTGATGGAAACGCTGGCGATCATCGCTTATCGCCAGCCGGTCACCCGCGGTGATATCGAAGACATTCGCGGTGTGACGGTCAACACGCAGGTCATCAAGCAGATTGAAGACCGCGGCTGGATCGAGGTCATCGGTCATCGCGACGTGCCAGGTCGCCCTGCGCTGTATGCGACGACCAAGCAGTTTCTCGACGACCTTGGCTTGCGTTCGCTGGACGAACTGCCGCCGCTTGAAGATGCCCGCGCCCAGGCGCAGGCGAGCCTGCTGGAGCAGGGCGCCATCGAATTCGAGGGCGGTGCAATTGCGGTGGAAGAGCTGACGGCGATGGTCAACGACGCGCCGGAAGGTGCTGAGAGCGTAGCGGCTTCGGCGGAGGACTCTGCCGGATCGCCCGTTGCCGAGGCTTCCGTCGAGGCAATTGCTGAAACGCCAGCGCAGCCCGTTGAGGTTGCGGCGGGTGGCGAGCCAGCGCTGGAAACCGAGTCGCAAACAGTGAATGCGATCGAGGTTGCAACTGAAGACGAGTACAAAACACCGATCGAGCCGCCTGCGGCTCCCGCCAATGAACATTCGTGACGCCATGCCCGCCGCACAGTCGGTGCATGGTCTGAACCCCTAGATTTTTTTGAAGACGTTGTGAGCACCCAGTCAGACTCCATGGATACACGTATGCCGGCCGACGCCGACGCTCAGCCGCCGCGACAAGACGGCGGTGATGGGACTGAGGCCGCGCCTCGTCGCAAGGGATTGCGCCGAGGCTTGCGCAACCTTGTGGCTTCGCGCCGCCAGCAGCAGGACGGCCGCCCTGAGGGGGAAGCTGCTGAGGCGGGTAGTGCGGACGCCGGCCAGCCTGCGCAACCGCGCAAGAGCCGCGCGCCACGGGCACGCAAGCCGAAAGAGGCGGCTGGTGAGCCGGCGACCGTTGCCGCAGAAGGTGCTGCTCCGGCAGAACAGGCGCCAGCAGAAAGCCAGGGGGAGCGACGTGGTCCGCGCGGCCGTTTCGGCAAGAACCGTCGCCGTCAAGGCGAAGGCCAACCGGCGGAACGCGCCGAGCGCAGCGAACGTACGGAAGGCGCTGGCGACAAGAATGCCGGCGGTCGTGGCAAGCAGCCGAACCGCAATGGCAAACCGCAGGGCAAGGCTGGCGGCCAGACCCAGAATCGAGGGGGCAAGGGGCTGAAGAGCGGTAAGGGCTCCGAAGACGTCTTCCAATACGTGATTTCCGGCGCGTACGATTCGGAGGTTGACGCTGGAGGTGCATCGCAGCCCCCCAAGGTGCGCGAACTGACCTCCGACGACGACGCTCCCAAACTGCACAAAATCCTGGCTGATGCCGGGCTTGGCTCGCGCCGCGACATGGAAGACCTGATCCTGCAAGGTCGCGTCTCCGTGAACGGCCTGCCGGCCCACATCGGCCAACGCATTCTCGCGACCGATCAGGTGCGCGTGAATGGCAAGCTGATCCAACGCAAGCTGCCGAACAAGCCGCCGCGCGTGCTGCTGTATCACAAGCCGGCCGGTGAAATCGTGAGCCAGTCCGATCCGGAAGGCCGTCCGACCGTGTTCGACGCGTTGCCACGCATGAAGACGGGCAAGTGGGTTGCAGTCGGCCGCCTCGACTTCAATACCGAGGGCCTGCTGATTTTCACGACCTCCGGCGACATCGCCAACCGGTTCATGCACCCGCGCTATGGCGTTGAGCGTGAATACGCGGTGCGTACGCTGGGTGAGCTGGCCGAAACTGACCGTCAGAAGCTCTTGCACGGCATCCCGCTTCAGGATGGCGAAGCCAACTTCCTGCGCTGCGTCGATGGCGGCGGCGAAGGTGTCAACCACTGGTACCACGTCGCCCTGACCGAGGGGCGTAACCGCGAAGTGCGGCGCATGTTCGAAGCGGTCAACCTGACCGTGTCGCGCCTGATCCGTACGCGCTATGGCAGCTTCGTATTGCCACGCGGGCTTAAGCGAGGGCGCTGGCAGGAAGTGTCGGCCGACGATGTGCGTACGCTGATGGGCACGCTGGGCATGAAGGTGCCGACGGCCAGTTCTGGCGGTGGGCAAGACCGCCAGGGCAATCGTCGCCGTGGGCCCGCGCCGGTGTTGATGGGGCCGATGTCGTCCGGTTTTGCGGGGGAAGCCAACTTCCAGTCGCGCGGTATGGGCGTTGAGAACGGTAATCGCGCGCAACCCGCGCAGCGCCGTCCGTCGAGCCCGCGTCAGCCCGATCCGATGCAAACGTCCATGGGCTACATCAATGTGGGCGGTCCCACCACGCTGACAGCGCGCACCCGTATGGGTGAGCGCCCGAATGGCCGCGGCGGCGCGGCCGGCGGCGGTGGTATGCGTGATGGCAATCGCGCGCCCGGCAGCAAGCGCCCCGGAAAGAGTGGTGGTGGTGTCCCGAGTGGCAATAAGGCGCCGCGCGGTGGTAGCAAACGCGGCGGTAAGCGTTAAAAATGCGGGTGTTGTGTGCGGCGTTCGTCGCAACGCCCCATTTTGTGGCGGCTTCTAGGCAATTTTTGCGTTTTGCCTCGAAACGTATTACAATAAGAGTCTAATCAAAAGTCATCCTGCAGAAGATGGGCGAATGATATGGGCGTTGCGCCCATTTTTTTTTGCTTCCGCAGGTTGGTCATACCGGGAAATTCTTCAGGAAAAACGTGCATTTGACTGATCTGATTGAGAAAACCCTCACCGCCATGGGTTACGAGCTGGTGGAAGTGGAGCGCGCGCCCGCCGGGCTGCTGCGCGTGTATATCGATCAGGCAGAGAACGGCATCGTCATTGAAGATTGCGAAAAAGTGAGCCATCAGCTCACGCGCGTGTTCGAAGTTGAAAGCGTCAACTACGAACGGTTGGAAGTGTCGTCGCCCGGGCTGGACCGCCCGCTGCGCACGCTTGCCGACTTCACGCGCTTCGCCGGCCTTGAGGTCAAGGTGACGTTGCGTCTGCCGGTGGGCGGGCAAAAGAATTTCACGGGAATCATTCAGGCTCCGACGGGCGAGCCAGGCCAGGAACGAATCGGCCTTGAGTTTGAGGGCAAGGAAGGCCCCGCGCTGCTGGAATTCACGCTGTCGGAACTCGACCGCGCCCGGCTGGTGCCTGTGCTGGACTTCAAAGGAAATCGAAACAAAGGGAACAAGCAATGAGCCGCGAAGTTCTGTTGCTCGTCGATGCGCTTGCGCGCGAAAAAAACGTCGACAAGGATGTGGTGTTCGGGGCGTTGGAGGCCGCATTGGCTTCCGCGACCAAGAAGCGCTTTGAAGAAGACGTGGATGTGCGCGTGGCGATCGACCGTGAGTCGGGCGAACACGAAACCTTCCGTCGCTGGCTCGTCGTTCCCGACGATGCAGGCCTGCAGGAACCGGACAAGCAGATTCTGCTGTTCGAAGCCAAGGAGCAAAATCCTGACCTCGATGTCGACGACTTCGTCGAAGAGCAGATCGAGTCGGTCGAGTTCGGCCGCATTGGCGCGCAGGCTGCCAAGCAGGTGATCCTGCAACGCATTCGCGATGCCGAGCGGGAGCAGATCCTGAACGATTACCTGGATCGTGGCGAGAAGGTCATGACCGGCACGATCAAGCGCGCCGACAAGAAGGGCCTGATCGTTGAAACCGGCCGCGTCGAGGCGCTGCTGGCCCGCGACCAGATGATCCCGAAGGAAAATTTGCGCACGGGCGACCGCGTCCGCGCGTACATCTTGAATGTCGACCGCACCGCACGCGGCCCGCAGATCGAGCTTTCGCGCACCTGCCCAGAGTTCCTGATCAAGCTCTTCGAAAACGAAGTGCCGGAAATGGAACAGGGCCTGTTGGAGATCAAGGCCGCCGCGCGCGATCCTGGCGTGCGTGCGAAAATCGCGGTCGTTGCGCACGACAAGCGTATTGACCCGATTGGCACCTGCGTTGGCGTGCGCGGCACCCGCGTGACGGCTGTGCGTAACGAAGTTGGCGGCGAGGCTGTGGACATCGTGCTGTGGTCGGAAGACCCGGCGCAGTTTGTGATCGGTGCGCTGGCGCCGGCGCAAGTGCAGTCCATCGTCGTGGACGAGGAAAAGCACAGCATGGACGTGGTGGTCGACGAGGAAAACCTCGCCGTGGCCATCGGCCGTAGCGGCCAGAATGTTCGCTTGGCGTCGGAGTTGACCGGCTGGCAGATCAACATCATGACGCCGGCAGAGTCTGCGCAGAAGCAGGCAGAAGAAAGCTCAGTCGTTCGCCAGTTGTTCATGGCGAAGCTGGACGTGGACGAAGAGGTTGCCGACATCCTGATCGAAGAGGGCTTCAGCTCGCTCGAGGAAGTGGCTTACGTGCCGCTGCAGGAAATGATGGAAATCGAAGCGTTCGACGAAGACACCGTCAACGAGCTGCGCAACCGCGCTCGGGACGTGCTGTTGACGATGGAGCTGGCGAAGGAAGAAAAGGTCGAGAAGGTATCGCAAGACCTGCGCGACCTCGAGGGGCTGACCCCGGAGCTGATCGGCAAGCTGGCCGAGGGGAACATCCAGACGCGTGACGACTTGGCCGAGCTGGCCGTGGACGAATTGGTCGAGATGACCGGCGTCGACGAAGAACAAGCCAAGGCGCTGATCATGAAGGCGCGTGAACACTGGTTTTCGTGAGTCGCATAAGCGTTGATCGTTTATCGCAATTCTCACTGAAACCAAGCATCGAAAGGGTTTGAATGGCAAGCACAACAGTTGCCCAACTCGCTGGCGAATTGAACCGTAGCGCATCAGCGCTGCTGGAACAATTGCAAGCCGCGGGCGTGCAAAAGGCGACGCCGGAAGACGTCATCACCGAATCGGACAAGACCCGACTGCTCGACTATCTCAAGCGAGCACACGGCAGCGCCGAGGATGGCGCGCGCAAGAAGATCACGATCACCAAACGCGAAACCAGCGAAATCCGCCAAGCGGATGCCACCGGCAAGACGCGTACCGTGCAAGTGGAAGTTAAGAAGAAGCGCGTGCTGGTCAAGCGTGATGAGCCGAACGCGGCACAGGCTGAATCGGAGGCCGCAGAAGCTGCACCGGTGGTCGATGCCGAGGAAGTTGCGCGTCGCGAGGAAGAACAGCGCCGCCAGGCCGAATTGCTAGCCCGGCAGGAAGCCGAGCTGAAGGCGCGCCAGGAAGCGATGGAGCGCGAGGAGGCTGAGCGTCGCGCCCGCCAGGAAGCAGCGGAAGCCGAGCAGAAACGCCAGGCTGAACTTGCTGCCAAGAAGGCGGAAGAAGAAGCCGTTGCAGCCCGCGCTGCCGCTGAAGCGTCGGACGAAGCCCCGCGCCGCAAGGCCGAGGAAGACGCCGCACGTCTGGCAACCGAGCGCGAAGCCGCGCAGAAGGCTGCTGACGAAGCGCGCGTTGCTGCCGACAAGATCAAGGCCGAGGAAGACGCCGCTCGCAAGCGTCGCGAAGCTGCTGAAGCCGAAGCCCGCGCCATCCGCGAGATGATGAGCGCCCCGGCTCGCGTGCTGAAGACGCCCGCCGAGCGTAAGGCTGAAGAGGTCAAGAAGGCCGAGCAGTTGGGCACGCTGCACAAGCCGGTCAAGCCGGCTGGCGAAGCACGCCCGGCTGCGGCTGCCAAGAAGCCGGCTGCTCCGGCACCTGCCGCTGCTGCACCGAGTTCGCCTACGGGTGACAAGAAGGGCGGTCGTGGCAAGTCGGGTTGGCAAGACGACAACCGTGGTGGCAAGCGTGGTGGCCTGAAGACGCGCGGCGACACCGGCGGCGGTGCCGACGGTTGGCGCTCCGGCTCCAAGGGCGGCCGCAACCGCCATGGCGACGACAACCGCAATGCCTTCCAGGCACCAACCGAGCCGGTCGTGCGTGAAGTGCATGTGCCGGAAACCATCTCTGTGGCCGATCTGGCGCACAAGATGTCAGTCAAGGCCGCCGAAGTCATCAAGCAGATGATGAAGCTTGGCCAGATGGTCACGATCAACCAGGTGCTGGACCAGGAGACCGCGATGATCGTGGTCGAAGAAATGGGCCACCAGGCGGTCGCGGCCAAGCTGGATGATCCGGAAGCGCTGCTGATTGGCGGCGTGGAAGAACCGACGAATGCCGAGGCAGAAACCCGTCCGCCGGTCGTGACCGTCATGGGTCACGT
Organism: Ralstonia sp. GX3-BWBA; assembly: GCF_003290055.1. Classification (NCBI taxonomy): domain Bacteria; kingdom Pseudomonadati; phylum Pseudomonadota; class Betaproteobacteria; order Burkholderiales; family Burkholderiaceae; genus Ralstonia; species Ralstonia sp. GX3-BWBA. Next base: position 192,304 of record NZ_QMKS01000009.1, on the reverse strand, counting down.
TGACCACGGCAAGACCTCGCTGCTGGACTACATCCGTCGTGCCAAGGTTGCGGCAGGCGAAGCCGGCGGCATCACGCAGCACATCGGCGCATATCACGTCGAAACCGATCGCGGCGTCATCACCTTCCTGGACACCCCGGGTCACGAGGCCTTCACGGCTATGCGTGCACGTGGTGCCAAGGCAACCGACATCGTGATTCTGGTGGTGGCTGCCGACGACGGCGTCATGCCGCAGACGAAGGAAGCCATCGCCCATGCGAAGGCGGCCAAGGTGCCCATCGTGGTGGCGATCACCAAGGTCGACAAGCCCGAAGCCAACCCCGACCGCGTCAAGCAGGAGCTGGTGGCTGAGAGCGTGATTCCGGAAGAGTACGGTGGCGATGTGCCGTTCGTGCCGGTGTCCGCCAAGACTGGCGAAGGTATCGACAGCCTGCTCGAAAACGTGCTGCTGCAGGCCGAAGTGCTGGAACTGAAGGCGCCGGTCAATGCGCCGGCCAAGGGCCTGGTGGTGGAAGCGCAGTTGGACAAGGGCAAGGGTCCGATCGCTACGGTGCTCGTGCAGAGCGGTACGCTCAAGCGCGGCGACGTGGTGCTCGCGGGCACGGCCTATGGTCGCGTGCGCGCCATGCTGGACGAAAACGGCAAGCCGGCCAAGGAAGCTGGCCCGTCGATCCCGGTGGAAATCCAGGGTCTGTCGGAAGTGCCGGGCGCCGGCGAAGAAGTGCTGGTGCTGCCGGACGAGCGCAAGGCACGCGAAATCGCGCTGTTCCGCCAAGGCAAGTTCCGTGACGTGAAGCTGGCGCGCCAACAGGCTGCCAAGCTGGAAAACATGCTGGAACAGATGAGCGAAGGCGATGTGAAGTCGCTGCCGCTGATCATCAAGGCAGACGTTCAGGGTTCGCAGGAAGCATTGGTGCACTCGCTGCAGAAACTGTCGACCGACGAAGTGCGCGTACAAGTTGTGCACGCCGCCGTGGGTGGCATCACCGAGTCGGACGTCAACCTGGCAACCGCGTCGAAGGCCGTCATCATCGGCTTCAATACGCGGGCCGATGCGGGCGCACGTAAGCTGGCCGAGCATCAGGGCATCGACATCCGCTACTACAACATCATCTATGACGCTGTGGATGAGGTGAAGGCGGCGATGTCGGGCATGCTCTCGCCGGAAAAGCGCGAAGAGACGACGGGCCTTGTCGAGGTACGCCAAGTCTTCCACGTGCCGAAGGTTGGCGCCGTCGCCGGCTGTATGGTGCTGGACGGTTTCGTCAAGCGCAATTCGTTGGTGCGGGTGCTGCGTGCGAACGTGGTTATCTTCTCGGGCGAACTCGATTCACTCAAGCGCTTCAAGGACGATGTGAAGGAAGTGAAGCAAGGCTTCGAGTGCGGCCTGTCGATCAAGAACTTCAACGACGTTCAAGAAGGCGATCAACTCGAGGTCTACGAGATCACCGAGGTGGCGCGTACGCTGTAATACGTTAGCCGGACGCTTCGGTGTCCGGCTCGACTTTGCGACGGTGGCCCGGGCGCGTCCCGCGCCACCGTTTTGTCTTTTTGGGCCGCGCCGGCGTGTGCTGGCGGCGCCCATGTGAGGAACACACTATGCCGAAGAAATCGGGATCGGCCGCTGGCCGCAACGTGCGCATCGCCGATCAGATCCAGCGTGATCTGGCCGAATTGATCCAGCGCGAAATCAAGAACCCGGCGATGGGCCTGGTGACGCTGCAATCCGTGACGCTCACGCCTGACTACGCGCACGCCAAAATCTACTTTACGGTGCTAGGTGCTGAGCCGGAAGTTGCCGGCGCCATTCTGAACGAGAAGGCGGGCTACCTGCATTCACTGTTGTTCAAGCGCCTGCACATCCACACGGTGCCGACGCTGCATTTCCACTTTGATGGTTCGGTCGAGCGCGGTATCGAGATGTCGCGTCTGATCGATGAGGCCAACGCCACGCGTGCCAAAGACGATTGAAATGGCCGAGCAACATGTGCCCGCGCCACAAAAGCCACCGCGCCGCGATGTGCATGGCGTGCTGCTGCTGGACAAGCCGATCGGCTGGTCGAGCAACGATGCGCTGATTCGCGCTAAGCGCCTGCTGTGGGCAAAGAAGGCGGGGCATACCGGCACGCTCGATCCGCTGGCTACGGGCTTGCTGCCGCTGTGCTTTGGTGAGGCGACCAAGTTCTCGCAGGATTTGCTCGATGCAGACAAGACGTACGAAACCGTCGTGCGTCTTGGTATCAAGACGAGTACCGCAGACGCGGAAGGCGAGGTGTTGAACGAGCGCCCGGTATCGGTCACGCCCGAGCAACTGCAGGCAGCCATCGCGCGCTTTGTCGGCGAGATCGACCAGGTGCCGCCGATGCACTCTGCGCTGAAGAAGGACGGCAAGCCCTTGTACGAGTACGCGCGTGCGGGTCAGACCGTGGAACGCGCTGCGCGGCGGGTAACGATTCACGCGATCGATGTGCTGGCGACGGATCTAGAGTCGACGGAGCCGACGATCACGTTGCGCGTGTCATGCAGCAAGGGAACGTACATCCGCACGTTGGGTGAAGACATTGGCGAGGCGCTGGGCTGCGGCGGGCATCTGGTTGCGCTGCGTCGCACGCAGGTCGGCAACCTGACACTGAACGGCGCCGTGACGCTCGAATCGCTGGATGCAGCCCCTGACGATGCCCGCGCCGCATTGCTGGCGCCAGTCGATGCGCTGTTGCAGACGCTGCCGCGTGTGGAGTTGGATGCGGAAGAGAGCCGCCGCTTCCTGCATGGTCAGCGCTTGCCGTTGCGATTGGCGTTGCCGAACGCAGATCAGGTACGCGTGTACGGCGTGCGTGAGACGATAGAGGCGGGCGCCGCGGCGTCGCTGCTCGGAGTGGCTGCTTGGCAAGATGGTGTGCTGCGACCGGGGCGGCTCGTGCATCTTTAAGCCGATCGACCGGCAAACAAAAAAGCCACGCAGCTACGCGTGGCTTTTTTGTTTGCTCGATGTTGGATCAGTGCGCGCCAGCTGCCGCTTCAGCACCGGCCGCCGACTTCGCCGGCTTGGTCAGCCAGATGAAGACGATCAGCACGATAAACAGCACCGCAGAAATCCAGAAGATATCGTTGGCGCCCAACATTGCGGCTTGCTGCGAGATCACGCGTTCGATCACGCCATTGGCCTGCAGGTTGGGCATGCCCAGTTGCGTGTACTGGTTGATCGACGACGCATAGGCAGGGTTGTAAGGATTCACGTGCTCGACAAGCTGCGCGTGGTGGAGGGCAGAGCGGTTGTCCCACACCGTGGTCGAGATCGATGCACCGATGCCGCCGAACATGATCCGCACGAAGTTCGACAGACCCGAGGCCGCCGGAATCCGCTCGGGCCGCAGGCCCGACAGGATGATCGATGTGAGCGGGATGAAGAACATCGCCATGGCAGCGCCCTGGATCAGCGTGGGAATCATCAGCGTCCACGTGTCCACTTGCACGGTGAAGCGCGAGCGCATCCAGAACACCAGCGCGAAGGTAACGAACGCCGTGGTCGCCACCCAGCGTGCATCCATCTTCGGCAGGTTCTTGCCGATCACGGGCGACAGGATGATGGCGAAGATACCCACCGGCGCCATGATCAGGCCCGCATCCGTGGCGGTGTAGCCCACGATGGTCTGCAGCCATAGCGGCAGGATCACCAGGTTGCCGAAGAACAGTCCGTACGCCACCGAGATGGCAACGACCCCCGCGCTGAAGTTGCGGCCCTTGAACAGCGTCAGGTCCACCACGGGGTGATCTTCGGTCAGCTCCCACACCAGGAAGAACGCGAAGCCCACGATGGCAACGACCGTCAGCACCACAACCTCGGTCGAATTGAACCAGTCGAGTTCTTTGCCGCGATCGAGCATCAACTGAAGCGAGCCCACCCACAGGATCAATAGCGCCAGGCCGATCTTGTCGATCGGCAGCAAGCGTGTCGGCGATTCACGGTCCCTGTAGATGACCCACGTTGCGTACGCAGCCAGGATGCCCACCGGGATGTTGATGTAGAAGATCCACGGCCAGCTCATATTGTCTGAGATCCAGCCGCCGAAGATCGGCCCCATGATCGGCGCGACCAGCGTGGTCATGCCCCATAGCGCCAATGCCATCGAGCTTTTGGCGGGCGGATATGTCGACAGCAGCAGCGATTGCGACAGTGGAATCATCGGGCCTGCCACAGCGCCCTGGATGATCCGGGCGGCGATCAGCATGCCCATATTGGGCGCCAGTCCGCACGCCCACGACGACAGTACGAACAGCAGAATGGACGTGACGAACAGGCGCACCTGCCCGAAACGCTGCGTCAGCCACCCCGTGAGCGGCACCGAGATGGCGTTGGCAACCGCAAACGAGGTGATGACCCACGTGCCCTGGTTCGGGGCCACGCCCAGGTCGCCCGAAATTGCCGGGATCGACACGTTGGCGATGGACGAATCCAGCACGTTCATGAAGGTGGCCAGCGACAGCGCGACCGTACCGATCGCCAGTTTGGCGCCAGTCAGTGGCTGCAGCGGCTTGGGCGCGGCGGTTGCCATGCGTCAGACCTTGGGTGCGGGTTGCGAAGCGCGCGGACTCGTTGCAGCCGGCACGTTGGTGGCGGCCGGTGCATTAGCGCCGCCGCGGCCGGCGTTGGCGGTGATGATGCTGGCAATGACCTGGTCGGCGTCTTTTCCGGCCTGGTCGTACACCGTCGTTTGCAGCGGCGAAGCCGTCGGCGCGGTGGCCAGGCTTTGACCACCTTCGTCATGGATGTCGACCTTGGCTTCCATCGACAGGCCCACGCGCAGCGGATGGTCCTTCAGTTCCTTCGGGTCGAGCGACACGCGCACCGGCAGGCGTTGCACCACCTTGATCCAGTTGCCAGTAGCGTTCTGTGCCGGCAGCAGCGAGAACGCCGAGCCCGTACCCGCCGAGAAACCCACCACCTTGCCGTGATACGTCACGCTGCTGCCATACACGTCGGCCACCAGTTCAACCGGCTGACCCACGCGCATGTGGCGCACCTGGACTTCCTTGAAATTGGCGTCCACCCAGAGCTGGTCCAGAGGCACGATGGCCATCAGCGGCGTGCCCGGCGCGACGCGCTGGCCGACCTGCACCGAACGCTTGGCCACGTAGCCCGTGACCGATGCCGGCAGGCTGGTACGCGCATAGGCGAGGTAAGCCTCGCGGACCTTGGCGGCAGCCTGCAACACGTTCGGGTGACGGTCCAGCGTGGTCTGTTCGGTCAGCACGCGGTTGCCCTGCAGTTGTTCCTTGGCGGCTTCCAGTGCGGATTGGGCAGCCTGCACAGCGGTTTGTGCGTGCGAGATTTCTTCTTGCGACACGGCGCCCGTACCGGCGATCTGCTTGCGGCGGGCCAAGTCGTCCTTCGCCTTGGCGAGATCGCTCTCGCGCATGGCCAGCGTGGCGGTGAATGCGCTGGTGTTCGAGTACAGCGTACGCACCTGGCGCACCGTCTGCGCGAGCGCGGCTTCAGCCTGCTCCAGCGCGACGCGCGCATCGGCACGATCCAGCTCAATCACGGGCTGGCCGGAGGTGACGAGTTGCGTGTCATCGGCGCGAATGGCGACCACGGTGCCTGCCACCTGCGGCGTCACCTGGACCACGTTGCCTTGCACGTAGGCATCGTCGGTCGACTCGAACCAGCGGCCGTACAGGCCCCAGTAGACGCCGTAGCCGACGCCGGCAACCACCAGTGCGGCGGCCAGCGTGGTCAGCATGCGCTTGCGGTTTCCATTGGTATTGCCGTTGCCGGTGGGCGTTGCCGCGGGGGCTGCGGACGGAGCGGCTTGGGGCTTGTTGTCACTCATGATGTTGGCTCGAAAGAATGCGTTGGAACGGTCGGTTCAGTTCAATTCAATTCAGTACAGGTCAGCCATGCGATGCGGTAGCCTCGGGCTTGATGCCGGGGAGGTCTTCTGCCGTATAGCCGCCGCCGAGGGCCTTGATGAGGGCCATCTGCGCATCGAGTCGGCGTGCCTGCAGATCGGTCGCGAGCTTGCGTTGCTGCAACACGGTCGTCTCCGCGTTCAGCACGACCAGTTGTGTACCAAGGCCGGCGCTGTAGCGGGTGCGGGCGAGGCTGTAGGCGCGCTCAGCTTCGCTCAAGGCGGTGCGCTGGATGGCGATCTGCGAGTCGATGCTGTGCAGCGTGGTGATCTGGTCCGCGGTGTCGTGCAGGGCTTCGGTTAGCGTCTGGTTGTAGCTCGCGACAGCGGCGTCATAGTTGGCGTACTTGCCGCGCAGGTTGGCGCGCAGCTTGCCGCCCTGGAAGATCGGGAGCTTGAGCGCCGGACCGATGCCGAGCTGACGCGATGCGCCAAGCAGCAGGTTTTCCGGCGCAATCGAAGCCAGCCCCAGGAATGCGGTCAGGCTGATATCCGGCAGGAACTCCGCCTTGGCGACGTCGATATCCTTCGACGCGGCTTCCACGCGCCAGCGTGCGGCCACGAGATCCGGGCGACGACCGATCAGGTCGATGGTCAGGTTGTTAGGCAGCTTGGGCGTGGCTTGCGCGAGCAGCGTCGGGCGCGTGATCGCGAGGCCGCGGTCCGGGCCCTTGCCCAGCAGCGCGGCCAGTTGGTTGCGTGCCAGCGTGATCTGCTCGTCGACCTGTTCAAATTCCGTCTGCGCGGCGGCCACGTTGGCGCGAGCCTGCGTGGTTTCAACTTGCGTATCGAGCCCCGCACGCAAGCGTTGGCCTGCGAGGTTGGTCAAATCCTTGCGCTGCACGATTGCACGTTCGGCCACGTCGCGCTGCGCGTAGAGCGCGGCCAGCTTTGCGTAGGTGCGTGCCACCGTGGTCGACAGCACCAGTCGCGAAGCCTGGCTTTCCGCTTCCATCGATTTGTCGTCGGACAGCGCAGCTTCCAGCGCGGAGCGATTCTTGCCCCAGAAATCCAGGTCGTAGCTCACGCCAAGCTGGATCTTCGATTCCGTGAACCACCGGCCAGCGAGCGGCGTGCCTTCAAACATGTCGTATTCCGACAGGCGCTGGCGTGTCATGTCGGCATCGAGCCCGACGCTCGGATACAGATTGCCGCGCACCACATCGGCCATCGCACGCGAAGCGCGCACGCGAGCAAAGGCGACTTGCAGGTTCGGGTTGTCCTTGATGGCCTCGTCCACCAGTGCGCGCAGTTGCGGATCGTTGAACTGATCGACCCAGTTCTGCGACGGCCACTGGCCGCCCTGCGAGGGCAACGATTGCGCGCTCGCCAACTGGCCCGGCGTTGTCAGCGTCTGCGTGCTGCGCGAATTGCCGAGGTTTGCGCAACCGGCCAGCACAGCCAGCGTCACGGCGGAAAGCGCCACGCCCAGGCGCGCCGGCCATTGCGCGCGCGGACTGCCGGCGCGGCTTAGGGGCGAAAATGCCTGAGGGGCGGAGTTCGAGGCGTTCATGTTGTTTGATGGGTCAAGCGATCAAGAGGGGCGGAAAGCGTTCGGTGCTGCGGGTGCAATTCAGGCAGAGCAGCGTCAGTGACCGGCGGGGCGTACGCGATGCCCCTCCGTTGCGGCACCGTTGTCGAGAATGCGCTTGAGGAGCTCGCGCAGCGTATCGACGTCGCCCGGCGTGAAGCCGGCAAAGAAACGATTCAGCACGTGCGTATAGATGGCTGGCATGCGGTCGGCCAAGTCACGGCCGGCTTGGGTCACCTCCAGATGCACGACGCGGCGGTCGGACTCGCTGCGCACGCGCTCGATCAGGCCACGCTTTTCCATGCGGCTGAGCATGCGCGTGAGCGAACCGATGTCGGTGTTCAATTCGCGGCCGAGGTCGGTGGCGGTTTGGCATCGGCCGTTGGCGAGAAGCACCAGGCAACTGGCCTGGGAATGCGTCACATCCATCGCGGCAACTTCCTGCTCGATGGCCATGGACAGCGCCGTCTTGGCGCGCCCCACGAGGTAGCCCACGCTTTCGCACATGCGGTAGTCCTCCACCCGGAAGAGGGTTCCGGCAGCAACTTCGGTGGCGGGTCTTGTCTGTTCGGACATCTTATGTATGCACAATCATTGTCCGGACAAATATACGAATTGGCGCAGCAAACAGCAAGGTACTGAATGTGTGATTCCAGTTTAGGAAATAATGAGTGATTCAGTAATCACTCAGACATCGCTCCCTTATCGATTCTTCACTGAGTGTCATGTCTTGCGCATCGCAGCATGCTAGAATGTCAGGTTATTCCGCGAGCTGAATTTGGGTGCTGTCCCGGGCTCGTGTCACGTCTTTTCGAGTTCACATCCCATGCGCGCGCTTCGCAACATCGCCATCATTGCCCACGTTGACCACGGCAAAACCACACTGGTCGACCAGCTCCTTCGCCAATCCGGCACGTTCCGCGAGAACGAGCAGATCGCCGAGCGCGTGATGGATTCGAACGACATCGAAAAAGAACGCGGCATTACCATCCTCGCGAAGAACTGCGCGGTCGAATACAACGGTACCCACATCAACATCGTCGATACGCCGGGGCACGCCGACTTCGGCGGCGAGGTCGAGCGCGTGCTGTCGATGGTCGACGGCGTGCTGCTGCTGGTGGATGCAGTGGAAGGCCCGATGCCGCAAACGCGCTTTGTGACGCGCAAGGCGCTGGCCCTGGGCCTGAAGCCGATCGTCGTGATCAACAAGGTGGACCGCCCGGGTGCGCGTCCGGAGTGGGTGATCAACCAGACCTTCGACCTGTTCGACAAGCTGGGCGCCAACGACGACCAGCTCGACTTCCCGGTGGTGTACGCCTCGGGCTTGAACGGTTACGCCGGCCTGACCGACGACGTGCGCGAAGGCGACATGAAGCCGCTGTTCGAGACCATTCTCGACAAGGTGCCGCAGCGTAACGACGACCCGAACGGTCCGTTCCAGCTGCAGATCATCTCGCTGGACTACTCAAGCTACGTCGGCAAGATCGGCGTGGGCCGCATTACGCGTGGCCGTGTGCGTCCGCTGCAGGACGTGGTGGTCAAGTTCGGTCCGGAAGGCAACCCGATCAAGGGCCGTATCAACCAAGTGCTGAAGTTCCGCGGCCTGGAGCGTGAGCTGGTGCAGGAAGCCGAAGCCGGCGACATCGTGCTGATCAACGGTATTGAAGAACTGGGCATCGGTTGCACCGTGTGTGCGCCGGACGCCCAGGAAGCGCTGCCGATGCTGAAGGTGGACGAGCCGACGCTGACGATGAACTTCTGCGTCAACACCTCGCCGCTGGCTGGCCGCGAAGGCAAGTTCGTGACGAGCCGCCAACTGCGCGACCGTCTGGACCGCGAGCTGAAGTCCAACGTGGCCCTGCGCGTGAAGGACACCGGCGACGACACGATCTTCGAAGTGTCGGGCCGTGGTGAACTGCACTTGACGATTCTGGTGGAAAACATGCGCCGTGAAGGCTACGAGCTGGCCGTGTCGCGCCCGCGCGTGGTGTTCAAGGAAATCGACGGCGTGAAATGCGAGCCGTTTGAGCGCCTGACCGTGGACGTGGAAGACGGCCACCAGGGCGGTGTCATGGAAGAGCTGGGCCGCCGCAAGGGCGAACTGCTCGACATGGCGTCGGACGGCAAGGGCCGTACGCGTCTGGAATACCGCATTCCGGCCCGCGGTCTGATTGGCTTCCAGGGTGAATTCCTGACGCTGACCCGCGGCACCGGCCTCATCAGCCACATCTTCGACGATTATTCGCCGGTCAAGGAAGGCGACCTGGGCGAGCGCCACAACGGCGTGCTGATCTCGCAGGACGACGGCGCTGCCGTGGCCTACGCGCTGTGGAAGCTGCAGGATCGCGGCCGTATGTTCGTGTCGCCTGGTGATGCTCTTTACGAGGGCATGATCATCGGCATCCACAGCCGCGATAACGACCTGGTCGTCAACCCGATCAAGGGCAAGCAGCTGACCAACGTGCGTGCGTCGGGTACCGATGAAGCTGTGCGCCTGGTGCCGCCGATTCAGATGTCGCTGGAATACGCGGTCGAGTTCATCGCCGACGACGAGCTGGTGGAAGTCACGCCGAAGAGCATCCGCCTGCGCAAGCGTCACCTGAAGGAACACGAGCGCAAGCGCGCATCGCGTGAAGAAGCGGTCTGATCGCCAGTCGATCTGCCAAGAAGACGCCCCGAGATTTCGGGGCGTTTTTTTTTCGTCCGGCCATGCCGGTGGCGTTACGTCTGGATGCGCGCGAAGGCTTGTGCCAGATCGCCGATCAGGTCTTGCGGGTCTTCCAGTCCGATATGCAGGCGCACGATCGGGCCCGCTCTGGACCAATCCGTGCAGGTGCGCGTGCCCGCCACATTGCTGACCGTCGCAAGACTCTCGAAGCCGCCCCATGAAGCACCGATGCCAAACAGCGTGAGTGCATCGACGAAGCGCCCAGCGGTTTGCGCATCTGCTTGGGCGAATTCGAACGAGACGAGTCCGTTGGTGCCGCTGCAGTCGCGTTGCCACAATGCGTGGCCGGGGTCTTCGGGAAGCGCGGGACAAAAGACACGTGCCACTTCCGGGCGCGCCACAAGCCAATGCGCAATCTCCAGCGCGTTACGTTCATGCATGGCGAGGCGCGCGGCCAGCGTGCGCGTGCCGCGCAGCACGAGATAGGCATCGTCGGGGCTGACAGCCACGCCTTGGGCGTCGCACATCGTGGCGAGCGTTTGCCAGCACGCCTGTGTGGTGGTCACCGTGCCCATCATCACGTCGGAGTGGCCGCTCAGGTACTTGGTTGCCGCCATGACCGATACGTCGGCGCCCAGTGTGAGTGGGCGGTATTGCAGGCCCGAACCCCACGTGTTGTCGGCGATGACCAGCGCCCCATGGCGATGCGCAATCTCAGCCAGCGCGGGCAGATCGCACATCTCATAGACGAGCGAGCCCGGGCATTCCACGTAGACGAGCTTGGTCGTCGTTTTGAGCTGCTGTGCGACATCGTTGCCGTCGGCGCAGAAGTACGTCACCTCCACGCCCCAGGGGCGCAGGAACGTATCGACGAAATAACGCAGCGGCTGGTAGACGCAATCGGCAATCAATACGTGATCCCCTGGGCGGGCGAAGGCCAGGAAAACCATCGAGATGGCGGCCAGGCCAGTCGGGAAGAGCCGCGTGCGATAGCCGCCTTCGAGTTGTGCGACAACGTCTTCCAGCGCAAAGCCCGTCGGGTTGCCGCGCGCACCGTAGGTGAACATGCGTTCGGTGTCGCGACGGCGGCGCGCGTCGTTCATCTCGTCCATCGAATCGAACAGCACGGTGGAGGCGCGCACGACGGGCGGGTTGACGGCTCGGCCGCCTTCAAAGGCGGGCGATGTGCCGCCCTTGATGAGGCGAGTCGCGACTCGGGTTGCCAATCGTGGCTCGGTTTTCTGCGATGACATGGTGCGTGGGTCTCAAAGGTTGAGCGTCATGACTGCGCGGCACCGGCGCCCACGCGGAAGGCGCCAAGCTCCTGCGCGTCGAGCTGGGCGAGCAGGCCGGTTTCCCAGGCCAGGTATTGCCTTGCCGCAGCCTTGTTGCCGTCATGCCGATCATGCACGAAGAAGAGATAGTCGATGCAATCGGCGTCGGGCGGGACGTTCTCGGAACCTTCGGTGACGTAGCCAGCGGCAGTCCACGCGGCGACGCTTCCGGCGAGGAGTTTGAGACGCGACGCGGTCTGGGGTGCGTTTGCGATCCAATCTGCTGCGGCGAGTTGTGCGATGCGCGGGTCGTCAGCGATCAGCACGGTATCGCGGTCAGCGGCCAGGGCCGGCAAGCGCGGACGAATGGCCCATGTGGCGCCAGGCACGTGGGCGCGGCGGAAGGCCATGCTGGAGCGCAAGTCGATCACTTGTGCGGTACTGGCCGCAAGCAGGGTGGAGAGCGCTTGCGCACTGATTTCCGGTAACGGTTGCGGCAACGCGGTGGGGGCCACCTGCAGGCTTGCGTTGCTGTTCAATCCCTCGCGCAGCACATAGGCATCGTGGCCGAGTTGCCGCAGCCAGCTCGCAACGATTGGCGCACGCACGCCGTCGGCATCGAAGAGCACGAGGCGGGCATGGCGTACGCCGACGTACTGATCGGTTGCCTGAATCAACTGTCCGCCCGGCGCATGCTGCGCTCCCGGCAGGCTGCCGCTGGCGAATTCCTCGGGCGTGCGGACATCGCACAGGAAGACGCTGTGCTCACCGTGTGCAGCCCAACGTGCGACTGTTGCTGCATCCACCTCGGGCACTGCAAAGCGAGCGGCGAGTTGCTGACTGGCCTCGCGCATGTCCTTGACAGTAGCGGGCGTAACGACGTCGGGGTAACGGCGCGTGCTGCCGTGCTCCAGCGGAAGGTCTTCCAGGCACCAGCCTTGCGTTCCGTTCTCCAGCGCCATCACCGGGTTGGGGATGCCCAGGTTGATCAGCGTCTGCGCGCCGATGATGCTGCGTGTGCGCCCCGCGCAGTTGACGACGATCGGCGTGGTCGCGTCCGGGACAAGCTCGCGGATGCGCAGCCCCAGCTCGCCGTTCGGGCAGCAGATCGACGACGGGATCGTCATCTTCAGATATTCGCTGACGGGTCGGCCGTCGACGATGACGACGTCGTCGCCGCGCTCGCGCATGGCCGCAAGCTCGCGTGCGGTGACGCGTGGCGTGTGGTACGCCATCTCGACGAGTTCACCGAAGGTTTTGGACGGCACGTTGACGCCGGCAAACAGCGTGAAGCCTGCGTGGGTCCAGCCCTGTGCGCCGCCTTGCAGCACGTGCACATTGGTGTAGCCGATGGCGGTCAGTCGTTCAGCCGCGCGCTCGGCAACGCCATCGTTGTCGTCATAAACGACCATGCGCACCGCGCGGCGAGGCGCGAGCCGCGGGACATCGATCTCAAGACGGCTGTACGGCAGAGGGATGGCGTAGAAGAGGTGGGCTTCGCCGTACTGGCCGTGCTCGCGCACGTCGAACAGCGCGATCTCGGCGCCGTCATGCAGCCACGCTTTCAGGGTCTGGGCGGTAACGAACGATGTCATATCGATGCGAAACGAATCAAAAGGGTGAGCGACGCCCCTCCGCGCACGCAGCGCGGATTGCAGGCAACGCGATTCGGGTTGAAGCTGGCCGGTTAGCGGCGGGTCTTCACGCCAATGCCCATGGTCTGGTAGCGACCAGTGGCAAGGTCGAACGTGATGCGCTCGGTCAGCGTTTCGAGCGCGCGTCCGTACATGTGCAGATGGCGGATGGGAGCCTCGCCCTTGATCTCAACGGCGTGGATGTCTTCGGCTGCCAGCGCGATGCCGGTACCGGGTTCGACGACGACGGTGTCGGTCATTTCCAGCGTGCCGACGCCGGGCGTGGTGCGGTCATCGGTGCGGCGGTAGACGTAGTTGTATTCCGTGCCGTCCACGGCGGCGATGCAGGCCCACGTGGTGTGGTTGTGCGGCGTGATCTTCTTGCCCGGGCGCATGACGTTCAGGTACAGCGCGTAGGTCTGGTCGGCATCTTCGTGAATCAGGTAGCGGGCTTGCAGCTCGCCGTCGCTGGGAGGCGGGAAGTCGGTTTCCTGCCAGAACTCCGTGCGCGCGGCGAGACCTTTGACCTGTTCGAGTACGTCCGCCAGTGCGGGACGCGTTTCACCTTCGGGTGCGAGTGCGGCCTTCATGGCGGCAATCGCGTCATTGACTGCCGCTTGGCGTTGCAGAGGAAGAGATGTAGACATGGATGGATTCTCCTGAGGTATTGGGGCGCCTTGCGTTGTATTACGTGGCGTTGTTGTCGTTGTCGGTATCAGGCGACGAGTTCGGCAATGCGCGGGGCAGGCCGCAGGACGTCTTGCAGAAAGCGCTGCGCGCGGGCGTGTTTCGGGCGGCTGAAGAACTGGTCGGGCGGCGAGTCCTCCAGCAACTCGCCCTGGTCCATGAACCAGACACGGCTCGACACATCGCGCGCGAAGCCCATCTCGTGGGTGACGATCATCATAGTGAGACCGTCGTCTGCCAGCTCGCGCATCACGTGCAGAACCTCTTGCACCATCTCGGGATCGAGAGCGCTGGTCGGCTCGTCAAACAGCATGAGCGGCGGCTTCATCGCCAGCGCCCGCGCAATGGCCACGCGCTGCTGCTGGCCGCCCGAGAGGTTCTCGGGCATCGCGTCGATCTTGTGGGCAAGGCCGACCTTGGCAAGCAGCGCTTCGGCCTGCGCCGTCGCTTCGTCGCGCGATAGACCGAGCACCTTGGTCGGCCCGAGGATCAGGTTCTGCCGCACCGACAGGTTCTGGAACAGGTTGAAGTTCTGGAACACGAAGCCGATGCGCGCACGCAATTGGTTGACGCGCACATCGCGCGCATGGACATCGCGTCCTTCAAAGCGGATGCATCCGCCGTGGATGCCCTCCAGCCGCGTGACCGTGCGGATCAGCGTGGATTTGCCCGAGCCCGAGGGCCCGCACACCACAACGACTTCACCGCGTTCGATGGTGGCGTTGATGCCTTTGAGCGCGTGGTAGTCGTCGTAATACTTGTCGACGTTTTCAAATGCCAGCATGGGAAGTGGTCTCCGGCAAGGGTTTGTTCCTAGGCAAGCCCAGCGCGATGGCGGGCAATGCGGCGCTCCAGCTGCCCCGCGAAGCGGGAGATGGCGAAGCACAGAACGAAGTAGAAGGCAGCCAGCACGAGGAAGGTCTCCAGCGGCTTGGTCAGCGTGATGGTGTTGACCTGCGCCGCCGAGTACGTCAGCTCCGGCACGCCAATCACATAGGCGAGCGACGTTGCCTTGATGATCGACACGAACTGGTTGACGATCGACGGCAGCATGTTGGTCAGCGCTTGCGGCAGTTGCACGTAGTGCATGCTCTGCAGCCAGGACAGGCCGTTCGAGCGCGCTGCTTCCATCTGCCCGCGCGGCAGGCCCTCGAGCCCCGCGCGCACAATCTGCGAGAGGAATGCGCTCTCGTAGACGATGATCGCGCAGACCGCCGTGGTGAACGCCGACACTTCCTTGCCCACCAGCAGCGGCACCGCAAAGTAAGCCCAGAAGATGATCATCAGCAGCGGAATGCCGCGCACCAGGCGAGACCAAACACCGGCAATACGACGCAGCCAGCGCCAGGGGCTCACGTGCGCCAGACCGATCAGCACTGCAATCGGGAACGACATCACCAAGCCCAGCACCGAAAGCACCAGCGTCACCGCTACGCCGCCCAGCGGCCCGTTCGGCCACGACCCGACCAGGAACAACGCCAGATAGTCATGCAGGATTTCAAGCATGCGTCAGACCCCCAGTGGCGTCGTACGACGCTTGGCAACGCGATCCGACAGCGACATCAACGCGAGCGTGCCGAGCAGATACAGCAGCGTGGCGATGAGGAACACATCAAACGTGCGGAAGGTGAGGTTGTCGATCTGCCGCGTGCGGTAGAGCAATTCGTGCACGCCGATGGCCATCGCGAGCGAGCTGTTCTTGAACAGCAATAGCGCCTGGTTGAGCAGCGCGGGCAGCGCCACGCGAATCCCCTGCGGAAGGATCACGTAACGCAGCGCCTGCAGATGCGTCAGCCCGATCGACCAGGCCGCCTCCTGCTGCGTATGCGGGATCGCACGCAGGCCCGAGCGCAGGTCTTCGGAGATGAACGCGCCTGAGTTCAGCGCCAGGGCGATCGCCGCGAAGAAGAACTCGGTGTTGCCGGCGTTGATCCATACTTTGAGCGATTCCGGCAGCAACTGCGGGATGCCGAAATACCACACCAGTATCTGCACCAGCATTGGCACGTTGCGGTGGTATTCGACAACCACGATGACGAACGCCTTGAACACGCGTACCGGCAGCGCGCGCAGCGTGGCCAGTGAAACGCCAACGGCGGTGGCCAGCAGGCCCGAGACGACAAACAGACGCAATGTGGTCAGGATGCCGTCCCGCAACAGGCGCAGATAGCCGTCTTCGAGCAGGAACGAGAGATCGAACATGTCGGCCGCCTTGGGCTTACTGCGGCTTGATCGGTTCGACCTTGTAGTCGCGCGAGAACTTGTAGACCGACTTGGCGCCGAGCCACTTGTCGAAGCTCGTCTGCAGTCCGCTGGACTGGTCGTAATCCGCCAGCACCTTGTTGACCGCCGCCATGAGCGCGGGCTCGTTCTTGTTCATCACCACGCCCCAGCGCTCTTCATAAACGGGTGCGCTCAGCAGGCGATATTGCTGGCCGCCTTTCTGCGCTGCCTCGTTGGCAAAGCGGGCCAGCACGAGTTGCCCCGCTACCAGCCCATCGACCTTGCCCTGTTGCAAGGCCAGATACGCTGACGAAATATCGTGGAATGTCAGCAGGCGCGAATCCGGCAGGCGCGTGACCGACACGGCTGCCGAGCTGGACCCTTCGGATGCGGCGATTTTCTTGTTGGCAAGCTGATCGAGCGTCTGGATGGGCGAATCAGCCCGCACCAGCACGCGGATCGGCGCAACGAAATATTGGTTGCTGAAATCCACTTGCGCGGCGCGCGCCGGCATCCATGCCACAGCGGCGGCCAGCACATCCACGCGATGTGTCTTCAGTTCAGGAATGCGTGCGTCGGTCGACAGCGCGCGGTGCTCCAGCTTGACGCCCAGACCCTTGGCCAACGCGCTGCACACATCCACGTCAAAGCCGACGATCTGCCGTGTGGCGGCGTCGGGAAAGGCGTAAGGCTCGCTGGCGTTCTGCGTGCCGCAGACCAGGGTGCCGCGCGATTTGATATCCGTCAGCGCGTCGGCGTGCGCCGCACCTGCCACGCCTAGCGTGCCCAAGGTCAGCGTCGCGGCGGCTTGCGCCCATTTCCATACCCACATGGTGTTCCTCCTTTGTATGAAACCGATTCAGTGTCGGACCGCGATTTCCCCACGGCTCGGGTGTCTGCCTGAACGTATTGTTCGTTCAGTGTTATTTGTGTTTCCGGCAGGTTATCGGCCAGAATTGCGCAGAACAATTTAATTCTTGGCTGGAATTGATTAGAGCTTCTGAAGTATCGGGATCGAGATGCGAAATCTGGACATCGATTTGCTGCGCACATTCGTAGCGATCGCACAGCACGAGACGTTTGCCGCGGCGGCGGCACGGGTGGGGCGCACGCAGTCTGCGGTCACGCAGCAGATGCAGCGGCTGGAGGAGGAAATGGGTTGCGCGCTGTTCGAAAAACGCGGCCGCCACAAGATGATGACGCCCGATGGCGTGCGGCTCGTCGCCTATGCGCACAAGATCCTGGCGCTGAACGACCAGGCCGTGCAGGTGATCCAGACGGGCGGCCCAATCGAGAAAATCCGCATCGGCTCACCGCATGACGTGGCCGATTCGATTTTGCCGAATTTGCTGCGGCGGTTGTCCAAGCTGTCGCCGGAATTGCAGATGGAGATCAACGTTGGTCGCAGCCCGTTCCTGATGGACGCGTTGCGCGACAAGACGCTCGATCTGGCGATTTCCACGCGCTATGACGATGCGTTTCCCGGCATCAAGCTGCGCACGTCGCCGATGGTGTGGATCTGCGCGGAAGATTTCATCTTCAACTCTGCCGCGCCGGTGCCGCTGGTCATGGCCGACGAGCTGAGCCTGTTCCGTCAGCTGTCGATTGAATGCCTGGACGCGCATCACATCCCGTGGCGCACGAGTTATCTGTCGCCCACGCTCACGGGCATCAAGGCTGCGATCAGCGCGGGGCTGGGCGTGACGGCGCGCACGACCGAATTGCTCGACGCCAACATGCGTGTGCTGACCGAAGCAGACGGCTTGCCGCGACTGCCGGAGGTGGCCTTCTACCTTTACGTGCAGCCAACGTGCACCAGCGCCGTCCTGCGCGATCTGTTCGATTCCACCGATCGCGTCGCCACGCGCTTCGGGCCGCCATTCATGTGAGCGGCATCGCCTCGGCCGCGACTGCAGCACGCGGGCTGCGCCACTCGGGTGGTTTCCACAGGTAGCGAATGTCCCGATCGCGGAACACGTCAGCCCACATGTCGCGCCATTCGTGGAAGGTGAGGGCGATCGGGTTGTGTGTGTGGACTTGCCGCGTGATGCCAAAGATGGGCGCGTCTTCCTCCGGCACGAAGCTGCCGAACATGCGGTCCCAGATAGTCAGCACGCCGGCGTAGTTTCGGTCGATGTACTGCGGGTTCTTGGCGTGGTGCACGCGATGCACCGACGGCGTATTCACGTATTGCCCGAGCCACCGCCAGAAGCCGGCGTAGCGCGAATCCAGCGCACCCAGCCGCGTATGCACGAAGAACTGGAATGCCAGGTTCAGGCCCACGGCAAGGATCACCCAGTCCGGCGTAAAGCCGATCCAGGCAAGCGGAATCCAGAACAGCCACATGCCGGAAATCGGATAGGTCAGGCTCTGGCGGAACGCCGTCGAAAAATTCATGCCTTCCGACGAGTGGTGCGTCACATGCGAGGCCCACATCCAGCGCACGCGATGGCTCGCGCGATGGAAGAAGTAGTACAGAAAATCCTGCAGCAACAGGAGCAACACGAAGGACCACCACGTCTCGGGCACCGCGCGCAGGCCGTGGCTGTATGTCCACGAGTAGACCGTCTTGATCATCAGCCACAGAAAGAACGCATCCGACGCCTGGTGCATGAGTGCGAGGCAGGCGTTTGAAACGGTGTCCTTGAAGCTGTAGACGGATGGATCGCGCTTGCGCCAGTACCACGCCTCTGCGCCGATGGTCAGTAGGAAGACTGGCGCAAAGGCCAGCAGGATCAGGCCTGGGTCGAAACCGGATGCGCCCGGGGTAGCGTTCGCAGGGGTCATTGGATTGTTGTGATGTGTGTCGTCTCCAACCGGCAGGTATACGCCCAACACCCGCGCTGCGAAAGGGGGCAGGCTAGAGCCCTTCCTCGCTTCAATACGCTGTCGTGTACAGTGCGAGCCGTTATTCCCACAACAACATCCGAGACATGCAATCCACTGTTTCCATCGCGCCTCAGGCTGAAGTCCAACCCAACGTGATCGCCGAAGTACGCGGCGGCATCGGCTGGCTGACGCTGAACCGGCCGCAGGCGCTCAACGCGCTGTCGCTGGAGATGATCCGCGCGATGTCGCATGCGCTGCTGGCCTGGCAGCACGATCCGGAGGTCCACGCCGTCATCCTGCGTGGCGAGGGCGGCAAGGCCCTGTGTGCAGGCGGCGACATCCGTTTCTTCCACCGCGCCGCCACGGCGGGCGACCCGCAACTCATCACCTTTTTCACCGAGGAATACCGCCTCAATCACCTGATCTTCAGCTATGCCAAGCCCTACATCGCGCTGATGGACGGCGTGGTGATGGGCGGTGGCATGGGCATCTCGCAAGGCGCATCGCTGCGCGTGGTGACCGAGCGCACGAAGATGGCCATGCCCGAAACCAACATCGGCCTGTTCCCGGACGTGGGCGGTGGCTGGTTCCTGGCGCGCGTGCCCGGCCATGTGGGCGAATACCTGGGAGTGACAGGGCAGATGATCGAAGCGGCGGACGCGTTGTCGGTTGGCCTTGCCGATTGCCACGTCACCACCGAGGCGCTGGCGGCCATCGTCCAACGCCTGCGCGACGGAGACTGGAGCAGCGCCGAGCAGATCGCTGCCTGCTTTACCGAAGCTGCATCGACGCCGGATGATGCCAAGGCCATCATCGCGCCTCACCGCGAGGCCATCGACGCCTGCTTCAGCCAGAGCAGCGTGCAAGGCATCTTTGCCGATCTGGCTGGCAGCACGGAGGCCGAATGGGCCGCACAGACCGCTGAGCACATGGCCAAGCGCTCGCCGTTGATGATGGCGGTGACGCTTGAGCTGATCCGCCGCGGCCGCCACACCACGTTGGCCGATGAACTGCGCCGCGAGCTGGACATGATGACGCACGTGTTTGCTGAAGGCGACGGTATCGAAGGCATTCGCGCACTCGCGGTCGACAAGGACCATGCGCCCAAGTGGAAGCACGCGAACATCGACGCTGTCCGTGACGATGAAGTGGCTGCGTTCTTTATCTCGCCGTGGCGCCATGAGCAGCATCCGCTGCTGGGGCTGTGGGACTAGAACCGGTAAACTGCGCGCCTGGAATTTGAATCGTTGATCTTGCTGTGACCGCTGAACGCCCCACGCCCAACCCTCGCCGCTTGTCGGTGGCGCCCATGATGGATTGGACGGACCGACATTGCCGGTTCTTCCATCGCCAGATCTCGCGCCACACCTGGCTCTACACGGAAATGGTGACCACCGGCGCGCTGCTGCACGGCGACGTCCCGCGCCACCTCGATTTCGACGAGGTCGAGCATCCCGTGGCACTGCAGCTCGGCGGCAGCGAACCCGATGATCTGGCCCAGGCCGCGCGTCTCGGCCAGCAATGGGGCTACAAGGAAATCAACCTCAACTGCGGCTGCCCGTCAGAGCGCGTGCAGCGAGGTGCGTTCGGCGCGTGCCTGATGGCCGAACCGAAGCTCGTCACCCAGGGCGTCAAGGCGATGCGCGACGCGGTGTCGATTCCGGTCACGGTCAAGCACCGCATCGGCATCGACGCCATCGAGACCTATGATTTCGTGCGCGATTTCGTTGGCACCATCGCCGAGGCGGGTTGCGAAACCTTCATCGTCCACGCGCGCAACGCCATCCTGAAAGGCCTGAGCCCCAAGGAAAATCGCGAGATTCCGCCGCTGCGGTATGAAGTCGTCTACCAGCTCAAGCGCGATTTTCCGCATCTGGAAATCCTCCTCAACGGCGGGGTGCAGACGCTGGAGCAGATCGACACGCACCTTGCACACATTGATGGCGTCATGATCGGCCGCGAGGCATATCACCATCCGCATCTGATGGCGGTGTTCGATGCGCGGTACTACGGCGCAGGCACCGAGGCCCCCGCGCGCGCAGAGGTGGAAGACGCAATGATCGGCTACGTCGGCCGCTGGGTAGAGCGCGGCGGCTACGCCGGTGCTGCGGTGCGCCATATGCTGGGACTGTATCGTGGCGTGGCGGGTGCGCGCGGCTGGCGGCGCGTGCTGTCGGATTCCAAGGCGCTGGGTCGCGTCAAGACGCTGGCCGACGCCCACAGGCTGTTTGATGAGGCCCGGACCCATTTGCGGCGCGGCGAAGAATCAGCTGACGAGGCGGTCGCAGCATAAATTGCATGACCCCCTAGGCACGCCGAAAGAATGTTTGTATAATTTCGGTTTTCGCCGAGCAGTTGCCAGTTTTGCTGTTCGTACGATGGTGGCTGTAGCTCAGTTGGTAGAGTCCCAGATTGTGATTCTGGTTGTCGTGGGTTCGAATCCCATCAGTCACCCCAAAGTTTCAGTAAAAAAGCCCGCAAAAGCGGGCTTTTTTACGTCTGCGCGCAGTGTCTACGCCTCCGCCACGACCGTCCCCTGGTGATACACCACCTTCCAGCCATCAGCCGTCCGCCGCCACAACGTTGCCCGGCGTGTTGTCCGGTTCGATTGCACCAGCGTGTACGTTAGCAGGTAGTTGTCGGGCGCAATTTCCTGGCAGCGGAAATCCCGCGTTTGCCAGAAATCCTCGCCGATATGGCCGTGCCGGGCATCGAGAACGCCGAGCACATAGCTGCGGCTATAGCGCTGACCCGAGGCACCTGTTTCCCAGAAGTCTTCCGTGGTCATGCGCTCGAAGTCTTCGCGGCGCGTGCCCAGTTCGGGGCGATGGAAGATGGGTTCGCGCCGGCGTAGTTCTTCCAGCACGCTCAGCAGACCCGGGGCGGTATCCAGAGACGGTTCCATGCGGCAAGCCTCCTGGGAAAGTTCCAAGCATACCGCGCAGCGGGCGTGGCTTAGCGCTTTTCGCGTTGCACAATGCGTGGCTTGCGCTTCGCCCCTATGATGGCGCCTTTCCCTTTTCCGGAAACCACTTCGATGCAACGCACTGCCCGTATTGGCCTGTCTTCGCTGACGATCGCACTGTCGCTGGCTTGCGGCACCGGCGCCTTTGCCGCCACGCTTCAGAAACCGCAACTCGACGCGCTGCTCGCCGCCGAACAATCCAAGGCATCGGCTGACCTGAGCAGTTTTCTAGCGGCAGCCGCCAAGGCTGATCCGCAGGTTGCAGGTAGCGTCGCCGCGTACCAGAAGAAGGCCGCGCTCACTGGCTATGACCTCATCAACATCGGGCGTCTGCTGGGTCTGTACAACCGCCTGCACAACCAGCAGGCGGTGATCGCCTCGATCGAGAAGATGGTCGCGCTGCCGACGGTGCGTGACGACAAAATTCCGCAGTACGAAAACCCCGCCATCGTTGCGTTCGGCAAGCTGGTCGAGGGCATGGCGCGCGACTTCGGCCTGAAATATCGCAACGTCGACAACCGCGTATTTGAAGTCACGCTGCCCGGCACCGGCTCGGATGAATTCGGCATCCTGACGCACGCCGATGTCGTACCCGCAAAGCCCGAAGAATGGGTGCTCGGCGACGGCACCAAGCTCGATCCGTTCAAGGTCACGCGCGTTGGCAATCTGCTGTACGGCCGCGGCACGATTGACGACAAGGGCTCGATTGCCGCCGCCATGTACGCCATGAAAACGGTCAAGGACAGCGGCGTGCCGCTTGCGCGCACGATCCGTCTGATGATCGAAACCACCGAAGAAACCGGTGGCGATGGCATGAAGTACTACCGCGAGCACACACAATTGCCCGCGTACAACATCGTGCTCGACAGCAAATACCCGGCGGTGGTAGCCGAGAAAGGCACTGGCGCGCTGAAGGTGTTTTTCCCTGCGCAGGCCGGCGATGCAACGCATACGGCCATCGTTTCGATGACGGGTGCGGCGTCGGCCAGCTCCGTCCCGCAGACGGCCACCGCTACGCTCAAAGGCGGGGATCTGGGCGTGGCGGCCGCCGCGCTCGAAGCCAAGCGCGACGCGTTCGTGAACAGCTTGGCCGCACAGGGCAAGTTTGTGATCGACATCACGCGCACCGCGGACAGCATCGTCGTCAAGGTTACCGGCACGTCGGCGCACGGCTCGCGCCCGGAGGAAGGCGTTAACCCGCTGCCGCGTCTGGCGCTGTTCCTGCGAGCAGCCGATCTCGGTCTGGCGGACAACGCTTACGCTCACGCTGTGCGCTACCTCACCGACCTTTACGGCACCGACTACCTCGGCAACACCATGGGCCTCGCCTACAAGGACGACTTCATGGGTCCGCTCACCATCTCGCCTACGGTGATCGGCGACAAGAATGGCCGCGTGGAGGTGACCGCCAACGTACGCATGCCGCGCGGCAAAACGCCCGACGCGCTGCGCGGTGAGATCGCCGGCAAGATCAACGCATGGGCCAACGCCAACCATGTCGCCCTTGAGATCAACCACGAGCAAGGCAACTGGATGGCACGCGATCCGAAGGGGGCATGGCTGTCGACGCTGCTCAACATCTACGGAGACACCACGGGCCTCGACGCCAAGCCCGTGCCGACCGCCGGCAGTACAACCGCCAAGCTGATGCCGAACGCCATCAACTTCGGTCCCGCCATGCCCGGCAAGAAGTACACCGCGCACAACGCCAACGAGTACAAGGAAGTGCCGGACCTCGACCTCGATATGCAGATGTTCACCGAGATGCTGGTACGTATCGGCAATCTGCAGTCGATGCAGTAACCGCCGGAGGATCGCCATGAACATCATCCGCGCCAAGTCGTTCACTGCCGAGCGTGCCTGGGGCGCGCTCGATATTGCCAACATGAGCGGCATTACGACGCGCTTGCATTGGACCGACGAGCCTTATCGCTGGCATGTGAACGATGGCGAAGAGGTGTTTGTGGTGCTCGACGGCACGGTCGACATGCATTACCGCGAAGCCGGCGAAGAGAAGGTCGCGACGCTGGAGCCCGGCGACATCTTCTTCGCCGGTGTCGGCTGCGAGCATGTGGCGCACCCACGCGGTGAGGCAAGAATTCTCGTCGTCGAGAAAGCCGGGAGCGTTTAGCGGCTCGCCAGCCGATTGCGAAAAAAAAGCCCGCAATGTGCGGGCTTCGAATTCAGCGATCTCATTGCCCCTGAGGGCACTGGCAATACTACTGTCACGTACGCCAAACAACATCCGGGTAAACGTCCGTTTTGCTGACGGAACATCGCCGAATGTGCCGCTGCAGCAACTTGCGAACAGAAAAAAACAGCCCGCTCAGACGGCGGGCCGAAAATCAGTTGAAGAAAGCCCTGTCCTCAGGGCAGGGCAAGTGTATGAAATCAGTTGCGGCGGCAGCATTGGGGTATGCCCTGATCGGCCGCTGGAGCGCGTTTCATCGCCCCTCATCGTCCTTCTTTTCCTCAGCAGTTTTCGGCGCCAGCGGTACGTGAAGCGACCGGAATCGCATCCAGCATGCGGCAGATGGCGGCCATGCTGCCGACCATCGTACGGCGCTGCTCCCCCTGATAGATGCGCACGCCTTGGGTTTGGCGGAAGGGCACCGGCTGTACCGGACGGCGGCGGGAAGACATCGATCCGAGTCGCATGGCAGACCTCGTGAGTTCGGGTGGAAAAGCGAGAGGCAAGACTCCGCCCTGGCGAGCCGATGGCTCACCTCCAGGTTGGATCAAACAGCGAAGGTTTGGCGCTGAGATGCGCCGGAGACTTACGGAGCAGCAGGCCGGATCAGACCGACGGCCAGGCCCTCCAGGTGAAACTCATCACGATCCAGATCGACGTGGATCGGTTCGAAATCCGGGTTCTCGGCAATCAGCTCGACATGCCGGCCCTTGCGCTGGAAGCGCTTGACCGTGACATCGTCGCCAAGTCGAGCAACAACGATCTTGCCGTTGGTGGCTTCGGCGGCGCGCTGCACGGCCAGCAGATCGCCATCCAGAATGCCGGCGTCGCGCATGCTCATGCCACGCACCTTCAGCAGAAAATCGGGCTGCGCAGAAAACAGCGACGGATCCACCTGATACTGGCGATCAATGTGTTCTGCAGCCAGGATGGGGCTACCGGCGGCTACGCGGCCAACCAGTGGCAGCGTCAATTGCATCAACCCCATCGAGGGCAGCGAGAACTGATGCTGCGCCGTGTTGCCTGCTGCCCGCAGCCGAATGCCGCGCGAGGCGCCGGGCGTCAGCTCGATCACGCCCTTGCGTGCCAGCGCGCGCAGGTGTTCCTCGGCCGCGTTCGGCGATGAGAAGCCGAACTCGGCGGCAATCTCGGCGCGCGTTGGCGGAAAGCCCGTGCGCTGGATCGTCTGGCTGATCAGGTCGTAAATCTGCTGTTGGCGAGAGGTGAGGGCGGCCATTGGCGTACTGTATATTTGAACAGGTGCTGTGATTTTATACAGTGACGCGGGAAGCGCAAGTGATTTTGTTGTGATGTGTTGCGTGAGCACCCGGCCCTTATGACCGGCGTCAAAACCTATGCGACTGGTTAGAAGCTTATGCGCAATCCATGCAGGCGCGGCCGTGGGGAATCGCATAAAATCAAGGCCTTGACCGATTTTTTGCACCGCCACATAGCCCGATTGAGCCTCGTTGGGCTGGCCCGAACGTCACCATGTCCGCCTTCAATCAAGAGACCGTTCTGAGCGTCCATCATTGGAACGACTCGCTATTCAGCTTCAAGACCACGCGTGATCAGGCGCTGCGCTTCCATAACGGCCACTTCGTCATGATCGGGCTGGAGGTCGAGGGCAAGCCGCTGATGCGCGCCTACAGCATTGCCAGCCCGAACTACGAAGAGCACCTCGAGTTCTTTAGCATCAAGGTGCAGAACGGTCCGCTGACGTCGCGGCTGCAGCATCTGAAGGTGGGCGACAAGCTGCTGGTGAGCAAGAAGCCGGTCGGCACGCTTGTGCTGGATGACCTGCTGCCCGGCAAGAACCTGTATCTGTTCGGGACCGGCACCGGCCTCGCGCCTTTCATGAGCATCATCCAAGACCCGGACACCTACGAGCGCTTCGAGAAGGTCGTGCTGCTGCACGGTGTGCGCCAAGTGAGCGAGCTGGCCTATGCCGACTTCATCACCCGCGAATTGCCGAATAACGAGTTCTTCGGCGATCAGGTGCGCGAGAAGCTGATCTACTACCCGACCGTCACGCGCGAGCCGTTCCGCAACATGGGGCGCCTGACTGACCTCGTCGATAGCGGCAAGCTGTCTGCCGACATCGGCCTGCCTCCGATGGATCCGGCAGTGGATCGCGCCATGATCTGCGGCAGTCCGGCCATGCTGGAAGACACTTGCAAGCTGCTCGATGCCCGGGGTTTCAAGATCTCGCCGCGCATGGGCGAGGCCGGTGACTACGTGATCGAGCGCGCTTTCGTCGAGAAATAATCGACGTTGCTTCCGCTGCAAACGCCGGCCTGTGAGCCGGCGTTTTGTTTTCGGGGCGCCCAGGGCAATCCCGCGTCGGCAAAGGCGGGGCGGGCGGATACAATGCGCGCCTTGCCCACAACGCATGTCTGCAACGATGTCCTTGCCTACCATCGCCATCCTCGCTACCGGCGGCACGATCGCCGGCTCCGCTGACGACGCTGGCTCCGCCGCGCGCTACCGCGCAGGCGCCGTCCCCATCGATCAACTGCTCGCGGCCAGCAAACTTGGTTTAGAGCGCCTCGCCAACGTGCGCGCCGAGCAGGTCGCCCAGATCGACAGCAAGGACCTGACGTTCGAGGTATGGGAAAAACTGGTTGCACGCATCCGTCACTGGATCGACGTCGAGCGTGTGGACGGCGTGGTCATCACGCACGGTACCGACACGCTGGAGGAAACCGCGATGCTGCTGCACCTGACGCAGCAGACCGATACCCCGATCGTCCTGACGGCGGCGATGCGGCCGTCGACGTCGCTGTCGGCGGATGGTCCGCTGAATTTGCTGAACGCGGTACGGCTCGCGGCCAATCCGTCTGCGCGCGGGCGTGGCGTGTTGGTGGCGCTCAACCAGCGCGTGCATGCCGCTCGCGATGTGCAGAAGAGTCACACTTACGCGGTGGAGGCTTTTGTCTCGCCGGATACGGGGGCGCTGGGTTTCGTGCTCGACACGCAGGTGCAGTTTCAGCGTGCCGGGCAGCGTGTAGCCGCGGCAGACGTGTTGCCGATGCCGCCAGCGGGGCAGTGGCCATGGGTTGAGGTTGTGGCGAGCTATGCGCAACCCGATGCACGTGTGGTCGATGCCCTGGTTGCCGCTGGCGTAAAGGGGCTGGTGATTGCCGCAACTGGCGCAGGCTCGATTCACGCCAATCTTGAGGCCGCGCTGAACCGGGCGAGTCAGCAGGGCGTTTTCGTGCTGCGTTCCACGCGTACCGGGGCTGGCGTGGTGCCCGCGCAACCTGGTGGAGAGCGCTGGGCCTCGAGCGGCTCGCTTAACCCATATAAGGCGCGTGTGCTGTTGACGTTGCTTCTGGCCTCAGGCCGCGCCCAGGCAGAAGTTGCCTCCCTGCAGCAAGTCATTGATCGATATTGAAAAAATCTCCAAGGCCTGCGTATAATGGCAGGCTAACCAACCTTGCTGCACCGGAGTGTGACGCCCGGGCGGCTTAATCCACAAGGAGCGTCAATGCGTCATTACGAAATCGTATTCATCGTCCATCCGGACCAGAGCGAGCAAGTGCCCGCGATGATCGAGCGCTACAAGAGCACGGTCACCACGCAAGGCGGCCAAGTGCACCGCGTCGAGGACTGGGGCCGTCGTCAACTGGCCTACATGATCCAGAAGCTCGCGAAGGCTCACTACGTGTGCCTGAACATCGAGTGCGGCAAGGACACCCTGGCTGAGCTTGAGCACGCGTTCAAGTTCAACGACGCCGTGCTGCGTCACCTCATCGTTCAGACCAAGAAGGCTGAAACGGCACCGTCGCCGATGATGAAGGAAGTCGCACGCGAAGAGGCCAAGAAGGCCGCCGCTCAGACCGAACAGGCCGCCTGATGCCGCGCGGTGCTGCGCAAGCCTGATCGCGCATCACCAGTATGAACGAAACCCACGGGGACAGCGCCATCAACCGCCTGCAGCTCGTCGCCACTCTGGTCGAGCGCGAGGTGATGCGATACACCCCAGCCGGCGTACCGATCGTCAATTGTCTTCTGGCATACAGCGGGCAGGCGGTCGAAGCGCAGACAGTGCGGCAGATCGAGTTTTCGATGGAAGCACTGGCAGCCGGCAAGATGGCTTCCGTTCTGGATCGCATCGCTCCGGGCACCGTCCTGGATTGCGTAGGATTCTTGGCTCGCAAGCACCGCAGCAGTAAGGCACTGGTCTTTCACATCTCCGGATGTAACGTATTCGTAAAGGATTGAATCATGGCATTCATGAACAAGAAGCAGCGCGACGCGAAGAATAAGAAGCGCTTCCAGCAGCAAAACCCGTTGTTCAAGCGCAAGAAGTTCTGCCGCTTCACCGTGGCCGGCGTTGAGCAGATCGACTACAAGGATCTGGATACGCTCAAGGACTTCATCGGCGAGAACGGCAAGATCACCCCGGCCCGCCTGACCGGCACGCGCGCGATCTATCAGCGCCAGCTGGACACGGCCATCAAGCGCGCACGTTTCCTCGCGCTGATGCCGTACACCGATCAGCACAAGCACTAATCAGCGGGATAAGGAGAACTCACAATGCAAATTATTCTGCTCGAGAAGGTCGTCAACCTGGGTAACCTGGGCGACGTGGTGCGTGTGAAGGACGGTTACGCTCGTAACTTCCTGATCCCGAACAAGCAAGCCCGCCGCGCTACGGATTCCGCCATCAAGGAATTCGAAGCCCGCCGCGCTGAGCTGGAAAAGCTGGCCGCTGAAAAGCTGGCTGCTGCGCAAGCCGAAGGCGAGAAGCTGAACGGCCTGACGCTGCAACTGTCGCAAAAGGCTGGTGTGGATGGCCGTCTGTTCGGCTCCGTCACCAACCACGACATCGCCGACGCACTGGTTGCGCAAGGCTTCAAGGTTGAGAAGGCGCAAGTGCGTCTGCCGAACGGCCCGCTGAAGACTGTGGGCGACCACGCGGTCGTCGTGTCGCTGCACACCGACGTGGCAGTTGACGTGAACGTGTCGGTGCAAGGCGAGTCGGTCTAAGCACGCACGCAGCACCTCGCGGCGCCCGGGTCACCGATCGACGCGAGTCAAGAAGGCAGGGACGAAAGTCTCTGCCTTTTTTTGTTGTCCTTTGTGTCAGGGGTTCCAGATTGAAGACCGAGCAGCGCCGCTATAATCCCGCCATGAACGCACCCTCCGATCCCCAGCTCGATTCCCTCAAGGTGCCCCCGCATTCCATCGAGGCCGAACAGTCGGTGCTCGGCGGGTTGCTGCTGGATAACGCCGCTTGGGATCGCATTGCCGATTTCATCAACGAGCACGATTTCTATCGCTACGACCACCGGCTGATCTTCCACAATATCGGCAAGCTGATCTCGCAGGCCAAGCCGGCCGACGTGATCACGGTGTACGAGCAGTTGCAGGCCGCCGGCAAGGCGGAAGAGGTGGGGGGGCTGGCCTACCTGAACGCGCTGGCGCAGAACACGCCGAGCGCAGCCAACATCCGTCGCTATGCGGAAATCGTTCGTGATCGAGGCGTGCTGCGTCAACTCGTGACGATCGCCGACGAGATTTCCGCCGGTGCCTTCAACCCGCAGGGGCGCGACGTGCGCCAGCTGCTGGACGAGGCGGAATCCAAGGTGTTCGCGATTGCCGAAGAAGGTTCACGCGGGCAGAAGGGCTTTCTGGAAATCCAGCCGCTGCTGACGCAGGTGGTCGAGCGTATCGACGAGCTGTACCACCGCGATAACCAGAGCGACATTACCGGCGTGCCGACGGGCTTCGTTGACCTCGACCGCATGACCAGCGGTATGCAGGGCGGCGATCTGATCATCGTGGCCGGTCGCCCGTCGATGGGTAAGACGGCGTTCTCGCTGAACATCGGCGAACACGTTGCGGTGGAGCAGGGGCTGCCGGTAGCCGTGTTCTCGATGGAAATGGCCGGCACGCAGCTCGCCATGCGTATGTTGGGTTCGGTCGGGCGATTGGATCAGCACCGGCTGCGTACCGGCCGCTTGCTCGACGAGGATTGGCCGCGCCTGACGCATGCCATCCAGAAGATGAACGACGCGCAGCTCTTCATTGACGAGACGCCCGCGTTGAACCCGATGGAATTGCGTGCGCGCTCGCGCCGGCTTGCACGGCAGTGCGGGCAGCTCGGCCTGATCGTGATCGATTACCTGCAGCTGATGTCGGGCTCGGGCAGCGGTGAGAACCGCGCGACCGAAATTTCGGAAATCTCCCGATCGCTCAAGGGCCTGGCCAAGGAACTCAACTGCCCGGTGATCGCGCTGTCGCAGTTGAACCGAAGCCTGGAACAGCGTCCGAACAAGCGTCCTGTGATGTCAGACTTGCGTGAATCCGGCGCTATCGAACAGGATGCCGATGTGATCCTGTTCATCTATCGTGATCAGGTCTACAACCCCGATTCTCCGGACAAGGGTACGGCCGAAATCATCATTGGTAAGCAACGTAACGGCCCGATTGGTACCGTTCGTCTTACGTTCCTGGGTGAATACACGAAGTTCGACAACTTCACCGGGGGCAATGCATTCTTTGACAACGACACGTAACGT
Source organism: Ralstonia sp. GX3-BWBA (assembly GCF_003290055.1). Lineage (NCBI taxonomy): Bacteria > Pseudomonadati > Pseudomonadota > Betaproteobacteria > Burkholderiales > Burkholderiaceae > Ralstonia > Ralstonia sp. GX3-BWBA. Next base: position 161,863 of record NZ_QMKS01000009.1, on the reverse strand, counting down.
GTAATTCGTGTCGGCCCGCCACAACGTGCCACGCATGTCGCGAGGCTGGTTCCGGTAAAATATTGCGTTTTAATGACAGCGCCGGCGGTGATCCCGTCCGGCGTTGTTTTTACGACTCCTGCTTTTTTCCGTTCCCAAGGATCATCATGTTCGGTCGCTTCATGCCCACCGAAGGCAAGTTTTTTGAGTACTTCAACCAGCACGCCGAGTGCGCCGTCAAGGCGGCCCATGCACTCAAGGAACTGGTCAATGACTTGCCCAATGCCGAAATGCATGCACGCAATGTGCAGAACTTTGAAAAGAAAGCCGATCGCATCACGCATGACACGATCGAGCTGCTGCACAAGACCTTCATCACCCCGCTCGACCGCGACGAGATCCACAAGCTGATCACGACGATGGACGACATCCTCGACCTGATGGAAGACGTGTCGCTCACCATCTCGTTGTACGACGTGACCAATGTCACGGACGAATCGCGTCAGCTCGCGATGATTTGCGTGGCTTGCTGCGAAGAAGTCCGCAAGGCCGTGGCTCTGCTCAACGACATGAACAACGGCCGCCAGATCCTCTCCATCGCTCAGGAGATCGATCGTCTTGAGTCGGAAGCCGATCGCGTGATGCGCGCCGCCATGGCCAAGCTGTTCCGCACCGAAAGCGACATCAAGCTGCTGATCAAGCTGAAGGCGATTTACGAGCAACTGGAGAGTGTCACCGACCGTTGCGAGGATGTTGCCAACATCATCGAAGGCATCGTGCTCGAAAACGCCTGACGAGACGACGCCCTCATGCATACGCTTCAGATCAGTCTCTGGGTGGTCGTTCTGCTGGTGGCGCTGGCCATCGTGTTCGACTTCATGAATGGCTTCCACGACGCGGCCAACTCCATTGCGACGGTGGTGTCGACCGGCGTGCTCAAGCCGCAGCAGGCGGTGGCGATGGCTGCAGCCTGCAACGTGATCGCCATTTTCATCTTCCACCTCAAGGTGGCAACTACGGTGGGGCGCGACACGATTGATCCGTCCATCGTTGATCATTACGTCATCTTTGGGGCGTTGGTCGGCGCCATCGCGTGGAACATCATCACGTGGTACTACGGCATTCCGTCCAGCTCGTCGCACGCGCTGATCGGCGGTTTGGTGGGCGCGGCTGTGGCCAAGTCGGGCACGGGCTCGCTGGTGGCCAGTGGATTGCTCAAGACGGTGGCGTTCATCCTGATTTCGCCGTTGCTGGGTTTTATTCTCGGCTCGCTGCTGATGGTGGCAGTGTCTTGGCTGTTCTTCCGAACGCCGCCATCCAAGGTGGACCGATGGTTCCGGCGCTTGCAACTGTTCTCGGCGTCGCTGTATAGCCTGGGCCACGGCGGCAACGATGCACAGAAGACGATCGGCATCATTTGGATGCTGCTGATTGCGGGCGGCTACGCATCGGCCACTGCAACTGAACCGCCGATCTGGGTCATCGTCTGTTGCTATGTGGCGATCGGTTTGGGTACGTTGCTGGGCGGCTGGCGGATCGTGCGCACGATGGGCCAGAAGATCACCAAGCTCAAGCCGGTCGGCGGTTTCTGCGCTGAAACCGGTGGGGCCATGACGCTGTTCTTGGCATCGGCGTTGGGTGTGCCAGTGTCGACGACGCATACCATCACCGGTGCCATCGTCGGTGTGGGGGCGGCGCAGAAGGCCTCTGCAGTGCGTTGGGGTGTGGCGGGCAACATCGTCTGGGCGTGGGTTTTGACGATTCCCGCATCAGCGTTCATGGCAGCCATTGCCTGGTGGATCGGCCGACACGTGCTGTAAGGCGACCGCAGATCGTCTCCGAAAAAACGAAACGCCCACCAAATCGGTGGGCGTTTTGCATTGGGGGCGAGCGATGCGTTATTGCGTGGCGAAGCGCGCGATGGGGTCATCGTCGGCTGGCGGGATCGAAGCTGGCGGTGCGCGCGTCGACATCAGGTTATCGGCCTGAACATCGCGTGCGCGGGCGAGGGTACCCAGCGGATCATCATCGATCCGACGGGCAGGGCTGGCAGGCGCCGGAGTCATCGGTGCGACGGTCGGTGCTGGTGCATCGGGCAGATTGCTCACGGCCACGACACGGCGCGCGCCCATGTAGCGGCTTGCCCAGTAAGACTTGGTCATGTCTTCCAGGCGTACCGTGCCGCCCGTGGCCGGTGCATGGACAAACCGGTTCTGGCCCACATAGATGCCCACGTGTGAATTCGGCTGGCCGGTCGTGTTGAAGAAGACGAGGTCGCCCGATGCAACGTCGCGACGATCCAGCGAGGAGCCTCGGCGGCCCATTTCGGCGGCGGTGCGGGGCAGGTTCACGGAAGCAGCGCGCTGCACGACGTAGCGCACAAGCCCGCTGCAATCAAATCCGCTGTCGGGCGTATTGCCGCCGTAGCGGTAGGGCGTGCCGACCAGCGCCATCGCCTCGATGGAGATTTCCTCCAGACCGGCGCTCGGATCGTGGATCGGGGTGCCGCGTGTGCGCAGGCCCGCGTCGCGCGAGGCGGTGGAGCGGGTAGGTGTTGACGAGCAGGCAGACAGCAGGCACACCAGCGCCAGCAGGGCGGCGCCCGCCAGTCGCGTGTTTCCGTGGGGAAAGCTGTGCTGCGTGAGCATGCGCCATCAGGAGAGTCCGGATAGCAAGCATGCTATGCGCGCCGCGTCAGAAAGCCAAACTGCGTGTTGGCGAGGCGCAACGCCAAGCGGGGCGCGGGTCTGCGGATTTTGCCCCGATGGCGTCGCGTTTTGCAGGCAGTTTTACCAGCGCAGTTGGACGCTGCGCCTGCTGCCGGTCTGCACCGTTGCGCGCTTGGTGGCGCCCTGGTATGTGGCGATGACGTTATAGCTCGCCGGCGGGGCCTTGATCAGGCAGCGCGGGCCATCGGCGCGAAAGCTTGCGACCTCCTTGCCGTGTCGCGTGAGTTGTACGTCGACGTCGGCCAGATACTCGCCGCGCGCGCCTTGCGTGAACAGCAGTGACAGGTTGTAGTTGTGCGCTTCGCTGTTCAGCGCCTGTTGCTCGTCCTGTGCAACGCCGCCGCAGATGTAGCTGATCTGGCCGGCGGTCTTTGGCGTGAGGTTGTCGGCGAGTGCAATGGAGGCGCCGGCGGACAGCATCATCGCCAGCGCGGCCGACGTCAGGGTCAAACGCGAACGTGTCTGCAGGTTTTGCTGCATGGGCATCATTGGCCTCCATCGGGAAAAAGAGAGGTGCCCGACAAGCAGCAAAAAAAAGGCCACGCAATTGCGTGGCCTGATGGCACAACGGTTGGCGGCAGACAAATATGTCCCCGCGTGATTTTTACAGCACGTCCGAGGCGTGATCTGCAAGCCGCGAGCGCTCGCCGCGCGCTAGCGTGATGTGTCCGCTATGGCTCCATCCCTTGAAGCGATCCACCACATAAGTCAGACCCGACGAACCTTCCGTCAGATATGGCGTGTCGATCTGCGCGATGTTCCCCAGGCAGACGATCTTGGTACCCGGACCCGCACGCGTGACCAGCGTCTTCATCTGCTTGGGTGTCAGGTTTTGCGCCTCGTCGATGATCAGGAACTTGTTGACGAAGGTGCGGCCGCGCATGAAGTTCATGCTCTTGACCTTGATGCGTGAGCGGATCAGCTCCTGCGTGGCCGCGCGGCCCCATTCACCGGCATTGTCATCGGATTTTTGCAGCACTTCGAGGTTGTCGTCGAAAGCGCCCATCCACGGCTGCATCTTTTCTTCTTCCGTGCCGGGCAGGAAGCCGATGTCTTCACCCACGGGCACCGTGGCGCGCGTGATGATGATCTCGTTGTAGAGCTTCTGATCCAGCACTTGCTCAAGGCCCGCCGCAAGTGCCAGCAGCGTCTTGCCCGTGCCGGCCTGACCGAGCAGCGAAACGAAGTCGACTTCCGGGTGCATTAGCAGGTTCAACGCGAAGTTCTGCTCGCGGTTGCGCGCTGTCACGCCCCAGACGTTGTTCTTCTGGTGCGTGTAGTCCTTGAGCGTCTGCAGCACAGCGGTTTTGCCGTTCAGCTCCTTGACCTGCGCATACAACGGCAGGCTGCCGTCATTCGGCTCCAGGAAGACAAACTGGTTGACCAGGAACGACGGCACCAGCGGTCCGGACAAGCGGTAGAACGTCGTGCCCGTCTTGGGGTCCTGCCAGCTCTCGATGTTCTTGCCGTGCTTCTGCCAGAAGTCCGTCGGCAGCGCCATGATGCCGCTGTAGAGCAGGTCGGTGTCTTCCAGTACGCGATCGTTGAAGTAGTCCTCCGCCGGCAGGCCGAGGGCGCGTGCCTTGATCCGCATGTTGATGTCTTTGGACACCAGCACGACCGATCGGTCCGGACGTTGCTGCTGCAATGCGGCCACCACACCAAGGATCTGGTTGTCCGCTTTGCCCTGCGGCAGGCCATCGGGCAGCTTGATGTCGTTCAGACGCGTCTGGAAGAACAGGCGCCCCTGCGCATCGCGGTTGCCGAGCTTGGCGAGCGGCAGGCCGTCGTCCATGACGCCATCGGTGCCAGCCACGAGCTGGTCGAGCGTGCGGCTGACCGTACGGGCATTGCGCGCGACTTCGCTCATGCCCTTCTTGTGATTGTCCAGCTCTTCCAACGTCATCATCGGCAGATAGACGTCGTGTTCTTCAAAACGGAAGAGCGATGTCGGATCGTGCATCAGGACGTTGGTGTCGAGCACGAACAGCTTGGCGGGGCCTTCATCGCGGCGGTCGCGGCGACGGGCAGCGGTTTCGGTCGATTTGCCGGTCGCGCTCACCTTATCGACAGCCTTGGCGAGGATGCCGGCGTGTTCGCGTGAAGCCTCTTTTGCCATGGGGGACGCTTCGCCCGAGCGGGCGCGGGCCGTGCTGGCTGCAGTGCGTTTAGGTTGCGCACGACCGGTTTCTGACAACGCCTCGCGCTCGAGCGCTGGCACCGGTTTTCGAGGTTCCTGACCCGCCTTCGGCTTTCCGGCTTTGCCGAAAGGCTTGAATTCAGCCGGGTCAAGCAATTGGGCTGGCTGGGTGGGCATGGTCGGCAGCGGCATGCTTCGATTACCTCTCTGGGTGGAACAACGACGAAACACCGTCCGCGCACATGGCGAGGCGGTGCTGGCGGAAAACGCGGTAAAACGGATGGGCGCGCCGCAGCGTTTGATGCGCGAACGACGGCCACAAAAAAGCCGCCATGACCTGCGGGAGGTTGGGCGGCCTAGGTGAACGCCACGACAAGCTGCACGATTCGGACGTTCTGCCCAGCCTGCTTGCCGGGAAAAACGCAGAAGCGGTATCAGACCAACTTGGCCGCCGGTACCGTCGTGGGCTATCGGAATGGCATCCGGATTTTGTACTCATCGGTTCCGACTGTATCGGAAGCTTTTGTGATTTGCAATCTGTCCCATGTGACGTGTGGTGCGTCGCAAACTGGTCACGACGGACGGTGCGAAATCGACGGAAAAGCAAGCGCCAGGATGCTTCGCACGGCGCTTTCCCGACGGGTTGTTCTACGTGCAGTTACAGCGCACGCGCCGCCGCGAGAACCTCATCCACATGGTTGGGCACTTTCACGCCGCGCCATTCCTTGCGCAGCACGCCCTTGCTGTCGATCAGGAATGTGCTGCGCTCAATGCCGCGCACGTCCTTGCCATACATCTTCTTCATCTTGATCGTGTCAAAGATGTTGCAGACGGCTTCGTCGGCGTCGGAGATCAGCTCGAACGGCATCTCCAGTTTCGCCTTGAAGTTTTCGTGCGATTTCAGGCTGTCGCGCGAGATGCCGAACACCACGGCGCCGGCGGCTTCAAAGGCGTCGTATTGATCGCGGAAGTTCATTGCCTCGGTAGTGCAGCCAGGCGTGTTGTCCTTCGGATAGAAATACAGCACGACGATCTTGCCGCGCTGCGATGCAGGCGAGAACGTGATGCCGCTGGTTGCCGGTGCGGAGAAATCGGGAAGAGGCTGGTCGATCGTGACGGGCATGGTGTGTTCCGGAAAACCGCGAGGAGAGAGACGGGAAGCTCGTAGACGGGCAAATCTGAGATACCGCGCCCGTCGCCAAACCGGAGATCGGAAGGATCAGGCCGGCTGAACGATCAGGCTGCCGCTGCGGCCGGCAACTTCGCCCCATGTGACGGGCTGCACGGGCAGGGTACTGCGATCGAGCGTCGCGTAGTAATCGCCCATCGATCCTAGTCGATGGCCTTGCGCGCGCCAGCCTCGCAGCAACTCGCGGAAGATCGGGGCGAGTTTCTGCCCTTCAAGTTCTGCATGCAAGGTAAATACCTGGTCGCGGTCGGACTCGGTCATCTTCAGGATGTGCCGGGCAACGTTGTCGAGGGTGATGTCTTCCACGCCGATCAGCTCGTCCAGTGTGGGTAGAGTGGTCGGCAATTGCACGTGGTTCAGCGCTTTGCCATCAACGCTCGGGATGTACGGATGCGTGCCCCGGCCATCGGAGGCGTAGGCCATGCCCCAGTTGTCGATCTGGCGGAACGCGTGGTCGTTCATCTGCCAGCCGGCGGCGCCGTGCGTCACGGGTGGCTTGCCGAATACCTGGACGAAGCGCGCGTGGGCGGCAGTCATTTGGCGGGCGGTCCAGCCGGCATCGCGCTGGCGGACATTGTCTTGCCAGAGCACGTGGTCCCAGGTGTGGATGCCGGTTTCGAAGCCTGCCTCCGCAATGGCGCGCATTTCGGCTGCGGCTTTGCGGCCGATGTCGGGGCCGGGCAGCAGCACGCCGTACATCAGCGTACGAAAGCCGTAGTGCTCGACGACTGAGGTGCGGGAAACCTTTTTGAGGAAGCCGGGGCGAAAGGCCCGGCGCAGCGCCCAGCCGGTGTGATCCGGGCCGAGGCTGAAGAGGAAGGTCGCGCCCGCCTCGTGCTCGCGCAGCATGCGCGCGAGGTTGGGCACACCTTCGCGGGTGCCGCGCAGGGTGTCGACGTCGATCTTGAGGACGATGAGAGCCATGAACCTGCGCGGGGGTGTTGCTTTTACTTGTTACCGTTGCCGTCTTCGACCAGGCTGCGGGCTTCAGCCACGTGCGTGCGATACGCTTCGAAGATATTCGCCAGCGCGTCCTTCATCACGGTGGTCGGCTTCCAGCCGAGGTCTTCCATGGTGTTGGCGATCTTCGGCACGCGGTTCTGCACGTCCTGATAGCCGGTGCCGTAGTAGGCGCCAGACGTCGTTTCCACCAGTTGGACCTGCTTGGCAGTGTCCTTGTACTCGTCGATCTTGGCGGCTTGTTCCAACATCATGTTGGCCAGCTCGCGCACCGAGTAGTTGTTCGACGGGTTGCCGATGTTGTAGATCTTGCCCGAGGCCACGCCGTCCTTGTTGGCAATAATGCGCACCAGCGCGTCGATGCCGTCATCGATATACGTGAAGGCGCGCTTCTGGCTGCCGCCGTCGACGAGCTTGATGTTCTCGCCGCGCACGATGTGGCCGAGGAACTGCGTCACAACGCGCGACGAACCTTCCTTCGGGGTGTAGATCGAGTCGAGGCCCGGGCCGATCCAATTGAACGGACGGAACAGCGTGAAGTTCAGCCCTTCCATGCCGTAACCCCAGATCACGCGGTCCATCAATTGCTTCGAGCATGCGTAGATCCAGCGCGGCTTGTTGATCGGGCCGTAGATCAGCGGCGAGGCTTCCGGATCGAATTCCGAATCGCCGCACATGCCGTAGACCTCGGAGGTCGACGGGAAGACCAGGTGCTTGCCGTACTTGGCAGCCGAGCGAACGATCGGCAGGTTGGCTTCAAAGTCCAGCTCGAACACGCGCAGCGGGTCTTTGACGTAGGTCGACGGCGTGGCGATGGCCACCAGCGGCAGGATCACGTCGCACTTCTTCACGTGATACTCGACCCATTCCTTGTTGATGGTGATGTCACCCTCAAAGAAGTGCATGCGCGGGTGGTTGACCAGGTCGCCCAGACGCTCGGTCTGCATGTCCATGCCATAGACCTCCCAATCGGTGGTCTCCAGGATGCGCTTGGACAGGTGGTGGCCGATGAAGCCGTTGACGCCGAGGATCAGTACTTTTTTCATGAAGGCAAACTCAAGATCAGGAGAGGGCGAGCTGGCTGGCGAGCTGCTGCGCGGTCACGACAGACGTTCCGCTGGCAGCTTGGGGCTCGACACGCCAGAGCTCGTGGATGGCGATGGCTCCCCCATCGCCGCACACGCCGAACATCGCATTATCCACGACGTGCAAGCCCGACGGCAAATTCGTAAAGGTTTGATGCGCCAAGCGCGCTCGCGCGACAACGTAGCGTTCGCTGCCGGCGTCCGTAAAGGCACCGGGGTAGGGCGGCGCCACGGCACGGATCAGGTTATAGACCTGCTGGGCCGGCTTGGACCAGTCGATGCGGCCGTCTTCGGGCTTGCGGCCACCGAAATAGCTGCCGTTGGCCAGCACGTTCGGGTGCTGCGGAATGTGCCCGGCAATCATCGCGGGAAGCGCGCGCCATAGGGTTTGCTCGGCCGCCACGGTGGCCTTTTCGAACACTTCGTGCGAGGTGTCGTCCGGCAGGATCGGCACGATGGTCTGGTCGACGATGTAACCGGCATCCGGCTTTTCGACCATTTCGTGCAGGGTGGCGCCGGTTTCGGTCTCGCCGTGCAGCACCGCCCAGTTGATGGGCACGCGGCCGCGGTACTTGGGCAACAGTGAACCGTGCATGTTGAACGCGCCGAATTTGGCGAGGCTCAACAGGCGCATCGGGATCATGTGCCGGTAATAGAACGAAAAGATGAAGTCCGGCGCAATGGTTGCAATGCGGGCGTGCAGGTTTTCACCGTTTGCATTATCCGGCGTGATGTACGGGATACCGAGTTCCTGTGCGGTGGCACGCACGCTGCCGAACCAGATGTTCTCGGCGACGTTGTCCTCGTGCGTGACAACGAGTTCGACCTGAATGCCACGCGCAGCCAGCACGCGCAGGCAGCGTACGCCGACGTTGTGATACGCGAAAACGACCGCGCGCCGCTTGAGCCCGGAACTCATGCAACACCCCGCTGCGAGCCTGTCTTCAGATCGGCAGCACCGGCTTCATGCAGGTGCGGCGTCTCTTCCAGCACACCCTGCACTAGATAGCGCGGGCGTTCGCGCACCTGTTGATAGATGCGGCCGATGTATTCGCCCAGCAGGCCAATGCCAAACAGCAGCACGCCCATCAAGAAGAACGTGATGGCGAACAGCGTGAATACGCCCTGGACTTCCGCGCCCAGGATGAAGCGCCGCACCACCAGTAGGATGAACAGCACGGCAGAGGCAAACGACAACAGCATGCCGATCGCCGAGAACCATTGCAGCGGCACGACGGAAAAGCCCGTCACCAGGTCGAAATTCAGGCGCACGAGCTTGTACAGCGAGTACTTCGACTCGCCGGCAAAGCGTTCTTCGTGGTCGACTTCGATTTCGGTCGGGTTCTTGCTGAACGTGTAGGCCAGCGCCGGGATGAAGGTGTTGACTTCGCGGCAGCGGTTGATCGTGTCGACGATGGTCCGGTTGTATGCGCGCAGCATGCAGCCCTGGTCGGTCATCTTGATGTGCGTGATGCGCTCGCGCAGCGAGTTCATCGCACGCGATGCGGTGCGGCGGAACCAGCTGTCCTGGCGCACGCGACGGATGGTGCCGACGTAGTCGTAGCCTTCGTCGAGTTTTTCCACCAGGCGGCCAATTTCTTCCGGCGGATTCTGCAGGTCGGCATCGAGCGTGACGACGCGTTCGCCGCGCGCATGTTCAAAGCCGGCCAGGATGGCCATGTGCTGGCCATAGTTGCCGTTGAATAGCACCACGCGCGTGCTGTCCGGGCGCGCGCGGAACTGCTCAGCCAGCATGGCGGCGGAGCGGTCGCGGCTGCCGTCGTTGACGAACACGACTTCATACAAGATGCCGAGCGCGTCGAGCGCGGGATACAGGCGCGCAAACAGCGCGGCGAGCCCGTCTTCTTCGTTGTAAACAGGAATGACGACCGAGAGAGCGGGTGTCTTCATTATTGGATTATTGGTACTGGGCGCAAAGTTGGCGGACCGCGCTGACCACGCGATCCACATCGGAATCTTCCATGCCGGCAAACATCGGCAGCGTAACGATGGCACGGCCAATGCGCTCGGCCACCGGGAACATGCCCGGCTTCCAGCCGAGTTCGCGGTAGAGCTTGAACAGGTGGATGGGCGGATAGTGCACGCCCGCGCCGATGCCCAGCGCCTTCAAGCCAGCCATGAAGCCAGCGCGATCGACCTTCAGGCGATCCAGCGGCAGCACGATCTGGAACATGTGCCAGTTGGTGTGCGTGAAGTTCTCTACCGGCAGCTCGACGCCGAACGACTCGATGTCGGCGGCGCGCATGCCGGCAAAATAGCGGCGTGCCAGTGCGGCGCGGCGTGCAGTGACGACTTCCAACTGAGCGAACTGACCCAGGCCGATCGCGGCATTCACGTCGGTCAAATTGAACTTGCCGCCCACCAGGTCGACTTCCATGCCGTCGAAGCCGGTGCGCACGACGCCTTGCAGGCGATATTTCTCGGCCAGCACGGCTTCTTCGGGCGTGTTCAGCACCAGCGCGCCGCCTTCGATGGTCGTGATGTTCTTGTTGGCCTGGAAGCTGAAGCTGACCAGGTCGCCGATCTGGCCGATGCGCTTGTCGCCCCAGCGCGAACCGATGGCCTGCGCGGCGTCTTCCACCACGCGCAGCTTGTGGCGGCGAGCGATGTCGTACAGACGATCCATGTCGACGGGCAGGCCCGACAGATAGACCGGAATAATGGCCTTGGTGCGCGGCGTGATGGCGGCCTCGACCTTGTCCAGATCGATGTTGCGCGTCACCGGGTCGATGTCGACGAAGACTGGCTTGGCGCCGACCGTCAGCACCACGTTGGACGTGGCGACCCACGAGATCGGCGTGGTAATCACCTCATCGCCAGGGCCGATGCCCGCGATGCGCAGCGCGACCTCCATCGTGGCCGTGCCGTTGGCGAATGTGCGGACGATGCGGCCGCCAAAGTATTCCGACAGCGCGGCTTCGAATGCCGCGACCTTGGGCCCCGAGGTAATCCAGCCCGAGCGCAGCACGTCGGTCACGGCGGCGATGGTCGCTTCGTCAATGGTCGGGCGCACGAAGGGCAGGAAGGGAAGCTCGGCAGTGGCGGTGGTTTGCGTCATGACTTGAATGAGGTTGGGTGCCGGGTGTGGGCGGATCGGCTCACGAGCGAGCCAGCACAAGTACGCCGACGAGAATGATCGCGATGCCGATCAGGCGCTGCACCGTCAGCACTTCGCCAAACAGATACCACGCCAGGAAGGCGTTGACCACGTAGCCCAGCGAGAGCATCGGATACGCGATGGTCACATCCACGCGCGACAGGCCGAGAATCCACACCACCACCGAGATGACGTAGCACGACAAGCCGCCAATGATGGGCCACTGCGTTGCAAGCTTGATGCCGATCGGCAGGATGTTGTCGGCCGAAAACGCAAAGCGGCCGATGTTATTGACGCCCGCCTTGAGCAGCAGCTGAGCGCAGGCATTGAGCATGACGCCCGTCAGGATCAGCCCGAAAGTGACCAGATTCATGTGTTCTTTTGATGTTTTACAGACTGCGGCGGTTTCCCCGTGCGGATGTTCTTAATCCAGCCGCCGGGCCGCATGTTACGACAATTCCGCTTGCGCGCCCCTTTCGACAATCCGTGGTGGTGAAACCTAGTTGCGCCGGACGATCACACGGCGGGCATCGCGGGCAATCACCACCATCGGTACGCCCTGTGCTGCCAGCCGGTCATAGGTGCCCGGTCCCATCATGGCGACGGCCTGACCGCCGGCTTTCCAGCGCGCCACGAACGCTTCGGTGGTCGGCACCCACTTGGCCGGCTCCTGTTGGACGCCAAAGGCCAGTTCATCAGGCTCCTGCACCATGATGGTGGGCCGGCCGAGGTAAAACGGCATTGTATGGTCCAGACGCTCGACCGCATAGAACGGCACGTCGGGCTTGAGCCACGGCTTGACGGCCGGCACGAGATCGATACCCGACATGGAGCGCCCGAATGCTTCATGGCCGAGCATGGCCGCTGTAAATGTCAGGAACCATGCGCACGCAAATGCGGCCACGCTCTCGAAGCGCCGGTCCGCCAAGCGAAGTGCCAGCCACGTGAACCCGGCTCCCGCCACGAACGCCACAGCCAGGAACATCGCAAATCGGGAAAACACGGCGTTCGGGTACATGTCCGACGACATGGTCGCCACGTAACCGCTGGCCGCCAGACCAGCCAGCGCCAGCACTAGGAAGCCCTTGAGTTGCCAGCGCCACGCGCGCTCGCTGGTGTGGTCGAGCACCAGGGCCGCCAGAATCGCCAGCGCTGGGATGATCGGGAAGATATAGCCCGGCAGCTTCGAGTCCGAAATGCTAAAAAACGCGAAGATCAGGATGGCCCACAGGCCGAGCATGAGCGTGGGGCGGAAACCGTTACTGGCGGTTTCACCTCGGGCAAGCGTCAGGCGTGCAGCGCCGGGCAATTGAGCAAGCCACGGGAGGAACCCGGCCACCAGCAATGGCACGAAGTACCAAAGCGGCGCGTTTCGGTTATGCACGGTCGACGTGAAACGCTGGAAATGCTCGTGCACGAAGAAGAACCACGCGAATTCCGGGTTGCGCATCGAGATCAGCACGAACCACGGCGCGCCGACGGCGAAGAAGATGATCAGCCCGCTGACCAGATGCAATCGTTTCCACAGGGCCCAGTCGCGCGCGACTAAGGTATACACCACCAGCACAAAGCCCGGCAGGACCACGCCGATGAGGCCCTTGCTCAGCACCGCGAGCGCCATTGATGCCCAGCAGGCCCACATCCAGCCGCGTTGTTGAGCGCGCGTGGCATCCGGATGCTGCGCGAGCAGTAGCGCACCCAGCGCCATCGTCATGCAGCCGGCCACGCCCATGTCGAGCGAATTGAAGTGCGAGCCCACGTTCCAGAGAGGGGCGCTCACCAGCACCAGCCCGCTGATGACGGCTGTCCGCTTGCCCCACCAGCGCGCGGCCGCCAGCATCGTGAAAACAATGCCGACGATGCCGGAGAGCGCCGTGAAGAGCCTCGCTTGCCAGTCGCCGATGCCAAACAACGTGTAGGCGAGTGCGGTCCCCCACATTTGCAGCGGCGGCTTCTCGAAATACTTCAGGGCGTTGTAACGGATGGTCACCCAGTCGCCGGAGGAGAACATCTCGCGTGCGATCTCGGCGTAGCGGCCTTCGTCGGTGGGGATCAGGTGCCGGTAGCCCAGCGTGCCGAGCCAGACGGCCAGGAGCGCAGCAGCCAGCAGCCACAGCGACGCATTGCGCCAGGGAAGGGTGGGCGCTTGAGCAGTGCGGTCGATCGGCATGCGGTCAGGCACGCTCGATCAGCAGGGCGGCGGCCACTTTGCGGCCTTCCAGCATCAGGATGTTGTACGTGCGGCCGGCGGCCTGCAGGTCCATGGCGTCTACGCCGATGCGCTTTTCTGTGAGCGGCACCGTCAGCCGCGGGTGCGGGAAGCGCAGCTTGTTGCCGGAGCCGAAGATCACCACTTCGGCCCCCAGTTCGAGCACGCGGGCGAAATGCTCGGGCGTCAGATCCTCAAAGCGCGACACATCCCACTGCACCACGGCGCCCTCGGGCATCACCAGCACCGAGTGCTCGTGGCGCACCTTGTTGATTTCGATATAGCCGTCGCCATAGCCGGTAACGGTATTGAGAATGGTCGACGAATCGGATGAATGGAGCTTCAAGGTGGGAATCCCATCGGGCGCGATGACTGCGGCGCATACGGCGGCACGCTGGCAAAGGCGCTAGGTTTCAGACTTCGGACAGGTTTCGCTGCGTTGCAAAAATGCCCGCCTAAGTCTGTCATAATGGGCTAAATTATATCTTTTTCTCTCCTTCGCCCGCCGCGCCACAAGCGATGTCCGGCAAGGAATAGCGTAGCGGCGCCTGCCGCTGTGTGGCGTTACCGTCGCCGCTTTGCTGCGCCACAGAATGCCCCGTAGTTCCAGCCCGTTCAACGTCGCCACTCGCCGCCTTGCCCGTGAAAACGATCCAGAAATCCGCCAAGCTCAACAACGTCTGCTATGACATTCGCGGCCCCGTGCTCGAGAAGGCCAAGCAGATGGAAGAAGAGGGCCACAAGATCATCAAGCTGAATATCGGCAACTTGGCCGTGTTCGGTTTCGATGCCCCTGAAGAGATCCAGCAGGACATGATCCGCAACCTGCCAAATTCGGCGGCGTATTCGGATTCCAAGGGCATCTTCGCGGCGCGCAAGGCAGTGATGCACTACACGCAAGAGCAGGGCATCAAGAACGTCACGCTGGAAGACATCTATCTGGGCAATGGCGCCTCGGAGCTGATTTCGCTGGCCACCAACGCGCTGCTCGATGCCGGTGACGAGCTGCTGCTGCCGGCGCCTGACTACCCGTTGTGGACCGCCGTGGCCAGCCTCTCGGGCGGCACGCCGGTGCACTACACCTGCGACGAAGCCAACGGCTGGATGCCGGACCTGGACGACATCCGCGCCAAGATCACGCCCAACACCAAGGGCATCGTCGTCATCAACCCGAACAATCCGACCGGCGCGCTGTATTCGGACGAGCTGCTGCTGGGCATCGTCGCCATCGCGCGCGAACACGGCCTGGTGATCTTCGCCGATGAGGTGTACGACAAGGTTCTGTTCGACGACAACAAGCACACCGCGATCGGCTCGCTGTCGGAAGACGTGCTGACCGTGACGTTCAACAGCCTGTCGAAGAGCTACCGCTCGTGCGGGTACCGCGCGGGGTGGATGGTCGTGTCCGGTGACAAGCGCCCGGCCAAGGACTACATCGAAGGCCTGAACATGCTGTCGTCGATGCGCCTGTGCGCCAACGTGCCGGGGCAGTGGGCCATCCAGACCGCGCTGGGCGGCTACCAGAGCATCAAAGACCTGGTGGCACCGGGCGGTCGCATGCGCCGTCAGCGTGATCTTGCGCACGAGCTGATCACCGCCATCCCTGGCGTGACCTGCGTCAAGCCCAAGGCTGCGCTGTATATGTTCCCGCGCCTGGACCCGGCGGTGTATCCCATCGAAGACGATCAGACTTTCATCCGCCAGCTGCTGGAAGAAGAACGCGTGCTTCTGGTGCAGGGCACCGGCTTCAACTGGCACTCGCCGGACCACTTCCGCATCGTCTTCCTGCCGCACGAAGACGATCTTCGTGAAGCGATCGGCCGAATTTCGCGCTTCCTGGAGCGGTACCGTCAGCGTCACGGTACTGGCATCCGGGCCGCATAAACTCGGTCTTCCGCCAGATCAGTAACTGCGGGGCAGACCGAAGTGTCTGCCCTGTGTGTTTTTTGCTTCTCCGCTTTTTCGTTTCTTTACGACACGTCTCATGAATCCCATCAAGATCGGCCTGCTCGGGCTCGGTACCGTCGGTGGCGGTACCCTCAAGGTTCTGCAACGGAACCAGGAAGAAATCCGCCGTCGCGCGGGTCGCGGCATCGAAGTCGCCATGATTGCCGTGCGCAATCTCGACCGCGCCCGCGCCATCGTGCAGGAAGCCGGGGCGACCGTGCCCGTGGTGAACGATCCGTTTGCGATTGTGGATTCGCCCGAGATCGATATCGTCGTGGAACTGATCGGCGGCTATGACCTGACGCGTGAGCTGGTGCTGCGCGCCATCGCCAACGGCAAGCATGTTGTCACTGCCAACAAGGCGCTGCTGGCCCTGCATGGCAACGAGATTTTCAAGGCTGCCCAGGACAAGGGCGTGATGGTGGCGTTCGAGGCCGCCGTCGCCGGCGGCATCCCCATCATCAAGGCACTGCGCGAAGGCCTGACAGCCAACCGCATCGAGTGGATCGCCGGCATCATCAACGGCACCACGAACTTCATCCTGACCGAGATGCGCGACAAGGGTCTGGACTTTGATACGGTGCTCAAGGAAGCCCAGCGCCTGGGCTACGCCGAAGCCGATCCGACCTTCGACATCGAAGGCTTTGACGCCGCGCACAAGCTCACACTCATGAGCGCCATCGCCTTTGGCGTGCCGATCCAGTTTGAACGCGCGTATGTGGAAGGCATCACCAAGCTGGAAGCCGTTGACATTCGCTACGCCGAAGAACTCGGCTATCGCATCAAGCTGCTTGGCATCACGCGTCGTACCGAGGCCGGCATCGAACTGCGGGTGCATCCGACGCTCGTGCCGACCAAGCGCCTGATCGCCAATGTCGAAGGCGCGATGAATGCCGTGGTCGTCAACGGCGATGCCGTGGGCCCGACGCTGTACTACGGCAAGGGCGCAGGCGCCGAGCCGACCGCTTCGGCCGTCGTCGCCGATCTGGTGGATGTGACGCGCCTGCACACGGCCGACCCGGAACACCGCGTGCCGCATCTGGCGTTCCAGCCGGACGCGCTGTCCGACACGCCGGTGCTGCCGATCGACGAAGTGCGCTCAAGCTATTACCTGCGCATGCGCGTGGCCGATGAAACCGGCGTCCTGGCCGACATCACGCGCATCCTGGCCGAAGGCGGCATCTCGATCGACGCCATGCTGCAGAAGGAATCGCGCGAAGGCGAGCCGCAGACCGACATCATCATGCTGTCGCACGTGACCGTGGAAAAGCGCGTGAACGCCGCCATCGCCGCCATCGAAGCGCTGCCGACCGTGCTGTCGAAGGTCACGCGCATCCGCATGGAAGAACTGAACTAAGCGCAGGACATGAGCATGCAATACCGATCGACCCGCGGCCACGCAGAGCCGCAGAGCTTCTCCCGCATCCTGCTGGGCGGCCTGGCGCCGGACGGCGGCCTGTACCTGCCTGAGCAGTACCCGCAGGTCAGCGTTGACGAGCTGACCCGCTGGCGCGACCTGCCGTACGCCGACCTCGCGTTCGAAATCCTGCGCAAGTTCGCCACCGACATTCCCGAAGACGATCTGCGAGCACTGACGCGCCGCACCTATACGCCCGAGGTGTACGGCAACGCGCGCGCCGGCGACAACACTGCCGACATCACGCCCCTGCACAAGCTGGGCGAGGAAGGCGGCACGTCGCTCTCGCTGCTGTGCCTGTCCAACGGCCCGACGCTGGCCTTCAAGGACATGGCGATGCAGCTGCTGGGCAACCTGTTCGAATACGCACTTGACCGTGAACATGCCGAGTTGAACATCCTGGGCGCCACCTCGGGCGACACGGGCAGCGCCGCCGAATACGCCATGCGCGGCAAGCGCGGCGTTCGCGTGTTCATGCTGAGCCCGCACCGCAAGATGAGCGCGTTCCAGACCGCGCAGATGTTCAGCCTGCAAGACAAGAACATCTTCAACATCGCCATCGAAGGCGTGTTCGACGACGCGCAGGACATCGTCAAGGCAGTGTCGAACGATCTCGAATACAAGGCCCGCCAGAAGATCGGTACGGTCAATTCGATCAACTGGGCGCGTGTCGTCGCCCAGGTCGTCTACTACTTCAAGGGCTACCTGCTGGCGGCCCCGAAGATTGGCGACAAGGTTTCGTTCTGCGTGCCATCGGGCAACTTCGGCAACGTCTGCGCCGGCCACATCGCGCGCATGATGGGTTTGCCGATCGACAAGCTGGTCGTTGCCACCAACGAGAACGACGTGCTCGACGAATTCTTCCGCACCGGCACGTACCGCGTGCGTTCGGCCGCGCAGACGTATCACACGTCCAGTCCCAGCATGGACATCAGCAAGGCGTCAAACTTCGAGCGCTTCGTGTTCGACCTGCTGGATCGTGATCCTGCACGCCTGGCCCAGCTCTTCCGCGACGTGGACGAAAAGGGTGGTTTCTCGATGACGGGCAAGCCGGAGTTCGATCGCATCGCCGAGTTCGGCTTTGTCTCGGGCCGCAGCTCGCACGCAGACCGCGTCGATACGATTCGCGACGTGTTTGCCACCTACGGCACGATGATCGACACCCACACCGCCGACGGCGTGAAAGTGGCGCGCGAAAACCTGACGCCGGGCGTGCCGATGGTGGTGCTGGAAACGGCGCTGCCGGCTAAGTTCGGCGACACCATTCGCGAAGCGCTTGACCGCGAGCCGGAGCGTCCGGCTGGCTACGCTGATATCGAATCGCTGCCGCAGCGCTTCGAAGTCATGCCGGCCGACGCCGACCGTATCAAGGGCTACATCGCCCAGCACACCGGTCTCTAAAACGATGGAAGCAGTGCCGGATGACGTAGCCGAGGCAGCGTTCGAGCGCTGCCTGCACGACATCCGCGCCTGCCGCGAGTGCAAGGGCGCATTGGCGCACGAGCCTCGTCCGGTGGTCGTGGCGGACCGCCGCGCCCGCGTCCTGATTATCGGGCAGGCGCCCGGCCGCATCGTCCACGAAACCGGTATCCCCTGGAACGACCGCTCGGGCGACCGCCTGCGCCAGTGGCTGCAGATCTCATACGACGATTTCTACGCTGACAGGCGCATCGCCGTGGTGCCGATGGGCTTCTGCTTTCCCGGCACCGGCGCGAATGGCGATTTGCCGCCGCGCCCCGAATGCGCGCCCAAATGGCACCGGCCGCTGTTGACGGCGATGTCCGATGTGAGGCTCGCGCTGCTGGTGGGCACCTATGCCCAGCGCAATTACCTCGACGTGCCGCGCGACTGGTCGCTGACGGACGTGGTGCGTAATGGGCCCGTGCAGGACGCCGACGGCCGAGTGCTGTTTCCGCTGCCGCATCCGAGCCCGCGCAATCTGGCCTGGTTCAAACACAACCCGTGGTTTGACGCGCACATCGTGCCGGCACTGCGGGCCGCGCTGGCCCGCGCATTCGCTTGATACGCCGGCGCTGATGCATGGCATCGGCCTGGAACCGATACAATCGAAATCTCCTTTCCGATTTCGTTTTCCCATTCCCGCATGTCCGCCAACGATGCTCCCGCCGTCAAACCGTCCTTGCTGACGCTCGATGCGGCGCTGTCGCAACTGCTTGCCGCAGTGCGCGCCTTGCACGAGACCGAAACCGTGTCGACGTTGCACGCCAACGGGCGCGTCCTCGCGCAGGCCGTGCGCAGCAGCTTGAACGTGCCGCCCGCCGACAACACGCAGATGGACGGATACGCCGTGCGCGCCGCCGACATCACCGGGCCGGGCGTGCGCCTGAAGGTGGCCCAGCGCATCCCGGCTGGTCATGTCGGCCAGCCGCTCAATGCGGGCGAGGCGGCGCGTATCTTTACCGGCGCGCTGATCCCGCCGGGCGCGGATGCGGTGGTCATGCAGGAACAATGCAAGGCTGACCCGGACACGGGCACCGTCACCATCGACCACGTGCCTGAATCCGGCGAGTGGATCCGCCGCGCCGGCGAGGACATTGCCGACGGTGCCGAGATCCTGCCGCGCGGCACGCGCCTCGGTCCGCAGCAACTCGGCTTGGCAGCTTCGGTCGGCTGCGCCAATCTGCACGTGGCGCGCCGTCCGCGCGTGGCCGTGTTCTTTACCGGCGACGAGCTTGCCATGCCCGGCGAGCCGCTCAAGCCCGGTGCGATCTACAACTCCAACCGCTTCACGCTGCGCGCGCTGTTGGAAAACCTCGGCTGCGACATCACCGATTTCGGCATCGTGCCCGACACGCTGCAAGCCACGCGCGACACACTGCGCGAAGCGGCCGAGGAGCACGACCTCATCATCACCTCCGGCGGCGTGTCGGTGGGCGAGGAAGACCACATCAAGCCCGCAGTGGAAGCCGAAGGGCGCCTGAACCTATGGCAGATCGCCATCAAGCCGGGCAAGCCGCTGGCTTTTGGCGAGGTGCGCCGGCCCGAAGGCATGGTGGGTGGCCCCACCGCGTTTTTCATCGGCCTGCCGGGCAACCCGGTGTCGAGCTTCGTCACCTTCCTGCTGTTCGTGCGGCCGTTCATCCTGCGTCTGCAGGGCGTGTCCGACGTGGCCCCGAAGCGCATCCCGATGCGGGCCGACTTTGCGCTGCCGAAGGGCGATCGCCGCAACGAGTTTCTGCGTGCGCGTATCAACGCCAACGGCGGGCTGGACCTGTTTCCCAATCAAAGCTCGGGCGTGCTGACCTCCACCGTATGGGGCGATGGCCTGATCGACAACCCGCCCAACCAGCCGATCGCGCAGGGCGATGTGGTCAGCTTCCTGCCGTTCGCGGGTCTGGTGTAAGGAGCGATGGCCATGCAGATTGAGCTTCGTTTCTTTGCCAGCGTGCGTGAGCAACTCGGAACCTCACAGGAGCAGGTGGTCGTGCCGGAGGCCGTGCGCACCGTGGGCGATGTGCGCCGCTGGCTGGCGCAGCGCGGTCCGGTCTGGGGCGAAACTCTGGCCGAAGGTCGTGCGCTGCGCATGGCGGTGAACCACCAGATCGTGCCGGCCGATACCGCTGTGCATGACGGCTGCGAAGTCGCATTCTTCCCGCCAGTGACCGGCGGCTGAACGGAGCAGAGCAACCATGTCCGTCCGTGTGCAGGAAGCCGACTTTGACCTCGGCGCCGAGATTGCAGCGCTGCGTGCCGGCCGCCCGAACATTGGTGCAGTGGCCAGCTTCATTGGCACCGTGCGCGATATCAACGATGGCACCGGTGTGTCGGAGATGGAGCTGGAGCACTATCCCGGCATGACTGAAAAGGCGCTCGCCGACATCGTCAGCGCGGCTATGCAACGCTGGGAGCTGATTGACGCGCTCGTCATCCACCGCGTGGGCAAGCTCAAGCCGCAAGACCAGATCGTGCTGGTGGCGGTGGCCTCCAAGCACCGCGGCGACTCCTTTGCCGCGTGCGAATTCATCATGGATTACCTCAAGAGCGAGGCGCCGTTCTGGAAGAAGGAGCAGACGCCCGAGGGCGCGCGCTGGGTCGATGCACGCGTCACGGACGACAAGGCGCTCGCCCGCTGGGGCATTGCGACCACCAACGCCGGGGCAAACACGGCCAATCAGCCTGGCGCATCGGCGCAACCCAACGACTACGAATAACAAGGACGCGACCGCATGAGCGGAATGGGCATTCTGGCAGTTGGGGTGGGCGCTGCGCTGGGAGCCTGGTTGCGCTGGGCGTTCGCCATCTTGTGGAACGCCATCAATCCGGCCTTGCCGTACGGCACGCTGGCAGCCAATCTGGTGGGAGGCTATCTGATCGGCGTTGCGGTGGGTTTTTTCGATACGCACGCGGGGCTGCCGCCGGAATGGCGTTTGCTCGTCATCACCGGTTTTCTGGGCGGTCTCACGACGTTCTCGACGTTTTCCAGCGAGGTTGTCGCCAACATCCTGGCCGGCGACCACCTGATGGGCGCGCTGCATATCGTGGCGCATCTCGGGGGCTCGCTGTTCCTGACCATGCTGGGTCTCTGGACGGTACGCACGTTCAGTTGATCGCAAGGCCGATCACGCAAATTGAATTGCGAATGAGAAGTTTGGTTCACATACTGGTAGTGCCTGCGGTGGCGTAGGGACGTGCAGTATCGGAGGCCGCCGCAGGTTGCTTTGTGTTGTTCCATCCATAACGAGAAGGAGACGCAATGAAACCAACCCGAACGGCGCGCCTGCGACGGCACGTCTTCGCAAGCAACCTCATCGCGGCCGGTGCCGTGCTGCTGGCCGGCTGCGGTGTGCTGAGCGCTTGCGGCGGCAGCAATGATGGCAACAACGTGCCGGGCAATACCAAGCCGGCCTTTGCCGGCAAGGTGACCATCAACCGGTACGACGGCGTGTCCGACGATCTGTTGACCGCCGGCCTGGGCGCAAGCGGCCTGGCTTCGGCCACCGCGCCGACCATCGCCAACCCGGCAGCGCCCACGGCAGCTGAGCTGCGTCGCCTGGCGATCTATGCCAACTACCGTGCGCTGGTCGACACGGCAGCCAAGGGCGGCTACGGCACGCTTTATGGCCCGAACGTCGATGCCAGCGGCAACGTCACACAGGGCTCCGGCATGATCGCTGGGACGGAATACGTGACGTACTCCGACGACGGCACAGGCCAGCAGAACGTGGTGCTGCTCGTGCAGATTCCGGACAGCTTCGACGCCAACAACCCCTGCATCATCACCGCCACCTCGTCGGGCTCGCGCGGCATCTACGGCGCGATTTCCACCGGCGAGTGGGGCCTCAAGCGCAAGTGCGCCGTTGCCTATACCGACAAGGGCACAGGTGCTGGCCCGCACGATCTGGCTACCGACACCGTCGCCCTGCAGGACGGCACGCGCACCACGCGCAGCGCAGCCGGGTCCAACGCGCACTTTGCCGCGCCGCTCACCAGCAGCCAGTTGTCCGCGTTCAATGCCGCCACGCCGAACCGGCTGGCGTTCAAGCACGCGCATTCGCAGCGCAACCCCGAGAAGGATTGGGGTCTGTTCACGCTGCAGGCCGTGCAGTTCGCGTTCTGGGCGATCAACGACAAGATCGCGGGGACGAGTGGTGCGCTCATTGGCAGCGCGTTGCCGGTGCGTCCGGACAACACCATCGTCATCGCGTCGAGCATCTCGAACGGCGGCGGCGCGGCCATTGCGGCTGCCGAGCAGGACACCGGCGGGTGGATCGACGGGGTGGCCGTCGGCGAGCCTGGCCTGAACCTGCCGCCCAATACCGGTGTGCAGGTGGTGCGCGGTGGCACGACGCTGCCGACCACCGGCAAGCCGCTGTTCGACTACGTGAGCTACGCCAATGTATTCCGGCTCTGCGCGGCGTCGTCTGCGAGCGTTGCCACCGCACCGGCGCAGGCGTTCTTTACGAGCCTCACGACGTTCCCGGCTGGCGCGCAGGCTAATCGCTGCGCAGCGCTCAAGGCGGCCGGGCTGCTGACGTCCACCACGGCGGCTGCCCAGGCTGACGAAGCCCTGCAGAAGATGCGCGCCTATGGCTGGGAGCCCGAGTCGGACCTCGTGCACGCGTCGATGTCGTTTTACGAGATCGACCCATCGGTGGCGACCACGTTTGGCAACGCACTCTCGCGCGCCAGCGTGATCGACAACCTGTGCGGGCTGAGCTTCGCGGCAACTGACGCGTCGTTCCATCCGACGGCGGTGAACGCCACGGCGCTCGCGCAGATGGCGGCGCTTGGCAACGGCATTCCGCCCACCTCCGGCGTGCAGCTCGTCAACAACAACGCGCAGGGCGGCCCGACGCGCAGCAACCAGTCGGTGGACTCGACCGGCACGCAGGCCGCCAACCTCGATGGCGCGCTGTGCCTGCGCAACCTGCTGACAGGCGCCGATGCCGCCTCGCAATCGCTGCAGACGGGGATCAGCCAGACGCTGCGCACGGGCAATCTGCAGGGCAAGCCCGCGCTGATCGTGCAGGGCCGCAATGACGCGCTACTGCCGGTCAACCATGGCTCTCGGCCGTATCTGGGGCTGAACGCCAAGGTGGAGGGCGGCTCGAGCAAGCTGTCGTACATCGAGGTGATGAACGCGCAGCATTTCGACGGCTTTATCGACCTTGTGCCCGGCTATGACGCGCTGTTCGTGCCGCTGGTGCTGTATGAGCAGCGCGCGCTGGACGCCATGTACGCGAACCTGAAGAACGGCACGCCGTTGCCGCCGTCGCAGGTGGTGCGTACGACTCCGCGCGGTGGCACGCCCGGTGCCGCACCGGCCATCAATGCGGCAAACGTGCCGAACTTCACCAGCACGCCAGCCGCGGGCGACCGCATCTCGGTGAGCGTGTCGGGCGGTGTGGCGACGGTATCGGTGCCCAACTGATGCGCTAGCCGGGACGGTTTTGACGCACTTGGGACGGCGGCGTGGCCAGCAGGCGCGCCGCCGTTTGTTCTGGCGCAAATCTGCATCAAAACTCGCGTTTCCCTGCTTGAAAAGCCACCGAAGCTCCCTATCTTTCGGAGCAGTGAAACATTTTCCGCAAGGGGTTTTTAATGCGTTTGGACAAACTGACGACCCGCTTCCAGGAAGCGCTGGCCGACGCGCAGAGCCTGGCGCTGGGCAACGACAATCCGTACATCGAACCCGTCCACCTGTTGCTGGCCATGCTGCGCCAGCCGGATGGCGCGACCAAGAACCTGCTCGCCCGCGCGGGCGTGAACACGGGCGCCCTCGACACGGCGCTGGACCGTGCCATCAAGCACCTGCCGCAGGTGCAGGGCGGTGAGCAGGTACAGGTCGGCCGTGATCTGGGCAACCTGCTGCAGCAAACCGAGAAGGAAGGCATCAAGCGCGGCGACCAGTTCATCGCCAGCGAGCTATTCCTGCTGGCAGCTGCTGACGACAAGGGCGAAGCGGGGCGCATTGCGCGCGAACACGGCCTGTCGCGCAAGCCGCTCGAAGCCGCCATCGACGCCGTGCGCGGCGGCCAGACCGTCGGCAGCGCCGAAGCCGAAAGCCAGCGTGAAGCGCTCAAGAAGTACACCATCGACCTGACTGAGATGGCCCGGATCGGCAAGCTCGACCCCGTCATCGGCCGCGATGATGAAATCCGCCGCGCCATCCAGATCCTGCAGCGCCGCACCAAGAACAACCCGGTGCTGATCGGCGAGCCGGGCGTGGGCAAGACGGCCATCGTCGAAGGCCTGGCGCAGCGCATCATCAACGGCGAGGTGCCTGAAAGCCTGAAGAACAAGCGCGTGCTAGTGCTCGATATGGCGGGTTTGCTTGCCGGTGCCAAGTACCGTGGCGAGTTCGAGGAACGCCTGAAGGCCGTGCTCAACGACATCGCGAAGGAAGAGGGCCAGACCATCCTCTTCATCGACGAGATCCACACCATGGTGGGCGCGGGGAAGGCCGAGGGCGCGATGGACGCCGGCAACATGCTCAAGCCGGCGCTTGCGCGCGGCGAGCTGCATTGCATCGGCGCGACCACGCTGGACGAATACCGCAAGTACATCGAGAAGGATGCCGCGCTGGAGCGACGCTTCCAGAAGGTGCTCGTGGGCGAGCCGAGCGTGGAGGCGACCATCGCCATCCTGCGCGGCCTGCAGGAAAAATACGAACTGCACCACGGCGTGGAGATCACCGACCCGGCGATCGTGGCCGCGGCGGAACTCAGCCACCGCTACATCACCGACCGCTTCCTGCCGGACAAGGCCATCGACCTGATCGACGAAGCAGCGGCGCGCATCAAGATGGAAATCGACTCGAAGCCCGAGGCGATGGACAAGCTCGACCGCCGCCTGATCCAGCTCAAGATCGAGCGCGAGGCCGTCAAGAAGGAAACCGACGAAGCCTCGCAGAAGCGCCTGGAGCTGATCGAGCAGGAAATCGAACGCCTGCAGAAGGAATACGCCGATCTGGACGAGATCTGGAAGGCGGAGAAGGGCGCCGCGCAGGGTGCGGCGACGCTCAAGGAAGAGATCGAAAAGATCAAGCTTGAGATCGCCAAGCTGCAGCGAGAAGGCAAGCTCGACAAGGTGGCCGAGTTGCAATACGGCAAGCTGCCCGAACTGGAAGGCAAGCTCAAGGCCGCCACTGCCGCCGAGTCTGCCGGCCAGAAGCAGCCGAACAAGCTACTGCGCACGCAGGTGGGTGCCGAAGAGATTGCCGAAGTCGTCAGCCGTGCCACCGGCATCCCCGTGTCGAAGATGATGACCGGCGAGCGCGAGAAGTTGCTCAAGATGGAAGACCGCCTGCACGAGCGCGTGGTCGGCCAGGACGAGGCCGTGCGTCTGGTGTCGGACGCCATCCGCCGCTCGCGCGCCGGCATCGCAGACGAGAACAAGCCCTACGGCTCGTTCCTGTTCCTGGGCCCGACGGGCGTCGGCAAGACCGAGCTGTGCAAGGCGCTGGCCGGCTTCCTGTTCGATTCGGAAGAGCACCTCATCCGCATCGACATGAGCGAGTTCATGGAGAAGCATTCCGTGAGCCGGCTGATCGGCGCGCCCCCGGGCTATGTCGGCTATGAGGAAGGCGGCTACCTGACCGAAGCCGTGCGCCGCAAGCCGTATAGCGTGGTGCTGCTCGATGAAGTGGAGAAGGCGCACCCGGACGTCTTCAACGTGCTGTTGCAGGTGCTGGATGACGGTCGCCTGACCGACGGCCAGGGCCGCACGGTGGACTTCAAGAACACGGTGATCGTGATGACGTCGAACCTCGGCTCGCAGCTCATCCAGCAGATGGTGACCGAACCGGCGGATGTGATCAAGGGTGCGGTGTGGCAGGAAGTGAAAACGCATTTCCGGCCCGAGTTCCTGAACCGGATCGACGAGGTGGTGGTGTTCCACGCGCTGGACCAACGCAACATCGAATCGATCGCGCGCATCCAGCTCAAGCGCCTCTCGGCACGTCTGGCGCAGATGGACTTGGCGCTGGAGATCAGCGACGAGGCGGTCGCCAAGCTGGCATCGGCGGGTTACGACCCGGTGTTTGGGGCACGGCCGTTGAAGCGGGCCATCCAGCAGCAGCTTGAAAATCCGGTGGCACGGATGATTCTGGAGGGCAAGTTTGCCCCGAAGGATGTGGTGCCGGTGGATTATCGGGATGGGCAGTTCTCGTTTGATCGGGTTGTGCACTGAGGCTACGTTAGCGCTTCGAAAAGCCGCTCTGGGTTCGCCAGAGCGGTTTTTTTTTGTGCTTTGTTTGTGGTGCATCCCTTGTTTCACCCCCTGCCGGGGGCGACTCACTTTCTTTGTCTTGCCAAAGAAAGTAAGCAAAGAAAGGCGCGCCCGAGATGGCGACTTCCCCTTGAATTTATGTCGCAGAGAGGGGAAGGGAAAAACTCGCTGCGCTCAGACAGTTTCCCTTCCTTTTTCCTCTCTGCAACAGAAATTCAAGGCGCCATCTAGGGCAAGGTACGGCCACACCATCGAAGCACAACCGCAGTAGTGGGATGTGCGGCAAGACGCGAGGCAAAGCAGTAAGAACAGGTTGAGATAGCGAGCGAAGCGAAGCAGCACACCGCACGAAACGAAACTCCGACAGGACACGCAAACCACCGGTTTGGTCGTTGACGTTCCTGCCCTTGATGGCGCCTTCAATTTTCGTAAGCGGGCGGAAAAAAGGCGGGGAACTGTTTGAGCGCAGCGAGTTTTCCCCGCCTCCGCCCGGTTACGAAAATTGAAGGAGTCTTTCGCCATCTCGGGCGCGCCTTTCTTTGCTTACTTTCTTTGGCAAGACAAAGAAAGTGAGTCAGCCCCGGCAGGGGATGAAACAAGGGATGCACCACCAACAAAAAAAAGACCGCCCCCAGGCAAGCAAGCCCCGCACGCCACCACAAAACCCGACCCCAAGGGCTCCAGGTAGCCCCCGACGCCGCGACTCCAAAACCCTCAAGCCCCACCCCAAAACCCTCAACCTCCACCCCAAAACCCTCAACCTCCACCCCAAAACCCTCAACCTCCACCCTCCAAGGTTCAACCTCCACCCTCCAAGGCTCGAACTTCACCCTCCAAGGCTCGAACTTCACCCTCCAAGACTCGAACGCCACCCCAAAACCCTCGCTCTCGCCCCTCCGACATTCAAATCGCCCGACAAAATCAGCCAGCCTCGACCCTCCAACACTCAAGCGTCACCCAAAAACCCTCAAGCTCCACGCTCCAACACCCAAGCTCCACCCAAAAACACTCGACCCAACGTCTCTCCAAGGCCCGGCCTCTACCCAAAACCCCCGGAGTCCCGCTGTCCGAGGCCTAAGCTCGGCTCTTTAACACCCAAAGCCGAGGGTTTGACCCTCAAGCGCCACGCTCGCCCCCCCGCCTGAAGCCCTTTGCCCCGCATCCGCGCAGCCCCAATCCCCGCCTTTATGCAAAAACCGATGAACATTCCCTGAAACCATTCGTTCCCCGTACAAGACCCCGTCGGTAGTCTTGCTCCTATTCCAAATCCATCAGAGATCAGAAACGGAGCCTGCAAGATGATTCGCAAGTTTGTTTTCAACACGCTGGTACGTGCTACGGCGGCTGCCATCGTGGCGGGGGGAACCGTGGGTGCGCATGCGGCAACGACGCTGCTGAATGTGTCGTACGACCCGACGCGCGAGCTGTACAAGGAAATCAACGCCGAATTCGCCAAGAAGTGGAAGGCTGAAACGGGTGAGGACATCACCCTGCGCGCTTCGCATGGCGGTTCGGGCAAGCAGGCGCGGTCCGTGATCGACGGGCTGGATGCCGATGTGGTGACGCTGGCGCTGGGCTACGACATCGACGCGATCGCCGAGAAAGGCCTAACGGCTAAGGACTGGCAGAAGCGCCTGCCGCACAACGCCTCGCCGTACACCTCGACCATCGTCTTCCTGGTGCGCAAGGGCAACCCGAAGGGCATCAAGGATTGGAGCGACCTGGTCAAGCCGGGCATTGCCGTCATCACGCCCAACCCGAAGACCTCCGGTGGCGCACGCTGGAACTACCTTGCCGCCTGGGCCTATGCGCTCAAGCAGCCGGGCGGCTCGGATGCGACGGCCAAGGGCTTCGTGCAGAAGCTCTACAAGAACGTGCCGGTGCTCGATTCGGGCGCGCGCGGTGCGACCACCACCTTTACCGAGCGTGGTATCGGCGATGTGCTGATCGCGTGGGAAGACGAGGCGTTGCTGGCCTCGCGCGTGGAGGGCAAGGACAAGTTCGACGTGGTGGTGCCGTCCATCTCCATCCTGGCCGAACCGCCGGTGGCGGTGGTGGACAAGGTGGCCGACAAGAAGGGCACGCGCAAGGCTGCGGAGGCGTATCTCAAGTTCCTGTACTCGCCGCAAGGGCAGGAGATTGGCGCAAAGAACTTCTATCGCCCGACCGACCCGGCAGTGGCCAGGAAGCACGAGAGCGAATTCCCGAAGGTGAAGCTGGTGACGATCGACGACACGTTCGGCGGCTGGCAGAAGGCGCAGAAGACGCACTTTGCCGACGGTGGTCAGTTTGACCAGCTCTATCAACCGGGCAAGTAAGACCCAAGCGACGCAACAACATCGAGTGATCCGCATCATGCAAATCCTGACCATTTCCGGCAGCCCTTCAGCGCAATCGCGGTCTGCGCGCTTGCTGGGCCACGTGCGCGCGCAACTCGAACGCGCCGGCGAGCGGGCGGATCACCTGGATCTGCGCAGCCTCCCAGCTGACGCCTTGCTCGGCGCGCAGGTCTCCGACCAGGCCATCGCCGATGCGGTGGCGCGGGTGGAAGCGGCCGAGGTGGTGATCCTGGCCACGCCGGTCTACAAGGCGGCCTACAGCGGCTTGCTGAAGACGTTTCTCGATCTGCTGCCGCAGAGCGGACTGCGCGACAAAGTTGTGCTGCCAATCGCCACCGGCGGCAGCCTGGCTCATACGCTGGCGATCGACTACGCGCTGCGCCCGGTGCTGACGGCATTGGCTGCGCGCTCGATCCTGCCGGGCATCTTTGCGGTCGACTCGCAGATCGTCGTGGCCGATGACGGCGTCACGGTCGACCCATCCCTCCAACAGCGCCTGGACGACGGCGTGGAGCGCGTGCATCAGGCGCTTGCGCTGGCACGGCATCCGACCGTGGCGCAGGTGATTGTCTCCAGCCGCAGCGCCGCACGTGCCGCCGCACTGATCCACGCCCAGGCCGACACTGGGCGAATGCGATGTCTGGCGTGATGCGCTGAACGCGCCGCCTTACACACGCAGCCAACTTTTTCCCGTTGTTGTCACGCCGCGCAGCCTCTGCGCGCGGATCGTGCCGCCCATACACACCGCATCCACCAATTTCGCCATGAACACCCACTCGCCTCTGCGCAGGACTTTGACCATCGCCGCCACGCTGCTTGCCACGCTCGGCGCCCCTGCCGCATTCGCCAACAGCGATGCACCGCCCCCGACCGCCGCCAAACAACTGCGCATCGGCTATCAGAAATACGGCACGCTGACCGTGCTCAAGGCACGCGGCACGTTGGAAAAGCGCCTTGCCGCACAAGGCATCGAAGTGAAGTGGACGGAGTTTCCCGCCGGCCCGCAGTTGCTGGAAGGCCTGAATGTGGGTGCCATCGATTTCGGCACCACGGGTGAAGCGCCGACGATCTTCGCGCTGGCTGCCGGGGCCCATCTTGTCTACGTCGGCAACCAGCCGCCCGCGCCGGCCGGCGAGGCGATCATCGTGCCGAAGAATTCGCCGCTCAAGAGCGTGGCCGATCTCAAAGGCAAGCGCGTCGCCTTCAACAAAGGCTCGAACGTGCATTACCTGCTGGTGAAGCTGCTGGAAAAGGCCA
Organism: Ralstonia sp. GX3-BWBA; assembly: GCF_003290055.1. NCBI lineage: Bacteria > Pseudomonadati > Pseudomonadota > Betaproteobacteria > Burkholderiales > Burkholderiaceae > Ralstonia > Ralstonia sp. GX3-BWBA. The sequence goes on along the minus strand of NZ_QMKS01000009.1, from coordinate 131,804 downwards.
ATGTGCCTTACAGCGATATCCAGCCCGTGTACCTGACACTCGCCGATGCGCGTGCCGCCTTCGAGCGCGGCGCCATCGACGCGTGGGTGATCTGGGACCCGTTCTTTGCCGCGGCCGAACAGCAACTGGGTGCGCGCGTGCTGGCCGATGGCACGGGCGTGGTCAACAACTCGCAGTATTTCCTGGCATCGAAAGGCTATGCGGGTGCCCGGCCCGATGTGCTGAACATCGTGCTCGATGAACTGAAGAAGACCGACACCTGGGCGGCTGCAAACGCGGCGGACGTGGCGACCATCCTGGGCCCGCAACTGGGGCTGGAGCCGGCCGTGGTGGCGCGTTCGGTGTCGCGCATTGCGTACGGCATCCAGCCCGTGGGCGCCGAGGCGTTGGCTGACCAGCAGCGCATTGCCGATACGTTCCACGCGCTCAAGCTGATTCCGCGCCCCGTCAAGGTGGCCGATTCTGCGTGGCGGCCCACCACGCAGCAAGCCGCGCGCTGATTGCCATGAGCATCGATACCCAACGCCGCCGTCTGTTGAGCGCTTCCGTGGCGGGCGCATCGCTGGCCACCTTCGGCCCGGTCGCGCACGCCGCCAATGCCGCCGCTGCCGCAACTGCGCAGGCGGGCCTACCCAAGGTGACGCCGCCCGCGCAACTGCGCATCGGTTTCCAGAAGAGCGCGGTCAACCTCGTCATCGTGAAAGAGAACCGGGCGCTGGAGCAGCGCTTTCCGGGCACCAAGATCAACTGGCTGGAGTTTCCCGCCGGGCCGCAGCAGCTTGAAGCGCTGTCCGCGGGCAGCCTCGATCTGGCCATCACGGGCGATACGCCGCCGGTGTTCGCGCAGGCGGCGGGCAAGGACCTGCGCTACGTGGGCGTGGAGCCGCCCAAGCCGGATAGCTCGGCCATCCTCGTGCAGCAGGATTCGACGCTCAAGACGCTGGCCGATCTGAAGGGCAAGCGCGTGGCCCTGCAGAAGGGTTCGAGCGCGCATTTCCTGATCGTGCAGGGCTTGCAGAAGGGCGGGCTGAGCTTTACCGACATCCAGCCCGTGTATCTCACGCCGGCCGATGCGCGTGCCGCCTTCGAACGCGGCAGCGTCGACGCCTGGGGCATCTGGGATCCGTACTACGCCGCCACGGAACTCGCCATCAAGCCGCGCGTGCTGGCCACCGGGCGCACGCTGTCGTCGAACAACTCGTTCTACTTCGCGCCGACGGCCTTTACCGAGAAGCACGGCGACACCATCGCGGCGATCTTCGCGGAGCTGTCGCGTGCTGACCGGCTCGTTCAGGAGAACCGCAAGGAAGCTGCGCAGCGCATTGCCGATTTTTCCGGCCTGTCGCTGGCGACGGTGCACCTGTTCCTGTCACGACGGCCGCCTTCACCCGTGAGGCCCGTCACGTCCGTAGCGGTGGCCGAGCAGCAGCGTGTGGCCGATGCCTTTCATGGGCTGGGGCTGATTCCACGCCCGGTCAAGCCGATCGAGCTGGTCTGGCATCCGACGCCCGCACAACTGGCGATTGCCCAACGCTGAATACGATTCACGATTCGAGGAGTTGTCATGCAAGTTTTCTGGTTCATCCCGACGCACGGCGACAGCCGCTATCTCGGCACCGCCGAGGGCGCCCGCCAGGTCGATCACACCTATCTGCAGCAGGTGGCCGTGGCCGCCGATACGCTCGGCTACGAGGGCGTGCTGATTCCCACCGGCCGTTCGTGCGAAGACCCGTGGATCGTGGCCGCCAGCCTGATCCCGGTGACGAAGCGTCTGCGTTTTCTGGTCGCGGTACGCCCGGGGCTGATGGCGCCGACGCTGGCTGCGCGCATGGCTGCCACGTACGACCGTCTGTCGAATGGCCGCTTGCTGGTCAACCTTGTCACGGGTGGTGACCCTGCAGAATTGGCCGGCGATGGCCTGTTCCTGGACCACGCGCAGCGTTATGAAGCGTCGGAAGAGTTCATCCGCATCTGGCGCGAAACACTGGCGGCAAGCCATGAAGGCGCTGCGGTGGATTACACCGGCAAGCACCTCAGCGTGAAGGGCGCAAAGGTGCTGTATCCGCCAGTGCAGCGGCCGCATCCGCCGGTGTATTTCGGCGGGTCGTCGGAAGCGGCGCATGAGCTGGCAGCGGAACAGGTCGACACGTATCTCACCTGGGGCGAACCGCCTGCCGCCGTGGCGGAGAAGCTGGCCGACGTGCGGGCGCGTGCTGCCAAGCATGGCCGCACCGTGCGCTTCGGTATCCGTCTGCACGTGATCGTGCGGGAGACGGAAGACGAGGCCTGGGCTGCCGCCGACAAGCTCATCAGCAAGCTCGACGACGACACCGTTGCGCGTGCGCAGGCGGCTTTCCGCAAGATGGATTCGGCCGGCCAGCAACGCATGGCTGCGCTGCATGCCGGCGGCGTCAAACGCACGCGCGCCGATCTGGAGATCAGCCCGAACCTGTGGGCGGGTGTGGGGCTGGTACGCGGCGGTGCCGGCACGGCGCTCGTGGGCGATCCGCAAACCGTGGCGGCACGCATGCAGGAATACGCCGAGCTGGGCATCGATACGTTCGTGCTGTCCGGTTATCCGCATCTGGAAGAGGCCTACCGCTTTGCCGAACTGGTGTTCCCGCTGCTGCCGCGCTCGGTGCGCGACAAGCTGCCCGGCAACGTGCTCAACGGGCCGTTTGGCGAGGTGATCGCCACCGGCATCGTGCCCCGCGTGTCGGCAAGCTGAGCCGGAGGCAGGGTAATGGCATCCGCATCGAAATCGAAGGCAAACACCTTCCTGCGTACCGCCCGGCAACGACTGGCGCCGTGGATCGTGCCGCTTGTGCTGTTGGTGCTGTGGCAGGCCTCTGCGCAGTGGGGCTGGCTGTCGAACCGCATCCTGCCGGCGCCGCTGGACGTGGCGAAATCCGCTGTTGCGTTGGCGCGTTCAGGCGAGCTGTGGACGCACGTGGCGGTCAGCACATGGCGCGCGCTGTTGGGTTTTGCCATCGGCGGTTCGTTGGGGCTGGCGCTGGGGCTGCTGACCGGCACCTTCCGCACGGCCGAGACGCTGCTCGACACCACGCTGCAGATGGTGCGCAACATCCCCGTGCTGGCGCTGATTCCGCTCGTGATCCTGTGGTTCGGCATCGATGAGTCGGCCAAATTGTTCCTCGTGTCGCTGGGCGTGTTCTTCCCGATCTACCTGAACACGTATCACGGCATTCGCTCGGTCGATCCGGCCCTGGTGGAAATGGCACGCAGTTATGGCCTGTCGCGTGCGCAGTTGTATCGCGAGGTGATCCTGCCCGGAGCGTTGCCGCAGATCCTGGTGGGCGTGCGTTTCTCGCTCGGCCTGATGTGGGTGACGCTGATCGTGGCGGAGACGGTTTCTGCGCAGGCGGGCATCGGCTACATGACGATGAATGCGCGCGAGTTCCTGCAGACCGACGTCGTGTTGCTCGGCATCCTGCTGTATGCGTTGCTTGGCAAGCTGGCGGATTGGTTGTCGCGCGGGCTGGAACGTTACTGGCTGCGCTGGCACCCCGGTTATCAAGCAGCGGCCTGAGGCTGAATTGGAGAGACGCATGCAAAGCAACGCCACTGAACATGCCGCGCTGGCCGGCACCGCCTTGCACATCGAACACGTCGTCAAGCGTTACGGCGATCGTGAAGTGCTGCACGGCATCGATCTGGACATCACGCCGGGCGAGTTTGTCGTTATCGTCGGGCGCAGCGGCTGCGGCAAGAGCACGCTGCTGCGGCTGATTGCCGGGCTGGAAGGCATTGACGATGGCCATCTGCGCCGCGACGGCGCAGCCGAAGACGGCCTGCACGACGATGCCCGTGTGATGTTCCAGGACGCACGCCTGCTGCCCTGGAAGAAGGTGCTCGACAACGTTGCACTCGGGCTGCCGAAAGCGCAGCGCGCTCAAGCCGCTGAAGTGCTCGCACAAGTGGGGCTGGCCGAGCGGGCAGGGGAATGGCCGGCACGCCTGTCGGGCGGGCAGCGCCAGCGTGTGGCGTTGGCGCGCGCGCTCGTGCATCGACCGCGCCTGCTGCTGCTGGACGAACCGCTGGGTGCGCTGGACGCGCTCACCCGCATCGACATGCAGAACCTCATCGAAGGCCTGTGGCAACGCCTTGGCTTTACCGCCGTGCTCGTCACGCACGATGTGGCCGAAGCGGTAGCGCTGGCCGACCGCGTGGTGCTGATCGAAGACGGCCGCATTGCGCTGGATGAACGCATTGATCTGCCGCGTCCGCGCCATCGTGGTTCGCCCGCGTTTGCGCGGCTGGAAGAAGCCATCCTGAACCGCGTGATGCAGCGCAAGATCGATCCGAGTGAAGTGACCGATGTGCGTTCGCACACGGCGTGGGCATCACCCTTTGACGTGTCCGCCACTGCCGTGCGCTGGGCCGTGTGAGCCGGCGAAACCCGTTCTCCTGAAAACATTCATTGGCACGTAGTGCCGTTGTCATCTAAGAAGGAACATCATGAGCATCCAAGCGATTAACGTACGCAACCAGTTTCGCGGGCAGATCAAAGAGATCATCCGGGGCGACGTGCTCTCGGAGATCGACGTGGAGACCCCGGCCGGCATCGTCACCTCGGTCATCACCACGCGCTCGGTCGACAACCTCGGCCTCAAGATCGGTAGCGAAGTGGTTGCGCTGGTGAAGGCGACTGAAGTGTCGATCGCCAAGTTGTGACGGGGGAGGAGGAGGCGACTTTTTTTCAGGAGCCCATCCCGATGAGTCTGATGCACACCACCGCAGTCGCACAATTTCTCGGCACGCTGCCGAGCGCCCCGACGCCGGACCGCCAGTTGTGGCGCGACGCCGCCGGCCGGGTGCAGGGCCAGTTCTTCCATTGCGCGCTCACCAGCCTGTTTGAACCGGTCTGGCAGCTTGCCGCCGATGGCGCGCTCGCACCCGCCGGCCACGAAGCGCTGATGCGCACCTGGACACGCGACGGCGATCTCGGCCTGAACCCGTGGAAGGTGTTTTCGCTGGCGTCGGACGACGGCACGCTGGTCGAACTGGATCGCCTGTGCCGGCTCGTGCATACGCTCAACTACTTCTCCCGCACCGACGCGCAGCGGCTTGTTGTGAACGTGCACGGCCGGTTGCTCGCGGCGGTGGCTGCGGACCACGGCAAGGCGTTCCATCGCGCGGTGACGGCGCTCGGGCTGCATCCCGATCAGTTCGTCATCCAGGTGCCGTCCACGGCCAATGACGATCTGGGACTGCTGCTGTTCGTGGTGGACAACTACCGGCGCAACGGCTTTGCTGTGGCGGTGCAGGCATCGGACCCGGCAGAAGCGGGCGCGCTGCTCGTGCATGCCAAGCCCGCCTATCTGAAGCTCGATGCCCGGCGTGAATGGCGCACGCGGCACGTGGTGTCGCTGGCCGATTCCGCACGTGAGCTGGGCGTGACGCTGGCATTGCGCCGTTGCGAACGCCCGAGCGATCTGGAACTGGCACGGGCCGCCGGTATCGCCTATGTGCAGGGCAGCATCCTGCCCGCAGCCGAGCCCGAGCCGGACGCTGTACCCGCGCCACTGGTGATACCGATGGCGCAGGCGCCGCTGGTGCAGCAGCAGTGCGCCGGCATTTCTCTCACGCAATGAGCACGACCCCATGGCACGCAGCGCACCCGTAATCGCATCGGACGCACCAGCCTGGCAGTGGCCGGCAGACGCCGTCATCCTGACCGTTCCTGGTTTGCATGGCAGCGGCCCCGGCCACTGGCAGACGCGTTGGGAGCATCGGTTTCCAAACTGGCGCCGCGTGGAGCAGGCCGACTGGTCAACGCCCGACCTGCCGCGCTGGTCTGCCCAGGTGGGCGAAGCAGTGCACGCGGCGCTGGCCGAGCGCCCGCCAACGCGCACGCGGCGCCCCGTGATCTTGGTGGCGCATAGCTTCGGCTGCCTGGCGGCGCTGCACTGGACGGTTCAGACAAAGGAAGCGGTGGCTGCGGTGCTGCTGGTCGCGCCGGCTGATCCCGATAAATTCGGTGTGCGCGATCTGCTTCCGGACCACGCTTTGCCGTTTCCTGTCACGCTCATTGCCAGCCGCAACGACCCGTGGATGCCGCAAGGCAGCGCCATCGACTGGGGCGCGCGCTGGGGCGCCGAGTTCATTGACGCTGGCGAGGCCGGCCATATCAACGCTGACTCCAACCTCGGCGACTGGGACGCTGGCTTGACGGTGCTCGATCGCCTGATCGGCCGTGCAAGTGCACAAGACACCACCCGCGACGGCGCCGACTGGCAAGCCCAGTGGGATGTCTTACCGAGCACTCCTTATATCTAAAACGATGATGCACATGCGCAAATATTCGTTTTCGTCATAAGAACAGTTCGCCACAATCGGTTCATCTGCATATCGGCCGCAGTGTTTTTTCCCTGCGGCCATTTTTATCGGTGCGCTGATGAGCCTGTCTTCTGCGTTTTCTTCCGCCAAGCGGCGTAAGCCTGCCAATGTGCTGCCCGGTTTCGGGCTGGCACTGGGCTTTTCGCTGCTGTACCTCGCGCTGATCGTCCTGATTCCGCTGTCGGCGACCGTCCTCAAGACGTTCACCATGACGTGGGATGCATTCTGGACCACCGTCACCGCGCCGCGCGTGGTGGCGTCGTACAAGCTGACCTTTGGCGCATCGCTGATCGCGGCAGTGATCAACCTCGTGTTCGGGCTGATCGTGGCATGGGTACTGGTGCGCTATCGCTTTCCGGGCAAGCGGCTGATCGATGCGCTGGTCGATCTGCCGTTTGCGCTGCCGACTGCGGTGGCCGGCATCGCGCTCACCGCGTTGTACGCGCCGAACGGCTGGATCGGCTCGCGACTGGAGCCGCTGGGCCTGAAGGTCGCGTTTACGCCGCTGGGCATCGTGGTGGCGCTCACGTTCATTGGGCTGCCGTTTGTCGTGCGCACGGTACAGCCGGTGCTCGAAGATCTGGAGGCCGAGTTGGAAGAGGCGGCTGCCAGCCTTGGCGCCACGCGCTGGCAGACCTTCATTCGCGTCGTCCTGCCGACCTTGCTGCCTGCTTTGCTGACGGGTTTTGCGCTGGCCTTTGCGCGTGCCACAGGCGAGTACGGCTCGGTCATCTTCATCGCCGGCAACATGCCAATGGTCTCCGAGATCACGCCGCTGATGATCTATTCCAAGCTGGAGCAGTTCGATTACGCGGGCGCCACGGCCATTGCCGTCGTCATGCTCGGTCTCTCGTTCACGCTGCTGCTGGTGATCAACCTGCTGCAGGCCTGGACGCGCCGACGCGGCAATCGCAACGACGCCATCGAGCGCGCACCCGAACCCTTGACCGCCAATGCGGCAGCAGGAGCCTGACATGGCCGGTACTGTTTCCCGTCATCTTGGTCACGCGCAGGCTGTTGGCCGCCGTGGCGCCACCGCAGAATCGGCCTGGGTGCGGACCACGCTGATCCTCGTATCGTTCGTGTTCCTGGCGCTGTTCCTGTTCGTGCCGCTGGCGAGCGTGTTTGTCGAAGCGTTCAAGAAGGGCATCGTCGTGTATCTCGAAGCGCTGGTCGAGCCGGATGCGCTCTCGGCCATCGTGCTCACGCTCACGATTGCGGCGATTGCCGTGCCGCTGAACGTGGTGTTTGGCGTGGCGGCGGCGTGGGCGATTGCCAAGTTCGAGTTTCGCGGCAAGAACCTGCTGCTGACGCTGATCGACTTGCCGTTCTCGGTGTCGCCCGTCATTGCCGGGCTGATCTACGTGCTGCTGTTTGGCGCGCAGGGCTGGTTCGGGCCTTACCTGTCCGACCACGACTTCAAGGTCATCTTTGCTGTGCCGGGCATTGTGCTGGCCACCGTGTTTGTCACGTTCCCGTTTGTGGCGCGCGAGCTGATTCCGCTCATGCAGGCGCAGGGCAGCGAAGAGGAAGAGGCCGCCATCGTGCTTGGCGCTTCGGGCTGGCAGACGTTCTGGCGCGTGACGCTGCCGAACATCAAGTGGGGCCTGCTGTACGGTGTGATCTTGTGCAACGCGCGGGCGATGGGCGAGTTCGGCGCGGTGTCGGTGGTGTCGGGCCACATTCGCGGGCTGACCAACACGATGCCGCTGCATGTGGAGATTCTGTACAACGAATACAACTTTGCGGCCGCGTTTGCCGTGGCTTCGCTGCTGACATTGCTCGCGCTTGTAACGCTGGCACTGAAGACGCTGGTCGAATGGCGCAGCCGCCGCGAGCTGGCCGATGCAGATGCCGGCGTGGGTGAAGGCCCGGGCGCACGCGTTGCACCGTCCTCATCGATTTCGAATTCGCACGTCTCCGTGCAATCTCCGCTGGAGGTGAACGCAGCATGAGCATCCAGGTTCAACACATCACCAAGCGCTTCGGCAATTTTGTTGCCCTCAACGATGTCTCGCTCGATTTCAAGCAGGGCGAACTGACCGCGCTGCTGGGCCCCTCGGGCTGCGGCAAGACCACGCTGCTGCGCATCATCGCGGGGCTGGAGCATGCGGATTCGGGCAGCATCCATCTGAATGGTGAAGACGCATCGGACCAGCATGTGCGCGAGCGCCAGGTGGGCTTCGTGTTTCAGCACTACGCGCTGTTCAAGCACATGACGGTGTTCGAAAACGTGGCGTTCGGCTTGCGCGTGAAACCGCGTGCGCAGCGGCCAAGCGAAGCACAGATCCGCGCGAAGGTGAAAGAGCTGCTGGAGCTTGTGCAGCTTGACTGGCTGGCTGATCGCTACCCGCCGCAACTGTCGGGCGGGCAGCGCCAGCGCATTGCCCTGGCGCGCGCGTTGGCGGTGGAGCCGCGCGTATTGCTGCTCGACGAGCCGTTCGGCGCGCTCGATGCCAAGGTGCGCAAGGAGTTGCGCCGGTGGCTGCGCCGCCTGCACGACGATCTGCACGTCACCAGCCTGTTCGTGACGCACGATCAGGAAGAAGCGCTGGAAGTGGCCGACAACGTGGTGCTGATGAACCGCGGCGAGGTAGAGCAGGTCGGCAGCCCCGATGCGGTCTACAACACGCCGGCCACGCCGTTCGTCTACGGGTTCCTCGGCAACGTCAATCTCTTCCATGGTCGCCTGGAAGAAGGCGAGGGCGGAAGCGTGCTGCACGTGGGTGATTCAGCCATTGCCGTGCCGTCGGGTGGTGTCGATTCTTCGCGTGCCGATCAGGCGGTGGCCTTCGTGCGCCCGCACGAAATCGACTTGGAGCGCTACGCGCCAGGAGCCGAGGGCATTCCCGTCATGCTGCGCCGGGCGCTCACGCTTGGCGCCATTGCCCAGCTTGAGCTGGAGCGCGAAGACACCGACGACATCATCGAAGTCTCCCTGCCCATCGAGCGCTTCCGCGCCGAGGGCTTCCGTGAAGGCGAAACACTGGTGGTGCGCCCGCGCGCCATTCGCGTGTTCGCGCAAGGTGCACGGCCGGCCGCCGCGCAGCCGACCGCATAACGCGCCGCTCCGACGACAACCAATACGAGAGGACACGAGCCATGAACTTCCAGCAACTGCGTTCCATCCGCGAGGCGGTGCGCCGCCAGTTCAACCTGACCGAAGTTGCCAACGCGCTGTACACGTCGCAGCCCGGCGTGTCGCGGCAGATCCGCGAGCTGGAGGATGAGCTGGGCGTGGAGATTTTCGAGCGCTACGGCAAGCGGCTGACGGGCTTGACCGAGCCGGGCCGCGAGATCGTGCGCATTGTCGAACGCCTGCTGCTCGAAGCCGAAAACCTGCGCCAAGCCGGCGAGGAATTCTCCGGCCGACAATCCGGCCGCCTGACCGTGGCGACCACGCATACGCAGGCCCGCTATGCGCTGCCGAAGGTGGTGCAGTCGTTCCGCAAGGAATATCCGCACGTCACGCTGGCGCTGCAGGAGGCATCGCCCTCGCACATCGTCGAACTGCTGCTGACGGGCCAGGCCGATATCGGCATCGCTACCGAGGCGGTGGCCAACGAGCCGGGGCTGACGTCGTTCGAGGCGTACCGCTGGCGTCACGTGCTGGTGGTCAGCCCCGACCATCCGCTGACGAAGAACCCGCTCCCTACGCTCGAAGACGTGGCGCAATACCCGCTCATCACTTACGACGCGGGTTTTACGGGCCGCCGCAACATCGACGCTGCATTTGCAGGCGCCGGACTGCACCCGGAGATTGTGCTGACCGCCATGGACGCGGACGTGATCAAGACCTATGTGGCGCTGGACGTGGGCGTGGGCATCATCGCCTCGATGGCCTACGACGGACGCAAGGACGACAACCTCGTCTGCATTGGCGCAGATCACCTGTTCGAGCCGAATACCACGCGCGTGGCGGTGCGCCGTGGCGCATATCTGCGTGGCTATGCGCATGACTTCATCGGGATGTTTGCGCCGCACCTCTCCCGTGACACGGTGGCGGAGGCCGTGGCGTCCACGGTGTTGTCGCAGTCCGCACGGGAGGCGCTGGCGGCTTAACGGTTGCGTGGGCGGCGCCGGTGGCGCGCCATTCATCCGCTCAATGCCGCCATTCGTCGCATGCCTGTGGCGCCCGCCCGGGCGTCGTTCCTATACTGCGGACATCCTCGGTTCCACCAGAGACCGCCATGTCCGCCGTGCCTTACACCCCAACTTCCCCATCCGTTGAATCCGACGGCGCTCTGCTGCGCCGCGCTCGACGCCGCGCCGGCGCGCGCCTGGGGTTCCGCATTCACCTACTGTCGTTCCTGGCCGTGAACGTCGGGTTGGCGGCGATTGCGTTGTCGCGTGGGCAGTTCTGGTTTGTGTGGCCGCTGCTGGGCTGGGGGTTTGGCCTGGCTGCGCACGGGCTGAGCCTGGCCTGGAGCCAGGGCCACGGCTACCAGCGCATGGTCGATCAGGAACTCGCCCGTTTGCGCGAGCAGGCCGGCCGCCGGTGATGCGGGAAACCCCACGCTTCAACGCCGGGGAGCCGTCCGGTAAGATCGCCCGCATGTTTGCCAATGTGTCCTTCCCTTCGCTTGCCGATTGCGTTCACCTTGCCCGGCGCTGGGTGATCCGCTACGCCGTCATCATCGTCATCAATACGCTGATCGCGGCCGTGCTTGCGTTCGGCATCCGGCCAGAAGAGACCTTCTGGAAAGACTTCGTTTTCAGCCAGGCGATCGGGTTGTCGATGTTCTCGCTGATCGGCATACCGCGCCATGTGCTCTGGGGCGACGGCCCGCCCAACAAGAAGGTGTTTCCGTGGGTCATCGTGGGCGCGGTGCTGATCGGTGTGCCGTTCGGCCAGTGGATCGCGCGGACGATCCTCTGTCTGAACAATCCGCACCCGGAACCCTGGCGCGCCGACAGCCTGCGCATGAGTTTCATCATCGCCATGCTGGCTGCGCTTGGCGCAACGTATTACTACTGGTCGCGCGGCAAGCTGGCCGCATTGCAGCGCCAGGCTGCGCTCGATGCGCTGGAGCGGGAAGAAGCCGAGAAGCAGGTCGTGCGCGCGCAACTGATGGCGCTGCAGGCGCAGATCGAGCCGCACTTCCTGTTCAACTCACTCGCCCACGTGGATGTGCTGATCGCACGGGACCCAGCCGCCGCGCGGCGTTTGCTGCAGCATTTGATCGGCTTTTTGCGCAGCTCGCTCTCGCACGCACGCGCCGAGCAGTGCACGCTGGCGCAAGAGTTTGCGCTGCTGCGCGCGTATCTCGACATCCAGGCGTTGCGCTTTGGCAATCGCCTGCGTTTCTCCTTGGCGCTGGACGATGCCATCGCCAACATCGTCATCCCGCCGATGCTGATTCAGCCGCTGGTGGAAAACGCCGTGGTGCACGGCATCGAGCCCGCGCGCGAGGGCGGGGAGATCGCCCTGTCTGCTCGCCTGGCTGCCGGCAGCGAGGGCGAGCGGCTCGTGCTGGAAGTGCGCGACACGGGTGTCGGTTTCGGCAACGACGGCGCCACGGGCTCCGGGCTGGGGCTCACGCACGTGCGTGAACGCTTGTCGCGTCTGTTTGATGGCGACGCACGCCTGACAATTACGGAGACCGTGCCGCACGGCGTGACGATCATCGTCGAATTGCCGCTGGCGCACGAAGCGGCGCCTGCACCGTCTCAAGCCGACGCGCCGGAATGGCGCTGCCGCTTTTCTCGCTCAACCTCCCGCTCAACCGCCAACGCCACCGGCGCGCTCTCATCGCGCGCATCCGCCGGAACCTGATCGATGCCTGCTTCCCCACGCGTGCTCATTGCCGACGACGAACCGGCACTGGCTGAAAACCTCGTCGCCGAACTGGCGGCGCTATGGCCCGAGGCCGCGTTGCTGCCGGCCGTGCACGACGGCCAATCCGTGCTCGACGTGATTGACGATGCGGCTGACGGGCAGGACCCCGATGTGGTCTTTCTCGATATCCGCATGCCGGGTTTGTCGGGCATTGATGTGGCGCGCGAGCTATCGCAGCGGGAAGTTCGTCCGCTGGTGGCGTTCGTTACCGCATATGACCAGTTCGCGCTCGACGCCTTCGAGCAAGCCGCGGTCGACTATGTGCTCAAGCCCGTGCAGACCGAGCGCTTGGCCGAGACCGTCAAGCGGCTGAAGGACCGCCTCGGCACGCGCCTGAGCGCCAACGCCAACGCGCCTGCCGTGACCGATCCCGCGCAGACGCTGGCGGAACTTGTCGAGCGCCTTGCCGGCCTGCAGGGCGCCGCGCAAACGCGTGCCACGCCGCAGGGCGGCTATCTGCGCTTCATCAAGGCGCTGGTCGGGCAGGAAGTGCGCTTCATCCCCGTGGATGACGTGATCTATCTGGAAGCGACCGACAAATACGTCAACGTGGTGGCAGGCAGCGGCGAATCGCTCATTCGCACCAGCCTGCGTGACTTGCTGACCCAGCTCGACCCGGAGCACTTCTGGCAGGTGCACCGCGGTACGGTGGTCAACGTGGCGCATGTATCGAGCGCCGTGCATCTGTCGCTGGGCCGCCTGGGGCTGAAGATACGCGGGCGCACCGAGACGCTGCCGGTTGCGCGGCAATACGCGCATTTGTTCCGGCAGATGTAGCCGCCGCAGCGGCGTGTTCCGCTATGATCCCTTGTGTCGTCAACGGATCGAGAGCGAGACTACCCGCCATGGAGACACCAGTCGCACGCCACGCCAGCAACGTTGCCGAGCCACGCCACGGCGGCCAGATTCTTGTTGATGCACTGCTGGCCCATGGCGTCGACATGGCCTTTGGCGTGCCCGGCGAGAGCTATCTCTCGGTGCTCGAAGGCTTCTACCAGCGCCGCGACCGCGCGCGCTTCATCGTTTGCCGGCAAGAGGGCGGCGCCGCCAACATGGCGGATGCCTACGGCAAGCTCACTGGGCGGCCTGGCATCGTCTTCTGCACACGCGGGCCGGGCGCCACCAACGCCAGCATTGGCGTACACACCGCGTTTCAGGACTCCACGCCGCTGATCCTGTTCATCGGGCAGGTCGGCCGTGACTTCGCCGACCGCGAAGCGTTTCAGGAAATCGACTACCGCCGCATGTTCGGCCAGATGGCCAAGTGGGTCGCGCAGATCGATAGCGTCGAGCGCATCCCCGAATACATCGCACGCGCGTTCCAGACCGCCACCGCAGGCCGCCCCGGCCCGGTGGTGCTGGCGCTGCCGGAAGACATGCTGACCGAGGTTGCCGCCGTGGCCGATGTGCCGCCCGAGGTGGCAACGAAAGCGCGCGCGATGGCGTGGCCCAGCCCGCACGACCTGGCCCGCCTGAAGACGCTGTTGCAGAACGCCGAGCGCCCGATGCTGCTGCTGGGCGGTTCCGGCTGGACGCCGCAAGCCGCCGCCCGCATGCAGGCCTTTGCCGAGCGGTGGAATCTGCCCGCAGGCTGCGTGTTCCGCCGGCAAGACCTGTTCGACAACCGCCACCCGAATTACGCCGGCGATGTCGGCATCGCCATCAACCCGAAGCTTGCCGCGCGCGTCAAAGATGCCGACTTGGTGCTCGCCATCGGCACACGGCTGGGCGAGATGACGACCTCGGGCTACACGCTCTTCGATGTGCCCCGCCCAAAGCAGACGCTCGTCCACGTGCATGCCGGAGCGGAAGAGTTGGGACGCGTCTACCAGGCGGATCTGATGATTCACGCGTCGATGCCCGCGATTGCCGAAGCGCTGGATGGTGTAACGCCCGACTCGCCCGACACCCCGCCGCGTTGGTCTGCCTGGACAGAAGCGGCCAACGCCGATTACCTCGCCAACATCGTGCCGCAGCCGTTTGGAGGCAAGGGCATCGACATGGCCCGCGCGATGCGATGGCTGCGCGAGCGTCTGCCGCAAAACAGCATCCTGACCAACGGCGCGGGCAACTACGCCACGTGGCTGCATCGGTTCTATCAATACGGCGCGCTGGCGGCAGGCTCGCGCACGCAATTGGCGCCGACCAGCGGGGCGATGGGCTATGGCGCGCCCGCCGCGGTGGCGGCCAAAATCGTCTGCCCCGACACGCCCGTCATCTGCATGGCCGGCGACGGTTGCTTCCTGATGAACGGCCAGGAGCTGGCGACCGCCATGCAGTACAACGCGCCGGTCATCTTTATCGTGATCAACAACGGCATGTACGGCACCATCCGCATGCACCAGGAACGCGAATACCCCGAGCACGTGAGCGGCACGGAGCTGCGCAACCCCGACTTCGCCGCATTGGCCAGAGCCTACGGCGCCGAAGGGCACACGGTGCGCTCGCTCGAAGGCTTCCAGTCGGCTGTGGAGTCGGCGCTTGTTGCAAGCGTTGCCTCCGTCATCGAGGTGCAGACCGATCCGAACATCATCAGCCCACGCGCGACGATCGATTCGTTGCGTGCACAGTCGCGCAGTTGAATCCGCTTTCGCTTTTCGTTTTTTGTTTTTGCTAACGCCAAACCATCCATTGCCATGACGATGATTCCCGTGACTGATTTGTGCGACATGCACGAAGACAAGCTGGTGTACGGCAGCCTGCGTGTGCTCACGCCGGTATTTCGCAGCTTTGGCAAGCGCGCTGCGTTTGCCGGCCCGGCTTCCACGCTCAAGGTCTTTGAAGACAACGGCCTGGTACGCGCCGCGCTGGAAGAGCAGGGGGCAGGCCGCGTGCTGGTGATCGACGGCGGCGGCTCGCTGCGCTGCGCGCTGGTGGGCGGCAACCTAGGCAAGCTGGCGGAAGAGAACGGTTGGGAAGGGATTTTGCTCAACGGCTGCGTGCGGGATACACGCGAGCTGGCCGAATGCAACGTCGGCATCCACGCATTGGCGGTGCATCCGCGCAAGAGCATCAAGAAGAACGCCGGGCAGCGCGAAGTGGGTGTGCAGATGCCGGGTGCTTACATCCAGTCCGGCGAATGGATCTATGCCGATGAAGACGGTGTGCTGGTTTCGCTGGACATGCTCGAATGACCCGCGCCAATGCCATCCATGTGTTCGTCTACGGCACGCTGCGCGCCGGTGAGGCGAATGATTTGCGGGTTGCCGCAGCCAAACGCGGCATTCCCGAACCGGAGTTGCTCGGTACCGCCACGTTGCACGGCCGCCTATACGACTTTGGTGCGTACCCCGGCCTCGTGCAGGACCCGACCGGCACCGCCGTGCGTGGCGATGTGTACCGCATCGACGCGGCGCTTGTTCCCGTGCTGGACGAGATCGAAGAGGTCTACCCCGGCGGCGATGCGCTGTTCCTGCGCGAGAGCCACGCCGTCATGCTGGGCAGCGAACCGGTCGACTGCATTGTCTATCCGGTCAGCCCGCAGCACATTGCCGGGCGGCCCGTCATCACAGGTGGAGATTGGGTGGCGCATCGCTTGTCTCGAGGCTGATTCCGATTTGGAGGGGGAGGGGCGCACGATATAATTCGCGCGCTGTTCTCTGAACAGCCGGGTGTAGCAGCCCGCCACAAGCTTTTTTCCCACGGCCCGGACGGCCGCCTCAGCGCGGCATTTTTTCGTCTGGAGCCTGCGCACGCCTATTGTTTTTATGGCGGGCCGGGTAGGGAGACCGCAAGGTCTGCCGGCCCCGTGGGAGTCGGTCTGCTACCCCTACTGTCGGGCCCGCCACCCCTCGCGTAGCAGCGAATTGGTTGGGCCTCCTTTTGATCCCACGGAGGCTCCATGTTGATGGTCTCAAGCGGGCATCGCCCCGCGTCTTACCCTTCGCCACCGTCCTGCATCTCCTGGCATCCGTCTTACGGAGGTGCACGTTGAGCGCGCTACGCCACTACCAATCGGGCGCTCTCGCAGCCAAGGATTTTCTCTGCCGTACGCACATCGACGCACGTGCCGGCCGGCCGTTTGTCGCCATGCGGCTGCGCTCGAAGATCGACGGCATCACGCACGCGCTGCCGCGCGAGTTTCGAGCCGGTTTCATCGATGCGATCTATCTGTTCGTAGCCGCAGCCCTCCAGGGCAAGGCCCCGGATCTCCTGCAGTGGGATGTCTTGGCGGAAGTAGAACGCACGTCTTGAGTTTCCACCCCATCACCATCCTGAACGCCGCATTTGCGGCGTTTTTTGTGGCCCTGCGATGTGACGGACAGATGCCCACGATTTTTCACAATGCGGAAAGGGGTTTTGGTCCGCAAAAATTCTGCATCGCACAGCACCATCACCTTCTTTCATGATAGAAAAAATCTTTCCGCATCATGAAACGGAGGCGCTAAGTCTTTGAAAAATATGATGTAAAAACTTCAATTCCTGCGCATGTTCTCCTTGTTGCGCTGCACCGGCCATTTCTACACTCTTATATAAGACATATGACATGAGCCACCCAGCAGCGCCCCAAGAAGGTGCCAGCGGCTCAAGGTGCAGAGTGAGTTACCCGGTTTTTATTTGATGGATGCGATCAAACAGGAGAGTGCGATGTCACGCGAACTCGAAGTGCAAAAGTTGCAGAAGGAATGGGATACCAACCCGCGTTGGAAGGGCATCAAGCGTGGTTACGCCGCTGAAGACGTCGTGCGCCTGCGCGGTTCGCTGCAGATCGAACACACGCTGGCCAAGCGTGGTGCCGAAAAGCTGTGGGACTTGATCAATAACGAGCCCTTCGTCAACGCGCTCGGCGCACTGACGGGCAACCAGGCCATGCAACAGGTCAAGGCCGGCCTGAAGGCGATCTATCTGTCGGGCTGGCAGGTCGCGGGCGATGCCAACAGCAACGGCGAGATGTATCCGGACCAATCGCTGTACTCGGTGGATTCGGTGCCCAAGGTGGTGAAGAAGATCAACAACACGTTCCAGCGCGCTGACCAGATTCAATGGTCCGAAGGCAAGGACGACATCGACTTCTTCGCCCCCATCGTGGCAGATGCTGAAGCCGGTTTTGGCGGCGTGCTGAACGCATTCGAACTGATGAAGGCCATGATCGAGGCCGGTGCCGCAGGCGTGCACTTTGAAGACCAGCTGGCTGCCGTGAAGAAGTGCGGCCACATGGGCGGCAAGGTTCTGGTGCCGACCCGTGAAGCCGTGAGCAAGCTCGTGGCCGCGCGTCTGGCCGCCGACGTGATGGGCGTGCCGACCGTGCTGATCGCCCGCACCGACGCAGAAGCCGCCGACCTGCTGACCACCGATGTCGACGAGAACGACAAGCCTTTCTGCACCGGCGAGCGCACCGTCGAAGGCTTTTACCGCACCAAGCCGGGTCTGCAGCAGGCCATCTCGCGCGGCCTGGCCTACGCAGAGGTGGCCGACCTCGTGTGGTGCGAAACCGGCAAGCCGGATCTGGAATACGCCAAGAAGTTTGCCGAAGCCATCCACGCCAAGTTCCCGGGCAAGATGCTGGCCTACAACTGCTCGCCGTCGTTCAACTGGAAGAAGAACCTGGACGACGTCACCATCGCCCGCTTCCAGAAGGAACTCGGCGCCATGGGCTACAAGTTCCAGTTCATCACGCTGGCCGGCTTCCATGCCCTGAACTACTCGATGTTCAACCTGGCCTACGGCTATGCCCGCAACCAGATGAGCGCATTCGTCGAGCTGCAGGAAGCCGAGTTCAAAGCAGCGGAAAAGGGGTTCACCGCTGTGAAGCACCAGCGCGAAGTCGGCACGGGTTACTTCGATGCCGTGACGCAGACCATCGAACGCGAGGCATCGACCACGGCGCTGAAGGGCTCGACGGAAGACGAACAATTCTTCGAAGAAACGGCGCAAGCCAAGAAGGTTGCCTGAGGTTGCCGACGCATCCGGCATCCAGGTACCTGCGCCGGCCGTGCTGACCACACGCCGGCCTCTCGAACCGCGCCTCTGCAACGGCGCGGTTTTTTTTCGTCTGGGCGATTGCGGCTTGGCGCGGCGTGTTGCGGGGTGGCTGATCAGGCGCGCTTGAAGATCGATTCGAGATCCAGCGCCGATGTGGGCGTCGCGTGCAGGTCGAGCGAGTGCTCGATGTGCTCCAGATGCTCGCGCATCAGGTCGTGCGCACGCGCGGCATCGCCAGTGGCAATCGCTTCGGTCAGGGTGTCGTGCTCGTGCTCGGGGCAGGCGGGCAGGCCCGGGCGGTCATAGAGCGTGATGATCAGGCACGTGCGCGAGACGGCTTCGCGCGTGAGCCGTTCCAGCACGTGGTTGCCGGCCATCTCGGCAATCAGGACGTGATATTCGCCCGACAGACGGATGGTGGCCGCTCGGTCGCCGCGTTCGCGTGCCGCGTGTTCTGCTGCGATGTGTTCGCGCAGGCGTTTGGCCTTGGCAGGCGTGCATGCACTTGCCAGCATGCCGGCCAACTCGGGTTCGATGATGCGGCGGGTCTGGAAAACGTCGCGCGCCTCTTTCACGGAAGGCTGCGCGACGAAAGCGCCCTTGTTGGGCACGAGGGTCACCAGATGCTCATGCGCCAACCGAGCCAGCACCTGGCGGATGCGCGGCCGGCCCGCGCCGGTGGCTTCACACAGCCGCTCTTCGACCAGCTTGGTGCCGGCCGGCAGTCGGTGCTCCATGATGGCCGTCAGCAGGCCCTGGTAGATCGGTTCGGCGGCCGGTTGGCCGTCGGCAGGTTCCCGTGCGGGTGCGGGCATGGCAGGTGGCAGTGCAGAAGAAGAAGAAGCGGAGTGGTGCATGGTAGCAAATGCGCCACTCCGCTTTGCACTACGCCAGTGCAAACGGAGCAAGCATTCCGGTATAGGGCTTCGGAAGCGGCCGGGCCCAATCGCCGCGCTTGCTGGTGGAAAGCCGCATGCCGACCAGCGCCTCGACCAGTTTCACCGCCGCAACCACGCCGTCGATGACAGGCACGCGCAGCTCGGTGCTCAGGTCTTCGCACAGGTCTGCCATACCGGCACACCCGAGCACGACGCAGTCGCTGCGGTCTTGTGCGAGCGCGCTGCGGCACGCTTCCAGGATGATTTGGCGGGCGTTGGAGCCGGGTTTCTCCAGGTCAAGCACGGGCAGGTCGCTTGCGTGGACGTTGCGGCACGCATGCCGCATGCCGTAGCGCTCGGCCAGGTGCCAAGCCATGCCGACGGTGCGTTCCAGCGTCGTCACCACGCTGAAGCTGTTGCCGATCAGGCTCGCCATGTGCATGGCGGCTTCAGCGATGCCGATCACGGGGCCGTGCGCCAGCTCGCGTGCAGCGTAGAGCCCCGGGTCGCCAAAGCAGGCGATGACGTAAGCGTCGGCGCCATCGCATTCGCCGTGGCGGATTTCCTCCAGGATGCCGGGCACCGAGAGGGCCTCGTCGTAGTGGCTCTCGATGGAAGCCGGGCCCATCTTCGGGCTCACTGCCGTGATGCGCGTGCCCGACGCGGCCGCCGCTTGTGCGCAGCGGCCAATGAGCGCGGTCATGCTCGCCGTGGTGTTGGGATTGATGATGCGGATGTCCATATTCCTGATGCGTGGATGACGCGGATTAGCGGGTGAGGGTGCCTTGCTTGCGGCTGAGCGCGGTGTAGAGCGCCAGCGCGATGCCCACGCCGATGAACCAGCTGTAGTTGGCCAGTGCGTGTAGCCGTTCGAAGACAACGCATGCCATCGGGATCAGCGCGGACGGGATCAGCGTCCAGACGGCAGCCGGGTTGTAGCCGTTGCGATACCAGTAGCGGCCCGTGGGGCGCAGCGTGTAGAGATCGTCCACATGCACCTGCTGGCGGTGCACGAAGTAGTAATCGGCGATCAGGATGCCGAACAGCGGACCGATGAACGCGCCCAGCACGTCGATCGTGTAGTGAATCACCTCGGGGTTGTTGTAGAGGTTCCAGGGCGTGATGAAGATCGACGCCACCGCCGCAATCATGCCGCCCGTGCGCCAGCTGATGTGCTGCGGCGCCACGTTGGAAAAGTCGAATGCCGGTGACACGAAGTTGGCCACGATGTTGATGCCAATGGTCGCGATCATGAACGTGAGCGCGCCCAGCACGACGGCTGTGATGTTGTCGATGCGCGCAACGACGGCGACCGGGTCGGAAATCATCTCGCCAAACACCGGCAGCGTGGCCGACGTGGTGATGACAGTCAGCAGCGCGAAGCCGAGGAAGTTGACCGGCAGCCCCCAGAAGTTGCCACGTTTGACCGAGGTGAAATCCTTGCCGTAGCGGGAGAAGTCACCGAAGTTCAGCATCGGGCCCGAGAAGTACGAGACCACCAGCGCGATCCCGCCCAGCACCACCGGCACGGCATCCCAGCCTTCGTACTTGAGGAAGGAAAGCGTCAGGTTGATGTTGTTCCAGCCCGCCTTGTGCACGAGCCATGCGGCCAGCGCAATCATCACCACGTACACCGCCGGGCCCGCCCAGTCGATGAACTTGCGGATCGATTCCATGCCGTGCCAGAACACGAACGCTTGCAGCACCCACAGCAGCATGAAGGCCGACCAACCGAGCGTCGACAGGCCGACAAAGCCGTGCTGCGTGGCGTCTGCATACGGCGCGAGTTGCGGCATGAACTTCAATGCCAGCACGAGGAACGCGCTGGATGCCAGATAGGTCTGGATGCCGTACCACGCCACCGCAATCAATCCGCGGATGATGGCTGGAATATTCGCGCCCAGCACCCCGAACGACGCGCGGCAGATCACCGGATACGGCGTGCCGGTCGCCTGGCTGGGTTTGGCGACGAGGTTGCAGAACACCTGCACGATCACGATGCCCACCAGCAGCGCAAACAGCACCTGCAGGCTCGACAGGCCCAGCGAGAACAGGCTCGCTGCCGTCAGGTATCCGCCCACGCTATGCACGTCGGACATCCAGAACGCGAAGATGTTGTACGTTCCCCAGGTCTGCTTGCGCAACGGGGCGAGATCTTCGTTGGTAAGCCGCGGGTCGTAGTGCGGCTTGAGGACGACGTTGGGATGCGCGTGTGGCGAATCAACCGCCTGCGCCGCCGAAGCGGTAGTGCTGGTCATGCTGTCTCCTTTGATTTTTTGCCGGTTTCAAGACCGTGCAGTCTTTGTGCGCAAAAATGTACACAAGATGTTTTTGTTTTGTGTACAAAGTTGTATGCGCCAGCAAGACAAGAGTCAAGGAGAAAAAAAGCCGCCTGAAAAGGCGGCTGGATATCGTGCGGGCAGAAGGGGATTTCAGCGATAGACGATCACCGGAATCTCCGTATGCGTGAGCACCTTCTGCGTTTCGCTGCCGAGCAGCAGCCCGGCCAACCCGCGCCGGCCGTGGGATGCCATGAAGATGACGTCGCAGCCATGGCGTTCGGCCGCGTCGATGATGCCCATGTAGGGCACGGCAAAGCAGCTCATGTCGGTGTCACAGCTGATGCCGGCGCTGACGGCGGCGTCTTCCACGTCCTTGAGCACCACGCGGGCCTGCGCTTCGACGCGCTCCTTGAACGCCTGCGGGGTCTCGACGACGATCTCGGAGAACGGCGTGTAGGGGTATTCCTCAAGGCAGGTGTAGGCCGTCAGGCGCGCGCCCAGCGTCTTGGCAAAGTCGAGCGCCCCTGCCACCGCCTTGCGCGATAGCTCGGAACCATCGGTCGGGATGAGGATGTGCTTGAACATGCGGCCTCCTGAGGCGGGATGCGGAAGACGTTCTTGTCTTGATTGTAGGCCGCGCGCGGTGTTTCACCCACTCGGGGTGATTGCTAATCGATCCCGATAACGGCGTCCGCCCGGCGCCAGTAGGCCGGGTTGCCATACGTGTTCTTGAGGAAATCGATAAACAGACGCACCCGCAGCGGCAGGTGCTTGCGCTGCGGAAACACCGCGTGGATGCCGATCGGTGGTGCTTCGAAGGCATCGAGCACTGTCACCAGCTTGCCCGTGGCAATGTCATGTCCGACCTCCCACCACGAGCGCCACGCCAGGCCATAGCCTTGCAAGCACCACTCGCGCAGCACGGCGCCATCGGTGCATTCCATCGTGCCGGACACCTTCACGGTGACGGCCTTGCCGCCTTGCTGGAAGACCCAGCCGCGCTGCACGTTGGCGCTGGCGCCGAAGGCCAGGCAGTTGTGCGTCGAAAGCTGCTCCACCTGGGTTGGAACGCCCCGGCGCTCCAGGTACGACGGCGCAGCCACCACCACGCGGCGGTTTTCCCACAGGCGGATCGACACGAGGCTCGAATCGGGCAGGTCGCCCAGGCGGATCGCGCAATCGAAGCCTTCGTTGACGAGGTCGACAACCCGGTCGCCCAGGTCCAGCGTCATCGAGACATCCGGGTGCGTTTCGATAAAGTCCGGCACCATCGGCGCGACGTGGCGGCGGCCAAAACCGGCGGGGGCGGTCACGCGCAGGTGCCCGCTGGCCTTCACGCCACCGGCCGAAACGCTGGCCTCTGCGTTGTGCAGATCATTGAGAACGCGCTGGCAATCCTCCAGGAACGCCGAACCCTCGAACGTGAGGGTGATGCGCCGCGTGGTGCGCACCAGGAGCTTGACGCCCAAGCGTTCTTCCAGCGCGTCGATGCGGCGCCCGATGATGGCAGGCGCCACGCCCTCAGCGGCGGCGGCGGCGGATAGGCTGCCGCGTGTTGCGACGGCGACAAAGGTTTCGAGCTGCTTGAAATGATCCATGCCTGATATATACCGTGGCAACCGGGGTCTGCGGGATTGTGACGAATATAAAGGTTATCACTCGTCATTCCATCAGTAAAAGTCAAAGATCAAGTGACCATTGCCGTCTTTGTGCGGTGCGTCAGCTTTTCTACAATGGCCCTCGTTGCGAAGGTCGGCAAGGCGTTCTGCGTAATGGAACGCGCAAGTGCGAGACCTTCGGGTCCGTGGAGCTTCTGATGAGTTCGATTCGCGCGGTGGTTTTCGATGCCTATGGCACGTTGTTCGACGTGTATTCCGTGGCCGCGCGCGCCGAGCAACTGTTTGCCGGCAAGGGCGAAGCGCTCTCGGTGCTCTGGCGCGACAAGCAGATCGATTACACGCGCATCCGCTCGCTGGCCGGCCCCTCGGGCGAGCACTACAAGCCGTTCTGGGATATCACCGTCGATGCGCTGCGCTATGCGGCGGCGCGCCTGGGCGTAGAGCTTTCCGCCCACGACGAAGCCACGCTGATGCGCGAATATGCGTGCCTGTCGGCGTTTCCGGAGAACGTGCCCGCGCTGCGCCGCCTGCGCGAGATGGGGCTCCCGCTCGGCATCCTCTCCAACGGCAACCCGCAGATGCTCGACATTGCCGTGAAGAGTGCCGGGATGTCCGGGCTGTTCGATCACGTGCTGTCGGTCGATGCGGTCAAGCTCTACAAGACCGCACCCCAAGCCTATGCGCTGGCACCACAAGCGTTTGGTGTGCCTGCGGAACAGATTCTGTTTGTGTCGTCCAATGGCTGGGATGCCTGCGGCGCGACCTGGTACGGCTTCACAACGTTCTGGATCAACCGCCTGGGGCATCCGCCCGAGGCACTCGACGTGGCGCCCACCGCGGCCGGCCACGACATGCGCGATCTGCTGCAGTTCGTGCAAGCAACACAAGCGACATAAGGCATTGCATTCAATCGGCCCAGCCATAGGGCCAAAGTCAGACCAAAACGCGTTCAACCCTCACATCAATTCTCTGGAGAACACCATGGCGCTCACGCTGCCCCAAGGCATGGAGATCAAGGCTGAGATTCTGCCGGCCTACGAAGACATTCTGACCCCCGAAGCACTGGCGCTGGTTGCCAAGCTGCACCGTGCCTTCCAGCCGCGTCGCAAAGAGCTGCTGGCGGCCCGTGTTGAGCGCGCCAAGCGCCTTGACGCTGGCGAGCGCCCGGATTTCCTGGCTGAAACGAAGGCTGTGCGTGAAGGCGACTGGAAGGTTGCTCCGATTCCGCCGGCACTGCACTGCCGCCGTGTGGAAATCACCGGCCCCGTCGATGCCAAGATGGTCATCAACGCGTTCAACTCGGGCGCGGACAGCTACATGACCGACTTCGAAGATTCGAACTCGCCGAGCTGGCACAACCAGATCCAGGGCCAGGTCAACCTGAAGGCCGCCATTCGCCGCACGCTCACGCTGGAGCAGAACGGCAAAACCTACAAGCTCAACGACAAGATCGCCACGCTGCAAGTGCGCCCGCGCGGCTGGCACCTGGACGAGAAGCACGTGCTGATCGACGGTGAACGCGTTTCCGGCGGCATCTTCGACTTTGCGCTATTCCTGTTCCATAACGCCAAGGAGCAAATCGCTCGTGGCGCCGGCCCGTTCTTCTACCTGCCGAAGATGGAAAGCCACCTGGAAGCGCGCCTGTGGAACGACATCTTCGTGATGGCGCAGAACGAGATCGGCCTGCCGCAAGGCACGATCAAGGCCACCGTGCTGATCGAAACCATCCTCGCTGCATTCGAGATGGAAGAAATCCTGTACGAACTGCGTGAGCACAGCGCAGGCCTGAACGCCGGCCGCTGGGACTACATCTTCTCGTGCATCAAGAAGTTCAAGGTCGACAAGAACTTCTGCCTGGCTGACCGCGCCAAGGTGACGATGACCTCGCCGTTCATGCGCGCCTACGCGCTGCTGCTGCTCAAGACCTGCCACAAGCGTGGTGCGCCCGCCATCGGTGGCATGAGCGCGCTGATCCCGATCAAGAACGATCCGGAGAAGAACGCCATCGCCATGGCTGGCATCATCGGCGACAAGAAGCGCGACGCGACCGACGGCTACGACGGCGGCTGGGTGGCTCACCCGGGCCTGGTCGAGCCGGCCATGAAGGAATTCGTGGCAGTGCTGGGCGACAAGCTCAACCAGTTCGAGAAGCAACGCCCGGACGTGGAAGTGAAGGCGGCTGACCTGCTGGACTTCCAGCCGGAAACGCCGATCACCGAAGCCGGCCTGCGCATGAACATCAACGTTGGCATCCACTACCTGGGTGCGTGGCTGGCCGGCAACGGTTGCGTGCCGATCCACAACCTGATGGAAGATGCCGCCACGGCCGAGATCTCGCGCTCGCAGGTGTGGCAGTGGATCCGCTCGCCCAAGGGCAAGCTGGAAGACGGCACCAAGGTCACGGCTGAGCTGGTGCGCAAGCTGATCCCGGAAGAATTGGCCAAGGTGAAGGAGACGGGCGCGGTGGGCCACTTTGACCGTGCTGCAGAAATCTTCGAACAGATGTCGACGTCGGAAGACTTTGCGGAATTCCTGACGCTGCCGCTGTACGAAGAAATCTAAAACCTGCCCACGATCCTACTGCGCGCCCCGATCTTGGCCCTGTGATGCTCGCCGTACCCGTGTACGGCTGCGCTTCTCGAGCCAACCTCGGACCGCTCGCTACGGATCGTGAACAGGTTTAAGCGACGCTGAAGGCGCGCAGAGGAAAACGCCGGCTGGGGCAACCCGCCGGCGTTTTTTCATTTGGCGCAAGGCTGGCGAAGCCGCGCGATAATGTCACGAAAACTTGCGGAGGCCGCTTTGCGCTTTGAACACCTGGTGGAAGTCAACGATCCACTGAACCCCCTCATCGACACGCTGACCCTGAACCAGATCTGGCAAGGCCTGGTGCTGCGCGTGCGGGAGCAAACCGAATTTGTCGAAAGCCTGGACGAATGCATCATCACCGCTGAGGGTGACGGCTGGGTCGAGCGCGAACTGGTCTTCGGCAAGGCGCGCATCCAGGATCGCGTGACGCTCGAGCCGCACAAGCGCGTGACTTACACCACCGCAGCCACCGGCGAACACGCCGGCGGATCGCTGACCATGACGATCGAGAGCAACGAGGTCAACGCCGCGTTCATCCGCTTCGTCTACGACACCACGTTGCCCAACGCCGACGAAACCGGCGACACGCGCTATGCCGAGATCGTCAAATCCGCCTATCGCGAATCCGACATCGACACCGTGCGCCGCATCCGCGAGATCGCCGCCACCGGCCGCCTCGGCTGACGTGTCCCGCCTGGCCGGCGCTGGAGGAGGCGCCGGCCAGGTTTTCGCTCCCCTGGTCGTCTCACACATCACTACAACGAGACCATGACGACATTCACGCCCACCCTGGAGGCCCTGCGCGCGCGTTACGGCGAGCGCTTCAAGTGGCTCGTGCTCTTTACGCTGATGGTCGGGGCGGTGTCGTCCGTCATCTCGGCCACCATCGTCAACGTGGCGATTCCCGATCTGAGCCGGCACTTTGTGCTCGGGCAGGAACGCGCGCAATGGGTGTCGGCCAGCTTCATGGTGGCGATGACCTTATCGATGCTGCTGACGCCCTGGCTGCTGCTGCGTTTCGGGCTGCGGCGCACGTTCATCGGCGCGTTGCTGCTGCTGGGCGTGGGCGGGCTGGCTGGCGGCCTGTCGCCCAATTACGAAGTGATGATCGCCATGCGGGTCGTGGAGGGCATTGCGGCCGGCATCATGCAGCCGCTGCCCAACATCCTGATCCTGCGCGTGTTTCCCGAACGAGAGCAGGGCAAGGCTTTCGGCCTGTTCGGTTTTGGCGTCGTGCTGGCGCCGGCCGTGGGCCCGAGCGTGGGTGGCTTCCTGGTGGAGCTGTTCGGCTGGCGCTCGATCTTCTTCGTGGTGATGCCGTTCACGCTGATTGGGTGGGCAATGGCGCGGCGCTTCATGGCCGTCAACTCGTCGATGGCGGGCGAGCCCAAACCGCTTGATTGGCGCGGCCTGCTGCTCATCGGCGGCGCGACGGTCACGCTGCTTAACGGGCTGGTCGCGCTGCACAGCGACGCGACGCACGGCATCGTGCTGATGCTCGTATCAGCCGTGTGTGTCGCGGGCTTCGTATTCTGGCAGCAGCGGGTGGAGTCGCCCTTGCTGAACCTGCGCCTCTTCAGCTACCGACAGTTTGCGATGGGGGCCGTGGTGGCCTTCATTTACGGGGCAGGGCTGTACGGTTCGACGTATCTGGTGCCCGTGTATATGCAGGTGGCGCTGGCCTATGCGCCGTCGCGCGCGGGGCTCGTGCTCTTGCCCGCAGGGCTGGTGCTGGCCGTGACGATCATGCTTGCGGGGCGGCTGACCAATCGCATCGAGCCGTTCCGGCTGGTCTCGTTCGGTCTGGCAGCGCTGGCGCTTTCATTCTTCCTGATGGCAACGAACACGCGTGCCACCAGCTACCTGCTGTTGATTGCCATTGCCATCGTCGGGCGGATCGGGCTCGGTTTTGTGCTGCCGTCGCTGAGTCTGGGCGCCATGCGCGGTGTCGATTTCACCTTGATCCCGCAAGGCTCCAGCGCCGTCAATTTCCTGCGTCAACTGGGTGGGGCGATCGGTGTGTCGGCTACAGGCATTTTTCTGCAATGGCGGCTCGCCACACGCGGTATCGAAACCGTGCATGGCGCCGCGGTCGACCCCGAGGCACGCATCCTGGCCTTCGACGAGACGTTCATCTTTCTCGGCACGCTGTGTGCATTGGCCGTGCTGGCAGCGTGGCGCATGCGCCGCCGAGAGCTGCCGTCCGCCATTCCTGCAGCGCAATAAAAAAACCGGGCGCAAGGCCCGGTTCTTCATGTGGCGATTCGACGATCAGGTCGTTGCGCCGCTTTTCAGCTCTTCGACGAGGTCGATGTACTTTTGCTTGGCTTCGTCTTGCGACGTGCCCTTGAGGCCTTCCCACGCTTCAAATTTGTAGCGGCCGACGATGTCGGTAAAGCCAGGCTTGTCGCCATGCGCGTCACCTTCGGCGCCTTGCTTGTACAGCGCGTAGAGGCGCAGCAGCGTCATGTTGGCGGGGCGTTCGGAGAGGCCTTTGACATCGATTTGGGCTTGGTCGAAACGGGCTTGCAGGTCGCTCATGATGATTCCCGGCTGAAAACAATGGTCTGGCGATGATAGCGCCGGGGTTGTATGGCCGGGCCGTTTGAATTCGAGGATGGCTTCGGTTTTCCGGTGGATTTTTAGCGCGTTTTCCCCATGGGCGGCCACGGGTTTGCGCCTTCGGGCACCACACCAGCCGGTACAATGCCGCCATGCCCTGGATTCTTGCTTTCGACACCTCCACCGAGTTCTGCTCCGTCGCCCTTGGTGACGGCACGCGCACGCTGTTCCGTCATGAACACACCGGCCCGCGCTCCAGTAGCCGCGTGCTGCCGGCGGCTTCCGAATTGTTGGCCGAGGCGGGTATCGCCCTGGCCGATTGCGCGGCGATTGCCTTTGGCGCCGGCCCTGGCTCGTTCACAGGACTGCGCACGGCGTGCGGCGTGGCGCAGGGTTTGGCGTTCGGTGCGGACTTGCCCGTCGTGCCAGTCAATTCCCTCGTCGCCTGCGCGGAACAGACGCGCGCAACATTGCCGGCCGGCACAGCCGTGACCATCGCCCTCGATGCGCGCATGGACGAGTGCTACTGGGCCAGCTTCGTGCCCGCTGATGCGGCGCAGGATGCCTCCGGCTGGCACGCGCTTTCCGCTATTCAGGTGAGTGGGCCGCAGCGCGTTGCCGCGCCAACGCAGCCGTACTGGCTGGCGGGCAATGCCGCAGCGGTGTTCGGCGATCAGTTGAGCATTGCGGCAGGTGCCGCTGCTGTGTTGCCGGAAGTCGCGCCGCACGCTCGCGAGATCATCGCCGTGGGTCTGCGCCTTTTGGCTGCCGGCCATACGGTGCGCCCCGAAGACGCGGCGCCGCTCTATGTGCGTGACAAGGTCGCGCTCACCATTGAAGAGCGGCAGGCTGTGCAGCAGGCCAAGGCTGCCGCCGCAGGTGCACAGCCATGAGCCTGATCGAGAACGCGCTGGCCGGCGTCATCGCGCAAGCGCCGTTGCCTGCGGGCTGGCGCGCCGAGCGCATGACCGCCCTCGATCTAGCGGGCGTCGCAGCGATCGAGCAGGCGGCGTTCACGTTTCCCTGGTCCCGCGGTAACTTTGAGGATTCGCTCAAGTCCGGCCACATCGGCATTGTTCTGCGTGACGGCGGCAACGAGGTCGCGGGCTACCTGATCCTCATGCCGGTGGTCGACGAGATGCACCTGCTCAATGTGACGGTGGCGCCGGCGTGGCAGCGGCAAGGGCTGGGCCGTTGGCTGCTGCGTCTGGCCACGGCACTCACGTTGGTGCATGGTTTCGGCAGCCTGCTGCTGGAAGTGCGCCCATCCAATACCGGCGCGATTGCGCTGTATCACCGTGTCGGGTTTGCGGAGATCGGCCGGCGCAAGCGCTATTACCCGGCCGAAAACAACACGCGCGAAGATGCGCTCGTCATGCGCATGGTGTGTGAGGCAAGCGGGGTGGAGGCTGCATGAATCGTCGATCCCGAATGCTGGAAGCGCTAGGCGTTTCGACCGAATGGACATTGCGCGGTGCTGAGCCGGCTGCGTTGGAGGCCGTCGAGGCGGCCGAGGTCGCCGTCAACGAGCCGGTCGCCGTGGAGGTTGAGGCCGCCTCGTTTGTGGCTGCGGAGCCCGCGGCTGCGCGAGTCGAACCACCGGTAATGGAGGCGCCGTCGGACTCGGCCGCCTCGCGCGCCCAGCGCATTGCCGCGTTCGATTGGGCGCAGCTCGAAGCCGCCGTTTCGAACTGCACGTCGTGCAAGCTCTGCGAGCGCCGCACGAACACCGTTTTCGGCGTTGGCGACCGTCAGGCCGAATGGATGCTGATCGGTGAGGCACCGGGCGAGCAGGAAGACAAGCAGGGCGAGCCGTTCGTCGGCCAGGCCGGCAAGCTGCTCGACAGCATGCTGCGATCGATCGGCCTGTCGCGCGAGAAGGGTGTATTCATCGCCAACGTGCTCAAGTGCCGCCCGCCCGGCAATCGCGATCCGGAGCCGGACGAAGCGGCGATGTGCGATCCGTATCTCAAGCGTCAGATTGCCCTGGTCAAGCCGCGCATCATCGTCGTGCTGGGCCGCATTGCCGCACAAAACCTGCTGCAGACACAGACGGCTGTCGGCAAGTTGCGCGGCAAAGTGCATGAAGTGGAAGGCGTACCCGTGGTGGTGACCTATCACCCGGCCTACCTGCTGCGTACGCTGACAGACAAGGCGCGTGCATGGGAAGACCTGTGTCTGGCGCGCAAGATCTACGCGGAGCGCGGCGGCCAGTAAGCCCCGGCCGGCGGGGCGGGCACTGCGTCAGTGGTGCTTGTCTTCGCCGATGAGCGCGGCGGTGTGGAACAGCTTTTCGTTGAGGCGATGCCGGCGCATCACCAGCGCCATCGTCACACAGACGAAGATGCCGAACGACACGATCACCACGCCCACCGAAACGTTCAGCTTGATGAGCAGCGCGTACAGGCACAGCATCAGCAGCACAGACACATTCTCGTTGAAGTTCTGCACCGCAATCGAGTGTCCGGCTGAGAGCAACACGTGCCCGCGGTGCTGCAGCAGCGCGTTCATCGGCACCACGAAAAAGCCCGACATGGCGCCCACGAGCATCAGGAACAGGTAGGCGATCATCATGTACAGCGGCAGCTTCATCCCGCCGATGTGGAACGTGATTTCCGGGATCGTGTGCTTGGTGTAGAACGCCATCAGCATGACCACCGCGCCCATTGCCACGCCCACCGGAAGCACGTCGAGCGAGCGGCGCAGCGGGATTTTGACGGCTGCAGCCATGGCGCCGGCAGCCACCCCCACGGCCACGACGGCCTGCAGAATGGCGCCCTGCGAGAGGTTCAGTTCCAGCGATTGCTCAGCCCACTTCAGCACGATGAATTGCAGCGTGGCGCCGGCACCCCAGAACAGTGTCGTCACCGCCAGGGAAATCTGGCCCAGCTTGTCGTGCCACAGAGCGTTGAAGCAGTCGGCAAACTCCGAAATGAGACGTACCGGATTCTTTTCCTGCTGCGGATAGCGCGCGCCGGTATCGGGAATGCGCGTGTTGAACAGCGCCGCGATCAGGTAGATCACCATGATCACCAGCATGGCCGCTTCGGCCGGAGTGTCGATGCGCTCAAGCCCAGGAATGTCGAACGACAGCAGCCATGCCGAGACATGGTTGGAGATCAACGCCCCACCCAGCACGGTGCCCAGGATGATCGAGCCCACGGTCAGGCCTTCGATCCACCCGTTGGCAGCGACGAGTTTTTCAGGGGGAAGGAGTTCGGTAAGGATGCCGTACTTGGCCGGCGAATACGCCGCCGCACCGAAGCCGACCACACCGTAGGCGAGCAACGGGTGCAGGCCGGTAAGCATCACGCCACAACCAATCAGCTTGATGGCATTGGTGATAAGCATCACCTTGCCCTTGGGCCGAGAATCGGCAAACGCGCCCACGAAGGCTGCAAGTAGAACGTAAGAGAGCACGAAGAACAATTTGAGCAGCGGGGTCATCCACTGCGGCGCATGCATCTCTGTCAGAAGGGCGATGGCGGCAATAAGCAGCGCATTGTCGGCGAGCGACGAAAAAAACTGCGCCGCCATGATGGTGTAAAAGCCCTTCTTCATACCTTCGAATTCGTCCCCGTAGACCGCGGTGCCATGTTCGTCTTCACGTCTTGCCGGCAGCGTGCCGGCACTCGGAAGCGCCCCCCGGAGGTGCCGGCCAGGCGATGCGTCGGCTGACTGGCCGCGCAGCGCACAGGTGCGCGGTGGCGGCCTTGATGCCAGCGCCCGCGCGGGCTCCCCGGATTGTGGTTCCCTTGGGCGGGGCCCGTCCGGTGCTGCAGGAGATGCATCGCCGGGCAACCGCGGGAATCTTCACTGACAGGCGTTCGGGCCATGCGTTCCGCCCGCAGCTTGTTTTGGTCTCGCCTGTTTGCATGGCCAAACCGTATGTGACGCCATCGCGCAAAAAGAAGTGGCTGGTGCCCAACTTTCTCCATGCTGGCAGCGCATCACGACGGTTTTCCCATGCCTAAATTGAACGGCTTTATATCATGAAACTTGTGCGCTTCCGGTGACGGCGGCGCACTTTCTTTTTTGGCAGGCTCATGACAGGCGCGAACCAGTTGGCGTCCTGTGGTCAAATAGAACGCTCACCGCGTGAGGCCGGGCGCACGGCCCGCTCACAGCCAATTTGCCTGTTGCATTGCAGCACCGACGCCGCGCCACGAGCGCGCTATCGCATTCACGTTTTTGCAGGTTTGCCGTCATGCCAAGACCCATCCAGGCCGTCATCCACGGCCCAGCACTTGCCAATAATCTCCAGGTTGCCCGCCGCCATGCGCCCAATTCGCGCGTGTGGGCTGTCGTCAAAGCCAATGCATACGGTCACGGCATCGAACGCGTGTATGAAGGCCTGCGCCACACCGATGGTTTCGGTCTGCTCGACCTGGACGAGGCCGTCCGCCTGCGCCAACTCGGCTGGCAGGGGCCGGTTCTCTTGCTCGAAGGTTTTTTCAAGCCGGAAGATCTGGCCGTCGTCGAACAGTACCGCCTGACCACCACCGTTCACTGCGAAGAGCAACTGCGCATGCTGGAATTGGCGCGCCTGAAAGGCCCCATCAGCGTGCAGCTCAAGATCAATACGGGGATGAGCCGCCTCGGCTTCGCGCCTGCCGCTTACCGCGCCGCATGGGAACGCGCCCGAGCCATTTCGGGCGTCGGCACGATTGTCCACATGACGCATTTTTCCGATGCCGATGGCCCGCGCGGCATTGAGCATCAGCTCACCGCGTTTGAACACGCCACGCAAGGTTTGCCGGGCGAGGCGTCGCTTTCCAACTCCGCGGCCACGCTGTGGCATCCGAAAGCGCATCGCGACTGGGTGCGCCCGGGCGTGATCATGTACGGCGCGTCGCCGACGGGCGTGGCGGCGGACATTGACGGCACTGGCCTGATGCCCGCCATGTCGCTCAAGAGCGAGCTGATCGCCATTCAGGATTTGCAGCCGGGCGCGACGATTGGTTACGGCTCGCGCTTTACCGTGGAGCACCCAATGCGCATCGGCATCGTCGCGTGCGGTTATGCCGACGGCTACCCGCGCCATGCGCCGGGCTGGGACGGCAACCATACGCCGGTGCTGGTCAATGGCGTGCGCACGCACATCGTGGGCCGCGTGTCGATGGACATGATTACCGTTGACCTGGCCGGCGTGCCGGAGGCGCGTGTCGGCACGCCCGTCACGCTGTGGGGCGAAGGCTTGCCGATCGACGATGTTGCGCAGGCCTCCGGCACGGTCGGTTATGAGCTGATGTGCGCACTGGCGCCGCGTGTGCCGGTATCGGTCGAACCGGTCAGCACGGCAGACGCCAGCGACCTGGGCAAGGCCGCTTGAGCGCGGCATCGTCAATACAAAGATCAAGCGGCGGCCGCCCATGCGCGGTGCCGTAAGCAGGGGGTGGTTTGGCCAAGAGCAAGACGGTCTATACGTGCACCGAGTGCGGGGGCACGGCGCCGAAATGGGCGGGGCAGTGCCCGAATTGCCAGCAGTGGAACACGCTGGTGGAAACAGTTGCGCAGCCGACGTCTGGCGCCGGCGCGCGCTTCCAGTCGCTGGCATCGAGCGCGACGGTGCGCAAGCTGTCGGACATCGACGCGGTGGACGTGCCGCGCTTCTCCAGCGGCATCGACGAATTTGACCGCGTACTGGGCGGTGGCCTGGTCAGCGGCGGTGTGGTGCTGATCGGCGGTGATCCGGGCATCGGCAAATCGACGCTGTTGCTGCAGGCGTTGTCCAACCTGTCGGCCGATCGGCGCGTGCTGTATGTGAGCGGCGAAGAATCCGGATCACAGATCGCGCTGCGCGCGCGCCGCCTGGGCATCGAGAGCCCGAACCTGGCGTTGCTGGCCGAGATCCAGCTTGAGCGCATCCAGGCGACCATCGAGGTGGAAAAGCCCGAGGTGGTCGTCATCGATTCGATTCAGACGCTGTATTCGGAGGCGCTGACTTCGGCGCCGGGCTCGGTGGCCCAGGTGCGCGAATGCGCGGCGCAACTGACGCGCATTGCCAAGCGGCTGGATGTGACGACCATTCTGGTCGGCCATGTGACCAAGGAAGGCGCGCTGGCGGGCCCGCGTGTGCTCGAACACATCGTCGATACGGTGCTGTATTTCGAGGGCGATACGCATTCCGCCTACCGCCTGGTGCGCGCGTTCAAGAACCGCTTTGGCGCCGTCAACGAACTGGGCGTGTTTGCGATGACGGAGCGCGGCCTGCGTGGCGTGGCCAATCCGTCGGCGCTGTTTCTATCGCAGCACGAGCAGGTGGTGCCGGGTTCGTGCGTGCTGGTGACGCAGGAAGGCACGCGGCCGCTGCTGGTGGAAATCCAGGCGCTGGTGGATACGGCCAACGTGCCGAATCCGCGCCGTCTGGCGGTGGGCCTGGAGCAGAACCGGCTGGCGATGTTGCTGGCGGTGCTGCACCGCCACGCCGGCATTGCGTGCTTTGACCAGGACGTGTTCCTGAACGCAGTGGGCGGGGTGAAGATTACCGAGCCGGCGGCGGATCTGGCGGTGCTGCTGGCGATCCATTCGTCGATGCGCAACAAGGCGCTGCCGCGTGGGCTGGTGGTGTTTGGCGAGATCGGCCTTGCAGGAGAAATCCGCCCGACACCGCGCGGCCAGGAGCGCCTGAAGGAAGCCGCCAAGCTGGGTTTTTCGATTGCCGTGATTCCGAAATCCAACGCCCCGAAGCAGGCAATCGACGGGCTGGAGGTGATCGCCGTCGAACGCATTGAGCAGGCCATCGACCGCGTGCGGGCGCTGGAAGCTTGATCGTTCAAAATTTCGCAACGGTATCGCGGGTGCCATTTGAAAATGCGCGTGCCGTTGCGGTGCGATAATCCGCCAACTTTTCTCTACGACTCCTCTGAACTGACGCCGCCATGCAAGCCAACTCGCGCGCCTTTTTCCTGCTGATTGCCGTGATCTCCTTCGGGGTGGTCGGCTATGCGCTGTACCTGCAGCACGTCGAGGGGCTGCAGCCGTGCCCGCTGTGCATCTTGCAGCGGTTCGCTTTCCTTGGCATTGGTGTGTTCTCGCTGCTGGCGGCGCTTTCGTCGGCCACGCGGCTGCTGTGGCATGGCCTGGGGATGCTGTCGGGGCTGGCAGGCCTGTGCGTGGCGGGGTATCACGTATCGCTGCTGCTGAACCCGAAGGCAACGTGCGGTATCGACCCGATCGAGAACTGGGTCAACGCGCTGCCTACTGCCAAATGGTTGCCGCAGGTGTTCGAAGCCGATGGCCTGTGCGTCGGGCCGATGCCGCCGGTGCTGGGCCTGTCGGTGCCGGTGTGGTCGCTGATCTGGCTGGTGATTCTTTCGCTGACGCTGGTGGTGGGAATGATCCGCCGCGAGCGCCGCTAAGCCGGAGCCGCGGATCATGCAACGCGTACTGGTGAGTGCCTGCCTGCTGGGCCAGCCGGTGCGCTATGACGGCGGCACGGTCGTCACTGAAGGCGGCATCCTGGCGCGCTGGCAGATGGAAGGACGCATCGTGCCGATGTGCCCCGAGATGGCCGGCGGTTTGCCGGTGCCGCGACTGCCGGCGGAGATTCACGGCGAAGGCGGTGGTGCGGCGGTGCTGCGCGGCGCGGCCCGTGTCGTCGAACACCACGGCCACGATGTCACCGAGGCCTTTGTGCGGGGTGCGCAACGCGCCCTGGAGGCGGCGCAGGCGGCCGGCGTGCAAGTCGCCGTCCTTACCGAGCGCAGCCCGTCCTGCGGTTCTGCATTTCTCTACGACGGGACGTTTTCCAGCCAACTGCAGCAAGGCGAGGGCGTGACTGCGGCGCTGCTGCGCCAGCACGGCATCCGCGTATTCAGCCAGCATCAACTGGAAGAAGCCGCGCGCCTGCTCGATACGCTGGATCGCGCGGATTCGTCAATCGGCAAACCGTAGCGGCAGGGCGAGCTGCACGGGCTCGCTGTTCTCCTTCACGACGCTGTTGCGCTCGGTAAAGAGCGGATGCTGCAACGCTTCCTCCATGCGCAGCACGGGCGTGACACAGCAATCAACATCGGCAAAACGTTCGGTCCATTCAGCTTGCGTGGCGGTCAGGAAAAGCGCAGCCAGTTCGTCGCGGATGGCGCGTGCCTCATCGCTGCCAACGCGCTGGCCGAGCGCCCAGTGGCTGTCTTTCCATGCGGGCTTGCCGATGACGTCGCACATCACCTGCCAGAACTTCAATTCGAGTGCGCCAACGGCCATGAAGCGGTCGTCTGCCGTGCGATACACGCCGTAGCACGGCACGCCGCCGTTGAGCAGATCGGTGCCCGCTGGGCTGGCCTTGCCGCGTGTCCCGACAGCAAAGAACGCCATCAGGTTGTGCGCGAACACCGAGTCCGTCATGGAGACGTCGACGTAGCGGCCGTGGCCGGTGGCGCGCGCATCGACCAGCGCGGCAAGGATGCCGATCACCGCCGTGAGCGCGCCGCCCAGCAGGTCGCCGATCTGCACGTTCGGGACGATGGGCGTGCCGTCCGCGCTGGCGAGCTGATCGAGCATGCCCGCGTAGCCGACGTAGTTGATGTCGTGGCCGGCGGCTTGCGCGAGCGGTCCGTCCTGGCCGTAGCCGCTGATCGAACACATGACGAGCGCGGGGTTGGCCGCACGCAGCGTGTCCCAGCCAACGCCGAGACGCGCCATGACGCCGGGGCGGAAGCTTTCGATCAGCACATCGGCGTGGCGCACGAGTTCGATGAGGGCTTCGCGGTCTTCGGCGCGCTTGAGGTCGAGCCGCATTTCGGTCTTGCCGCGATTGAGCGAGCGGAAGAACAGGCTCGGGCGCTCGGCCGCGCGATCGGCGGAGGAGCGCATCATGTCGCGGGCGTAGTCGCCGGGGCCGGGGTCTTCGATCTTGATGACTTCTGCGCCGAGGTCAGCCAGGTGGCGCGTGGCGGCCGGGCCGGGCAGCAGGCGCGTGAGGTCGAGCACGCGCACGCCGGCCAGTGGCTGGTGCGTGGCGGTGTCCGGCGAGGGCAATGTCATCAACAGGTCTCCTTGGCCGGGCACGCCAGCCTCAATTGATTTGTTCGAGTTGGTCGTGCAGTTCGAGCCAGCGCTCTTCCAGCTCGTCGAGTTCGGCGTTCAGTTCTGCCTGGCGGCGCAGGCTTTCCATCATGCGTGTCTTGTTGGCTTCTTCATACGCGGCGCCGTCGGCGAGGAAGGCTTCGAGGTCGGCCTTTTCCTTTTGCAGTGGCGCCATGCGTTTCTCGATGGCGTCGACGTTCTTCTGCAGCGGCTTGCGTAGGGCGGCCAAGCGTTGGCGCTGTTCGGCCTCTTCGCGTTTCTGGTCACGCCGATTGACGGCCGGTGCGCCATCCGCGTCGGCCGGAGCCGCAGACGCGCTGGCGGCCGCACGCTTGGCCGCGGCTTGCTTGAGCAGCCAATCGCGGTAATCGTCCAGATCGCCGTCGAACGGGGCGACGGTGCCTTGGCCGACGAGCAAAAATTGATCGGTCGTGGCGCGCAGCAGGTGGCGGTCGTGCGAGACGAGGATCAGCGTGCCGTCAAACTGGGCCAGCGCCATCGTCAGCGCTTCGCGCGTGTCGAGATCCAGGTGGTTGGTCGGCTCATCGAGCAGCAGCAGGTTGGGGCGCTGCCAGACAATCAGGGCAAGCGCCAGGCGCGCCTTCTCGCCGCCCGAGAACGGCTCGATGGGCGAGGTTGCCATGTCGCCGCGAAAGTTGAAGCTGCCGAGAAAGTCGCGCAGCTCCTGCTCACGGACGTCAGGCGCCAGACGCGCCAAGTGCAGCAGCGGCGAGGCGTGGTCGTCCAGCGTTTCCAACTGGTGCTGAGCGAAGTAGCCGATCTGCAGGCCCTTGCCGCGCCGGATCGTGCCGGACAGCGGTGCCAGCGTTTCCGCCAGTGTTTTCACCAGCGTCGACTTGCCCTGGCCGTTGGCACCCAGCAGGCCGATGCGCTGGCCGGTCTGGATCGAAAACGTCAGGTGTTTGAGGATGGTGATGGGCTCGTCGACGCTTGGGCCGGGATAGCCGCAATCGACGCCTTCGAACGTGAGCATGGGGTTGGGCGCCGCATCGGGCTCGCGGAATTCGAACGAGAAGCCCGCTGCCGCATGCACGGGCGCGAGGCGCTCCATGCGCTCCAGCGCCTTGACGCGGCTCTGCGCCTGCTTGGCCTTGCTGGCCTTGGCCTTGAAGCGCGTGATGAACGATTCGAGATGCGCGATCTGCTTCTGCTGCCGTGCGTACGACGCTTCTTGCAGCGCCATCTGCTGCAGGCGCTGTGTTTCGAATTGCGTGTAGTTGCCGCCGTAGCGTTTGAGTTTCTGGTGCTCGATATGCAGCGTGACGGTGCAGACGCCGTCGAGGAATTCGCGGTCGTGCGAAATCATGACGAGCGTGCCCGGGTAGCGGGACAGCCAGTCTTCCAGCCAGACCACGGCGTCCAAATCCAGGTGGTTGGTCGGCTCGTCGAGCAGCAGCAGATCGGACGGGCACATCAGCGCCTGGGCCAGATTCAGGCGCATGCGCCAGCCGCCGGAGAAGCTCGCCACGGGTTGCGTGGTCTGCGCCATCGTGAAACCGAGGCCGAGCAGCAGCGCCTGCGCGCGTGCCGGGGCGGTGTAGCCGTCGGCATCGGCAAAGGCGGTGTGGGCTTCGGCCTGTGCGTGGCCATCGTGCGCAGCTTCGGCCACTGCGAGGCGGCGTTCGATGTCGCGCAAGCGGGTGTCGCCGTCGAGTGTGTAGTCGAGCGCGCTGCGGTCGACTGCCGGCGTTTCCTGCGCCACGTGGGCGACCTGCCAGGTGGGCGGGATGGCGACTTCGCCGCCGTCGGCGTGCAGCTCGCCGCGCAGCATGGAAAACAGCGTGGATTTGCCGCTGCCGTTTACGCCGACAAGGCCGACCCGTTCACCGGGGTTGAGTGTGGCGGTGGCGTGGTCGAACAGCACCTTGGTGCCACGCTGGAGGACGAGGTCGTCGAATCGGATCACGAAAAACTGCGCTTGAAGGCAAATCGGAGAAGGGTGCGATTGTAGCGTGCTGCGTCGCACGATCCTGGCGCACCGCGGGCGTTTGGACGGGTGCATTGCACCATGACGAGGACGCGCCCGCCCCCGATTCGTGCGCGGGCTTTCGACCTAGGGAAAACCATAGGCCTCTATGAAAGTTTTTTTCTTTACACGGCCGATTCATGAAAATACATTTACACAAAATTTTCACGGCCCAGGAAGATGGCGAAATCCACCAGCAAGCGTAGGGATGTGTCGAAAGGCGCATTTGCCGCCGATGCGACGGTCTCCGAGCGCATTGGAGCGGCCCTTGCCACGCTCACGCCCGCGCACCAGCGCATGGCGGAATACGTGCTGGCGAATCCGTTCCGCGCTGCCACCATGCGCATCGACGAGTTTGCCGCCGCGGTGGACATGTCGATTGCCACGGCCAACCGCTTTGCGCTGGCGCTGGGCTTTGACGGCTATCCGCAGTTCCGTGCCGGGCTGCTGCGCGGCTTCGAAGCGACGCTCGCGCCGGTGGAAAAACTGCGCCACGAGCTGGCGCGCCCCGCCACCAGTGCCGAGATCTTTGCCGCCTCGCTCAACGAGGACATCGCCAACCTTGACGCCACGCGCCGCATGCTCGACCCCGCAGCGTGCGAACGCGCGGTAGACGCCATCCTGGGCGCACAGCGCATCTACGTGATGGGCTTTGGCGCCAGCGGTTATCTGGCCGGGCTGCTGCGCCATGGGCTCGATCTGTACTGCGACACGGTGATCTCCGTTTCGCAGCCGGGCGGCGCATCCGATGCGGCGCGCCACCTGCGCAAGATCGGACCGAAGGATCTGCTGATCGCCATCGCATTCCCGCGCTATGCGGCAGACACCATCACGCTGGCCAAGCAGGCGGGCAAGCAAGGCTGCCAACTGCTGGCCCTGACCGACAGCCCTACATCGCCGCTTGCGCCGCTGGCCGACATTGCGTTGTACGCACGGCCGGAGCGGCAGTTCTCTGCCACGTCTGACACCGCTGCCGTGGCGCTTTTCGAAGCGCTGTGCGGTGCGGTGGCGCATCGCTCGGCGCATTCGCTGGAGTCTGCCGAGCGCCTGACCGAATTCGTACTGCCGTGGCTGCACACCAGCCAGGTACCGCGCGCCAATGACGCAACGAGCGCGTCTGGCACGCCGTCAACCACCCGACGCGGCCGCAAACGCACCGCTGAAAACTGATTTACATCGAGCCACGCATGACTACGCCCATCCTCGCCATTCACGGCGGCGCCGGCACCATCACCCGCACGGCCATGAGTGCCGACAAGGAAGCCGCTTACCAGCAGGCACTTAACGACATCCTGGCCGCAGGGCAGCGCATCCTCGTGGATGGCGGCAGCGCCCTGGATGCCGTGACCGAAGCCGTGCGTCTGCTCGAAGAGTGCCCGCTGTTCAACGCCGGCAAGGGCGCGGTGCTGACCAGCGCCGGCACGTACGAACTCGATGCGTCGATCATGGATGGCGCCACGCTGGCTGCCGGCGCAGTCACCTGCGTCAAGCGTCTGCGCAACCCGATCCTCGCAGCCCGCGCCGTCATGGAGCGCAGCGAACACGTGCTGTTCACCTCCGAAGGCGCCGAGGCGTTCGCGCAAGCGCAGGGCCTCGAGTTTGTCGAGCCGGACTATTACTACACCGAAGCGCGCTACGCCCAATGGCAGCGCGCCCGCCAGCAAGATGGCATGGCGCTGCTCGATCACGATGCCGCGTCGCTCGTGGCCAAGGAAGCAGCACCCATCGATCCGGACAACAAGTTCGGCACCGTGGGCGCCGTGGCATGCGACGCGCAAGGGCGCCTGGCGGCTGCCACCTCCACGGGCGGCGTCACCAACAAGAAGGTCGGCCGGGTGGGCGATACGCCCATCGTCGGCGCCGGTTGCTTTGCGAACCACGTTGCGGCGGTGTCGTGCACCGGCACGGGCGAGATGTTCATCCGTGCCGTGGCTGCCTACGACGTTGCCGCGCAGATGGAATACGCCGGCAAGTCGCTGGCTGACGCGAGCGACGACGTGGTCATGCGCAAGCTGATGGCCATCAACGGCCGCGGCGGCCTGATCGCCGTGGACGCGCAAGGCAACGTCGCGTTGCCGTTCAACACAGAAGGGATGTACCGCGGGTTCGCACGCGGCGCGCAGGCGCCCGTTGTGTCGATCTATCGGTAAGAGGCCGAAGCCGCCAGGCAGGACAGCAGGAGAGTTTTCGTGACAGCAACCAAACAGCCAAGTGCCAACAGCGTCATTGCGATGCCCGATCAGCGCATCGTGCAGGTGCAAGACCTGAGCGTGCGCTTTGCCACGTCTGAGCGCGCGGTCGACGCAGTGCGCAACCTGTCGTTCCACGTAGACCGGGGCGAGACGCTGGCCGTGGTGGGCGAATCGGGCTCGGGCAAGTCGGTGACGTCGCTGGCGCTGATGCGGCTGGTGGAGCACGGTGGCGGCAAGATCGTCGGCGGGCAGATGCACTTGCGCCGCCGCAACGGCGAAGTGCTGGACTTGGCCAACGCCAGCTCCGCCGCCATGCGCGGTGTGCGTGGCGCCGATATCGCGATGATCTTCCAGGAGCCGATGACCTCGCTCAACCCGGTGTTTACCGTGGGCGAGCAGATCGCCGAATCGATTCGTCTGCATCAGGGCAAATCAGCCAGCGCGGCCAAAGCTGAGGCGCTGCGCATGCTGGAGCTGGTGCACATTCCTGAAGCGCGCAATGTGCTGGGGCGCTATCCGCACCAACTGTCGGGCGGCATGCGCCAGCGCGTG
Organism: Ralstonia sp. GX3-BWBA; assembly: GCF_003290055.1. Lineage (NCBI taxonomy): Bacteria > Pseudomonadati > Pseudomonadota > Betaproteobacteria > Burkholderiales > Burkholderiaceae > Ralstonia > Ralstonia sp. GX3-BWBA. Next base: position 89,995 of record NZ_QMKS01000009.1, on the reverse strand, counting down.
ATGATTGCGATGGCGCTGTCATGCAAACCGTCGCTGCTGATTGCCGACGAGCCGACCACTGCGCTGGACGTGACCATCCAGGCGGAAATTCTGCAACTGATTCGCGCGCTGCAGCAGGAGCTGCAGATGGCGGTCGTGTTCATCACGCATGACATGGGCGTGGTGGCCGAAGTGGCCGACCGCGTGCTCGTCATGTACAAGGGCGACCGCGTGGAAGAGGGCCCATCTGCCACAGTGTTCGCACAACCGGCGCATCCGTACACGCATGCGCTGCTGTCGGCCGTGCCGCGTTTGGGCTCGATGCAAGGCACCGATGGCCCGGCGCGTTTTCCGCTGTTGCGCGTGGACGGCACGTCCGCTGCGGTGGATACGACGCCGCAACCGGCAGCGTCGCACGATGTGCAACCCATTTTGCGTGTACGTGATCTCGTCACGCGCTTTGACGTGCCCACGGGCGTCTTCGGCCGCGTCACGCGCCGGGTGCATGCGGTGGAGCAGGTCAGTTTCGATCTCTACCCTGGTGAGACGCTGGCGCTGGTCGGCGAATCGGGCTGCGGCAAGTCGACGACGGGACGGTCGCTCTTGCGTCTGGTGGAGTGCCAGAGCGGCAGCATCGAATTTGCCGGCCAGAACATCGGCGAGTTGAAGGGGCCCGCGCTCCAGACGCTGCGTCGAAACATCCAGTTCATCTTCCAGGACCCATTCGCCTCGCTGGACCCGCGCGTGCCGGTCGGCTACTCCATCATGGAGCCGCTGCTGGTGCACAAGGTGGCCTCCGGCAAAGAGGCACAGCAACGCGTGGAGTGGCTGCTCGACAAGGTGGGCCTGCAGGCCGCGCATGCATCGCGCTATCCGCACGAGTTCTCGGGCGGGCAGCGCCAGCGCATCTGCATTGCGCGCGCCCTCGCGCTGAACCCCAAGGTGGTGATTGCCGATGAGTCGGTCTCGGCGCTGGATGTGTCGATCCAGGCGCAGATCGTCAACCTGATGCTCGACCTGCAGAAGGAATTTGGCGTCGCGTTCCTGTTCATCTCGCACGACATGGCGGTGGTGGAACGCATCAGCCATCGCGTGGCGGTGATGTACCTCGGTCAGATCGTTGAGATCGGCCCGCGCCGCGCCATCTTTGAAAACCCGCAGCATCCCTACACGAAGAAGCTGATGTCGGCCGTGCCGATTGCAGACCCGGCGCGCCGCCATCTGAAGCGAGAACTCTCCACGCACGAAATTCCCAGCCCGATCCGTGCCATTGGCGACATGCCGGTGGTGCAGCCGTTGGTGCAAGTGGCGCCAGACCACTTTGTTGCCCGCCATTCGATTGGCGGCGCGTATTGAAAGCAATGAAGAACGCAGTGAAGCCAAACACTTCTTTGAGGAGGAAGGACATGTTCAATCGATTCTCGCATCGGCTTACTTCGGCCCCGCGCGCAGCCATGGTTGCCAGCGGCCTGGCGCTGGCGGCATTCACCATGCCGGCCTTTGCCGCCAAGGACGCCGTGATGGCGGTCTACTCGACCTTCACCACGATGGACCCGTACGACGCTAACGACACGCTGTCGTTCAGCGCCGCCAAGTCGTTCTATCAAGGCCTGTTCGGCTTCGACAAGGACATGAAGCTGGTCAACGTGCTGTGCGACAGCTACGAAGTCAGCAAGGACGGGCTGGTCTACACGTTCAAGCTGCACAAGGGCGTGAAGTTCCACGACGGCACCACGTTTGATGCCAACGCCGTCAAGGCAAACCTGGACCGCGTGACGGACCCGGCCAACAAGCTCAAGCGTTTCGTGCTGTTCAACCGCGTGGCCAAAACCGAAGTGGTTGACCCGTACACCGCACGCGTGACGCTCAAAGAGCCGTTCTCGCCGTTCATCAACGTGCTGGCCCACCCGTCGGCGGCCATGATTTCGCCCACGGCGCTCAAGAAGTACGGCAAGGACATCGCTTTCCATCCGGTTGGCACGGGCCCGTTTGAATTTGTCGAGTGGAAGCAGACCGATTACCTGAAGGGCAAGAAGTTCGACGGCTACTGGAAGCACGGCCTGCCGAAGGTCGACACCATCACCTGGAAGCCGGTGGTCGACAACAACACGCGCGCCACCATCATGCAGACGGGCGAGGCCGACTTTGCGTTCACGATTCCGTTCGAGCAGGCTGCGGTGCTCAAGAGCAGCCCCAAGGTTGATCTGATTGCCGCGCCGTCGATCATCCAGCGCTATGTCAGCTTCAACACCAAGGTGAAGCCGTTCGACAATCCCAAGGTGCGTCAGGCCATCAACTACGCGATCAATAAGGATGCGCTGACCAAGGTGGCGTTTGCGGGTTACGCCGTGCCGGCCGAAGGCGTGGTGCCACCGGGCGTCGATTACTCCGTCAAGCTGGGCCCGTGGCCGTACAACCCGGCGAAGGCGAAAGAGCTGCTGAAGGAAGCTGGCTATCCGAACGGCTTCGAGACGCAACTGTGGTCGGCCTATAACCACACGACCGCGCAGAAGATCATCCAGTTCGTGCAGCAGCAACTGGCCCAGGTTGGCATCAAGACGTCGGTGCTGGCGCTGGAAGCCGGCCAGCGCGTCGAGCGTGTGGAAAGCGTACCCAAGCCGGAAGACGCCGGCGTGCGCATGTACTACGCAGGCTGGTCGTCGTCGACGGGTGAGTCGGACTGGGCGCTGCGTCCGTTGCTTGCATCCGAAGCCATGCCGCCCAAGTCGTTCAACACCGCGTACTACAAGAACGAGCAGGTGGATGCCGACATCGCCGGCGCACTGCGCACGACCGATCGCGCTGAGAAGTCGAAGCTCTACACCGATGCACAGAAGCGCATCTGGGAAGACGCACCGTGGGCCTTCCTGGTGACGGAAAAGATCGTCTACGCGCGCTCGAAGCGTCTGTCGGGTGCCTACGTGGCACCGGACGGTTCGTTCAGCTTCGACGACATCGACATCAAGCAATAAGTCTCATTGCCGTACCGGCCCGCGCACCCGTTGCGCGGGCCATTGAATTTCCGCCTGCGGTGGATTTGCCATGCTGAACTACTTCATTAAACGTGTGCTGGGCGTGATCCCGACACTGCTGATCGTGGCAGTGCTGGTGTTCCTGTTCGTGCACCTGTTGCCGGGCGACCCGGCGCGACTGGCTGCCGGCCCCGAAGCGGACCCGGCCACCGTCGAGCTTGTCCGTGCTGACCTCGGGCTGGATAAGCCGATGCACGAGCAGTTCGTGCGCTTCTTCGCCAACGCGCTGCGCGGCGAGTTCGGCAACTCCATCCGCACCAAGCGACCGGTGAGCCAAGAGATTGGCGAGCGCTTCTGGCCCACGCTCAACCTGACGATTGCCAGCATGGTGTGGGCGGTGATCTTCGGCATGGTGATTGGCATCACGTCTGCCGTATGGCGCAACAAGTGGCCGGACCGCCTGGGCATGACGCTCGCCGTGTCCGGCATCTCGTTCCCTGCGTTCGCGCTGGGCATGCTGCTCATGGAAGTGTTCTCGGTGCAGCTTGGCTGGTTGCCGGCCATCGGTGCGGACACCTGGCGGCACTACATCCTGCCTTCGCTCACGCTGGGCGCTGCGGTGGCCGCCGTGATGGCGCGCTTCACGCGTGCATCGTTTGTGGAAGTGCTGCAGGAAGATTTCGTGCGCACCGCCCGTGCCAAGGGCGTGCGCGAGACGGTGGTGGTTATCAAGCATTGCCTGCGCAACGCGATGATCCCGGTGGTGACGATGATGGGCCTGCAGTTCGGCTTCCTGCTCGGCGGCTCGATCGTTGTGGAAAAGGTGTTCAACTGGCCGGGCCTCGGTCGTCTGCTGGTGGATGCGGTCGAGATGCGCGACTACCCCATCATCCAGGCCGAGGTGCTGCTGTTCTCGTTGGAGTTCATCCTGATCAATCTGGTTGTGGACATGCTGTACACCGTGATCAACCCGACCATCCGCTACAAGAAGTAAGGAGACCGCCATGACACAAGCCGCAAGCCCGGCGGTCGCGCCGCAAACCGTTGCCGAACCCGTCCGCACCCCCTGGACAGAGTTCTGGCGCAAGTTCCGCAAGCAGCATCTGGCGATGGGCGCCGGTGTGTTCGTGATCGCGCTGGCGGTGATCGCCATCCTCGCGCCGCACATCGTGCCGTTCGACCCGGAAAACTATTTCGACTACGACGCGCTCAACGCGGGCCCGTCGGCGCAGCACTGGTTTGGCGTCGACTCGCTGGGCCGCGATATCTTCAGCCGCATCCTGATGGGCACGCGCATCTCGCTGGAAGCGGGCTTTGTGTCGGTCATCATCGGCGCCATCGTGGGCACCATGCTCGGCCTGCTGGCCGGCTACTACGAAGGCTGGTGGGACCGCATCGTTATGCGCATCTCCGACGTGCTGTTCGCCTTCCCGGGCATTCTGCTGGCCATCGGCATCGTGGCCATCCTGGGCAACGGCATGATCAACGTGATCTTTGCCGTGGCGGTGTTCAGCATTCCGGCATTTGCGCGGCTGGTTCGCGGCAACACGCTCATGCTCAAGCACCTGACGTATGTGGAGGCCGCGCGCAGCATTGGCGCGTCCGACTGGACGATCATCATGCGACACATCCTGCCGGGCACGATCTCGTCCGTCGTCGTGTATTTCTCGATGCGGATCGGCACCTCGATCATCACCGCGGCCAGCCTCTCGTTCCTGGGCCTGGGCGCACAACCGCCCACGCCGGAATGGGGCGCGATGCTGAACGAGGCGCGCGCCGACATGGTGACGGCGCCGCACGTGGCCATCTTCCCGAGCCTGGCGATCTTCCTGACCGTGCTGGCGTTCAACCTGTTGGGCGACGGCCTGCGCGACGCGCTAGACCCGAAGATCGACCGTCGCTGAGTTGTTCGCATGTCTCTAAGCCTTCCGCATATCGGCGCGCTGCAAGCCGGCACACGCAACAGCATCACCGACGTGGCCGGGGTGACCGTCGGCCACGCCACCATTGCCGGCGGTGACATCCAGACCGGCGTGTCTGTGGTGCGCCCGCATGCGGGTGACCCGTTCCGCGACAAGGTGCCTGCGGCCAGCGTGGTGCTCAACGGCTTCGGCAAGAGCATCGGCCTGGTGCAGGTGGATGAGCTGGGCGTGCTGGAAACGCCGATCGCGCTGACCAACACGTTTGCCGTGGGCGCCGTGGCGCAGGCGCAGATCCGCCAGGCCATCGCGGCCAACCCGCAGATCGGTCGCGCATGGTCGACCGTCAATCCGCTCGTTTTCGAATGCAACGACGGCTACCTGAACGACCTGCAGGCGTTTGCTGTGCAGGACGTTCACTACGACGCGGCCTGCGCTGCGGCAGCCGAGATGTTCGAGCAGGGTGCGGTCGGTGCAGGGCGGGGGATGTCTTCGTTTGGCGTGAAGGGTGGTATCGGCACGGCTTCGCGTGTGCTGACGCTCGCCGACGGCGCGCAACGCACGGTCGGCGCGCTGGTGCTGTCCAACTTTGGTGTGACTGAGAATCTGACGCTTGCTGGGCGCCACGTCGGTGCGGCGCTAGCGAAAGCGCTGGCCGCCGGCACCCCGGAGCCGGAGAAAGGCTCGATCATCATGCTGCTCGCCACCGACGCGCCGCTGGATGCACGCCAGTTGCGCCGTCTTGCCTTGCGCGCAGGCGCCGGTCTGGCACGCACTGGCTCCGTTTTCGGTCATGGCAGCGGCGACATCGCGCTGGCATTCTCCACCGCCTACACCGTGCCGCACGAAGGCAGCCGCGCCATGCCGGCGGTCGCCATGATGCACGAATCGCATCTCGACCCGCTGTTCCAGGCCGCCGCCGACAGTGTCGAACAAGCCATCGTGCACGCCCTGTTCCACGCGACGGCCGTCACCGGCCGCGACGGCAACACGCGCCGCGCACTGACCGAATTGCTCTGACCTGACCCCATGCGAATCCTGATCTCCGCCGACATCGAAGGCGTAGCCAACGTGTTCCACCCCGAGCAAACGCGTGCCGGTAACGCTGAATACGAACGCGCCCGCCGCTGGATGACCGCAGAAGCCGACGCGGCCGTCCGTGGCGCCTTCGATGGCGGCGCCACCGACGTACTGGTCAACGATTCGCACGGTGGTTTCCGCAACCTCATCCCCGATTCCATCGACCGCCGCGCACGCTTCGTACTCGGCAAGCCGCGTTACCTGAGCATGATGGCCGGCGTGGACGGCTGCGACGCCGTCTGCATGATCGGCTACCACGCCCGTGCTGGCAGCCGTGGCGTGCTGGCGCACACCATCAACAGCTTTGCGTTTGCGCGCGTCTGGTTCAACGAGCAGGAACTGGGCGAAGCCGGCCTCTATGGCGCCCTGGCTGGCGAGCGCGGCGTGCCGGTTGCCGTTGCCAGCGGCGACGATGTGTTCATCAGAGAAACGAAGCCGCTGCTGCCGCACACCACGTTTGTCGAGACCAAGCAGGCCGAGGGGCAGAACGCCGGGACGTCGCTCTCGCCAGAGCAGTCGTGCGAAGCCATCTATGCGGCGGTGAAGGCAACGGTACAGCGCGGGCACTTCAGCATGCCGCTGCGCATCCGGGGCCCGATCGTGTGCCGCCTGCAAACGCAAACGCCGGCACTGGCTGACCTGTTCTGCCAGTGGCCCGCCTTGGAACGCGTAGACGGCACGATGCTGCGCTTCGCCGCCGACTCCGTCGAACATGCCGTACGCATGCTCAACAGCCTGTCCGCCATGTCCGCGATGCTGCGCTGAGAAAGGCGCGGCGCAAGTCATGGCGCCATCCCACGCGCGCCTTTCTTTGCCTACCTTTCTTTGGCAAGACAAAGAAAGGAGGTCGGTCCCGGCAGGGGACGAAATAGGGATGGACCAAAAAACGCCTACCCAAGCGTAAACTTCAGGATATCCAACCCCGAAGGAGCCCCCCATGACCCGCGCACTCACACTCGGCATGCTGCTCTGTGCGCTTGCGCTAACAGCCTGCGAACGCCGCCCGTCGCCATCGACCCCACCGACGCCGCAGACTTCCAAAGCCGAAAAGGCGGCCGCCGCGCTGGCCAAGGCCGCCGCAGAGTTCAAATGCCCCGGGCCATCCGCGCGCTTCATGTTGGACGACGGCACCAACCGTGGCCCCAAGCAACCGGTCCGCACCAATTGCACCACTGCCTACGCCACCTGCGACGCACAGTCGCAGGCGGTCTTCGACCATTGCCCGAGCGGCCAGGTATTCGACAAACGTTTTAGTATCTGCGTGGTGAAGGATGCGTGTGACGAGGTGACGTCCTGATGGCCTGACGGTCTGACGGCTGTCATGCGCGCGGTATTCGGGCCGCTGCATGCCAGCAGCACGGGATCAAACCAGCAGCGTTGCACCTGCCCAGGCAATCAGCACAACGCCCAGCACGCGGCCGACCTGTGCGCCGCGTGGCAGGATCTTCTCCACAAAAACGACCAGGGACAGAGCGGCAATCCAGACGAGATTCATGATGCCGCCCACAAACAGCAACGCCATCAGCACCCAGCAGCAGCCTACGCAGTACGCGCCGTGGCGCATGCCCAGCAAGAAGCTGCCTGCAGCGCCAGGGCGCCAATGCGCGGTCAGGAAGCCTACCGGCGAGCGGCACTGCGCCAGGCACGTGCGCTTGAGCGCAGAGAACTGATACGCCCCCGCCGCTGCTAGCACTATTGCGGAGAGCACCGCGCTCTTTGACCACAGCATCATTTGTGAAATGAGGCCCGTCGGCTGCAGCGCCATCTGCAACGATGCCGCACCCACGGAAAAGGCGAGCCACGCAGTCTGGTAACCCGCCAGAAGACACACCGAGAGGATTGCCGACCTGGATTCGGCCGTGCCGTGGTGCCGTAGAACACGCCGATACAGCAGGATGAGCGGCGCCGCGCTGGGCGTCATCATCGCGGTCATCATCACCCACCACATCAAGGCCACGGTCGACAGCGATGTATCCATGCCGCCGATGGCGCCCGGCAATCGATGCGGAAACAGCGTGAGTGCCGTCATGTCGAGTGCAGACATCCCCATGCCTGCACCCGTCCACAGATACCACCACGACAACGCGACGACGGCGACGATGCCGAGCGCCGTGATGATGCGCTCGCGTTGGAGGACGCTTTCGAGGCCGCTCATGCAGCGGTGCGATGCCGAATCGGTCCCTTGTTGTTCAGGTGCAGTCGCGCGAATTGCCCGTAGGAATGTTCGAGATCCAGCGCGATGTTGCCCTGTGAGTGGCTTGTGGCGGAGCCCACCTCGGCCAGTTCGTATTCGAAGCCGTGCGGCAGATCGATGCGGGCACGGTGTTCGGCGCCCGTTACCGGATTGCGGATCGGTTCGCCAACGGTATCGAATACACCATCGACATGAATCCGGCCACGTCGGGCATCGACATCGACGTCGTAGTCGATCTGCGTGAAGATCGGATCGAATACCTGCTCAAACGTCGACGCGAATACCGAAAACATCGTCGCGAACGGTTCGGTATCTTGCCCTGCCATGATTTTCAGGATGGCTTCGCGTTGCGCTGGGGTGGCGCGCTCGTCGACGATCGGCTGACATCTGCCTTTGCCTTCGTGGATGGGGCCGGGCCAATGCAACAAGACCGCGATCTTCACGCCGTCGAGTTGCACATCGCCGTGGTAGCCGCGGTCGATCGAGATCGCGCCCATCGCTTCGCAGATACCTTTGGTTGGCAGCGCGTTGAACTGGCACGGGCAACCGTATGAGCAATTGCAGTTGATGAGCTCAGTCCCTTGGATTTCCCACGGAGTCATGGTGGTTCTCCCGGAGCTTCCAGGCGCGTGCGCGCCTGACGCGCGTCGTCGTCGGACGACGGATTGCGTGGCTTGAATCTCGGGCGGCTGGCTTATGGCGTGCGCACGTTCCACGCATAATCAGACCCTAGTGCACGGCGAGGGGAAGTCAAGACAGGGATTGGGGCACATAGGCGATTGGCCCCGGCTGCATCTTGTGGCGCCAGGCTTGGTGCATCCGCGATGCATAAGCGCGAAGCCGTTGCGGCTGTTCGGGCAGCGGATGCTGCCTTGCCAGCGATACGGAACGCGCCGGCTGCAATGGCAGGAGGCGCGCCTGGCGCAGCGTCTTAAAGCGCCTCGCGCGTGACCAGGAATACCTGGTCTTCGCCGGCGCTTGTGGGCAGCCAGACCAAATCAAGATCGGGGAACGCCGCTTCAACATTTTCACGCTCGTTGCCGATTTCCACCACCAGCACGCCGTGCGGCTTCAGATGGCGTGGTGCGTCGGCCAGAATGCGACGCACGATGTCCATACCGTCGGTGCCGCCTGCCAGGGCCATGCGCGGCTCGGCGTGGTATTCCGGCGGTAGTGCCTGCATCGACGTCTCGTTCACGTACGGCGGGTTCGTCAGAATCACGTCGTAATGCACGCCCGGCGGCAGCGGCGCATACAGATCGCCTTCGTGCAGGCGGATGCGCTCTTCCAGGTGGTAATCCGCGACGTTGCGATTGGCCACCACCAGTGCGTCCGGCGACAGGTCCACCGCGTCGATGGTTGCATTGGGCCACTGCAGCGCAGCCAGGATCGACAGGCAGCCTGAACCGGTGCACAACTCCAGCACATCGGTCGGGCCGTCCTCCTGATCAATCCACGGCTCCAGCCCGTCTTCGAGCAATTCGCCGATGAAGCTGCGCGGCACGATCACGCGTTCATCCACGTAGAAGCGCATGCCGTGCATGAACGCTTCGTGCGTGATGTAGGCGGCGGGCACGCGGTCGACGGCGCGGCGCTCGATCACCTTCAGCACGGCAGCGACTTCTTCGGGCAGCAGGCGCGCGTCCATGAACGGCTCCAGCGTGTCGATCGGCAGATGCAGCGTGTGCAGGATCAGGTATGCGGCTTCGTCGTAGGCGTTTTCGCTGCCATGGCCGAAAACAAGGCCGGCGGCGGTGAAGCGCGACACGGCAAAGCGCAGCAGGTCGCGAACCGTCGTGAACGGGTGGGAGGCGGGCAGGGTAGGCGTGGTCATGGGTGGCGTGAAATGTGGCTCAGCGTGGGGTGGCAGCGAGCAGGTCGACGTAGGCTACGTCGAGCAGGTCGGATTCGGCAATGCCGAGGGAGTGCATCAGTTGATGGGCGATCCTCACACCGTCGTCTTCGGATTGCGTATCGTGCAGCACGACCTCAAGCTCGACGAAATCGCCGAGGTCTTGCACCGCATCCACATGAATGCGCGTCTGACCGGCGAGATACAGCTGGCGCACCTTGATGACGCGGCCGGCGGTGCCGATGGCGGCGGCCAGCGTGTCGCGCAGGGCGTCGGGCGCAGTGGTCGGAACGATGTGGTAGTTCGACACGCGCGGGCCGGCGCTGTCAGCGCGGAAGTAGTGGATCAGCTCGCCGCGCTCGGGCGAGAACTGCCGCAGCTTCAGGCGTCCGTTCGCACAGGCGAAAAACGTATCGTCCTGGTCGATGCGTTCGGGGCCCGAATCCGCAATGGCAGCCGCGCGCTCAATGAGGGCTGCCACATCGCGCACATGCGCCTTGATCTCGACGTTGCGCGCCATATGGGCAACCTCAGGCGATCAAGGTTTCCAAGACGCGGCGATACACGTTTTTCAGCGGCTCGATGAAAGCCACCTCCACGTGTTCGTCGATCTTGTGGATGCTCGCATTCGGCGGCCCGAACTCGATCACCTGTGGGCAGATCTTGGCGATGAAGCGGCCGTCCGACGTGCCGCCCGTGGTCGACAGCTCGGTGGTCACGCCGCACTCGGCCTGGATGGCGGAGGAGAGGGCTTCGGACAGGTCGCCGCGCTCGGTCAGGAAGGGCTCGCCGCCCAGCGTCCAGTCGAGCGTGTAGTCAAGGCCGTGCGCGTCGAGGATGCTGTGCACGCGCGCCTTCAGCCCGTCCGGCGTGCTCGCGGTCGAGAAGCGGAAGTTGAAGTCGATCGTGACATGGCCGGGAATGATGTTCGTCGCACCCGTGCCGCCATGGATGTTCGACATCTGCCACGTGGTCGGCGGGAAGTATGCATTGCCGTCATCCCACTTGGCGGCAGCGAGTTCGGCCAGCGCCGGGGCAGCCAGGTGGATCGGGTTCTTGGCCAGGTGCGGATAGGCAATGTGGCCTTGCACGCCATTGACCGTGAGCTTGCCCGACAGCGAACCGCGTCGCCCGTTCTTCACCATGTCGCCGAGCGTCGACACCGACGTCGGTTCACCGACCACGCAGTAATCGAGGCGCTCGCCGCGCGCGCGCAGCAGGTCGCACACCTTGACGGTGCCGTCGTGCGCCGGGCCTTCTTCGTCGCTGGTGATCAGGAAGCCGATCGAGCCGGCGTGGTCGGGATGCTTGGCAACGAATTCTTCCGATGCCACCACGAAGCCTGCAATCGACGTCTTCATGTCTGCCGCGCCGCGCGCGTAGAGCTTGCCGTCGCGGTGCGTGGGTTCGAACGGATCGGAGTGCCATTGCTCAACCGGGCCGGTGGGCACCACATCGGTGTGGCCCGCAAAGACGAGCAGCTTGCCATCCGTGCCAGCCCGGCCGCGCTTGACGGCCCACAGGTTGGTCACGCGAAAGTGGTCCGGGCCACTGACCACGGTTTCGCATTCGAAGCCGGCAGCGGTCAGGCGTTCGATCAGCACGTCCTGGCAGCCCTTGTCTTCGGGCGTGACAGAGCGGCGGCGGATCAGGTCTTCGGTGAGGGCAAGCGTGGGCAGCATGTTCGACATGACGACGGTCACGGTGATGTTGTTGTGGTTAGAACAGGGCGGTGTACTGATCCGCCGAGAAGCCGACGTTGACGGTCTTGCCGTGCACCAGCACCGGACGCTTGATCAGCGATGGGTTGGCCTGCATCAGCGCGATGGCGCCAGCCTCGTCTTCGGCACGCGTCTTGTCGGCATCCGACAGGGCGCGCCACGTGGTGCCCTTGCGATTGAGCAGCGTGGTGAGCGGCACATGCTTGAGCCAGCCGGCCAGCATGTCGGCGCTCACGCCCTGCTTCTTGAAATCGTGAAAGGTGTAGGCAACGCCGTTCGATTCGAGCCACGTGCGGGCTTTCTTCACGGTGTCGCAATTGGGGATGCCATGCAGGGTCGTCATGGTGGGATTCGCTATCAGTGTCGAGAGGCTTGCAGGGCAAAGGAGAGGGCTGCAACGGCCAGTGCAAAACCGACAGACGCCAGCCACGTCATGCGCTTGAGGCGGCGCTCCAGCCGCGCGGCTTCATCGCGCAGGGCGTCGATGGTGATGGCGTGCTGTTCGGCCAGCAGCTTGACGGATTCGGCCTGCTGCAGGATCGCCGCTTCCAGCTCGGCAATCCGTGTATTCGGGTCGGGCACGGCGCCCTCTGCGCGGGCAGCGTCGGCGCCGGTCTTCTTGCGGTTCTTGAACTTGTCGATGGTCTTGTTCGCCTGCTCCAGGATGGTTGGCAGCAGCGACAGGACAGTACCGATGGTGTTTGGATCCAGACCCATGATGCGTTGGCGCAGCTTGCCGAAGCGGGTGCCGATGGCATTGCGTTCGGACATGGCTGCGCTTCAAGTGGTTGGCATGCCTGCAAGCCTAGCAGGCATGCCTTGCGCTGGCGCTCAGTCGCCGCGCAGCAGCTCGTTCAGGCCAACCTTGGCGCGCGTCTTCGCGTCGACCTTCTTGACGATCACCGCGCAGTACAGACTGTGCGTGCCATCCTTCGACGGCAGGTTGCCCGCCACCACCACCGAGCCCGCGGGAATGCGGCCGTAGCTGACTTCACCGGTTTCGCGGTCGTAGATCTTGGTCGACTGGCCCAGATACACGCCCATCGAGATCACCGAGTTTTCTTCGACGATCACGCCTTCGACCACTTCCGAGCGCGCGCCGATGAAGCAGTTGTCTTCGATGATGACCGGGTTGGCCTGCAGCGGCTCCAGCACGCCGCCAATGCCCACGCCGCCCGACAGGTGAACGTTCTTGCCGATCTGTGCGCACGAACCGACGGTGGCCCACGTGTCGACCATCGTGCCTTCGTCAACATAAGCGCCGATGTTCACGTACGACGGCATCAGCACGGCATTCTTGGCGATGAACGAGCCACGGCGCGCCACAGCCGGCGGCACCACGCGGAAGCCGCCAGCGGCAAAGTCTTCAGCCGTGTAGTTGGCGAACTTGCTCGGCACCTTGTCGTAGAACTGCGTAAAGCCACCAGCAGCCATCGGGGCGTTGTCTTCCAGGCGGAACGACAGCAGCACGGCCTTCTTGATCCACTGATTGACGATCCACTCGCCGTCCTTCTTCTCGGCCACACGCAGCGCGCCACGATCGAGCTGGCCGATCACGTTGGCGACGGCTTCACGGACATCGGCCGGAGCGGCCTTGGGCGACAGGTTGGCGCGGTCTTCCCACGCTTGATCGATCAGGGATTGCAGTTGTTGCGTCATGGCTGTGTTCGCTCTAGGAGAAATTCGAAAAAGGGTAAGGGGTCAGCGCTGCTGGCAGAACTCGACGATGCGGCGGGCGCCTTCCAAGCATTCGTCCACGCCGGCTACCAGCGCGATGCGCACATAGTCCTGGCCCGGATTCGTGCCGTGCGCCTCGCGAGCGAGGTAGCTGCCCGGCAGCACGGCGACGTTCTTGGCCGCCAGCAGTTGGCGTGCGAATTCAGTGTCCGACAGACCTGTGCGTTTTACGTTGGCCCACAGGTAAAAGGCTGCGTCGGGCAGGGCCACGTCCAGCACCTCGGCCAGCATCGGCGTGACCTGCTGGAACTTCTTGACGTACTGCGCGCGGTTGTCGCGCACGTGGGCCTCGTCGTTCCACGCAGCGATGCTAGCGGATTGCACCGACGGGCTCATCGCGCTGCCGTGATACGTGCGATACAGCAGGTAGGCCTTGAGCAGCTTGGCGTCGCCGGCCACGAAACCGGAGCGCATGCCCGGCACGTTGGAGCGCTTGGACAGGCTGGAGAACATCACCAGGCGGTCAAAGCCGCGGCCCAGCTGATGCGCGGCCTGCAGCGCGCCCAGCGGCGGGTTGGCCTCGTCGAAATAGATTTCGGAATAGCACTCGTCCGAGGCGATGACGAAGCCGTATTCGTCGGATAGCGCGAAGAGTTGTTTCCAGTCTTCCAGCGTGAGCACGGCGCCGGTCGGGTTGCCCGGGCTGCAGACGAACACGAGCTGCACGTTGCGCCATTCTTCCGGCGTGATCGCCGCGAAATCGGGCGCGTAGTTGCGCGCCGGGTCGCTGTTCGCGAACAGGGGCGTGGCGCCGGCCAGCAGCGCCGAGCCTTCGTAGATCTGGTAGAACGGGTTCGGGCACAGCACGCGCGCGCCCGGCTTGCTGCCGTCAATCACGGTCTGCGCGAACGAGAACAGCGCCTCGCGCGAGCCGTTGACCGGGATGACCTCGGTGGCCGGATCGACCTTGGGCAAGCCGTAGCGGCGTTCCAGCCATGCGGCGATGCACTGTCGCAGTGCATCGGAGCCGAGCGTCGTGGGATAATTCGCCAGCCCGCCGAGCGCTGCCGTCAGCGCGTCTTTCACCAGGGCCGGCGTCGGATGCTTGGGCTCGCCGATGCCGAAGCTGATCGGCGTATGGACGGCGCTGGGCGTCACGTCCTTGACGAGCGCTTTCAGTTTCTCGAACGGATACGGCTGCAGGGCAGACAGGCGCGGATTCACGGTGTGGGGCGGCGGTGTTGGGCTGGTCAGCGGGCAAGCTTGGCGCTTGCCGGGAAGCCCGAAATTATACGGCCAACGTGTGCTTGCCGCGTGGCCAGTCACCTCGGACATTGCAGGAAGCGGCGGATTCCCGCCGTTTTTTTATTGGTCACATGACAACGATTGCTTCTTCGGCGCCCTCAGCGGATAGCGCCAGCCACCACGAACCGCAATGGGCGGCGGCACTCTTCATCCTCCTGGGCGCGTCGGTCTGGGGCATTTCCTGGTATCCGTACCGCCTGCTGGCCGGCTGGGGGCTTGGCAGCATGCTGGCTTCTTCGATGACGGGCGCGGCTGCGGCCGTGCTGGCTGCGGTGGTGCTGCGTCGTCACTTTGGAACGTTCCAGTGGTCGTGGCTGATTCCGGCGCTCGGGATAGCGGCGGGTATCACCAACGCGGGCTTCGTCTGGGGCACGGTGCACGGCACCGTCATGCGGGTGCTGCTCCTGTTCTACCTGACGCCCGTGTGGACGGCCCTGCTGGCGCGCCTGTGGCTGCACGAGCGGCTGGGCTGGCGCGGCGGTGTGCTGCTCGCGCTGGCGCTGTCGGGCGCGGTGATGATGCTGTGGTCGGGCGAGGCCGGCACGCCGTGGCCGGGCTCAGCGGCGGAATGGGCAGGGTTGATTGCAGGGCTCGCTTTTGCGTGCAACAACGTGCTGTCGCGCTTGGCGGGGCAACGTCACCCGACCATGCGCCCGGAAATGCGCACCGTGGTTGTCTTCACGGGCTGCGCGCTGGTGGGCTTTCCGGCTGCGCTGCTGCTCGATGGCGTGCACGCGGTGCCGGCTGCTTTTTCGCAGGGCAATACGTGGCTGCTGCTGGTGGGCATGGCCTGCGTGCTGGTGGGCGGCAATGCGATGGTGCAGCGCGGCCTGCAACGCTTGCCGGCCAATCGCGCGGCGCTGCTGATGCTGTTCGAAATCGTGGTGGCGGCCGTGTCGTCGGCGCTGCTGACGGCGGAACGCCTATCCCCCCAGGAAATGGCGGGCGGAGCGTGCATCATCCTGGCGGGCGCATTGTCGGGGCTGTCGCGGCGCAAGTAGGCTGCCGGTGTTTCGCAAATCAACCGAGGAGTTGCGGATGTTGCTTCGCTCGATTTCCACGGCGCTGACGGTTGCGCTGTTAATGGCCGCAACGGCCGTGCACGCTGCTTCCGCAGAGGCTGGCCCCGTGTATGGCCCCCGGCTGGAAGGCTTCGATTACCCGGCCCCGGTCAAACTCTTCAAGTTCGAGTCGCAGGGTAACGCGCTGGAGATGGCGTACCTGGACGTCGCGCCCAAGCAGCCGAACGGTCAGGTGGCCGTGCTGCTGCACGGCAAGAACTTCTGCGCCGCCACCTGGGAAGGCACGATCGCCGCGCTGACGGGTGCCGGTTACCGCGTGATCGCACCGGATCAGATCGGTTTCTGCAAATCGAGCAAGCCGCGTTCGTATCAGTACACGTTCCAGCAACTGGCCAGCAATACGCATGCGTTGCTGGCCTCGCTTGGGATCGAGCAGGCCATCATGATTGGCCATTCGACAGGCGGCATGCTGGCGACGCGCTACGCGCTGATGTATCCGAACGCGGTGTCCCGGCTCGTGATGATCAACCCGATCGGCTTGGAAGACTGGAAGGCCAAAGGCGTGCCGTCCATGACCGTCGACCAGTGGTTCGCGCGCGAGAAGCAGACCACCGCCGAGCGCATCCGCGCCTATGAGCAGTCCACGTACTACGCCGGGCAATGGCGCGCGCAATATGAACCGTGGGTGCAGATGTTGGCTGGGATGTACCGCGGCCCGGGGCGCGATCTGGTGGCGTGGAATTCCGCGCTGCTGTACGACATGATCTACACACAGCCCGTCGTCTATGAGTTCGGCCAGTTGCGCCCGTGGACGCTGCTGCTCA
The DNA here is from genome assembly GCF_003290055.1 of Ralstonia sp. GX3-BWBA. NCBI lineage: Bacteria > Pseudomonadati > Pseudomonadota > Betaproteobacteria > Burkholderiales > Burkholderiaceae > Ralstonia > Ralstonia sp. GX3-BWBA. The sequence continues at coordinate 73,450 of NZ_QMKS01000009.1, read as the reverse complement.
TCGGCCAGAAAGACACCACGGCCATCGGCAAGGACGCAGCCCCGCCGGAGGCGCGTGCGCAGCTTGGTCATTACCCGGAGCTTGGGCGGGCGGCGGCGAAGGCCATTCCGCGCGCCACGCTGGTGGAATTCCCCGATGCGGGCCATGCGCCCCAAATCCAGGATCCTGATGCGCTGCACAATGCGCTGCTCGAATGGCTCACCACGCCGGAACGTTCGCGCACGCGCCGCCCGGACTGACGCTATTTGTCACGAAGGCGAAACTGCTTACAAATTTGCAGCAATTTGCTCTCTTGCGCGGCAAATTTCGTCCATTTTTGTAGCGATTTGATTGGCGGGAGCACCGGGTGCGAATGGTATGATGGCGCCATCCGCGCCCCTGGGCGTGCCTTGTCACTTCGCGCTCCACGGCGCAGATGTGATGACAAAGGCGCGTTCCTTGGGCGCCCGCTTTATCCCCTTTTCTGATCCCTTCGAGACGAACACAACGTGCGCCTCTCTTCGATCAAGCTCGCAGGCTTCAAGTCTTTCGTCGATCCAACCAATTTTCATGTTCCGGGCCAGCTTGTCGGCATCGTTGGCCCGAACGGTTGCGGTAAATCCAATATCATCGACGCCGTGCGCTGGGTGCTCGGTGAGTCACGCGCTGCGGAACTCCGTGGCGAATCGATGCAGGACGTCATCTTCAACGGTTCGACCCAGCGCAAGCCGGCTGGCCGGGCCAGCGTCGAACTCGTCTTCGACAACGCGGAAGGCCGCGCCGCCGGCCAGTGGAGCCAATACGCCGAGGTGGCGGTCAAGCGCGTGCTGAGCCGCGATGGCACCTCGTCGTACTTCATCAACAACCAGGCGGTGCGCCGCCGCGACATCCAGGACATCTTCCTCGGCACGGGCCTTGGGCCGCGCGCCTACGCCATCATCGGGCAGGGGATGATCTCGCGCATCATCGAGGCCAAGCCCGATGACATGCGCATCTTCTTGGAAGAAGCTGCGGGCGTGTCGAAGTACAAGGAACGCCGCCGCGAAACCGAAAACCGCCTCTCCGATACGCGCGAAAACCTCACGCGCGTGGAAGACATCCTGCGCGAACTCGGCTCCAACCTCGAAAAGCTCGAAGGTCAGGCCGAAGTCGCGCAGCGCTTCCAGACACTGCAGGCCGACGGCGAAGAGAAGCAGCACCTGCTGTGGCTGCTGCGCAAGCGTGAAGCGCAGGGCGAGCAGGAACGCCATCAGCGCGCCATCGAACAGGCGCAGATCGACCTTGAAGCGCAGACCGCACAGTTGCGCCATATCGAGGCCGAACTCGAAACGATGCGCGTTGCGCATTACGCGTCGTCGGACGCGATGCACGCCGCGCAGGGTGCGCTGTACGAAGCCAACTCCGAGGTCAGTCGCCTGGAAGCCGAGATCCGCTACGTGGTGGAATCGCGCAACCGCATCCAGCAGCAGATCGCCACGCTGACCGCGCAGCAAGAGCAGTGGCATACACAGGGCGAGCAGGCGCAGGAAGACCTTGCCGCGGCCGAGGAAGAGTTGGCCATGGCCGAGGAGCGCGCCGCGCAGGCCGCCGAGGACGTTGCGCGCAAAGCCGACGAACTCCCTGGCATGGAAGCGCAATGGCGCGATGCGCAGACCGCGCTGAACGATCAGCGCGCTGCGATCCTGCAATCGGAACAGGCGCTCAAACTCGAAGCCGCGCACCAGCGCAATGCCGACCAGGCCTTGCTGCAGCTTGACCAGCGCCGCGAACGTCTGACGCAGGAGTCATCCGGCCTCGATAAGCCGGACGACGTGCAGCTCGAAACGCTGCGTGCCGAACTGGCTGAACAGGAAGAGGTGCTGGCCGAAGCGCAAGCCGCGCTGGAAGACGCCGAGACGCAGGTGCCGCAGCTCGACGAGGCACGCCGTGCTGCGCAAGACCGCGTGCAATCGGAAGCCGCCACCATTGCCAGCCTGGAAGCCCGCCTTGCGGCACTCAAGCAGTTGCAGGAGAGCGTGCAGACCGACGGCAAGGTTCAGCCATGGCTGGCCAAACATGAACTGAGCGAGCTGCCGCGCTTCTGGAAGAAGCTGCAGATCGAGCAGGGTTGGGAGCCGGCACTTGAAGCCGTGCTGCGCGAGAAGCTGGGCGCGCTCGAAGTCTCCAATCTGGACTGGATCAAGGCGTTTGCGGCCGACGCGCCGCCCGCCAAGCTGGCCTTCTATGCGCCGCCGCCGGCAGCGCTTCCGGTGGAGGCGCCGGCGGGGTTGCGTCCGCTGATGTCGCTGGTCCAGGTAGCGGAGCCGGGCATTCGCGCCGTGCTGCAAGACTGGCTGGCCGACGTCTATATCGCCGACGATATGCAGGCTGCGCTCGCTGCGCGCCAGACGCTGCCGGAAGGCGGCACGTTTGTCATCAAGGCAGGGCACTTGATTGGCCGGTCATCCGTGCAGCTGTACGCGCCCGATTCCGAACAGGCCGGCATGCTGGCTCGCGCCCAGGAAATCGAGAACCTGCACAAGCAGGTGCGTGCGCAGATGCTGCTGGCCGACGAAGCCAAGAGCGCTGCCGTGCGCGCCGAAGCGGCCTACAGCCAAGCGAGCCAAAACCTCACGCAGGTGCGCGCCCGCGCCGAGCAGGCCACACGCCGCGTGCACGTGCTGCAGATGGACGTGCTCAAGCTGTCGCAGGCGATGGAGCGATACAACGCGCGTAGTGGCCAGATCGACAGTGAGTTGGATGAGATCCGCGCGCAGATCGAAGAGCAGCGTGCCATCCGCGCGGAATCCGAGGCGACGTTCGAGCAGCACGATGCGGCGCTCGCCGACATGCAGGCGCGCTTTGAAGACAGCCAGCAGGCGTTCGAGGCACTCGAAGTTCGCCTGAGCGATGCGCGCAACGCGTTACGTGACCAAGAGCGCGGCGCACAGGAAGCGCACTTTGCCGAGCGCAATCTGCAGAACCGCATTGCGGAACTGAAGCGCAACATCCAGGTGGCGAGCGATCAGGCGCAGCAGATCGTGCTGACGCTGGAGAACGCGCGCGCCGAGTTGGAAACCATCAACGAGCAGACTGCGCACACCGGTTTGCAGGAAGCGCTGGAGCGCCGTGCCGAGAAGGAAGAAAAGCTCGCGCTGGCACGCATGGAATTGGATGCGCTGACGGCGCAGCTACGCACACATGACGAGCAACGCCTGACTGCCGAGCGCGCCCAGCAACCGCTGCGCGATCGCATTACCGAACTGCAATTGAAGGAACAGGCCGCGCGCCTGAACCAAGAGCAGTTCACCGAGCAGCTCACCGCTGCCAACGTGGACGAAGCCGTGCTGGCTGAACGCCTGACGGGCGACCTGAAGCCTTCGTACCTGCAAGGTGAAGTCACGCGCATCAACAACGCGATCAACGCGCTCGGCCCGGTCAACATGGCCGCGCTCGACGAGCTGGCTGCGGCGCGCGAGCGCAAGGGCTTCCTTGATGCCCAATCGGCCGATTTGACCGACGCCATCACCACGCTCGAAGACGCCATCCGCAAGATTGATCAGGAAACGCGTGCGTTGCTGCAAGGTACGTTCGACCAGGTCAACTATCACTTTGGTGAACTGTTCCCGACACTGTTCGGCGGCGGCCAGGCCAAGCTGATGATGACCGGCGAAGAGATTCTCGACGCGGGCGTGCAGGTGATGGCGCAGCCGCCGGGCAAGAAGAACTCGACGATTCACCTGTTGTCGGGCGGCGAAAAAGCGCTGACTGCGATTGCGCTGGTGTTTGCGATGTTCCAGTTGAACCCGGCCCCGTTCTGCTTGCTCGACGAGGTGGACGCGCCGCTGGACGACGCCAACACCGAGCGCTACGCCAACATGGTCAAGCGCATGTCCGACAAGACCCAATTCGTTTTTATATCTCACAACAAGATTGCGATGGAAATGGCGCAACAGCTCATCGGTGTGACCATGCAGGAACAAGGTGTGTCCCGGATCGTGGCAGTGGATATGGATGCCGCACTGACCATGGCGGAGGCAGCATAAATGCAGGACAACAACCTGGTGATGGCCCTGCTGGGCGCCGGCGTGGTGTTTGTGCTGGTGATCGTTGTGTACAACCAGTGGCAGATCCGCAAGGCGCGGCGTCCCGAGGCGTACAACCCGCCCGCCGACGAGACCCCGCGCGGCGACGGTTGGACCGAGCGCGCCGAGCCCGCCCTGGGTGGCGAGCGTGAGGAACCCAACCGCGTTGAACCGCGTCTTGAGCCCGGTTTCTCGGCGAAGACGCACATTCCCGCCACGGGCAGTGCCGACACCGAAGCCGGCGTGATCGGCGCTGAGCTCACGCCTTCGGGCGACGATGCCGTGCTCGAAGCCGCCGAGACGGAAGAGGTTGCCGAACCTGCCCCGGGTTCGCTGGAGCCGGCCAATGGCGTGATCGATCCGCTGATCGATTGCATCGTGCCGCTGCATCCGGATCGTGAAGTGTCGGGCGACCGGCTGCTGCCGGCGCTGGCCAAGCTGCGCCGCGCAGGCACCAAGCAGATCCACGTGGAAGGTTTGAACCCCGCCGCCAATGCATGGGAAGCCATTCGCGCCGGTCAGCGCTACCTCGACGTGCAAGTGGCCGTGCAACTGGCCAACCGCACCGGCCCGCTGAATGCGCTGGAGTTCTCGGAATTCATCAACGCGATCGATCCGCTGTCGGAAGCGGCCGATGCCGTGCCGGAACTGCCGGACATGAACGAGACGATCTCCAATGCGCGCGAACTCGACGCGTTTGCCGCCGAGTGCGATGTGCAACTGGGCGTGAGCGTGATCTCCGACGGTGCGCCCTGGTCGGCCGCGTACGTGCAGACGGTGGCCACGCAAGACGGCCTTGTGCTCTCGCGCGACGGCACGCGTTTCACGCGCTTCCATGCGGGCGCCGATGGTGTGCAGCGCGCACTGTTCACGCTGCAGTTTGGCGACACCAATTTCCTGCGCGATGACCTGACCGTCAAGGCCGGCCGCCAGATCACGCTGCTGCTCGATGTGCCGGTGGCGGAAGAGCCGAGCAAGCCGTTCAAGCTGGTGTGCGAATACGCCTACACGCTGTCGCAGCGCATGGGTGCGCAGGTGGTGGATGACAACCTGCGTCCGCTGACGGAGCAATCGTTCGTCGCTATCCAGAAGCATCTGCGCGTGCTGTATGACAAGCTGGAATCGCGCGGCATCCCGGCCGGTTCCAGCACCGCGGTGCGCTTGTTCAGCCACTGACGGACGCACGATGAGCAAGACTGCAGAACCCGCGTCCGGTGCCACGTCCGAGGCGCGGGCAGCTTGGCTGCGCGCTGAGCTGAACCGCTACGCCCATGAGTATTACGTGCTCGACCAGCCCAGCGTGCCCGACGCTGAATATGACCGGCTCTATCGCGAGCTGGAAGCGCTGGAAGCTGAACATCCCGAGCTGAAGACGCCGGACTCGCCCACGCGGCGGGTCGGCGGGGCGGTTCTGCCCGAATTTGCGGCGGTCAGGCATGTCATTCCCATGCTGTCGATCCGCACTGAGACCGACACCACCCCCAACGGCGCCCGCGCGTTCGACACCAGCGTACGCCGCGAACTGGGCCTCGATGACACCGATCCGCCCGTCGAATATGCCGCTGAGCTGAAGTTCGATGGCCTGGCGATCAACCTGCGCTACGAGCGCGGTTATCTCGTGCAGGCGGCTACGCGGGGTGACGGCACCACAGGCGAAGACGTCACGCAGAACATCCGCACGATCCGGCAGATTCCGCTGGGCGTGCATCCGCTTGATGGCGTTGTGCCCGACGTGCTCGAAGTGCGCGGCGAGGTCTACATGCGCCGCGACGATTTTGAAAAGCTCAACGCCCGTCAGCGTGAGCGCGGCGACAAGACCTTCGTCAACCCGCGCAATACCGCGGCCGGTGCTGTCCGCCAGCTCGATCCGAAGATGGCTGCGGAGCGCCCTCTGTCGTTCTTCGCCTATGGCCTGGGCGAGGTGGTCGGCTGGAAAGGCATGCCCGACACCCATTCCGGCATGCTCGATGCGCTGCAGGCATTTGGTTTTCCGGTCAGCTCGGAGCGCGCGGCTGTGAAGGGAGGAGACGGGCTCGTCGAGTTCCATGAGGCCATTGGCGCCAAGCGCGACAGCCTGCCGTTCGATATCGACGGCGTGGTCTACAAAGTCAATTCGCTCGCGTTGCAGCGCGAACTCGGTTTTCGCACGCGCGAGCCGCGCTGGGCAGTTGCGCACAAATATCCGGCGCAGGAAGCGCTGACCACCGTCGAGTCCATCGGCGTGCAGGTCGGCCGCACGGGCGCCATCACACCGGTGGCGCGGCTGGTGCCGGTGTTTGTTGGCGGCGTGACGGTCACCAACGCGACGCTGCACAACGAAGACGAAGTACGCCGCAAGGATGTGCGCATTGGCGACACTGTGATCGTGCGCCGCGCGGGTGACGTGATCCCCGAGGTGGTGGGCGTGGTGCTCGATCGCCGCCCGATGGATGACGTGCCGGGCAGCGACTTGTTCAATCCGCAGCAGCGTCCGAAGTACCCGCCGTTCGAACTGCCGAAGACGTGCCCGGTGTGCGGCTCGCACGTCGTGCGCGAAGAGGGCGAGGCGGTGGCCCGCTGCTCAGGCGGGCTGTTCTGCTCGGCACAGCGAAAAGAGGCGATCCGCCACTTTGCTGGCCGCCGCATGATGGATATCGAAGGCCTGGGCGAGCGTTACATCGACAACCTGGTCGAACTGGACTACGTACACGGCATCGCCGACCTGTACAAGCTCAAGCTCGAAGATTTCCTGGAGATGAAGCGCCGCGCCGATGAGCGCGATGGCGCGACACCGGAAACCGTCGCCGCTGGCAAGATCGCCACTAAGTGGGCTGAGAATCTGCTGGAGGGTATCCAGGCCAGCAAGACGCCGCCGCTGGCGCGCTTCCTGTTTGCGCTGGGCATTCGCCACGTGGGCGAATCCACCGCCAAGACGCTTGCGGACTGGCTCGGCAGTCTTGCCATCATCCGGCGGGCGCCGGCACCGTTGCTGCTGGCGCTGCCCGACGTGGGTGCCACGGTGGCTGAAGCCATTGCCGATTTCTTTGCCGAACCGAAGAATCAGCAGGCGCTGGATGCGCTGTTGGAAGCCGGCGTCGCCCCGCAAGGCGAGCATGCGCCCAACGCGAAGCTGCGCGAGAAACTGGAGCCGGTTGAGCTGTACGCCACGCTTGGGGTGCCCAAGCTGACAGCCGCGCGTGCTAAGCAATTGGCTGTGGCGGCGCCGACGCTAGTCAAGTTGGCCGGCGTGGAGCCTGATCAGTTGGCCGGGCTGCCGGCGGATGTGTCCGCGTCGCTGCTCGAATGGCTGGGCTCGCACGACCATCGCGCGCAACTGGAGCAGCTCGACGCGCTGCGCGACGAGCTGCTTGCCGCCATGCCGGCTGAAGCCACCGAAGAAGGCGTGCTGGCCGGCAAGACGGTCGTGTTGACCGGCACATTGCCCAACCTCACGCGTGACGAAGCTAAGGCCATGCTGGAAGCGGCGGGCGCCAAGGTATCGGGTTCGGTGTCGAAGAAGACCGACTATGTTGTCGCCGGAGAAGAAGCCGGCAGCAAGCTCGCTAAAGCCGAAGAATTGAACGTGAAGGTTCTGGACGAAGCGGGTATGCTCGCGCTGTTAAAAAAACCGGCGGGAGACCAGGCATGATCCGAAACATCCTCAAGATGGGCGACAGCCGTCTGCTGCGCGTGGCCAAGCCCGTCGAGCGTTTCCACACGCCCGAACTGACGGCCCTGATCGAAGACATGTTCGACACCATGGATGCGGCGCGGGGTGCCGGTCTGGCGGCGCCGCAGATCGGCGTGGATCTCCAAGTCGTCATCTTCGGGTTCGATCGCAACGATCGTTATCCGGATGCGCCGGCCGTGCCCAAGACGGTATTGATCAACCCCACCATTGAGCCGCTTTCGGACGAGATGGAAGACGGCTGGGAGGGCTGCCTCTCGGTGCCGGGCCTGCGTGGCGTCGTGCCGCGCCATACGCGCCTGCGCTATACCGGCTTCGACCAGCACGGTCACGCCATCGACCGCATTGCCGAGGGCTTCCACGCCCGTGTCGTGCAGCATGAATGCGATCACCTGCAGGGCGTGCTGTATCCGATGCGCGTGAAGGATTTCACCCGCTTCGGCTTTACCGAAGTGCTGTTCCCGGAATTGCCCGCCAATCACGACGACTGATCGAGACTGCGGGAGCGTCGCACCTGCGGGGGCGGGTGGACGCATGTTTCATCCACCACGGAGACGATATGAAGCGCGATGGTTTGAGGGGCTGGCGCCGGCTGGCGCTTGGGGTCGCCATGACGGCGATGCTGGGGTTGGCTGCGTGCGCGGGGCCGCAGGCACCCGAAACCACGGCGGCCGCACCGGCTGCCCAGAAGCCTCAGGGTCCGGTCTGGCAACGCGTGCATCTGGGCGCGGATGCCGTGGCCTACGATTTCCTCGTCTACGCCAACCATCCGCTCGATGGCGATCTGAGCGGCATCCGCGAAGTCGTATTCATGCAGCACGGCCTGCAGCGCAACGGCAACGATTACTACACCGCGGGCGCCGATCTGCTCCAGGCCAGCGGCCGCAACCCCGACGAAGTCCTTTTGATTGCCCCGAACTTTCCCGGTACGCCCGATGAGGGCAAGGGTTTCGACGGCATGCCGGTGTGGTCGGTGGATGGCTGGATCGGCGGCTTCAACGCCACCAACGCGCCGTACACGGACCTGAGTTCGCTCCAGGTACTTGATGACCTGATCGGCTACGTGACGGACCCGGCGCGTGCGCCCAACGTCAAGCGCGTAACGGTGGCAGGCCATTCGGGCGGTGGCCAGATCGTGCAACGCTACGCCGTCCTCAACAACGTGGACGAAGCGATCCGCAAGCGTGGCATCGATCTGCGCTACGTGGTCGCCAATCCGTCGTCATATCTGTACTTCACGCCGGAGCGTCCGCGCGGCAAGGGCTTTGCACGCTACAGCACCAGCGTTTGTCCGGACTATGACCACTACAAGTACGGCATGGTCGACATGGTCCCGTATGCCGCTGGCAAGACCGGCCGGCAGTTGTTCAACCGATATGCGCAGCGCCACGTGACCTACTTGGCCGGCACGAGCGACAACGATCCGAACCACCGCGTGCTCGACAAGCTCTGCGGTGCCGAGGCCGAAGGCCCGACGCGCCTGGATCGCGCACGCAACTACTGGCGCTACGAGCACCACATGGCGGGGCGCAGGCGCGTCAACCACCAGGCGCACGAAGTGGTTGGCGTTGGCCACGACCAAGCGAAGATGTTCGGCTCGCGCTGCGGCGCGCAAGCGGTGTTTGGCATGCCCGCATCGGCCAACACCACCGGGGCCGCCTGCCAGGCTCCGCGTCTGTAACCTGGACGGCAGGCATAAAAAAACCGGTCAGCGCGCAATGCGTTGACCGGTTTTTTCATTGGGGCAGAGGCAGCCTCAGAACTTCTCGAACGGCCCCAGGAAGCGCCACTGGCCGACCGGCAGGTCGCCCAGCACAATGCTGCCCATGCGGATGCGCTTGAGGCCTACCACCTCCAGTCCCACCTGTTCGCACATGCGGCGGATCTGGCGTTTCTTGCCTTCGCGCAGCACGAAGCGCAACTGCTCTTCGTTCTGCCAGCTCACCTTCGCGGGCTTGAGTTCTTCGCCGTCGAGCGACAGGCCAAAGCGCAGCTTCTCCATCAGCTCTTCCGGGAAGACCTTGGAGATATCGCGCTCAACCAGGCCGTTCGGCGAATCCCACACCACGCGCACCAGGTATTCCTTCTCGACCGTCGAATCCTCGCCGATCAGGTGGCGCGCCACGCGTCCGTCCTGCGTCAACACCAGCAAGCCGGTGGAGTCGATATCCAGTCGGCCGGCCGGCGCCAACGCCCGGCGTTGCCAAGGCGCGAAGCGCTTGCGCGTGGGGTCGCCTTCCCATTGGTTTTCCGGCACGAATAGCGAAACGGCAGGCTGATAGCCGTCTTCTGCCTGGCCCGAAACGTAGCCGACCGGCTTGTGCATCAGCACGGTCACGCGCTCGCCTTGCTCGGAGCGCGCCGACTGATGGATTTCGATGATCGCATCCGGCTTGACGCGCGAACCCAGCTCGGTGACGGGCTCGCCATCCACCAGCACCCAGCCGCGCGGAATCCATTCATCGGCCTCGCGGCGCGAACACAGACCCAGTTCGGACATGCGCTTGGACAGGCGGACCAAACCACTCGACTCCGTTTGCGGTGCCTGACGGGGTGCGCGCTCTTCAGCATGGCGCGGAGCGCGTTCCTCGCGTTCACGCTCTGGCCGTTGCGGACGTGTCGGACGATCTTCGAAGCGGCGCGGCGGCTGGTCGTTGTCAAAGCGTCGCGGCGGGCGTTCGTCATCGAAACGACGCGGAGGACGGTCATCGCCATAGCGGCGCGGCGGCCGTTGCTCATCGTCGAATCGGCGCGGCGGGCGCTGGTCGTCACCGTAACGGCGCGGCGGACGCGCCTCGTCAAAGCGTCGCGGAGGACGTTGGTCGCCATCACGACGGGGCGCGCGTTGATCATCGCCATAGCGTCGCGGGCGTTCGTCGTCGAAACGACGGGGCGGGCGTTGCTCATCGTCGAATCGGCGCGGCGGGCGCTGGTCGTCACCGTAACGGCGCGGCGGGCGCGCCTCGTCAAAGCGTCGCGGAGGCCGTTGGTCGCCATCACGACGGGGCGCGCGTTGATCATCGCCGTAGCTTCGCGGGCGTTCGTCGTCGAAACGACGACGGGGCGGGCGTTGCTCATCGTCGAATCGGCGCGGCGGGCGCGGGTCGTCACCGTAACGGCGCGGCGGACGCGCCTCGTCAAAGCGTCGCGGAGGACGTTGGTCGCCATCACGACGGGGCGCGCGTTGATCGTCGCCTTGGCGGCGCGGGCGTTCGTCGTCGAAACGACGGGGCGGCCGTTGATCGTCGCTGAACTTGCGCGGCGGGCGTTGCTCATCGTCGAATCGGCGCGGCGGGCGCGGGTCGTCACCGTAGCGTCGCGGCGGGCGCGCCTCGTCAAAGCGTCGCGGCGGGCGTTGATCGCCCTCACGACGGGGCGCGCGTTGATCGTCGCCTTGGCGGCGCGGGCGCTCGTCATCGAAACGACGGGGCGGGCGCTGATCGTCAAAGCGTCGCGGTGGGCGGTCATTGTCGAATCGGCGTGGAGGGCGCTCGTCGTCGAACCGGCGAGGCGGCCGATCTTCGAAGCGTCGCGGCGGGCGCTCGTCGTCAGCGCGACGGGGCGGCGGCCGCTGGTCGTCGTTGAATCGACGCGGAGGACGCTCGTCATCAAAACGACGCGGTGGGCGATCGCCTTGTACGCGGCGCGGCTTGGCGTCGCGCGTCTGGCCGTCGTCGTCGCGGCGCGGAGGACGTGCGGGGCGGGGCGGCTTACCGGCACCATCTTCCGGCTTGGGGCGGCGCTGCGACGGGCGCAGCGGCTGGCGCAGCGGCTGGCGCTCGCGGTTCAGGTCAGACGAGCGCAGCGGCTTGCCTGTGGAACGTACGGCATTGCCTTCGTCGTCTCGGCGCACGCCGAGCGTGGCACGCTTGCCCGGGCGGGTGGCGCGCTGAGTCGGGTCGCTGGCGCCGCGCTTGTCGTCGTCGCCGGGGAAATCATCGGAATCGGTAGTCATGAATCTAGACCGGTAAGGCTGGCGCTCAGATGGCGAGCGCATCAAGCAGCTCGCTTTCAAGCTCGAGCTGCAGTTTGTTGTCCTGGGTCAGGCGGGTGCCGTCGACCAGGAAGATGTCTTCCACGCGCTCGCCGAGCGTGTTGATACGCGCGGTGTGCACCGACACGCGACGGTGAGCGAGCACGCGGGCAATCGCGTAGAGCAGACCGGTGCGGTCTGTCGCAGAAATGGAGAGCAGGTAATACTGGCCGCGCTCGTCCGCCCGCAGGTCGACACGAGGCTTGATCGGGAAGCTGCGCGACTGGCGCGAGATACGCCCACGCGGCGGCTCGGGCAGGGCGGTTTCGCGCGAGATCTGTTCAGCCAGTTCGTGTTCGACCAGCGTGATGATGTCGCGGTAATGCCCGGGCTCCACCAAGCCGCTGCTGGGGTCGGCCACCTGGAAGGTGTCGAGCGCGTAGCCGTGTTTGGTGGTGTGGATCTTGGCGTCAAGAATCGTCAGGCTCTTGCGCTCGAAGTAGCCGCAGATGCGTGCGAAAAGATCGGGCCGATCCGGCGAGTACACCGCCACCTGCAGGCCGACGCCCGCCGGTGAAATGCGCGCACGCACGATGGGGATCGTGGTGTTGACGCGGTTGTAGAAGTGCCGCGTGAACCAGGCGATGTCGCGTGCGTCGTGGCGCAGGAACACACCCACGTCGAGCTGTTTCCACAGTGCCTCGTGCGCGGTGTCGTCCAGCGCGGCCAGGCGCAGCAGGGCGCGCGCTTCTTCCTTGCGACCTTCGAGCACGGCGTGCGGGTCCGTGGTGGCACCGCCGAGCACGCGCAACGTCATGCGATACAGGTCTTCCAGCAGCTTGCCCTTCCAGGCATTCCACACTTTCGGGCTGGTGCCGCGGATGTCGGCAACGGTCAGCAGATACAGCGCGGTCAACCGACGCTCGGTGCCGACCAAGTCGGCGAAATGACGGATGACTTCCGGATCGCCCAGGTCCTGCTTCTGCGCGACCTGGCTCATGGTCAGGTGGTGTTCGACGAGCCAGACGACCAGGTCGGCGTCTTCCTTGGCAATGCCGTGTTCCTTGCAGAAGCGTCGCGCGTCGGACATGCCGAGCACCGAGTGGTCGCCGCCGCGTCCTTTCGCAATGTCATGGAACAGCGCGGCGACGGTCAGCACCCACGGCTTGTCGAAGTTCGCCATCAACTGGCTGCAGAACGGAAACTCGTGCGTGTGCTCCACGATGGCGAAGCGGCGGATGTTGCGCACCACCATCAGGATGTGCTGGTCGACCGTGTAGACGTGAAACAGGTCATGCTGCATCTGTCCCACGATACGGCGGAAGTTGACCAGGTAGCGGCCGAGCACGCTCGTCTGGTTCATCAGGCGCAGTGCGTGTGTGATGCCCTGCGGCTGCTGCAGGATCGATAGGAACAGCGCGCGATTGTCCGGATCCTTACGCCATTTCGCGTCCATCAACGTCCGTGCGTTGTAGAGGGCGCGCAAGGTGCTGGCCGCCAGTCCCTTGATGCCACGCGTTTGCTCGTACAGCAGGAACGTTTCAAGAATGGCCGTCGGCTCGCGCTGGTAGAGATCGGCGTCGGCAATTTCAAGCATGCCTTGCCGTTCGACAAAGCGATCGTTGATCTTGCGCGTGATACCCAGCTCGCTCGGGAACAGCTTTGCCTCGATGTTTTGCAGCACCACGGTATTGAGCTGCGTGACCGCCTTGGCCACCCAGTAATAGCGGCGCATGAGCTGTTCGCTTGCGCGCTTGGCGGTGGTCGGGCGGTAACCGAACGATTCGGCCAATTGCGTCTGCAAGTCGAACACCAACACGTCCTGGCGACGCCCGGCCAGCAGGTGCAGGCGCGCCCGCACGGTTTTGAGCAGGCGCTCATTGCTCACCAGCTCCTGGGCTTCACGGCGCGTGAGCAAGCCGTTGGCAAGCAGCTCGTTCCAGCTCGAACCGAAGCCGGCCGCGCGCGTCATCCACAGAATGACCTGCAGGTCGCGCAGGCCGCCGGGACTTTCTTTGCAGTTTGGTTCAAGCGAATAGGGCGTGTCCTGGTACTTGGCATGCCGCTGGCGCATTTCCAGCAGTTTCGACTGGAAGAAATCTGCCGCGTCGAGGTGGCCTTGATAGTGCGTCTCAAACGTGCGGTACAAGCCCTCGTCGCCGGTCAGCAGACGCGCTTCCAGCAACGACGTACGCACCGTGACGTCCTGTGCGGCTTCATTGATGCATTCGTCGACCGTGCGCACCGACGAGCCGATATCCAGCCCCATGTCCCAACAGCGGCCGATGAAGGCCTCCAGCCGGGTCTCCAATGCCTTGTCTGCGGTGCCCGGCAGCAACAGGAGGATGTCCACATCGGAATGCGGAAACAGCTCGCCGCGCCCGTAGCCGCCCACCGCAATGAGCGCGCAGGTTGCGGGCATCTGCTCTTCCTGCCAGAGCCGCACCAGCGCACGGTCCACCGCGCGCGCCAGCTTGGTCACGAGTTGTTGAACGTTGGCGTGCTGGTCGAACTGCGCGAACAGGTGTGCGCGCTCAGCTTTCAGGGCGTCGCGCGGGTGGGCTTCTTCGGCAGGGGCGGCAGCAGCGGAGGGCATGAGTGGAGCGTGAATGAAACAGCGACCGGATCGAGCCGGTCGCTGCAAGAGTTGAGCCGGTGCGGGGCGAGATCAGCGTGACGGTGCGGCTCGCCCGCGAGGATCAGGCCGTGGCCGGCGCGCCTTCGTGTACGAATTCCGGTGCCGGCGGCGTCAATGCTGACACGGTCAGCACTTCGTGGCCGGTTTCCGTCACCAGAAGCGTATGTTCCCACTGCGCAGACAGGCTGCGATCGCGCGTCTTGACAGTCCACTGGTCGGGCATCGTGCGGATGTCGCGCTTGCCCGCGTTGATCATCGGTTCAATCGTGAAGATCATGCCTGCCTTCAGTTCCATCCCGGTGCCGGGGCGGCCGTAGTGCAGGATCTGCGGATCTTCGTGGAATTTCTTGCCGATGCCGTGGCCGCAATATTCGCGAACCACGCTATAGCCGGCGGCTTCAGCATGTTGCTGGATCACGTGGCCGATGTCGCCCAGGCGTGCGCCGGGACGCACGGCCGCGATACCCTTCCACATGCATTCGAATGTGACCTGCGTCAGGCGCTTGGCCAGGATCGACCCTTCGCCCACGACGAAGGTGCGGCTGGTGTCCCCGTAATAGCCTTCCTTGGTGATGACGGTGATGTCTAGGTTGACGATGTCACCGCTCTTGAGCACCTTGTCGCCGGGAATGCCGTGGCAGATCACGTCGTTGACGGACGTGCAGATCGATGCCGGGAAAGGCGGATAGCCAGGGGGCGCATAGTTCAGCGGTGCCGGCACAGTGCCTTGCACGTCACGCATATAGGCGTGGCACAGCTGGTCCAGCTTGCCCGTGGTCACGCCGGGCGTTACGAACGGGGTGATGTAATCCAGAACTTCGGACGCAAGCCGACAGGCCACGCGCATTTGCGCAATGTCTTCGGCGGTGTGAATGGTAACGGCCATGCTGTGACTCTTTCTGCACGCAGGCGCGCGAGGCGCCGCGTCGTGGCTAAAGTGTGAATTATCGCACCAAAGCGCCCCGGCCGGGGTTTTCGGGCGCCGGGCGCCAGTCCCGGCCCGTTTGCTGCGAATGCTCGGAAGGTCTTGAGTCGATTGGGTTTTTGCCGCTATAATCGCTGGCTAAGCAGTCGCTGGTCGTGTGGCCGGTGACGCTTGAAATCGCGAGCCGCTTCACCGCGGGTGTCCGTCGTAACGCATGCAACGGATGTCTGAGGCGGCTTCAGACCTAACCCGATTGGAGAATTTCATGTCCGTGACCATGCGCGAAATGCTGGAAGCCGGTGTCCACTTTGGCCACCAGACCCGCTTCTGGAACCCCAAGATGGCCCCCTTCATCTTCGGCCATCGCAACAAGATTCACATCATCAACCTGGAAAAGACGCTGCCGATGTACCAGGACGCACTGAAGTACGTGCGCCAACTGGCAGCCAACCGGGGCACCATTCTGTTCGTCGGCACGAAGCGTCAATCGCGCGAGATCCTGGCTGAAGAAGCGGCTCGCGCAGGTATGCCGTTCGTCGACAGCCGCTGGCTCGGCGGCATGCTGACCAACTTCAAGACGGTCAAGACCTCGATCAAGCGCCTGAAGGACATGGAAGTCGCCAAGGAAGCCGGCGCGACCGAAACCATGAGCAAGAAGGAAGCGCTGATGTTCGAGCGCGAAATGGACAAGCTGGTGAAGTCCATTGGCGGCATCAAGGACATGGGCGGCATTCCTGACGCCATCTTCGTGGTGGACGTCGGCTACCACAAGATTGCCGTGACCGAAGCAGCCAAGCTGGGTATTCCGGTGATCGGCGTGGTTGACACGAACCACTCGCCCGAAGGCATCGACTACGTCATCCCGGGTAACGACGACTCGAGCAAGGCTGTTGCACTGTACGTGCGCGGCGTGGCCGATGCGATCCTGGAAGGCCGTGCCAACGCGGTCCAGGAAGTGGTTGAAGCCGCTCGCGGTGGCGACGACTTCGTCGAAGTCCAAGAAGGCTAAAGACAAGAAGGCGTGCGCCCGCAGCTTGATTGCGCGGGACGCGTGCCAGGCCGCACCTGATGAAACGCATCAGGGCCGATGGCCAGACAGGGGCGCGTAACAAACGCCCCTTTTTTTTGAAATTTGTCATGCGGATGCCCCACGCGCGTCGTATTTCGTGGGGCGGCCGGATGGAAACCGGACGACAGGCCGGCGCGAGGCGAGAAATCCGCTTGCGACCGGACGACGATCTGAAACAAGGAGCATGAGAATGGCGGCAATTACCGCAAGCATGGTTGCAGAGCTGCGCGCGAAGACCGACGCGCCGATGATGGAATGCAAGAAGGCCCTGACCGAAGCCGAAGGCAACCTGGAAAAGGCCGAAGAGATCCTGCGTGTGAAGCTGGGCAATAAGGCCGGCAAGGCTTCCAGCCGCGTCACCGCTGAGGGCGTGGTCGCAGCGTTCGTCGAGGGCACCACGGGCGCCCTGGTCGAAGTGAATTGCGAAACCGACTTCGTTTCGAAGAATGACGATTTCCTGGCCTTCACGAACGATGTTGCCAAGCTGATCGCTCAGAAGAACCCGGCTGACGTGGCGGCCCTGTCGGCCCTGTCGATCGGTGACGAAACGGTTGAAGCCGTGCGTACCCGCCTGATCGGCAAGATCGGCGAGAACATGACGATCCGCCGCTTCCAGCGTTTCGAAGGCACCCAGCTGACTTCGTATCTGCACGGCACCCGCATTGGCGTCATGGTGGCATTCGAGGGCAACGAAGTGGCGGCTAAGGACGCAGCAATGCAGGCTGCCGCCATGAAGCCGGTGTCGCTGTCGGCTGACGACGTGCCGGCCGAGCTGGTCGCCAAGGAGCGCAGCGTTGCTGAGCAGAAGGCTGCGGAATCGGGCAAGCCGGCTGAAATCGTTGCCAAGATGGTGGAAGGCAGCGTGCAGAAGTACCTGAAGGAAGTCTCGCTGCTGAACCAGCCGTTCGTGAAGAACGACAAGCAGACCGTTGAGCAGATGCTCAAGGCTGCCAACACGACTGTGAAGGCGTTCACGCTGTACGTGGTGGGCGAGGGCATCGAGAAGAAGCAAGACGACTTCGCTGCTGAAGTGGCTGCCCAGGTGGCCGCTGCCAAGCAACAGGCGTAATGCTGCGACGGCCGTTTCCGATGGTGCGGCGATTCGCCCTCCGGCGCAGGCCGGGAGGTGTCGTTTCCACCCTTGGCGCAGCCGTATAATGCCGAACAAACAGGGCACCGAAAGGTGCCCTGTTTGCAGGTGCAGCCTGCTTGCGCGGGTATCGTTGGGAGGATTTCCTGACGGCTTCCGCGCAAGAAGGTTGCGGGATGTGCGAAGTCCCCGCTTTGCTCGTCGTTGTCATATCCGCAGCGTCATTTCCCCCTTTCCTGTTTCCCGTACCAGGAATCGTCACGAGGATCTCCATGCCTGCCTATAAGCGCGTTCTACTCAAACTTTCCGGCGAAGCCCTGATGGGCGACGATGCCTTTGGCATCAACCGCAGCACCATCGAAGGGATGGTCAACGACATCGCCGAAATCGTGAAGCTGGGCGTGCAGGTGGCAGTGGTGATCGGCGGTGGCAATATCTTCCGCGGTGTTGCGGGCGGAGCCGCCGGCATGGATCGCGCCACGGCCGACTACATGGGCATGCTGGCCACCATGATGAATGCGCTGGCCCTGCAAGACGCCATGCGTCATGCCAACCTCGAGGGTCGCGTGCAATCGGCGCTGCGCCTGGACCAGGTGGTCGAGCCGTACATCCGTCCCCGCGCGATCCGCCAATTGGAGGAGGGGAAAATCGTGATTTTCGCCGCCGGCACCGGCAACCCGTTCTTCACGACCGACACCGCCGCCGCGCTGCGCGGCTCGGAAATCGGTGCCGAGATCGTCCTCAAGGCCACCAAGGTGGATGGCGTCTACACCGCTGATCCAAAGAAGGACCCGAGCGCCACCCGCTACACGACCATCACGTTCGACGAAGCCATCTCGCGCAACCTGCAGGTGATGGATGCGACTGCCTTTGCGCTGTGCCGCGACCAGAAGTTGCCGATCAAGGTGTTCTCGATCCAAAAGCCGGGCGCCCTCAAGCGCGTGATCCTGGGTGAAGACGAAGGCACGCTGGTGCACGTCTAAAACCAGCGGCAAGCCTGGTTGCAGGCGCCTTTTTTAGCGTTCGCTGACCCTGCGTAAATGGCGTTGGCGAGCGGCTTCCATGTAAAATCGCCTATTGTCTTTTTGGTCTTGCCGGTGCCCTGTGTCGTTTTCCAGGGCGCAAGTTCGGCAGACCGCCGTTATCGTTCGGAGGAAGTATGAGCGTCGCCGATGTCAAAAAGAATACCGAGCAGAAGATGCAGAAGTCGATCGAGGCTCTCAAGGCGGATCTGGCCAAGATCCGTACTGGCCGTGCCCACACCGGTCTGCTCGATCACGTGCAAGTCGATTACTACGGCTCGATGGTGCCGATCAGCCAGGTTGCCAACGTGACTCTGGTGGATGCGCGCACGATTGGTGTGCAACCGTGGGAAAAGAAGATGGTGCAAGCCGTCGAGAAGGCCATCCGTGAAGCGGACCTCGGTCTGAACCCCGCCACCATGGGCGACATCATTCGCGTGCCGACGCCCGCGCTGACCGAAGAGCGTCGCAAGGAGCTGACCAAGGTCGTGAAGGGCGAGGGCGAAGATGCCAAGGTCGCCGTGCGCAACCTGCGTCGCGATGCCAACGAACAGCTCAAGAAGCTGGTGAAGGACAAGGCCATCTCGGAAGACGACGAGCGTCGCGGCGGAGACGACGTTCAGAAGCTGACCGACAAGTTCGTCGCCGAGATCGACAAGCTGGTCGCCGAGAAAGACAAGGAAATCATGACGGTGTAAGGCCGTCTCCCGCCGCCGGCGCATTGGGCGCATGCGGTGGGAAGCCCGATTCATGCATATCAGTTCGACACTGGCGGTGCCCGACACCGCCGATACGCCGCGCCACGTCGCCGTCATCATGGACGGTAACGGCCGCTGGGCCACCGAACGGCATCTGCCGCGTGTGGCCGGGCATAGCCGCGGCCTCGACGCCGTACGAGCAACCGTTGAAGCGGCGGCACGCCGTGGCGTCGGTTACCTGACGCTGTTTGCCTTCAGCTCCGAAAACTGGCGCCGCCCGGCTGAGGAAGTCACTTTCCTCATGAAGTTGTTCATGACGGCGTTGCGCCGCGAAGTCAGCAAGCTGCACGACAATGGCATCCGCTTGCGCGTGGTGGGCGATCTGTCTGCGTTCAGTCCGCGCATCCAGCTTTTGATTCGCGAAGCTGAGGCCAAGACGGCTGCCAACCCCGGTCTGACTGTCACGATCCTTGCCAACTACGGCGGGCGCTGGGACATCCTGCAAGCCATGCGCGCCTTGTTGAAGGCGCAGCCTGGCATTGCACCTGACGCCATCACGGAAGAGATGCTTGCGCCGTACATGGCCCTGTCTTACGCGCCGGAGCCGGATCTGTTCATCCGCACCGGTGGCGAGCAGCGCATCAGCAACTTTCTGCTGTGGCAGCTTGCCTATTCCGAGCTGTACTTCACCGATCGCTACTGGCCCGACTTCGATGCCGCAGAACTCGATCGCGCCTTTGCGTGGTATCGCAACCGCGAGCGCCGCTTCGGCCGCACCAGCGCGCAGCTCGATCCCGATGTTCCCCCCGCGCTATCCGCCGGAGCCTGACACATGCTGCTGACTCGCGTCATTACCGCTGTCTGCCTGCTGATTGTCATCCTGCCCATTCTGTTCTTCGCGCCGCCCGCCGGCCTGGCCGGGCTCGTGACGGTGTTTGCAGCCCTCGCCGCGTGGGAGTGGGGGCGTCTCGTGCGCCTGCCCGGCTGGTGGGGGCCGATTCTCTATGCGGTCGTTGTGGTCATGCTGACAATCGCTTGGCACGACATTCCCTTTCGCGGTGATGTGCGGCCGCTATTCCATGGCGCGGTAATCGCGTGGGTGATCGCCTGGGCGCTGCTAGCGGGTGGTGTGCGCGAGTTGCATGGCACGCGCAGGGTCGTGTTCACCCTGCTGGGCTTGGTGATGCTGCCGGCGTTCGTGCATGGCGCCATTGAATTACGCACGCACGGCATCGCGTTTCTGCTTTCGGTGGCGTTGCTCGTGTGGGCTGCCGATGTGGGCGCCTATTTTGTCGGCAAGGCCATTGGTCGCCGCAAGCTTGCTCCGACCATCAGCCCGGGCAAATCGTGGGAAGGTGCAATCGGCGGTGCCGTGCTGGTTGCGGTGATCGCCACCGTTGCCGGTATCACGCATTGGTTTGCACCGACGTGGTTCTCGCACGAGTTTGATCAGCGCGGCGCCGTCGCCGCCCTTGCGCTAACCATCTTGTTGGTGGCGGCAAGCGTCGGCGGTGATTTGTTTGAATCCCTGCTCAAGCGTCAGGTCGGCATGAAAGACAGCAGCCGCCTGTTGCCCGGCCACGGTGGTGTGCTCGATCGCATCGACGCGCTGCTGCCGGTGTTTCCGCTGGCTGCGCTGCTGATTTCCTGAGGCGTCTGAACATGATGCGTTTGACCGTTCTTGGCGCCACCGGCTCCATTGGCGACAGCACGCTTGACGTGGTGCGCCGCCATCCCGACAAATACAGCGTTTTTGCGCTGACCGCCAACGCGCAGGCCGACAAGCTCGCGGTGCTCTGCCGTGAGTTTCGCCCGAAGATGGCGGTGCTGGGTTCGGCCGCGGCGGCGGGTGCATTGCGAGAACAGCTCGGCGCCGATGCTGCCGGCATCGAAATCCGCGCCGGCACCGAGGCGTTGGAAGAGGCTGCCGCGCACACCGACTGCGATGCGGTGATGGCCGCCATCGTTGGCGCCGC
Organism: Ralstonia sp. GX3-BWBA; assembly: GCF_003290055.1. Lineage (NCBI taxonomy): Bacteria > Pseudomonadati > Pseudomonadota > Betaproteobacteria > Burkholderiales > Burkholderiaceae > Ralstonia > Ralstonia sp. GX3-BWBA. The sequence continues at coordinate 52,349 of NZ_QMKS01000009.1, read as the reverse complement.
AGGCTTGCGTCCGACGCTTGCCGCCGTGCGTGCCGGCAAGCGCGTGCTGCTGGCCAACAAGGAGGCGCTGGTAATGTCCGGCGCGCTCTTCATGGACGCTGTGCGTCAACATGGCGCCACCGTGCTCCCCATCGACAGCGAGCACAACGCCATCTTCCAATGCTTGCCTCAGCAAGTTCCGCAGTTCGGGCGGGGCGTGTCGCGCATCGTGCTGACGGCATCGGGTGGCCCGTTCCGCACGCGCGCTGTGGAGTCCCTTGCGGATGTCACGCCAGATCAGGCTTGCGCGCACCCGAACTGGGTGATGGGACGCAAGATCTCCGTCGACTCCGCCACCATGATGAACAAGGGGCTGGAGGTGATCGAGGCGCACTGGCTGTTCGGCGTTCCGGTCGAGCATCTCGAAGTCCTGATCCACCCTCAGAGTGTCATCCATTCGATGGTCGGCTACGACGATGGCTCGGTGCTGGCGCAGCTAGGCAATCCGGACATGCGCACGCCGATTGCCTACGGCTTGGCATATCCCGAACGCATCGAAGCCGGTGTTCCATTGCTCGATCTTGTCACAACGGGCGCGCTGACGTTCGAGGCGCCGGACCTGCGCCGCTTCCCGTGCCTGGCGCTGGCCTTTGACGCACTGCGCGCTGGTGGTACGGCTCCTGCTGCACTGAACGCGGCCAACGAGGTGGCTGTCGAAGCATTTTTACAGCGCCGCATCCGGTTCACCGAGATTGCTGCCGTGGTGGGCGACACGCTCGCCCGTACCTCCATCGTGCCCGCCGACTCGCTCGACACCGTTTTTGAGGCCGACGCCCAAGCGCGTCAGCAAGCTGAGCGCTATATCGCGACCGTATGCGCGCAACTGCCGGCCGCCTGAAAGCGCGCTGTCAGAGCAAGCGGGTAACATAGCGGCTTCGCGCGGGGCCAGCCCGCGCATGCCCTTCAGTGCATCCGGAGAAGGTTTTGCAGACCGTTTTAGCGTTTGTCTTTGCGATCGCGGTACTGATCGTCATTCACGAACTGGGCCATTACAGCGTCGCACGCCTGTGCGGCGTAAAGGTGCTCCGGTTTTCCGTTGGCTTCGGCAAGGTGCTGTTCCGTCGTGTGGGCCGCGGCCCTGACCGCACCGAATGGACGATCTGCGCCATTCCGCTGGGCGGCTACGTCAAGATGCTGGGCGAGGGATCGCGAGACCCCGAGAAAGACCCGCCCATCCTCCCCGAAGACCTCCCGCGCACCTTCGATCACCAGCCGGTCTACAAGCGGTTCGCCATCGTGGCCGCTGGCCCGATCGCGAATTTCCTGCTCGCAATTGCGCTCTATGCAGTGCTGGCATGGGTCGGCGCAATCGAGCCGTTGCCTATCCTCGGCGCTCCGCCACCGGGCAGCATTGCCGCCCAGGCCGACCTGCATGCCAGGGACCGCGTGATCGCCATCGGTACGGACGATGAAACACCTGCGCCCGTGCGCAGCTGGAGCGATGTCCGCATGCGCTTGTACTCGGCCGGCATCGCAGGGCGCGACGCGCTTGTACAAGTGCGCGGCGCCGATGGTGTCGAGCGCACCGTCCGCCTGCATGGTTTGCCAAGCGCAGCCCGTACGCCGCAGGCCGACGTAATTGACCAGATTGGTTTGCGCCTGCAGGGCGGTCCCGTCACCATCGTCGACGTACTTCCCGCCAGTGCCGCGGCACGCGCAGGGTTGCGAGCCGGCGATCAGATCGTCCGCTTCGCGGGCCAGCCAGCCGATCAGGCGATGGACCTCATCCGCCAGATCCGCGCCATGCCCGAGCAGAACGCGTCGATCGACATCCTGCGCAACGACCAGCCCATGACGCTGCCGGTTCGCCCAGACGCAGACGTCGATCCCAAGAACCCCACGGGCCCGAAGATCGGCAAGCTCGGCGCGCAGCTCAACCAGAAGGTGGAAACGGCGATGATCCGAGACGAGCCGGTTGCCGCCTTAGGCCACGCCGTGGGCGAGGTCTGGCGGACTTCGGTGCTGTCGCTCCAGGTCCTGGGCAAGATGATCATCGGTCAGGCGTCGCTGCAGAACCTGAGCGGACCGATCACTGTGGCGGACTTTGCAGGCAAGGCGGCAAGCCTTGGCTGGCAGACGTTTGTGAGCTTTCTCGCGTTGATCAGCGTCAGTCTCGGCGTGCTGAACTTATTGCCCGTTCCGGTATTGGATGGGGGGCATTTGCTGTATTATTGCGTGGAATTTTTGACTGGCCGACCCGTGCCGGAATCCTGGCAAGCAGTCCTTCAGAAGATCGGCGTCGCCTGCATCCTGCTTCTCACTTCGCTCGCCCTGTACAACGATTTGAGTCGGTTGTTTCTGACTCGTGGCTAGACCGTATTCAAACTGGGTCGGTTAGCCGCATCGTTGCCACCGGCGTGAGCGGGCAACTCAGGGTTTTGAAAACACTCAGAAGTGGATTCCGATTGAATCCAACTAGGGGATTAGATTGATCAGACAACATCGCTTCCCGCTCAGCGTGCTGGCGGCTTCCGTGCTGACCGTTACTGCTGGTCAGGCTCATGCAGTGGAGCCGTTCGTCGTCAAGGACATTCGCGTGGAGGGTGTGCAGCGCGTCGAGCCGGGCACCGTGTTCGGCTATCTGCCTGTGAAGGTGGGTGAGACCTTCACCGACGAGAAGGGCGCCGAATCGATTCGCGCGCTCTACAACACCGGCTTCTTCAAGGACGTTCAGATCCGCTCCGAAGGCAATGTGCTGGTGGTGCGCGTGGAAGAGCGTCCGGCGATCTCGCAGCTCGAGTTCATCGGCTTCAAGGAGTTCGACAAGGAAGCGCTGCGTCGTACGCTGCGCGGCGTGGGCGTGGCCGAGGCCCGTTACTACGACAAGTCCCTCATCGACCGCGCCGAGCAGGAAATCAAGCGCCAGTATGTTTCGCGCGGCTACTACGCTGCCGAGGTGACGACCACCGTTACGCCGGTCGATGCCAACCGTGTGTCGATCACGTTCACGGTGGACGAAGGTCCGACCGCCAAGATTCGCCAGATCAATATCGTCGGCAACAAGGCCTTCAAGGAAGGCGACCTGCGCGACGAGATGCAACTGTCCACGCCGAACTGGCTGTCGTGGTACACCAAGAACGATCTGTACTCCAAGCAGAAGCTCACGGCTGACCTGGAAGCGTTGCGCTCGTTCTATCTGGATCGCGGCTACCTGGAATTCGCCATCGAGTCGACCCAGGTGTCGATCACGCCTGACAAGAAGGACATTTACCTGACGCTGAACATCCACGAGGGTGAGCAGTACAAGGTATCGGACATCAAGCTGACCGGCGAGCTGCTGGGCAAGCAGGCCGAGATGGAGAAACTCATCAAGCTCAAGCAGGGCGATGTCTTCTCTTCGGCCAAGCTGTCGTCGACGACCAAGTCGATTACCGATCTGCTCGGCACGTACGGCTACGCTTTCGCCACCATCAACCCGCAGCCGCAAATCAACCAGAAGGACCGCACGGTTGCGCTCACGCTGGTGGTCGATCCGGGCCGCCGCGTGTACGTGCGTCGCGTGAACGTTGTCGGCAACAGCAAGACCCGCGACGAAGTCGTGCGCCGCGAAATGCGCCAGATGGAAGCCTCCTGGTTCGATGGCGAGAAGCTGCAGCTTTCGCAGAACCGTGTGAACCGTACGGGTTACTTCACCGATGCGAACATCACGACGGAAGACGTGCCGGGTACCACCGACCAGGTCGATGTGAACGTCAACGTGACCGAAAAGCCGACTGGCCAGATCAACCTGGGCGTGGGCTTCTCTTCGACCGACAAGCTGGTGCTGTCGGCGGGTATCCGTCAGGACAACGTGTTCGGGTCCGGCACGAGCCTCGGCCTGGATGTGAACACGTCCAAGTCGAACCGCACCATTGCCGTGACGCAGTTCGATCCGTACTTCACGGTGGATGGCATCAGCCGCTCGACTGAGCTGTACTACCGCACGTACCGCCCGCTGTACTACACGGGTGACCAGGACTACCGCGTTGTGCAACAAGGTGGCAACGTCAAGTTTGGCGTGCCGTTCTCGGAAACCGATACCGTCTTCTTCGGCATCGGCTACGAGCGCACGACCATCGACGTGACGACCAACACGCCGCTGGCCTACCAGAACTACGTCGCGAAGAACGGCCGTATCACCAATAACTTCCCGATCACCATCGGCTGGTCGAAGGATCAGCGTGACAGCGCTCTGGTGCCGACGCGTGGTCGCTATCAGCAGGCCAACCTGGAGTTCGGTATTCCGGGCGGCGATCTCCAGTACTTCCGCGCGTACTATCAGCACCAGTATTTCTATCCGCTGTCGAAGTCGTTCACGATGGCGTTCAACAACGAGATCGGGTACGGCCACGGTTACGGCGGCAAGGACTTCCCGGTCTTCAAGAACTACTACGCCGGCGGTATCGGCTCGGTGCGCGGTTACGAAACCAGCACGCTGGGCCCGCGCGACGCCAACGGCGTGGCCATCGGTGGCGCCAGCAAGTTCGTCGGCAACGTGGAATTCATTTTCCCGCTGCCGGGTTCGGGCGTGGACCGCACCGTTCGCCTGTTCACCTTCTTTGACTACGGTAACGTGTTCGCCGAAGGTCAGCCGTACAAGCTGGGCGACATGCGCTACTCGACTGGTTTCGGTTTGTCGTGGCTGTCGCCGATCGGCCCGCTCAAGATCAGCATGGGCTTCCCGATCAAACGCAAGACCGAAGATCAAACGCAACGCTTCCAGTTCCAGATCGGGACTGCATTCTAATGACTGCATTCATCATGAAATCCACGCGCATCACCTTGTCCCGCATGGGCGTGTCCGCTGCTTTCGCCGCACTTGCCGCAGCCAGCTTTGCGCTGCCGGCCACGGCGCAGGAAGCGCGCATCGCTGCTGTCAATTCCGAGCGCATCCTGCGCGACTCGCAGCCTGCCAAGGCCGCACAGGCCAAGCTGGAAACCGAGTTCGCCAAGCGCGACCGCGAGCTGCAGGACATGGCTGCCAAGCTCAAGGGCATGTCCGACAAGCTGGACAAGGAGTCGGCTGTGCTGGCCGATTCTGATCGCACCCGCCGTCAGCGTGAATTGTCGGACCTGGATCGCGACTTCCAGCGCAAGCAGCGCGAATTCCGTGAGGACCTGAACCAGCGCCGCAATGAAGAGCTGGCCCAGGTGCTCGAGCGCGCCAACCGCGTGATCCGCTCGATTGCCGAGCAGCGCAAGTACGACCTGATCGTGCAGGAAGCCGTGTACGTGAACCCGCGCATCGACATCACGGACGAAGTGCTCAAGGCGCTGAATTCGCAATCGGCCAAATGAGGTTGTTCGCATGTCGTTTTCGCTTGGTGAACTTGCTGCGTCGCTCGGCGCGACCGTCCAGGGTGACGCAGGCCTGATCGTCAAGTCGATCGCGCCGCTGGATCAAGCGGGCGCCGATCAGCTCGCTTTTCTTTCCAATCCGCTGTACCTCAATCAGGCTGTGAGTTCCGGTGCGGCGGCGATCATCGTGTCGCCCCGCGATCTGGAAACGCTCGAAAGCCAAGGCCACGCTGCTGGCCGGAACTGGCTCATCGCTGCCAACCCGTATGCTGCGTTTGCTCGTGTCGCCCAGCGCTTTGTTGCGCTGGCGGCGCGCCCCGTTGTGCCTGGCATTCACCGGACTGCCAGCGTGGAAGAGGGCGCCACGGTGCCAGCGTCGTGCTCCATTGGTCCGAACGTGACCATCGAAGCTGGCGCGGTGCTCGGCGAGCGTGTACGCATCGCCGGCAACAGTTTCGTGGGCGCCGGTGCCCGCATTGGCGATGACACGTTGCTCTACGCAAACGTGTCGATCTATCACGGCTGCGTGGTTGGTGCCCGCTGCATTGTGCATAGCGGCGTCGTGATCGGCGCGGATGGCTTTGGCTTTGCACCCGACTTCGGTCCGCAGGGCGGCGAATGGGTGAAGATTCCGCAGACTGGTAGGGCCGTGATTGGCGACGACGTAGAGATCGGCGCGAACACCGCCATCGACCGCGGCGCGATGGCCGATACGGTGGTCGAACAGGGTTGCAAGATCGACAACCAGGTGCAGATCGCGCACAACGTGCATGTGGGCGCCTATACCGTTATCGCCGGCTGCGCTGCCATTTCTGGCAGCACGAAGATCGGGCGCTACTGCATCATCGGTGGCGCGGCCAATTTTGCTGGCCATCTGACGATTGCCGACCGTGTGACCGTTTCAGGCGGCACCTCCATTACCAAATCCATCACCAAGCCCGGTGGCCATTTCACCAGCGTTTTCCCATTCATGCCGCATGGCGACTGGGAACGTAACGCGGCCATCGTCCGAGGCCTGACGCGCATGCGCGAACGGTTGCAACAACTCGAACAGCGGGTCAAAGACCTGCAGCAACAATCATGACCGAAGCAACGAATGCGACGAGCGCGACCCCCAGCCCCGTCAGCGATTTCAATATCAAAAAGATTCTCGATCTGCTGCCGCATCGCTACCCGATGCTGCTGGTGGACCGCGTGATTTCGCTGGAGCCGCGCAAGTCGATTACGGCCATCAAGAACGTGACGTTCAACGAGCCGTTCTTCAACGGGCACTTCCCCGGCCATCCGGTGATGCCGGGCGTGTTGATGCTCGAAGCGCTGGCGCAAACCGCTGCGCTGCTGACGTTCGGCGAGGCCGATCACGAGCGCAAGGAAAACCAGCTCTACCTGTTCGTGAGCATCGATGGTGCACGCTTTAAGCGGCAGGTGATCCCGGGCGACCAGCTCGTGATGACGGCCGAGCTGCTGCGCTCGAAGAGCGGTATGTGGAAGTTCAAGGTGTACGGCAAGGTTGACGGCGAAGTCGCCGTGGAAGCCGAAATCATGTGCGCCGTGCGCGAAGACAAGTCCAAGGGCGAGGCATGACGCAAGCACAGAAGATCCACCCGACCGCGCAGATTGATCCGAAGGCCGAACTCGATTCGAGCGTCGAGATCGGCGCGTTCACGGTCGTGGGCCCGAACGTGCGGATGGGCGCAGGCACGCGCGTCGGCCACCATACGGTCGTTGAAGGCTACACGACGCTGGGCCGCGACAACAGCATCGGCCACTTTGCTTCCGTGGGCGGCCGCCCGCAGGACATGAAGTATCGCGATGAGCCGACGCAGCTGATCGTCGGCGACCGCAATACCATCCGCGAATTCACCACGATCCATACCGGCACTGCGCAGGATGCCGGTATCACGTCCATCGGCGACGACAACTGGATCATGGCCTACGTGCATATCGCGCACGATTGCCGCGTGGGCAACCACACGGTGTTCTCGAGTAACGCGCAGATCGCGGGTCACGTGGAAGTCGGTGACTGGGCGATTCTCGGCGGCATGTCCGGCGTGCACCAGTTCGTGCGTATCGGCGCGCATGCCATGCTCGGTGGCGCATCGGCGCTCGTGCAGGATGTGCCGCCGTTCGTGATCGCCGCGAGCGACAAGGGCGGCAACAAGGCCGCGCCGCACGGCATCAATGTGGAAGGCCTGCGCCGCCGTGGCTTTACGGCCGAGCAGATCACCGGTCTGCGCCAAGCGTACAAGCTGCTCTACAAGAGCGATCTGAGCTTTGATCAGGCCAAGGCGGAAATCGCCGCCCAGATCGCTCAAACGGACGACGCCCCCACGCGTGAGGTGTTGACCGCGTTTGCTGATTTCATTGCCGCCACCAAGCGCGGCATCGTGCGTTGAGCGAGCAGCCTCAGAACACCACGCCGGTGCGCCGCATCGGCATGGTGGCAGGCGAGGCTTCCGGCGATTTGCTGGCCTCGCTGCTGCTCAAGGGGTTGCGCGCACAACTGCCTGCCGACTTCGCCTACAACGGCATCGGCGGGGCCCGCATGACGGAGCAGGGTTTCCAGTCGAACTGGCCGATGCACAAGCTGTCGGTCAACGGCTACGTGGAAGTGCTCGGCCAGCTGCGTGAGATTCTTACGATCCGCAAGGAACTCAAGCAGGATCTGCTGGAGAAGCCGCCGCTGGCTTTCATCGGGGTCGATGCGCCGGACTTCAATTTCAACGTCGAGATCGCCATGCGGCAGGCGGGTGTGCCGGTGGTGCATTTCGTGAGCCCGTCGATCTGGGCGTGGCGTGCCGGCCGTATCAAGACGATTGCTCGCGCGGTCGACCATATCCTCTGCCTGTTCCCGTTCGAGCCCGAGATTTACGCCAAGGCCGGCATTCCGGCCACGTACGTCGGGCATCCGCTCGCGGATGAGATTCCGCTGGTGCCGGACATAGAAGGCGCGCGCACGCGCCTCGGCCTGCCGTTGGGCCGCAAGGTCGTTGCGGTGCTGCCGGGCAGCCGCAATTCCGAAGTGAAGCATCTCGGGCCGACGCTGTTCGCGGCAATGTCACGCATGCAGGCGGTCGAGCCGGATCTGGCTTTTGTGCTGCCGGCGGCCAATGCGACGCTGCGCGAGCGCATCGATGCGATGCGCGCGGAGCACCCAGGCTTGCATCTGTGGGTCGTCGATGGCCAGTCGCACGCCGCCATGGAAGCGGCTGACGTCATCCTGCTTGCCAGCGGCACGGCCACGCTGGAAGCGGCGTTGTACAAGAAGCCGATGGTCATCACTTACAAGGTGCCCTGGCTGACGGCGCAGATCATGAAGCGCAAGGGCTATCTGCCGTACGTGGGGCTGCCGAACATCCTGTCCGGCCGCTTTGTCGTACCGGAATTGCTGCAGGATGACGCAACGCCCGAGGCACTTGCGCGCGAAACGTTGCTGCAACTGAGCGATCATGGCAACGCCACGTTCCTGCGTGAGCACTTCACGCAGATGCACCTCACGCTCAAGCAGAACATGGCGGAGATCGGCGCGAAAGTCGTGGTCGATCTGCTGCGCAGTCGCGGTAAGCTTTGAGCCCATGGCGTCCCGCAAACCCAATCCCGACCAGCTTGGCCTGCTGCTCTCGCAAGAGCCGGCGGCCAAGCGCGCGCGTCGCATCCTCTGCGGCGTGGATGAGGCTGGACGCGGGCCTTTGGCCGGACCGGTGACGGCTGCGGCGGTCGTTCTCAATCCGCGCAAGCCAATTAAAGGCTTGGCCGACTCCAAAATCCTGACCGCCAAGAAGCGCGAGGCGCTGTACGACGAGATCGTCGAAAAGGCGCTCGCCTGGCATGTGGCGGAAGCCACCGTCGAAGAAATCGACCGCATCAACATCCTGCACGCGACCATGCTGGCCATGCAGCGTGCGGTGCACGGCGTGGCCGCATTGGGCACGCTGCCCGATCTCGTGCAGGTGGACGGCAATCGGTGCCCACAGGTGGCATTTGCGGTGGAGGCCATCGTCAAGGGCGATGCGCTGGTGCCGGCTATTTCGGCGGCATCCATCCTGGCGAAGGTGACACGCGACCGCCAATTGGCCGCGCTGCATATCGAGTTTCCACTCTACGGCTTTGACGTCCATGCCGGTTATGGCACGCCGCAGCATCTGGCGGCGATCGACCTGCATGGCGTGACGCCCCATCATCGCCGCTCGTTCGCGCCCGTGCGTCGTGCGCTGGAGGGGATGAGCGCCATCAGCATCGAAACCACCGCTGCAGGCAGCGCCTGGGACGACTGACCTTTTTCTGCTGGGCCCATTCGTGAAGCACATCACTTCCCGCGATAACGCGGTGTTCAAGCATCTCAAGGCGCTTTCGGGCTCGACGCAGCATCGTCGGCGCGCTGGGCAGTCCGTGCTCGACGGCGTGCATCTGGTCACAGCGTATCTGGATGCGGGCCACGTGCCGGCACAATGCCTGGTTTCGGAGCGCCATATCCGGCACCCGGAAGTGGTCGCGGTGCTCGATCGCGTTGATTCGGACTCCGTCATCCTGCTGGCGGACAACCTGTTTGGCCAACTCACCACGGTCGTCAACGGCATCGATCTGATCGCCCTGGTGGAGACGCCGGAAGGCAAGTTGCCGCAAACCATTGAGGCGGACTGTGTGATTCTTGATGGCATTCAGGATGCCGGCAACGTTGGTTCCATCCTGCGTTGTGCGGCTGCTGCCGGCGTGCGTGATGTGTTCATGACACCGGGCTGCGCGTTCGCGTGGTCGGCCAAGACATTGCGGGCCGCCATGGGCGCGCATTTCCACCTGAACATCGTTGAACACTGCACGTTCGAGAGCGTGCATTCGCGCCTTCAGGTGCCGCTGTTGGCGACGTCGTCGCACGCCAAGCAGGCTGTGTTCGATGTGTCGCTCAAGGCGCCCGTCGGTTGGGTGTTCGGAAACGAGGGTGCGGGCGTGTCGGACGAATGGCTTTCTGCCGTGACAACGCCTGTGACGATTCCGCAGCCGGGCGGCATGGAATCGCTCAATGTGGCTGCCGCAGCAGCGATCTGTCTGTTTGAAGCCGTGCGACAACGCCGCGCGGGCTAAACCTCTCTTTTTTCTGTCGATTACCGGTCACACGGCGTTTTCAAACGCCAGAAAAGTCCCGCATTGACTTTGACATTGAGTAATGGAACATTTGGTGCGGTGCCAATGAGCGCCCCCCGATACCCATACTCAAGGAGACCGGCATGCCGAACCCCACCCTGGCGCGCGTCCATGTCGACGAACTGGCCCAGTTTCGCGAAATCCAGCAACTCGCCTACGCGTGCGTCGAGGCCGTCGGCGGCATGCTGCGCCCCGGCATGACGGAGAAGGACGCGGCCAAGCTGCTCACTGAGTGGCTCGGCGATCGCGGCGTGCACGACTGGCTGCACAAGCCGTTCGCCTGGTTTGGCGATCGCACGGCGTTCCAGGGCTTTTCGGGCCTGACGCACATGGCCGGCTTCAACCTCGCGTTCTTTCCATCGTCGCGGCGGCTGGAGGAGAACATGCCGGTCATCCTCGACGTGGCGCCCGTGCGCAATGGCGTGATCGCCGATGTGGGCTATGCCATGTGCCTTGGCGAGAGCGCCATCCTCGAACAACTGCAGGACGATCTGATGGCGCATCGCGAACTGATCGTGCGCCTGATTCGCGAGCGTCGGTCAATGGCCGACGTAGCGCGTGCAGTGGATCAGCTCTGCATGAAGCAGGGCGTGGAGCCGCGCCACAAGGCCTATCCATTCAAAGTGCTGGCGCATCGTGTGGCCAAGCTGGACAGCCCATCCAAACCGCGTTTTGTTGCGCGCTTCGGGTTGAATGCCACGCGCAATCTGATCCTCGACCAGGTGCGCAGCGGCAAGCAGGAAGGGTGGTCGCCGCTGTGGTCGATCGACCGTCGATCCGAACATGCGCCGGTGCCGGGCTTGTGGGCCGTTGAGCCGCACCTGGGTTTCCATGGCGTCGGTGCCAAGTTCGAAGAGCTGCTCGTCATCACCGAAGACGATGCTTACTGGCTCGACGACGATCTGCCGCATGTGCGCCGCTGGCAGCAACGCCAGCTTGCGCAGCAGCGCGCCGCCTGATGCGCGGGGAGGCTCACATGAAAACGCTTCTTGAAGAGGCTCCGCTGGCGTTGTTCGAGCCGGCTGCTACCGTCCCGACCATCGAACACGCCGAGCGCACCGTGCAATCCGGCAGCGTCTCGCTCGCCGTCAAGACCTGGGGCGACCCGGCGCATCCGACCGTCGTACTCGTGCACGGTTACCCCGACAATAGCGAGGTCTGGCACGAGATGGCACCGCTGCTCGCGCGGGATTACTACATCATTGCCTACGACGTGCGTGGCGCCGGCAAGTCGAGTTCGCCCAAAGGGATGCGCAACTACACCTTCGCGCGATTGACCGACGACTTCATCGCCGTGATCGATACGCTGAGCCCAGGCAAGCCGGTGCACCTGATCGCGCACGACTGGGGTTCGATCCAGTCGTGGGAGTTCGTGACGGAGGAGCGCCTGCGCGGACGCATTGCGTCATACACATCGTGCTCAGGGCCTTGCCTGGACCACGTGGGTTACTGGATGCGCGCGCGGCTGTTGCGGCCGACGCCGTCGTCGCTGGGCAAGATGCTGGGGCAGCTCGTGCGCTCGTGGTACGTGCTGCTGTTCCATTTGCCCATCGTGCCAGAGCTGAGTTGGCGCCTGTGGCTCGGGCGCGCGTGGCCGCGTGTGCTGCGTCGCGTTGAGAAGACCGCCATCGTGCCGCGTGCCACGCAGACCGCCGATGGCGTGCGCGGTGTCTCGCTGTATCGCGCCAATTTCGTCCGCAGCTTGTTCACGCCGCGCAAGCGTGTCGCGCATGCGCCGGTGCAGGTCATCGTGCCGACGCTGGACAAGTACGTCAGCCCCGCGTTGTCCGAAGACCTCTCGCGCTGGGTGCCGCAGTATTGGCGCCGCGAAGTGGTAGCGCGGCACTGGCTGCCGGTCACGCATGCCGCACGCATGGCGGACATGGCACGCGAGCTGATCGAGCATGTCGAGGGCAAGCCGGAATCCGAAGCGCTGCAACGCACGCGTCAGCATGGCGAGCGCAAACCGTTCTCCGGCAAGCTGGCGGTCATCACGGGAGCTGGCAGCGGCATCGGTCGTTGCGCGGCGTTGGAATTCGCGGAGCAGGGTGCGGCGATCGTCGCCGTCGACATCCGTGCCGAAGATGCAGAGCGCACGGCCAAGCTCATCCGTCTCACCGGCGGCAAGGCGTGGGCGCGCACCGTCGATGTCGGCAATGCCGAGCAGATGGAAGCGCTGGTCGACTGGGTCGGCAAGGACCTGGGCGGCGCCGACATCGTCGTCAACAACGCCGGCATCGGCATGGCGGGCGGCATTGTCGACACCTCCGAGCGCGATTGGCAGCGCATCCTGCACGTGAACGTGTGGGGTGTGATCCATGGCGCCCGGCTGTTCGCAAAGCAGATGGTGGCGCGCGGGCAGGGCGGGCACATCCTGAACACTGCATCAGCGGCGGCCTTCGCGCCATCGCGCGATCTTGCCGCCTATGCGACGACGAAGGCCGCGGTGCTGATGCTGTCCGAATGCATGCGCGGCGAGCTGGCCGGGCAGGGCATCGGCGTGTCTGCCATCTGCCCCGGTTTTGCCGAGACCGGAATCATGGCCTCCACCGTCTACACCGGCACGACCGAGGCACAACAGGCCCAACTGCGTGCCCGCGCGACCAAGCTCTACCAGCTGCGCGGCCTTAAGCCCGAGACCGTCGCGAAAGCCATGTTCAGGGCGGTTCAGCGCAACAAGCCCGTTGTCACGATCGGTATCGAGGCGCATTCGTCGCGCTTCATCTCGCGCTATGCACAGTGGCTCAGCCGGCTGATTGCGCGCGTGAGCATGGCGGGGCATTGAGCCCGCGCAGACAAGAACATCCGGAGACCACCATGACCGCGCCCGATTACTTCATCAAGGCCCGCCACGTCCGTTTCGACTGGAAGGACACGCCCATCCAATGGATTCCGGGCGACCCGTCCAGCACGCACATCATCAACATCCTGAACCTGCTGTTCCCCGCCGGCGAGCTGTGGTTTTGCCGCGTCTACAACAAGGCGCTGCCGCTGATTACCGACACAAAGCTGCGCTCCGACGCCGAGGGATTTCTGCGCCAGGAGGCCGTCCACTCGCGCTCGCACGGCGGCGTGCTTGCGCATTACTACAAAGACCACGGCATCGACACCCAGCCCTTCACCAAGCGCCTCGATTGGCTTTTTTCCAAGGTGCTCGGCGAACAGCCGCTGGGCCTGAAGATCGGCCACACGCGCTTCTGGCTGCGGCAGCAGCTCGGCATCATCGCCGCGCTGGAGCACTTTTTCGGCTATCTGGGCAACTGGGTGCTCAACGCAAAGGGGCTGGATGCCGCCCATGCCGATCCCGTCATGCTCGACCTGCTGCGCTGGCACGGCGCAGAGGAGGTCGAGCACCGCACCGTCGCGTTCGACATCTTTCGGCACATGGGCGGCTCGTATCTCGAACGCTGCTTCCACATGCTGACCACGATCCTGTTGCTGCTGTACTTCCTGGTGACGGGTTTCCGCTTCATGTACAAGCGCGATCCGGGCGCGGGCAAGTTTCCTGGCTTTATCCGCGGCTGGTGGCAAGGCTCGCGGCGCAACTGCCTGCCATCGTTCTGGAAAATGCTGGGGGCTGCGTTGCGCTATTTCCGCCCCAGCTATACGCCGCATCACGAAGGATCGACCGAGCAGGCGCTGGCCTACCTGGAAACATCGCCAGCAGCGCAAGCCGCGGCGCATGGCGGCAACTGGGTGCGCGATCGCGCCTGACTGGGCCGCAGAAAAGCAAAACGGCCGGTGCAATGCCGGCCGTTGTGTTTGAGGTCTGAGAGCGCTCGCTCAGTAGTTGTTGTGATCCATCTTGATGTCCTGCAGGATCGTCGTAGCAATTTCCTCGATCGACTTGTGCGTTGACGACAGCCACTTGACGCCCTCGCGCCGCATCATCGATTCGGCTTCGTTGACCTCATAGCGGCAATTTTCCAGCGCGGCATATTTGCTGCCTGGGCGACGTTCATTGCGGATTTCCGACAAGCGCTGAGGATCGATCGACAGCCCGAAAATCTTGTTCTTGTAGTTGTACAGCACCGTGGGCAGCTTGCCGCGCTCGAAATCGTCCGGAATGAGCGGGTAATTGGCAGATTTCACGCCGTATTGCATTGCCAGGTACAGGCTGGTCGGCGTTTTGCCGCTGCGCGATACCCCCACCAGAATCACATCCGCCTCGGCCAGGTTCTTGTGTGACTGGCCGTCATCGTGCGCAAGTGAAAAGTTGATCGCTTCGATGCGGTTCTTGTACGCCTCGGTGTCGGCGTTCTGGTGAAACCGGCCGATGGCGTGGGTCGACTTGAGGTTCAGTTCCCTCTCGAGCGGCTCGATGAAGGTCTGGAACATGTCCAGGATGGTGGCCTTGGCCCGATGGACGATCTCGTTTGCCTCGGCATCCACCAATGTGGTGAACACGATCGGCCTCACCCCTTCGGCGTGAAAGGCTTCGTTGATCTTTGCGACCGCAACGTGCGCCTTGTCGATCGTGTCGACAAACGGAATCCGCACCTGTCGGAATTTCATCTCAAACTGCGCCAGGATCGAGTGGCTAAACGTTTCTGCGGTGATCCCGGTGCCATCCGACACGATGAAAACGGTGCGGAACGGTGTGCGGTTGGGAGATGCGGGGGCGAGGTCGGTCATCGAAAACGAGGGGTTTTTCCAGCACGCCGGCAGGAAATCGTGCTGCGGCACGGTAGAATAGCGGCGATCGTTTAGCTAAGCAATTCGGGCCGATCGCCTGTCAGGCAATGCCACAGCGGCAGTGCTGGCAGGGCATCCGGATGGTTTAGCCAAGCGATTCGCGCGGCCAGACGACAAGAAGAAAGCCCCGTGCGCATCCGACCGGTTTTTCACTTAGTTTAGGGGCTTGTATGACTAACCTGTCGCAAGACGGCGCCTATGTGCTGCCGTTCGAGCAATTGCGGATGACCGATGTCGAGGTCGTCGGCGGTAAAAACGCTTCGCTGGGCGAGATGATTTCCCAGCTGGATGGCGCCGGCGTGCGCGTTCCAGGCGGTTTTGCCACCACGGCACTGGCGTTCCGTGATTTCCTTGCACACAACAACCTGACCGAGCGCATCTCGCAGCGCCTGGCCAGCCTGGATGTCGACGACGTCAAGGCGCTGGCTGCCGCCGGCAAGGAGATCCGCGAGTGGGTCGCCACCGCACCGTTCCAGCCGCGTCTGGAGCAGGAGATTCGCGAGTCGTACGCTCGCGTGTCGGCTCGCGAAGGCGCCGAGGCATCGTTCGCGGTGCGCTCGTCGGCCACCGCCGAAGACCTGCCGGACGCTTCGTTCGCCGGCCAGCAAGAGAGCTACCTCAACGTTCTCGGCATCGATGACGTGCTCGACAAGATCAAGCACGTGTTTGCTTCGCTGTACAACGACCGTGCGATTTCCTACCGCGTGCACAAGGGCTTCGCCCATGACGTGGTGGCCCTGTCGGCCGGCATCCAGCGCATGGTGCGTTCGGACTGCGGCGCCTCGGGCGTGATGTTCACGATCGACACCGAATCGGGCTTCCAGGAGGTCGTCTTCATCACCTCCAGCTACGGCCTGGGCGAAACGGTGGTGCAGGGTGCGGTGAACCCGGATGAGTTCTACGTCTTCAAGCCGACGCTGGCCGCCGGCAAGTACCCGATCATCCGCCGCTCGATCGGCTCCAAGCTGATCAAGATGGAATTCACCGCGCCGGGCGAAGAAGGCCGCGTGAAGACCGTCGACGTGCCGGGCGAACTCCGCAACCGTTACTCCATCAGCGATGCGGATGTGACGGAGCTGGCCAAGTACGCCGTCATCATCGAGAAGCATTACGGTCGCCCGATGGATATCGAGTGGGGCCGCGACGGCAAGGACGGCAAGATCTACATCCTGCAGGCTCGCCCGGAGACGGTGAAGAGCCAGTCGCACGGCAAGGTCGAGCAGCGCTTCCGCCTGAAGGGCTCGGCACCGGTGCTGACCACCGGCCGCGCTATCGGCCAGAAGATCGGCACGGGCCCGGTGCGCGTGATCAACGATCCGGCTGAAATGGAGCGCGTGCAGCCCGGCGACGTGCTGGTTGCCGACATGACCGACCCGAACTGGGAACCGGTGATGAAGCGCGCCTCGGCCATCGTCACCAACCGTGGCGGCCGTACCTGCCACGCGGCCATCATCGCGCGTGAGCTGGGCGTGCCGGCGGTGGTCGGCTGCGGCGATGCGACCGACCTGCTGAAGGACGGCACGCTGGTGACAGTCTCGTGCGCCGAAGGCGACGAAGGCAAGATCTATGACGGCCTGCTGGAAACCGAAATCACGGAAGTCCAGCGTGGCGAAATGCCGCCGATCAGCACCAAGATCATGATGAACGTCGGCAACCCGCAACTGGCGTTCGATTTCTGCCAGATCCCGAACGGCGGTGTGGGCCTGGCTCGCCTCGAATTCATCATCAACAACAACATCGGCGTTCACCCGAAGGCGATCCTCGACTACCCGCAGGTCGACAGCGACCTGAAGAAGGCCGTGGAAAGCGTGGCTCGCGGCCATGCAAGCCCGCGTGCGTTCTACGTTGACAAGCTGGCCGAGGGCATTGCCACGATCGCAGCGGCGTTCTATCCGAAGCCGGTGATCGTGCGTCTGTCGGACTTCAAGTCCAACGAGTACAAGAAGCTGATCGGTGGTTCGCGCTACGAGCCGGACGAAGAAAACCCGATGCTGGGCTTCCGGGGCGCCTCGCGCTACATCGCCGAAGACTTTGCCGAAGCCTTCGAGATGGAGTGCCGTGCCATGAAGCGCGTGCGCGACGAGATGGGCCTGACCAACGTCGAAGTGATGGTGCCGTTCGTGCGTACGCTCGGTCAGGCTGAGAAGGTTGTCGAGCTGCTGGCCAAGTACGGCCTGAAGCGCGGCGAGAACGGCCTGCGCCTGATCATGATGTGCGAAGTGCCGTCCAACGCGATTCTGGCCGAGCAGTTCCTGCAGCATTTCGACGGTTTCTCGATCGGCTCGAACGACCTGACGCAGCTCACGCTGGGTCTGGATCGCGACTCCGGCATGGAGCTGCTGGCCAAGGACTTCGACGAGCGTGATCCGGCGGTCAAGTTCATGCTGCAGCGTGCCATTTCTACGGCGCTGTCGATGGGCAAGTACGTCGGTATCTGCGGTCAGGGCCCGTCCGACCATCCGGATTTTGCCGAGTGGCTGGCCAAGGAAGGTATCTCGTCGATCTCGCTGAACCCGGATTCGGTGATCGACACGTGGCAGAAGCTGGGTTCGGCTTGATTCCGGCCTAGAGCGTCGTAAGACAAGGCGCGTATCCTGACGGGTACGCGCCTACAAGAACGCGAAGTGCCCGAGAGCGTCCAACGCTGACGGGGGCCGAGCGACATGCCCCCGCAGACGTGCAGCGTCGCGGGGGTTTTTTTTATGGGATTCCGGGAGAGGGAGTATGTCGGCTCAGACCGTCTGGTTTTCTCTGGCCGTGCTGCTCGTCATCGGCGAGCTGATGACGGGGACCTTCTATCTGCTGATGGTGGCAATCGGCCTGGTCGCTGGCGGTCTTGCCGCGCTGATCGGCCTTACGTTTCCTGCACAGGCCATCGTGGCCGCCATCGTGGCGGTGTTCGGCATCGTCGGGTTGCGGCGCACGCGCTACGGGCGGACCACGCGTGAGAATGCCGCGCGCAATCGCAACGTCAATCTGGACATCGGCGAGACGTTGCGCGTCGATGCTTGGTCACCCGAGCGCCGCGCGCGCGTGCAATATCGCGGCGCCGCATGGGATGTCGAACTTGCACCGGACGCATCGGCCGCCGCTGGCGAATTCCGGATCGTCGAAGTGCGTGGCAACGTGCTTGTCGTCGCGCCCAGGTAGCCACCAACAACAACCAAAAACAACCAACAAGCCCAACCACGGAGGTTCTATGTTCGAGCTGGGGACTCTCGCGATCATCGTCCTGTTTGCCGCCATCGTGCTCATCGCACAAGGCATCAAGATCGTGCCGCAACAGCACGCCTGGATTCTGGAGCGACTGGGCAAGTATCACGCGACGCTCTCGCCGGGGCTCAACATCGTGCTGCCCTTTGTTGACCGCGTGGCCTACAAGCACGTGCTCAAGGAAATCCCGCTCGACGTACCGAGCCAGATCTGTATCACCAAGGACAACACGCAGCTGCAAGTGGACGGCATCCTGTATTTCCAGGTGACCGACCCGATGCGGGCTTCGTATGGATCGAGCAATTTCGTGATCGCCATCACGCAGCTGGCGCAGACGACGCTGCGCTCGGTCGTCGGCAAGCTGGAACTGGACAAGACGTTTGAGGAGCGCGACTTCATTAACCACAGCGTGGTCAATGCGCTGGATGAGGCCGCATCGAATTGGGGCGTGAAGGTGCTGCGCTACGAGATCAAGGATCTGACGCCGCCGAAGGAGATCCTGCACGCCATGCAGGCGCAGATCACGGCCGAGCGTGAAAAGCGTGCGCTGATCGCCGCATCCGAAGGCAAGCGCCAGGAGCAGATCAATCTGGCATCCGGTGCGCGCGAGGCTGCCATCCAAAAATCAGAAGGGGAAAGGCAGGCCGCAATCAACAAGGCGCAGGGCGAGGCAGCGGCGATTTTGGCGGTGGCAGAAGCCAACGCCCAGGCGATCCAGAAGATCGGTCAGGCCATTCGTACCGAGGGCGGTGTCGATGCCGTCAACCTGAAGGTGGCGGAAGAGTATGTGAGCGCATTCGGTAACCTGGCCAAGCAGGGCAACACGCTCATCGTGCCGGGCAACATGGGTGACCTGAGCACGATGATTGCGTCAGCGTTGACGATTGTGAAGCAGCAGCGGCCGAGCGCGTAAGGCTCGGCGGAGCGGGAGAGGGCTCAAGCCTTCTCGCGCATGAGGCGGGCTTTTTCGCGCTGCCAGTCGCGGTCTTTCTCGGTTTCGCGCTTGTCGAACTGCTTCTTGCCTTTGGCAAGGCCGATCTCGCACTTCACGCGGCCGCGCGTGTAGTGCAGGTTGAGCGGCACGAGCGTGTAGCCGCGCTGTTCCACTTTGCCGATGAGCTTCTTGATCTCTTCGGCGTGCAGCAGCAGCTTGCGGGTGCGCACGGGGTCTGGATTGACATGCGTGGAGGCCGATTGCAGCGGGCTGATATGGGCCCCGATCAGGAACAGCTCGGCGTTGCGAATGACGACGTAGCCTTCCTTGATCTGCGCACGGTTGGCCCGGATGGCTTTCACCTCCCAGCCCTCAAGAGCCATGCCTGCTTCGTAGCGCTCTTCGATGAAGTAATCGAAAAAGGCCTTTTTGTTGTCGGCGATGGTCATATTTTGGAATATGCGGTGCGCGCCTTGGGGTGACGATCCCTGCATGCGCTGCGATAAAATGGCGAGTTTAACAAATCCGCCGCAATCCCAGCCGGGACGCGGCACGCAAAGCTTTCGGATGACGCATGGCAGACGTTGAAAAAAACGTGTTAATTGGCTACTCGGCCGAACAGATGTTCGACCTGGTCACCGACGTCAAGGACTATCCGAACTTCCTGCCATGGTGCGGGGGCGTTGAAATCTACGAGCAGACGGAAACGTCACTCGACGCGCGTGTGGACATCGCCTTCAAGGGCATTCACCAGTTCTTTCGCACGCGTAACGTGCAAACGCGGCCCACCCGCATTGATATGACGTTCGCTGACGGGCCTTTCAAGTCGTTTACCGGTTTCTGGATCTTCACGCCGCTGCGCGCGGACGCCTGCAAGATCAACTTCCACCTGCATTACGAGTTTTCCAACGTGATTCTGGAAAAACTGATCGGCCCGGTGTTCAGCATGATTGCCAACACCTTCGTCGATTCGTTCGTCAAACGCGCTGAGACGGTGTATGGCGAATCCTGATTCCAGCACCGTGATCGACGTGATGGTCTGCCTGGCGACGGTTACGCCGCCGCGGCTTGTCACCGTGCAAGTACCGGAGCGGGCGACGGTGGCCGACGCGGTGCGTGCCTCTGGCGTGCTGAATGGCCTGGAATTGACCATCGATACCTGCCGCCTGGGCATTTACGGCAAGCGCAAGACGCCCGATGCACCGTTGCACGCGCGAGACCGGGTGGAAATTCTGGGTCCGCTGATCGCCGATCCAAAAACTGCACGCCGGCGGCGCGTGTTGAAGGTGCGGGCCACCGGCACGCGCGAAGGGTTGAAGTGGCTGCGCAACGAGGCGCCGCCCAAAGACGACGTCCTCGAATAGCGACAAATCAGTTGCAGTTGGCGCTCAGGGCAGCCTGGTTGCGCTGGACGGCTGCGGCGCGCTGGTTGTCATCCATATAGGCGATCGAGCCGTCGGCCTGCACCGAGCCGACGCGGCGGCCGTCTTGCATATACGTGGTTTCGTTGCGCAGGCGTGCGCATTCGGCTTGCTTGCGCTGGGCAGCGTCTGCCTGCCTGGCTTCGTCCTGTTCCTTTTTGGCGCGGTCGGCCAGGCGCTTGCGCAGTTCTTCGTCGGGGTTCGATGCGGCCACGCCCGAGGCTGGCTGGCTGGGTCTGGCTGCCGCGTTAGGGTCCGCCGCTTTGACGCCCGAGGCCGGCGCGGACAGCGCTTCATAGGCCGTGGCCGTGCGGCTGTTCGGATTGCGGATGATGCGGTTGGATGGCACCGACGGCGGCGGTGCGGCATCGCTGTAGACCATGTGGCCCTTGTCATCGCGCCATTGCCAGGCCCATTGCGCCTGGGCAACCGGACAAGCGAGGGCGATCAGGGCAGCGGTGGCAGGCAACAGGACGTGCAGTCGTTTCATGGAGTTCTCGTTCGTGGACTGCCGACGGCGCGCTGGCCGACCCGACGACGGCCCCTGGACGCGCACGGGAGCCCGGTGGCGTGATCGCCACTCGCCAATTTAGGCCGACGGCCTGGCTTGGCCTGTCGACTCGCCCCCCGGCAAGGCGCCCAGTTTATGCAGACTTGTTGTTGGCGTGCAAGCGCACCGACCAGCCGACACCCGCAATCAGCAAGGCGATTGCGGCCATCTCAAGCGGACGCGGCCAGCGGTCGTCGTACACGAAGCCATATGCCAGCGCGAACAGGGTCTCGAACGCGATCATCTGGCCCGACAGTGTGAGCGGCAGTCGTCGGGAGGCGATGTTCCATAAGTTGTTGCCGATCAGCGACGCGCCGAGTGCCACGGCAGCATTGACCACCCAGAACGTGCCCCAGGCACGTCCGCCGGCATTCATCCAGCTTGTACCGACCGCGAGCAGGGCCGCCAAGGTCAAAGCGGCCGACAGAATGCCGCTGGAAATGCCGTACAACGCAGACCATTCGTTGCTGGAGAAATGCGGATTGCGCTGCAGGTAGCGGGCATTGTCCACGGCGTACCAGGTCCAGCTGCAAAGCGCGCCCACCGCACAAGCGATGCCGGCAATGCGTTGCCAGACAGGTCGGGCGTCGGCGGCCATCGTCGTCGCTTCATGGCCGAACAGGTCGACGTTGATGCAGACGATGCCGGCAGCGACAACCAATAGCGGCCAGATCAGGCGGGAGAGCGGCACGGCCCCATGATCGCGCCGGCCAAGCATGGTCACGGTAATGGGCAGGATGCCGACGATAAGCGAGGTGGGTGCAACGCCAGCCAGTTGCACGCCAAAGGCCACGAAAACGAAGTAAACAAGGTTGCCGCTGCAGGACTGCCTGAACAGCGCCAGGCAATCGGCGCGGGTAATCTTGCGGGCAATGCGGGGAAGGATCGGGGCAGCGGTGATGGCTGCGATGACGCCGTAGGCGAGGTAGCGGCCAAGGGTCAGTTCCCACGGTGAAAACGCGGGCAGCGCGCGGGGTGCAATAAAGACCATGCCCCACATCGCCCCGGCCAGCAGGGCGCACAGTACGCCAATTCCCATTCGAACACTCGCGAGGCTAACTCTGCGCGGCCGCTGGCGGCGCAGGGCGCAATAGGCACGGGCGCGAAGAAAAATTTATCGAGCATAGCACGGGTCTCTACTACCGTGGGGCGAATTCCCGTATAATCCGATTTTGCGCCTAGAGGAAATTGCTATGCGTCTTGTCCAGAAAGCACTCACGTTCGATGATGTGCTGCTCGTCCCGGCCTATTCGGCCGTCCTGCCCCGCGATACGTCCCTTCGCACCAAGCTCACCCGTTCGATCGAACTCGCCATTCCGCTTGTCTCCGCCGCCATGGATACGGTTACGGAAGCGCGGCTCGCCATCGCCATGGCGCAGCAAGGTGGTATCGGTATCGTCCACAAGAACCTGAAGCCGGAAGAACAGGCGCGCGAAGTCGCCAAGGTCAAGCGCTTTGAATCGGGCGTGCTGCGCGACCCGATCACCATCGGTCCTGACATGAAGGTCCGCGACGTGATGGCGCTGTCGGCACAGCACGGTATTTCGGGTTTCCCGGTGCTGGAAGGCAAGAAGGTGGTGGGCATCATCACCAACCGCGATCTGCGTTTCGAAGAGGAACTGGACGCCCCGGTGCGCGCCAAGATGACGCCGAGCGAGAAGCTCGTCACCGTCAAGGAAGGCGCCACGCTGGAAGAGGCCAAGCGCCTGTTGAACAAGCACCGCCTGGAGCGCGTGCTGGTGGTGGGCGAAGCCTTTGAGCTGCGCGGCCTGATCACCGTCAAGGATATCCAGAAGGCCACCGAATACCCGCTGGCCTCGAAGGACGAACGCGGTTCGCTGCGCGTGGGCGCGGCGGTGGGCGTGGGTCCGGATAACGATCTGCGTATCGATTTTCTGGTGAAGGCCGGCGTGGACGTGATCGTGGTCGATACCGCGCACGGCCACAGCCAGGGCGTGCTGAACCGCGTGCGCTGGATCAAGGACAACTACCCGCAAGTGCAGGTGATTGGCGGCAACATCGCCACGGGCGACGCCGCCAAGGCGCTGGTCGACCACGGCGCGGATGGCGTCAAGGTCGGCATTGGCCCGGGCTCGATCTGCACGACGCGGATCGTTGCTGGCGTGGGCGTGCCGCAAATCTTTGCCGTGTCGAATGTGGCCGAGGCACTGAAGGGCACCGGCGTTCCACTGATCGCTGACGGCGGTATCCGCTACTCGGGCGATGTTGCCAAGGCCCTGGCTGCCGGCGCGCACACCGTGATGATGGGTGGCATGTTCGCCGGTACGGACGAATCGCCGGGCGAGGTGTTCCTGTTCCAGGGCCGCTCGTACAAGAGCTACCGTGGCATGGGCTCGGTGGGCGCGATGAAGGACGGCGCCGCCGACCGCTACTTCCAGGAAGACAACACCGCCAACGTGGACAAGCTGGTGCCCGAAGGTATCGAGGGGCGCGTGCCGTACAAGGGCTCCGCGCTGCCGATCGTGCATCAACTCACGGGCGGCGTTCGCTCGTCGATGGGCTACTGCGGTTGCGCCTCGATTGCCGAATGGCACGAGAAAGCCCAGTTTGTCGAGATCACCGCCGCTGGCATGAACGAATCGCACGTGCACGACGTGCAGATCACGAAGGAAGCGCCGAACTATCACCGCGACTGATCGCTTGTCGATCATCGCAAACAAGATAGAAGGCAAGCAGTACTGCCGCCGGGGCGCGCGGGCGCTCCGGCCGATTCAACCGGTGGCCGAAGCACGGGCGGCCGCCCGCAACTGGAGACGATGATGAAAGCGCTTTTGCGACTCGTTCTGTTTCTGGATGCGGCTGTCGCGCTGTGCGTCGGTCTCGTCCTGCTGGCTTCACCCTTGACGTCCATCTTCGGCGCGCTGCAATTACCGCAGCCTGAGCCGGCGATGTACGGTCAGTTGCTCGGCGTCACGCTGATTGGTGTGGCCTGGCTGCTGTGGCACGCCACCGTCAACGGGCAGCTGACCACCGCCGTTGCGCAGGTGGTCGGTCATGTGAACCTGGCTGTCGCCGTGCTGGTGATTGCCTGGCTGCTGTTCTTCCACCTGCCGGTGGACGGCGCTGGCCGCATCTGGCTGCCGACGTTTGCCGCGGTGCTGGCGGCGTTTTCCGCCGTGCAGATTCCCGCCTCGCGACGCGTGCGCACCAATGAGCGCGTGCGCGCCCAGAAAGCCCGCGAAGACGCCGCGGCCGCGCGCGAACGCGAACGCGCAGAAAAGGCGCAGCGCAAAGAACCTGGCTACATGCCGCCTCCGGGCTACGGCCCCGGCACTGAAGTCGACACGATTGCCGATTCCATTCCTTCACAACATGCACGACAAAGTCCTCATCCTTGATTTCGGCTCGCAGGTCACGCAACTGATTGCGCGGCGCGTGCGTGAAGCACACGTCTACTGCGAGATCCACCCGAACGACGTGTCCGACGCCTTCGTGCGCGAGTTCGCGCCCAAGGCGATCATCCTGTCCGGCAGCCACGCCAGCACGTACGAAGACCATCAGCTGCGCGCGCCGCAGGCCGTGTGGGATCTGGGCGTGCCGGTGCTCGGCATCTGCTACGGCATGCAGACCATGGCCGTGCAGCTGGGCGGCAAGGTGGAGTGGAGTGACCACCGCGAATTCGGTTACGCCGAAGTGCGCGCGCATGGTCACACCCGTCTGCTCAAGGACATCCAGGACTTCGCCACGCCGGAAGGTCACGGCATGCTCAAGGTATGGATGAGCCACGGCGACAAGGTTACGGAACTGCCGCCCGGCTTCAAGCTGCTGGCCTCGACGCCGAGCTGCCCGGTCGCCGGCATGGCCGATGAGGCACGTGGCTATTACGCCGTGCAGTTCCACCCAGAAGTTACGCATACCGTGCAAGGCCGCGCGATGCTCGAGCGCTTTGTTCTGGAAATTGCCGGTGCCAAGCCCGACTGGGTCATGCGCGACCACATCGACGAAGCCGTCAAGGCCATCCGCGAGCAGGTGGGCGATGAGGAGGTGATCCTCGGCCTGTCGGGCGGTGTTGATTCGTCGGTGGCAGCGGCGCTGATCCACCGTGCAATTGGCGACCAACTCACCTGCGTTTTTGTCGACCACGGCCTGCTGCGCCTGGACGAAGGCAAGATGGTGATGGACATGTTCGCTGGCCGTCTGCATGCCAAGGTCGTGCACGTGGATGCCTCCGAGCAGTTCCTCGGCCACCTTGCCGGCGTGACGGACCCGGAAGCCAAGCGCAAGATCATCGGCCGCGAGTTTGTGGAAGTGTTCCAGGCCGAAGCGAAGAAGCTCAGCAACGCCAAGTGGCTGGCGCAGGGCACGATCTACCCGGACGTGGTGGAATCAGGCGGCACCAAGACCAAGAAGGCAACGACGATCAAGAGCCACCACAACGTGGGTGGCCTGCCGGAAACGCTGGGGCTGAAGCTGCTCGAGCCGCTACGCGATCTGTTCAAGGACGAAGTGCGCGAGCTGGGCGTGGCGCTGGGCCTGCCGCACGAGATGGTGTATCGCCATCCGTTCCCGGGGCCGGGTCTGGGCGTGCGCATTCTCGGTGAAGTCAAGCGCGAATACGCGGACCTGCTGCGCCGCGCCGATGCCATCTTCATCGAAGAGCTGCGCGGCACCAAGGCCACGGCCCAGGATGTGGCCGCCGGCGTGTGCGGTGAAGGCGATGTCGGCAAGAGCTGGTACGACCTGACGAGCCAGGCGTTTGCGGTGTTCCTCCCGATCAAGTCCGTCGGCGTGATGGGCGATGGTCGCACGTACGACTACGTGACGGCGCTGCGTGCTGTGCAGACCACCGACTTCATGACCGCCCACTGGGCACATCTGCCGTACACGCTGTTGGGCCGCGTGTCGAACCGCATCATCAATGAGGTGCGTGGTTTGAGCCGGGTCGTGTATGACGTGTCGGGCAAGCCGCCTGCGACGATTGAGTGGGAGTGATCTAGCATCGTCTCACCCCGTTTCATGCAGCGACAAAAATCGCAAGAAACTCAAGTGTGACAAGGGATGAGGCATCTCATGATGCCTCAACCGCTTTCACCCAATCTCACGCAATGTGCGAATTTGCGCTTGGCAACCTTAAGCCCCGCATGGCTTTGTACAAGGTTTCCGACAGATGTGGTTGTGTCCATCGTTCGCGTTCGACGCCCTACTTCAAATGGGGCCGCAAGGCGACGTGAGGGCACCACGTGGCGACCGAGCGGAGCCCGGTAGCCTTACTCCACTATCTTGAACACCCGATTCTTCTCGATCACACCGGCTTTCGGCAATTTGCCTTCGTCCTCAGTGTCGGGGCGCAGATGCCGCTCGTCTAGCGCCGGCCCCGTGTAGCGGCTGCGCGGCCGAATCACCTTGCCCACGCGCAGTTGCTCGATGCAGTGCGCGAGCAGCCCGACGCTGCGCGCGATCGAAAACAAGCCGAACGCCGCATCGCGCGGCAACTGAAGCTGTACCGACAGCATCGCGAACGCGACATCGATGGTCGGCCGCTGGCCGGTGAGTTCCGTAACCTTGTCGACGAAATGCGCCAGTTCCGCCGGCGGATGGAGCCGCGCGAGCAACGCGGCCGCGCGCGGATCGCCATCGGGGTAAAGATGATGGCCGAAGCCGGGAATCGGGATCGCTGACTTCAGGTAGTGATCGACCACGTGCTCGGCGCCCAATCTCTGCACGTCGTCGAATACCGCACGCACGCGCCCTGACGCGTCGCCGTGCAGCGGGCCCGACAACGTTGCGAGCCCCGTCAGCAGGCAGCCCGCGAGCGATGCGCCGGTCGACGCGGTGATGCGCGCGGCGAATGCCGAACTCGTGATCTCGTGATCTGCAACCAGCACCATCGCCCGGCGCAGCAGATCCGCGCCATCGCTGTCGAGGCCCCAGCCGGCTGCGAGCCGCTGATGGGTCCGGAGTGGACTTGCGCCGACATCGCCATGCGCGCCGAACGCGCGCGACACGATCGCGACGAGTTGCCCCGCTTCGATGTGCAGCGCGCTGTCGAGCCGGCCGAGCGTCGAATGGCCGTGCGCGGCCAGCATCGCGAGTACCGAGAACGCGCATTGCCGATCGCGCTCGCCGGATGGCAGCGCGATCGCGGGTGCGTCGAACGACACGGGCGTGGTGGCCTGCCAGAGCAGAGCAGCCGTTTCCTCGAGCGTGGCGGTATCCGCAAGCTGAATGCTGTCGCGGCCCCGATACCAGGCGCGGCCCTTGGAGAACGTGGTGATGCCGCTGTAGATGCACGGCTCGGCGCCAAAGATCGTGCTGGCTGCCAGCGCCGCTCGCTTGCGGCCGACCTGTTTCTTGCGGCACAGCGTGACCACGTCCTCCGCGCGATACAGACTCTTGCGTGGATCGTTGGGGTCCTGCATCACGGCGATACTGCCGCGGCTCGCATACGCATAGACGGTCTGCGCCCGCACGCCGAGCCGCCGCGCCGCTTCCGTCAGGGTGATCCAGTTCTGCATGTGGAGTCGTGATGACGATGCGGCCTGTGTCTGGCCGCTTGCGCCGACTATAGACCGGGTTCAGTTGAATGTCATTTCTGCTGCGCGCCGCTCAAGCACCTCGACGAGGATGTCGCCTGGCGCGCGTACGAAACAGCCGCGCACACCGGCGCGGATCCGCGTGACGGGCTGGACGATCTCTGCATCGTGCGCGACCAGATGCGCGTAGGCGGCATCCAAGTCATCGACCAGCACGCCAAAGTGGTCGATCCCTTGCACGCGGCGCCCCTCCGTCACGGTCGCCGAACGCGCGTCCGGCTGGGCGGTGATGAATAGGTTGACGGCGCCGATCCGCAGATCGACGCGGCCGGGGCGTCGCACGATTTCGGCGTTCAGGCAGCGCGCGAACCATGCGGCGGTGGCCTCCGCATCGGCCGAGCAGAGTTGCAGGTGGTCCCATTTGAATTCGATCATGGTCGTGGTCCGCGGGTGAAGGAGTCGGCGGGTTGGCAGACAAAGGGCATCTACGGGCTCAGAGCTCGATACGTGACAGTTTGCCGAGCAGCACCGAGTACGACAGCGTGCCGACGAGGCAGATCCCGCCCATCAAGTTCAGCGCCCAGAAAAAGCTGCCGGTGTGCTGCGTCACGTAGCCGATCATCAGCGGCGTGGTGACGGCTGCGATGTTGGCCGCGAGGCTCGTGATGCTGCTGGTGAGTCCAACGTAGCGTTTAGGCGCAATCTCGGACACGGCCGCCCACGACATCGAGCCGATCCCCTGGGCGAAGAATGCGATGGTGAGGATCGCGATCACCAGCGCGTTCGAATGCACGAAGTTGACGAGCACGATCGACGCGCCGAGGAAGGTGCCGATCACGAGCGGCGCCTTGCGCGACGACGACATCGACACGCCGCGCCGGATGCAGAGATCGGACAGATAGCCGGCGATCAGGATGCCCAACGTCGCGCCGATGAACGGCATCGCCTGGAAGAAACCGACCTTGATCATCGACATGTGCCGTTCCTCGACCAGATAGGTCATGAACCAGGTCGTGAAGAACACCAGCAGCGTGTTGTTGCAGAACTTGCCCAGACAGATCGCGAGGATCTGCCGGTAGCTGAGCAGGCGCAGCGCCATGCGCCACTCGAAGCGATCGCGCGCGGTCACCACGGGGCGCCCTTCAGTGATGTACTGCAGCTCGGCTGCATTGACGCTG
Organism: Ralstonia sp. GX3-BWBA; assembly: GCF_003290055.1. Taxonomy (NCBI): domain Bacteria; kingdom Pseudomonadati; phylum Pseudomonadota; class Betaproteobacteria; order Burkholderiales; family Burkholderiaceae; genus Ralstonia; species Ralstonia sp. GX3-BWBA. The sequence goes on along the minus strand of NZ_QMKS01000009.1, from coordinate 23,409 downwards.
CGATGCCGTGACGGATCGCGATAAAGCCGATACCAGACGACACTGAACAGGATGCCGAACGCGCCCGTCGAGAAGAATACGGCCCGCCAGCCGAACGCCGACGAGATCCACAGCAGCAGCCCGGTGAAGAGCGGCGTGCCGATGTACTGGCCCATCACGTACACGCTCGTTGCGAAGCCGCGTTCCTGGACCGGGAACCACATCGTGACCGCACGCGCGTTCGACGGAAACGCGGGTGCCTCGAGCGCTCCCATCGCCAGCCGCGAGCCGAGCAGCATGTGGTAGCCGTGTGCGAGCCCTTGCGTCAGCGTCGCCAGCGACCAGCCGACGAGCGACAGCGCATACGCAACGCGCGAGCCGAGCATGTCGGCTAGCACGCCTGCGGGCAGCAGGGCGATCGAGTAGGCGAGTCCGAACACGGCGAACAGCTCGCCCATCTGCACGCGGGTGAGCGCGAGATCCTTCGATAGTGCGGGCGCGACGATGCCGAGCGCCGAGCGATCGACGTAGTTGAGGACGGTCGCCACCAGCAGCATCGACAGCACGCCGTAGCGCACCCGCGATCTTCTTACGCTGCCCGCGTGCGCGTTGACCTCGCGCATGACCGAAACCTGCTCTTCTGCAGTTTCCAATGTTGTCTCCTGTTGTCTGATGGATGGGCCGGCGTATGGTTGTTGTGTGTGCCGGCGCACGTCGGGTTCAGCCGCGTCCGACGAAAGGCATCGCGCTGGCCATGATCGTCATGTTCAGAATGTTGGCTTCGAGCGGCAGGCTCGCCATCTGCACGATGGCATTCGCGACGTGCGCGACGTCGACGCGCGGCTCGGGCGCGATGCGGCCGTCGGCCTGCGCTACGCCGCTCGTCATGCGTTCGGTCAGCGACGTGGCAGCGTTGCCGATGTCGATCTGGCCGCACGCGATGTTGAATGGCCGGCCGTCGAGCGCGAGCGAGCGCGTGATGCCGAGAACGGCGTGCTTCGTGGCGGTGTACGCGATCGTGTTCGGACGCGGCGTGTGCGCCGAGATCGAGCCGTTGTTGATGATGCGGCCGCCTTGCGGCGTCTGCCGCTTCATCTGGCGCCACGCGGCGCGCGCACACAGGAATACACCCGTCAGGTTGGTCGCGACCACGTCGTTCCAGAACTGCAGCGAGTAGTCGTCGAGCGGCACGGCTCCTGCATTGCGGCCCGCGTTGTTGAACAGCACATCAAGGCGCCCGAACTCGTGCGCGATCTGCGCGAAGCTGGCGTCGACCGACGCTTCGTCGGAAACATCGGTCGGAATGGCCGCCGCCGCGCCGCCGGCCCGCTCGATGATCTCTTTCGTTTCGAGCAGCGGATCGATGCGCCTGCCGAGCAGTGCGACGCTGAACCCGGCTCGCGCCAGCGCGACGGCCGCCGCCTGGCCGATGCCGGTGCCGGCGCCCGTCACCGCCGCGATTCTTTTTTCTGCCTGCATCTTCACGACCTCGTCTTCAGTGGTGCGTTGAACATGCAAAAAGCATTGCGCGGTGGCGATTCCCCAGCAATCTTGATTCTTTCAATCAATATCAACAGCCCCGTCGCGACGGGGCGGCGTCAGGGTTTTCCTGAGTTGGGCGAGACGTCGCTCGCGGACCAGCGCGGCCGGATGGGCGGCGCGCGACACGGCCGAAGCGACGCCGAAAGCCCGCGGCGGCGCACCGCGCACATACATTGATCGAAACAATCAATATTGACCCGCGCCGACCGTGCTTCGTAGGCTGTGCTCCGTTTTCCGACCCAAGGACGAGACCATGCCTGACAACAATCGCCCCCGCCTGCTAGTAGCGCGACGGGTTCCCGCGGCGGTGGCCGCACGTGCCGAAGCCGAATTCCACGCGTATGTGACCGACGCCGACATGGACGCGCCGTCCGTCGTCGAATTCTGCAACCGCCACGAGACGCCGGCGGTGCTGATCGGCAAGAAATCGGGGCTGCAGGCCGAGCACATCGCAGCATTGGCGCCGAGCGTGAAGATCATCGCGAACGCGAGCGCCGGTTACGACCACATGGACGTGGCCGCCGCGCGCGCACGCGGGATCGTCGTCAGCAACGCGCCCGACGCGCTGACGGACTGCACTGCCGATTTCACGATGTTGTTGATTCTCGCCGCGTGCCGGCGTGCGTCGGAGTACGAGCGCATCGTGCGCGCGGGATGGGGAAAGTCGTTCGGCATGACGGACATGCTTGGCATGCGCGTGAACGGAAAGACGCTCGGGATCGTCGGTTTCGGCCGGATCGGGCGGGCGGTCGCACAGCGTGCGCGCGGCTTCGGAATGCAGATCGTCTATACCGACCGGCGGCCCGCGCCGCCCGAGATCGAGGCCGGCGCGCGTTATTGCGCGGATCTCGACACGCTACTGCCACAGTGCGACATCCTCACGCTGCACGTGCCTGGCGGCGGCACGCCATTGATGACGCACCGCGAGTTCGGCTTGTTGCGCGACGGCGCGGTATTCGTCAACGCAGCGCGCGGGAGTCTCGTCAACGAGGATGCGCTGTACGATGCGTTGGCGTCGCATCGGTTATTCGGCGCGGGGCTTGACGTCTATCAGAACGAGCCCAACATCGATCCGCGCTTTGCAGCACTCGACAATGTGTTTCTGTCGCCGCATATGGCGAGCGCGACGATCGAGACGCGCGACCAGATGGGGTTCACCGCACTCGACAATATCGCTGCGGTGCTTGATGGGAGGGCGGCGCCGAACGCGCTGTGAACCGCCATGAGAAAAGCGGCCGAGCAGGGCGCCTACGCCTCTAGCGACCAGCCCTGGTTGTCCACGTTCTTTTCATCGCGATAGACCCACCGCGCGCCGCATGTGGGACACGAGAACGTGCTGACGGTGATTGGGCGCGCGGAGGGCGACTTGATGCGCTGCGTGTCGGTGATTCTCAGCAAAGCATGGCCTGGCGCGCCGCGTTTATGGAGTTCGATTGCAGCGCAAGCCGAGCAGAGTGTCATGCTGATGGTTCTCTCAAGGGCGCACGCCCACTGTGGCGTGCAGGCTCAGCGGTGGGGTGCGGGGGTGGGTCAAAGGTGCAGCTTATCTAATTATTTGTTGACGCGGGGCTGAAATGTCTGTAGAAACCATCCTCGCAGGATCTTCAAGCAGTTACTCCGATGTTCTGGGTTGTCACGCCAAGCGGTGCTTCCTTTGCTCCATGTTTCTTCCTTGATTGTCGTGCCTGGTGAGCACAGGCTCATGCAGAACTTTTTAGGATATCCAACATGGAAACCGGCACAGTAAAGTGGTTCAACGACTCCAAGGGCTTCGGCTTCATCACCCCGGACGCAGGCGGCAACGATCTCTTCGCTCACTTCTCTGAAGTTCAGGGCAACGGGTTCAAGTCCCTCCAAGAGGGCCAGAAGGTTCGCTACGTTGCAGGCGTGGGCCAAAAGGGCCCGGCTGCTACGAAGATCGAGGCGATCTGATCGGTCGCATCTGCCAAGAAAAACCCCGCACTGCGGGGTTTTTTTTCGCGGCAACATCAAGGTATTCAAGACCCACTTTGCTCCAGCGTCGGTGGCTCTTGCCGCGGCAGATGAATCTGCTGCCGCATCACATAGACGGCCACCGCTGCCGAAAGCAGGCCCGAGAGCGCACCCACACCAAGTGACCAGCGCGGGCCGAGATGGTCTGCCACCCAGCCCACAATCGGTGCGCCAATCGGGGTGCCGCCCAACGCGATGGCCACGCGCAACGCCATTACCCGCCCACGCATGGCAGGCTCGGTCGAGAGTTGCATCAGGCTGTTGCTCGTGTTGGTGAATGTCAGCGCCGCCATGCCGGTGATGACCAGCGCCGCCGCAAACAGCCAATAGCCCGGTGCGATGGCCGCCAACGTGCACCCCAGCCCGAATATCGCGGCGCCTATCAGCAGTGACTTGAACTCCGGCTGCTTACGCCCCGCGGCGAACAACGCGCCGGACATCGTGCCGACCGCCATCATCGACGACAACACGCCGTAGCCGCGCGCATCCGAGTGGAAGACGCTCGCTGCCATTGTCGAGATGAAGATTGGGAAGTTCAGCCCGAATGTGCCGATCAGGAACAGCATGACCAGCATGGCCTTGAGGTCGGGGCGAGCCCACACGTAACGGATGGCCTCGGCAAAGCCGCCTTGAGAGCGCCGTGCACGCGCATTCGGGCGCAGTTCGGATTTGCGCAGGAAAAAGAGCGAAGTCAGCACCGCGATGAACGAAAGCCCATTGGCCAGGAATGCCCAGCCTGTACCGATGGTGGCGATGGCCATGCCCGCCGCCGCTGGCCCGACCATGCGCCCAGCGTTGAACGACGTCGAGTTGAGCGCAACTGCATTGGGCAGATCGCCATCGCCCACCAGTTCCGCTACGAACGTCTGGCGCACCGGAGCATCGAACGCCGACGCACAGCCGGACAGAAACGCCAGCAGGTAGACGTGCCAGAGCTGAACGATACCCGTCACGGTCAGCAGCCCGAGAATCAACGCCAGCACGCCCGATGTCGCTTGGGTGGCCATCAGCAGCTTGCGCTGGTTGTAGCGGTCTGCGGCAACGCCCGTCCACGGCAATAGCAGGAGCTGCGGGCCAAACTGCAGCGCCATGACGGTGCCGACTGCTGAAGCGTTGTGGTTCGTGAGCTGCGTCAGCACCAGCCAGTCCTGTGCGGTGCGCTGCATCCACGTGCCCACGTTGGACACCAGCGACCCCACGGCCCACAAACGGTAGTTGAAAACGCGCAGTGAGCGGAAGACGCCTGTTGCTGGCGTACTTGCCGATGTGATCATTGGCGTTGCGGCAGACCGCTGTCGAGATTGCCACCATTGAACCTGCCAAAGCGCCGGGCCATCGGCACGCCGAGTGCCAGGATGCCCAACCCGATCGCAACGGCATCGGTTGTGTTTCGCAGGTGGAAATCACCAACCCGCAGGACGAGGACGTAACCGACGGCCAGATTGAACGCGCCCCACAGCACATTCACTGTGGACGACGAAAGCCCTTCGCCGGGCGGCGTTGCGAATGGGCTCTGAAATGGTTTGCCCGCGATGCCGAAGACGAAATGCGGCACGGCGTTGGCGAGGAACGCGCCGCCGAAAAACCAAGAGATGAGATGGGACCATGCCATGTCGACGCTCCGGATCAAGAACAGTAAGAGGGGCTCAAAACTCTGCGAGCCGTTGCAGCAACGTCACGGCCTTTGCCAGTTCAGCTTGCTCGGCGGCGGACAGTTGCGCCTGCAGTGCGCGGAACAGCCAATCGTCTTTCGCCGCGCGGCTTTCCTTGAGTGCTTTCCTAAAGCCCGGCGTCAATTCGATGAGCGTTTGCCGGCCATCTGTCGAATCGGGCTTGCCGACAACCGCGCCCATCGCTTCCAGTGCTGCAACGGTGACCCGCATGGACTGCGGTTTTACGCTGCCCGCCCGCGCAAGCGCAGACACGGTGGCCGGGCCATCACGGTCCAGGCGCAGCAGAACCGACTTTTGCGCGTGGGTGAGATCGTTCGGGTGGACTTGTTCGCGCAGGCGCCGGGACAGCTTGCCGAGCGCAATGCGCAGATCGCCGGCCAGCGCGGCGGGCGGCGCGGGCTCGGTGGAGGAGGGTGATTTAGCCATGCCGCGAGCATAGCATCAATACAGTTTAACTGTGCAGTTAAGCTGTAATGTTATGCGCAGGCCACGCAAGCAAAAAGGCCCGCATCTGAGCGGGCCTCGTTCCTTCCGTGTGCGGTATCGCGCCTATGCCGCCTGCTTGCGGGGCCGCCGTACCGCACGAATCTTTCCGGTGGTGCCGCCGCCGCAGAAGAACTGATCGGCGCCATCCGACTCGAGTCCTGACACAGTGATGCCGGCTGGCATGTCAAGCTGCTCCAGCACTTCGCCGGTTTGCGGATCAATATGCCGCAGCTCGCTCGTATTGCCTTCCCATGTGGCGTGCCAGAGTTCACCGTCGACCCATGTGACGCCGGTCACGAAGCGGTTGGATTCGATGGTGCGCAGCACCTTGCCGGTGTCCGGATCGATCTGGCGGATCTTGCGCTCGCGGTAGTGACCGACCCACAGCGTGCCTTCGGCCCAGGCGAGGCCTGAGTCTCCACCTGCTCCCGGCGCGGGAATCGTGGCCAACACGTTGCCGGTTTGCGGGTCGATCTTCTGGATGCGGTCTTCGGCGATCTGGAACAGGTGCCGTCCGTCGAACGCGGTACCGGCATGGGCCGGCACGTCGATGGAGCGCTGCGTCTTGCCGCTGTCGGGGTCGAGTTCCTTCAACTGACCGCCGGCAGCGAACCAGATGCGCTCGCCGTTGTAGGTGACGCCGCCCACGTTTTCGACACCGGGGAAGGGGCCGTATTCGCGCACGACTTCGGCGGTGGATCGTTTCATGTTGGGCTCGCTGGATTCGGTTGTGGAGTTTTCATCCTAGTCACTTGGCAGCGGTGCGGGGAGTAACAAGGTGGTCGCGAATCCGGGTACCGGCGGCGTCACCCATCGTCGCGCGCGTCCACGTCCGAAGAACTGCACCTTGCCTGCGGCTGCCAGGGCGTCGAGCGCGCGCTGTACGGTGCGCTGGCTGGCACCAAGCGCCAACGCCAATGCGGAGCTGGACCACGATTCCCCATCGGCCAGACAGGCCAGCACGGCGGCATATGGCTCGTCGACGGGTTGCGCGAGGACGACCACGCTCTGTGCCGCGTGCGGTTGCAGTGCGAATCCGTGCCGGGTCGCCTTGACCGTGCCTAACGCAGCAAGCGCGGTGCGCAAACGTCCGATCTCTACGCGCAGGCGCACGCGGTGCGATTCGTCGGGATGCCGTGTGCGGAACGCCCGGGCGATGAGGGCGTCTCTGGGCACGTCTTCTGGCCACGCTTCGCCCAGTGCGCGCGCCAGCGTGAACAGCACGGGCCGCGTGGCGAGCGGGACGAACGCATCGGTTTGCCGCACGGCGAGCCGGCATGCGTCCACCACGAGCGCGTCTGAAGCAAAGAGGGCTTCGACATCTTCAAGGCGCAGGACACGTTCTTCGCCGCGTGAGATGAGGCGCGCGGCCGGTGCGCTCAGGGCAAGGGCGGCGCGTTCCACTTCAGCGGTGAGCGTCGGGATACCGGCCTGACGCGCCGCGAGATCAGCGTCGGCCAAGGCGGCACGCGCGGCATTCGTCTGCAGGCGCCGCATGGCAATCCCCGCGACGACGAGCGCGTGAGCCGCCCGCAATACCGGCGGAAGACGCGCCGGATTGAGCGCAGCCAGCGCGGCCTCTGCATCGTCCAGGCGGCCGATTAGCAGAAGACGGCGGATGCTGAGATACCGCGCATGCGCAGCGTTGACGTGATCGCCATGGGCCTCCAGCGTGGCGCGTGCCGCGTCGAGGGTTTTGGCGGGCCAGCCAAGATCGCGCGAGGCGAGGGCGACTTCGGCTTCCGCGACGACGCAGCGTGCGCGTGCCAGCGCCTCCCGAGAGCCGAATGCGCGCGCCGCGCGACGCAGCAACAGCTTGGCGCGCGCCAGGTCACCGAGCTGCGCCATTGCGATGCCGCGCAAGGCCAGTGCGGCCGCGTCGTCACGCAGGGCGACGCGGTTCAGTGCTCCGAACGGGTCACCGGCAGCGAGTGCGCGGGCTGCAGCCGTGATCAATGAATCCATTCGAATCCCGCCACACTTGTCACTCCCGCCGTTTGAGGTCGGCGCCTAATCTAGCACACGACCACTCACCCAAAACGGAGGTAAGCATGAGTGCAACACACCCCACAGCAACCCGCGCAAGCTGGCTGGCAGAGCGCATTGAACTGCTCAAGGCCGAGAAGGAACTCACCCGTCGCAGCGATGAGCTCGCACGCCGCCGGCAGGCACTGCCATGGGTGCGCATCGACAAAACCTATCGCTTTGAAACCGAGAACGGCAGCGCCTCGCTGGCCGATCTGTTCGGCGGTCGCTCGCAACTGCTCGTCTATCACTTCATGTTCGGGCCGGACTATAAGGCGGGCTGCCCATCGTGCTCGATGATTGCCGACGGCTTTGACGGTTTCGTCACGCATCTGGCGAATCACGACGTGACGCTGCTGGCAGTGTCGCGGGGGCCGCTGGCCAAGCTGATCGAGTATCGCGAGCGGATGGGCTGGACCTTTCCGTGGGTGTCGTCGGTTGGCAGCGATTTCAACTACGACTTCAACGTCTCGATCTCGGAAGAGCAGCAGCGCGCCGGCAACTCCGACTACAACTACGTGCGCGGCAGCCACGTGATGGATGCATCCGACTTGCCCGAACCTGTGCAGCAGTTCGCCAGCATGTGCGGCACCGACGCGCCCACCTACGTGCGCGACCGGCCTGGCATGAGCGCGTTCGTGCTGGAAGACGGCGTCGTGTACCACACGTATTCGACCTACGCGCGCGGCCTCGATGGCTTGTGGGGTGCATACCAGTGGCTCGATCGCGCGCCGCTGGGCCGCAATGAAACCGGTGTCTGGTGGCGTCGCCATGACGAGTACGCTCAGCAGCGTTGAACTGCCACGCGAGCTAGCAGTGTCCGAGCGCGGCTTCCTGGCCGTCTCGGCATTGCTGTTCATCGGCAGCGCGGCAGCGACGGTGGCATGGTGCACTGCCATGCCCGGCATGGCCGAGATGCCAATGGCCTGGATGCCGATGTGCGGTCAGACGTGGTGGAGCTTTGCCGCGTCCTTCATTTGCATGTGGACGGTGATGATGGTGGCGATGATGCTGCCGTCATTGCTGCCGATGCTGCGGCGGTATCGCGTTGCGCTTCACTTGGCGGGCAAGCCGAATGTTGATGCGCACACCGCGTTGGCAGGCACGGCGTACTTTGCCGTGTGGGGGCTGATCGGCGCGATGGTCTTTGCGCTGGAGGCGGCGGTGGCCGAGCTCGAAATGACATCGCCCGTGCTAGCGCGCGCGTTGCCGGCTGCCGCCGGTGCAGTCGTTCTTGCGGCCGGCGCACTGCAGTTCAGTGCATGGAAGGCGCGGCAGCTTGCAGGGTGCCGAGTGGTGCCCGCGCCGGGCAGTACAGCGTGGCGATATGGCTTACGGCTCGGCATGCGCTGCGCCAGCTCTTGCGCGGGCTTGACGGCAATCCTGCTTGTGATCGGCGTCATGGACTTGCGTGCAATGGCGGCGGTGTCAGCGGCGATTACGCTGGAGCGCCTGGCACCCGACGGAGACCGCGTAGCCCGCTGCATTGGTGCTGTGGCCATCGTGGCGGGGTTGCTCCAGTTGGCCTCCGCCGCGTTGCCATGATCGGCCGTATCGCTTATTGCCGGTCAGGTGTGCTCGGCACTTGCCTTACATCACCGCGCCAAGCTGCCACGGTACGAACTCGTTGTCGCCCAGGCCGTTGAGTTCGCTCTTGGTGTGGTTGCCCGAGGCGGTGGCCAGCATCAGCCGGAACAGCGCCTGGCCGGCTTGTGCAATGCTGAGGCGGCCATCGACGATGCCGCCGCAGTCGTAGTCCATGTCCAGTTCCATGTGCCGGAAGAGCGTGCTGTTGGTGGCCAGCTTCAAGGAGGGCACCGGCTTGCAGCCATAGGTGGACCCTCGGCCCGTTGTGAAGCAGATCAGGTTGGCGCCGCCGGCGACTTGGCCCGTGGCCGAGACAGGGTCGTAGCCGGGCGTGTCCATGAAGACGAGGCCGTGCGCCTGCACCGGCTGGGCGTATTCATACACGGCCATCAGCCCGCTGCTGCCGCCCTTGGCAACCGCGCCGAGCGATTTTTCCAGGATGGTCGTGACGCCGCCGGCCTTGTTGCCGGGCGAAGGGTTGTTGTTCATGTCGGCGCCCAGCGTGCTGGTGTAGTGCTCCCACCAGGCTAGCCGTTGCATCAACGCGTCGGCCACGGCAGACGTCGCAGCGCGCGCAGTCAACAGGTGTTCTGCGCCATAGATCTCGGGCGTTTCGGATAGCACTGCGGTGCCCCCGTGTCGCACCAGCAAATCCACCGCCGCGCCCAGCGCAGGGTTGGCGCTGATGCCGGAGTAGCCGTCCGATCCGCCGCATTGCAGGCCCACCGTCAGGTGGCTTGCCGGGACGGTGCTGCGTTGTGCCCGATTCGCGATCGGCAGCATGTCGCGCAGCATGGTCAAGCCGGCAGCAATCGCCTCACGCGTGCCGCCTTCTTCCTGAATCGTCAGCGATGCGAACAGCCCCGGTGTGCGGGCGCCCAGCATCTGCACAAGCGGTGCCACCTGATTGACTTCGCAACCGAGGCCAACGATCAGCACGCCGGCAAAGTTTGGGTGGTCGGCATAGCCGCGCAGCGTGCGCTGCAGCAGTTCCAGCCCTTCGCCGTTGCCGGCCATCCCGCAGCCGCTGCCGTGCGTGATGGCGACAATGCCATCCACGTTGGGAAACGCGACCACCTCTGCCTGCGCCGCCTGCACGATATGCCGGCACACCGTGGCCGAGCAGTTCACGCTGGAGATGACGCCGATGAAATTGCGCGTGCCGACGCGGCCATCTGCCCGCACGTACCCTTCGAACATGGCGGGCGTGTCGACCGGCACGGTGGCGCGATACGCGTGGCCCACCGTGTGCTCGGCGGCGGAGTTGGCCATGCCGACGTTGTGTACGTGAACGTGTTCACCCATGCGGATGGGCGCCGTGGCCACGCCGATGACTTGCCCATACTTGTGCACCGGTTGCCCCGCTGCAATATCGCGCAACGCGACCTTGTGGCCAGCGGGAATGGCATCGCGGGTGGTCAACCCCGCGTCGAGTGCCGCGCCGGGCGCCAGCGCAACACGCGCGACGGCCACGTCGTCGTCGGGGGCAAGAAGGATGAGGGATGCGTCGGACATGGTGCTTTGCAGGTTCAATTCGGATTGGCCAGCGCGGCGTTCAGGCGTGGCTGGGCGAGGTGCAAGCCCAACTGCCGCGTCAGCGCGACGATGGGCGCGAGGCGCCGCAGCTTCTTCTGCGCATGGTTCTGCGCGATATCGGCGAGGCGGTGGGCAAGATAGGGGTTCAACAGCCGTTCGCGCAGCAAGACGAGATAGGCCTCGGCGGCTTCGCGCTTGTGCAGGGCGGCGAATACAGGAACGATCTCGTCGCGCCACAGCGCTTCCAGCTCCGGCCGCAGGCGTGGGTCTTCCATGGCCTGCGCGACAGTCAGATCGGCGGGATGCGCATCTTCGCGCCAACGCTCGGCCAGAAAGGTGTGGCCCGCGTTGAGCAGAAAGAGCTTGAGCCGCTCGTGGTGATCCAGTTCATCCGTCAGCACGATGGCCGGATGCGTGCATGGCAGCACCAGCCCGGGGCGGCGCTCGATGGCCCACAGCGCGTACGGTTCCGCCACGGCGCCCACGGGGTGCAATGCCTCGGAGACGATGCGGTCTACGAGCGAGTTGGCCCACACGCAATGCGTGCGCAGCCAATCGATGAACGCGGCGGGCAGCGCCCATTGCTGTGCCAGCGCGCAGACCGTTGCGCAGAGCGTGTCGCCGTTGCGCTCGATCAGTTCGCACGGAAACAGCGACAGCGGTGCCTGCGGCTGTCGCAGCCAGCGGCCGAGCAGCAGCGCCACCAGTTTGGCAGGGAAGCTGCGTGGCACGCGCGATGGCTGCTGCATCAAGCTGGCATCATCGCGCGGGTCGAGCTGGTAGCCCTGGTCGGCCGTGTTCGACACCACGACCTGCACGTGTGTTGCCATGGCCTCGCGCAGCTGTTCCCAGTCGGACTCGGCCCGAAGGGCGCGCTGCACGGCGCGGCAGGTGACGGTCTGGTCGATGGGTGTACCGTCTCGTAAGCCGCGAATGCGCACCGGATAACCCTCACCGCCTGCAAGCGCCGCCACACGCGCTGCGCTGGCCGGGTTGGATGTGGTCTGCACGACGGTTATCCCGCCCAGTGCTTGTCCTGCATCGAGCGCTTCCGACACGAGCAAGTCGACGTGCGCCTGCAGGAAGCGGCTGGTGCCGAACTGGAGGATCGGCTCGGTCATGCGCTCAGCACTCCACGATGGCTTTCACCACGCCGGCGGCGGGGTCGAGCAGCATCTTGAAGTGTTCGGGCACGTCCGCCAGCGCCATGCGGTGCGTGTTCAGCGCGGTCGGAATCTTGCCCGCACGCATGGCGTCGAGCACGGTTTCAAAATCTTCGGTGGTGGCGTTGCGGCTGGCGAGCAGCGTGGTCTCGCGTTTGTGGAATTCCGGATCGGAGAACGAGATGTTCGCCGCCACCACCGAGATCAGCACATACGTGCCGGCATGCGCAACAAAGCGCAAGCCGCGCTCCATGGCTTTCGGATTGCCCGTGGCATCGAAGACGACGTCATAAAACTCATTGGCCGTGAGCGCACTGAGTTGCGCTTCGTCGGTATCGCCCAGCGCAACGCTGGCGTCCATACCAAGTCGCTCCATCGCAAAGGCGAGGCGATCCGCACGGGAGTCCAGCGCCGTGACCGTCGCGCCGCGCAGCTTGGCGAAGATCATGGCCGCCATGCCGATCGGGCCGGCGCCTACCACCAGCACGCGCTGCCCAGCGCGCACCTGCGCACGACGCACCGCGTGCGCCCCAATGGCCAGGAATTCCACCATCGCGGCCTGATCCAGGCTCACGCCGTCCGCCTTGTGCACGAAGGCTTGCGGCACGCTCAGGTATTCAGTGAACGCCCCGTCGCGATGCACACCCAGTACCTGGATGTTGACGCAGCAGTTTGTCCGGCCCTGGCGGCACGCCACGCAGTGCCCGCACGACAGGTAGGGCATCACGTACACCACGTCGCCCTTGGCAAGCGCGCTGCCGGGCGGTGCCTGTTCGACGATGCCCGACAGTTCATGCCCCATCACGCGCGGGTAATTGAGGTAAGGCTGGTTGCCCGTAAAGATGTGCAGGTCGGTACCGCACACCCCCACGCGTTTGACGCGCAGCAGTACCTCACCGTCGGCGGGGCTGGGGACCGGCCGGTCCTGTGCAACCAGGGCGCCTGGTGTTTCGCACACGACGGTCAGCATGATGTGGCTCCGCCCGAAGTGGCGTCGCCAGTCTCCGCTTGACGGAGCCGTTGAAGAAGTTGCGTATGGGCGCGTGGCGATGGCAAACAGTGGGTCACCTTCCGGTCTCCTTGAGTGGATGAGGTGAGGTTTGATTGCGCGCGTGCACTGCACCAAGTTGAAGGAATCAATTCGCACATCTTGGGCAACTGGTCATGCCAAACAGGCCTCACCTATTGGTCAGACCAATTTAACATCTTGCGGGAAAATCCTTGATGGGGGAAACCCTGATGCTGAAAATCCCTTATTTTCAAGGGGAAAAGGCGAGGCGGCCTGAAATTTGGTCAGACCGCATTGGGCGGGAGCGATGGAGGCGGGGAGGGAAGGATTGCGCGGCTGCGGGCGGGCCGCGCATCGGGTGAGGGCGGCTACTGTGCGCTGTCTTGCTGAATGGCGCCCGCGATCCAGCGTTCTTCCGACGCCTTTAAGTGCGCGCGCATGGCGGTTTGCGCCGCGATGGGATCGCCCGCCTGCAACGCCTTCAGAATCTCTTCGTGTTCGTGCACCGCCGCATGCCAGCTTGATTCGCCCTCTGCATGGTCGCGGATGGCCATGGCCAGCGGGTCATGGCGACTATCGAACAGCTCGGCCACGAATCGGCTGAGGACCGAATTGCCGGCGGTCTCGGCAATCAGCATGTGGAACTGGCGGTCGGCATCGGTGGGCGACTTCCCCCCCGATGCAAGTTTCTTCATGCGGTCGATGGTGCGCTGGAGCTTGTCGAGCGTGGCCGCCGTCAGGCGCCCCGTGGCGAGCGTGATCACGTCGCCTTCAAGAACGGCCCGGGCTTGCATCAGTTCGGAAGGGCTTTCGCCCAGCGACGGAATGGCCGCATTCTCGCTCGCCGCGCTTGCGTCTTGAACGTACACACCGGAACCCATGCGGATCTCAACCTGGCCGCCAATCTCCAGGGCGATCAATGCCTCGCGCAGCGACGGGCGCGATACGCCCAGCGTCTGCGCCAGTTCGCGCTCGGGAGGCAAGCGTGTGCCCGGTCCGAGCTTTTCCTGTTGGATCAGCGCGAGAATCTGCGCGGCTACAGATTGGTAAAGCCGCTTTGGCTCTGTCTGCTTCATTGTGGTGTGTTTTTTGGCGCGGGCGTTGCCGCGCATGGATGTGCTTCGAGTCTAGCATGGGCACCGCCAGCCGTTGTCTAGACTGGTGTCAGCAACACTTCAGGGTTTGCACTAGTGGTCAGGCAGGTACGTTATAAGTGATATTGGTTTGACCAAAAAATGCTTGGCTTGCTCGAATCGCTCCAAACTGGACTTACCAGTGCGTCGAGCGGAAGATCAGAGCCTCGCAACACAACGGAGACCACGATGAGCAGTGCTGATGCCGTGCCCACGCACGTAAGCAGCTCCAGATCGTCGATGTTGCAAGAGATTCTTTGCTTGCAGCGCATCGGCAAACGCTTTCCCGGCGTCGTTGCGCTGGATGGTGTGGATCTGGATCTGCGCGTGGGCGAAGTCCATGCCGTCTGCGGCGAGAACGGTGCCGGCAAATCCACCCTGATGAAGATCATCAGCGGCCAGTACACCGCAGACGATGGCGTCATCTCGTACCGGGGTGAAGCGGTGCGGTTTGCGTCGACATCCGAGGCGCAGGCGGCCGGCATTGCGATCATCCATCAGGAGCTGAATCTCGTGCCGCATCTGTCGGTGGCAGAGAACATCTTCCTGGCGCGCGAGCCCAAGCGCGGCCCGTTCATTGATTACCGCAAGCTCAACACTAACGCACGGAGCTATCTGCAGCGGATCGGTCTGGCCGTCGAGCCGACCACGCTGGTCAGCGCGCTGTCGATCGCGCAGCAACAGATGGTGGAGATTGCCAAGGCGCTCTCGCTCAACGCGCGTGTGCTGATCATGGACGAGCCCACGTCTTCGCTCACGGAATCCGAAACTGTTCAGCTGTTTCGCATCATCAAGGAGTTGCGCGCCGATGGCGTGGCGATTCTCTACATCTCGCACCGACTGGATGAGATGGCCGAGATCGTCGATCGCGTGACGGTGCTCCGTGACGGCCGCCATATCGCCACGAGCGATTTCGCTTCCACCAGTGTTAACGAGATCGTCGCGCGGATGGTCGGCCGCTCACTGGACGATGTCTTTCCCGCGCGCAAATCGGTACCGACCGACGAGGTGTTGTTGCGCGTGAACGCACTGAGCCGCGCAGGCGTCTTCGGCCCGGTGTCGTTCGAGCTGCGCAAGGGCGAGATTCTCGGTTTTGCCGGCTTGATGGGCGCGGGGCGCACGGAGGTGGCGCGTGCCATTTTCGGAGCGGAACGGCTCGATTCCGGATCGATCAAGCTGGGCGACACGCCGGTCACGATCCGCTCCCCGCGCGAGGCCATCCGGCAAGGCATTGCCTACCTGTCAGAAGACAGAAAGAAGGACGGTCTGGCGTTGTCGATGCCGGTGGCCGTGAATATCACCCTGGCCAATGTCCGGGCGATTTCATCGCATGGCTTTCTGCGCTTTTCCGAAGAGACCGCCGTGGCGCAGCGCTACGTGCGCGAGCTGAACATCCGCACGCCGTCTGTCGGGCAGACGGTGCGCAATCTCTCAGGCGGCAATCAACAGAAGATCGTGATCGGCAAATGGCTGTATCGCGGTTCGCGCATCCTGTTTTTCGATGAGCCGACGCGGGGCATCGACGTCGGCGCCAAGTACGCGATTTATGGGCTGATGGACGAACTCGCCGCCGACGGTGTCGGTGTCGTGTTGATCAGCTCGGAGCTGCCGGAACTGCTGGGCATGACAGATCGAATTGCCGTCTTTCATGAAGGCCGCATTACCGCAGTCCTGGAAACACGGAAGACAAACCAGGAAGAAATTCTGCATTACGCATCAGGAAGAACACATGCTTGAAATGACATCAGATCAGCCGCAGGCCGTGAAAAAGCAGAGCAAGCAACACCATCGGGACCTGATCCAAAAGTTTGCAGCGCTCGGTAGCCTGGTGGCACTTGTGATTGCGTTTTCCGCAACCAGCGCGGCCTTCTTTTCGGTCGGCAACTTCATGACCGTCGCACTGCAGGTCACGTCGATTGCCTACCTGGGCGTCGCCGCCACGTGCGTGATCATCACCGGTGGCATCGAC
This sequence comes from Ralstonia sp. GX3-BWBA, assembly GCF_003290055.1. Lineage (NCBI taxonomy): Bacteria > Pseudomonadati > Pseudomonadota > Betaproteobacteria > Burkholderiales > Burkholderiaceae > Ralstonia > Ralstonia sp. GX3-BWBA. The sequence continues at coordinate 7,315 of NZ_QMKS01000009.1, read as the reverse complement.
TTGTCGGTGGGCTCGGTGCTGGCGCTCTCTGGCGTGGTGGCGGCCTTGCTCGTCAAGATGGGCGTACCTGTTCCGATTGCCATGCTGGCCGGCGTGCTGGTTGGCGGCGTGTGCGGATGGGTCAACGGCATCTGTATCACCAGGATGGGCCTGCCGCCCTTTATTGCCACGCTGGGCATGATGCTGGTGGCGCGCGGCGTGGCCCTGCAGATCACGGGCGCCCGTCCTGTCTCAGGCCTGGGAGATGCTTTCGGCGAACTCGGCAACGGCGCACTGTTCCGCATATCGCACATCGGGGCAGACGGCTTTCCGGACACGGTCTTCCCCGGCATTCCTTACCCGGTGGTGATCATGCTTGCGCTGTTCATCGCTGTCTCCGTGCTGCTCTCACGCACTTCACTGGGTCGCCACATCTATGCAGTCGGCTCGAACGCCGAAGCAGCTCGCTTGTCGGGTGTAAATGTGCAAGGCGTGAAGCTGTTCACGTATGTGCTATCGGGCTTGCTGGCAGGGATGGCCGGGTGCGTGCTGATGTCTCGCCTCGTGACCGCACAACCGAACGAGGGCGTGATGTACGAACTTGATGCGATTGCCAGCGCCGTCATCGGCGGGACGTCGCTGATGGGCGGTGTCGGAACGGTCTCGGGCACGGCCATTGGCGCGTTCGTGATCGGCGTGTTGCGCAACGGGCTCAACATGAACGGCGTATCGAGTTTTATCCAGCAGATCATCATCGGCGTGGTCATCCTTGGCACCGTCTGGATCGATCAGCTCAGAAACCGCAAGTTGTGAGTCGAGAAGTTCAAACCAAAACCAAGGAGTGAGACATGAAGAAGTTTTCCGTACTGGCGGTGGTTGCAGCAACGTGTGCACTGTTCTCTGCCTATGCGCAGGCGGCAGGCGGTGAAATTGCCGTGATCGTGAAATCGGCAAATTCCAACTACTGGCAGAACGTTCAGAAGGGCGCGACGGCCGCCATGGGCAACGCGAAGGGCTACACGATGACCTTCCAGGGGCCGGCAGCAGAATCGGCCATTGCCGACGAAGTGAACATGGTCGAGAACGCGGTCAACCGGCATGTCGCGGGCATTGTCCTCGCGCCGTCAGACCCGGATGCGCTGGTGCCGGCGATGAAGAAGGCATGGGAAGCGCACATCCCGGTGGTGCTGATCGACTCGATGGTGTCCGATTCAGGCAAGCAGTATTACCAGTCGTTCCTGTCGACCGATAACGCGAAGGCGGGTGAGTTGTGCGCGAAGGCGATGATCGAGGCCGTCGGCCAGACCGGCAAGATCGCGATCATGTCTTATGTGCCGGGCGCGGGGTCCGAAATCGGCCGCGTGGGCGGCTTCAAGAAATACATCGAGGCGCATTCGAAGCTGCAGATCGTTGGGCCGTTCTACTCGCAATCGCAAATGGCAACGGCGCTGAACCAGACGACGGACGTGCTGGCCGCCAATCCCGATCTGAAGGGCATCTTTGGTGCGAACGAACCAACGGCGGTCGGGATGGGGCGCGCGCTGCAGCAGTCGGGCAAGAGCGGCAAGGTGGCGGCCATCGGCTTTGATGGCAACCAGGACCTGCAGGGCTTCGTGCGCGACGGCACGATCCGCGCAATCGCCGTCCAAAGCTCGTACCAGATGGGCTACAAGGGCATCGAAACGGTCGTCAGCGTGATCGAGAAGAAGCCCGTACAGAAGCAGGTCGACACGGGCGTGATGATGGTCAACAAGCAGAACCTCGATTCGCCTGAGGCCAAGAACGTCCTGTACTGACGATTCATCGCAACAAGGGGCATGGCGGAGCGTCGTTCGCCGCCATGCCGGCTGAATCCCTTTCCTGAACGGCGCAGTGTTTTAACTCCATTGCCGGAATGGGCCACCGCCAACGTGGCCCGCGCCGGAACGCAGACGCAATGAGACTCCAAGGAAAACGCATCCTCGTGACGGCGGCTGGGCAGGGTATTGGCCGGGCGAGCGCGATGATGTTTGCAAGAGAGGGCGCGCAGGTGCTCGCCACCGATATCAATGCAGAGGCGTTGGCCACGCTGGCGGAGACCGCCGGCGTCCGCACCTTGCGCCTGGACGTGACGGACGCCAATGCCGTTGCCATCCTGGCACACGAAGAAGCTGCTTTCGATGCGCTGTTCAACTGCGCGGGCTTCGTGCACCCCGGCAGCATCCTCGAATGTTCGGAGGACGACTGGGCGTTCTCGTGGCAGCTCAACGTGACATCGATGTACCGCCTGACGCGTGCGCTGTTGCCGAAGATGCTGGACAACGGCGGCGCGTCGATCATCAACATGGCCTCTGCCGCATCAAGCGTGAAGGGCGTGCCGAACCGCTTCGTGTATGGCACGACCAAGGCCGCTGTCATCGGGATGACCAAGGCGATTGCCGCCGACTTTGTGGCGCGCGGCATTCGCTGCAACGCCATCTGCCCGGGCACGGTGGAGTCTCCCTCGCTCGAGCAGCGCATTGACACGCAAGCGCAGGAACAGAACGTGCCGATCGACACCGTCCGCGCAGCCTTCGTTGCGCGCCAGCCGATGGGCCGCGTCGGCACGACAGACGAGATCGCCGCGCTGGCGACCTACCTGGCTTCGGATGAGTCCCGCTTCACGACCGGCACTTGCTGCGTGATCGACGGCGGCTGGTCCAACTGATTGGTTTGTTTGATTGCAGTCCACAAAGACAACACGATGAAACTCCTCCGCTACGGCCCCAAGGGCCAGGAAAAGCCCGGCCTGCTCGATGCACAAGGGCAAGTGCGCGACCTGTCCGCCGTGATTGACGACATCGGCGGCGCTGCGCTGCTGCCCGAGAGCCTGGCTCACCTGCGCACGCTGGACATCAGCCGCCTGCCCATCGTCGATGGCACGCCGCAAGCGGGCCTGCGCCTGGGCGCCTGCGTGGGCAACGTGGGCAAGTTCATCTGCATCGGGCTGAACTACTCCGACCATGCTGCTGAAACTGGCGCCGAAGTGCCGGCCGAGCCGGTCGTCTTCGGCAAATGGACCAGCGCCATCTGCGGCCCGGACGATGACGTTGAAATACCGCGTGGCTCGGTGAAGACCGATTGGGAAGTCGAGCTTGGCGTGGTGATCGGCAAGGGCGGCCGGTACATCAGCGAGGCGGATGCGCTCGCGCACGTGGCGGGCTACTGCGTCATCAACGATGTGTCGGAGCGCGAATACCAGCTCGAGCGCGGCGGCACGTGGGACAAGGGCAAGGGCTGCGACACCTTCGGCCCCATCGGCCCGTGGCTGGTCACCGCAGACGAGGTGCCCAACCCGCAAGCGCTGCATCTGTGGCTGGAGGTGGACGGGCATCGCTACCAGAACGGATCGACGTCGACCATGGTGTTTGGCGTGGCGCATCTGGTGAGCTACCTGAGCCGCTTCATGAGCCTGCAACCGGGCGATGTGATTTCCACCGGCACCCCGCCGGGCGTGGGGCTAGGGCAGAAGCCGCCGGTCTATCTGCGCGCCGGCCAGACCATGCGCCTGGGCATCCAGGGCTTGGGCGAGCAGTGCCAGCGCACGGTGAACGCGCAAGGCTGAAGGGCACGCATTCCGCAATCCCGAACACGATACTCATGACCATCATCCGATCCCTGCGCGTGCTGGACGTACGCTTTCCGACTTCCCAGCATCTCGATGGCTCCGACGCGATGAATCCGGACCCGGATTACTCCGCGGCCTACGTGATCCTGGAGACTGACCAGCCGGGCCTGGAAGGCCACGGCCTGACCTTCACCATCGGGCGCGGCAACGAGGTGTGCTGCGCTGCCATCGAGGCGATGCGTCATCTGGTGGAAGGGCTGGATCTCGACTGGATTCGTGAAGACATGGGCCGCTTCTGGCGCCACGTCACGTCCGACAGCCAGTTGCGCTGGATCGGCCCGGACAAGGGCGCCATCCATCTGGCGACGGGCGCCGTCGTCAATGCAGCGTGGGATCTGTGGGCCAAGGCCGAAGGCAAGCCGCTGTGGCGCCTGGTGGCCGATCTCACACCGGAAGCGTTCGTGCGCTGCATCGACTTCCGCTATATCACCGACGGCATCACGCCCGAAGAAGCGCTCGACCTGCTGCGCAAGCAGGCGCCCGGCAAGGCCGACCGCATTCGCACGCTGGAGCAGGAAGGCTACCCGTGCTACACCACGTCCGCCGGCTGGCTTGGCTATGACGACGACAAGCTGCGCCGCCTCTGCCGCGAGGCCGTCGACAGCGGTTTCCGCCATATCAAGCTCAAGGTCGGACGCGATCTGAAGGACGACATTCGCCGCGTCTCGATCGCGCGCGAAGTGCTCGGGCCGGACCGCGAGCTGATGATCGATGCCAACCAGGTCTGGGAGGTCAAGGAGGCCATCGACTGGGTGCGCGAACTCGGTTTCGCCAAGCCGTGGTTCATTGAAGAGCCGACCAGCCCGGACGATGTGGAAGGCCATCGCAAGGTTCGCGAAGCCGTTGCCCCCGTCAAGGTGGCGACCGGCGAGATGTGCCAGAACCGCATTCTCTTCAAGCAGTTCATCATGCGCGGCGCCATCGATGTCGTGCAGATCGACGCGTGCCGGCTGGGCGGTGTGAACGAGATCCTGGCTGTGTTGCTGCTGGCCGCCAAGTACGGCTTGCCGGTGTGCCCGCATGCCGGCGGCGTGGGCCTGTGCGAGTACGTGCAGCACCTGTCGATGATCGACTACATCTGCGTGTCGGGCACGCGCGAAGGCCGCGTGGTCGAGTACGTCGACCACCTGCACGAGCACTTTGTCGACCCCTGCGTGGTACGCAACGCCGCCTATCTGCCGCCGCAGGCACCGGGTTTCTCCATCACGATGAAACCGGCATCGCTCGAGCAGTACCGCTTCCGAGGCTGATGCGATGACGGTACCTGCGCTGCCCGTGCCACGAATAGACGCGCACCAGCATTTCTGGCGCTATCAACCCGAGGCGTATTCCTGGATCGGCCCCGGCATGGAAGCTCTGGCCGAAGACCGCCTGCCTGCCAACTTGCTGCCCGAACTGCGCGCGCAACGCCTGGACGCTGCGATTGCCGTGCAGGCGCGCAGGGTGCGTGAGGAGACGGATTTTCTGCTGGGCCTCGCCGCTGCGCACGACTGGATTGTCGGCGTGGTCGGCTGGGAAGACTTGCATGCCGCCGATCTTGAGGCTCGCCTCGAAGCCAGGAGCGGTGAGCACAAACTGGTCGGCTTCCGGCACACCGTGCAGGACGAACCGGACGTTGCCGCATTTCTATTGGACCCGGCGTTCGAACAAGGCGTCGCTTTGTTGCAGCTCTGGGGCTACACGTACGACGTGCTGGTGTTTGGCCACCAACTGGAGCCCGCCGTGGATTTCTGCGGCCGGCACGATCGTCACTTGCTGGTGCTGGATCACCTGGGCAAGCCGCCGCTTGAAGCGTTCGAGCGTGATGCGCAGGCGCTGGCAAGGTGGCGGGCTGCGCTTGCGCCACTTAAGGACATGCCGCACGTCGCCTGCAAGCTTTCCGGCCTGCTGACTGAAGCCGACTGGCGAAAAGGCGTGACCGTGCGCGACGTTCAGCACGCGCGCCAATGCCTTGACGTGGCACTCGACGTGTTCGGTCCCAACCGCGTGATGTTTGGGTCGGATTGGCCTGTGTGCCAATTGGCGGCGTCATACGGCACGGTGTACGACGTGCTGCATGTCTGGGCCGAAGAGCGACTGAGCGCCACTGAACGCGCCGACCTCTGGGGTGGCACCGCCGCCCGCTGCTACAACCTGCAACTCAAGGCTTGAACCATGGATTTGCATCTGCAAGACAAAGTCGTAATCGTCACGGGCGGCGCAGCCGGCATTGGCGCGGCCATTTCGCTGCAATTGGCGGCCGAAGGGGCCATCCCCGTCATCTGTGGCAAGAGCCCGATGGCGCCGGCGTTTGAAGCCGAGCTGATGCGCCGGCAGCCGAAGGCGCGCTTCTTCCAGTTCGACCTGGAAGATGAGGTCGATTGCCGCGGCATGGTGGACGAAACCGTGCGCGAGTTCGGACATATCGATGGTCTTGTCAACAACGCCGGCATCAACGACAGCGTTGGGCTGGACGCGGGCCGGGACGCCTTCGTGCGCTCGCTTGAGAAGAACCTGATCCATTACTACGTCATGGCACATCTGTGCCTGCCGCACCTGAAAGCGAGCCGAGGGGCCATCGTCAATATCTCGTCGAAAACGGCGTTGACGGGGCAAGGCAATACGAGCGGGTACACCGCCGCGAAGGGTGCACAGCTGTCGCTCACTCGGGAATGGGCGGCATCGCTGGCGCCGGATGGCGTGCGCGTCAACGCGGTCATTCCGGCGGAGGTACTGACGCCGCTGTATGAACGCTGGATTGCCACGTTCGACAACCCCGATGCCAAGCTCGCAGCAATTACGTCGAAGATCCCGCTCGGTCATCGCATGACCACCGCCGACGAGATTGCCAGTACCACGGTCTTCCTGCTCTCTGCGCAGGCCTCCCACACGACGGGGCAGTGGGTATTTGTCGATGGTGGCTATACGCACCTCGACCGTGCCCTGACGTGAGGTTGCCATGCGCTACTGCCTCGCTCTGGATCTGAAAGACGACGCGGCGCTCATCGCCACGTACGAAGCCCACCATCAACGCATCTGGCCGGAAGTCGCCCGCCACCTGCGCGTGCACGGCGTGATCGGCATGGAGATCTATCGCCTGGGAACCCGCATGGTGATGCTGATGGATACCGACGACGCCATCTACGACGCCGAGCGCATGGCGCTTGCCACCGACACGGACCCGAAGATCCGCGAATGGGAAGCGCTGATGTGGCAGTTTCAGGCGCCCACCCCCTGGACGCCCGCGGGGCAGAAGTGGATACCGATGAGCCGCATTTTCGATTTGCAACAGCAACCGCAGTAGCAGCAATTCCGGCCGTGGCCGGCATGACACCAGAGAGAGGAGATGACAATGAAGAAACGGGTAACTTGGCCGCTGTGCGCGGCAATCGTGTGCGCGGCCGCTGGCGCCGCGCATGCACAAACCAACGTCACGCTGTACGGCCGCGTCGCCAGCGGCATCGACTACCAGAACAACGTCGCCCCCACCGCGACCTCCCCGGGCGGCAGCCTCTGGCGCGCCGCCGACAACCAGTGGGGGACCAGCATGTTCGGGTTCATGGGCAAGGAGGATCTGGGCGGTGGCCTGCAGGCGGTCTTCCGGCTGGAGTCCGGCTTTGGCGCGGCGCAAGGCAAAACCAACGGTGACGCGCTGTTTAATCGCCGTTCGTACGTCGGCCTGTCCAGCCCGACCTGGGGCACGTTGACGGC